>NZ_QAJM01000016.1:386070-528640 GCF_003852405.1 Pseudomonas sp. KBW05
AACGTCTGTGCCCTTGAGCACGGCAACGTAGTACGACAGCAGTTGCAGCGGGATGGTGTAGAGGATCGGCGACAGGATGTCGTGGATATGCGGAACGTTGATGACGTGGGTGCCTTCGCCGTTGGTCATGCCGGCTTTTTCGTCGGCGAATACCACCAGTTGGCCACCACGGGCGCGCACTTCCTGCAGGTTGGACTTGAGCTTCTCCAGCAGTTCGTTGTTGGGTGCAACGGTGACCACCGGCATGTCGTCGTCCACCAAGGCCAATGGGCCGTGCTTCAACTCGCCGGCTGGGTATGCTTCGGCGTGGATGTAGGAGATTTCCTTGAGCTTGAGCGCGCCCTCCATTGCCACTGGGTATTGCGCGCCACGGCCGAGGAACAGGGTGTGGTTCTTGTCGGCAAACAGCTCGGCGACTTTTTCCACGGTGCTGTCCATGGCCAGGGCTTCGCCGAGGCGAGTGGGCAGGCGGCGCAGTTCTTCGACCAGGGTGGCTTCGATGCCTTCGGCGAGGGTGCCCCGCACTTGGCCCAGGGACAGGGTCAGCAGCAACAAGCCAACGAGCTGGGTGGTGAAAGCCTTGGTGGAGGCGACGCCGATTTCACGGCCGGCCTGGGTCAGCAGGGTCAGGTCGGATTCACGCACCAGGGAGCTGATGCTCACGTTGCAGATCGCCAGGCTGGCGAGGAAGCCCAGTTCCTTGGCGTTACGCAGGGCGGCCAGGGTGTCGGCGGTTTCGCCGGACTGGGAAATGGTCACGAACAGGGTGTCGGGCTGCACCACCACCTTGCGGTAGCGGAACTCGCTGGCGACTTCGACCTGGCACGGGATGCCGGCCAGTTCTTCCAGCCAGTAACGGGCAACCATGCCGGCGTGGTAGCTGGTGCCACAGGCGACGATCTGCACGTTGCGCACTTTGGCAAACAACTCGGCAGCTTGTGGACCGAAGGCGTTGACCAGCACCTGGTTCTGGCTCAGGCGCCCTTCCAGAGTGCGTTGCACCACAGCCGGTTGCTCATGGATTTCCTTGAGCATGAAGTGGCGGAACTCGCCTTTGTCGGCCGCTTCGGCGCCGTCGCGGTACTGCACGGCTTCGCGCTCGACGGTGTTGCCGTTTACGTCCCAGATCTGCACGCTTTCACGGCGGATGTCGGCAATATCGCCTTCCTCCAGGTACATGAAGCGGTCAGTGACCTGGCGCAGGGCCAGTTGGTCGGAGGCGAGGAAGTTTTCCCCCAGGCCCAGGCCAATCACCAGCGGGCTGCCACTACGGGCGGCGACGACGCGGTCGGGTTGGCTGGCGCTGACCACGGCCAGGCCGTAGGCGCCGTGCAGTTCCTTGACCGTGGCCTTGAGGGCGGTGGTCAGGTCGCTGTGGTCCTTGAGTTTGTGGTTGAGCAGGTGGGCGATGACTTCGGTGTCGGTGTCCGAGGTGAACACGTAGCCCAGGCCCTTGAGTTGTTCGCGCAGCACTTCGTGGTTTTCGATGATGCCGTTGTGCACCACCGCCAGGTCGCCGGAGAAGTGTGGGTGGGCGTTACGCTCGCACGGCGCGCCGTGGGTGGCCCAGCGGGTGTGGGCGATGCCCAGACGACCGACCAGCGGCTCGCCTGCCAGGGCCTGTTCCAACTCGCTGACCTTGCCCGGACGGCGCATGCGCTCCAGTTTGCCGGCGTTGGTGAAGACGGCCACACCGGCGCTGTCGTAGCCACGGTATTCCAGGCGCTTGAGGCCTTCGAGCAGGATGGCGGTTACGTTACGTTCGGCGACTGCGCCAACAATTCCACACATGATGTTTCTCCTAGATGATTGCCGCGCATATCAGCGTAATGCCGCGGGCTTGGATCTGGTCGCGGGCCTCAAGCGGCAGGCGATCATCGGTAATAAGGGTATGGACGCTGCTCCAGGGCAGTTCCAGGTTGGGAATCTTGCGGCCGATCTTGTCGGATTCGACCATCACCACCACTTCCCGGGCGACCTCGGCCATCACGCGGCTCAGGCCCAGCAATTCGTTGAAGGTGGTGGTACCGCGCTGCAGGTCGATGCCATCGGCACCGATAAACAGCTGATCAAAGTCATAGGACCGTAGCACCTGCTCCGCGACCTGGCCTTGGAACGAATCCGAGTGAGGGTCCCAGGTGCCGCCGGTCATCAACAGCACCGGCTCGTGTTCCAGTTCGCTCAAGGCGCTGGCCACGTGCAGGGAGTTGGTCATCACCACCAGGCCGGGCTGGTGGCCCAGTTCGGGGATCATCGCGGCGGTGGTGCTGCCGCTGTCGATGATGATGCGTGCGTGTTCGCGCAGGCGCAGCACGGCGGCACGGGCGATGGCGCGCTTGTACACCGAGATGGGCTGGGCGGCGTCGCCGACCAATTCCTGGGGCATGGTGATGGCGCCACCGTAGCGACGCAGCAACAGGCCGTTGCTTTCGAGGGCCGCCAGGTCCTTGCGGATGGTCACTTCCGAAGTTTCGAAATGCTTGGCCAATTCGTCCACGCTCACTTCGCCCTGTTCATTGAGCAAGGTCAGAATGTTGTGGCGTCGTTGGGGTGTATTTCGTTTCGACATGGTGATGATAAGTTTCGTTTCGAAAGATAACGAAGGCAATCAAAACCTATTGGCGAAAGATCGTCAAGCGGGGTGCAACAAATTTTTGCGTCGACGCAGGTCAAATGTGGGAGCGGGCTTGCTCGCGAATGCGGTGTATCAGTCGAATCATCGGTGACTGATACTCCGCATTCGCGAGCAAGCCCGCTCCCACATTGGATATTTGTCGCAGGTGAAATTGTGGGTAACTCAGGTCTTTTTGATTTTGACCGGACGCTTCCAACCATCGATGTTGCGTTGGCGGGCGCGGGCTACCGCCAGTTGAGACTTATCCACATCCTGATTGATCGTTGAGCCGGCGGCGGTGTTCGAGCCATCACCAATAGAGACAGGCGCAATCAGTGAGTTATTGGAGCCGATGAAGACGTCCTCACCAATAGTCGTCTGGTATTTGTTGGCGCCATCGTAATTGCAGGTAATGGCGCCCGCACCAATGTTACTGCGTGCACCAATCACCGCATCACCGAGGTAGGCCAAGTGGCCGGCCTTGGCATCGTCACCCATTCGGGCGTTCTTTAGTTCGACGAAATTGCCCACATGCGCCCTGGCACCCATCACGGTTCCCGGACGCAGTCGCGCAAACGGACCGGCATCGCTGCCCTCCCCCATCACCGCACCGTCCAGGTGACTGTTGGCCTTGACCACCACGCCTTTGCGCAGGGTGCTGTCCTTGATCACGCAGTTCGGGCCGATCACCACGTCGTCTTCGATGATCACGCGGCCTTCGAGGATCACGTTGATGTCGATCAGCACGTCGCGGCCCACGGTCACTTCGCCGCGTACATCGAAACGCGCCGGGTCGCGCAGGGTCACGCCCTGGGCCATCAGGCGGCGGCCTTCACGCAGCTGGTAGTGACGCTCCAGTTCGGCGAGTTGCTTGCGGTCGTTGGCGCCCTGCACTTCCATGGGGTCGAGGGGCTGCTCGGTGGCGACCAACAGGCCATCGCTCACGGCCATCTCAATCACGTCGGTGAGGTAGTACTCGCCCTGGGCGTTGTTGTTGGACAGACGGCTCATCCAGTCGGCGAGCTTATTGCCCGGCACCGCCATGATTCCGGTGTTGCCTTCGGTGATGGCGCGCTGGGCTTCGCTGGCATCTTTGTGCTCGACGATGGCCGCGACCTTGCCGTCAGCGTTGCGCACGATACGGCCATAGCCGGTAGGATCATCCAGCTCGACGGTGAGCAGGCCCATCTGCCCTGGCACCACGTGCTTGAGCAGGCGTTGCAGGGTTTCCACTTCGATCAGCGGTACGTCACCGTAGAGGATCAGCACGGTGTCGGCAGTGATGAACGGCACGGCTTGCGCGGTGGCGTGGCCGGTGCCGAGTTGCTTGTCTTGCAATACGAAATTCAGGTCATCCGCGGCCAGGCGTTCACGCACAACATCGGCACCGTGGCCGATCACCACGTGAATGCGCTGTGGATCGAGCTGCCGCGCGCTGTGGATAACATGGCCAAGCATGGAATTGCCGGCAACCGGATGCAGCACCTTGGGCAGGGCCGAACGCATGCGGGTGCCTTGGCCTGCGGCGAGAATGACGATTTCAAGAGACATGAATGGCTACCAATCCTGGGCGGTCCGACGTCAGACCAGAGAAGTGTATTGCTGAAAAAGAAAAAGGGTAGCCGAGGCTACCCTTTTTAATCAATCGCACATGAAACAAGACGGCGTGGCCGCTTACTTCTTGCGGATCTGCTGGAGCGTGCGCAGCTGGGCTGCAGCCTCGGCCAGACGTACAGCAGCAGCGCTGTAGTCGAAGTCCGCACCCTTTTCGTTCAGGGCCTTCTCGGCAGCCTTGACGGCTTCCTGAGCGGAGGCTTCATCCAGGTCGCCAGCACGTTGCACGGTGTCGGCAAGTACCTTGACCATGTTCGGCTGAACCTCAAGGAAACCACCGGAGATGTAAAACACCTCCTTTTCCCCGCCTTGCTTGGTCAGAGTGATCGGACCCGGCTTCAAGCTGGTGATCAACGGCGCGTGACCCATGGCAATACCAAGGTCACCGAGTTCGCCGTGTGCAATCACCATCTCTACCAGACCGGAGAAGATTTCCCCTTCCGCGCTGACGATATCGCAATGGACTGTCATAGCCATCTGATTGCCTCAACCTGATGAGCGCCCGTTTCCGGGCGCTTGGATTACAGTTTCTTGGCTTTCTCGATCGCTTCTTCGATGCCGCCAACCATGTAGAACGCTTGTTCTGGCAGGTGGTCGTAGTCACCGTTGAGGATGCCTTTGAAGCCAGCAATGGTGTCTTTCAGGGAAACGTATTTACCCGAGGCACCGGTGAAGACTTCAGCCACGAAGAACGGCTGCGACAAGAAACGCTGGATCTTACGAGCACGGTTTACCAACTGCTTGTCGGCTTCCGACAGCTCGTCCATACCCAGGATCGCAATGATGTCCTTCAGTTCTTTGTAACGCTGCAGCACGTACTGAACGCCGCGAGCGGTGTCGTAGTGCTCCTGGCCGATCACGTTCGGGTCCAGCTGGCGCGAAGTCGAGTCGAGTGGATCGACCGCTGGGTAGATACCCAGGGAAGCGATGTCACGGGACAGAACGACGGTGGCGTCCAAGTGGGCGAAGGTGGTCGCTGGCGACGGGTCAGTCAAGTCATCCGCAGGTACGTATACCGCTTGGATCGAAGTGATCGAACCTTCTTTGGTCGAAGTGATACGTTCTTGCAGAACGCCCATCTCTTCGGCCAGGGTCGGCTGGTAACCTACTGCGGAAGGCATACGGCCCAGCAGTGCGGATACTTCAGTACCGGCCAAGGTGTAACGGTAGATGTTGTCGACGAACAGCAGAACGTCGTTACCTTCGTCACGGAACTTCTCGGCCATGGTCAGGCCGGTCAATGCTACGCGCAGACGGTTACCCGGCGGCTCGTTCATCTGACCGTAAACCAGTGCCACTTTGTCCAGAACGTTGGAGTCCTTCATCTCGTGGTAGAAGTCGTTACCCTCACGGGTACGCTCGCCCACACCGGCGAACACGGAATAACCGCTGTGCTCGATGGCGATGTTACGGATCAGTTCCATCATGTTTACGGTCTTGCCTACACCGGCACCACCGAACAGACCGACTTTACCGCCTTTGGCGAACGGGCAAACCAGGTCGATAACCTTGATGCCAGTTTCCAACAGGTCGTTGCCGCCAGCTTGTTCCGCGAACGAAGGTGCTGGACGGTGAATGCCCCAACGCTCTTCGGTGTCGATCGGACCAGCTTCGTCAATCGGGTTGCCCAGTACGTCCATGATCCGGCCCAGGGTCGCTTTACCGACCGGTACGGAGATGGCTGCGCCAGAGTCGACAACGTCCAGACCGCGCTTCAAGCCTTCGGTGGAACCCATCGCAATGGTACGAACTACGCCGTCGCCCAGCTGTTGCTGAACTTCCAGAGTAGTGTCCGCGCCTTGTACTTTCAGCGCGTTGTAGATGCTCGGTACGCTGTCGCGTGGAAATTCCACGTCGATAACGGCGCCGATGATTTGAACGATACGTCCGCTACTCATAGCTGGATCCTCTGAATATTTGAACCGTTAAACCGCGGCAGCGCCGCCGACGATTTCCGAGATCTCTTGGGTGATCGCAGCCTGACGCGCCTTGTTGTAGATCAGCTGCAAATCGCTGATCAGATCACCGGCGTTATCGGTAGCGTTTTTCATCGCGATCATCCGCGCCGCTTGTTCAGCTGCGTTGTTCTCGACCACCGCCTGGTACACCTGCGACTCCACGTAGCGCACCATCAAGCCGTCAAGCAGCTCTTTGGCGTCTGGTTCGTAGAGGTAGTCCCAGTGGTGCTTGAGTTCCTGATCCGGAGTCGCCACCAGTGGAATCAATTGCTCCACGGTTGGCTGCTGGGTCATGGTGTTGATGAACTTGTTGGATACCACGGAGAGGCGGTCAATCCGGCCTTCCAGGTATGCATCCAGCATCACCTTCACACTGCCGATCAAATCATTGATCGACGGCTCTTCACCCAGGTGGCTGATAGCTGCTACGACGTTGCCGCCGAAGTTACGGAAAAAGGCCGCACCCTTGCTACCAACTACACACAGATCGATCTCGACGCCGTTTTCGCGGTTTACCGCCATGTCCTTGACCAGGGCCTTGAACAGGTTGGTATTCAAACCACCGCACAAACCACGGTCACTGCTCACAACCACATAACCCACACGCTTAACTTCGCGGTCGATCATGAATGGGTGGCGGTATTCCGGGTTGGCGTTGGCCAGATGCCCAATTACCTGGCGGATACGCTCCGCATAAGGACGGCTAGCAGCCATGCGCATTTGTGCCTTGCGCATTTTGCTGACCGCCACTTTTTCCATGGCGCTGGTAATTTTTTGCGTGCTTTTGATGCTCGCAATCTTACTGCGAATCTCTTTTGCGCCTGCCATGTAACACCTATCAGGTTAGCAAGCGGGAGCCTTGCGGCCCCCGCTGCGGCTTACCAGGTTTGGGTGGCCTTGAACTTCTCGATACCGGCTTTCAGGCCAGCGTCGATTTCGTCATTGAAGTCACCCTTCACGTTGATCTTGGCCAACAAGTCGGCGTGATCGCGGTTGAAGTAAGCAATCAGCGCTTGTTCAAAGCTGCCAACCTTGGCGATTTCAACGTCAGTCAGGAACCCACGCTCAGCGGCATACAGCGACAACGCCATGTCAGCGATCGACATTGGGGCGTATTGCTTCTGCTTCATCAGCTCGGTAACGCGCTGACCATGCTCAAGTTGCTTACGGGTCGCTTCGTCCAGGTCAGAAGCGAACTGGGCGAATGCCGCCAGTTCACGGTACTGAGCCAGAGCGGTACGGATACCACCGGAGAGCTTCTTGATGATCTTGGTCTGAGCGGCACCACCCACACGGGATACCGAAACACCGGCGTTCACTGCAGGGCGGATGCCCGAGTTGAACATGGCCGATTCCAGGAAGATCTGACCGTCGGTGATGGAAATCACGTTGGTCGGAACGAACGCGGAAACGTCGCCAGCCTGGGTTTCGATGATCGGCAGTGCGGTCAGGGAACCGGTTTTGCCGGTCACTGCGCCGTTGGTGAACTTCTCTACGTACTCTTCCGAAACGCGGGATGCGCGCTCCAGCAGACGGGAGTGGAGATAGAACACGTCGCCTGGGTAGGCTTCACGGCCTGGTGGACGGCGCAGCAGCAGGGAAATCTGGCGGTAAGCCACTGCTTGCTTGGACAGATCGTCATAAACGATCAGCGCGTCTTCACCGCGGTCGCGGAAGAATTCACCCATGGTGCAACCGGCATACGGAGCCAGGTATTGCAGCGCAGGAGATTCCGAAGCACTGGCAGCCACGATGATCGTGTTTTTCAGTGCGCCGTTCTCTTCCAGCTTGCGAACTACGTTGGCGATGGTCGATTGCTTCTGACCGATGGCTACGTAGACGCAGAAAATGCCGCTGTCTTTCTGGTTGATGATCGCGTCGATGGCCAGAGCGGTTTTACCGATCTGACGGTCACCGATGATCAGCTCACGCTGGCCACGGCCGACAGGGATCATGGCATCGACAGCCTTGTAGCCAGTCTGTACAGGCTGGTCTACCGACTTACGCCAGATCACGCCTGGAGCAACTTTCTCGACCGCGTCGGTCTCGGTGTTGCCCAGTGGACCTTTACCGTCAACAGGGTTACCCAGTGCGTCGACTACGCGACCCAGCAGTTCCTTACCAACCGGAACTTCCAGGATGCGGCCAGTGCACTTGGCGCTCATGCCTTCAGCCAGGGACTGGTATGCGCCGAGAATAACGGCACCTACGGAGTCCTGCTCCAGGTTGAGAGCCATACCGAAGACGCCGCCCGGAAACTCGATCATCTCGCCGGACATTACGTCGGCCAGACCGTGAATCCGCACGATACCGTCAGATACGCTGACGACAGTGCCTTCGTTACGGGCTTGGGAGGTCACATCGAGCTTGTCGATGCGGCCCTTGATAATTTCACTTATTTCGGAAGGATTGAGTTGCTGCATTGCTCTGCTGCCCCTTCAAACTCAAGATTTCAATGCTTCGGCAAGATTCGCGAGTTTGCCGCGAATCGAGCCATCGATAACCAGGTCGCCGGCGCGAATGACAATGCCCCCAATGAGGGATTTGTCTTCCGCAACTTGCAGGCGCACTTCCCGGTCGAGTCGTGCACTGAGAACCTTGGCGAGTTTGTCTTGCTGTTCTTGGTTCAATGCGAAAGCACTGGTCACTTCAACGTCTACCGATTTCTCTTGCTCGGCCTTGTACAGGTCGAACAGAGCGGCAATCTCCGGCAAAAGCAGGAGACGGTCGTTTTCGGCAACGACGTGCAAGAAGTTCTGCACTTTCACATCAAACTTGTCGCCGCACACTTCAATAAAAGTGGCGGCCTTGTCTGCGCTCGTCAGTCGCGGGGCCTTGAGCACGCGCTGCATGGTGTCGTCTTGCGACACTGCTGCAGCCAGGCCGAGCATGGCTGACCAAGAGGCCAGCTGCTGGTGGGCCTGGGCGTGCTCGAAGGCTGCCTTAGCGTAAGGTCGGGCCAACGTGGTCAATTCTGCCATGATCGCCCTCGCTTAAATTTCAGCAGCCAGTTTGTTAACCAGCTCCGCGTGCGCGTTTTGATCGATTGTGGCACCCAGGATCTTCTCAGCACCGCCAACGGCCAGGGCACCCAGTTGGGCACGCAGCGCGTCTTTGACACTATTCAGTTCCTGCTCGATCTCGGCCTGAGCCTGAACCTTCACACGGTCAGCGTCGATACGGGCTTTTTCAACAGCCTCTTCAACAATCTGGTTACCGCGTTTCTTGGCTTGCTCAATGATTTCGGCTGCTTGAGCTTTCGCTTCGCGCAGTTGTTGACCCGCTTTATCTTGGGCCAACTCCAGGTCGCGAGCTGCTCGTGCTGCAGCGTCCAGTCCATCCGCAATCTTCTTCTGACGTTCGTGCAGAGCTGCGATGACCGGAGGCCATACGAACTTCATGCAGAAAACGACAAAAATCAAGAACGCTAAGGACTGACCAATAATGGTTGCATTAATGTTCACGCCAATACCTCGCTCATTCGTTGCACAACACACCAATCACTCGAAAAGACGAGTGATTAACCGGCGAGTTGACCAACGAAAGGGTTCGCGAAGGTGAAGAACAGAGCGATACCAACACCGATCATGGTCACGGCGTCGAGCAGGCCGGCGACGATGAACATTTTAACTTGCAGCATTGGAACCATTTCTGGCTGACGCGCTGCGCCTTCCAGGAACTTGCCGCCCAGCAGGCCGAAACCAATGGCAGTACCCAGGGCGCCCAGGCCGATCAACAGTGCAACAGCGATAGCGGTTAGACCAACTACAGTTTCCATCTTTCCTCCCGACTTTTACGTCGTATGGTTTAGGTTTTTTAGATTTTAAAGCGGTAAAACAAATCGTTTCATAGCCCGGTAGGGCCTACCTTCCCGTTTTACCGGGAAGGACATCAGACTAGTCGAGACTGGTCTTAATGGTTCTCTTCGTGCGCCATCGACAGGTAGACGATGGTCAGCATCATGAAGATGAAGGCCTGCAGGGTGATGATCAGGATGTGGAACACAGCCCACGCCCACTGCAGAACAATGCCCAGGCCGCTAAGCCAGAGCAGGCCGCTGCCGAACATCACAGCGATCAGAATGAACACCAGCTCGCCGGCATACATGTTGCCGAACAGTCGCAGGGCCAGGGAGATCGGCTTGGCGATCAGGGTCACGAATTCCAGCAGGAAGTTCACCGGGATCAGCAGGGCTTGAACGAAGATGTTCTTGCTGCCGAACGGGTGCAGGGTCAGTTCGCCGATGAAGCCGCCGATGCCCTTGATCTTGATGCTGTAGAAAATGATCAACGCGAATACCGACAGGGCCATGCCCAGGGTAGCGTTCGGGTCAGTGGTCGATACGGCACGGAATGGGATGTGCGGGTCGCCGCTGATCGCCATGGCGAGCTGAGGAATCCAGTCAACCGGGATCAGGTCGACGGCGTTCATCAGGAACACCCAGACGAAGATGGTCAGTGCCAGCGGTGCAATCACCGGGCTACGGCCATGGAAGCTGTCTTTCACGCTGCCATCGACGAATTCGACCAATACTTCAACGAAGTTCTGCAAAGCACCTGGCTGACCGGAAGTCGCCTTCTTTGCCGCCATGCGGAAAATCAGGACGAAGATCAGACCCAATGCGACCGACCAACCCAGAGTATCCAGGTGGAAAGCCCAGAAGCCCATTTCTTTGGCCTCTGCTGCGGAGTGGGCAAAGCCCCAGCCGCCATTAGGAAGCTGACCGAAGGTCAGGTTCTGCAAGTGGTGCTGGATATAGCCCGAAGCGGTTGTTTCTGCCATGGTTGCCTCAAACGCCCTAAGGTTTCGAAAGTCTTGTTTTCATTAGCAGGGGAGCGAACCAGCTGACCAGTTGGGTCAACACGAAGACGCCGAATACAGCCAGCGGCGCCAATGGCTTCACACCTGCAAAGGTCAGTGCAAACAGCACTGCCGTCAAAATCAGTTTCCCTGCTTCGCCGGCATAAAATGACCGGACGATCGCCTGGGCTGCTCGGGCGCCGGAAAACCGAAAGGCCCTGTGAGCAAAATACATATTGGGCAGCAAGGCTATCAGGCCTCCGCAGAGTCCTGAATATCCGGCTACGACTCCATGCCAGTACCAAAGCGCCAAAGCGGCGATCAGCAAAATGACAAATTGAGCCAATAAAACCGGAAAAACGGCCAAGCGATGGAACGGCAACGTGTTTGGCGTGCGGGTTTCCATCACTCTTGCTCCTCAATGGTCGGCTGCCGGAAATCAATAACTTGGCATAATTTGTGCCGACAAAATGCGCGCAGAGTATAGGGGCGGTTCTGCCCCTATTCAACTGCCGGGTAGTGATTTCCGATCACACGCTACATGAGTAAATGTTTCAGCGGATGTGGGCAAGGACGCCCTGCAGCTCATCGAGAGAGTTATAGCCGATGACCAATTGGCCTTTGCCTTTCTTCCCGTGGCGAATCTGCACCGCAGAGCCTAGGCGTTCGGCCAGGCGCTGTTCGAGACGGGCGATATCCGGATCAGGTTTGCTCGTTTCGACCGGTGCAGGTTTGCCGCTCAGCCACTGGCGAACCAGGGCCTCGGTCTGACGAACGGTGAGCCCTCGTGCGACAACGTGTCGCGCCCCTTCAACCTGTTGATTTTCCGGCAAACCCAGCAAAGCACGGGCGTGACCCATTTCCAGGTCGCCATGGGACAGCATGGTCTTGATGACTTCCGGCAAGGCGATCAGGCGCAGCAGGTTGGACACGGTCACGCGGGACTTGCCCACCGCGTCAGCCACTTGTTGCTGGGTCAGCTGGAATTCCTGCTGCAAGCGCTGCAACGCAATCGCTTCTTCGACCGGGTTGAGGTCTTCCCGCTGGATGTTCTCGATCAACGCCATGGCGATCGCGGTTTCATCCGGCACATCGCGCACCATCGCCGGGATGGTGTCCTTGCCGGCCTGCTGGCTGGCACGCCAGCGGCGCTCACCGGCGATGATCTCAAAGCGCCCGCCACCGATCGGGCGAACCACGATCGGCTGCATCACGCCCTGGGCCTTGATCGAGTTGGCCAGTTCTTCCAGCGCCTGGGGGTCCATGTCCCGGCGTGGCTGGTATTTACCGCGCTGGATCAAGTCCAGGGGCAGGTGTTGCAGCTCGCGCTCGTCGGCCTGCACCGCTTGCTCTTCAAGCGATGTGACGGTCGGACCACTCAACAGTGCATCCAGTCCACGTCCGAGACCTCGTTTCTTGACGGCCATGGGGATTCCTTAAGTTGGCTGGGCTGCAGCGGTGCGTGAGTTGCGGCGTTGACGGCGAACCATCTCGCCAGCCAGGGCCAGGTAGGCAATGGCGCCACGCGAGGATTTGTCGTACGCCAGCGCGGGCATGCCGTAGCTTGGCGCTTCGGCCAGACGGATGTTGCGCGGTATCACGGTGTCGTAGAGCTGGTCGCCAAAGTGTTCCTTGAGCTGTGCCGACACGTCGTTCATCAGGCTCAGGCGCGGATCGAACATGGTCCGCAACAGGCCTTCGATCTGCAGGTTCGGGTTGAGCAGCTCGGCGATGCGCTTGATGTTATCCACAAGGTCGCTCAAACCTTCCAGCGCGTAGTACTCGCACTGCATGGGGATAATCACCCCATCGGCCGCCACCAACGCATTCAGCGTGAGCATCGACAGCGACGGCGGGCAGTCGATCAAAATGTAATCGTAGTTCTCGCGGATCGGTGCCAAGGCGCTGCGCAGACGGCTTTCTTTCATCTGCATTTCCAGCAGCACCACTTCCGCCGCGGTCAAATCGCGGTTGGCCGGCAGCAGTTGGTAACCACCGTGCTCGGAGAAGTGCATGGCCTGGGCCAGGTCGCACTCGCCGATGAGCAAGTCGTAGACCGAGTTTTCCAGGCCGTGTTTATCCACACCGCTACCCATGGTGGCGTTGCCCTGTGGATCGAGATCGATCAACAGCACCCGGCGCTTGGTAGCCACCAGGGATGCTGCGAGGTTGATGCAGGTGGTGGTTTTGCCCACGCCACCTTTCTGGTTCGCTATCGCGAATACCTTAGCCATTCTTGCTTGTGTTCCCAATCATGCCGTGCGGCGCAGTATCAGCAGATGGCGTTGGCCTTGGCAACCGGGTACGGCCAAGGCGTGTTCGCTATCGAGGTGGAAGTCTGCCGGCAATGCTAACAGCTCGTCGCTTGGATGGACGCCCTTCATTGCCAGCCAGCGGGTGTCACGGTCGCCGAGGTGGCGAGTCCAGTTGCTGAAGTTCTCCATGCTGCTGAAGGCCCGGGAAACAATTCCGTTGAAGGGCTGTTCAGGCGTGAAGGCTTCGACGCGACTGTGGATAACTTGCAGGTTATCCAACTTGAGTTCGAGTTTGACCTGGGTCAGGAAGCGGGTTTTCTTGCCGTTGCTGTCCAGGCAGGTCACTTGCGACTCGGGAAACAGGATGGCCAATGGAATGCCAGGCATGCCGCCGCCACTGCCGACGTCGAGCCAGCGACCGTTTTCGATAAACGGCATCACGCTCAAGCTGTCGAGCAAGTGGCGTGAAACCATTTCGTCTGGATCACGCACGGCGGTCAGGTTGTAGGCCTTGTTCCATTTGATCAACAGGGCCAGGTAACCCAGCAGCAATTCGTGCTGGGCCGGGGTCAGGTCGACGCCCAACTGGCGCGCACCTGTGGATAACTCTTCGGCGTGTTGCGAGGTGACCAACGAACTCAAGCGCTTTGCTCCAACTGACGGCCCGCGCCGCGTTTTTTCAAATGAATCATCAACAGCGAAATGGCTGCCGGGGTGACGCCGGGGATACGTGAAGCCTGGCCCAGGGTTTCTGGCCGAGTTATCCCCAGCTTGCTTTGAATTTCTTTCGACAACCCGGAAATCCCGGTGTAATCGATATCCACAGGCAGCTTGGTGTCTTCACTGGCGCGCAGGCGAGCGATCTCATCCTGCTGGCGATCGATGTAACCGGCGTACTTGGTCTTGATCTCGACCTGTTCGGCGACCTGTGGGTCTTCTGCGCCACCGCCGGTCACTTCGACCAGACCAGCGTAGTCGATTTCCGGGCGCGACAGCAGGTTGAGCAAGTTGTACTCGTGGGTCAGCGGCGTGCCGAATTTCTCGGCAATCGCATCGCCCTGCTCGGTGCCCGGGCGAACCCAGGTGCTTTTCAGGCGTTGCTCTTCCAGGGTGATGCTTTCGCGTTTCTTGCAGAAGGCTTCCCAACGCGCGTCATCGACCAAGCCCAGCTCGCGACCTTTTTCGGTCAAGCGCAGGTCGGCGTTGTCTTCGCGCAGGATCAGACGGTATTCCGCCCGGGAAGTGAACATCCGGTACGGTTCCTGGGTACCCAGGGTAATCAGGTCATCCACCAACACGCCGATGTACGCTTCGTCGCGACGCGGGCACCAGCTGTCTTTGCCCTGTGCACGCAGTGCGGCGTTGGTCCCGGCCAGCAAACCTTGGGCGCCGGCTTCTTCGTAACCGGTGGTGCCGTTGATTTGGCCGGCGAAGAACAAACCGCCGATCACTTTGGTTTCCAGGCTGTACTTCAGGTCACGCGGATCAAAATAGTCGTACTCGATGGCGTAGCCCGGACGCACGATGTGCGCGTTTTCCATGCCACGAATCGATTGCACGATCTGGATTTGCACGTCGAACGGCAGGGAAGTGGAAATGCCGTTCGGGTACAGCTCATGGGTAGTCAAGCCTTCGGGCTCGATAAAGACCTGGTGGCTTTCCTTGTCGGCAAAGCGGTGGATCTTGTCTTCGATCGACGGGCAATAACGCGGGCCAATACCTTCGATTACCCCGGAATACATCGGCGAACGGTCGAGGTTCGCGGCAATGATTTCGTGGGTACGCGCGTTCGTGTGGGTAATCCAGCAGCTCACCTGTTTCGGGTGCTGCTCTTTGGAACCCATGAACGACATCACCGGAATCGGTGTATCACCGGCTTGTTCGGTCATGACCGAGAAATCCACAGAACGCCCGTCGATACGCGGCGGGGTCCCGGTTTTCAGGCGACCGACGCGCAGCGGCAATTCACGCAGGCGTTTTGCCAGGGCAATCGACGGCGGATCACCGGCGCGACCGCCGGAATAGTTCTGCATACCTATGTGGATAAGTCCGCCGAGGAACGTACCGGTGGTCAACACCACGGATTCTGCGAAGAAACGCAGGCCCATCTGAGTGACAACACCGCGTACCTGGTCTTGCTCGACGATCAGGTCATCCGCAGCTTGTTGAAATATCCACAGGTTCGGTTGGTTTTCCAGGGTTTCGCGTACAGCCGCCTTGTACAGGATGCGGTCGGCTTGTGCCCGAGTGGCACGCACGGCCGGGCCTTTACGGCTGTTCAGCACGCGAAATTGAATACCACCCTTGTCGGTAGCCATGGCCATCACGCCGCCAAGGGCGTCGATTTCTTTAACCAAATGGCTTTTGCCGATCCCACCAATGGCGGGGTTGCAACTCATTGCACCGAGGGTTTCCACGTTGTGCGTGAGCAACAGGGTTTTTACGCCCATGCGTGCTGACGCCAGTGCTGCCTCGGTACCGGCATGACCGCCGCCGATGACGATCACTTCAAAACGGGAAGGGAAATCCACCACGCACCTCGTGCCTGCTTATGTAGGTAATCAGGAATTGTCTGTTGAAAGGGTTTTGGAGCTTTGGCGGCAAGTATAGGGACTTAGCCCTTCCTAAAGAACCCTTTGCACAAAATTTAACCAGCTGTGGATGAATCACAGACAATAGAAATTAAAAGAGAGAAATTTATTAAATCTTTGTTTTTATGTTTATTTCTACTGAGCCTACTTTCTGTGGATAGATCTCTACAGGCCTTTATTTACGTTGTGTACAGCGATTCAAAAGTCTGTGGTCATGTGCCAATGAGGGCCTTGGATAAGTGCTTTAAGCCTGTGGATTAAACAGGTGGTTATCCACAGACGGGTTTATCTTCAGTTTTCAAGCCCTGTTATCAACTGGGCACAGGGGCGGTTATTCACAGGGCTTAATCCACAGAAATCGATGAATCGCTGGGTATTTCGGGCGTAACGAAGCCGCCGTAATCTTTCGATTCGCAGCTGGGCACGTAAAAGAGAGACCTATTGTGAGAAAACCGCAGTGCAGTTAATAATAGCGATTATCATTAACCTGCCTGTCGCGCCCTATGTCCCCTCCTTCACACACGGCCGCCGTCCAGCACATCTACGAACAGCACCATTCGTGGCTGCAGGGATGGCTCAAAGGCAAATTGCATGACGCTTGCGATGCGGCCGACGTAGCACACGATACGTTTGTGCGAATCCTGGCCGGGCGCCATGCTGCGCAGATCATGGAACCGCGTGACTATCTGGCGACCATTGCCAGAGGCCTGGTGATCGACCGTTATCGTCGGCATGCCGTCGAACAGGCTTATAAGCAAACCCTGGCCGAGCGCCCTGACGCCACAGCCATCAGTGAAGAAGACAAGGCAATCATCATCGAAACCCTGGTGGCTGTGGATAAAGCACTGTCTGGCCTGGGGGAGCGAGCGCGGCGGATTTTCATGCTGTCGCAGATCGACGGGCTGACTTATCAACAAATCGCCGATCAACTGCAGGTTTCCCTGACCACCGTGAAAAAACACATGGTCCGCGCGCTGACCGAGTGCGCGTTGATCATGGCCAGCCTCTGATGGCAGCGCCTGACCGCAAGACCTTCGAGGCGGCTGCCAGCTGGTATGTGCAGTTTCAGTCACAACCGCCAACACCTGCCGAACGATACGCCTGGCAACAATGGCTCAATGGCGATCCGTCTCATCAAGCGGCGTGGAACCAGATGGAACAATTGCAGCGCAGTCTTGGTGCCCTGCCCCAGGACGTTACCCGCCGAGCCTTGTCGACCACGCAACAACGCCGGGAGGTGCTCAAGTGGATGCTGGCACTCGGCGGCGCTGGGTATCTCGGTTGGAATGTTCAGCAACACACGCCCCTGGGCAACGTATGGGCCGACTACCGCACTGCTGTAGGACAGCGGCGGCGTATCGAACTGGCCGATGGAACGCAGATTGACCTCAATACCGGCACCGCCATCGATGTCGCGTTCGATGGACGCCAGCGCCTGATTCGTCTGCGCGAAGGTGAAGTACTTATCCACACCGGTAAATTGGGTGGCCAAACGCCCTTTTATGTCGACACTCGCCAAGGCCGGGTCCAGGCATTGGGTACGCGGTTCAGCGTACGCCAACTGGCGGATTCCACCCGGGTCGGTGTGTTGGAGGACACGGTAAGCGTGTCGCCAGGTGATCAGCCTTCACACCGCCGTGTGCTCGTCGCCGGCGAAAGTGCTGACTTCGATCGGCAGAACGTCGGACCGGATCAACAGTATTTTCGTACTCAAGCTGCTTGGGTTGATGGCCAGTTGATCGTTTTGGACGCCCGCCTTGGTGACGTCATCGACGAACTGGCCCGTTACCGCCCCGGCACCCTCCAGTGCGACCGGGCTTCGCAGCGCCTGCGCGTGTCCGGCACGTTTCGCCTGGATTCCACCGATGCCGTGCTGGCCAACCTGCAGGCGACGCTGCCGATCCAGGTGAAATACTTCACCCGCTATTGGGTGTCGGTGCAGCGAATCGGCTGACAAAAAAATAGTCCACAAGGGGGTTATCTTTTTTCTACCTGGCGCGGCCCTACAGGTAATTACGACGCAACCTTCAGGGCTTCCTCACACATGCGCCTTCCTAACCAGCTTCGCCAGCGACTCTCCTGCCACGGCATTACGTACGGTCTACTGTTGAGCGCCGCCACTGCCGTCGGGGTGTTCCTGCCTTCCAGTGCGATGGCTGCGCACTACAGCATTGCCGCCGGCCCGCTGGACAGCGCCTTGAGCCAATTCGCCGCCAGGGCCAATATCATTCTGTCTTTTTCCCCACAGCAAACCGCACGATTGCGCACTCCGGGGTTGGTTGGGGATTACTCGGTAGAGCAGGGTTTCGCACAGCTACTGCGTGAATCTGGCCTACAAGCCGTCGTCCAGGCGCCGGGCAGTTATGTATTACAAGCCGCACCCACCGGGGAATTGACGTTGGCCCCGACCACCATCAGTACTTATCAACAGGCTGGTTTCACTCAAGAGATCGCCGGGGACGTCGGCTACAAGGCACAAAACAGTCGGGTCGGCACCAAGACCAGTACGCCTTTGTCGGAAACCCCGCGTTCGGTATCAGTAGTCACCGGACAGCGCATCAAGGACCAGAAGTCCCAGACCCTGACCGAAGTGCTCGGTTATGTGCCCGGTATCTTCGCACCGCCGTTCGCTGCCGGTGATGGTCTGGCGGGTGACCTGTTTTTCATTCGCGGTTTCAACGCCACCGATTACGGCTACGGATTGCTGCGCGATGGCCTACGCGTACAAGGCAATCGGTACGACACTACCAGCGAGCCCTATGGCCTGGAACGGGTCGAGATCTTCCGTGGCCCGTCGTCCCTGCTTTATGGCGAAAACGCTCCCGGCGGCCTGGTGAACCTGGTGAGCAAGCACCCAACCGCTGCGCCACAGGGCGAGGTGCAACTGGGTTATGGCTCGAATAACCGTCGCCAACTGGGTGTGGATATCTCCGGCCCGCTCACGGATGCCGGCAATATCCTGGGTCGCGTGGTGATGCTTGGCCGCAAGTCTGAGACCCAAACGGACCATGTCCCGGATGACCGCCTCTACATCGCGCCGTCCCTGACCCTGAATTTCGACGATTACAACACCCTGACGCTGTTGGCCAACTACCAGAAAGACCACACCAACCTGGAGCTTGGCTTACCCGCCGCGGGCACTTTGCTGACCAACCCGAATGGCAAGTTATCCAAGCACACCATGCTCGGTGATCCGGACTGGAACACCTTTGAGCGGGAAGCCTGGAGCACCGGCTACGAGTTCAGTCACAGCTTCAACGACGAATGGCAGTTCCGCCAGAACTCGCGTTACATGCAGTCACGCATCAACCGTCATGAGACCTGGCCGGGCGACCTGAACAACCAAGGCTTCGGCACTCAGCTGAACATGAACGCCTACGACCGCTACAACAAGTCGATGGTGTACTCCCTGGATAACCAACTGGAAGGAAAATTCCAGCTGGGCGAACTGGAAAACACTGTGCTGTTCGGCGCGAGCTACGACCGGACCTCGTTCAACCAGGATTGGGACGCTGGTTTCGCCGGAACCATCAATGTGTATAACCCGGTTTACCTGCGCGAACCGACCACACCGCTCGCTATCCAAAACACCCTGCTGGAACAGCAGATGAAAGGGGTTTATGCACAGATCCAGAGTAAGTATGACCACTGGTTGTTCTTGCTTGGCGGTCGTCAGGATTGGGTAGACAGTGACTTCCGCGACAAGGTGAAGCCTTCGACCGACTCCAGCACCACGGAACAGAAGTTCACCTACCAAGGTGGCGTGATGTACCAATTCGACAACGGCCTGACGCCGTATGTCAGCTACTCCACCGCATTTGTGCCGGTGCAGCAGATCTCGGTGACAGGCTCACCGCTCAAGCCGATCACCAGTCGTCAATACGAAGTGGGTTTGAAGTACGAGCCGATTGGCTGGGACACGGCGATGACACTGTCGGTGTATGACTTGCGCAAGGAGGACGATACCTACCTCGATTCCACGACCAACACGTACCGCCAAGTGGGCGAGAGTCGCGCCAAAGGTGCGGAAGTCGAGATCAACAGCAACCTCACGCCGAACCTGAATGTGACGGCGGCTTACACCTATACCGACGCTCGGATAACCAAGGATACGGTCGGTTCCCTGGTAGAAGGCCGGCAGATGACGGGAGTTCCCCGCAACCAGGCGTCGATCTGGGGCAAATACCGCATGCTCGATGGCCCACTCAAGGGGCTGTCTTTTGGCGGCGGCGTGCGTTACTTCGACAGCGCGTTTTCCTACAGCAAGCCGAGCTTGTACGGCAAGCTCGACCCTGGAAGCGTCACATTGGTGGATGCGGTTGTGGGTTATCAGATCGACCCGCACTGGTCGCTGGACCTGAACGCCAAGAACCTGTTCGACAAAGAATATGTGTCAGGGTGCAACGATGCGGGGCGTTGCTACTGGGGCGACAGCCGTACCTTGCTGGGTACGGTGTCGTATAACTGGTAAAGCGCTGTGGATAACTCGGCTATTTGCCGATGCAGAAACTGGAAAAGATCCGCCCCAACAAATCATCAGAGCTAAATGCCCCGGTGATTTCCCCCAACAGCTGCTGCGCCTGGCGTAAATCTTCGGCCAGCAGCTCTCCTGCGCCCGCCAAGGTCAGCTGTGCCCGACCATGTTCCAGCGCCGCGCTGGCATGGCGCAGCGCCTCCAGGTGCCTGCGGCGCGCACTGAAGCTGCTTTCCGAGGTCTGCTCGTAGCCCATGCAGGCCTTGAGATGGTCGCGAAGCAGTTCCAGGCCATCACCCGCTGACTTGGCGCTCAGGCTGATGGTGACGTGGCCATCCTCGCTGGTTTCCATGGCAATCGCCTCGCCCGTCAGGTCAGCCTTGTTACGGATTAACGTGACTTTGGCCGGGTCTGGCCGCTGTTCGAGGAATTCCGGCCACAGGGCAAAGGGGTCCACTGCCTCAGGCGCGGTGGCATCCACCACCAGCAACACGCGATCGGCCTCACTGATGGCCTTGAGCGCCCGTTCCACGCCGATTTTCTCGACCTGGTCATCCGTATCACGCAAACCGGCGGTGTCGACCACATGCAGCGGCATGCCATCGATGTGGATATGTTCGCGCAGGATATCCCGCGTCGTGCCGGCAATCTCAGTGACGATCGCCGCTTCGCGCCCTGCCAGGGCGTTGAGCAGGCTGGATTTGCCGGCATTGGGGCGCCCGGCGATCACCACGGTCATGCCATCACGCAGCAAGGCACCCTGCCCGGCTTCGCGCAGCACTGTGGATAATTCCTCGCGGACTTTATCCAGCATCGCCAGCACGTGGCCATCGGCGAGGAAGTCGATTTCCTCTTCGGGAAAATCAATCGCCGCCTCGACATAGATGCGCAAGCTGATCAGTTGCTCGGTCAAGTTATGCACACGCAGGGAAAACGCGCCCTGCAACGAGCGCAACGCATTACGCGCAGCCTGTGCAGAACTGGCCTCGATCAAGTCGGCAATCGCTTCGGCCTGGGCCAGGTCGAGCTTGTCGTTGAGAAACGCGCGCTCGCTGAATTCCCCCGGCCGCGCCAGGCGGCAGCCCAATTGCAGGCAGCGTTGCAGCAACATATCCAGGACGACCGGGCCACCGTGGCCCTGCAATTCCAGGACATCTTCACCGGTAAACGAATTTGGCCCTGGGAAATAAAGGGCCAGGCCTTCGTCCAACACGCTTTTGTCAGCATCCAGGAAGGGGCCGTAATGTGCGTACCGCGGTTTCAACTCCCGCCCGCTGATGGCCTGGGCAGCCACACCGGCAAGCGGCCCGGAAATACGCACAATACCGACACCGCCGCGACCTTGAGCGGTAGCGACAGCAGCGATGGTTTCACGAGGAGCACTCATCAGCAGGTTCCAGAACAAAAGTGACGGAAAGCAAAACGCCCCACTAGGGGGCGTCTTGAGTGGTTACCCACAGAGTAAATTACGCTTCGGCTTTTTTGGTAGCCGCTTCGATTTTACGTGTGATGTACCACTGTTGAGAGATCGACAACACGTTGTTGACTACCCAGTACAGCACCAGACCAGCTGGGAACCACAGGAAGAAGAAGGTGAAGATGATTGGCATCATTTTCATTACCTTGGCCTGCATCGGATCCGGCGGAGTCGGGTTCAGACGCTGCTGGATAAACATGGTCGCGCCCATGATGATCGGCAGAATAAAGAACGGGTCTTTGATCGACAGGTCAGTAATCCACAGGATGAACGGCGCCTGGCGCATTTCCACGCTTTCCAGGAGAACCCAGTAAAGCGACAGGAATACTGGCATCTGTACCAGAATCGGCAAGCATCCACCCAGCGGGTTGATCTTCTCTTTCTTGTACAGCTCCATCATGGCCTGCGACATTTTCTGCCGGTCGTCACCATGTTGCTCTTTCAACGCTGCCAGTTTCGGCGCCACGGCACGCATGCGCGCCATCGACTTGTAGCTGGCTGCCGACAGAGGGAAGAAGATCCCTTTGATCAGCATGGTCAAGAAGATGATCGAGAAGCCCCAGTTACCGACGATGCTGTGGATATGTTGCAGCAGCCAGAAAATCGGCTGGGCAATGAACCACAGAATGCCGTAGTCCACAGTCAGTTCCAGACCTGGGGACAACTCTTTGAGCACAGCCTGGCTTTTCGGGCCGGCGTACAGAGTGGCGCTGGTTTCAGCCTTGGCACCTGGTGCGACGGTCAACGCCGGGCCAGTGTAGCCAATGATGTAGTTGCCTTTGGTGTCCTTGCGCGCCGCAACCAGGTTGTTCTGGCCAGGCTGAGGAATCCACGCGGTCACGAAGTAGTGTTGCAACCAAGCAACCCAGCCGCCGTTCACGTTGTAGGTGATCGGTGCCTTTTGTTTGTCTTCGGCAACCTTGTCGATATCTTTCATCGACACTTTTTTGTACGGCTCCGAACTTGTCCACAGGGCAGCGCCCAGGTAAGTCGCGGTGCCAGTAGCGGTGCTGGACGACGGATCGGAGCTGGCATCACGCTTGAGCTGGGCAAACATTGCGCCAGTCCAAGGCTGCGCGCTCTGGTTGTCGATCAAGTAGGTGACAACGATGTCGTACAGACCGCGTTTCAGAGTGAAACGCTTGATGTAGTTGACGCCATCCTTGCTGAACTTAAGGTCGACGACCAACTGGTCCTGGCCATCGGCCAGCTGATAACTCTTCTTCTCCGAGGAGAAAACCGGACGACCGGTAGGGCTCGCATCAGGGCCGTTGGTGCCGATCAAGCCACTTTGAGCCTGATAAACACGTTCGCCACCGTTATCGAACAACTGGAATGGAATTTCCGGGTGATCCTGACGACGCGGGTACAGAGGAAGTGTCAGTTTGGCGACATCGCCACCTTGCGGGTCGATAGCCAGGTCCAATACATCCGTTTTTACCTGGATGAGGTCTGTGCTGGCGGCAACTGGTACTTCGGCGGGTGCGTTTGTTTCGCCCGCTGCGCGTGGAATGTCATCACTGGCGGCAGTGTTGGTGCCACTCACTGTATCGGGAAGCCCCGCTGGAACAGCATTGGCAGCAACATTCTGAGTCGGCAGGGCAGCTTGGCCGTAGTCCTGGTTCCAATTAAGGACCATGACGTAGGACACGATTGCCAGGGCGACGATCAGGATCGTGCGTTTAATATCCATGATTACTCGGCCATCGAAGAAGAACGGGAGGTAGGGATAGGCGGAACCGGGTCATAACCACCGGGATTCCACGGATGACAGCGACCTAAACGACGAAAGGTCAGCCAGCCACCGCGCAGAAGACCATGATTTTCTATGGCCTCTAACGCGTAGCAGGAACAACTGGGGTAGAAACGACAGTGGTTGGCCATCAGGGGACTAATGGCATAGCGGTAAAACTGGATCGGAACGATTGCCAGTTTACGCATCAGGACTGTCTACCCCTACAGTTTCGGTGCTGACTGCTGGTGCTGGCTTGTTGGTACGCGCCAAACGTTTCCAGAGCTTGCCGAAATGCTGAATCAATTCGGGGTTTTCTACGTCCCCCAAGCCTTTGCGCGCGACGATAACAATATCCCAACCAACCAGAGTGTCCTGGTGGAGGCGAAACGATTCGCGCATCAGACGCTTGAGGCGATTGCGCTCAACGGAGAGCTTTACGCTCTTCTTGCCGATCACCAACCCGAGACGGGGGTGATCCAGATCGTTGTTACGCGCAAGGAGCAGGAGATTTTTCCCCGGAACCTTGCCGGTGGGGGAGTCAAAGACTGCCTTGAAGTGCCGGGGGGTTAGCAGACGCTTTTCCCGACTGAAGTCCTGACTCACCACAGGTACCGGATTATCAAACTGCCAGACGTGCACGACCTTTGGCGCGACGACGCGACAGGACAGCACGGCCGTTCTTGGTAGCCATGCGAGCACGGAAACCGTGGGTGCGGGCGCGTTTGATGGTGCTTGGTTGGAAAGTACGTTTCATGGCGTTGTTACCTGGTTCGTCCACAACGGGCCGGAATGGCCCCCGTTTTAAGAGACCGGCGATTCTAGAGAAAGCAAGCCTCTAGGTCAATTTCCAACCAGCTTTTCCTTCAATTAGATCTCTATAGGGCAAAGCGTCCTTTTCTATCCGCTCGGCTTTCACGGGTAATGCCATAGATATAAAAATAAAGAAGGAAGTTATTTAAAGCTTTTCTGTAAAGCTTATAAAAGCTAGGGCGGCGATCATCTGTGGATAACTGCCTTGAGGCCATATTCCACCTGATGTACAGAGAATGACAACACGGGGGAGAAACTGGGCTCTGCCTGTGCTGCACTGTCGGATAAGCTGTGGGTGGAATGGGTTGTTATCCACAGGCCAGTTACCCACAGACTTTCGCCCCCACTTGTACAACGACCTTAGGTGCGCTTATCCACAGAGCTTATGCACAGACCATTGGTCGCTTTTTTTGTGGTTAACGCGTTGATTTTGGCTGCCTTGTGCGCAACCTACATGTGGATAAGTGGGCAGCGCGCCGCTACAATGGCGGCTGTTTTTGCCTCACCGGCTTTCAACTTAGGGGATATCCGTGTCAGTGGAACTTTGGCAGCAGTGCGTGGAGCTTTTGCGCGAGGAGCTGCCTGCCCAGCAATTCAACACCTGGATCCGTCCACTACAAGTCGAAGCCGAAGGCGACGAGTTGCGTGTCTACGCACCCAATCGGTTTGTTCTCGACTGGGTCAACGAGAAGTACCTGAGCCGCGTTCTCGAGTTGCTCGACGAACACGGTAACGGCGTCGCGCCCGTGCTCTCCTTATTAATAGGTAGCAAACGCAGCTCCGCCCCTCGTGCTGCGCCGAATGCGCCGCTGGCGGCTGCCGCTTCGCAAGCCCAGGTCGCGACTGCACCGGCTGCGCCGGCTCCAGCCCCCGCGCCATCCAAGTCCTCCGCGCAAAAAAGCGCGCCTGAGAACGAGGAACCGTCACGCGACAGCTTCGATCCGATGGCTGGCGCCAGCTCCCAGCAAGCACCGGTTCGCGCCGAACAGCGCACCGTGCAAGTCGAAGGCGCGCTCAAGCACACCAGCTACCTGAATCGTACCTTTACCTTTGAGAACTTTGTCGAAGGTAAATCCAACCAGCTGGCCCGCGCCGCTGCCTGGCAGGTCGCCGACAACCCCAAGCATGGTTACAACCCGCTCTTCCTTTATGGTGGCGTTGGCTTGGGTAAGACCCACTTGATGCACGCTGTGGGTAACCACCTATTAAAGAAGAACCCGAATGCCAAGGTCGTGTACCTGCACTCGGAGCGCTTCGTGGCTGACATGGTCAAGGCCTTGCAGCTGAACGCCATCAACGAGTTCAAACGGTTCTACCGTTCCGTTGATGCCTTGCTGATCGATGACATTCAATTCTTCGCGCGCAAGGAACGTTCCCAGGAAGAGTTCTTCCACACCTTCAACGCCCTGCTCGAAGGCGGCCAACAGGTCATCTTGACCAGTGACCGCTACCCGAAGGAAATCGAAGGCCTGGAAGAGCGCTTGAAGTCGCGCTTCGGCTGGGGCCTGACCGTTGCGGTAGAGCCGCCGGAACTGGAAACCCGCGTCGCGATCCTGATGAAAAAGGCTGACCAGGCGAAGGTCGACCTGCCCCACGACGCTGCCTTCTTTATCGCCCAGCGCATTCGTTCCAACGTGCGCGAGCTGGAAGGCGCACTCAAGCGGGTCATCGCCCACTCGCACTTCATGGGCCGCGATATCACCATCGAGCTTATTCGCGAATCCCTGAAAGACCTGCTGGCGCTGCAAGATAAACTGGTGAGTGTGGATAACATTCAGCGCACGGTTGCCGAATACTACAAAATCAAGATTTCCGACCTGCTCTCCAAGCGCCGTTCGCGCTCGGTGGCACGTCCACGGCAAGTGGCCATGGCGCTCTCCAAAGAGTTGACCAACCACAGCCTGCCGGAAATCGGCGATGTGTTTGGTGGCCGCGATCACACCACCGTGTTGCACGCGTGCCGCAAGATTAACGAACTCAAGGAATCCGACGCGGATATTCGCGAGGACTACAAGAACCTGCTGCGTACACTGACAACGTGATGACACCAGCGCAGCTTATTAAGGCAAGGGACTAGACCATGCATTTCACCATTCAACGCGAAGCCCTGTTGAAACCCCTGCAACTGGTCGCAGGCGTCGTCGAGCGCCGACAGACCTTGCCGGTGCTTTCCAACGTATTGCTGGTGGTCGAAGGCCAGCAATTGTCCCTGACCGGTACCGACCTGGAAGTCGAACTGGTCGGTCGTGTGCAGTTGGAAGAGCCCGCCGAACCTGGCGAGATCACCGTGCCGGCGCGCAAGCTGATGGATATCTGCAAAAGCCTGCCGAACGACGCGCTGATCGATATCAAGGTTGATGACGCCAAGCTGGTGGTCAAGGCCGGCCGTAGCCGTTTTACCCTGTCCACCCTGCCAGCCAATGACTTCCCAACCGTGGAAGAAGGCCCGGGCTCGCTGACCTGCAGCCTGGAGCAGAGCAAGCTGCGTCGTTTGATCGAACGCACCAGCTTCGCCATGGCGCAACAGGATGTGCGTTACTACCTCAACGGCATGCTGCTGGAAGTGTCTGAAGGCATCATCCGCGCCGTGGCCACCGACGGTCACCGCCTGGCCATGTGCTCCATGAAAGCCGATATCGGCCAACCGGACCGTCACCAGGTGATCGTGCCGCGCAAAGGTATCCTCGAACTGGCGCGCCTGCTCACCGAGCCGGACGGCAATGTCAGCATCGTCTTGGGCCAACACCACATCCGCGCCACCACCGGCGAGTTCACCTTCACCTCCAAGCTGGTTGACGGCAAGTTCCCGGATTACGAGCGCGTACTGCCCAAGGGCGGCGACAAGCTGGTGATCGGCGACCGTCAGGCCTTGCGTGAAGCATTCAGCCGTACGGCGATTCTGTCCAACGAGAAGTACCGGGGTATTCGTCTGCAACTGGCCAACGGTCAGCTGAAAATCCAGGCCAACAACCCGGAGCAGGAAGAAGCGGAAGAAGAAGTGGGCGTTGACTACAACGGCGGCTCCCTCGAAATCGGCTTCAACGTGAGCTACTTGCTCGACGTGCTGGGTGTGATGACCACCGAACAGGTTCGCCTGATTCTGTCGGACTCCAACAGCAGCGCCCTCGTGCAGGAATCTGACAACGACGACTCGGCTTACGTTGTTATGCCGATGCGCCTGTAATAGAAGCTAGATGTCCCTTAGTCGCGTCTCGGTCACCGCGGTGCGCAATCTGCACCCGGTGACCTTCTCCCCCTCCCCCCGCATCAATATCCTCTACGGCGCCAACGGCAGTGGCAAAACCAGCGTGCTGGAAGCCATCCATTTGTTGGGGCTTGCCCGTTCCTTCCGCAGTGCCCGCTTGTTACCGGTTATCCAGTACGAACAATTGGCGTGCACGGTATTCGGCCAAGTCGAACTGGCGGAAGGCGGCAACAGTGCCTTGGGGATATCCCGTGATCGCGGTGGTGAGTTCCTGATCCGCATTGACGGCCAAAACGCACGTAGTGCGGCCCAGTTGGCGGAAATTCTGCCACTGCAACTGATCAACCCCGACAGCTTTCGCCTGTTGGAAGGTGCGCCAAAAATCCGCAGACAGTTCCTCGATTGGGGAGTGTTCCACGTGGAACCGCGATTCATGGCCACTTGGCAGCGCCTGCAGAAGGCCCTGCGGCAGCGGAACTCGTGGCTGCGGCATGGTACACTTGACGCCGCTTCGCAAGCGGCCTGGGACCGGGAACTGTGCCTGGCCAGCGACGAAATAGATGAATACCGCCGCGCTTATATCAAAGCCTTGAAACCAGTCTTTGAGCAGACTTTGAGCGAGTTGTTGGATCTCGAAGGGCTGACACTGAGCTACTACCGTGGCTGGGACAAAGAGCGTGAACTGAGTGCAGTGCTCGCGACGTCCTTGCAGCGGGACCAGCAAATTGGCCATACCCAGGCCGGCCCCCAACGGGCTGATCTGCGCCTTAGATTAGGCGCACATAATGCCGCGGATATCTTGTCCCGTGGCCAGCAGAAGTTGGTGGTGTGCGCGCTGCGTATCGCCCAGGGCCATTTGGTTAGCCAGGCCCGACGCGGTCAGTGTATTTATCTGGTGGATGACTTGCCGTCCGAACTCGACGAGCAACATCGCCGCGCGTTATGCCGCTTGTTGGAAGACTTACGCTGCCAGGTGTTTATCACCTGTGTAGACCACGAATTATTGAGGGAAGGCTGGCAGACGGAAACGCCAGTCGCTTTGTTCCACGTGGAACAGGGCCGTATCACCCAGACCCACGACCATCGGGAGTGAAGGCATGAGCGAAGAAAACACGTACGACTCGACCAGCATTAAAGTGCTGAAAGGTTTGGATGCCGTACGCAAACGTCCCGGTATGTACATTGGCGACACCGATGATGGTAGCGGTCTGCACCACATGGTGTTCGAGGTGGTCGATAACTCCATCGACGAAGCGCTGGCCGGTCACTGCGACGACATCAGCATCATCATCCACCCGGATGAGTCCATCACCGTGCGCGACAACGGTCGAGGCATTCCGGTCGATGTGCACAAAGAAGAAGGCGTTTCGGCGGCAGAGGTCATCATGACCGTGCTCCACGCCGGCGGTAAGTTCGATGACAACTCCTACAAAGTCTCCGGCGGTTTGCACGGTGTAGGTGTGTCGGTGGTGAACGCACTGTCCGAAGAGTTGATTCTGACCGTTCGCCGCAGCGGCAAGATCTGGGAACAGACTTACGTCCACGGTGTTCCACAAGAACCGATGAAAATCGTTGGCGACAGCGAAACCACCGGTACGCAGATCCACTTCAAGCCATCGGCTGAAACCTTCAAGAATATCCACTTCAGCTGGGACATCCTGGCCAAGCGTATTCGTGAACTGTCCTTCCTCAACTCCGGTGTGGGTATCGTCCTCAAGGACGAGCGCAGCGGCAAGGAAGAGCTGTTCAAGTACGAAGGCGGCCTGCGTGCGTTCGTTGAATACCTGAACACCAACAAGACCGCGGTCAACCAGGTGTTCCACTTCAACATCCAGCGTGAAGATGGCATCGGCGTGGAAATCGCCCTGCAGTGGAACGACAGCTTCAACGAGAACCTGTTGTGCTTTACCAACAACATTCCACAGCGCGACGGCGGTACTCACCTGGTGGGTTTCCGTTCCGCACTGACGCGTAACCTGAACACCTACATCGAAGCCGAAGGCCTGGCCAAAAAGCACAAAGTTGCCACCACCGGTGACGATGCCCGCGAAGGCCTGACCGCAATTATCTCGGTAAAAGTGCCGGACCCTAAGTTCAGTTCCCAGACCAAAGACAAGCTGGTGTCTTCCGAAGTGAAGACCGCAGTGGAACAGGAGATGGGCAAATACTTCTCCGACTTCCTGCTGGAGAACCCGAACGAAGCCAAGCTGGTCGTCGGCAAGATGATCGACGCCGCACGTGCCCGTGAAGCCGCGCGTAAGGCCCGTGAGATGACCCGCCGTAAAGGCGCATTGGACATCGCTGGCCTGCCGGGCAAACTGGCTGACTGCCAGGAGAAGGACCCTGCCCTCTCCGAACTGTACCTGGTGGAAGGTGACTCTGCTGGCGGTTCCGCCAAGCAGGGTCGTAACCGTCGTACCCAGGCCATCCTGCCGTTGAAGGGTAAGATCCTCAACGTTGAGAAGGCACGCTTCGACAAGATGATTTCCTCCCAGGAAGTCGGCACCTTGATCACGGCATTGGGCTGCGGTATCGGCCGTGACGAGTACAACATCGACAAGCTGCGTTATCACAACATCATCATCATGACCGATGCTGACGTCGACGGTTCGCACATCCGTACCCTGCTGCTGACCTTCTTCTTCCGTCAGTTGCCGGAGCTGATCGAGCGCGGCTACATCTACATCGCTCAGCCGCCGTTGTACAAAGTGAAAAAGGGCAAGCAAGAGCAATACATCAAAGACGACGATGCCATGGAAGAGTACATGACGCAGTCGGCTCTGGAAGATGCCAGCTTGCACCTGAACGACGAAGCCCCGGGCATCTCCGGTGAGGCGCTGGAGCGCCTGGTTAACGACTTCCGCATGGTGATGAAGACTCTCAAGCGTCTGTCGCGCCTGTACCCTCAGGAACTGACCGAACACTTCATCTACCTGCCAGCCGTCAGCCTGGAACAGTTGGGCGATCACGCAGCGATGCAGGATTGGCTGGCCCAGTACGAAGTGCGCCTGCGCACCTCCGAGAAGTCTGGCCTGGTGTACAAAGCCAGTCTGCGTGAAGACCGTGAACGTAACGTCTGGCTGCCAGAGGTCGAGCTGATCTCCCACGGCCTGTCGAACTACGTCACCTTCAACCGCGACTTCTTCGGCAGCAACGACTACAAAACCGTGGTGACCCTGGGCGCTCAACTGAGCACCCTGCTGGACGACGGCGCGTACATCCAGCGTGGCGAACGCAAGAAGCAAGTCAAGGAATTCAAAGAAGCCCTCGACTGGCTGATGGCCGAAAGCACCAAGCGCCACACCATCCAGCGATACAAAGGTCTGGGTGAAATGAACCCGGATCAGCTGTGGGAAACCACCATGGACCCAAGCCAGCGTCGCATGCTGCGTGTGACCATCGAAGACGCCATTGGCGCAGACCAGATCTTCAACACCCTGATGGGTGATGCGGTCGAACCTCGCCGTGACTTCATCGAGAGCAATGCGCTGGCGGTTTCTAACCTGGATTTCTGATCCAGGCATACCGCTAAACCAAAAAGGCCAACGCTTAGCGTTGGCCTTTTTTATTGGGTGAAAACAACGTCTATTCCAAAATGCTCCACGTGGAACATCACGGCGAAGTCGTCGACACACTCTCCAACCGATACCCATACCCGTAGATCGTCAACAGCTGCCAACCCCTGTCTGCAGTGAGCCCCAGCTTGTTTCGCAGCCGGTAGATATGCGTGTCCAGTGGCCGCGATGACACCATCTCTTCATGGGTCCAAAACCGCTCATACAGGTACTCACGGGACAGTGGCCGTGCCAGGTTGGCAAATAGGCAACTGGCCAATCGGTATTCACGCTCAGTGAGGTTGATCGGCTTCCCTGCTCGGGTCACGGTCAATTCGGCGTCGTCAAAGGTCAGGTCATTGAAGCTCTGCACTTCATGGGTTGCCGACCTTTGCAGGCCGTGCCGGCGCAACACCGCTGTGACCCGGGCCTTCAGTTCGTTGGGCCGAAAAGGCTTGCTGACGTAATCATCGGCGCCGCTGTTCAATGCGGTAACGATGTCACTCTCGGCATCCCGGCTGGTGAGCATGATGACGGCGGGCGGCGACTCCATGTGTTCGCGGGTCCAGCGCAGCAAAGCAATGCCGGTGATATCCGGCAGTTGCCAGTCGAGGATCAGCAGGTCGAAGGTTTCCCGGCGCAGTTGACGCAGCAGGTCTTCACCGCGTTCAAAGCAGTGCAGGGTCCAAGGCTGTTCGGCGGTGCTGGGGATCTGTCGCAGTGTCTGTTCCACCCGGCGCAGTTCGGCGGGTTCGTCATCCAGTATTGCGACACGCATGGGTGGTCCTTTCGTCTTGAAAAGTATGGCAGCCGTTGGCCTGTTTCGAATAAGGGCACGTGCTGCATAGATGCCGGTCGTTGAATCTGAAGAATTGTGCGCAGATTCATCGACCCCTTGGATCTCTCGGTACGCTGGGATCAATCAGCGGTTAAGCCTTTGAAAGTCCTCGGTACCTGTGTGGGAAAGATACCGGCTCCTGACCGTAAGTAAAAGGATCAGCCGACGCGTGCGCTGTCGTAAACTCCAGTGTCGTCCTACGATGAGCAAAGCCACGGTCCATGACCTCGTCCACTACTCAACAACAGCACAGGCACGTTGACCTATGATGCTCTGGGGCAAGCCCGAAAAACGCCAACCCACCCACGCCCAACGGCTGTTCCATGGCCTGGTACGCGAGTGGTTGTGGATTGGTCTGCTGTTGTTGCCCATCACCGCGTACTTGTCCATGAGCCCAGGCCTGGCGTTGAACAACCCGCTTTACGACAGCCTTCGCCGCCTTACGCCCTTACCGGTAGACCCGCGCATTCTGTTGGTGACCATCGACGGCCCCAGCCTCAAGAAGTTGGGGCAATGGCCTTGGCCGCGCAGCTTGCACGCCGACTTGATCGACCGCCTGAGCGCCGCGCAACCGGCCGCGATCCTGTTCGACGTGGTCTTCAGCGAGCCGGGCAACCCTGCCAATGACAAACGCCTGGCCGATGCGGTGTGCAACGCCGGCAACGTGCTGTTGCCGTTGCTGCGTGAAGGGCCGGCGAGTTACATCCAACCTGCTGAACAAATGCAGCCGCTGCTCAAATGCGCCAAGGGCGTGGGGCATATCAATGTCGAGGCAGACAATGACGGCGTCGTGCGCAGCCTGTATTTGCGTGAGGGCCCATTGGATGCCATGGCACCGCAACTGGCTTGGCTGGCCTATCAGATGGGCACCCAGGAGCCCACGCCGATGCCCGCTGAATCCCATGGCAAAGTCAGTGAACAATGGCACCGTGAGCATGGCATTCGCATTCCGTTCATCGCGGCCCACAGCCACTTCCCCAGTGTGTCCTACGTCAGCGTATTGCGGGGTGAAGTCTCCCCTGAGTTGCTACGCAATCGTCTGATCCTGGTCGGGGCGACCGCATCTGGAATGGGTGATCGTTTCGCCACACCTATTTCTTCCACGCTGGGTACCACGGCGGGTGTCGAGATCCAGGCCAACGTGCTCAACGGTTTGCTGCAGGAGCGCAGCATTGTTGATCTGCCTGGGTGGCTGGCGGCGCTGATGGCGACGTCCGTGGTGGCGTTGCTGCTCGGCCTGTTGCTCTATCGCCCACGTTACGCACTGTGGATGACGCTGGGCTGCATGGCCGCTGCGCTGGTCGGGTCTCTGGCATTGTTGCGCCTGGGCCATTGGTGGTCCCCTGCCGCCTGCCTGATCGGTTTGCTGCTCAGCTACCTGATCTGGAACTGGCGGCGCCTCAGCGTGATCCTGGCCTACTTCGGCTGGGAACTGGCGCGCCTGGACAACGAACCCAAAGTGCTGCCCGAACGCCGTCGTGCACCCGCCAGCAAAGGCGATGTCTTGCAGGGCCGTATCTTTGCCCTGGAGCAGGCCGTCAGCCGCACACGCGACACCCGGCGCTTCATGGCCGATGGCCTGGAGTGCCTGCCGGTGGCGACGCTGATTACCGACCCCAAGGGCAATATCCTGCTGGCCAACCGCATCGCCCGAGAAGTGTTCGGTAATGATCTAGTCAGTGAAAACCTCCTCGAACAACTGGCCGATCTTGGCTACCCACCGCTGCACAATGGTGTGCGCCCTGCCCTCTCGGCGTTGGAGTTGATCGAATTCCGGGATATCCACCAGCGCAGCCTGCGCATGGAACTCGCGCCGCTGCTGCCCGCAGAAGGTGACGTTGCACTGGGCTGGCTGCTGAGCCTGACGGACTTGAGCAAGGAGCGCGAAGCCCAGCAGCACCGCGAGACGATGCTGCGTTTCCTCTCCCATGACTTGCGTGCGCCGCACTCGGCGATCCTGGCGCTGCTGGATGTACACGGCAGCGAGTCGCCGGTATTTGCCCAAATCGAGCAACAGGTACGCCGTGCCTTGAGCCTCACCGAATCCTTTGTGCAACTGGCGAAGGCCGAGGCGGACGGCTACCACTTCCAGCCGACATTGTTTGCCATGCTGGTGATGGATGCGTTTGACCAGGTCGCGTTGCTGGCCCAGCTCAAGGGCATTCATCTGGTCCATGACCTGGATGAGGCTGACGAGGGCATGGTGTCGGCCGATCAATCGCTGCTGACCCGTGCATTGTTCAACGTCCTGGAAAACGCCATCAAGTATTCGCCTTCCGGCACCACCGTCAGGTTGCGCCACGGCACCACAGAGGGCTGGCTGGAATGCCGCATCAGCGATCAGGGGCCGGGGATTGCCGCCGAGGACTTGCCGGAGTTGTTCAGCCAATACCGACGCTTTGAATCGGCCCAGGGCAGCGATGGCCTGGGGTTGGGGTTGACCATGGTCAAGGCCGTCGTGGAGCGCCATGGCGGGCGTATCAGCTGCGAGAGCACGGTGGGCAAGGGCACCACGTTCAGCCTGCAATTGCCGTTGCTTGACGACTGAAAAACGTATTTTTCGCTGTGCATAAAAAACCGGTCACAAGGACCGGTTTTTTTATGCGGGAAAAAACTTATGCACCTTTTTCCGAATTTTATGACCTCGGGAAATATGTAAGTAAATCAGCTTGTTATGAAGCAAAAAAGCCAATTCGCCAACAATCCGTACACAGGTTATCCACAGAAGCTCAAGCCGCAGGGACCTGCGTCACTACCGGCTCCGGTGGCAGGGAGCCCATGGCGCGTTGCTGAGCCTCATTCCAGGCCGCAGCCCGGTCATTCAGCGTAGCGATAGCCCGTGGGCCTTCGCCTTCGGCATACATCGGTTCACCAATCACCACGGTGATGGTGCCGGCGCGCTTGGCCCAGCCTTCCTTGGGCCAGAACTTGCCGGCGTTGTGTGCGATCGGCAGTACCGGCAGGTTGGCATTGACCGCCAATGCCGTACCGCCCCGGGAGAATTTGCCCACGGTGCCAAACGGCACTCGTGTACCTTCCGGGAAGATCAGTACCCACACGCCATCCTTGAGCAGCTCGTCACCCTTCTTGGCCACGTGCTTGAGCGCAGCCTTGGGGTTGTCACGGTCGATCGCGATCGGACGCAACATGGCCATGGCCCAGCCAAAGAACGGCACATACAGCAACTCACGCTTGAGCACCTGGCTCAGGGGCGAGAAGTACGCCGAGAGGAAGAACGTCTCCCAGGTGCTCTGGTGGTTCGACAGAATCACGCAGGGCTGGTCCGGGACGTTTTCAGCACCCTTGATCTCGAAGCGAATGCCCAGGAACACCTTGGACAGCCACAACGCACAGCGGCACCAATAAACGTTGATAAAGCGATAGCGCGCCTTGAACGGCAAAAAGGGCGCAATAAAAAAGCTCAGGGTGCACCAGAGAAACGAACTGGTGCCCAGCAGCAGGTAAAAGAAAAAGGTTCTGATGGCCTGCAAGATCGACATGGCGGCATTTACCGTTGCGGGGCATGGCCCGCCTGTTAAAAGCGCACTCCCGAACACTCCTTGGTCAGGATGTCGAGGGCGACTAGTTGTTGATAAGTTCTGCGGCAACCGCCGCCAGATCGTCAAAAATCAAGGTGCCCACCGGCAGGGTTTTCGCCTGGGTCTTTTCGCCTTTTCCGGTTTTCACCAAAACTGGCTGAGAATCGACGGCTTTGGCCGCCTCCAGGTCACCGAGGCTGTCCCCGACGAACCATATCCCAGCCAACGGCACCTTGTAATGTTCTGCAATGGTTTTCAACATGCCAGGTTTGGGCTTGCGGCAATCGCAGCCCTCATCCGGCCCGTGGGGGCAGTACACCACCAGCCCCACCTCACCGCCCTGCTCGGCCACCAACGTGCGCAAGCGCGCGTGCATGGCGTCCAGGGTGGCGATGTCGTAGTAACCGCGGGCGATGCCGGACTGGTTGGTGGCGATGGCCACCGTCCAGCCGGCTTTGCTCAACTGCGCGATGGCCTCGATCGAACCGGGCAGTGGCACCCACTCCGCCACCGACTTGATGTAAGCGTCGGAGTCGTAATTGATCACCCCGTCCCGATCGAGAATCAGCAGTTTCAACATGGTCAGCTCAGCGTCGAAATGTCAGCGATGTTGACGAACAGACCACGCAGGCGCGCCAGCATGGCGTAGCGGTTTTTACGCACACCCGCATCTTCGGCATTGATCATCACGGCTTCGAAGAACGCATCCACCGGGTCACGCAAGGTGGCCAGGCGCGCCAACGCTTCGGCGTAGTTGCGCTCGGCGATCAGCGGTTTCACCGCCGTCTCTGCCTTGGCGATGGCCGAGTTCAGCGAGAACTCCTTGGCGTCGGCAAACAGGCCAGGGTCGACGTCCGCATTGCCCAGGCCTTCGGCCTTGCTCAACAGGTTCGACACACGCTTGTTCACGGCGGCCAGGGCGTCGGCTTCCGGCAGTTTGCGGAAGGCCTGCACGGCTTGTACGCGCTGATCGAAGTCCAGCGCCGAACCCGGTTGCAGGGCACGCACCGCCAGGTACACCGACACGTCCACGCCTTCGTCTTCGTAACGCGCACGCAGGCGGTCAAACACGAATTCCAGCACTTGCTCGGCCAGGCCGGCTTGCTTGACCTTGGCCCCGAACTGGCCAACCGCGAACACCACGGCCTGGGTCAGGTCGAGGTCGAGCTTCTTGTCGATCAGGATACGCAGCACGCCCAGGGCTGCACGGCGCAGGGCATACGGGTCTTTGCTGCCGGTGGGCAGCATGCCGATACCGAAGATACCCACGAGGGTGTCCAGTTTGTCGGCGATGGCCACGGCCGCACCGGTCAGGGTGCTTGGCAGCTCAGCGCCAGCACCGCGCGGCATGTACTGCTCGTTCAGGGCCAGGGCCACATCGTCCGGCTCGCCGTCGTTGAGGGCGTAGTAGTAGCCGGCAACGCCTTGCATCTCCGGGAACTCGCCGACCATCTCGGTGGCCAGGTCGCACTTGGACAGCAGGCCCGCACGTGCGGCCCAGGCGGAATCACCGCCAATGCGCGGCGCAATGTAGGCCGCCAGCTTGGAAACGCGCACAGCCTTGTCGTAGACGCTGCCGAGCTTCTCCTGGAACACCACGTTCTGCAGGCGCAGGTTGAAGTCTTCCAGCTTCTGCTTCTTGTCTTGCTTGAAGAAGAACTCGGCGTCGGTCAGGCGCGGGCGCACGACTTTTTCGTTACCGGCGATGATCTGCTGTGGGTCTTTGCTTTCGATGTTGGCCACGGTGATAAAGCGCGGCAGCAACTTGCCGTCCACATCCAGCAGGCAGAAATACTTCTGGTTGTCCTGCATGGTGGTAATCAGGGCTTCTTGCGGCACGTCGAGGAAACGCTCTTCGAACGAGCACACCAGCGGCACCGGCCATTCAACCAGGGCGGTCACTTCGTCCAGCAGGCTTGGCGGCACGATGGCGGTGCCTTCCTGCAGACGGGCCAGCTCTTCGGTGCGCTTGCTGATCAGCTCGCGACGCTCATTGGCATCAGCCAGCACGTAGGCCGCACGCAGGTCGGCAGCGTAGTTGGCCGGCGACGTGATGCGCACCGCTTCTGGATGATGGAAGCGATGGCCACGGGACTCACGACCGGCCTTCTGGGCGAGGATGGTGCAGTCGATGACCTGGTCACCGAGCAGCATCACCAGCCATTGGGTCGGACGCACGAACTCTTCCTTGCGCGCACCCCAGCGCATGCGCTTGGGGATCGGCAGGTCGTTCAGGGAATCTTCAACGATGGTCGGCAACAGGCTCGCGGTCGGCTTGCCGGTGATGACCTGGCTGAAGCGCAGTTTCGGGCCGCTCTGGTCGATCTCGCTCAGCTCGACGCCGCACTTCTTGGCGAAGCCCAGCGCGGCTTGAGTCGGGTTGCCTTCGGCATCGAAAGCCGCCTGGCGTGGCGGGCCGTCGAGGTTGATGCTGCGGTCCGGCTGCTGGGTTTCCAGCGCGGTCAGCAACACGGCCAGGCGACGTGGCGCGGCGTAGACTTTTTTCGCGGCGAACTTCAGGCCAGCGCTGTGCAGGCCTTTTTCGATACCGGCCAGGAACGCGTCGGCCAGGGTATTCAGTGCCTTGGGTGGCAGCTCTTCGGTGCCCAGTTCAACCAGGAAATCTTGAGCACTCATTGTGCAGCCTCCAGCTTAGCCAACACTTCATCACGCAGGTCCGGGGTAGCCATCGGGAAGCCCAGCTTGGCGCGAGCCAGCAGGTAGGCTTGGGCGACGGAACGCGCCAGGGTGCGTACGCGCAGGATGTATTGCTGACGCGCGGTTACCGAGATCGCCCGGCGCGCATCCAGCAGGTTGAAGGTATGGGACGCCTTCAACACCATTTCGTAGCTCGGCAACGGCAGCGGCTGGTCGAGTTCGATCAGGCGCTTGGCTTCGCTTTCATAGAAGTCGAACAGTTCGAACAGCTTGTCGACGTTGGCGTGTTCGAAGTTGTAGGTGGATTGCTCCACTTCGTTCTGGTGGAACACGTCGCCGTAGGTCACTTTGCCGAACGGGCCGTCAGCCCACACCAGGTCGTAGACCGAGTCCACGCCTTGCAGGTACATGGCCAGGCGCTCGAGGCCGTAGGTGATTTCGCCGGTCACCGGGTAGCACTCGATGCCGCCCGCTTGCTGGAAGTAAGTGAACTGCGTCACTTCCATGCCGTTGAGCCAGACTTCCCAGCCCAGGCCCCAGGCGCCGAGCGTTGGCGACTCCCAGTTGTCTTCGACGAAGCGGATGTCGTGGACCAACGGGTCCAGGCCAACGTGCTTGAGCGAGCCCAGGTACAGTTCCTGGAAGTTGTCCGGGTTCGGCTTCAGTACCACCTGGAACTGGTAGTAGTGCTGCAGACGGTTCGGGTTTTCGCCGTAGCGGCCGTCAGTCGGGCGCCGACTGGGCTGCACATAAGCGGCGTTCCAGGTTTCCGGGCCGATGGCCCGCAGGAATGTAGCGGTGTGGAAAGTGCCGGCGCCTACTTCCATATCGTAGGGCTGAAGTACCACACAACCTTGCTCGGCCCAGTATTGCTGGAGGGCGAGGATCAAGTCTTGGAAGGTACGCACGGCTGGCGTAGGCTGGCTCACGAAATTCACCTGTTACTTGGGCTGCGATTTAAAGAGCGGGAGTATACCCGATTCGGCCGCGCCACCATCCCCTGGAGCCTTATGCCACGCTGCTTTTGGTGTTCTGAAGATCCGCTATACATGGCATATCACGATCAGGAGTGGGGAACGCCGCTGCGCGATGCGCAGGGCTTGTTCGAGTTGCTTTTGCTCGAAGGGTTCCAGGCGGGCCTTTCCTGGATCACCGTTTTACGCAAACGCGAGCATTATCGAAAGGTCTTGTTTGGTTTTGATGCACAACGCCTGGCGCGGCTCACCGATGCCGAAATCGAAGCGCTGATGCTCGACCCGGGCATCGTGCGCAATCGCCTCAAGCTCAACGCCACCCGGCGCAATGCCGCTGCCTGGCTGGCGCTGGAGGACCCGGTGAAGTTGCTCTGGTCGTTTGTCGGCGGCGTGCCCAAGGTCAATCACTTCAAGGACCGCAGCGAAGTCCCGGCGATCACCGCCGAGGCCGAAGCGATGAGCAAAGCCTTGAAAAAAGCCGGTTTCACCTTTGTTGGCCCGACCATTTGCTACGCGTTCATGCAGGCCAGCGGCATGGTCATGGACCACACCCAGGACTGCGACCGTTACGCGGACCTGGCCAACGCCGGTTAGAATGCCGGCTTTGCGCACCACACACGATCAGGAGTGACCTGTGGAAAAGTTGAAAGGCGCCTTGCTGGTAGGCGCTCTCCGGTTATTTGCCCTGCTGCCTTGGCGCGCCGTCCAGGCCGTCGGCACGGCCATTGGCTGGGTCATGTGGAAAACCCCCAACCGCTCCCGCGACACGGTGCGGATCAACCTGTCCAAATGCTTCCCCGACATGGACCCGGCCGCCCGCGAGCGCCTGGTGGGCCAGAGCCTGATGGACATCGGCAAATCCCTCACCGAAAGCGCGTGTGCCTGGATCTGGCCGGCCCAACGCTCGATTGACCTGGTCCGCGAAGTCGAAGGCCTGGAAGTGCTGCACGAAGCCCTAGCCTCCGGCAAAGGCGTGGTCGGCATCACCAGTCACCTGGGCAACTGGGAGGTGTTGAACCACTTCTATTGCAGCCAGTGCAAACCGATCATTTTCTACCGTCCGCCCAAGCTCAAGGCGGTGGATGAACTGCTGCGCAAACAGCGCGTGCAGTTGGGCAACCGTGTGGCGGCGTCGACCAAGGAAGGCATTCTCAGCGTGATCAAGGAAGTGCGCCGTGGCGGCCAGGTGGGCATTCCCGCCGACCCGGAGCCGGCCGAATCCGCGGGGATCTTCGTGCCGTTCTTCGCCACCCAGGCCCTCACCAGCAAGTTCGTGCCGAACATGCTCGCCGGCCACAAGGCCGTGGGTGTTTTCCTGCATGCCCTGCGGCTGCCGGATGGTTCGGGTTACAAAGTGATCCTGGAAGCGGCGCCGGAAGACATGTACAGCACCGACACCGCTACGTCCTGCGCGGCGATGAGCAAGGTGGTGGAACGGTATGTCGGCGCGTATCCGAGCCAGTACATGTGGAGCATGAAGCGCTTCAAGAAGCGCCCGCCGGGTGAGGAGCGGTGGTACTGATTAACCGCTGATCTCCCTGCCAATGGAGATCAAATGTGGGAGCTGGCTTGCCTGCGATGCGGGCAACTCGGTGTTTCAGTTACACCGGTGTGATGCTATCGCAGGCAAGCCAGCTCCCACAGGGATCACCTCAGGCCTGACGGTCGAGTTTCTTCAGGAACACCGTCATCTCTTTTTCGGCCTGTTTGTCGCCATGGGCCTGAGCCGCCACGATCCCTTGTTCCCAGGCCAACCTTGCTGCTGCACGATCCTCCAAACCCAGTTGGGCCTTACCCAACAACTTCCACGCCGCCGAATACTTCGGATCGAACTCGACGCATTTCTGCAAATGCTCCGCCGCCTTGGCGTTGTCCTTCAAATCCAAATAACCCTTGCCCAAACCAAAGCGCAGCAACGAGTTATCCACACCCTTGGCGAGCATTTTTTCCAGGGAATCGAGCATGTCGGTCACTCCGTCAAATCAGAAAAAGCTCAGGCCCACGTGGAACAGCTTCTCCACATCGCGGATATGTTTTTTATCCACAAGGAACAGGATTACATGGTCGCCGGTCTCGATGACGGTATCGTCGTGGGCAATGATCACCTCTTCATCGCGAATAATCGCGCCGATGGTGGTGCCCGGCGGCAGGCCGATATCGCGGATGGCCTTGCCGATGACCTTGCTCGATTTCGCGTCACCGTGGGCGATCGCCTCGATGGCTTCCGCCGCGCCCCGGCGCAAGGAGTGCACGCTGACGATGTCGCCACGGCGCACGTGGGCGAGCAAGGTGCCGATGGTGGCCAGCTGCGGGCTGATGGCGATGTCGATATCGCCGCCCTGGATCAGGTCAACGTAGGCCGGGTTGTTGATGATGGTCATCACCTTCTTCGCCCCCAGCCGCTTGGCCAGCAACGACGACATGATGTTGGCCTCGTCGTCGTTGGTCAGGGCCAGGAAGATGTCGGCGTCGGCGATGTTTTCTTCCATCAGCAGATCGCGGTCCGAGGCACTGCCTTGCAGTACGACGGTGCTGTCGAGGGTGTCGGACAAATGCCGGCAGCGTGCCGGGTTCATCTCGATGATCTTCACCTGATAGCGGCTTTCAATGGCCTCGGCCAGGCGCTCACCAATCTGCCCGCCACCGGCGATGACGATGCGCTTGTAGCTCTCGTCGAGCCGACGCATTTCACTCATGACCGCGCGAATATTCGCCTTGGCGGCGATGAAAAATACTTCGTCGTCCGCTTCGATCACCGTATCGCCCTGGGGCAGGATCGGCCGGTCCCGGCGGAAGATGGCCGCCACGCGGGTTTCCACATTCGGCATGTGTTCACGCAGCTGGCGCAGTTGCTGGCCCACCAACGGCCCGCCGTAGTAAGCCTTCACGGCCACCAGTTGCGCCTTGCCCTCGGCGAAGTCGATCACCTGCAAGGCGCCGGGGATTTCGATCAGGCGCTTGATGTAGTGGGTCACCACCTGTTCCGGGCTGATCAGCACGTCCACCGGAATCGCGTCGTTGTCGAACAGGCCGGCGCGGGTCAGGTAGGCGGCTTCGCGCACGCGGGCGATCTTGGTCGGGGTGTGGAACAGGGTGTGGGCGACCTGGCACGCGACCATATTGGTCTCGTCGCTGTTGGTCACCGCCACCAGCATGTCGGCGTCGTCGGCACCGGCCTGGCGCAGTACCGTGGGAAACGAGGCGCGTCCTTGCACGGTGCGGATATCGAGGCGGTCGCCGAGGTTGCGCAGGCGCTCGCTGTCGGTGTCCACCACGGTGATGTCGTTGGCTTCGCTGGCCAAGTGTTCAGCCAGCGTGCCGCCGACCTGCCCTGCCCCAAGGATGATGATTTTCATCCGGTCACTCCCTTAAACCCGTTTCAGCCGCGCGCGGCGGCGATCTTGATCAGTTTGGCGTAGTAGAAGCCGTCGTGTCCGCCTTCTTGCGCGAGCAATTGGCGGCCATGGGGCTGCTTGATGCCGGCCGCGGTCGCGAGGTCCAGCTCCCGTGCGCCGCTGGTGCGAGCGAGGAAGGCTTCGATCACTTCGGTGTTTTCCGTCGGCAAGGTCGAGCACGTGGCATAGAGCAGGATGCCGCCGACTTCCAGGGTTGGCCACAGGGCGTCGAGCAGTTCGCCTTGCAGCACGGCCAGGGCGGCGATGTCGTCGGGTTGGCGGGTGAGCTTGATGTCCGGGTGGCGGCGGATCACGCCGGTGGCGGAGCATGGCGCGTCGAGCAGGATGCGCTGGAAGGGCTTGCCGTCCCACCAGGTGGCGGTGTCGCGGCCGTCGGCGGCGATCAGCTCGGCGCTGAGGCCCAGGCGGGCGAGGTTCTCGCGCACGCGCACCAGGCGCTTGGCTTCCAGGTCAACAGCGACTACACCGGCGAGGTCTTTTTCGACCTCCAGGATGTGACACGTCTTGCCGCCCGGTGCGCAGCAGGCGTCGAGCACACGCTGGCCGGGCGCCAGGTCGAGCAGGTCGGCGGCCAGTTGTGCGGCTTCGTCCTGCACGCTGATCCAGCCTTCGGCAAAGCCCGGCAGGCTGCGCACGTCGGTGGCGGCTTCGAGCACGATGCCGTCAACGCTGTACACGCAGGGCGTGGCGTTGATGCCGGCGGCGCTGAGCAATTGCAGGTAGGCGTCACGGCTGTGATGGCGACGGTTGACCCGCAGGATCATCGGCGGATGCGCGTTGTTCGCCGCGCAAATGGCTTCCCATTGCTCAGGCCAGAACGCCTTTAAGGATTTTTGCAGCCAGCGCGGATGGGCGGTGCGCACCACCGGGTCATGTTCCAGCTCGGCCAGCAGCGCTTCGCTTTCACGCTGGGCGCGGCGCAGTACGGCGTTGAGCAGGGCCTTGGCCCAGGGCTTTTTCAGCTTGTCGGCGCAACCAACCGTTTCGCCGATGGCGGCGTGGGCCGGTACGCGGGTGTAGAGCAATTGATAGAGGCCGACCAGCAGCAGCGCTTCCACATCCGCGTCCGCCGCCTTGAACGGCTTTTGCAGCAACTTGGCCGCCAGCGCCGACAAGCGCGGCTGCCAACGGGCGGTGCCAAACGCCAGGTCCTGGGTAAAACCACGGTCGCGGTCTTCTACCTTGTCCATCTGCGTGGGCAACGAACTGTTCAACGACGCCTTGCCATTGAGGACGGCGGCGAGAGCCTTGGCGGCAGCCAGACGAGGGTTCATTGCGCGACCACCCCGAGCACGGTGCCGACGGCAAATTTCTCACGACGGCTATTGAACAAATCGCTGAAATTCAGCGCCTTGCCACCGGGCAATTGCAGGCGGGTCAGACACAGCGCTTGTGCACCGCAGGCGACCAACAGGCCGTCTTTGCTGGCGCTGATGATTTCACCGGGTGCGCCGTTGCCTTCGGCCAAGGTCGCGGCCAGCACTTTCAGGGCTTCTCCGTTGAGGGTGCTGTGGCAGATCGGCCACGGGTTGAACGCACGCACCAGGCGCTCCAGCTCCACGGCCGGGCGGCTCCAGTCGATGCGCGCTTCGTCTTTGTTCAGTTTGTGAGCGTAGGTGGCCAGGCTGTCGTCCTGCACTTCGCCTTCCAGGGTGCCCGCCGCGAGACCGGCGATGGCCTGGAGCACGGCCGGCGGGCCCAGCTCGGCGAGGCGATCGTGCAGGCTGCCGCCGGTGTCCTGGGCGGTGATCGGGGTGGTGACTTTGAGCAGCATCGGACCGGTATCCAGGCCCAGTTCCATGCGCATCACGGTCACGCCGCTTTCGCTGTCGCCGGCTTCCACGGCGCGTTGGATCGGCGCCGCACCGCGCCAGCGTGGCAGCAACGAGGCGTGGCTGTTGATGCAGCCCAGGCGTGGGATATCCAGCACCACTTGCGGCAGGATCAAGCCATAGGCCACCACCACCAGCAGGTCCGGTTGCAGCGCAGCCAGTTCGGCCTGGGCCTCGGCATTGCGCAGGGTCGGCGGTTGCAGCACGGGAATGTTGTGCTCCAGCGCCAGCTGCTTGACCGGGCTTGGCATCAGTTTTTGCCCGCGACCGGCCGGGCGATCCGGCTGGGTGTACACCGCGACGATGTCATAAGGGCTGGCGAGCAGCGCCTTGAGGTGTTCGGCGGCAAATTCGGGTGTACCGGCAAAAACAATGCGCAGTGGCTCGGTCATGGGAGGTCTCGGTTAAAAACAGTCACAAAAGAAAAAGGCTTGCCGCAGCAAGCCTTTGGAAGACGGGCATCAAGCTTGCTGGCGATGCTTTTTTTCCAGCTTCTTCTTGATCCGGTCACGCTTGAGCGTGGACAGGTAATCGACAAACAGCTTGCCGTTGAGGTGGTCGCATTCGTGCTGGATGCACACCGCCAGCAGGCCTTCGGCAATCAGCTCGAACGGCTTGCCGTCGCGGTCCAGGGCCTTGATCTTCACGCGCAGCGGGCGCTCGACGTTCTCGTAGAACTCCGGCACCGACAGGCAGCCTTCCTGGTACTCGCCCATCTCTTCGGTCAGCGGTTCGAACTCTGGGTTGATGTACACCATCGGCTCGCTGCGATCTTCCGACAGGTCCATGACCACGACACGCTGATGCACGTTGACCTGGGTCGCGGCGAGGCCGATGCCCGGGGCTTCATACATTGTTTCAAACATGTCATCGACCAACTGACGAACCTTGTCGTCCACTACGGCCACCGGTTTGGCGACAGTGCGCAGGCGCGAGTCGGGGAATTCGAGGATGTTCAAAATAGCCATAAGCGTAATTGCTGCACATGTGAGGTAAAGGCAAATCGGCGTTGGGATGGACCCAAACGACCGGTGTGAAACCCTTAAAAGCCGCGAAGGCCAAGGCATTTCACGCGAACGCACATAATAAAGGAGATTCACCCCATGAGGAAATCGCTGCTCGTCTTACTGTTGTGGGCCCCGTTCGCCATGGCCCTGCTGCCATCACCGGGCCAGCGCCTGGATCAGCCGACGCAACAGGCCATCCAGCGCTTTTTATTGCATAACCGCGTGCTGGATTCCCTTCAAGACCTGGACAACGCGCCCTACATCGTCGCGGCTGACGCCGGCCGGGTGCTGGGCGCGCCGGGTGAGCAGGTGCATGCGCGAGGCGTGCTGGACCCTTCCCAACCGCTCCACGGAATATTCCGACGCGGCAAGGTTTACATCGATCCACAGACCCACGAACTGCTGGGTATCAACGCCGATGACATCGGCACCGCGCGCTTTGTGACGGCGGGCGATCTCTCCACCCTGACCGTGCAGCGGGTGACCCAAGAGGTACGCCCCGGCGATCGCTTGCTTCGCGCCCAGACACCCGTAGATCTGACACGCCTGGAGGTGTCGGAGCCTGCGAACTTCATTGAAGGAACAATCATCGATATCCCCAGGGGCGTCACCCAGATCGGCGTGCTGGATGCCGTGACCCTGAATAAAGGCCGGCGCGATGGCCTGATCGAAGGGCAACGGTTGGCAGTGATCAAAACCGGAGCCAGCGTACGCGACCCTCTCACCGGCGCACCGTTGAAACTTCCCGATGAGCGCGCGGGCACTCTGCTGGTGTTTCGCACCTACGAAAAGCTCAGTTACGGCCTTGTCCTCAGTGCCTCACGCCCCCTGGCGGTCATGGACCGTTTCGAGACTGCCCATCAAACACAATAAATAGCCTGCTAAATAAGTTACCAACAGAGTTATCCACAGCTTATTCCGGTCAAGGATGATCAGATGTATCCGACAAACAGCCATGAAATATCCCCAGCAGAACTGGAAGCACGACTACGCTTGCACAGGCTGCCGGAACTGGGTCCCAAGCGTTTTCGCTTGTTGATCGAAGCATTCGGTAATGCGTCAAAAGCCATCAGTGCCCCCGCCAGTGCCTGGCGTTCCCTGGGGTTGCCAGCCATCAGCGCGGATGCCCGGCGCAGTCATGAGGTGCGCGACGGCGCCAGCGCGGCACTGGCCTGGCTGGCGCGCCCGGCCCAGCATTTGTTGATGTGGGACCAGCCCGAGTACCCCGCGTTGCTCGCCCAGATCGACGACGCGCCGCCCTTGTTATTCGTCGCCGGCGACCCTCGGATCCTGGAAAAACCGCAATTGGCGGTGGTCGGCAGTCGCCGTGCTTCGCGTCCCGGCATGGACACCGCCGCCGCGTTTTCGCGCAGTTTGGCGAGCGCTGGTTTTGTCATCACCAGCGGCCTTGCGTTGGGTATTGATGGTGCGGCGCATCAGGCGGCATTAGATGTCGGTGGTCAGACAATCGGCGTACTCGGTACCGGCCTCGAAAATTTTTATCCACAGCGCAACAAACGGCTTGCGGCAACGATGATTGAGCAGGGCAGCGCCGTGGTTTCCGAGTTCCCGCTGGACACCGCGCCCCAGGCCGGCAACTTTCCCCGGCGCAACCGGATCATCAGCGGCCTGTCCCTCGGCGTGCTGGTGGTGGAAGCCAGCATGGCCAGCGGTTCGCTGATCACCGCAAAGCTCGCTGCCGAGCAAGGCCGCGAGGTGTATGCGATCCCGGGTTCCATTCACCATCCCGGCGCCAAGGGCTGTCACCAGTTGATCCGCGAGGGTGCGGTGCTGGTGGAAACCATCGAGCACATCCTGGAAGCCTTGCGCGGCTGGCAGGCGTTGTCGCGCCCGGCACCGGTGCCAGTCACCCATCCGTTGGTGGCGCTGCTGCACGCGGCGCCCCACACCAGCGAAGCCCTGGCGACTGCCAGCGGGCGGCCGTTGTCCCAGGTGCTGGCGACCCTCACCGAGCTGGAACTGGAGGGTCGCGTGACTTGTGAAAGCGGGCGCTGGCTCGCGCGCTGCTAGGTTTTGTAACAGAGATCGGTAAACTGCCCAGAGCTTTGGTCTGGAGAGTAAACAATGGTCAACAGGTGGCGTGTGCTGGAAGCCGCACGAGAAATTCGCGCAGGTGCGGTGATTGCCTACCCAACCGAGGCGGTGTGGGGTCTGGGCTGCGACCCTTGGAATGAAGAAGCGGTGGACCGCTTGCTGGCGATCAAGAACCGTTCAGTGGACAAAGGCTTGATCGTGGTCGCGGATAGCATTCGCCAGTTCGACTTTTTGTTCGAAGACTTCCCGCAAGACTGGATCGACCGCATGGCCAGCACCTGGCCGGGGCCGAACACCTGGTTGGTGCCCCATCAGGGCTTGCTGCCGGAGTGGGTTACCGGTGTGCACGACACGGTGGCGTTGCGGGTCAGTGATCATCCGTTGGTGCGGGATTTGTGTGCAGAAGTTGGGCCGTTGATTTCCACCTCGGCCAACCCGCAGGGCCGCCCGGCGGCGCGTACGCGGATTCGCGTGGAGCAGTATTTCCGTGGTCAGGTGGATCTGGTGCTGGGTGGCGCCCTGGGTGGGCGCAAGAACCCGAGCCTGATTCGCGATTTGGCCACGGGTAGGGTGATGCGCCCCTCTTGAGACCGAGGTGCGGCCATCGCGGGCAAGCCCGCTCCCACAGGTTGATCGGGTTCCAACTGGAGAAACTCGGTCAAATGTGGGAGCGGGCTTGCCCGCGATGAGGCCCTTGAATCAGTAGAGTCCTGAAGCCTTACGGCAACAAGATCGTCGACCCCGTCGTGCGCCGCCCCGACAACTCCGTCTGCGCCTTCGCTGCATCCGCCAGCGCATACCGCTGGTTGATATCAATGCGCACCTTGCCGCTCTTGATCATCGAGAACAGATCATCCGCCATCGCCTGCAAGTTCTGCGGGTTGTTGGCGTAGGTGGCCAAGGTCGGTCGGGTCACGTACAGCGAACCTTTCGCCGACAAAATCCCCAGGTTCACCCCATCCACCGCCCCCGACGCATTGCCGAAGCTCACCACCAAACCGCGTGGTGCGACGCTGTCCAGCGAGGTCAGCCAAGTGTCCTTGCCGACGCCGTCGTACACCACCGGCACCTTTTTACCGTCGGTCAATTCCAGCACGCGTTGTGCGACGTTTTCCTTGCTGTAGTCGATGGTTTCCCAGGCACCGAGGGATTTCGCCAGGGCGGCTTTTTCCGGCGAACTGACCGTACCGATCAGCTTCACGCCCAAGGCCTTGGCCCACTGGCACGCCAGGGAGCCCACGCCACCGGCAGCGGCGTGGAACAGGATGGTCTCGCCACCTTTCAACTCATAGGTCTGGCGCAGCAGGTATTGCACCGTCAGGCCCTTTAGCATGGCGCCGGCCGCTTGTTCGAAGCTGATCTCGTCCGGCAGGTGCACCAGGTTGGCGGCCGGCAGTACATGCAGTTCGCTGTACGCACCCAGCGGCCCACTGCCGTAGGCCACGCGGTCGCCGACCTTGAACTGGGTGACTTCGCTGCCGACGGCATCGACCAAACCGGCACCTTCCGCACCCAACCCCGATGGCAACGCAGGCGGTGCGTACAAACCGCTGCGGAAATAGGTGTCGATAAAATTCAGGCCAATCGCCTGGTTACGTACGCGAACCTGTTGTGGGCCGGGTTCCGCAGGCGTGTAGTCCACATACTCAAGCACGTCGGGACCGCCATGGGCGCTGAACTGGATACGTTTTGCCATCTGCCTTCTCCTCTGGTCGAATTCGCGTAGTTGGCTATCGAACTCCTAAGCTTGATCTTCGTCAACTGCGGCGCAACGGGGTGCGGTGGTATCCTGTGCGCCCATTTGCCGCCGACGCCCAATGGCCTCGCGTAGCTTTGCCCGATTCAAGGTGATGCCATGACTACCCGCACCGAGGCTGTAAAGGCCTACCTGCTTGACCTGCAAGACCGCATTTGCAGCGCCCTGGAAACCTTCGAGACGGACACTCGCTTTATCGAAGACGCCTGGACCCGGCCTGCCGGCGGCGGCGGTCGTACCCGTGTGATTGCAGACGGTGCGGTGATCGAAAAAGGCGGCGTTAACTTTTCCCACGTGTTTGGTAGCGGTCTTCCTCCGTCCGCCAGTGCCCATCGCCCGGAACTGGCCGGCCGTGGTTTTGAAGCCCTGGGCGTGTCGCTGGTGATTCATCCGCACAACCCTCATGTACCGACGTCCCACGCCAACGTGCGCTTTTTCATCGCCGAAAAAGAAGGCGAAGAGCCGGTGTGGTGGTTCGGTGGCGGCTTTGACCTCACGCCCTACTACGCCAACGAAGAAGACTGCATCCACTGGCACCGCGTGGCCGAGCAGGCCTGTGCGCCGTTCGGTGCAGACGTTTATCCGCGTTACAAAGCCTGGTGCGACACCTACTTCCACATCAAGCATCGCAATGAACCGCGCGGCATCGGCGGTCTGTTCTTCGACGACTTGAACGAGTGGGACTTCGACACCTGCTTCGCCTTTATCCGTGCCATTGGCGACGCCTACATCGACGCCTACCTGCCGATCGTGCAGCGCCGCAAGGCCACCGCCTATACCGAGCAACAGCGTGAATTCCAGGAATTCCGCCGTGGTCGCTACGTTGAGTTCAACCTGGTCTACGACCGTGGCACCCTGTTTGGCCTGCAATCGGGCGGGCGTACCGAGTCGATCCTGATGTCGCTGCCGCCGCAAGTGCGCTGGAGCTACGACTGGAAAGCCGAGGCCGGCAGCGAAGAAGCGCGCCTCACCGACTACTTCCTGCAAGACCGTGACTGGCTCGGCCTTGCCGCGCCCAAGGCGGCGGTCTGATGGACCGTTATGTGGTGTTCGGCAACCCCATCGGCCATAGCAAGTCGCCGCTGATCCACCGGATGTTCGCCGAGCAGACTGGCGAACAACTGGACTACAGCACCTTGCTAGCGCCGCTGGAGGATTTCACCGGCTGTGCCCGTGAGTTTTTTCAGCAAGGCCGTGGCGCCAACGTCACCGTGCCGTTCAAGGAAGACGCCTACCGCCTGGCCAACAGCCTCACCGAGCGCGCCCAGCGCGCTGGTGCGGTGAACACCCTGAGCAAGCTCGCCGACGGCAGCCTGCTGGGTGACAACACCGACGGCGCCGGCCTGGTGCGCGACCTCACGGTCAACGCCGGGCTGAGCCTGCACGGTAAACGCATCTTGCTGTTGGGCGCTGGCGGCGCCGTGCGTGGCGCGCTGGAGCCGTTGCTGGCCGAGCGGCCGGCCTCGCTGATCATTGCCAACCGCACCGTGGAAAAAGCCGAAATGCTCGCCGAGTTGTTTGACGACCTGGGCCCGGTGTCTGCCAGCGGATTCGACTGGCTGCGTGAGCCGGTGGACGTCATCATCAATGCCACGTCCGCCAGCCTGTCAGGCGATGTACCGCCGATTGCCGGCAGCCTGATCGAGCCGGGCAAGACGTTTTGCTACGACATGATGTATGGCAAGGAGCCAACGGCCTTTTGCCGGTGGGCGACGGAGCAAGGTGCAGCCGTGGCGATGGATGGCTTGGGTATGTTGGTGGAGCAGGCGGCGGAGGCGTTTTTCCTGTGGCGCGGCGTGCGCCCGGAATCGGCGCCGGTGTTGGCCGAGCTGCGCCGCCAGATGATCTAACACAGATCCAAATGTGGGAGCGGGCTTGCTCGCGAAGGCGGTGGTTCAGTCACTGATGTGTCGACTGATACACAGCCTTCGCGAGCAAGCCCGCTCCCACAGTTTTAACCGTGTTTAGTCTTCAAAATGGATGGGGCACCTGTCGGCCCCTTCCAGCTTCTTCAGTTCTTCAACGACCTGCGGCCGCGCCCGGCGCAACGTCAAACTCCGCCCCAACCCCCGCAATCGCCGTGCCTCCTGGTGCAACATCTCCACCCCGGAATAGTCGATAAAGTTGATCTGCTGCGCCTCGATCACCACCCGCTCGCCCTGTAACCGTTGCAGGCGCACTTGCAGGTAATGGCTGGCGCCAAAAAAGATCGAGCCGCCGACCCGCAGTACATCTTCATCGCCATCGCGCCACTGCTGTACTCGCGGCTGCGACGTGCGCTTGAGGTAGAAAAACAACGAGGCCAGCACCCCCGCATAAATCGCCGTTTGCAGCTCCAGCAACAAGGTCGCGACGCAGGTCAGGCCCATCACCACAAACTCGGCGCGGCTCACGCGAAACAGGGCGCGAATGCCTCGGTGATCCACCAGCCCCCAGCAAATCAGGAGGATGCTCGCGGCCATGCTCGGGATCGGGATATGGGCGATCAACGCCGCGCCAAACAGCGCAAACAGCGCCACCCACAGGGCCGAGAACACCCCGGCCAGGGGCGAGCACGCACCGGCTTCATAGCTGAGCCCGGAGCGGGTAAAGGAACCGGCTGACAAGTATCCGGAGAAAAATCCGCCGGCGATATTGGATAAGCCCTGCGCACGGACTTCCTGGTTGGCATCGAGCAATTGTTGCGAACGGGCCGACAGAGAGCGGGCAATCGACAGGCTGGTCACCAGCCCCAGCATGCCCACCGCCACGGCGCTGGGCAGCAGGCGCAGGAGCATGTCCAGGTCCATCGGCAACGGGCTGAACGGCGGCAGCTTGCCGACAAACGAACTGACCCGCGCCACATGCCCGAACATCGCCGGCCACAGCCACGCCACCAGGCTGCCGAGCGCCAACGCGATCAGCAGCGTCGGCCAACGTGGCAGCAGGTATTTGAGCAATGCGCCCACCAGCAACGTGCCGAGGCCCAGGGCGAGCGAGGCGTGGTCCCACTCCCCGCCGTGATCCACCAGCGCCAGCAGACTCTTGATCGCCGTGGCCTGGCTCGGCAGCTCCAGCCCCAGCAGGTTGGGCAACTGCCCCAGGGCAATCACCACGGCAGCCCCCAGGGTGAAGCCCAGCACCACCGAATGGGAGACGAAATTCACCAGCGCGCCGAAGCGCAGCATGCCCAGCAACCACTGGAAAACCCCGGCGAGGAAGGTCAGCAGCAGGATCAACGTGATGTAGTCCTGCGACCCCGGCACGGCCAGTGGGCTGACGCTGGCGTAGAGCACGATGGAGATTGCCGCCGTGGGGCCGCAGATCAGGTGCCAGGACGAACCCCACAGGCACGCGATCAACACCGGAATGATGGCGGCATACAGCCCATATTCCGGTGGGAGACCGGCGATGAGTGCGTAGGCAATCGACTGCGGCAGGGCCAGCACCGCGCCGCTGAGGCCGACGATGGCATCCCGGCCAACGCTGGCGCGGGTTTGGCGCGGCAGCCAGCGCAGAAAGGGGAAGAGTGTGTGGCGGGTGGGCCGGGGCATCAGGGTCTCGGTTTGAAGGTTTGCCGCAGAATATCAGCACAGGCTGGCCCCTGTGGGAGCGGGCTTGCTCGCGAAAGCGGTCTGTCAGCCAAAAATGTTCCAACTGACCCACCGCATTCGCGAGCAAGCCCGCTCCCACATTTGAATAGCATCAGGCCTTAGAGTTTGGCTTTTACCGCTGGCAATGCATCTTTGCCATCCACGGTTTTCACCCCCTCCAACCACTTATCCAGCACCGCCGGATTCGCCTTGATCCACGCCTTCGCCGCCTCGGCATTGCTGACCTTGTTATTGGCCACCTCAGCCATGATGCTGTTCTCCATCTCCTGGGTGAAACTCAGGTTGGTCAGCAGTTTTCCTACGTTCGGGCAGGCTTGTGCGTACCCCTTGCGGGTCAGGGTGTACACGCCGCCGGTGTCGCCGAAGTACTTCTCGCCGCCCTTGAGGTAGTGCATTTTCAACTGCACGTTCATCGGGTGCGGTGTCCAGCCGAGGAAGGTGACAAAGCGCTGTTTCTTCACCGCCCGTGACACTTCGGCGAGCATCGCCTGTTCGCTGGACTCGATCAGCTTCCACTGGCCGAGGTCGAAGTCGTTCTTCTTGATGATCTCCTGTAACGAGATGTTCGCTGGCGCGCCGGAGCCGATGCCGTAGATCTTCTTGTCGAACTTGTCGGCGAATTTGTTCAAGTCGGCAAAGTCATGCACACCGGCGTCCCACACATAGTCCGGCACGGCGAGGGTGAACTCGGTGCCGTCGAGGTTTTTCGCCAACTGCACCACCTCGCCATTGGCGACGAACTTGTCATAGAAGCCCTGCTGCGCCGGCATCCAGTTGCCGAGGAACACATCCACCTGGCCGTCCTTGAGCCCGCCAAAGGTGATCGGCACCGCCAGGGTATCGACCTTGGGTTTGTAGCCCATGCCCGTCAGCAGAAAACCGGTGATGGCATTGGTGGCGGCGATATCGCTCCAGCCTGGATCGGCCATTTTTACCGTTTCACAGCTTGTGTCCGCGTACACATTGGCGCTGCCGAGCGCCAACATGCCCAGTATCACAGTCAACTTTTGCATGGCCTTCCCTCAGTTTTATTGGTGTTGGCAGGGTTGTGGATAACGTGCCTTGCGCTCCAGGTCGTCGAGGTCGATATGGTTGCGCATGTACTGCTGACTGGCGTCCACCAGTGGCTGGTGATCCCAGCTCTTCAGCTTGCCCTGGGTCAGTGCTTCAAACACCAGGCGACGGCGGCGTTGGCTGGCGAGCACCTGCTGGTGGATCGCCGGGATGTCCCATTTGGCCCGCGCTTCCTTCAAAAACGCCTCGAACAGCGGCCGGTGTTCCGGTGACTGGCTGAGGTTTTCCCGCTCGTGCGGGTCATTTTGGACATCGAACAGCAGGCAAGGGTCGTCTTCGCTGTAGATGAATTTGTAGGCGCCCCGGCGAATCATCATCAACGGGCTGATCGTGCCTTCGGCCATGTATTCGCCAAACACTTCGTCGTGCCCGCCCTGCCCTTGCAAGTGCGGGACCAGTGAGCGGCCGTCCAGTGGCAGGCGCGGGTCGAGCGTGCCGCCGGCCAGTTCCACCAACGTTGGCAGCAGGTCGGCGGTGGACACGGCCTGGCTGACACGGCCCGATGCAAACTGCCCTGGCGCACTCACCAGCAGCGGCACGCGGGCGGCCATTTCAAACCAGTGCATTTTGTACCAGAGGCCGCGTTCGCCGAGCATGTCGCCATGGTCACCGGAAAAAATGATGATGGTGTCGTCGGCCAGGCCGGTGTCTTCCAGGGTTTGCAGGAGTTTTCCGACATTGCTGTCGATGTAACTGCACGCGCCGAAGTAGGCACGGCGCGCATCGCGGATCTTATCCACAGGTAGCGGCTTATCCCACAGGTCGTAGACCTTGAGTAGGCGCTGGGAGTGCGGGTCGAGATTCGCTTGCGTCGGCGTTGTAGGCAGTGGGATGTCGGCGTCGTCGTACAGATCCCAGAACGGCTTGGGAATGGTGTACGGGTCATGGGGATGGGTCATCGACACGGTCAGGCAGAACGGCTGGTCGCTGTCCTCGCGGATATGGTCGAACAGGTACTGCTGGGCCTTGAACACCACCTCTTCATCGAAATCCAGCTGGTTGGTGCGCACGCACGGGCCGGCTTGCAGCACCGACGACATGTTGTGGTACCAACTGGGGCGCACGTCCGGTTCATCCCAGTTCACTGCCCAGCCGTAGTCGGCGGGGTAGATGTCGCTGGTCAGGCGTTCTTCATAGCCGTGCAACTGGTCGGGGCCGCAGAAATGCATCTTGCCCGACAGCGCCGTACGGTAGCCGAGGCGACGCAGGTAGTGGGCATAGGTCGGTACATCGGCGGGGAAATCAGCCGCGTTGTCGTAGGCGCCGATCTTGCTCGGCAATTGGCCACTGACCAGGGTAAAACGCGACGGCGCGCACAATGGGCTGTTGCAATAGGCGGCGTCGAACACCACGCCCTGTGCGGCGAGGCGGCTCAAATTGGGCAACTTGATCGGCGAAGAACCGTAGAACGGCAGCAACGGGGCGGCCATTTGATCGGCCATGATGAAAAGAATGTTCTTGCGCTTCATGGGTTGTCGGCATTCCATAGGCGGTGTTTATGCGAATGAGCATGCAGCCCATGCAAATTGGGGTAAAGCCCATGAAAAGCAATGTCTAGGATAAGCACAGCTTATGTATGAAGCCCTCGGTGATGTGTCCCTCGACCTGTTGCGCGCCTTTGAAGCGGCCGCGCGACACCGCAGCTTTACCGCGGCCGCGATGGAGTTGGGCACCACCCAGCCGGCCATCAGCCAGCAGATCAAGCGCCTGGAGGAACAGCTGGCGATTCGCCTGTTTGACCGCATTTATCGTGGCATCGAGTTGACCGACGCCGGCGCGTTGCTGTTCGACCATGTGCAGGGCGGCTTGCAGAGCATCAACGCCGGCCTGAGTGCTATCACCCAGCAGGACCAGCACGAAGTGCTGCAAGTGGCCACCGACTTTGCTTTCGCCGCCTATTGGCTGATGCCGCGCCTGCACCGCTTCCACCAGGCCAACCCGCAAGTCGACGTGAGCCTGGTGACCAGCGAACGCAACCACGCCACCCTGCGCAGCGATATCGACGTGGCGGTGTTGTTTGGCGACGGGCGCTTCAAGCAGGGCGAGAGCTTGTGGTTGTTCAACGAGGAAGTGTTCCCGGTGTGCAGCCCGCAGTGGCTGAAGGAGCAGGTCACGCCACTGACTGTACAAAATTTGCACGATTTCCCGTTGCTGCACCTGCGCCAGGAAAACAATAGCCAGTGGTTCGACTGGAGCGGCGTATTCCGCGAACTGGGCATCAGCGCGGCGCCCACCCCCGGCCAGCTGCGTTTCGACAACTACACCTTGCTGATCCAGGCAGCGATTGCCGGCCAGGGCGTGGCCATCGGCTGGCGCCACCTGGTGGACAACCTGCTGGAGCAGAACTGGCTGTGCCGGCCGGTCAGCGACACGGTGATTTCGCGGTTTGGCTATTACGTGGTGCAACCCCAGCGTAAACGCCGAGGCCAGTTGGTGGAGCGCTTTGTCGAGTGGCTGCTGGCCGAGCAAGCCAGCAGTGCGCAGTCGTTGACCGGGCTGGCTCTGCCGTCGATTGCGGTCTAGGATTTGCCGCTTACTGGATCCGGAGTCCGTCATGCAACGTATCAAGGGCTACCACGCCCATATCTACTTCGACGCGAGCACCATAGAACAAGCGCGCACCCTGTGCGAAGACGCCGCCAAACTGTTCCCGCTGCGCATGGGCCGTGTCCACGAAAAACCCGTCGGCCCGCACCCGGACTGGAGCTGCCAGCTGGCGTTCGATCCCGAGTACATCGGCGTGGTGCTGCCGTGGCTGGTGATCCATCGCAATGGGCTGGTGGTGTTCCTGCACCCCGATACCGGCGATGACCTGAAGGATCACACCGACTACGCGGTCTGGATGGGGGCGATGCGGGAACTGAATTTGTCAGCTTTTTCCTAAATAAAATCCCTAAATATGGGATTGATATTTATATATTGAGACTTTCGCTCGCGTAGGTTTATATTCCTGCATCCGCTCATAACTCAGGTGAAGCGATGCAGGCGCAATTGATCGCGCTCGATTGGGGGACCAGCTCCCTTCGTGCTTACAAATTAGGACCGGCAGGTGTCGTGCTGGAACACCGCGCGCTGGCGTGCGGGATCATGCATTTGCCCAGCGAGCCCCGGGACATTGCCGGCGTGCATTGCAGCAATGGCTTCGAACTGGCCTTCGACGCAGCCTGCGGCGATTGGCTCGACGCCCAGCCCGGCCTGCCGGTGATTGCCTGCGGCATGGTCGGCAGTGCCCAGGGCTGGAGCGAAGCGGCCTACCGCCATACGCCGGTGGATGTCGCCCGCCTGGGCCAGGCGCTGCATTGCGTGCGCAGCCTGCGCGGTGTGGATGTACATATCGTGCCCGGCGTGATCGAGCAGGCTGGTTTGCCCAATGTGATGCGTGGCGAAGAAACCCAAGTGCTGGGCGTGCTGCAAGGCCTCGGTGCGGAGGTGTTGATCGGCCTGCCGGGCAGCCATTCCAAGTGGGTCGAGGTGGTCGATGGCTGCATCACCCACTTCGATACCTTCATGACCGGCGAAGTCTTCGCGGTACTGAGCAAACACAGCATCCTCGGGCGCACCCAACTGCCGACCGAACATTTCCAGGCCGAGGCCTTTGACCGTGGCGTGCAGGTGGCGCTCTCGCAAGACGGCCAACGCGGCGTGCTGTCCACCCTGTTCAGTGCCCGCACCCTTGGCCTGACCGGCGAACTCGCCCCCGAGCAGCAGCCGGATTACCTTTCCGGGTTGCTGATTGGCCATGAACTCGCCGGCTTGCCGGCCCGCGCCAAGCAGCAGTCGATCATTCTGGTCGGCGCCGCCGCCCTCTGCACCCGCTATCAACGCGCCCTCGCCCTCTGCGGTTTCGCCCACGTCAGCCTGGCGCCGGAGGCCAGCGAACGTGGCCTGTGGCAATTGGCCGTGGCCGCCGGGCTCACTCAACCTGCATCGGAGGCCTGAGATGCTCAAGCACGCACTCGCACAAAACGGTTTGATCGCCATCCTGCGCGGTATTCGCCCGGACGAAGCCCAGGCCGTCGGCCAGGTGTTGTACCAGGCCGGGTTTCGCGTGATCGAAGTGCCGCTCAACTCGCCGGACCCGTACACCAGCATCCGCACCCTGCGCGACAGCCTGCCCGCCGATTGCCTGATCGGTGCCGGCACGGTGTTGACGCCCGAGCAGGTCGAGCAGGTCAAGGCGGCCGGGGGCCAGGTAATCGTCATGCCCCACAGCGACGCCAAGGTGCTGCGCGCAGCGAAAGCGGCGGGGCTGTTTTTGTCGCCGGGCGTTGCCACGCCCACGGAAGCCTTCGCCGCCCTGGCTGAAGGTGCTGACGTATTGAAGCTGTTTCCCGCCGAGCAAATGGGCCCGGCGGTGATCAAGGCGTGGCTGGCGGTCTTGCCGGCGGGCACGTTGCTGCTGCCGGTGGGCGGCATCACCCCGGACAACATGCAGGTGTTTGTCGACGCCGGCGCCAAAGGCTTCGGGTTGGGTTCCGGTTTGTTCAAACCGGGTATGAGCGTGGATCAGGTAGCGAGCCGTGCCCAGGCTTATGTCGCCGCCTGGAAAGCCCTGAACTGAATCAAGCTTCGCGCCCACAGGCGCTGCATCTATAAGAGAGATAACAGATGAAAATCACCAAACTGACGACTTTTATCGTCCCGCCGCGCTGGTGCTTCCTGAAGGTTGAGACCGACCTGGGCGTGACCGGCTGGGGTGAGCCCGTAGTCGAAGGCCGCGCTCACACCGTTGCTGCTGCCGTTGAAGAACTGTCCGACTACCTGATCGGCAAAGACCCACGCAACATCGAAGACATCTGGACCGTGCTCTATCGCGGCGGCTTCTACCGCGGCGGCGCCGTGCACATGAGCGCTCTCGCCGGCATCGACCAGGCGCTGTGGGACATCAAGGGCAAGGCCCTCGGCGTGTCGGTCAGCGATCTGCTCGGCGGCCAGGTGCGTGACAAGATCCGCGTGTACTCCTGGATCGGCGGCGACCGCCCGGCCGACACTGCCCGCGCCGCCAAAGAGGCCGTGGCCCGTGGTTTCACTGCCGTGAAGATGAACGGCACGGAAGAATTGCAGTTCGTCGACAGCTTCGAAAAAGTCGACCTGGCCCTGGCCAACGTCGCCGCCGTGCGTGACGCGGTGGGCCCGAACGTCGGCATCGGCGTGGACTTCCATGGCCGGGTGCACAAGCCCATGGCCAAGGTGCTGATGAAAGAGTTGGACCCGTACAAACTGATGTTTATCGAAGAACCAGTGCTCAGCGAAAACTACGAAGCGCTAAAAGAGCTGGCGCCGCTGACCAGCACGCCGATTGCCCTCGGCGAGCGGCTGTTCTCGCGCTGGGACTTCAAGCGCGTGCTCAGCGAAGGCTACGTTGACATCATCCAGCCCGATGCTTCCCACGCGGGTGGCATCACCGAAACCCGCAAGATCGCCAACATGGCCGAAGCCTACGACGTGGCCCTGGCCCTGCACTGCCCGCTGGGCCCGATTGCCCTGGCGGCATGCCTGCAACTGGACGCGGTTTGCTACAACGCGTTTATCCAGGAGCAAAGCCTGGGCATTCACTACAACGAGAGCAACGACCTGCTCGACTATGTGAAAGACCCGGGCGTGTTCGACTACGACCAAGGTTTTGTGAAGATCCCCAACGGGCCGGGCCTGGGTATCGAGATCAACGAGGAATACGTGATCGAACGCGCGGCTATCGGCCACCGCTGGCGCAACCCGATCTGGCGCCATGCCGACGGCAGCTTTGCCGAGTGGTGATAACCCCCTGACGGAACCGGCTCCCACACTGACCGCGTTCCTCCAGTGAGTTTTTTCCTCAGTCCTCAATAAACATAAGAAGAGGCACCCCCTCATGCATCCTGAATCCTTCACCGGCCAGGCTTCTTTAGTCACGCCTACCCGAAAGCGCTACTTCATCATGGTGCTGCTGTTTATCACCGTGGTCATCAACTACCTCGACCGCAGCAACCTGTCGATTGCCGCCCCGGCACTGACCAGTGACTTGGGGATCGACCCGGTGCACGTCGGGCTGATTTTCTCCGCGTTCGGCTGGACCTACGCTGCGATGCAGATCCCCGGTGGTTGGCTGGTGGACCGTGTGCCGCCGCGCATTCTCTATACCGCTGCCCTGTTGCTGTGGTCCATCGCCACCGTGATGCTCGGGTTTGCCGCCAGTTTTATCGCGCTGTTTGTGCTGCGCATGGCCGTGGGTGCGCTGGAAGCCCCGGCCTACCCGATCAACAGCCGAGTGGTCACCACGTGGTTCCCTGAGCGTGAACGTGCCACGGCGATTGGCTTCTACACCTCCGGGCAATTTGTCGGGCTGGCGTTTCTGACGCCGGTACTGGCCTGGCTGCAACACCACTACGGCTGGCACATGGTGTTTGTGGTCACCGGTGGCGTGGGCATCTTGTGGGCGGCGATCTGGTACGCGGTGTACCGCGAGCCCAAGGATTTCAAAGGTGCCAACGCTGCGGAAATCGAGCTGATCCGTGAAGGCGGCGGCCTGGTGGACATGCAGGAAAAAGCCGCGAAGGCGCCGTTCAGCTGGGTCGATCTGGGCATTGTGTTGAGCAAGCGCAAACTCTGGGGCATTTACCTGGGGCAGTTTTGCCTGAACTCCACGCTGTGGTTTTTCCTGACGTGGTTCCCCACCTACCTGGTGAAATATCGCGGCATGGACTTCATCAAATCCGGCCTGCTGGCGTCGCTGCCGTTTCTCGCAGCGTTTGTCGGCGTGCTGTGTTCCGGGATCTTTTCCGACTGGCTGATTCGCCGGGGCGCCTCGGTGGGCTTTGCGCGCAAGTTGCCGATCATTGGCGGGTTGCTGATCTCCACGGCAATCATCGGCGCCAACTATGTGGACTCGACGGCGTGGGTGATCGCGTTCCTGGCGCTGGCGTTCTTTGGTAACGGGTTGGCGTCGATTACCTGGTCCTTGGTGTCGACCCTGGCACCGGCGCGCCTGTTGGGGCTGACCGGTGGGGTCTTCAACTTCATTGGTAATTTGTCGGCGATCGCCACGCCGATCGTGATTGGCTTTTTGGCCAGTGGTGATTCGTTTGCGCCGGCGATTACCTATATCGCGGTGCTGGCGTTGCTTGGGGCGCTTTCCTACATACTGCTGGTGGGTAAGGTCGAGCGCATCGAACTCAACGAATAACCGGTGGCAGGGGCGCTTGTTGTGGCGAGGGAGCTTGCTCCCTCGCCACAAGGTCAGTGTTCAGTTCAGTACGCCGTCGAGAATCTCGTAGACGATGCCGGTTCCTACGGCAATCAACACCACATCCGGCCCCGAACGGCGCCACTCATAACCTTGGTACACCGGCAGGCGTGCCAAGGCGCGGCTGTCCAGGCGTTCGCCGTAGTAACCATGGGGCAGTGGCTGGCCCCGCACCAGGCGCACATTCGGCGGTGGCGGTGCGCCACGGGAGAACTGGCCGTGGTTGTCGCGGATCACCTGGCGTACCGGGCCGAAGTCCTGGGGCGGGCCGCCGCGACGGTTGTCCTGCGGGCCGCGATGGTCGTTGCCACGCTGCTGTTCGTGCTGGCCTTGCGGGCCGCCACGGTCAGGACCGCCCTGATCATTCGGCGCGGCCTGCACCAGGGCGCTGGCGCCGAGGACCAGCACGCCAAGACTGGCAATCACGGTTTTAGGCATTTTCATTGGGGGCTTCCTCAACTGCACAAACAACAAAAAGGGATTTCGAACGAGGTTCGAAATCCCTTGGTCTTGTCAGTTTAGGTAGCGGATCGACAGGATGATTCCTCTGTATCAGGAACTTTACCTACCGCTTACGAGCCGCTTACTTACGGGCGCTGCGGACACCTTCCGACAGCGCTGCGCACAGCCCCAGCACGCCATCAATCGCTTGCTGATCATTTTTCGCAGTGGCGATGTGATCGATCAACGCCGAACCGACCACTACGCCGTCAGCCAAACGGGCGATCGCCGCCGCTTGCTCCGGGGTGCGGATACCAAAACCGATGCTGATCGGCAGGTCGGTATGGCGACGCAGGCGGGTCACGGCCTCTTCGACGTGTTCCAGGGTGGCGGCACCGGCACCGGTCACACCGGCCACCGACACGTAGTACACAAAGCCGGAGCTGCCGTTGAGCACGGTAGGCAGGCGCACGTCGTCGGTGGTTGGCGTGGTCAGGCGGATAAAGTCGATACCTGCGGCCTGGGCCGGGTCGCACAGCTCGCCGTTATGCTCGGGTGGCATGTCGACCACGATCAGGCCGTCGACGCCGGCTTCCTTGGCGTCGGCGATGAACTTCGGCACGCCATATTTGTGGATCGGGTTGAAGTAACCCATCAGCACCAGCGGGGTTTCGCTGTTGTCCTTGCGGAACTCGCGGACCATTTGCAGGGTTTTCAGCAGGTTCTGCTTGGCTTCCAGCGCGCGGATGTTGGCCAGCTGGATCGCCGGGCCGTCGGCCATCGGGTCGGTGAAGGGCATGCCCAACTCTATCACGTCGGCGCCAGCGGCGGGCAGGCCTTTCAGGATGGCCAGCGAGGTGTCATAACCCGGGTCGCCAGCGGTGACGAAGGTCACCAGGGCGGCGCGGTTTTGTTCTTTAAGCTGGGCGAAGCGGGTTTGCAGGCGGCTCATTTAGTGTTTCTCCTGCTGAGACTGTTCCATATGGTGCATCACGGTCTGCATGTCTTTGTCGCCGCGGCCGGAAAGGTTAACCACCATCAGGTGATCCTTCGGCAACGTCGGTGCGCGTTTGAACACTTCGGCCAGGGCGTGGGCGCTTTCCAGTGCAGGAATAATCCCTTCCAGGCGGCAGCATTTGTGGAAGGCGTCGAGGGCTTCGTCGTCGGTCACCGAGGTGTACTGGACGCGGCCGATGTCATGCAACCACGCGTGTTCCGGGCCGATGCCCGGGTAATCGAGGCCGGCAGAAATCGAGTGGGCGTCGATGATCTGGCCGTCGTCGTCCTGCAACAGGAAGGTGCGGTTGCCGTGTAATACACCGGGTACGCCGCCGTTGAGGCTGGCGGCATGCTTGCCGGTTTCGATGCCGTGGCCAGCGGCTTCAACGCCGATGATTTCCACGCTGGTGTCGTCGAGGAACGGGTGGAAGAGGCCCATGGCGTTGGAACCGCCGCCGATGCATGCAACCAGGCTGTCCGGCAGGCGGCCTTCCTGGGCTTGCAGTTGGGTGCGGGTTTCCTTGCCGATCACGGCCTGGAAGTCGCGGACCATCGCCGGGTAAGGGTGTGGGCCGGCCACCGTGCCGATCAGGTAGAAGGTGCTGTCGACATTGGTCACCCAGTCACGCAGGGCTTCGTTCATTGCGTCCTTGAGGGTGCCGGTGCCAGCGACTACGGGGATCACTTCCGCGCCCAGCAGCTTCATGCGGAACACGTTGGCCTGCTGGCGCTCGATGTCGGTGGTGCCCATGTAGATCACGCATTGCAGGCCGAAACGTGCAGCGACGGTGGCGGTGGCCACGCCGTGCATGCCGGCGCCGGTCTCGGCGATGATGCGTTTCTTGCCCATGCGCCGTGCCAGCAGGATCTGGCCGATGCAGTTGTTGATCTTGTGCGCGCCGGTGTGGTTCAGCTCTTCGCGCTTGAGGTAGATCTTGGCGCCGCCGCAGAATTCGGTCAGGCGTTCGGCGAAATACAGTGGGCTTGGGCGGCCGACGTAGTCCCGTTGGAAGTAGGCCAATTCCTCGTTGAACGCCGGATCGATCTTGGCCGCTTCGTATTCGCGGGCCAGGTCGAGGATCAACGGCATCAGGGTTTCAGCGACGTAGCGGCCGCCGAACGCGCCAAACAGGCCGTTGGCATCTGGGCCGTTGCGTAGGTCGGTCTGGGACTGAGTCATGGGACGCTCCAGGAAAGAATGGGTGTAGGAAACAATGACGGCCACTCTACCCCTCACGCTGTGGCCTGAAAACCGATAAGATTGCCGCAACCTGTCAGGAAAAATCACAGATGAGCCGAGACCTTCCGCCCCTCAATGCCCTGCGGGCATTTGAAGCTACAGCGCGACTGAACAGCGTCAGTCAGGCAGCCGAGCAATTGCACGTGACCCACGGTGCAGTCAGTCGGCAGCTGAAGGTGCTGGAAGAGCACCTGGGTGTGAGCTTGTTCGTCAAGGATGGGCGCGGCCTTAAACTCACAGATGCGGGTATCCGTCTACGGGACGCCAGCGCTGAGGCGTTCGAGCGGTTAAGGGATGTTTGCGCCGAACTGACCCAGGCCAGTGCCGAGGCGCCCTTCGTTCTGGGTTGCTCGGGGAGTTTGCTGGCGCGCTGGCTGATCCCGCGCCTGGGCCGCTTGAACGCTGACCTGCCGGACCTGCGCTTGCACCTGTCGGCGGGTGATGGTGACCTTGACCCCCGTCGCCCAGGCCTGGACGCCCTGCTGGTATTCGCCGAGCCGCCTTGGCCAGCGGATATGCAGGTGTACGCGTTGGCCAGCGAACGCATCGGGCCAGTGATGAGCCCGCGTTTCGCCGGTTATGAGCGTTTGCGCCACGCGCCGGCTTCGGCCCTGTGCGCTGAGGCGCTGCTGCACACCACATCCCGCCCGCAAGCCTGGCCCAGTTGGGCGCAGCAGCACGGCATCGCGCCCGGCGCGTTGAAACACGGCCAGGGGTTTGAGCATTTGTATTATTTGCTGGAAGCCGCGGTAGCCGGGCTTGGCGTGGCTATTGCGCCCGAGCCGCTGGTGGCCGAGGACTTGCGTGCGGGCCGGTTGGTGGCACCGTGGGGTTTCAGCGAAACCCCGGCGCACCTGGCGTTGTGGCTGCCCAAGCGCGCCGCAGACGGGCGCGCCGGGCAACTGGCGCAGTGGCTCAAGGCTGAGCTGTTGCGCCAGCCGGATTAGTCACCGCGTTTGCACAGCAAGTACGCGGCCAGCAGACCCAGCGCACCTACAGCAACACCGGCTGTAGTCCATGGGTGTTCCTGCGCGTAGTCCCGGGTCGCAACGCCGGTTTCGCGGATTTTCACTTTGCTTTCCTCGTAGGCATCGCTGATCAGGTGGCGGGAGTGCTTGAGGGCATTCTCGGCATTGCTTTTCAGGGCCTTCAAGGTCTTGCGCGACTCGTCAGACGCATCGTCCTTGAGGCTTTCCAGAGACTTGAGCAGGCTCGAAATCTCGGCTTCCATGCTTTCCAGCGACGCTTTGCGTAAAGAAGTGTTGGCCATGTGGACTCTCCTGAAGTGATTGAGTGGCGTGTGTAGATACCGACTCCCGTGGTTTCAGAAAGTGCAGTAAATCTGAACTTTCGCGTAGGAACGGTCGCCAGAAGCATTATGAACATTGACTGCTAGGCTTTATTGACGACCCTCAGGAGAAACCTCATGTCTGATCATCACACCTACAAGAAAGTCGAATTGGTGGGCTCGTCCACCTCCAGCATCGAAGATGCCATCAACAACGCCCTGGCCGAGGCCAACAAAAGCATCAAGCACCTGGAATGGTTTGAGGTGGTCGATACCCGTGGCCACATCAAGGACGGCAAGGCCGCGCACTTCCAGGTCACGCTCAAGGTGGGATTCCGAATTGCCAGTAGTTGAACTTTGCTAACTGGCTGATTGCCATAACCTGCGCTACAACCAATGGGTGCCGATGCCACGAGCGTCGGCACGCTCTTTTCGAATAGCGCAAGGAAGGTAACGGATGAAGAAGTTTCTGTTAGCGGTAGGTTTGTTGAGCATTGCGGGCACTGCCCTGGCGGCCGGCAAGCCTTGTGACGAGCTGAAAAGCGAGATTGCAGCGAAACTGGATGCCAAGGGCGTTGCGCATTATTCCCTGGACGTCGTGGATAAAGGTGCTGCGGGCGACGCCAAAGTGGTTGGCTCGTGCGAAGCCGGCTCCAAGGAAATCGTCTACAAACGCGGTTGATCCCGTGTTGCAAAAACCTGTGGCGAGGGAGCTTGCTCCCGCTGGGCTGCGCAGCGGCCCCAAAATCTTGGGAGCGCTGCGCACTCCAGCGGGAGCAAGCTCCCTCGCCACAGATGGGTTTTTTTAGCCCTTCATCAACTGCGCCAGCAATTCGTAGGAATGAATCCGGTCGGCATGTTCGTACAGGTCGCAGGTAAAGATCAGTTCATCGGCGCCGGTTTGTTCCACCAGCACTTCCAGCTTGGCGCGGATTTTTGCCGGGCTGCCGACCATCGCCAAGCCAAGGAAACTGCCCACCGCATCTTTTTCATGGGGCAGCCACAGGCCCTCCATGCTCTTCACCGGTGGGCGTTGCACCAGGCTTTGCCCGCGCATCAACGCGAGGATGCGTTGGTACACCGAAGTGGCCAGGTAGTCAGCCTGCTCATCGGTGTCGGCTGCGACCAAGGGAATACCGAGCATCACGTAGGGCTTGTCCAGAACCGCTGAAGGCTTGAAGTGATTGCGGTAGACGCGAATCGCCTCGTGCATCAAGCGCGGTGCGAAATGGGAGGCGAAGGCGTAGGGCAAGCCGCGCTCACCGGCCAGTTGTGCACTGAACAGGCTGGAACCCAGCAGCCACACCGGGACGTTGGTGCCAGTGCCGGGTACGGCGATGATGCGTTGGTCCGGGGTGCGCGGGCCGAGGTAGGCCATCAGTTCGGCGACGTCTTCGGGGAAATCGTCGGCGCTGCCGGAGCGCTCACGGCGCAGGGCGCGGGCGGTCATCTGGTCGGAGCCGGGCGCGCGGCCCAAGCCCAGGTCGATACGCCCGGGGTAGAGGCTTTCCAGGGTGCCGAACTGCTCGGCGATCACCAACGGTGCATGGTTGGGCAGCATCACGCCGCCGGAACCCACGCGAATCGTCGAAGTGCCACCGGCCAGGTAGCCGAGCAACACCGAGGTGGCCGAGCTGGCGATGCCGTCCATGTTGTGGTGTTCAGCCACCCAGAAACGGTTGTAGCCGAACTTTTCCACGTGTTGGGCCAGGTCCAGGGAATTGCGCAACGACTGCGCCGGGCTGCCGTTGGCGCGCACGGGCACGAGGTCGAGGGTCGAGAACTTCACGTCGGACAGCGATTTCATAAGCCTGCTTCTCCAAAGGGGCGCGCAGGCTGTTTAGACGAATCAAAACCTGCCGCTTCATGTGCATGGTCTATGCAATGAGGGCATATACCCGAGATTCAATAGCGATGTCGGAAATTTCCTACTGTGTAGCTAGGTTTTCCCGACAGTATGAACTTTGCCGGTCCGACTATCCTCAGAACTCTTACCTACGCAAAACCACAGCTTGAGGAGAAGGCTATGAGTATCGTGAAAAAAGCATCCGCGCATTGGGAAGGTGATCTGAAGACGGGCCTGGGTTCCATTTCCACGGAAACCGGCGTGCTGCGCGAAGCGCCCTACGGCTTCAAGGCACGTTTTGAAGGTGGCAAGGGCACCAACCCTGAGGAATTGATCGGGGCGGCGCATGCCGGTTGTTTCTCCATGGCCTTCTCCATGATTCTCGGCGATGCCGGACTCAAGGCTGACAGCATCGACACCCAGGCTGAAGTAACGCTGGACCAGGTCGATGGCGGCTTTGCGATCACGGCGGTGCACCTGATCCTCAAGGCCAAGATCCCCGGCGCGAGCCAGGCACAGTTCGAGGAACTGAGCACAAAGGCCAAGGAAGGGTGCCCGGTGTCCAAGGTGTTGAATGCGAAAATAACCCTGGATGCCACGCTGGTTAACTAACACCGCAGATCTAAAAATGTGGGAGCGGGCTTGCTCGCGAAAGCGGAGTGTCAGGCACTGAATGTGTTTCTGATACGCCGCATTCGCGAGCAAGCCCGCTCCCACATTTGGTTTTGCGTTAAATCAGAACCTGCGTGTGCAAACTATGGTCGAATAGCCATTGCAGCCTAGGCGCACACCCGTGCGCAGTGCATTCAGGGAGCTACACACATGAAACGTTTTGCCTTGGCGATCATCTGCGGCGTATTGGCCACTTCGGCCGTGGCCGCGCCCAAAGATTGTGAAGAGCTGCGTAAGGAGATCGAGGTCAAGATCCAGGCGAACGCGGTTCCGTCCTACACCCTGGAAATCGTCAGCAAGGAAGAAGCCGACAAGCACGACGTGGCCATGGTCGTCGGCAGCTGTGAGAACGGCACCAAGGCCATCATCTACCAGAAGAACAACGACTGATCAGATGCAGTTGACGCTGCGCTCCTCTGCCAGCAACTGACGCGCCGCGTTGTAGAGCCGGATATTCGGTGTGAAGGCCAGCGAACGGCCTTCCAGTACATAGCGTTGGCCCGCCTGGAAGTTGTCGTATTGCAGCGTCATGAAGCAGGTGCGTTCGGTGGTCTGCCCCAGCCCGCCGAAGCCGCTGCCCGTTGGCACTTCGAAATCAAAGCGCACCATCAACTCGTGGCTGCCGGGCGGGATCTGGAAGAATCGACCGTCATCGAGGTTCTTGCCGTCCAGACGCTGGGCCATCACCAGTTTGGCGTTGGGTGTCGGGGTGGCGAAATCGACCCAGGCTTGCTGCGGATCCACCGCTGGCAACGGCGTAAGAGCGCATGCGCTGAGAAACAGGACGGTAATGGCAAGCAAGAGCTGGCGCATGGCGTGTACTCAATGGAAGAAAAGAAATGGGCCTGACGCAGCAGGCGCCCCTTGAGTATAAACACCACATGGCGTGGAAAAGTCCCAGGAGCAATCGGTGCATGGTCAGGCGTTTTTTCCCAGGGGTGATGCTTGTGCTGCTCAGCGGCTGCTCAAGCATCAGTTATTACGGGCAGTTGGCCAGCGGCCAGTGGCAATTGTTGCGGGCTCGCGAGCCGGTTACCCAGGTCATTGCCGACCCCGCGCGGCCGCCGCTGCTGCGTGAGCATCTGGCGCAATCACAGAAGGCGCGCACCTTTGCCAGTGAGCACCTGCACTTGCCTGACAACCAGAGTTACCGGCTGTACGCCGACATTGGCCGGCCCTATGTCGTCTGGAATGTGTTTGCCACCACAGAGTTTTCGCTCTTGCCTGAAACCCACTGCTTCCCGATCGCCGGTTGCGTGGCCTATCGCGGCTACTACAACCAGGGCGCGGCGCGGGGTGAGGCGGCATTGTTGCGCCTGCGGGGCATGGACGTGTCGATTGGCGGCGTCGAGGCCTACTCCACCTTGGGTTGGTTCAACGACCCGATCCTCAACTCGATGATGAACTGGGGGGATGAGCGCTTGGCCACGCTGATTTTCCATGAGCTGGCGCACCAGCGGTTTTATGTGAAGGACGACACCGAGTTCAACGAGTCATTTGCCAATTTCGTCGAGCAGGAAGGCACGCGGCAATGGCGTGCCGCGCGTGGGCTGGCGCCGGCCAGCGTGTCGACTTCCAAGCAGCGTGATCAGTTTATCCAGCTGATCCTCGATACCCGTCAGCGCCTGGAAAAGGTCTATGCCCAACCTTTGGCGGCCGATGCGATGCGCGCGGCCAAAGCGGCGGAGTTCGAGCGCCTGCGCAGCGATTATCGGCAGATGCGTGACCGCTTGTGGGCGGGTGATAAGCGCTATGACGCGTGGATCAACCAGCCGATGAACAACGCGCGGTTGTTGCCGTTTGGGCTGTATGACCAGTGGGTGCCGGCGTTTGCGGCGTTGTTTCGGCAGGAAGGTGGGGATTGGCTGAGGTTTTATGCGGCGGTGGAGAAGATGGGTGGGTTGCCGGTGGAGCAGCGCAAGGCGGCGTTGAGGCAGTTGGAGAATGGTGCCCTTTAGGGCCCCTTCGCGAGCAAGCCCGCTCCCACATTCGACCGCGTTCTTATGTTGGAAATCGGTCAACTGTGGGAGCGGGCTTGCTCGCGAAAGCGGTCTCAAGGCCGCCGCAAAAACGCCTGATGCATCTCGGCCAACGTCTCAAAGTGCCAAGTCGGTGCCTCGGCATTCAGCTCTTCAAAGCTGCCAAACCCATACCCTACCGCCGCCGAATCCAGGCCATTGCTGCGGGCGCCGATCAGGTCGTGTTTGCGGTCACCAATCATCAAGGTGGTTGCCGGGTCCAGGCCTTCTTCGCGCATCAGATGGGCAATCAACTCGACCTTGTTGGTACGCGTACCGTCCAGCTCGCTGCCGTAGATCACCTTGAAGTGCTTGGCAAAGTCGAAATGCCTGGCGATCTCGCGGGCAAACTCCCACGGCTTGGAGGTGGCGACATACAGTTGGCGACCTTGGTTGTTCAACTCTTCCAGCAGCGGTAGCACGCCGTCGAACACGCGGTTTTCATACAGCCCGGTGACCTTGAAGCGCTCGCGGTAGAAATTCACCGCTTCCCACGCTTTGGCTTCTTCGAAACCGTAGAACTGCATGAACGCTTGCAGCAACGGTGGGCCGATAAAGTGTTCGAGCTTGGTCAGGTCCGGCTCGTCGATGCCGAGTTTGGCCAGGGCGTACTGGATCGAGCGGGTGATGCCTTCACGCGGATCGGTAAGGGTGCCATCCAGGTCGAAGAGGACGGTGGGGTAATGCAGGGTCATTGATCGAATCCTTCAGCCAGGTGCAGGTCTTTGAGTTTCACGTAGTTCGCCGCGCTGTAGGTGAAAAACGCGCGTTCCTTGTCAGTCAGAGGGCGGATCTGTTTAACCGGGCTGCCCACGTACAAGAAGCCGCTGTCGAGTTTCTTGCCCGGCGGCACCAGGCTGCCGGCGCCGATGATCACGTCATCTTCCACCACCGCGCCATCCATGACGATGCTGCCCATGCCGATCAACACCCGGCTGCCTACGCTGCAACCATGCAGCATGACTTTGTGAGCGATGGTCACATCGTCGCCGATCAGCAGCGGGAAACCGTCCGGGTTGAACGGGCCGGCATGGGTGATGTGCAGCACGCAGCCATCCTGCACGCTGGTGCGTGCGCCAATACGGATGCGGTGCATGTCGCCGCGAATCACGGTCAGCGGCCAGACGGAGCTGTCGGTGCCGATTTCGACATCGCCGATCACCACCGCCGAAATATCGACAAAAGCCCCGGCGCCCAGGGTTGGCGTGTGGTTCTGATAGGTGCGAAGGGTCACGATAGCCTCTCTCTCTTTTGCTGATAGCTGCGGTGGGCGTTGATTGTAATTAAGATGGCCCCATCTTTGTTCTTACATGTCTTCAGCCAAGGTACCCACCGTGAGCGCGAACAACCCGCTTTTGCAGTCCTACGACCTGCCGCCGTTCTCGGCGATCCGTGCCGAGCACGTACAGCCGGCCATCGAACAGATCCTCGCTGACAACCGCGTTGCCATCGAAGGCATCCTGCAAAGCCAGGGGAAAAATCCGACGTGGGCCGGCCTGGTCCTGGCCATGGATGAGCTGAACGACCGCCTTGGCGCCGCCTGGAGCCCGGTCAGCCACCTCAACGCCGTGTGCAACAGCGCCGAATTGCGTGAGGCCTATGAAAGCTGCCTGCCGGCGTTGAGCGCCTACTCCACCGAGATGGGCCAGAACCGCGAGCTGTTCCAGGCCTTTGAAGCCCTGGCCAACAGCCCGGAAGCCGCCGGTTTCGACGTGGCGCAAAAGACCATTCTGGAACACTCCCTGCGCGACTTCCGCCTGTCGGGTATCGACTTGCCGCCGGAGCAGCAAAAACGCTACGCCGAAGTGCAGAGCAAACTGTCCGAGCTGGGCAGCAAGTTCTCCAACCAGTTGCTGGACGCCACCCAGGCCTGGACCAAACACGTTACCGAGGAAGCCACCCTCGCCGGCCTGACCGATTCGGCCAAGGCCCAGATGGCCGCCGCTGCACAATCCAAAGATCTGGATGGCTGGCTGATCACCCTGGAATTTCCGAGCTACTACGCGGTAATGACCTACGCCCACGACCGGGCCCTGCGCGAAGAAGTCTACGCGGCCTACTGCACCCGTGCGTCGGACCAAGGCCCGAATGCCGGTCAGAACGATAACGGCCCAGTGATGGAACAGATCCTCGACCTGCGTCAGGAACTGGCCAAGCTGCTGGGCTACGCGTCCTTCTCCGAGCTGAGCCTGGCCACCAAGATGGCCGAGTCCAGCGACCAGGTGCTGAGCTTCCTGCGCGACCTGGCCAAGCGCAGCAAGCCGTTTGCCGCCCAGGACCTGCAACAGCTCAAGGCTTACGCCGCCGAACAAGGCTGCGCCGACCTGCAAAGCTGGGACAGCGGCTTCTACGGCGAAAAACTCCGTGAGCAGCGCTACAGCGTGTCCCAGGAAGCGCTGCGCGCCTACTTCCCCATCGACAAAGTGCTCGGCGGGCTGTTTGCCATCGTGCAACGGCTGTACGGCATCGAGATTGCCGAGCTGAAAGGCTTCGACACCTGGCACCCGGATGTGCGCCTGTTTGAAATCAAGGAAAACGGCCAGCACGTCGGCCGCTTCTTCTTCGACCTGTACGCCCGCGCCAACAAACGTGGCGGCGCCTGGATGGACGGCGCGCGCGACCGCCGTCGCACCATTGATGGTGTACTGCAAAGCCCGGTGGCCAACCTGGTGTGCAACTTCACCCCGGCCGACAGCGGCAAGCCTGCGCTGCTGACCCACGACGAAGTGACGACGCTGTTCCACGAATTCGGCCACGGCCTGCACCACCTGCTGACCCGCGTTGAACATGCCGGTGTGTCCGGTATCAACGGCGTGGCGTGGGATGCGGTGGAGTTACCGAGCCAGTTCATGGAGAACTGGTGCTGGGAGCCGGAGGGCCTGGCGCTGATCTCCGGTCACTATGAAAGCGGTGAGCCGCTGCCCCAGGACCTGCTGGAAAAAATGCTCGCGGCGAAAAACTTCCAGTCCGGCCTGATGATGGTGCGCCAGTTGGAATTCTCGCTGTTCGACTTTGAACTGCACGCCACCCACGGCGACGGCCGCAGCGTGGCCCAGGTGCTGGAAGGCGTGCGCGATGAGGTCTCGGTGATGCGTCCGCCGGCCTACAACCGTTTCCCCAACAGCTTTGCGCACATTTTCGCCGGCGGTTATGCGGCGGGGTACTACAGCTACAAGTGGGCCGAAGTGCTGTCGGCCGATGCCTTCTCCAAGTTTGAAGAAGAAGGTGTATTGAATGCCGAGACCGGCCGCGCCTTCCGCGAGGCGATCCTGGCCCGTGGCGGTTCCCAGGAACCGATGGTGTTGTTCGTCGATTTCCGCGGACGGGCGCCGTCGATTGACGCACTCTTGCGCCACAGCGGCCTGAGTGAGGAAGCGGCAGCATGAGTGAAGGGCCTGTGATCACCAAAAAGCAATTTATCGCCGGGGCGGTTTGCCCGGCATGCAGCGAGCCGGACAAGTTGAAGATGTGGACCGAAGACAGCGTGCCGCACCGTGAGTGTGTGGCCTGCGGTTATACCGACACGTTGAATGACCAAGGTCTGTCAGTGCCCAAGGAATTGGGCACGCGGGTCAATACGTCGGCGTTGAAAGCGCCGGCTGACCCGAAGGTGCAGGCGGTGCAGTTTTTCCCCAATCCCAAGCTGAAAAAAGACTGACGCCTGTTTAGGGTTTTACCGTCAGTCCAATCTCGCTCTTTGGCTCGGCACGGCTTGTTCCTGCCGTGTTGAGCCAACTGTTCATCGAGCACAGTGCAAATGCACTGGTGCTGCAATCGCCATTCGCCAAGGCTGTACGCAACTTGTCGATATCGGCCTTCATCATGTAGCGAACGCCGTCCTTGAAGCCATTGCTGGTGCCAAAGCCGCCCAGGGTCATCTCGTTCAGCGCATCCTCCTTGCTCCATCCCTGCACCACCACGCGATACATCGCCGCCATCAGGCCGGTGCGGTCGGAGCCGTGTTTGCAGTGCATCAGCACCGGGCCGTTGGCCTCGGCGTCCTTGATCGCCCTGAGTGCCGCCAGTACGTCGGAATCATCTACATGGTTAGTGCGATAACTCAGCTGAACTTGACGGATGCCGGGGGCTTTCAGCCAGTTGGCGTCGGACTCCGGCAGGAAGTTAATCACGGTGCCGATCTTCAGTTGTTCCAGCAAAGGCACCGCGCTGCTGTCGGGTAAAGCGCTGCGATACAGGGTGGGCGTCATCTGGTGCAGGTTGTATTGGCTGCCCACGGGCTGGGCCCATTCGGGCGAGCGAATGGACGTGGACTCGTCGGCCTGGGCAGGCACGAGGGTAAACAAGGCCACGAGCGCGAGGCCAAGAGCCGACAGCCATTGATGCTTGAACATGGGTGACGTTAACCAGACATGAGGGTTGGGGAATGGTCCACAGGTTGGTTTACGGGGGGTCAACGGGGTGTGAGGCGGTCGTCAAAGATTCGTGAATCCTCAGTCTTTAGTCGCTGAAACGATTCCTCTCGATCCTTAGGCTGCTATCATTTGTAACCATTGATTGCCAAAAATACCCAAGCCGCTCCCCAGAAGCGGCTGCTAAACCCGTGACCACATGATGAGGTGCACCCATGTCTGATCAAGATCAAGACAACCCCCGGCGTGACTTTTTACGCAAATCCTTGACCTTGATCCCGGTGGTCACGGTTGCCAGTACTGGCCTTGGCGGCTCGATGCTGATGGCCACGCCCGAGCCCGCGCAGGCTGCTCCAGCCAAGCCTGCGGCCAGCGAAAAAGCCTACGAGCCAAGTTATTTTACGGCCGAAGAGTGGGCGTTTATCAACGCGGCCGTGGCGCAGTTGATTCCTGCTGATGCCCAAGGCCCTGGCGCCCTGGAAGCCGGCGTACCGGAATATATCGACCGCCAGATGAATACCCCGTACGCCAGCGGCGCCCTGTGGTTTATGCAAGGTCCGTTCAACGCTGATGCACCGCCGGAGATGGGCTGGCAGAGCAAACTGGTGCCCAAGGACATCTATCGCCTGGGTATCGCCGCGACGGACGCGTGGTCGAAAGCGTTCAACGGTAAAGCTTTTGCTGCGCAAGACAGCGCTACCCGAGACGATATGTTGCGTCGCCTGGAGGCTGGCGGCAGTGAAGTGGCCGCGCATTTCGACGCGGTGCCGCCGAAAATTTTCTTCAACTTGCTGCTGCAAAACACCAAGGAAGGGTTCTTCTGCGACCCGATCCACGGTGGCAACAAAGGCATGGTCGGCTGGACCATGATCGGCTTCCCCGGCGCGCGCGCCGATTTCATGGACTGGGTTGAACGCAACGAGCAGTACCCCTTCCCGGCAGTTTCCATCCGCGGCGAGAGGGCATAAACGTGGCGACCATCATGAAGAAAGTGGACGCAGTGATTGTCGGCTTCGGCTGGACCGGCGCGATCATGGCCAAGGAGCTGACGGAAGCCGGCCTCAACGTGGTAGCGCTGGAGCGCGGCCCGATGCAGGACACTTACCCGGACGGCAACTATCCCCAGGTCATCGACGAGCTGACCTACAGCGTGCGTAAAAAACTCTTCCAGGACATCTCCAAGGAGACGGTGACCATTCGCCACAGCGTGAATGATGTAGCCCTGCCCAACCGGCAGTTGGGCGCGTTCCTGCCGGGCAATGGCGTCGGTGGTGCGGGCCTGCACTGGTCGGGTGTGCACTTTCGTGTCGATCCGATCGAGCTGCGCATGCGCAGCCATTACGAAGAGCGCTACGGCAAGCACTTCATTCCCAAGGACATGACCATCCAGGACTTCGGCGTCAGCTATGAAGAGTTGGAGCCGTTTTTCGACTACGCCGAAAAAGTCTTCGGCACCTCCGGCCAGGCGTGGACCGTGAAGGGACAGTTGGTGGGCGAAGGTCGTGGCGGCAACCCGTATGCACCGGACCGTTCCAACCCGTTCCCATTGGAATCGCAGAAAAACACCGTCTCCGCACAGCTGTTTCAGAAAGCCGCTGCCGAGGTCGGTTACAAACCCTACAACTTGCCGTCGGCGAACACCTCGGGGCCGTACACCAACCCCTATGGCGCGCAGATGGGCCCGTGCAACTTCTGCGGTTTTTGCAGCGGTTACGTGTGCTACATGTATTCCAAGGCTTCGCCGAACGTGAACATCCTGCCGGCGCTGCGCCAGGTGCCGAACTTCGAGTTGCGGCCCAATTCCCACGTGCTCAAGGTCAATCTCGACAGCACCAAGAGCAAGGCCACGGGCGTGACGTACATCGACGCCCAGGGCCGTGAATGCGAGCAACCAGCCGACCTGGTGATTCTCGGCGCGTTCCAGTTCCACAACGTGCGCTTGATGCTGCTGTCGGGCATCGGCAAGCCTTACGACCCGATTACCAATGAGGGCGTGGTGGGCCGCAACTTTGCCTACCAGAACATGGCCACCATCAAGGCGTTCTTCGACAAGGACACCCACACCAACAACTTTATCGGTGCTGGCGGCAATGGCGTGGCCATCGATGACTTCAACGCGGACAACTTCGACCACGGGCCCCATGGCTTTGTGGGGGGCTCGCCGATGTGGGTCAACCAGGCCGGCAGCCGGCCGATTGCCGGGACGTCCAACCCACCGGGCACCCCGGCCTGGGGCAGCGCGTGGAAGCGCGCCACTGCCGATTACTACACCCATCAGGTATCGATGGATGCCCACGGTGCGCATCAATCCTACCGGGGTAACTACCTGGATCTGGATCCGGTGTATCGCGATGCCTACGGTCAGCCGTTGCTGCGGATGACATTCGACTGGCAGGAAAACGACATCAAGATGAACCGCTTCATGGTCGAGAAAATGGGCAAGGTCGCCGAGGCGATGAACCCCAAGGCCATTGCCGTGCTCGGCAAAAAGGTCGGTGAGCACTTCAACACCGCGTCGTACCAGACCACCCACCTCAACGGTGGCGCGATCATGGGCACCGACCCCAAGACCAGCGCGTTGAACCGTTACTTGCAATGCTGGGATGTACACAACGTGTTTGTCCCCGGCGCGTCCGCTTTCCCACAAGGCTTGGGCTACAACCCTACCGGCCTGGTGGCGGCGTTGACCTATTGGTCGGCCCGCGCTATCCGCGAGCAGTACCTGAAAAACCCCGGCCCACTGGTTCAGGCATAAGGAGCGATGACCATGAAAGCATTTGTTATCGCCTCTCTGGCGCTGTTCAGCAGTTGCTCGGTAAGCGCTGCCGAAACCGACCTGATCAAGCAGGGCGAATACCTGGCCCGCGCCGGTGACTGCGTGGCCTGCCACACCGCCAAGGGTGGCAAGCCGTTCGCCGGCGGCTTGCCGATGGAAACGCCGATTGGCGTGATCTATTCCACCAACATCACCCCGGACAAGAGCGGCCTGGGCGACTACAGCTTCGAAGACTTCGACAAGGCCGTGCGCCATGGCGTCGCCAAGAGCGGTAGTACGCTTTACCCGGCCATGCCCTATCCGTCTTACGCGCGCGTCAGCGATAGCGATATGCAGGCGTTGTACGCGTACTTCATGAAGGGCGTGGAGCCGGTGGCCCAGGACAACCAGGCCAGTGATATTCCATGGCCGTTGAGCATGCGCTGGCCGTTGGCCGCGTGGCGCTGGATGTTTGCGCCTGAGGTTGCCGAAGCGCAGCCAGCCGCGCAGGCCGACCCGGTGATCAGCCGTGGCGCCTATCTGGTGGAAGGGCTCGGCCACTGCGGCGCCTGCCACACGCCGCGAGCCCTGACCATGCAGGAAAAAGCCCTGAGTGCCAGCGAGGGCAGCGCGTTCCTGTCCGGCAGTGCGCCGCTGGAAGGCTGGATCGCCAAAAGCCTGCGCGGTGACCACAAGGACGGCCTCGGCAGCTGGAGCGAGGAGCAACTGGTGCAATTCCTCAAGACCGGCCGCAGCGACCGTAGCGCGGTGTTTGGCGGGATGAGCGATGTGGTCGTCCACAGCATGCAGTACATGTCGGAAAATGACCTGACGGCTATCGCCCGTTACCTCAAGAGCCTGCCGGCGGTCGATCCCAAGGATCAGCCGCACCTGTACGACAAACAGGTCGCCGAGGCCCTGTGGAAAGGCGACGACAGCCAGCGCGGCGCATCGGTGTACATCGACAACTGCGCCGCTTGCCACCGCACCGATGGCCATGGCTATACGCGGGTGTTCCCGGCCCTGGCCGGCAACCCGGTGTTGCAGACGGCGGACGCCACCTCGTTGATCAACATTGTGTTGAACGGCGGCACCCTGCCCGCTACCCACGCGGCGCCGTCCACCTTCACCATGCCGGCGTTCGCCTGGCGCCTGTCGGACCAGGAGGTGGCGGATGTCGTCAGCTTTATCCGTGGCAGCTGGGGCAACCAAGGCGCACCGGTGAAAGCCGGCGACGTGGCGGACTTGCGCGAAAAGCACTGATCGTTACCTGACCGCCAAACGGCACTGGTCAGAAACCTCGCGCCTCGATACTGTATATAAAAACAGTATCGAGGCGTTTTTATGTCTACTCCGCTGCCGCCCCGTGGCCGGGGCACGGCCACCAACCTGCATAACCGCTTTGCGCCCACCGTCAGCGTGGCCGAGGACGACGGCTGGTATCAGGAAGTGCCGCCGACCCAGGGCACCGAAGTGCGTATCGAAACGGCCAAGACCATCATCACCCGTAACAACTCCCCGGACTTGCCGTTTGATCGCTCGATCAACCCCTATCGCGGCTGCGAGCACGGCTGCATCTACTGTTATGCGCGGCCCAGCCATGCCTATTGGGACATGTCGCCGGGGCTGGATTTCGAGACCAAGCTGATCGCCAAGAGCAACGCCGCCGAGGTGCTGGAGCAGCAACTGTCGAAGCCGGGTTATGTGTGTGCGCCGATCAACCTGGGGTCCAACACCGACCCTTATCAGCCCATCGAGCGCGAGTACCGCATCACCCGGCAAACCCTTGAGGTGCTGCTGCGCTACCGGCACCCGGTGACCATCATCACCAAGGGCTCGCTGATCCTGCGCGATCTCGATTTGCTCACGGAGTTGGCTCGCCAGCGGCTGGTGGCCGTGATGATCAGCCTCACCAGCCTGGATGACGAACTCAAGCGCATCCTGGAACCGCGCACGGCTGCGCCCAAGGCACGGTTGCGGGCGATTCGGGTGATGCGCGAGGCGGGCATCCCGGTGGGCGTGTTGTGTTCGCCGATGATCCCGATGATCAACGACAGCGAGCTGGAAAGCCTGCTCACCGAAGCACACGCTGCCGGCGCGCAAAGTGCGGCGTACATGATGCTGCGCCTGCCGCTGGAGGTGGCGCCGTTGTTCGAGGAGTGGCTGGCGGCGCATTACCCGCAGCGCGCGGCCCATGTGATGAGCCTGGTGCGCCAGGTGCGTGGTGGTGAGGTGTATGACAGCCGGTTCGGCGTGCGCATGCGCGGCGAGGGGCCTTTTGCCGATCTGCTGGCCCAGCGTTTCAGCAAGGCGGTCAAACGCCTGGGGCTCAATCGTCGGGAAGGGTTTAATCTGGATTGCACGGCGTTCTGTCCGCCAGGCAGGCAGATGGCGTTGTTGTAGACTGTTGAGGAAAGGTGCGCGTTTTCTGTAGGAATAGTCTCACTTTGACATCACTGAAACCCGCGTTCTAGAGCGGTTCATTCAGTTTGAGTTAAGTTTCGGCGGCTACCTTGTTCAGCGAGTGACTGATGAGTCGGCGGCCTGGTTTTTGGCGTTTGCAACGATTGCACTGGCCTGGCGTCGAACGCACTTGAATACTCCCCTGCATTAACCAAGAGGAAGAATCATGAGTGATAAGGATAAACAGCCGTTGGCTGCGTCGGCTTCAGCCCCAGAGGTGGCGGAAACCGCCGATGCAGCGCTAAAGCATATCGTTGACGGCTTTTTGCATTTCCATCACGACGTCTTCCCCCAGCAGGAAGAACTCTTCAAGAAACTCGCCACGGCCCAGAGCCCACGGGCGATGTTCATTACCTGCGCCGATTCGCGCATCGTCCCCGAGCTGATTACCCAGAGTTCGCCGGGCGACCTGTTCGTGACCCGTAACGTCGGTAACGTGGTGCCGCCCTACGGTCAGATGAACGGCGGTGTTTCCACGGCCATCGAGTACGCGGTGCTCGCCCTGGGCGTACAGCACATCATTGTCTGCGGGCACTCCGACTGTGGTGCGATGCGCGCGGTGCTCAACCCCGACAGCCTGGAAAAAATGCCAACGGTAAAGGCCTGGCTGCGGCATGCCGAGGTCGCCAAGACCATGGTCCATGACAACTGCGACTGCGCCAATGAAAGCGAAAGCATGAAGGTGCTGACCGAAGAAAACGTCATCGCCCAGTTGCAACACTTGCGCACCCACCCTTCCGTGGCTTCGCGCATGGCCAATGGTCATTTGTTTATCCATGGCTGGATCTACAACATCGAGACCAGCGAGATCCGTGCCTACGATGCCGATCAGTCCACGTTCAGACCCCTGAACGGCGAAGGGCCAATCCCTTGCGCGACGCCTAAAGCGCGCTTCTAAAACACTTCCCTGCCGGGTAATGCGGTGGCTGCCATGGATGCAGCCAGGTATTACCGCGCCCGGCGAATGCCTCGGGAGAGTCATCATGCGTGCTGCTCAATTGAAAGCTGTATTACCACGGGAGCTGCTCGCCTCGGTGGTTGTGTTCCTGGTCGCCCTGCCCTTGTGCATGGGTATTGCGATTGCGTCCGGCATGCCGCCGGCCAAGGGTTTGATCACCGGGATCATTGGTGGCCTGGTCGTCGGGTGGCTGGCGGGTTCGCCGCTGCAAGTCAGCGGCCCGGCGGCAGGCCTGGCGGTGTTGGTGTTTGAGTTGGTACGCCAACACGGAATGATGATGCTGGGGCCGATTCTGCTGCTGGCGGGCTTCCTGCAACTGGTGGCCGGGCGGTTGCGCCTGGGGTGCTGGTTTCGCGTAACGGCGCCAGCGGTGGTGTATGGCATGTTGGCGGGCATTGGCGTGCTGATTGTGTTGTCGCAGATCCATGTGATGCTCGACGGTGTGCCCAAGCCTTCGGGGTTGGATAACCTGGCGGGGTTCCCGGCGGCGGTGGCGCAGGCCATTCCCAGCCTGGGTTGGCAGGCGGGCTTGCTCGGGTTATCGACGATGCTGGTGATGTACCTGTGGGATAAACTTCGCCCGAAAACCCTGCGCTTTGTGCCTGGCGCATTGCTGGGAGTGGGCCTGACCACGCTGGTCAGCCTGATGCTGGCGTTGCAGGTCAAGCGTGTGGAAGTCCCGGAAAACCTTGCGGACGCCATCGATTGGCTGCGCCCCAGCGACCTCTTGAACCTGGCCGATCCGCAACTGTTGATCGCGGCATTCGCCGTGGCCTTTATCGCCAGCGCCGAAACCTTGCTCTCCGCCGCCGCGGTGGACCGCATGCACAACGGCCAGCGTTCGGATTTCGACAAGGAATTGTCCGCGCAAGGTGTCGGCAATATGTTGTGTGGCCTGGTCGGCGCCCTGCCGATGACCGGTGTGATCGTGCGCAGCTCAGCCAATGTCCAGGCTGGTGCGACCACGCGGTTATCGGCGATGTTCCACGGGCTGTGGCTGTTGGCATTCGTGCTGTTGCTGTCGAGTGTGCTGCAAAGCATTCCGGTGGCGAGCCTGGCGGGCGTGCTGGTGTACACCGGGATCAAGCTGGTGGACATAAAGGCGTTCAAGGCGTTGGGACGTTATGGGCGCATGCCGATGTTCACCTATGCGGCGACGGCGCTGGCGATCATCTTTACCGACCTGCTGACCGGTGTGCTGGTGGGCTTCGGACTCACGCTGGTGAAGCTGGCATTCAAGGCGTCGCGCTTGAAGGTGAGCCTGATCGACCTGCCCCAGGACGGTGAAATGGAACTGCGCTTGAGCGGGGCGGCGACCTTTCTGAAAGTACCGGCGTTGACCCAGGTGCTGTCGACGGTGCCGGCGGGGACCACCGTGCATGTGCCGCTGAACAACCTGAGCTACATCGACCACTCCTGCCTGGAGCTGCTGGAGGAATGGGGGCGGGCCAATGCGGCGAAGGACTCGAAACTGGTGATCGAGGCGCGTGGGTTGAAGCGCCGGCTGGAAGGCCGGGTGCGGATGACGACGGGGATAGGTTCGGCGGCAGTCTGACCACCGCAAAACAATGTGGGAGCGGGCTTGTGTGGGAGCGGGCTTGCTCGCGAATGCGGTGGATCAGTCGGCACACTTGTCACTGACACACCGCATTCGCGAGCAAGCCCGCTCCCACATTTGACCTTCACCGGTCTCGAAAACTAAGCCGGTTGATCCAACGCCAACTCCACACCCAACTGCCGCGACAGGCACGGCCAGCGCTTCCACGCCGCTTCCGTGTCCGGGCTCTTGAGCGTTTCGCGATAAGCCTCCACCGACTCCAGCGCAAAGCTGTCTTCGTTGAGCATCTCATCCACCGCCAGATGCACGGCCTCATCCAGGCTGTTGGCAAATGCTTCGCCGATCAGTTGGTGCGCAATCAGGTTGGCGACGGTGGTGTCCGCCGGGATCAACGGCTGGCCGAAATGCTTGATATACAGATCGTTTACTTCTTCCACCAGGCGATGGGCCAGGTAGGCCTCGTCCAGCAGGCCGTCGAGCCCTTCGTGCCCGGCGAGGATCGCGGGCGGCTGCAGGAAGAATTGCTCGGCGATTTTCAGCACCGGCTTGATCTGGCTTTCGATACCGGCCTCGCGGGCCACGTCGTTGGCGGCGTCGAGCAAGTCCGGGACGAGGTCGATATAAGCGGTCACGAAGCGCGTCATGACAATGTTGCGATCACCGTCAGCCAGAGAGATGGCCGAATGCAGGTGCGGCAATTGGGTTTCCAGTTGCTGGGCAAGCTGGCCCGTGCTGGCTTCGTGTTGATGGGCACGGGAAATCTGCTCGCGCAATGCGGCGGTGTTCATGAGGGCTCCAGTGATGCAGGCGTAGGAAAAGGGAGAGGATAAGGTAGCTCGTTTATACGAGCGCCTCAGACGCATTTGTCATAATTATTTCATGGTTATGCGCCTGCGTTATATCGAAATGCCATCGTTCGTCGGATAAACGATTCCGCCCCCGGGTTTATTGGCTCCGCCCGTCTGTTTTCGCTGATTTGTCCCCACACATTGCGGGGTTGCAGGTGCTGTCTATACTCGGTTTTGTAAGCAATTAGCTGATGACGCCAGACTGCATAAGCAGGTGAGGCTAAGCGGTTGTAAGCAGTATGGAAGCCGCTCCCTTCGACGCAGGTGCAAACCGGCGGGATAACAAGAACGATAAGGGGAACCCGCATGACGCGACATCCACACGTTTGGATGGGCCTTCTGTTGTGGTCGGTATTCGGCCAGGCGCACGCCGCCTGGACCACGAATATGGCGCCAGGGGCGACTGAAGTCAGCCACGCTGTGTTTGACCTGCACATGACCATTTTCTGGATCTGTGTGGTGATCGGCATCATCGTGTTTGGCGCGATGTTCTGGTCGATGATCCTGCATCGCCGGTCCACGGGCCAGGTAGCGGCCAAGTTCCACGAGAGCACCACCGTGGAGATCCTCTGGACCGTGGTGCCCTTGCTGATCCTCGTCGCGATGGCCGTTCCGGCGACCAAGACCCTGATCAATATCTACGACAGCAGTGAGTCGGATATCGATATCCAGGTCACCGGCTACCAGTGGAAGTGGCACTACAAATACCTGGGCCAGGATGTGGAGTTCTTCAGCAACCTGGCCACCCCCGCCGAGCAGATCCACAACCAGGCGACCAAGGGCGAGCACTACCTGCTGGAAGTCGATCAGCCGCTGGTATTGCCGGTGGGCGCCAAAGTGCGCTTCCTGGTGACCGCCGCCGACGTGATCCACTCCTGGTGGGTGCCGGCCTTTGCGGTCAAGCGCGACGCCATCCCCGGCTTCGTCAACGAGGCCTGGACCCGCGTCGAGAAGCCCGGCATCTACCGTGGCCAATGCGCCGAGCTGTGTGGCAAGGATCACGGCTTCATGCCCATTGTGGTCGAGGTCAAGTCCAAGGCCGACTACGAGACCTGGCTGGGTGAGCGCAAGGAAGAGGCCGCCAAGCTCAAGGAACTGACCTCCAAAGAGTGGACGCTGGAAGAGCTGGTGGCCCGCGGCGACAAGGTTTACCACACCACCTGCGTGGCTTGTCACCAGGCGGAAGGCCGGGGCCTGCCGCCGATGTTCCCGGCGCTCAAGGGCTCGAAGATCGCCACCGGCCCTGCGGTTGACCACCTGAGCATCGTTTACCACGGCAAGCCCGGTACCGCGATGGCGGCCTTTGGCAAGCAGCTCTCGGAAGTGGATATCGCCGCCGTTGTCACCTACGAGCGCAACGCCTGGGGCAACAACAAAGGCGACATGGTCACGCCCAAAGACGTGCTGGCCATCAAGCAGGCGGAAAGCAAATGACTGACTTCAGAGCGTCCAACTCGACCGGCCCCGCCCACTCGCCTGCAGGAGAACGGCCATGAGCACTGTGATCGATGACCATGGTCACGCCGACCACGCCCACGGCCCCGCCAAAGGCCTGATGCGTTGGGTGCTGACCACCAACCACAAAGACATCGGCACGATGTACCTGTGGTTCGCCTTCGCCATGTTTCTGCTCGGCGGTTCGTTCGCCATGGTGATCCGTGCCGAACTGTTCCAGCCCGGCCTGCAGATCGTCGAGCCGGCGTTCTTCAACCAGATGACCACCATGCACGGCCTGATCATGGTGTTTGGCGCGGTGATGCCGGCGTTTGTCGGCCTGGCCAACTGGATGATCCCGCTGATGATCGGCGCGCCGGACATGGCCCTGCCGCGCATGAACAACTTCAGCTTCTGGCTGCTGCCGGCGGCCTTCCTGCTGCTGGTCTCGACCCTGTTCACTCCTGGCGGCGGGCCGAATTTCGGCTGGACCTTCTACGCCCCGCTCTCCACCACCTATGCGCCGGAAAGCGTGACGTTCTTTATCTTCGCCATTCACCTGATGGGCATCAGTTCGATCATGGGCGCGATCAACGTGGTCGCCACCATCCTCAACTTGCGCGCGCCGGGCATGACCTTGATGAAAATGCCGCTGTTCGTGTGGACCTGGCTGATCACCGCGTTTCTGTTGATTGCGGTGATGCCGGTGCTGGCGGGTTGCGTGACCATGATGCTGATGGACATCCACTTCGGCACCAGCTTCTTCAGCGCGGCCGGTGGCGGTGACCCGGTGCTGTTCCAGCATGTGTTCTGGTTCTTCGGCCACCCCGAGGTGTACATCATGATCCTGCCGGCCTTCGGCGCCGTCAGCTCGATCATCCCGACCTTCTCGCGCAAGCCGTTGTTCGGCTACACCTCGATGGTGTACGCCACGGCAAGCATCGCGTTCCTGTCGTTCATCGTGTGGGCGCACCACATGTTCGTGGTGGGCATTCCGTTGGTGGGCGAGTTGTTCTTCATGTACGCGACGTTGCTGATCGCCGTGCCGACGGGGGTGAAGGTGTTCAATTGGGTCAGCACCATGTGGCAAGGCTCGCTGACCTTCGAGACGCCGATGCTGTTTGCCGTGGCCTTTGTGATCCTGTTCACCATCGGCGGCTTCTCCGGGCTGATGCTGGCGATTGCCCCGGCGGACTTCCAGTACCACGACACCTACTTTGTGGTGGCGCACTTCCATTACGTACTGGTGCCCGGCGCGATCTTCGGCATCTTCGCCTCGGCCTACTACTGGCTGCCGAAATGGACCGGCCACATGTACGACGAAACCCTGGGCAAGCTGCACTTCTGGCTGTCTTTCGTGGGCATGAACATGGCGTTCTTTCCGATGCACTTTGTGGGATTGGCGGGCATGCCGCGGCGGGTGCCGGACTACAACCTGCAGTTCGCCGACTTCAACATGGTGTCGTCGATTGGCGCGTTCATGTTCGGTGCCACGCAGATCTTCTTCCTGTTTATCGTGATCAAGTGCATCCGTGGCGGCCCACCGGCACCGGCCAAACCGTGGGATGGCGCTGAAGGGCTGGAGTGGAGCGTGCCTTCGCCGGCGCCGTACCACACCTTCACCACGCCGCCGGAGGTCAAATGAGCACTCCGGCCAGCCAGCCACCACCAACCCCCTGTGGGAGCGGGCTTGCTCGCGAAAGCGGTGTGTCAGGCGCCACATGTAGTGCCTGGCAAACCGCATTCGCGAGCAAGCCCGCTCCCACATTGACCGCGTTCACTTTGGGAGGGCGTCATGGCTGAGTCCGTGCCAATCAGGCGGCTGGTCACCCGCCTGCTGATCCTGGTCGCCGCCATGTTCGCCTTCGGCTTCGCCCTGGTGCCTATCTACGACGTGATGTGCAAGGCGTTCGGCATCAACGGCAAGACCGCCGGGCAGTACGAAGGCTCGCAGGTGGTGGACCCGTCACGGCAGGTGCGCGTGCAGTTCCTGTCCACCAATGCCATCGACATGGTCTGGGAGTTTCACGCCAAGGCCGATGAGGTGGTGGTCAACCCCGGTGCGGTCACCGAGATGCTGTTCGTGGCCTACAACCCCACGGACAAGGCCATGACCGCCCAGGCCGTGCCGAGCATTTCCCCGGCGGAAGCGGCGATGTACTTCCACAAGACCGAATGTTTTTGCTTTACCCAGCAGGTGTTGCAGCCGGGCCAGCGCATCGAGATGCCGGTGCGTTTTATCGTCGATCGCGACATGCCCAAGGATGTGAAGCATTTGACCCTGGCGTACACGCTGTTTGATATCACTGCGCGCCAACCGCCGGTGGCCGTCCACAGCGGCGGCTAGCTACTGTTTGCCCCCTCAATCAGGAGAGCGAATACATGTCGTCTCATGATACGTACTACGTACCAGCGCAAAGCAAATGGCCAATAATTGCCACGGTTGGCATGCTGGTCACGGTGTACGGCCTGGCCGTGTGGTTCAACGATCTCAAGGCCGCGCGCCCGGAATCCCACGGCCCGTGGATCTTTTTCGTCGGCGGGCTGTTGCTGGCCTACATGTTGTTTGGCTGGTTCGGCGCGGTGATCAAGGAAAGCCGCGCCGGTTTGTACAGCCCGCAGATGGACCGCTCGTTCCGGTGGGGCATGACCTGGTTCATCTTTTCCGAGGTGATGTTCTTTATCGCATTCTTCGGTGCACTGTTTTATGTACGGCACATGTCGGCGCCGTGGCTGGCGGGCGAGGGCTCAAAAGGCATCGCGCATATGCTGTGGCCGAACTTCGAGTTTGCCTGGCCGTTGCTCAACAACCCTGATCCAAAACTGTACCCCGCGCCGGAAGGAACGATCAGCCCGTGGGGCCTGCCGCTGGTCAATACCATCTTGCTGGTGAGTTCCAGCGTGACCATCACCATTGCTCACCACGCGTTGCGCAAAGGTCATCGCGGTGCGCTGAAGATCTGGCTAGCGATCACCGTGCTGCTGGGGTTGGCGTTTCTCGGGTTCCAGGCCGAGGAATACATCCACGCCTACAAAGAGCTGGGCCTGACCTTGGGCTCGGGCGTCTACGGCGCGACGTTCTTCATGCTCACCGGTTTCCACGGCGCCCACGTGACCATCGGCACGATCATTCTGTTTGTGATGCTGATGCGCATCCTCAAGGGGCACTTCAATGCCGAGCATCAGTTCGGCTTCGAAGCGGCGAGCTGGTATTGGCACTTTGTGGATGTGGTGTGGATCGGCCTGTTTTTCTTCGTCTATGTGCTGTGAGGCGATTTACCACGGCGCGTGAGACACCAGCTGGCCGCTGAAAAAGCCCCAGGTGATCAGCGCCAGGGTGATGACGGCGAACACGACACGCACGGTCAAGGCAGTGACGAGGCGATTGGAGTTGCCCTCGTCCTTGACCAGAAAGAACAAGCCACTGAACAGGCTCACAACGGTCGCGATCAGCATCAGGGCAATAGCGGCTTTGAGCATGGTCGGGCTCCAATGGGATGGGCGGGCAATGAAAACAAGTATAGCCAGCGCCATGAAATGCTTTCGCCCCGGGATCGCGCCGACACTGGTGGTGTTGGTGCTGCTGCCCTTGATGGTAGGCCTGGGGTTTTGGCAACTGTCTCGCGGCCATGAAAAGCAGCTGCTGGTGGACAGTTACGCCGAGCGGCGCGCGGCGGAGCCGATCAGCAGCGCGCAACTCAATGACATGCCGGACCCGGCCTTTCGCCGCGTGCGCTTGCGCGGCCAATTTGACGCCGAACACAGCGTGTTGCTCGACAACCGCATGCGCGACGGCAAGGCCGGCGTAGAGCTGTTGCAACCCTTCCACGACCAGGCCAGCGGCCTCTGGCTGTTGCTCAATCGCGGCTGGCTGCCCTGGCCAGACCGACGCACCCCGCCCGCCTTCACCACCCCGGCCACGCCGGTGAATCTCGACGCCTGGGTGTATGTTGCCCCCGGCGAAACCTTCCAGCTGCATGCCGACCCGGCGACCGCGCAATGGCCGCGCCTGCTGACCGCCTTGCACCCTGGCGCGCTGTGGGCGGAACTGGGTCGCGGCGGCTTTGCCTACGAGCTGCGCGCCGAAGCCGGCCCCGGCACGTACGACACCACGTGGGCCGTGGTCGCCATGGGCCCGGAAAAACACCTCGCCTACGCCGTGCAATGGTTCGCCATGGCCCTGGCGTTGCTCGCGCTGTACCTCTACCTCGGCTGGCACAACACAAAGGAGAAGTCCCATGGGAGCGGCCATGAATCCACTCAACATGTCTGAGGCGCCGGACCGGCGCAAAGGCCGCTGGCAGTTGATCCTGATCCTGATGATGGTGATCGGCCCGATGGTGCTGGCCACGTTCATGTACAAATTGCAGTTCTGGGTGCCGGACAGCCGCAGCTACCACGGCGAGATGATCGGCAACGGCCAGACCCGCGCCGACATCGGCGTGCAGGCCGATGAAGAGCGCTGGCAGCTATTGGTCACCGCGCCCGCCGCCTGCGCTGCCGATTGCCAGCAACTGGTGTACCTGGCGCGCCAACTGCAAATCGGCCTGGGGCGTGATGCATCGCGGGCCAGCCATGCCTTGGCCAGTGCGCAGCCGGTGGGCGCCGAGTACGAGGCCAAGCTGAAGGCCGAATATCCGCAACTGCAACGTTACCCTCTGGACCTTCCGACGTTCCGCAAGGACGCCGCCGCGCCGGGCGATGCGCAGCTATGGATCGTCGACCCCCACGGCAACCTGGTGTTGCGCTACGACGCCACGGTCAAGGGCAAGGACTTGCTCAACGACCTGCGCCACCTGCTGAAACTGTCGAATATCGGATAAGGGCATCGTCATGGCCAAACCTGGATTTCGCCTCGCGTTGTTTGCCACCTTGCTGGCGTTGATCGTCGTGTTGCTCGGCGCCTATACCCGCCTGACCCACGCCGGCCTCGGTTGCCCGGACTGGCCGGGTTGCTACGGCTTTATCAGCGTGCCGCAAAGCGAAACCCAGCTGGCCCATGCCGAATTGCACTTCCCTGACACACCGGTGGAGGCGGACAAGGGCTGGAGCGAGATGATTCATCGCTACTTCGCCGGCTCCTTGGGGTTGTTGATCGCGTTGCTGGCCGCGCGCTCGTGGAGCCATCGCCGTGACCCAGGCCAACCGGTGAAACTGCCGCTGTTCCTGTTGGCGGTGGTGATTGCCCAGGCCGCATTTGGCATGTGGACGGTGACGTTGAAGCTGTGGCCGCAGGTGGTGACCGGGCATCTGCTGGGCGGTTTCGCCACCTTGAGCCTGCTGTTTCTGCTGACGCTGCGCCTGTCAGGCGTGCTGCCCGCGCTGATCGTGCCCAAGCGTCTGCAATACTGGGCGACGGCCGGGCTGGTGCTGGTGATCGGGCAGATTGCGCTGGGCGGCTGGGTCAGCTCCAACTATGCGGCGGTGGCCTGCATCGATCTGCCGACCTGTCATGGCGAGTGGTGGCCGGCGGCGGACTTTGCCAATGGCTTTCACCTGACCCAGCACATCGGGCCCAACTATTTGGGCGGGCAACTGGACAGCGAGGCGCGCACGGCGATTCACCTGACCCATCGCCTGGGCGCGGTGGTGGTTTCGCTGGTGTTGCTGGGCCTGGCCTGGCAACTGCGCGCCGTGGGCATGAGCCGTTTGGCCGGCCTGCTGCTGATCGCCCTGGGTGCGCAAATCTGCCTGGGCTTGAGCAATGTGTATTTCCACCTGCCGCTGCCGGTGGCGGTCGGGCATAACGCCGGCGGCGCGGCGTTGCTGCTGACACTGGTGCTGGTCAACTACCACGCCCGTACCAGCCTGGTGCGGGTGCGCAATCAGCTGCCGTTCGGCTGGCGTTTTATCCCGCGCAAACACGTCTCGGGCCTCATCACCCTTAAAGGAGAGATGCCATGGCGGCCTTGATCGGCGCGCGTCAACACCAGGCGATCTGGCGTGACTATTTGGAGCTGACCAAGCCGAAAGTGGTGGTGCTGATGCTCGTCACCTCGCTGGTGGGCATGTTCCTCGCCACCCGCGCCGGCGTGCCGTGGACGGTGCTGGTGTTTGGCAACCTGGGGATTGCCCTGTGTGCTGGCGGTGCGGCGGCGGTCAACCATGTGGTGGACCGGCGCATCGATGCGGTGATGGCGCGTACCCATAAGCGGCCGTTGGCCGAAGGACGCGTGTCGCCCGTGGCGGCGCTGGTCTTTGCATTGTTGCTGGCGGTTGCAGGGCTGGCCCTGCTGCTGGCGTTCACCAACGCCTTGGCGGCGTGGCTGACCTTGGCTTCGCTGTTGGGTTATGCGGTGATCTACACCGGCTTTCTCAAGCGTGCGACGCCGCAGAATATCGTGATCGGCGGCTTGGCCGGCGCAGCGCCGCCGCTGTTGGGTTGGGTTGCCGTCACCGGCCATATCAGCGCCGAGCCTTTGCTGCTGGTGCTGATCATCTTCGCCTGGACCCCGCCACACTTCTGGGCCCTGGCCATCCATCGCAAGGAAGAATACGCCAAGGCCGACATCCCGATGCTGCCGGTCACCCACGGCGAGCACTACACCAAGGTGCATATCCTGCTCTACACCTTCGCCTTGCTGGCGGTGAGCCTGATGCCCTTCGTCATTCACATGAGCGGCGTGCTCTATCTGGCGTGTGCCCTCTTATTGGGCGCGCGCTTTCTGCAATGGGCCCTGGTGTTGTACCGTGGCGCTCAGCCGCACGCGGCGATCAACACCTTCAAGTACTCTATCTGGTACCTGCTGCTGCTGTTTATCGCCCTGCTCGTCGACCATTACCTACTGTTGAGCCTATGACCCGTACTCAAAAAACCGTCTTTATCCTGGTGGCCATTGTCGCGTTGATCATGGGCCTGACCGTCAACAAAGTGCTCAGTGGCAAAGGCCAGGGCGACCCTACTGCGCTGATCGATGCCGGCATTATCCTGCTGCCGCAAAGCCGCCAGCTGCCGCCAGTGACCATGACCAATCAGGAAGGCCAGCCGGTGCTGGTCAATGAGTTGAAGGGCAAGTGGAGCCTGCTGTTCTTCGGCTACACCTTCTGCCCGGACATCTGCCCGACCACCCTCGCCCAGCTGCGCCAGATCAAGAGCGAGCTGCCCAAGGAGGCGGTGGACAAGTTGCAGGTGATCCTGGTCAGCGTGGACCCGAACCGCGACACGCCGACTCAGCTCAAGCAATACCTGGGCTACTTCGATCCGCAGTTTGTTGGCCTGACCGGCGCGAATGTGGAGGAGGTGCAGAAGGTCTCGAATGCGGTGAGCATCCCGTTCATTCCGGCGGATACCAGCAAGCCGAACTACACGGTGGACCACAGCGGTAACCTGGCGCTGATCGGGCCGGATGGGACCCAGCGGGGGTTTATTCGGGCGCCGTTGAATAACCAGAAGCTAATCGCGCAACTGCCTGGCCTGTTGCAGCGCAAGTAACTAGCAACGCAAAACAAATGTGGGAGCGGGCTTGCTCGCGAATGCGGTGTATCAGCTACGAATCTATCGACTGACACTCAGCTTTCGCGAGCAAGCCCGCTCCCACATTTTTTGATCTCCGGTGTTGGGAGATAGGGTTACATCAGAACGCCGGCTTGATCGCGCCTTTGTACTTCTCTTCGATGAATTTCTTCACTTCCGGCGTGTGCAGGGCTGCAACCAGCTTCTTCACCGCGTCCGAATCCTTGTTGTCTTCGCGGGTCACCAGGATGTTCACGTAAGGCGAGTCGCTGCCTTCGATGACCAGAGCGTCCTTGGATGGGTCCAGCTTGGCTTCCAGGGCGTAATTGGTGTTGATCAGCGCCAGGTCAACCTGGGTCAGTACGCGCGGCAGGGTGGCGGCTTCCAGCTCGCGGAACTTCAGTTTCTTGCTGTTACCGGTGATGTCCTTGATGGTCGACAGGATGTTGGTCGGGTCCTTCAGGGTGATCAGGTTGTGCTTGGCCAGCAGCAGCAGCGCGCGGCCGCCGTTGGTGGCGTCGTTCGGGATCACCACGTTGGCGCCGTCCGGCAGTTCGGCGAGGGTCTTGTACTTGCTGGAGTAAGCGCCCAGGGGTTCCAGGTGCACGGCGCCAACGCTCACCAGGTGCGTGCCCTTGGCCTTGTTGAACTCATCCAGGTACGGCTGGTGCTGGAAGAAGTTGGCGTCCAGGCGCTTTTCTGCAACCTGTACGTTTGGCTGCACGTAGTCGGTGAAGACCTTGACCTGCAAGTCCACGCCTTCTTTGGCCAGGACCGGTTTCACGAATTCGAGGATTTCTGCGTGCGGCACCGGCGAGGCAGCGACCGTGATGGTCTCGGCGTGGGCGGAAAACGCAGCAACGGCGGCGAAAGCAACCAGTAGTTTTTTCATCCAGCAAGCTCCTTGTTCGGGCATGTGCCGGCTTCTGGCCGGCAATGGCCGTTATTTTCGAGAAAAGTGCACCACCAGCTTGTCGCCGACGGTTTGCAGAATTTGCACCAGGATCAACAGCATGACCACGGTGACCACCATCACATCAGTCTGGAAACGCTGGTAACCGAAACGGATCGCCAGGTCGCCCAGACCACCGGCACCGACCACACCGGCCATCGCTGTGTAGGAAACCAGTGTAATTGCCGTCACAGTAATCGCCGCAAAAATGCCGGGGCGTGCTTCGGGCAGCAAGGCGTTGGTAATAATCTGACGCGTAGTGGCGCCCATCGACTGGGTGGCTTCGATGATGCCGCGGTCCACTTCACGCAGGGCGGTTTCCACCAGGCGCGCGAAGAACGGCGTCGCACCGACCACCAGTGGCGGAATGGCACCGGCCACGCCCAGCGACGTGCCGGTGATCAGCACGGTGAACGGGATCATCACGATCAGCAGGATGATGAACGGGAGCGAACGCAGGATGTTCACGATCAGCGACAGCAGTGCGTACAGGCCTTTCTGTTCGAACAGTTGGCGCGGGCTGCACAGGAACAGCAGCACACCCAGCGGCAGGCCGAGCAGTACGGTAAAGAACAGCGAACCAAACAGCATGATCATGGTGTCGCCGGTGGCGAGCCAGATTTCCGACCAGTCGATATTGGCGAAGAAACTCAACAGGACTTCCATTAGCGCAGGACCTCCATGTGGACGTCTGCGGCGGTGAAGCGCGCAAACGCGGCGTCCATGTCGCCGCCGGTGACGGCGAGGGTCAATTGCCCGTAGGGGATGTCTTTGATGCGGTCGATACGACCGGCGAGGATGCTGTAGTCCACACCCGTTTCACGGGCGACGGTACCCAGCAACGGCGCGTAGGTCGCGTCGCCCTGGAACGTCAGGCGCACGATGCGGCCGGGGACGTGGGCGAAGTCATCGCGCTGCTCGTTTTCATCGACCTGTTCGGACTCTTGCACGAAACGCTTGGTGGTCGGGTGCTTGGGGTGCAGGAACACGTCGGCCACCGAGCCTTGCTCGACGATGACGCCGGCGTCCATCACGGCCACCTGGTCGCAGACGCGGCGGATCACGTCCATTTCATGGGTGATCAGCACGATGGTCAGTTTCAGCTCGCGGTTGATCTCGGCCAGCAGTTGCAGGACCGACGCGGTGGTTTGCGGGTCGAGGGCGCTGGTGGCTTCATCGCACAGCAGGATCTTTGGCTTGGTCGCCAGGGCGCGGGCGATGCCGACGCGCTGTTTCTGGCCGCCGGACAATTGCGCCGGGTACTTCTTGGCGTGATCCGACAGACCAACGCGGGCCAGCAGCTCGGCGACGCGCAGGTCGATTTGCTTGCGCGACAGTTCGCCGGCCAGGGTCAGTGGCAGCGCCACGTTGTCGGCAACGGTCTTGGACGCGAGCAGGTTGAAGTGCTGGAAGATCATCCCGACCTGCTGGCGGAAACGGCGCAGGCCGTTGGCGTCCAGGGCGGTGACTTCTTCACCATCGACAGTGATCTGACCGCCGCTAGGTTGCTCCAGGCGATTGATCAGACGCAAAAGGGTACTTTTTCCCGCGCCGGAGTGGCCGATCAAGCCAAACACCTGGCCGTTCTCGACGCGCAGGCTGGTGGGGTGAAGCGCGGGGATTTCCTTACCGGCGACGCGGTAGGTTTTATGGACGTTATGAAACTCGATCACGTAGCGAACCTTGTGGGGCGCATGGAAAAGGGATCAGCGGTTAGCCGGGCGCGCATTTTAGCCTGTCCGTATAGCGTTTCTTAGCATTTATTTCGCATTCATCCAGCGATTTGGCAATAACGCGATCAAAGGTCATAAAAAAGGAACGGCCCAAAACCCCATCAGTCACTACTTAAGCAACGCGATTCCCGGGTGCCGTGCCTGGGTCTGAATAAGGAGTTTTGACTGATGAGTACGAAAAAGCCAAAGAGCGAACTCGCCGGAACCGACACCCTGGACCGTAAGAATACCAATGCCAAGCTAGAGGCTTTGGAAGCATTCCGCGCCGACGCTACCGGCCAGGCCCTGCGTACCAACCAAGGCGTGAAGATTTCCGACAACCAGAACAGCTTGAAGGTCGGTGCGCGCGGGCCTTCGCTGCTCGAAGATTTCATCATGCGTGAAAAGATCACGCATTTTGACCATGAGCGCATCCCCGAGCGCATCGTGCACGCGCGCGGCACCGGTGCCCATGGTTACTTCCAGGCCTATGAAAACCATGGGGCGCTGACCAAGGCCGGGTTTCTGCGTGATCCGGGGCATAAAACCCCGGTATTCCTGCGTTTTTCCACGGTGCAGGGCCCCCGTGGCTCCGGTGATACGGTGCGCGACGTACGGGGTTTTGCCGTGAAGTTCTTCACCGACGAAGGTAACTTCGACCTGGTCGGCAACAACATGCCGGTGTTTTTCATTCAGGACGCGATCAAGTTTCCTGATTTTGTCCACGCAGTAAAGCCTGAACCCCACAACGAGATTCCTACAGGCGGTTCGGCCCACGACACCTTCTGGGACTTCGTGTCGCTGCAGCCCGAATCGGCGCATATGGTGATTTGGGCAATGTCCGACCGAGCGATTCCTAAAAGCCTACGGGCCATGCAGGGTTTTGGGGTGCACACCTTTCGCTTCATTAACGCCGAAGGGACGTCCAACTTCGTTAAATTCCACTGGCGCCCTACGGCCGGCACCTGCTCGCTGGTGTGGGACGAAGCGCAAAAGCTCGCGGGTAAAGATACCGACTATCACCGCCGCGATCTCTGGGAAGCGATTGAGACGGGCGATTACCCCGAGTGGGAATTGGGCGTGCAGGTCATTCCTGAGGACAAGGAGCACGCGTTCGACTTCGATATTCTCGACCCGACCAAGCTGATCCCCGAAGAACTGGTACCGATCACGCCGCTGGGCAAGATGGTGCTGAATCGCAACCCGGATAACTTTTTCGCTGAAGTCGAGCAGGTCGCCTTCTGCCCAGGCCATATCGTGCCGGGCATCGACTTCTCCAATGACCCGTTGTTGCAGGGCCGTCTGTTTTCCTACACCGATACGCAGATCAGCCGACTTGGTGGCCCGAACTTTCATGAGTTGCCGATCAACCGCCCGGTGGCGCCGTTCCATAACGGCCAGCGCGATGCCATGCATCGCACCACTATCGATAAGGGGCGTGCGGCGTACGAACCCAACTCCATCGATGGCGGCTGGCCCAAGGAAACCCCGCCCGCTGCGCAGGACGGTGGCTTTGAGTCCTACCATGAGCGCATCGATGCCCATAAGGTGCGCGAGCGCAGTGAGTCATTTGGCGATCACTTCTCCCAGGCGCGCCTGTTTTTCCGCAGCATGAGCAAGCATGAGCAGGAGCACATCATTGCCGCCTACAGCTTTGAGCTGGGCAAGGTGGAGCGTGAGCACATCCGTGTGCGCCAGGTGAATGAGATCCTCGCCAACATCGACCTGGAGTTGGCCAAGCGTGTGGCGCAGAACCTGGGCTTGCCAGTGCCGAAAAAAGGCACGGTGCCGGAGCGCAAAGTATCGTTGTCGCGCTCTCCGGCCTTGAGCCAGACGAACCTGCTGTCGGGTGACATCAAGACGCGCAAAGTGGCGATTTTGGCCGCGAATGGCGTGGACGGTGCTGCAATCGAGGCCTTGAAAAAAGTGCTGAAGGCCGAAGGCGCCCACGCCAAATTGCTCGGGCCGACCTCGGCACCGGTCACCACGGCGCAGGGTAAGAGCTTGCCGGTGGATGCGTCCATGGAGGGCTTGCCGTCGGTGGCGTTCGACGCAGTGTTTGTGCCCGGCGGCGCCAAGTCGGTGAAGGCGTTGAGCGAAGATGGTGTGGCGCTGCATTACCTGCTGGAGGCTTACAAGCATTTGAAAGCGATTGCGGTAGTGGGCGAGGCCAAGCAGTTGCTGGAGCTGTTGAAGCTGGAGGCGGATGCGGGGTTGATCGTCGGCGGGGATGCCAAGGCATTGAAGGCGTTTGTGGCGGCGATTGCCCAGCATCGGGTCTGGGATCGGGAGCCGAGGGCCAAGGCGATTCCGGCTTAAGTCATTGGTTGTTGGTCAGATCGCTATCGCAGGCAAGCCAGCTCCCACACTTGAATGTATTCACAATTCAACATGTGGGAGCTGGCTTGCCTGCGATGGCTTTATTGCGTCTTGCGCGGAATCAACACAACCTGCGCCGGGATCTTCTTCAGGATCTGCCGATGCAGCTTCAGGTCATACGCCGAATCGATGCGCTTGACCCGCTTGGTCAGTAGTGTCGCCAACCATGGATAGTCTTCGGTGCGCGGCACCTGGATGCTCACATCACACTGGTAATTCACCACATCGGTGGCGATCGCATCCAGTTGGTGGCGAAGTTCTTCAATATCGCGCAGGTTCAACGCCACGGTGGTGCTTTCGGCCGTCGGATCGATGACCTTGGCCACCGGCTTGGCTTCGGCGGCTTTCAGGGCGGCTTCGGCCTGGTCCAGTTCGGCCTTGCGGGCGTGGCTGATGGCGCTGTTCACGCCGCCGGTCAACGCCGGGGCCTTGGGCATCAGTGCGCGGGCGCGGCTGAGGGCAGTGGCGGCGGCGTTGACGTCGCCTTTTTGCAGCACGATCTGGCTACGCTGCAGGTAGGCTTCGGCCAATTGGCGCTGGTAAGGCTCCAGCGCGGGATCGTTGGGCGACTGGGCTTGCAGCGCGGCCAACTGGTCTTCGGCGGTGGCCAACTCACTGCTGGCGAGGTTTTGCTCCAGCTGTGCGATGGCCGTAGCGCGTGCGTCCGGGGCCTGGACGGCGGCGGGCGGTGTGCTTTGACAGGCGCCCAGCAGCAGGGAAAATGCGGCAAGGAGCAGATAACGGGAGGTGAACGGCTTCATTCCTGCGACTCTCTATTTGCGCAAAAAGCGAGCAAGTCTACACCCCTCGACGGGGCAGGACAAAACTCAGCAGAAACAGCGCGGCGGCCGTGACCACAATCGACGGCCCGGCCGGCGTGTCCTTGAACCAGGACAGCGCCAGGCCCCCGCACACGGCGAGCATCCCCAGCAGGCTGGCACCAATCGCCATCTGCTCCGGTGAACGGGCATGGCGCTGGGCGGCGGCTGCGGGAATGATCAGCAGCGACGTGATCAACAATACGCCGACAATCTTCATCGCGACAGCAATCACCACGGCGATCAACAACATCAGGGCCATGCGCAGGGTCGGCACGGGCAGGCCTTCGACGGTGGCCAGCTCTTCATGCACGGTGATGGCCAGCAGCGGGCGCCACAGGGCTATCAGCAGCACCAGCACCACAGCGCTGCCGCCGAGGATCCAGCCCAAGTCGGTGCTGCTGATCGCCAGCAGGTCGCCGAACAGGTAGGCCATCAGGTCGATGCGCACTTCGTGCATGAAGCTCAGCACCACCAGGCCCAGGGACAAGGTGCTCGGCGCGAGGATGCCGAGCAGGGTGTCGGAGGCCAGCGGCTGGCGCTGTTGCAGGGTCACCAGCAGCACCGCCAGCAGCAGGCAGCCGACGGTGACGGCGATGGTCGGGCTGACATCCAGCAAGAAGCCCATGGCCACGCCCAGTAGCGCGGCGTGGGACAAGGTGTCGCCAAAATAGGCCATGCGCCGCCAGACGACGAACGAGCCCAACGGGCCCGCCACCAGCGCCAAAGCCAAGCCTGCCAGCAGGGCGTAGAGCAGAAAATCAGCCATGCTTGCAGCTATCTCCGTGAACGTGGGTATGGGGTGCGGCGGGATCTTCGACGACTTCGCCGTGCAAATCGTGGGCGTGGTCGTGGTGGTGATGGTAGATCGCCAGGCTCTGCGCGTTCTTGCCGAACAGCTCGACGAACGCCGGGTCGCCGCTGACCTGTTCCGGGTGGCCGGAGCAGCACACGTGGCGGTTGAGGCACACCACTTGGTCGGTGGTGCTCATCACCAGGTGCAGATCGTGGGACACCATCAGCACGCCGCAGCCATGACGGTCACGCAGGCGGGTGATCAGGCTGTACAGCTCGGCCTGGCCGGCGACGTCGACGCCTTGTACCGGTTCATCCAGCACCAACAGTTCCGGCTCGCGCAGCAAGGCGCGGGCCAGTAGCACGCGCTGCATTTCGCCGCCGGAGATACTTTGCACCGGGCTGTCGATCACCTGTTCGGCGCCGACTTCCTTGAGCGCGGCCTGGGCGCGGGCGCGGTCTACACCGGGCACCAGGCGCAGGAAGCGCAGCACCGACAGCGGCAGGGTCGGGTCGACGTGCAGCTTTTGTGGCATGTAGCCCACACGCAGCTTGGGCTTGCGCCACACGATGCCGGTGTCGGGCTTGAGCAGGCCGAGGACGGCGCGCACCAGGGTGGTCTTGCCGGCGCCGTTGGGGCCGATCAGGGTGACGATTTGCCCAGGTTCGACGCTCAGCGCGATGTTATCCAGCACGGCTTGCCCGGCGAACGTGACCCCGACCTGTTCCAGGCGGATTAACGCGTTGCTCATCAAGCCCCCTGGCAGCCCGAGCACAGGCCGACCACTTCGACCGTTTGCCCTTCGACCCGGAAACCGACGTCGGCAGAGCTCTTGATGATGGCGTCGCTGATGCTTTTTTGTTCAAGCTCAATGGCGGCGTGGCACTCGCGGCAGATCAGGAACTGGCCCTGATGCGCGTGTTCCGGGTGGTTGCAGCCGACAAACGCGTTGAGCGACGCGATGCGGTGCACCAGGCCGTTCTCCAGCAGGAAATCCAGCGCCCGGTACACGGTTGGCGGTGCAGCGCGGCGGCCGTCCTGCTCGCTGAGTACGCCGAGGATGTCGTAGGCGCCCAGCGGCTTGTGGCTCTGCCACACCAGTTCCAGCACGCGGCGACGCAAGGCGGTCAGGCGCAGGCCCTTCTGTGCGCACAGGGTGTCGGCTTCCGACAGCGCGGTATGCACGCAGTGAGAGTGGTCGTGGGGACGGCTGGCAAGCGGTGTTTTAGGCATGAGCGGCGACAGATATTTGATAGAGACGTTATTATGTTACCCGTTCCTACGCCATTGAGTGGTCATCGTGTCCCGACTTTTTCCCGTTTTTGTCGTATTTGTCGCCAGTTTGTTCGTAACCGGTGCCGCTCAGGCCGAGGTCAAGGTGCTCACCAGCATCAAGCCGCTGCAGTTGATCGCCGCCGCAGTGCAGGACGGCGTGGCCGTTCCAGAGGTGCTGTTGCCACCGGGCGCGTCGCCGCATAACTACGCGTTGCGGCCATCCGACGTACGGCGTGTGCAGTCGGTCGACCTGCTGTACTGGATCGGCCCGGACATGGAAAGCTTCCTGCCGCGCGTGTTGAAAGGTCGTACAGCGGCGACGGTGGCCGTGCAGGATCTTCCGGGGATGAAACTGCGTCGTTTCGCCGAAGATAGCCACTCTCACGCCGACGAAGCCGACGAGCATGACCACGATCACCGCCCAGGCAGCCTGGATGCACACTTGTGGCTGTCCACGGTGAATGCGCGGGTGATTGCTGCGCGCATGGCGTCTGACCTAGCGGCGGCTGATCCGGCGAATGCCGCGCGTTACCAAAGCAACGTGAAGGCGTTTAACGAGCGTTTGGATGCGTTGGATGCGCGGTTGAAAGAGCGTTTGGCGACGATTGGCGACAAACCGTACTTTGTGTTCCATGAAGCCTTCGATTACTTCGAAGATGCCTACGGGCTCAAGCACACCGGTGTGTTCAGCGTTGCTGCTGAAGTGCAGCCTGGCGCCCAGCACGTGGCCGCGATGCGCACGCGCTTGCAGGAAGTGGGTAAGACCTGTGTGTTCAGTGAGCCGCCGTTGCGTCCGCGCCTGGCTGAGACGCTGGTGGCTGGCTTGCCGGTGAAGCTGGCGGAGTTGGATGCGCTGGGTGGCTATACGCCGGCCACGGCTCAGGGGTATGAGCAGGTGCTGGAGAAGTTGGGGAATGACCTGGCGGGTTGCCTGGAATCGCTCTAACAGCCAATACAAAACCCATGTGGGAGCGGGCTTGCTCGCGAAGGCGGCGTGTCAGTCAGTACATCTGGCACTGAAACACCGCCTTCGCGAGCAAGCCCGCTCCCACATTTTTGACCGAGTTGATGCTTTAGAGCGCGAACGGCAGTTGGATTGTCACTTGCTGGCGTTGCGCCAGGCGGTGTTCGAACTCCGCCGGGTCGTGAATCAATACGTCCTGACCCGCAAACGACTCCGCCGCGATCAGGCGTGACAGCCAGAACCGCACACACGCCACCCGCAGCATCGTCGGCCACAATTCGGCCTCCTTGGCGGTGAACGGGCGCAGACCTGCATAGGCGCCCAGCAATGCGCGGGCGCGTTGGCCGTCGATCACGCCGTTTTCGTCCGAGCACCAGTCATTCAGGGCGATTGCTACGTCGTACAGCATCGGGCCGGAGCAGGCGTTGTAGAAGTCGATCAGCCCTGTCAGATGCGTGCCTTCGAACATCGCGTTATCGCGGAACAGGTCCGCGTGAATGTTCGCACGCGGCAGGGCGAGGATCTGCGCCTTGTGGGCTTCGATCTCATCAAGGGCGTCTTGCAGCAGGCGCTGCGGCGCTGCTTCCAGGTGCGAAATAAGCTGCGCACCTTCGCTAAGCATCCAATCCAGGCCGCGATCGGTCTTGCGCTCCAGTACTTTGTCGCCTTGTGTCGCCAGGTGCAGGTGGCCAAGCAGGTCGCCGACCTGGGCGCAGTGTTGCGCATTGGCATCCTTGATGTGCTTGCCGGCCAGGCGCGGTTGCAGCAGCGCCGGTTTACCTTTCAGCTCACGCAGGGCCATGCCGTCAGTGGTGCGCAAGGCGTAGGGCACGGGCAGGTCGGCGTCGTGGAGCACGTCGAGCAGTTCGATGAAGAACGGCATCTCGGCAACGGGGCCACGTTCAACCAGGGTCAGGACGAATTCGCCCTGTTCCAGGCTGATAAAGAAGTTGGTGTTTTCGCTACCGGCGGCAATTCCCTGGAAATCAAGCAGGCGGCCGAGGCCGTAAGGGGCGAGAAAGGTTTCCAGCTCGGGCCGAGCCAGGGGGGTGAACACAGACATGGTTAAAACTGCCAGTACGGGCGCCGCAGGGCGCGGCGCCAATTTAAGTTAAGAAATCATTTCCATTCGAAAATCTTCCATGACGGAATCAGCATATCCGGCTGGTCAGAGCGGATGAAGTTCGCATCGGTGCCGTCTGCGCGCACCAGGAAATACGGTGGCGCGCCCTTTGGCGTGACCTTGATCGCGTACAGGAAACCATTTTGGCGGTATTCCTGGATGGTCTTGTCGCCTTCGGTGCGGATCGTGACCTCAGGGTCACCACCGGGGGCGCTGTCGGCTGCCGTGGCGGCCAGCGGCAGGAGTGCAATCAAGCCGGTCAACAACAAGCGATTCGCTGTACGCATGATAACCTTGTCCCTTTGTCGTCATTGGTCCGGCTATTCTAGCGCCTGACCCGCCGAAAAGGTTGATCCTGCTCATGAGCCAAGCCCCCCTCGTCCTGGTGGACGGTTCTTCTTATCTGTATCGCGCCTTCCACGCGCTACCACCGCTGACCACCTCCAAAGGCCTGCCCACCGGTGCGGTCAAGGGCGTGTTGAACATGCTCAAAAGCCTGCGCAAGCAGTATCCGGGCAGCCCGTTCGCGGTGGTGTTCGACGCCAAGGGTGGGACCTTTCGCGACGACATGTACGCCGAATACAAGGCCAACCGCCCAAGCATGCCCGATGACATGCGTGTGCAAATCGAGCCGCTGCACCAGAGCGTGATCGCCCTGGGCTTCCCGTTGCTGTGCGTCGAAGGCGTCGAGGCCGATGACGTGATCGGCACCCTGGCCCGCAGCAGTGCGGCGGCCAACCGCCCGGTGGTGATCTCCACCGGTGACAAGGACATGGCACAGTTGGTCGATGGGCACATTACCTTGGTCAACACCATGACCGGTAGTTCGATGGATATCGACGGCGTAAAAGAGAAATTTGGCGTCGCTCCCGAGCAGATCATCGATTACCTGGCGTTGATGGGCGATTCGTCCGACAACATCCCGGGCGTTCCGGGCATTGGGCCGAAGACGGCTTCCGGCTTGCTGGTGGGCGTGAATGGCGGGATCAAAGAGCTGTATGAGCAGTTGGACATTGTGCCGACCTTGCCTATCCGTGGCGCCAAGACGCTGCCAGCCAAGCTGGAAGAACATAAGGAAATGGCGTTCCTGTCTTACCAGTTGGCGACGATCAAATGCGATGTGCCGCTGGACGTGGGTTTGGATGACCTGCACCTGATCGAGCCGGATCGTGAGAAACTGCTGGAGCTCTACACGCTTCTGGAGTTCAAAAGCTGGATTGATGAGATTCAACGCGATGCCAAGCGTGTCGAGCTTCAGGCCGCGCCTGTTGCTGAAGAAACTGTTGAAGTCGCAGCGCCCGTGGAAGCTGCCTACACCACCATCCTCGACCAGGCCACGTTCGATGTCTGGCTGAAAAAGCTCAACGACGCGAAGTTGTTCGCCTTTGATACCGAAACCACCGGCATCGACGCCCAGCAGGCGCAGCTGGTTGGGGTTTCTTTCGCCATTCAGCCCCATGAAGCGGCCTACATTCCACTGACCCACTCCTACATCGGCGTGCCGGAGCAGTTGGATCGCGACACCGTACTGCTGGCCCTGAAACCGCTGCTGGAAGACCCGACCAAGCTCAAGGTCGGCCAGCACGCCAAGTTTGACATGAATATCCTGGCCAACTGCGCCATCGGCGGCGACCCGGCCCACGGCATTACCGTGCGGGGCATCGCCTTTGACACCATGCTTGAATCCTACGTGCTGAACTCCACCGCGACCCGGCACGACATGGACAGCCTGGCCAAGAAGTACCTGGACTACGACACCGTCAGCTTCCAGGACATCGCCGGCAAGGGCGCCAAACAGCTGACGTTCGACCAGATCGCGCTTGAGCAGGCGGGCCCATACGCCGCTGAAGATGCTGATATCACTTTGCGCCTGCATCAGGAATTGCATGCGCAACTGGCCGCCATCCCGAGCCTGGCCAGCGTGTTGACCGACATCGAAATGCCGTTGGTGCCTGTGCTGGCGCGTATCGAGCGCCAAGGCGCGTTGGTGGATGCAGCCCTGCTGGGCGTGCAGAGCGTCGAGCTGGGCGACAAGATGGTGGAGCTGGAGCGCCAGGCCTACGAGATTGCCGGCGAGGAGTTCAACCTCGGCTCGCCCAAGCAGCTCGGCGCGATCCTCTACGAGAAGCTCGGTTTGCCGGTGCTGAAAAAGACCGGCAAGGGCCAGGCGTCTACCGCTGAGGAAGTGCTGGCCAAGTTGGCCGAAGATGACTATCCGCTGCCCAAGGTGCTGATGCAGTACCGCAGCATGAGCAAGCTGAAAAGCACTTACACCGACCGCCTGCCGGAGCAGATCAACCCGCGCACTGGGCGCATCCACACGTCCTATCACCAGGCGGTGGCGGCGACCGGGCGTTTGTCTTCCAGTGATCCGAACCTGCAGAACATTCCGGTGCGTACCGCTGAAGGCCGTCGGATTCGTCAGGCGTTTGTCGCGCCCAAAGGCTACAAGCTGCTGGCAGCGGACTATTCGCAGATCGAGCTGCGGATCATGGCGCACCTGTCCAAGGACGAAGGCTTGATGAACGCCTTCCGCGACAACCTGGACGTACACACGGCCACGGCGGCCGAGGTGTTCAAGGTTGAATTGGATGAGGTCACCACGGATCAGCGTCGTAGCGCCAAGGCGATCAACTTCGGCCTGATCTACGGCATGGGCGCGCAGAAGTTGGGCAAGGATATTGGCGTCGATACGAAGACGGCCAAGGCGTATATCGATGTGTACTTCGCCCGCTACCCGGGGGTTCGCGAGTACATGGAGCGCACCCGCGCCCAGGCGGCGGATCAAGGTTATGTCGAGACCTTCTTCGGCCGTCGCCTGTACTTGCCGGAGATCAACTCCAACAAGCCGCAGGAGCGCGCGGCGGCAGAACGCACCGCGATCAATGCGCCGATGCAGGGCACCGCCGCAGACATCATCAAGAAAGCCATGGTGCGGGTGGACAACTGGCTGGCCGATTCGGACCTGGATGCCAAGGTGATCCTGCAGGTGCACGATGAACTGGTGCTGGAGGTGCGTGAGGATCTGGTCGCCGAAGTCAGCGAGAAAATTCGCGAGCACATGAGCGCGGCGGCGCAGCTGGATGTACCGCTGCTGGTGGAAGTGGGCGTGGGTAACAATTGGGACGAAGCGCACTGATTCCGGGGCTTTGCCGCCACCGCAGGGTGGTGGCAGAGTGCTTTAGATCAGATAACGCCGTCAGTTATTTCCAATAGTTTTTTGTACCTGCCGGAACTTAACCCGTGAACGGCTACTCAGAGTTACTGAATGGGTGGTGAAGCCCTTCAATGCTCCTATGTTGTGTTAAGTGTTGGCAGATATCTGGACCCCGCCCTAGCGGTCCGGAACTTGAACCCCGAACTTCCCCTCCCCATACGAAGTCCGGGGTTTTTTTTGCCCGCAGAAAAGTTACTCGGCGATTTCCGCGCCCTTGTCGGCCAGTTCCATCCAGTCGGCCAGTACGGTGTAAGCCTCTTCCAGGCCTAGGCGCTTGGGCGCCGAGAACAGCTGGATGGTGATCGCGTCACCCCAACCTTTGCGGATTTCGGCCTGCACTTTGAGCAGGGTGTTCTTGGCTGCGCCGTAGGTCAGCTTGTCGGCCTTGGTCAGCAGGATGTGCATCGGCATGCCGCTGGCGACCGCCCAGTCGAGCATCAGCAGGTCGAAGTCGGTCATTGGATGACGGATGTCCATCATCAGGATCAAGCCTTTCAGGCTCTCGCGGCCACCTAGGTAAGCCTCCAGGTGACGCTGCCAGTGCAGCTTCAGCGGGATAGGTACTTTTGCGTAACCGTAGCCCGGCAGGTCGACCAGACGCCGATCTTCGTCTAGCTTGAAGAAATTGAGCAGTTGCGTGCGGCCCGGGGTTTTCGAGGTGCGTGCCAGGCTGGCGTGGGTCAGGGTGTTCAGCGCGCTGGATTTGCCGGCGTTGGAACGGCCGGCAAAGGCGACTTCAAAGCCTTCGTCATCAGGGCATTGGTCAACTTTGGCGGCGCTGAGCATGAACGTGGACTGTTGGCACAGGCCGAGGATGGGGTTCTTGAGTTGCATGAGATTTCCGATGTGGGCGGTGCCGAGAAAGGGTGCGGCAAGCGGTGTCGTTTCCGTTTCAGTAGCGCCAGTATATAATGCCGCAGATTTTGTGTGTGCTTTGTCCCAGCGAAGGATGAGGTTCACGGGAGCGAAAGACCTTTATTGCGCATTAGAACGCAAAACGCTCTCAAACCCTGAAAAGGTCGATGTATGACCCGATGGTTGCTCGCTTTTGGTGTCCTGATTCCGCTTTATGGCGCTCAGGCTACACAGGATCCGGAAGCGGTGTACAACCGAGTTTGCGTGGCTTGCCATGCTGGCCAGTTGCCCAATGCCCCCAGACGGGGAGATCAGGCAGCCTGGGCGCCAAGACTGGCGCAGGGCATGGACACGCTGGTGCAACACGTGACCCAGGGTTTCAAGGCAATGCCGCCGCGTGGTTTGTGCATGGACTGCAGTACTGAGGATTACCAGGCCGTCATTCAGTTGATGGTGAGTAAACCCGGTAGATAACTCTTAAACCCCTTAGCCGTAGTTGGATTAGCTGATGAACAAACTGATCGTGAGTCTGCTGTTGACCCTGGGCATCACCGGTGTTGCCCATGCTGCAGGCGACGCTACAGCGGGCCAGGCGAAAGCCGCCGTGTGTGGTGCTTGCCATGGACCGGATGGCAACAGCCCGGCGCCGAACTTCCCCAAACTGGCCGGCCAGGGTGAACGCTACCTGACCAAGCAGATGCACGACATCAAGGATGGCAAGCGCACGGTGCTGGAAATGACCGGCTTGCTGACCAACCTCAGCGATCAGGACCTGGCGGACATCTCGGCGTATTTTGCCAGCCAGAAGGGCAGCGTGGGAGCTGCCGATCCGAAACTGGTCGCCCGTGGCGAGAAGCTGTTCCGTGGCGGTGACCTGGAAAAAGGCCTGCCGTCCTGCATCGGCTGCCATTCGCCAAATGGCGCCGGTATCGCCGCCGCGGGCTTCCCGCACTTGAGCGGCCAACACGCCACCTATATCGCCAAGCAGCTGACCGATTTCCGCAAGGAAGAGGCAGGGCGAGCCAACGATGGCGACGCCGCAATCATGCGCACCATCGCCCGCAAACTGAGCGATGAAGACATTGCAGCGGTCTCCAGCTACATCCAGGGCCTGCACTAAGCTGCACGCAACGTTAACGCTCGATTAATCCGTCGATGCAAGCATAAAAAGGGTGGCTTAGGCCGCCCTTTTTTGTGGCCGGTGCCGTTACACTAACGAACTCATGCCCGCGTAGACCTGTCACAACAAAGGTCGCGTGAGGCGACTTTATTTGTCCAGGAGTAAAGCATGCGTAATCTGATCCTCAGCGCCGCTCTCGTCACTGCCAGCCTCTTCGGCATGACCGCACAAGCTGCCGACGTGCCGCTTGAAGCCGGTAAAACCTATGTTGAATTGACCAATCCGGTACCGGTTTCGGTGCCTGGCAAGATCGAAGTGGTGGAGCTGTTCTGGTACGGCTGCCCGCATTGCTACGCCTTTGAGCCGACTATCAACCCATGGGCCGAAAAACTCCCGTCCGACGTTAACTTCAAGCGCATCCCGGCCATGTTCGGCGGCCCTTGGGATGCCCACGGCCAACTGTTCCTGACCCTGGAAGCCATGGGTGTGGAGCACAAGGTCCACAACGCGGTATTCGACGCGATCCAGAAGCAAGGCAAGCGCCTGACCAAGCCTGACGAAATGGCTGACTTCGTTGCCACCCAAGGCGTGGACAAGGACAAGTTCCTGGCCACCTTCAACTCCTTCGCCATCCAGGGCCAGATCAAACAGGCCAAGGAACTCGCGCAGAAGTATGGCGTGCAAGGCGTACCGACCCTGATCGTCAACGGCAAATACCGTTTTGACCTGGGTACTGCCGGTGGTCCGGAGGCTGTCCTCAACGTCGCCGATCAACTGATCGCCAAAGAGCGCGCAGCCAAGTAAGGGGCCCACCATGCGCCGCTGGGGGACTGAACGTGTGGTTGGCCTGCATGATCCGCAGGTCAACGAGCACCACCTGGAATCCACGGGCCTGCCGGCCGACAGCCGGTTGCGCCTGCTCAGCTTCAATATTCAGGTGGGCATCAGTACCGAGAAGTACCGGCACTACCTCACCCGTGGCTGGCAGCACCTGCTGCCCCACAATGGGCGCGCCGGCAACCTGCAGAAAATCGGCAACCTGCTGAGCGACTTCGACCTGGTCGCCTTGCAGGAAGCCGATGGCGGCAGCATCCGCTCCGGTTACGTCAATCAGGTTGAGCACCTGGCGCAGCTTGGGGCCTTCCCCTACTGGTACCAGCAGCTCAACCGCAACCTCGGGCGCCTGGGCCAGCACAGCAATGGTGTGCTCAGCCGCTTGAAGCCTTGGGCGATCGAAGATCACCCGCTGCCCGGCCCCAAGGGGCGCGGCGCGATCCTCGTGCGATTTGGCGAAGGCCCTGAAGCCCTGGTGGTGGTGATGATGCATCTGGCGCTGGGTGCCCGCACCCGCACGATGCAACTGGCCTACATCCGCGAGCTGATCGGCAACTACAAACACCAGGTGCTGATGGGGGACATGAACACCCACGCCAGCGACCTGCTGAACAATTCTCCGCTGCGGGACCTCGGGTTGTTGGCGCCGCAAGTCGAAGCCACGTTTCCCAGCTGGCGCCCGCAGCGCTGTCTGGACCATATCCTGCTGAGCCCGACCCTCACGCTCGAAAGCGTGCAGGTCCTGGCGCAGCCCATCTCCGACCACCTGCCGGTCGCGGTAGAGATTCGCCTGCCGGGTTCGCTCACGGCCGATGCATTGCCCGCGTTGAGCCCTGGCCCCCGCGGACCCCTTGCATGAGCGACGACGCCCAGCGCTGGAAAGAAAAGTACCTGTTAAGCATCGAGCAACAAGAAAAGCTCGAACGCCGTTGGGCTGCCCGCCTCGACCTGCTGCGCCGAGGGCTGGTGCGCAGCACGCTGGCGGCGGAAGGCACCGACCGCGCGGTTGACCAATGCATGAAGGAAATGCGCGACGTGGTGCGCACCGACGACATGGACGCCGCCCTCGCCGCCCTGCTGCCACGCCTGGAAAAGGCCGTGCTGGATTCCGAGCAGCGCCGCGAAACCCGGGTCGAGCAGATCAGCACCGCGCTGACGGCACTGGTTGCGCAGCTGCAAAAACTGCCGTTGCCCCGTGACGTCGCGCGCCCGCTGAAAACCTTCGCCAAGCAGTTGGACAGCCGAGTGGGCCAGGCGCGGGAGATTCCGCTGCTGCTCAGTGAGTTGAGCAGCCTGCAAGGGCAGGCGCTGGATAACCTGGAGCCGGAAGGCGAAGCCACGCGCCCAGGGCCGGGCCTGCTGCAACGCTTGTTTGGTGGCAAGGACGTCGCCAGTGAGGCGCCGGTGAGCGAGCCGGCGGCGCTTGCCGCAGTGCCGCCCGCCCCTCCGAAGCCGGCGTCCGAACCTGCGCCCCAAGAGCCTGCTCAATCCGAAGAATTGTCCGAGGCGCTGCGGGCTTTCGCGCCACTGCCGCAAATCGGGGCCGCACCTGTGACTCCCGCCCCGGCGGCAGAGGTCGCCAAGCCAGCGGTTGTAGCTGACGCGCCGGTCCACACTGCTGCACCTGTCGCTACGCCAGAGCCCGAGCCGCCCGCGCCGCAGGCCGAAGCGCCAGCCGCCGAAAGCGCACTCGCCACCTTTGTCGACGCGCCGCAGGTGCCAATCGAAGCACCGGAGCAAACCGTCATCGGCAGCCTGTCGTTGCCGCCAGTGCTCGAACGCGACGATCCCGACGAGCTGCAATCAGAGGGCATCTACGCCCTGCCCGATTCGCCCGAGCCGTCCTACAGCTCCGTGGCCAAGCATATCGAAGACACCTTGCTCGGCCTGCTCGAAGACCTGTCGCTGCCCGAACGCCACCGGCCACAGGCCGAGGCGATGCGCGAGCGCCTGGCCCATGGCTTGAACTGGTACGAACTGCTGCCGATCCTCGATGATCTGGCGGTGTTGATGCTGGCGATCACCGACAGCGGCCAGCACGAGTTCGAGGCTTATCTCAAGCAACTCAACGAGCGCCTCGAAGCGTTCCAGGGTCATCTGCAAGTGGCCAGCGAGGGTCATGCCGACAGCCGTGACGCAGCCCGCGAGCTGGACACGCAGATCCGTGAGCAAGTCGATGGCCTGCAAAGCAGTGTGCAGGAAGCGGCTGACCTGGACAGCCTCAAGCACGTGTTGGAAAGCCATCTGGAAGGCCTGCTCGGCACCATGGACCAGCACCAGCAGCAACGCGACCAGCGTGAGCAAGAGGTCGCGGCGCGCTTGAAGGGCTTGGCCGAGCGGGTGGCGAACATGGAACAGGAAGCCCAGGGTTATCGCGAGCACCTGGAAGTGCAGCGCCAGAAAGCCCTGCTCGACCCGCTCACCGGGCTGCCGAACCGCGCGGCGTGGAGCGAACGCCTGGACCACGAGGTCAATGCCTGGCACCAGCGCGGCAACAGCCTGTCGCTGGCGATGCTCGACCTGGACCACTTCAAGCGGATCAACGACGGTTACGGCCATCTGGCGGGCGACAAGGTGCTGAAAATCATCGCCAACGTCCTGCGCAAGCGCCTGCGCCCGAGCGACTTCATCGCCCGTTTTGGTGGCGAAGAGTTTGTCTTGCTGATGCCCGACTCATCCCTGGCGGATGCGCTGGCGGTGGGCGAGGTGCTGCGTGCAGCCATCGAGGCGTGCCCGTTCCACTTCAAAGGCGAGCCGGTGACGGTCACCGTGTCCATGGGCGTGGCGCAGTTCCTGCCGGGCGAGCGCAGTGACCTGGCGCTCAAGCGCGCCGATGCGGCGTTGTACCGGGCCAAGGCGGCGGGGCGTAACCGCGTACAGGCAGCATAAAAGATGTTCCATTTTGTGATTTGAGCGCCGCGTCACAAACGGTACGTTACACTGTTGCATTATCGTCTTCAGCGTACTGCCTTCTGCCATGAAATCCTTATCCATTGCCTTTGTGTTTCTTCTGCTTGCGGGTTGCGCCAGCGGCCCGCGCCTGGACACCAGCCATCCCTCGGCGAACCACGACAACCGCGTGCAGTTCGTGATCGTCCACTACACCTCCACCGACCTTGAGCGCTCGCTGGCACTGCTGACCCACGGCCAGGTCAGCAGCCACTACCTGATCGGCGACGACGCCTCAGGCAAGATCTACAAATTGGTGGATGAGAGCCAGCGCGCCTGGCATGCCGGGGAAAGCGAGTGGATGGGCCGCACCTGGCTCAACTCCAGCTCCATCGGTATCGAAATCGTCAACCCAGGCTATCGCGACACGCCGACGGGACGCGTGTGGTATCCGTATTCCGAAGCGCAGGTGAAGTCGCTGGTGGTGTTGCTCAAGGACATCAGCAAGCGTAATGGCATCGACCCGAAGAACATCATTGGCCATAGCGATATTGCACCGCTGCGCAAGCTGGACCCGGGCCCGTTGTTTCCGTGGAAGCGTTTGGCCGAAGAAGGCCTGGGAGTGTGGCCGGACGCCCAGGCTGTGGCGCGATTCCAGGTGCAATTCGCCGCTGACCTGCCGAGCATTACCTGGTTCCAGGAAGAATTGGCCCGCCTGGGCTATCAGACACCGCAGACCGGCGAACTGGATGTAGCTACGCGCCATGTGATTGCCGCGTTCCAGATGCACTTCCGACCGTCGCTGTTTGATGGCACGCCCGATGCCGAGAGTGCCGCAATCCTGCGGGCGTTGAACCGCCGCTGATCACTTGCAGCTGTTGTTGTAGTCAGGGCGCTTGTTGTGGCGAGGGAGCTTGCTCCCGCTGGGCTGCGAAGCGGCCCCAGAATTTTTGGGAGCGCTGCGCACTCCAGCGGGAGCAAGCTCCCTCGCCACAGGTATCGGTAGTGCGCTGTTACAGCGGCAGCGCCATATAGAACTGTGTCCCCTGCCCCGGCCGCGAATACACGCCCATGCGGCCGCCGTGCAGTTGCACGATCTCCTTGCACAGCGCCAGCCCCAGGCCGGCGCCGCCTTTCTTGCGGCCCACCTGGACGAACGGTTCGAAAATGCGCCCTTGCTGGCCATAGGCGATACCTTCGCCGTTGTCCTCGACGCTGACAATCACCCGCTCCCCATGACGCCGCGCCTGCAGGCGAATCTGCCCGCCCTCGGCGGTATGACGCAAGGCGTTGGCCAGCAGGTTGTCGAGTACACGCTCCAATTGCGCCTGGTCAGCGTACAGGCGTGGCAACTCGGCTTGTGCTTCTATCAGTAGTTCGATGTTCTGCGCATTGGCCAGTTCTGCGAAACGCGCACGGGCATGCTCAAGCAGATCGTTCACGTCACACGGCCCCAAGGTGAGTTTTTGCAGGCCGTTCTGGTAGCGCGAGAAGTTGAGCAAGTCGTTGATCAACTGCATCAGGCGCTGCATTTCTTCATTGACCGTATCCAGCAGGTCCGCTTCGCGCGATTCCGCCGCAAACTTCGCACGTTCGCGAAACAGGCCGAACGCCATATGCATGCCGGTCACTGGTGTCCGCAGCTCATGGGAAGCGCGCAGCACGAACTCACTGCGCACCCGTTCAAAGGCGCGCTGTTCGGTGACGTCATGCAGCACCATCACCGCGCCGAGGATATGCCCCTCGGTATGGCTCACGGGCGTGAGGCTATAGGTCAGCAGGCGCAGTTCACCTTCGACTTCCACTTCCAGGTCTTCCGGTGCGCGCTCCAGGTTGCCGCCGCGCAGCACCAGTTGCAGCTGCTCATCCAGTTCGGGGCGCATCAAGGCTTCGCCCAAGCCCTGGCCGAGGCGTTCCTCATCCCAGCCCAATTGGCGTTGTGCTACCGGGTTGAGGTGTTCCAGGCGGCCTTGGCGGTCGATCATCAGCAGGCCATCGTCGATGCTGTCGAGCACGGCTTGCAGGCGTTGCTGGCCGGCGAGCAGTTCGTCGATATTGGTCGCCTGATGCTGACGGAGGGCCTCGGCCATGATGCCGAAGCGACGCGTCAGTTGGTTCATCTCCGCCGCTGACGAGATTGGCAGCGTCACTTCGAAGTCACCCTGGCCGATCTTGTCCGCCGCCTTGGCCAAGGCTTCGATCGGCCCGCCAAAACGCCGGGCGATGCCATGGGCGGTGACAAAGCCGATGATCAGTACGGCAAGCCCTACCAGACCGAGCAAGCCGGCGATGAGCAACGCGCGCTCGCGGGATTTATGCTCACTGGTGCTGATGTTTTCCAAGGCCTGCTTGTGTTCGGCGATCAGGCCGTTGCGTAGCACATTGAAGGTGTCGGTGAGCTTGTCCTTGGTGCCTGGCGGTGGCGAGGCCTGCTGGGATTGGTCAAACGCGTCCAGCAGGTTTTGGTACTCGCCCCGGGCCTGGCTGAAGCCGGTGCCGTGGCCATCGCGCTGTTCATGGGCGATGCCTTGGTCGAGCAGATCGAAGTAGCGTTGCTTCGACGCTTGCAGCGCCGCGGGGTCGGGGCGCTGCTCCAGCATCATCATCAGTTGGTCGCCCAGGCTCTGACGCAGCTTGAGGCCCAGGTCCAGGGTGATGAAGTTGCTGCGAATCAGCGACTCCTGGGTCTTGGCCATTTGCATGACGCTGACCAGGCCCAGTATCAGGCCCAGCAGGGCGACGGTGATCAGCGCTGAGATACTCAGGAACAAGCGAGTTCGCAGCTTCATCGCTAACTTCATAAGGTGCAGCTCACAGGTTGTACTGTTTGCGTTTGCGGTACAGGGTCGAGGCATCGATGCCGAGGGTGCGGGCCGCCTGATCCAGGGTGTCGGCGGTGGCCAGCACGGCGCCGATGTGCGCTTTCTCCAACTCGTCCAGGCTCAGCGCCGCGCCGATGCGCGGAGCGTTGTGGGTGGTTTGCTCGGCCATGCCGAGGTGGCTGATTTCCACCTTTTCCTGCGGGCAGATAATGCTCGCGCGTTCCACCACGTTGCGCAGCTCGCGGATATTGCCCGGCCAGCGATAGTTGAGCAGCGCCTCGCGGGCTTCATCACTGAAGCCGCGTGCCGGCCGCGCGTATTCCTTGACGAAGCGCGCCAGGAAACGATCGGCCAGGGTCAGGATGTCTTCGCTGCGTTCGCGCAGCGGCGGCAGGTGCAAGGTGATGACGTTGAGGCGGTACAGCAAGTCTTCACGGAAGCGGCCGTCGCGCACCATGTCTTCCAGGTTCAGGTTGGTGGCGGCGAGGATGCGCACATCGGCCCGGCGGGTGACCGGGTCGCCCACGCGCTCGTATTCCTTGTCCTGGATGAATCGCAGTAACTTGGGTTGCAACGTGAGGGGAAAGTCGCCGATCTCGTCAAGAAACAGCGTGCCACCGTCGGCTTGGTTGACCCGGCCCAAGGTGCTTTCACTGGCGCCGGTGAACGCGCCGCGACTGTGGCCGAACAATTCGCTTTCCATCAGTTCTGCGGTCAGCGACGGGCAGTTGATGGTCACGCAGGATTTCTTCGCGCGTTTGCTCCAACCGTGGATGGCCCGGGCCAGTTCGCCTTTACCGGTGCCCGACTCGCCGAGGATCAAGATGTTGGCGTCGGTCCCGGCCACCTGGCGCGCGGTTTCCAGCACGACCATCATGGCCGGGCTGTGGGAGTCGAGGCCGTCTTTGGGCTGGCGCACTGCGCCTTCCAGCGCTTCCAGGCGCGCAGACAGTTGGCGTACTTCCAACTGTTTGGCGGTGGCCAGGCGCAATTGGTCCGGGCTGCACGGTTTCACCAGGTAATCGGCGGCGCCGGCCTGGATCGCATCCACGGCGGTATCCACGGCGGAATGCGCGGTGACAATGACCACGCGCATCCATGGCGCCTGGATACGCATTTGCGCGAGCACGTCGAGGCCGTTGTCTTCGCCCAGGCGCAGGTCCAGGAAGCACAGGTCGAACACCTGGCGTTGCATCAGCGCATCGGCCTGGGCGGCGCTGTTGGCGGTGGCCACGGTGTAGCCTTCATCTTCCAGGCAATACCGGAAGGTGCGCAGGATAGCGGATTCGTCGTCCACTAAAAGAATGCGGCCTTGAAGTTCCTTGGCTGATTCCATCGGTGCCGCGCTCCTTAACTATGAATGATGGTGATTAGTCCCGGAATAATCGGGCAAGTTGCATGGTTTATTCTGATCGATAAAAGGAGATGTCGTGCAGGTATCTGCATTGCTTCCTACAAATCCCCGTCTGATGGCGTTTTCATGCTGTCTTGCCACTTCGGCAACCCGTCACTTGTTTTCTATCCCTTGATCCGACCGCTGGTGATCGTGCATTTCGCACGGCTCTCAAGGTGGCATCGTGCAGGATGCTGTGCTCTTCAGTTCTGGAGTTCGTGCAAGTTACTGATTTTATTGAATTTTATTTTGTAAAAAAGCTGGCATGCACCCTGCAATATCCCTCTCAACGAATAATCAGAATGCGGGAGCACTACAGCATGACTCGCCAACGTCTCAGCCAATTGCATGTATCGCCACTGCGCTTGCAGCAAGGCTTGTTTGCCAGCCTGGCCCTCATGGTCACGTTGATTGGCGGCCAGCAGATGCAGCATTGGCAGCAGAGTCAGCAACAAGTCCCGCAGTTCGAACATTCCGTGAAGACCCAGACCCACTTCCGTTCCGTTGGCAGCGTTGCCGCCGATGTAACCGCCCCGCAATTGAGAGTCGCCGACCAGGATTCCACCTTGGGCGAGCTGCCGATCCAAGAGCGTTGGGTGTTCTAGGCAAGAAAAGCGCTCGCTCACCTTGAGCGGCCGTACGGCACTACCGTTGTTACCCCTTTAGAAAGCGTAAGGAGAATCACCATGTTGAGTTGGGCAATCACATTTCTGATCATCGCCATTGTGGCTGCAGTCCTGGGCTTCGGTGGTATCGCGGGCACCGCTACGGGGATCGCCAAGATTCTGTTTGTGGTCTTCCTGGTGATGTTTATTGCTTCGTTCTTCTTTGGTCGTCGTGGCCGAGGCTGAATATGACCTCTTTGTCCCTTAAAGCCCTGGTTGCCGCCGTCCTGTTGGGCGGCAGCGGCTTGGTGATGGCCGCCAACGACGGCCAATCACGCGCCAACGAGTTGCTCAGTGCGGACCCGCAATACCGCCAGACCTGGCAAGGCGTGGTGAAGAAAGAAGAACGCCTGCCGGAATGGGTGATGAACCTGTCGGGTACGGCTGAGCAGATGAATGCCGTGGAAGAAGACGGCGACAAGTACTTGGTCGGGCCGCTCTGCGAAACCGCGGACACCTGCCTGAACAAGCGCCTGATCGTGGCCTTCAGCCTCGACAAGGACGATGCCTACGCGCTGTTGGTAGAAGTCCCGGCCGGCTTGCCGGCGGACAAGTCGCCCACGCGGCACGCTGATTACCGGTTTATCGGCAAGCCGGATGCGGGCATGCAGAAGCTGCTGATGGAGCAGTTGAAGAAAGATCCGAATTGGTACTAAGGCCCGTTGGCGGGCTTGGTCACTCGTCGCAGGTTCACAAACCCACGGTTTGCTGAACTTGTGGCGGGCTTGTGACGCTCATTCCCCGCTTCTCATACCGCGCATAGCCGCAAATTTCCGTTTTGCCCGATTCCAACCATTACTTGGTGTGTCGGCGTGACCACCTATCGATAAAATTTCGCCGGTGCTATAGGACATTTCCGACACTGCGCCGCAGTATTCCCAGGCATTTCTGCCAACCCTTCGAAGACGTGCTGAATCTCTGAGCGAGCCGGCTTTGGCAGGTTCACGGCATATTCAGCGGGCAATTTGTCGCATTTGAACTGACCGTTCGGACAGTTATTATGAAAAAAAGCCATGCCGATTCGGCATAGGGTAGGCGTTTACGGCATTAGACGTCGCTCCCTTGCATCGGAATAGTTGCGCCTTTTTTCGCCTGCCAGTAAGCCATTTCGGCCACGCTGCGGTGACCTTCCATGGAGGCAGATGCTCACACTTTTTCGCTTTCGAGCGTTGCGGCTGGCGCATTTGCCTTGAGTTCACTTGAAGTAAGGGTAATGACATGAAGAAGGCAAAGCTAAGCCTCGCCTGGCAGATCCTCATCGGTTTGGTGTTGGGGATCGCAATCGGCGCAGTGCTTAACCATTTCAGTGCTGAAAAAGCCTGGTGGATCAGCAATGTGTTGCAGCCAGCGGGCGATATCTTTATCCGCCTGATCAAGATGATCGTGATCCCGATTGTGATTTCCTCGCTGATCGTCGGCATTGCCGGTGTCGGTGACGCGAAGAAACTCGGGCGTATCGGCGTCAAGACCATCCTTTACTTCGAGATCGTCACCACCATCGCGATCGTGGTCGGCCTGTTGTTGGCCAACCTGTTCCATCCGGGTGCGGGCATCGACATGAGTACCCTGGGTACGGTCGATATCTCCAAATACCAGGCCACGGCTGCGGAAGTGCAGCACGAGCATGCGTTTATCCAGACCATCCTCAACCTGATCCCGTCGAACATCTTCGCCGCTGTTGCCCGTGGTGAAATGCTGCCGATCATCTTCTTCTCGGTGCTGTTTGGCCTGGGCCTGTCGAGCCTCAAGCCTGACCTGCGCGAGCCGCTGGTGACCATGTTCCAGGGCGTGTCCGAGAGCATGTTCAAAGTCACCCACATGATCATGAAGTACGCCCCGATCGGCGTTTTCGCACTGATCGCGGTGACCGTGGCCAACTTCGGTTTTGCCTCCCTGCTGCCGCTGGCCAAGCTGGTGATCCTGGTTTACGTCGCCATCCTGTTCTTCGCCTTTGTGATCCTCGGCCTGATCGCCCGCCTGTTCGGCTTCTCGGTGATCAAGCTGATGCGCATCTTCAAGGATGAGCTGGTACTGGCCTACTCCACCGCCAGCTCCGAAACAGTACTGCCGCGTGTGATCGAGAAGATGGAAGCCTACGGCGCGCCAAAAGCGATCTGCAGCTTCGTGGTGCCGACCGGTTACTCGTTCAACCTCGACGGTTCGACCCTGTACCAGAGCATCGCGGCGATCTTTATCGCCCAGCTGTATGGCATCGACCTGTCGGTTGGCCAGCAACTGATGCTGGTCCTGACCCTGATGGTCACCTCCAAAGGCATCGCCGGTGTGCCGGGCGTGTCCTTCGTGGTACTGCTGGCGACCCTGGGCAGCGTGGGTATCCCGCTGGAAGGCCTGGCGTTCATCGCCGGTGTCGACCGCATCATGGACATGGCGCGTACCGCCCTGAACGTGATCGGCAACGCCCTGGCCGTGTTGGTCATCGCACGTTGGGAAGGCATGTACGACGACGCCAAGGGCGAGCGCTACTGGAACTCCCTGCCGCACTGGCGCAGCAAGGACGCGGCTCCGGCTGCCCAGGCTACTCGCAGCTGATAGCGCGAGCGCTGTGAGACAAACCCCGGGAAATCCGGGGTTTGTCGTTTCTGCCAGCCCCGCTATCATTCGCCCCATCATTCGGGGGATTTAACTGATGCTCAATGGCCTGTGGCTTGGCTTCTTTGTCGTGGCAATGGTGTCAGCGCTGGTGCAGTGGCTGGTGGGCGGTAACGCCGGGATATTTTCGGCAATGGTCGAAAGCATTTTCGCCATGGCCAAACTGTCGGTGGAAGTCATGGTGCTGCTGTTCGGCACCCTGACCTTGTGGCTGGGCTTTCTGCGCATTGCCGAAAAAGCCGGGATCGTCGATTGGCTGGCCAAGGCCCTCGGCCCGTTGTTTCGCCGCCTGATGCCGGAAGTGCCGGCTGGCCACCCCGCCATCGGTTTGATTACCCTCAACTTCGCCGCCAACGGCCTGGGCCTGGACAACGCCGCCACGCCTATCGGCTTGAAGGCGATGAAGGCCTTGCAGGAACTCAACCCGATCCCCAACACCGCCAGTAACGCGCAGATCCTGTTCCTGGTGCTCAACGCGTCCTCGCTGACGCTGTTGCCGGTGACCATCTTCATGTACCGCGCCCAACAAGGCGCCGCCGACCCGACGCTGGTGTTCCTGCCGATCCTGCTGGCCACCAGTGCCTCGACCCTGGTGGGCCTGCTGTCCGTGGCGATCATGCAGCGCCTGCGCCTGTGGGACCCGGTGGTGCTCGCGTACCTGGTCCCGGGCGCGCTGGTGCTGGGTGGCTTCATGGCGTTGCTGGCGACCCTGTCCGCCACCGCGCTGGCCAGCCTCTCGTCGATCCTCGGCAACCTCACCCTGTTTGGCCTGATCATGCTGTTTCTGATCATCGGCGCGTTGCGCAAGGTCAAGGTCTACGAGGCGTTTGTCGAAGGCGCCAAAGAAGGCTTCGACGTGGCCAAGAACCTGCTGCCGTACCTGGTGGCGATGCTGTGTGCGGTCGGGGTGTTGCGTGCCTCGGGGGCGTTGGAATTCGGCCTGGAAGGGATTCGCCATCTGGTGGCCTGGACCGGCATGGACACACGTTTTGTCGATGCCTTGCCGACGGCGATGGTCAAGCCGTTCTCCGGCAGCGCCGCGCGGGCGATGCTGATCGAAACCATGCAGACCCAAGGTGTGGACAGCTTCCCGGCGCTGGTGGCGGCGACGATCCAGGGCAGTACCGAGACCACCTTCTATGTGTTGGCGGTGTACTTTGGTTCGGTGGGGATTCAGCGGGCCAGGCATGCCGTGGGCTGTGCGTTGCTGGCGGAGTTGGCGGGTGTCGTTGCGGCGATTGCGGTGTGCTACTGGTTCTTTGGCTGAGGCTGAAACCGCCTTCGCGAGCAAGCCCGCTCCCACAGTTGACTGCGTTTCGTCAGAATAAACGCGATCCACTGTGGGAGCGGGCTTGCCCGCGAAGAGGCCCTCAGCGTTTCACGGCACCATTGCCCTGCTGCACCACCCACTCCACCACCTGCTTATTCAACTGATCCCCCGCCAACCCAAACCCAGCCACCACCGCCGGCACCTTGGTATCCCCCACCGGCTGCCTCACTTCAAACCGCCGACTGGCGATAATCCGCTGATCACTGCCGCGCACCAGTCGCGCGTCGAGTCGGAACACCACCTCTACCGCATTGCCGCGGTACTCACTCTGGAACGCCTGCAACTGCCCGCCCAGCTCATAGTCGGCTTGCAGGTTGGTGTCGTCGGTACTCAACAACGTCACCCGCCCATCGCGCTGGAACCCGTCCAGCAGGCGGTTGCGCAACAGCACCGGCGACGGGTCGCTCCAGCGCGAATTGGCATAGCTGCTGATCAGGTCGCCATTGGGCACCACGGCAATGCGCGGGCTGTCGAGAAATTCGCTGGTCTGGGGTTTGGTCACCCGCAGCGACCAGGCCACCGGCGTGCCTTGTACGGTCGCCGGTGCTGCCGCCAAGCGGTACACGTCCGATGGGTCAGGCTTGGGCAGGATCGAGCACGCGCTCACCAGGGCCAGGGCTACAGGGACGATCAGTTGATACGCACGCTTCATGGCGTGAACTCCTTGTTCTTGTCACTGCCCAGGAGGTAACCGCTGGGGTTGGCTTCCAGGCGGCGGGAGATGGCGCGCAGCGAGCCGAGGGTTTCGCGCAGTTCGCGCACGGCCGGCGCCAGTTCGTTGAGGCCCTGCATGCCGCTGTTCACCGAGTCCTTGTTGTCGGTCAGCAAGGTGTTGATGGTGGCGGTGCTTTTTTCCAGGGATTTCATCGCCTGCTCGGCACTGCTGAACGCCTGCTTGCCTTGATCGTTCAGCAGGCCGTTGGCGTTGCGCATCAGCACGGTGGTTTGCTCCAGGGCGCCGCTGGCCTGTTTGCTCACCTGCATCAGTTGTTGCATCACCACTTTGATGTCGCCGCGCTGGTCGGCGATGGCGCCGGTGGTTTGCTGCAAATTGTCGAGGGTATTGCTCAGGCGCTCGACGTTCTCCCGGGAGAACAGCGCGTTGGCGTTATGCAGCAACAGGTTGATGCTGCTCATCAGGTCGTTGCTGTTGTTCAGCAGGCGCGCGATGGGTGACGGCGAGGCGATGATTTCCGGCAGGTTGCCGTCCTTGCCCTTGAGCACCGGGCTTTGTGGCGTGCCGCCGCTGAGTTGGATGATCGAGGTGCCGGTGATGCCGGTCAGCGCCAGCTTGGCCTGGGTGTCTTCCTTGATTGGCGTCTGCCCGGCCAGGCGGATGCGCGCGAGCACGCGGCGCGGGTCTTTGGGGTCCAGGCGCAGGCTGATCACGTCGCCCACCTTGATCCCGCTGTACTGCACCGAGCTGCCCTGGGACAGGCCGCTGACCGCCTCGTTGAACACCACCTCGTAATCCTGGAAGGCACTGTCGATGCTGGATTTGGCCAGCCACAGGCCAAACAGCATCGCGCCGACCACGACGATCACGCTGAACAGACCAATCATCACATGATGGGCGCGGGTTTCCATGTCATACCTCGTTGAGCGGTTGAGCGGCATCCAATGCCGCACGGCCCCGGGGGCCGTGGAAATATTCGTGAATCCAGGCGTCGTCGGTTTCCGAGACGACATCGATGGCATCCGCCACCAGTACTTTTTTCTGCGCCAGCACCGCCACGCGGTCGGTGATGGTGTACAGCGTGTCCAGGTCATGGGTGACCAGGAACACGCTCAGGCCCAGCGCATCGCGCAGGGTCAGGATCAGTTGGTCGAATTGCGCCGCGCCAATCGGGTCGAGGCCCGCGGTGGGTTCGTCGAGGAATAGGATGTCCGGGTCCAGGGCCAAGGCGCGGGCCAGGGCGGCGCGCTTGATCATGCCGCCGGACAGCGACGCCGGGTATTTGTCGGCTGCCGACAATGGCAACCCGGCCAGGGCCAGCTTGACCGCCGCCAAGTGCTCGGCATCGCGGCGGCTGAGGCCGGCGTGTTCGATCAACGGCAGCGCGACGTTCTCGGTCACCGTCAGCGAGGAAAACAGCGCGCCCTTCTGGAACAGCACGCCAAAGCGCCGCTCCACCAGGGAACGCTCATGTTCCGAGAGACTGGGCAGGTTCTTGCCAAACACCCGCACCTCGCCTTCGCTGGGCCGGCGCAGGCCGACGATGCTGCGCAGCAGTACCGACTTGCCGCTGCCGGAACCGCCGACCACGGCGAGAATCTCGCCCTTGTACAAATCCAGGTCGAGGTTCTCGTGCACGCTCTGGCTGCCAAAGCGGTTGCACAGCCCGCGCACTTCAATCACCGCCTCAGTGGGCGCACGGTGTAAGCGACTCACCAGCCCATCTCCATGAAGAACAGCGCGGCGACCGCATCCAGCACGATCACCACAAAGATCGATTGCACCACGCTGGAGGTGGTGTGGGCGCCGACCGACTCGGCACTGCCGCTGACCTTGAAGCCTTCCAGGCAACCGATGGCCGCAATCAGGAAGGCGAAGATCGGCGCTTTCACCATGCCCACGAGGAAATGCTGCACGCCGATGTCGGATTTGAGCAGCGAGAGAAACATCGCCGGCGAAATATCCAGCGCCACGGCACACACCACGCCACCGCCGACAATGCCCGAGAGCATCGCCAAAAACGTCAGCATCGGCAGCGACACCAGCAGGGCCAGCACCCGTGGCAATACCAGCAGCTCCATCGGGTCGAGGCCGAGGGTGCGGATGGCGTCGATTTCTTCGTTGGCCTTCATCGAGCCGATTTGTGCGGTAAAGGCACTGGCGGTGCGGCCGGCGATCAGGATCGCGGTGAGCAATACGCCGAATTCCCGTAGGAAAGAGAACGCCACCAGGTCCACGGTGAAAATCGTCGCGCCAAAGCTCTTGAGCACCGTGGCACCGAGAAACGCGACCACGGCGCCGACCAGGAAGGTCAGCAAGGCGACGATGGGCGCCGCGTCGAGGCCGGTCTGTTCGATGTGCGCGACCATCGGCGTGATGCGCCAGCGCTTGGGACGGAAAATCCCCCGGGCAAAGGTCTCGAGGATCAGGCCGATAAAGCCCAGCAGTTGTTTGCTGTCTTGCCAGACTTTATCCACCGCCCGGCCAATGCGCGCCAACACCTGGATGCCGGTGGCTTCTTCCGGGGCTTTGTCGGGCACACAAAAATCGTTGAGGGAGCGGTAGACGGTCTTGAGCAGCGCGCGGTCGGCGGCAGACAGGCTGCAATCGCTCTGCTCGGCGGATTGCTCGATACGGGTGGGCCCGAGCAATTCCACCAGCAGCGACGCGCCGGCGGTATCCAGGGCGCCGAGGCCGTTGAGGTCGATGCGGGCGCCGGCGTCGTATTGGCCGTCGAGCGTGTCCGACAGCTTTTTCAGGTCTGCGTAGTGGGCGAGCGTCCAGTCCCCCGTAATCCGCAGTAACGGAGGCGTGGAGGACGTATCGAGATGGGCTGCGCCGGCCGAGGTACTACTGGTCATAAGCTCCGAGCTTGTTTGGCTATCCACAATTCCTACGTAATAGCACGATCCTGCCTACTTTGGGTTGTCCGTTTGTGCTGCGTCGATGACTTTGAAGCGCAGCACGCCGATCACCTGGCCGTCTTCGGTGAGCACCTGCACTTGCCAGCGGCCCACGGCATCACCTGGGAAATTCTGTTTATGGGTCCAGGCGCGATAGCCTTCCTTGCGCCCACCATGGATATCCAGGGCGATGCGGTCGACCTCTTTGCCGTTGAATTTCCACACGTGGTAGATCCGCTCATCCAGGCCGCGCGGCGCATTGATCGCGGTGTAGGCGTACAGCCCGTCAGTGCGCAGTTGGGCGATGGTGACTTCCTTGAGGTCGTCACCCGGCGTGCGGTCTTGCAGTTGGGTGCTGATGGCCACTTCTGTCATCCACAGGGTGGCCGGTGGTACCCAACTGCGTAGGAACCAACCCGCGCAGCCAATCGCGGCCGTCACGCCCATTAGCATCGCCCAGCCTTTGAGGCTGCGCAGCGGCAGGCTGACCGCCAGGCTGGGGATCGACAGCGCCATGGCCACGCCCAGGGCCAGCTTGTAGCTCTCGGCGGTGGTCAGGTGCAGGATGATCGGCAGCGCAGTGAGCAGCGCGGCGAACAGGGTCAGGGTGTGCAGCGCGAGGAACAACGAGCGCTTGGGCGCCAGCCACTTGTAGTACAGCGGGTCGACGATCGACACCAGTGCCGCCGCGCCGAGCAGGCCGGTGAACAGCGATTGGCCGCTGTTCCAGGCGGTGGTGACGAAAAAGAATGGCAGCACAAAGAACAGACTTTCCTGGTGGATCATCTGGGTGGCGTAGCGCAGCAGCGGCTCGGGAATTTCGCGTTTGAAGACTTTGGCAAACAGCTGGGTAAAGCTGTTTTCCAGCATCAACCACAGCCAGCTCACCAGCATGATCACCGCGATCCAACTGGCCATGCCCTGCTGGCGATCCACCAGAATGAAGCTGCACACCCCCGAGATAAAGCCGCCGAGTGCAATCACCCCTGGGTAGCGCTTCATCAGTTCGAGGACGCGGGTGATTATGCGGGTCAGGTTTTGCATTCGGCGGTTCGCAGTCTTCGTAGGAAAAATCCCAGACAGAATAACGTCTTAGCCCTGTGCTCGGTGGCTGATTACGCGATCCGTTTGCGATAAACCCGCACGCCGATCAACACAATCGCAATCAACCCGAGTACACCGGCGCCGATCCAGCTGAGGGTGTCGTAGCTCAGCAGCGGTTTCTCGATGCGCCAGTAGCCCGGCTGCTTGAACACTTGGCGCATGGCCTGGTTGGTCTGGTCCAGGCTTACCGCCTTGATGCGTTTGACCGGGTCGCTGAAGTGGCCGTTGTTGTAGTCGCCCGAGGCGGCCCAGTAGTAATCGGCCAGGGCGCTGTTGCCCTGCACGGCCCAGGCTTGGCGGGCAATGGCGGCTTGTTGCAGGCGTGCGAAAACGGCCGGGTCGAGGCCGTCCTTGAGCAGTTGCGCCTGTAGGTTTTTCAGCACTTGCTCGGCGTCAGGCAGGTTTTCCCGCTCCAGGTCGGCATTCAGGCTGAGGAAACCGACGCCGCCCAGCACTTCACGCTCGCTCCACGGGCCGTAGGACAAAGTGTGCTTGAGGCGTAGCTGGCGATACAGCGCCCAGTCGAGGTAGTCCTTGAGCAGGTCGTAGGTTTCATCGTGCTGGTCGTCCAGCATCGGTTCGGGGAACAGCCAGTGCAGCTTGGCGCTGTCACCGACCCAGCCGTGGATCAGTTCGCGCTGGCTGGCGGCGGCGTGCTGGATTTGCGGCAGTTCACGGTGTTCGCTGGGATCGACCGGGGCGAGCTGGCCGTAGGTGCGTTCCAGGTAGGCCGGCAGGAGTTTGTCGAGATCGCCGACGATGATCAGGGTCATGTTATTGGGGGCGTACCAGTGTTTGCGCAGGTCCTCCAACTGGTCACGGGTCAACTGGCCGACTTCAGCACGTTCGGCGCACTTGAGCCCCAGTTCCACGGCGAGTTGATTGCTGGCGGTGTGGCCGAGGTCCTGGCGGTCGAGCAGGCGTTGCAGGTGGGAGTAATGGCCGCCGTCCTCACGCTCCACCACCTGCTTGGCCGCGTTGATATTGGCGTCGGTCAGTTCGGTGCGGGTGATGATCGCCAGCAGCAGGTCGAGCACCTTGCGCTGGTTTTGCGCCGGCGCCTCGATCACGAAGGTGGTGTCGGCGTTGCTGGTGTAGGCGTTCCACTCGCCGCCCAGGGCTTGCATGCGGTCTTCCAGGTCGCCTTCGCCGCCGCCGTCGATGCCGCTGAACAGCAGGTGTTCGAGCAGGTGCGGCAGTTCCTTGTCTGCGCAGGCGAAGTCATCCAGGCCGACGCCGACCACCAGGCGGATCGCCACATGCCCGCGCTCGGTGCCCGGCTTGAGCAGCAATTGCAGGCCGTTGGGCAAGGTATAGCCCTCGACTTGCAGGCGGTCAAAGGCAAAGGCGTGGGCAGAACCCACGAGCAGGCAGATGAATAACAGGCGACGCATAACTGGCTTCCTGGCGAGTGAGGTCAGTGTTAACTGACTTCACGGGCCATCGTACGTTCAGGGCGAATGTGTGATGTCGGCAATATCTTCGGCGGAGAGTGCGCCGGTGTCGGACGTTTCCAACACTACGTAGGCACTGCTGCAAAACAACGAGTTGAGACGTTTCATGTCGGCAATCAGTTCTAGATGCAGGGAACTGGTCTCCAGGCTCTGTACGATCTTGCGCTGCAAACGGCTGACGTGGGCGTGGGCCAGGCGCCGTTCCTGGGCGCGAAAACGGCGCTTCTCGCGCAGCAGTTGGCGGGCGCTTTCCGGGTCGGCGCTGAGAAACACCGACAGGCCCAGGCGCAGGTTGGCAATCAACTGGCTGTGCAGGTCGGACAGTTCTTCCAGGCCGACCTCGGAGAACTGGCGGCGTTGGGAGGTTTTCTGCTGTTGGACTTTGCGCAGCATGCGTTCGATCAGGTCGCCGGCCAGCTTGAGGTTGATCGACAACTCGATGATCTCGGCCCAGCGTCGGCTGTCTTGCTCGCTGAGGTCTTCGCGGGGCATTTGTGCCAGGTAGAGTTTGATCGCGCTGTACAGCGCTTCGACATCATCGCTGAGGCTGCGCATGGCCTGGGTGATGGCGGTTTGCTTGCCGCGCAGCACTTCCTGCATCGAGGTCAGCATGTTGTCGATCAGGTCGCCCAGGCGCAGGGTCTCGCGGGCGGCGTTGGCCAGTGCCAGGCTGGGTGTGGTCAAGGCGGTCAGGTCCAGGTGACGGGGTTTGGCCTTGCCGTTGAGTTCTTCTCGCTCGGGCAGCAGCCAAGCACACAGGCGCGCCATCGGGCCGATGGTCGGCAGCAGGATCAGGCAGCGGCTGACGTTGTAGAGCAGGTGGAAGGTGATGACCATGCCCTGCACGCCGTAGTCCAAACCGTCCATCCAGCGTACGAGCGGGTCGAGCACCGGGATGATCAGCAGCAGGCCGATCAATTTGTACAGCAGGCTGCCCAGCGCCACCTGGCGGCCGGCGGCGTTTTGCATGCTGGTGCTGAGGAAAGCCAGCACGCCGCTGCCGATGTTGGCGCCGATCACCAGGCCAATGGCCACGTGCAAGCCGATCACACCGGCGCCGGCCAGGGTTGCGGTAAGTAGGACGGCGGCCAGGCTGGAGTAGGAAATCATCGCGAACAAGGCGCCGACCAAGGCGTCCAGCAGGATGTCGCCGGTCAGCGAGGCAAAGATGACTTTGACGCCTTGGGCGTGGGTAATCGGCCCAGCCGCTTCGACGATCAATTGCAGGGCCAGCACGATCAGGCCCAGGCCGATGCCGACGCGGCCCATCTGCCCGGCCCGCGTCTGTTTGCGTGAGAGGAAGAAAATCACGCCGAGGAAGATCAGCAGCGGCGACAGCCAAGACAAGTCAAAGGTCAGCACCCGTGCCATCAGCGCGGTACCGACGTCGGCGCCGAGCATGGTCGCCAGGGCGGGCATGAGTCCCATCAGGCCTTGGCCGACAAACGACGTCACCAGCATGGCCGTGGCGTTGCTGCTCTGCACCATGGCGGTCACCACGATGCCGGCGACAAACGCCAGCCAGCGCTTGGACATGTTCTGCCCGATGACGTGGCGCAGGTTGGAGCCGTAGACCCGCAAGATGCCGGTACGGACGATATGCGTGCCCCAGATCAGCAGGGTCACGGCGGAAAGCAGATTGAGCAAGGTCAGCATGCTCGGCCCCCGTGTGGGTGCGCTTCAAGAGAAGCGTAGGAAAGTTGCCGCGTGCCGCTCTACGTCTTGTACTTAAGCTGTAGTTGGCGAATGGCGTGCGCGCCAGCATTGCATAGCTGAAAGGGTGATTGAAACAAAACTGTCATGAAATCAGCTTTCTGCAGACGTGAAAAAGGGGCTTGAAAGCCCCTTTTTGACTGGCTCGGGTTTATTGACCCGGAATGTCTTTGCGCAGTTTCACCGGATCCTGCTGTTTCTTCTTTTTCGCGATGGCGGTGCGCATCTTGATGTTCACTGCTTCTACCGCCAGGGAGAACGCCATGGCGAAGTAAACGTAGCCTTTTGGCACGTGCACATCGAACGACTCGGCGATCAGCACGGTACCCACGACCAGCAGGAACGACAGCGCGAGCATCTTCAGCGACGGGTGCTTGTCGATGAATTCGCTGATGGTGCCGGCGGCCAACATCATCACTAGTACTGCCACGACAATCGCAGCGACCATGACCGGTACATGGGAAACCATGCCGACCGCAGTGATCACGGAGTCCAGGGAGAACACGATGTCGATGATCGCGATCTGGATGATGGTGTAGATGAACTTGCCACCCTTGCCGCCCGGTTCTTCGTGGGTTTCGTCTTCACCTTCCAGCGCGTGGTACATCTCCTGGGAGCTTTTCCACAGCAGGAACAGGCCACCGAAGAACAGGATCAGGTCACGCCCGGAAATTCCCTGGCCGAAGACCACGAACAGGTCGGCGGTCAGTTGCATGACCCAGGTGATCGACAGCAGCAACAGGATTCGCGTGACCATGGCCAGGGCCAGGCCGAAGATCCGGGTGCGTGCCTGCATATGCTTGGGCATGCGGCTGACCAGGATCGAAATCATGATGATGTTATCGATGCCCAGGACGATCTCGAGGGCCGTCAGGGTGAAGAAGGCAATCCAGATCTCTGGATTGGTCAGCCATTCCATGTGTATTCCTTTGAGCAAGTGTTAAACCGCGCAAGCTGCAGCGCCGCGCGGTTGAGTTGGTACGATTATAGAGTGCTGAACAGCGGAATAATCCCCATCAGCAAAGCGGCGACCATTATGCACAGGCATACCAGCACTGCCCACTTGAGGGTGAAGCGCTGGTGATCGCCAAATTCGATACCCGCCAACGCGACCAGCAGGTAAGTCGAAGGTACCAGCGGGCTCAACAGGTGCACAGGTTGCCCGACGATCGACGCACGGCCCATTTCTGCGGCAGTGATGCCGTAGTGGCTGGCGGCTTCGGCGAGGACGGGCAGTACGCCGTAGTAGAACGCGTCGTTGGACATGAAGAAGGTGAACGGCATGCTCACCAGCGCGGTGATCACGGCCAGGTACGGGCCCAGCGCGTCAGGGATGACGGCCAACAGGCTCTTGGACATGGCATCGACCATGCCGGTGCCCGACAGGATGCCGGTGAAGATACCGGCGGCGAAAATCAGGCCGGTGACCGCCAGTACGCTGCCGGAGTGGGCGGCGATACGGTCTTTCTGCATCTGCAGGCACGGGTAGTTGACGATCATCGCGATACTGAACGCCACCATGAACAGCACCGGCAGCGGCAACAGGCCGGCGATCAGCGTGCACATCAGGGCCAAGGTCAGGGCGCCGTTGAACCAGATCAGCTTCGGACGACGGGCATCCGGGAATTGCGACACGCTGATTTCGCTGTGGTCGATCTCGTCGCCTTGCAGGTGCAGTTCACCCAGGCGTGCACGCTCGCGCAGGCCGTACATGTAGGCAATCACCAGGATCGCAACGACGCCAGCAGCCATCGCCGGGATCATCGGTACGAAGATGTCCGAGGGGTCCACATGCAGCGCACTGGCGGCGCGGGCGGTCGGGCCACCCCAAGGCGTCATGTTCATCACGCCACCGGCGAGGATGATCAGGCCGGCCATGATCCGCGGGCTCATGCCGATGCGCTGGTACAGCGGCAGCATGGCGGCCACGCAGATCATGTAGGTGGTGGCGCCGTCACCGTCGAGGGAGACGACCAGGGCCAGCACGGCGGTGCCAACCGAAACCTTGAGCGGGTCGCCTTTGACCATCTTGAGGATTTTGCGCACGGCCGGGTCGAACAGGCCGGAGTCGATCATCAGGGCAAAGTAGAGGATGGCGAACATCAGCATCACGCCGGTTGGCGCCAGCTTGGTGATGCCCGCAAGCATCATCGGGCCGATGTCCGGCGCGAAACCGCCGAACAGCGCGAACAGGATCGGCACGATGATCAAGGCGATCAGCGCAGACAGGCGCTTGGTCATGATCAGGAACATGAACGTGATGACCATGGCAAAGCCAAGGAAAGTCAGCATAGGAATACTCCAGGCGTAGCGCGGCTAGGGAATGGCGAACCGGGTGGGGCTCAGCGCAGAACGAAAGGCACGAGGCGTACGGGGGGAGTTGGAGCGAACAGGCGGGTACGGACGGACATCGGGAATCACCATTGTTGTTGTGTACAGCCGGTCTGGTGCCGGCAGTTGGAGGCGATCCTAGACGGGAAAGCTTTCAGCCAGCTTTCGCTGGGAAAACAGGTGATGAAGGGAAGAGGCGCTATCTGTGGATTTATGCAGATCCAAATGTGGGAGCGGGCTTGCTCGCGAATGCAGTCTGTCAGTTGATGATGCATCGACTGACACTGCGCTTTCGCGAGCAAGCCCGCTCCCACATTTGGATAGTGTTTGGCTGGAGATTTTAGGGCAGCTCGAGCCCGCCGGCGGCTTTGTGCAGTTTGCGCAAGTGTTCGCCGACTTGCTTGAGATTGGCCTCGCACGCCGCAATCTCATCCGCCCGGGCCGGATCCAGCAGCGCCCTCACCTCTTTATCCAGATCACCGGTCAGCGATTGCAGCTGCTTCTGGCGTTCGGCGCTTTCCGATTCCAGGCGTTTGGCTTCGGACGGTTGCGGCAGGCCGTAGCCGCCGCTGCCGAGCAATTCCGCCGGGCGGCTGAGGAAGCCGCTGTTGGCGAGGATTTGTTGCAAGGTGTTGTTAGCCTTTTCCATGCCGCCGTTTTTCAGCTCGCGGGCGCCCAGGTAGCGTTGTTTGACTTCGTCCTGGGCCAGCATCAGTTGCTTGCGGTAGCTCGCCTGTTCAAGCAACAACAGTGCGGCGCTGGTGCGCAGGTCGGCCTTGTCGAACCAGGGGCGGCGTTCGGCGGCGCTGAGGGACAGCCAGTCTTCGACCTGGGTCTGCTTGATCGGCAGGTGTTTGCGCAACACGTCGAACATCGCCTGGTAGCGCTCGCGGAACGAGTCGAAGTGGTAACCCAGGCGCAGGGCGTTGCGTTTGTCGTCGAGCACGCTGGTATCGGCCAGGCCACGGGCGCTCAACACTTCGAGCAGGCCGTTGGGGGTGATGTTGTCCAGGCCGGTCAGTTGCGGGTTGGCGCTGCCACTGCGCAACAGTTTCAGGCTTTCGACCGCGCAGTTGTTGGAGATGAAGAAGTAGTTGCCGTCATAGCTCCAGTGCATCTCGGCGGCGTGCTCGACGGTGTCGTTGATTTCCTGGCGTGACAGCTTCAGCGGCACCGAGGCGAGGCCGCGCAGTTCGGTCTTGGTGTATTCGTCGATCACTTGGGCGAGCGGCAGCACGAATAGGCGCGAAGGGTATTTGCCCACCAGGCCGTCCCAGCTCGATAGCTGTACGTCACCGACGAACGCGCGGTAGGACAACACCAGGTGCTGGTCCAGGTCCAGCCGGCAATCCGGCCCGCGTGGGCGACCGGGCGCGCAGATCACCAGGCGCAACATGCTGTGGCCCCAGCGGCTGACCAGGTTCTGGTTGGCTTCGGCCAGCAGGTAGTCGATTTCGTAGACGCGTTCCGGGTCGATCTGCCCGAGCGGTGTCTTGGCGAAGTCGTTGCCGGCGTTCAGGAAGGCGTAGGTCTTGGCGCAGGCGTCTTGTTGCGGTGGTGCCCAGCCGAAGTGGTCCTTGTAGTAGCGGAACAGCGCCGGGCGGCGGCAGGCGTAGCTGGGGTCGAGGAGGAAGTACTCCATGTTGACCGCGACGAATTCCAGCGGGCTGGTGGTTTCGTATATGTCCGGGCTGCGGGCGACCTGGCGGTTGTGCTGTTCGCGCTCACCGCGACGGCCGACGTATTGCGGCCAGCCGGCGAGGTCCAGCAGGCGCGGGTCGTCGCTGAGGGTAAAGCGGCGGCCATTCTGGCCACGGCATTGGTCGGGCAGGCCGATCAGGCCGGTGAGGTTGTTCTGGCGACTGCAACGGTTGATCAGGGCGCGGTCGTCTTTGGACCACAGGCGCGCACGGTCATAGATGTGGGTCAGTTCATGCAGCACGGTGGCGAGCATTTCCCGGCGCACGGTGCCGTGGGGGCGGTTGGTTTTCTGGGTGGCGGCGCTGCCGTCGGTCAGGCTGGCGAGCAGGTTGCGGTTGAGGTCCAGCTCGGACACCAGGGAGGCCTGGCCGTAGGCATTCTCCGGCATCTTGTCGGTCCAGCCGACATCGATGCGCCGGTCAAGCTGCTCGATAAAGCGTGGCGGCAGTGCGCGCATCGCTTCGTCGAGCAAGGCCTGGCTGGCTTGCTGCTGTGCTGGGCTCAAACCGTCGGTCTTGAGCCGCAGTTGCAGGCTGGCCTGGGCTGCGCCTGCGCTGAGCAGGACAGTCCACGCCAGGAGCCAGGCGGTGAGGCGCCTCACAGAGCGAGGATAGCTTCGGCGAGGGTCTGATCACTGGCGTCGCGAGCTTCGGGCACGCGGGTACGCAGGGTGTCGAAGGCGGCTTCGAGTTGCGCGCCACGGATCTCGCCGTTGCTGGCGACGAAGCTGGCGGCGTCGTCGTGGGCTTCGCGGACGATTTTCGAGTCGCGGATGGAGGTGGTGGTGTCCGAGGTGAAATCAATCGTGCGGCCGGAGGCGCGAACGATGATGTTACTGGTGGCCACCAAGGTCTGCGCCTGGGCAACGTCGGCCAACAACAGCAGGCCTAGGGTGGCGGCGATCAGCGGGCTACGCATGGAATGACTCCGAAATACAAAGATGATTATTGGACGAGAATTGCTTGCGCCAGTTCACGGTCGCTGGCGTTAAGTTTTGGGTGGCTGCGGCGTAGGTAATCCAGTGCGGATTCCAGGCGTGCTCCACGCCATTGGCCGTCAGTGGCGATGAACGCGGCGGCGTCATCCTGTGCGGCCACGATTTTTCTGTCGAATGGCGCGGAGGTCACCTTGCTGGTGGCGTACGCGCTGGCGACGGTACCCTGGGTGGTCACGTCAAAGGCCGAAGCCAGTGGCGACCAGCAGGCGGAAAATACTAAAGGGGCGATGAACAGGCGGTATGAAAAAGCCATGGGACTCGACAACTGAAAACGAGCGCCAAGGCTAGCGCAATGCCCCGGCGAGAGCCAGCGCCGAGGCATGCGGCCGGTTGTCAGATGGCCAGGATGGCTTGGGCCAGCTGGGCGTCAGTCGCGGTGTTCAGTTGGGGCGCTTGTTGGCGAATCTGGGCCAGGGCGCTTTCCAGTTTCACACCACGGATCGCGCCTTCGCTGGCGACGAAGCTGGCAGCGTCGTCACGGGCGGCGCGCACGACCTTGTTGTCACGCAGGGAGGAAGTGGCATCGGACGTGGCGTCGGAGGTGGCTTTGAGCGCGCCGACGATCGAGTCAGTGGTCACGATCAAGCTGGTCGCGTTGGCGTTGGCAGCGATTGCCAACAGAGCGGCAGCACTCAGCAGACGAAGACGGGACATGGGGTGACTCCTGTAGATGAACGGATAAGGTGGCGCGAGGCGGCCAATGTGGATCAGACGCCCGTACTACAAGGTTCGCCACGTAGTGGCTGGATATTAAGCCGCCGCTTATCCGTTCGGAAAGCCTCTTGACCGTCTAGTCACGCCAGAACGGCTTGGCCAGCTCGCTCATCCGATCAGCGGGGCTGATACCGAGGTCAGACAGTTCGCGATGATCGAGCTGCGCCAACTGGCGCCGTTCGTGGGCTTGGCGTGCCCATTTGGCAAGGGTGGAGAACCAGCGTTTATAGACAGAGATGTGGGTATCCATGGTGGGCGCCTTTCTTTCATGAGGTCCTGGAACACCATGTTGGGCGAGTCGCTGTGACCGATACAGATACACCAATGCTAAATTGTACTGCTTAACTGTTTGATTTTTTAAACTGTACCGCTCTGTGCGCAGGGCTACTGTTTTTGCCGCCGAATAACCCAATCCCAGAAACAACAAAGCCCGCCTCCGGTCTCCCGGGGCGGGCTTTGTTTTGACAAATCAGGTTGCTGGCGGTGGACCCGGCAGGTCAGGGCCAGCGAGCGCTAAATCAGCGCCAGAACGGCTTGCTCAGCTCTTCGTAGCGTTGAGCTTCGCTGATACCGGCGTCAGCCAGCAGACGCGAATCCAGGCGAGCCAGTTGGTGGCGGCTGGAGATGCGGCGCTGCCACAACATCAGGTTGGCGATAACGCGCAGAGGCAGGGAAGCCTGGGTGTTTACAGCTTTTTCTTCGAAGAACAGTTCGGAACTGAGTGTACGTTCCATGATGACATCCTTCCGCTTGTGGCGGGATTAGGTAGTGGTTTAACTGATGCCAATGATCCTCCTCCGGCGCAAGACTCTCTAGATACAGTTCACCTGTATTGTGAGGGGCCAGTTAACTGTTTAAGGAGGCTGTACTGTACGGAAATGGGGCAACTGTACCTGTCCGCACTTAAACAGTGCGAAATAGGCATTTTAGGCAGGAGGTGTGGGATATTTCGGTAGGAAATGACCGGTACAGCAGTACAGTTTTTGACGGAAGTGACGGTGACAACGCCGGGCTGATGAAACTGTATTTGCATCAGCCCGGATCTGTATCAATCACGCCTTGAGCATATGCCCGGTTTCTTCCAGGTTGATGTGCCAGCTCAGGGCTTCCCGCAGGATGTGCGGGGTGTGCCCGCCGATGGCGCAGGCCCTGTCGAAATAGGTGTTCAACTCATCGCGGTATGCCGGGTGCACACAGTTGTCGATGATCACCCGCGCGCGTTCGCGTGGTGCCAGGCCGCGCAAATCCGCCAGGCCGACTTCGGTCACGAGGATATCGACGTCATGCTCGGTGTGGTCCACATGGCTGACCATCGGCACCACGCTGGAAATCGCGCCACCCTTGGCGATCGACTTGGTCACAAAGATTGCCAGATGCGCATTGCGCGCAAAGTCGCCGGAGCCGCCAATGCCGTTCATCATCCGCGTGCCGCAGACGTGGGTGGAGTTGACGTTGCCGTAGATGTCGAACTCCAGCGCCGTGTTGATCCCGATAATGCCCAGGCGCCGCACTACTTCCGGGTGGTTGGAGATCTCTTGCGGGCGCAGCACCAGCTTGTCCTTATAGTGTTCAAGGTTGCCGAACACGTCGGCGTTGCGGCGCTCCGACAAGGTGATCGAACTGCCCGAGGCGAAGCTCAGCTTGCCCGCGTCGATCAGGTCGAACGTCGAGTCCTGCAACACTTCCGAGTACATGGTCAGGTCTTCGAACGGTGAGTCGATCAAGCCGCACATCACCGCGTTGGCGATGTTGCCGATGCCGGCCTGCAGCGGGCCAAGCTTGTTGGTCATGCGCCCGGCGTCCACTTCCTGCTTGAGGAAGTTGATCAGGTGATTGGCGATGCCTTGGGTGTCGCTGTCAGGCGGCGTCACGGTGGACGCGGAGTCGGCCTGGTTGGTGATGACGATGCCGACGATTTTCTCCGGTGGGATCGGGATCGCAGTGCTGCCGATGCGGTCATCGACCTTTACCAGCGGGATTGGCGTGCGGGTTGGCCGATAGGTCGGGATATAGATGTCGTGCAGCCCTTCCAGGTTCGGGTTGTGCGCCATGTTGATCTCGACGATCACCTGTTTGGCGAAAATCGCAAAGCTGGCCGAGTTGCCCACGGAGGTGGTCGGCACGATGTGGCCTTGCTCGGTGATCGCGACGGCTTCGATGACCGCAATGTCCGGCAGCTTGAGCTGGTTATTGCGCAGTTGCTCAACGGTTTCCGACAAGTGCTGGTCGATAAACATCACTTCGCCCGCGTTGATCGCCTTGCGCAGGGTGCTGTCGACCTGGAACGGCATGCGTCGGGACAGCACGCCGGCTTCGGTCAGTTGCTTGTCCAGGTCGTTGCCAAGGCTGGCGCCGGTCATCAGGGTGATTTTCAGCGGCGACGTCTTGGCGCGCTCGGCTAGCGCGTGGGGCACGGCCTTGGCTTCACCGGCGCGGGTGAAGCCGCTCATGCCGACGGTCATGCCGTCTTCGATCAGTGCGGCGGCGTCTGCCGCGCTCATGACCTTGTCTAACAACGAAGGCAAGCGGATGCGATCACGGTACATGGATTCTTATCTCAGGCTACGGAAGCAAGGTGCGCAGTTTAGTGATTTCAAAAAAATTCGGCCCGCTACCATGGTCGAATGCCGGGCAGCGATTTAGAGCCTTTGGTCGGGTTTCATGTGTGTGCAAAGCGGGGCGCGGAGCGTCCCTGAATGCATTCCCACGCAGAGCGTAGGAACGATCAATAAAAAACCCCAGCCTATCGCAGGCCGGGGTTTCGAGTATTGCGCTGGAGCAGTGTCACTCGACGGCTTTGACCATGTCTTCGATGACCTTCTTCGCATCACCAAAGACCATCATGGTCTTGTCCAGATAGAACAGTTCGTTATCCAGACCGGCATAACCGCTGGCCATCGAGCGTTTGTTGACGATGATGGTCTTGGCCTTGAACGCTTCGAGGATCGGCATACCGGCAATCGGCGAGTTCGGATCATTCTTGGCGGCCGGGTTGACCACGTCGTTGGCGCCCAACACCAGCACCACGTCGGCCTGGCCGAACTCGGAGTTGATGTCTTCCATCTCGAACACCTGGTCATAAGGCACTTCGGCCTCGGCCAGCAGTACGTTCATGTGCCCGGGCATACGGCCCGCCACCGGGTGGATCGCGTACTTTACGGTGACGCCACGGTGGGTGAGCTTCTCGGTCAGTTCCTTGAGCGCGTGTTGCGCCCGCGCCACTGCCAAGCCGTAGCCGGGAACAATGATCACGGTGTCGGCGTTGGTCAGCAGGAAGGTCGCGTCGTCGGCCGAGCCGGATTTGACCGGGCGTGCTTCTTTGGAGCCCGCTGCGGCGCCCGCATCCGGCGCATTGCCGAAACCGCCGAGCAGTACATTAAAGAAGGAGCGATTCATCGCCTTGCACATGATGTACGACAGGATCGCGCCGCTGGAGCCCACCAGGGAACCGGCGATGATCAGCATCGAGTTGTTCAGCGAGAAGCCGATACCCGCCGCTGCCCAGCCGGAATAGCTGTTGAGCATCGACACCACCACCGGCATGTCGGCGCCGCCAATCGGGATGATGATCAGCACGCCGAGCACGAACGCCAGGACCAGCATCAGCGCGAAGGCGGTGAGGTTGCCGGTGAACATGAACGCCAGGCCCAGGCCCAGGGTCAGCAGGCCCAGCACCAGGTTGATCTTGTGCTGGCCGCCGAACTGTACCGGTGCGCCCTGGAACAGGCGGAACTTGTATTTGCCCGACAGCTTGCCGAACGCGATCACCGAACCGGAGAAGGTGATGGCGCCAATGGCTGCGCCGAGGAACAGTTCCAGGCGGTTACCGGCCGGGATCGCATCACCGAGGTGTTTAACGATACCCAGGGATTGCGGCTCGACGACCGCTGCGATGGCAATAAACACCGCTGCCAGGCCGATCATGCTGTGCATGAACGCCACCAGCTCCGGCATCTTGGTCATTTCTACACGCTTGGCCATGATCGAACCGGCGGTGCCGCCGACCAGCAGGCCAACAATCACGTAGCCAATGCCGGCAGTGGCCAGCTCAGCCCCGAGCTTATAGATGAGGCCTACGGTGGTGAGCACCGCCAGCGCCATGCCGAGCATGCCGAACAGGTTGCCGCGACGCGAGGTGGTCGGGTGCGACAGGCCTTTGAGGGCCTGGATGAAGCAGATCGACGCGATCAGGTAGAGCGTCGTTACCAGATTCATGCTCATTACTTCGGCGCCTCTTCTTTTACTTTCGGGGCTTTCTTCTTGAACATCTCAAGCATCCTGCGCGTAACCAGGAAACCGCCGAACACGTTCACCGCCGCCAAAGCCACGGCCAGGGTGCCCATGGTCTTGCCCAGTGGTGTCACGGTGAGGGCGGCAGCCAGCATGGCGCCGACGATCACAATCGCGGAAATCGCGTTGGTCACCGCCATCAATGGCGTGTGCAGCGCGGGTGTCACGTTCCAGACCACGTGGTAACCGACATAAATCGCCAGCACAAAGATGATCAGGTTGTAGATACCGGGGGAGATAAGCTCTTCCATCGTCTGAATCCCTGCTTAGGCGTTTTTGCGGATGACTTGGCCGTCGCGGCACATCAGGCACGCGGCGACGATGTCGTCTTCGAGGTTGATTTCAAACTGCCCTTCCTTGGTGAAGACCAGCTTCAGGAAGTCCAGCAGGTTGCGCGCGTACAAGGCCGAGGCGTCGGCGGCGACAGCGCCGGCGAGGTTGGTCGGGCCGCAGATGATCACGCCGTTCTCCACTACAACCTGGTCGGCGACGGTCAGCGGGCAGTTGCCACCTTGAGCAGCGGCGAGGTCGATGACCACCGAGCCGGGTTTCATCTGCGCGACAGTGTCGGCGCTGAGCAGAGTTGGCGCTTTGCGGCCGGGGATCAGTGCCGTGGTGATGACGATGTCAGCCTGCTTGGCGCGCTCATGCACGGCCAGGGCTTGGCGCTGCATCCAGCTGGTCGGCATTGGGCGAGCGTAGCCACCAACGCCGACGGCACATTCACGTTCTTCATCGGTCTCGTAGGGCACGTCGACAAACTTGGCGCCGAGGGATTCGATCTGCTCTTTCACCGCCGGGCGTACGTCAGACGCTTCGATCACCGCACCCAGACGTTTCGCCGTGGCGATGGCCTGCAGGCCAGCAACACCCGCACCGAGGATCAGCACGCGAGCGGCTTTAACGGTACCGGCGGCGGTCATCAGCATCGGCATAAAGCGCGGGTAGTGATGAGCGGCGAGCAGCACGGCCTTATAGCCGGCGATGTTGGCCTGGGACGACAGCACGTCGAGGCTCTGGGCCCGCGAGGTGCGCGGCGCGGCTTCGAGGGCAAAGGCGGTAATGCCGCGCTCGGCGAGCTTGGCGATGGTTTCGTTGCTGAACGGGTTGAGCATGCCCACCAACACGGTGCCGCTTTTGATCAGCGTGAGTTCGCTGTCGCTAGGGGCCACCACCTTGAGAATCAGCTCGGCACCAAACGCATCGTTGGCACTGCCAATGGTTGCGCCTGCCGTTTCATAGGCACTGTCAGTGATGCTGGCGTTAATGCCGGCGCCGCTTTGTACAGTGACCTTATGGCCCTGGCCGATCAGCTTCTTGATGGTTTCCGGGGTGGCAGCCACCCGCGTTTCACCGGTCTGGGTTTCGAGAGGAACACCAATGTGCACGTCAAATCTCCTGCATGATCTTTTTGCTTTTGATCTTTTTGTAAAAAGGCCAGTGCGCCGTGAGTGGCGCATCTGGGGCGGCCGATCAGCACGATCCCGCTGAAATGACAGCGGGGCGCGGCATTTTGCAGGCGAACTTTACGGCCTTCAAGGGATTATGACGGGTGACGAAAAATTAACTACAAGTCACCCTGTGACTGATTGTCGCAACACTCTGAAATAACCTCTTCAAATACATGGGTTTAAAGGGCTGCAGGCATTTCTCGGGTGTTTTTCCATTGCTGGTGTGAATAGTCGCGCATTGACCTGCAAGTGTCGCTGAAGGCCATGAGAATCATGGCTTTGCGCTGTATTTTCAGCCGATAAGTACAGTCTGCTTAAATGCGACATATACGTATATCTGTAGGATCGTAATTTGCCTGACTACAAAGTCAACAAAGTCATTTCAGCCTTTAAATGCTGGGGCTATAGCGCTGTGATTGATCGATCAGCCAGTCCCTGAACGCGTGCAGCGAGGCGGATTCGACTTTTCTGTCAGGAATCATCAGGTAATAGGCCTTCGCGCTGGTCAGGACCTCAGGGCTTGCGATCACCAGTCGCCGCTCATCCAGCTCGCGTTGAATAAGGAACGGTGGGATCAGCGCAATGCCCATGTCATGCATGGCGGCTTGGGACAGCATCGAGAATAGCTCGTAACGTGGGCCTGTCATGTCGCGGGGCACGTTCAATTGCTGGGCGTCGAACCACTGGCGCCACGCGTAGGGTCGGGTGGTCTGCTGCAGCAATGGCAGCTGCGCGATCTCCTGGGCGGAAAAGTGCGTGCGGTCGCCCAACAGGTGTGGGCTGCACACAGGGACTGGGTTTTCTCCCATCAGTCGGTGGGATTCTGTACCGGACCAATCGGCATCACCGAAGTAGATCGCGGCGTCGAAGTCGGTGTCGGCAAACAGGAACGGCCGTGTGCGGTTGGTGAGGTTGACCGTGACTTCCGGGTGCTGGCGTTGAAAATCCTTGAGGCGGGGGATCAACCATTGGGTGCCGAATGTCGGGACCACGGCCAGTTCGATGACGTTGGCGCCCTGCTGTCCCATCACGGACAAGGTGTCGCGCTCCACGGCATCTAGTTGGGTGGCCACGCGACGGCTGTAGGACAGCCCTGCCTCTGTCAGCTTGACCCCGCGGCGTGAGCGCCGAAACAGCTCGACACTTAAAAACTCCTCAAGGCTGGCGATTTGTCGGCAGATGGCGCCCTGGGTGATCGAAAGCTCGTGCGCCGCCTTGGTAAAGCTCTCGTGACGGGCCGCCGCTTCAAAACTGACAAGGGCGGTGGTGCTGGGGATTTTTCTGCGCATGTACCTTGTCCTCACATGTAAATCGTATGAGCGGAGCTGTTGAGTGTTTCGGAGTGAGAAATTAGCACAACCCTATGCGGAAACCTCGTTTGCCCTCCCCGCTCGCTCGGCCTAGGCTCCATGCACGACTTCTGATTTATCTTTGCGAGGACTTATTCATGGCTGGCAAGGCAAGCTTCAACTGGATCGATCCACTGTTGCTGGATCAACAGCTCACCGAAGAAGAGCGCATGGTGCGCGACAGCGCTGAGCAATTCGCCCAGGACAAGCTGGCGCCGCGGGTGCTCGAAGCCTTCCGCCATGAAAAGACCGACCCGGCGATCTTTCGCGAGATGGGCGAGACCGGCTTGCTGGGGGCGATGATTCCCGAGCAGTACGGTGGCAGTGGCTTGAACTACGTCTGCTACGGGTTGATCGCGCGTGAAGTGGAGCGTGTCGACTCTGGGTACCGCTCGATGATGAGCGTGCAGTCTTCGTTGGTGATGGTGCCGATCAATGAATTTGGCACCGAGGCTCAGAAGCAAAAGTATCTGCCGAAGTTGGCCTCGGGTGAGTGGATCGGCTGTTTCGGTCTGACGGAGCCGGATCACGGTTCCGATCCGGGTGCGATGATTACCCGTGCACGTAAGGTAGACGGCGGCTACAGCCTGACGGGCGCCAAGATGTGGATCAGCAACAGTCCGATTGCCGATGTGTTTGTCGTTTGGGGCAAGGACGATGCGGGGGATATCCGTGGGTTCGTGCTGGAGAAAGGCTGGAAAGGCCTGAGCGCACCGGCGATTCACGGCAAGGTAGGCCTGCGTGCATCGATCACCGGCGAAATCGTTATGGATAACGTGTTTGTGCCGGAAGAGAACATCTTCCCGGATGTCCGCGGCCTGAAGGGGCCTTTCACCTGCCTTAACTCCGCGCGTTATGGCATCTCCTGGGGGGCGTTGGGCGCTGCCGAGTTTTGCTGGCACACCGCTCGCCAATACACCCTTGATCGCCAGCAGTTTGGCCGACCATTGGCGGCGACCCAGTTGATTCAGAAGAAGCTGGCCGATATGCAGACCGAGATCACGTTGGCTTTGCAAGGCTGCCTGCGATTGGGGCGTATGAAGGATGAAGGGACGGCGGCGGTTGAAATTACTTCGATCATGAAGCGCAACTCCTGTGGCAAGTCCCTGGATATCGCACGGATGGCGCGGGATATGTTGGGCGGCAACGGTATCTCCGACGAGTTTGGCGTGGCCCGTCACCTGGTCAACCTGGAAGTGGTCAACACCTATGAAGGCACTCACGACGTGCACGCGTTGATTCTGGGGCGTGCGCAAACCGGTCTTCAGGCGTTCTATTAATAGGAGCACGGCATGGGCGCGCTTTCACATCTGCGGGTACTGGATTTATCGCGAGTGCTGGCAGGGCCTTGGTCCGGGCAGATTCTTGCGGACCTTGGGGCTGAGGTCATCAAGGTCGAGCGGCCGGGCAGTGGTGATGACACCCGGGCGTGGGGGCCGCCCTTCCTTAAGGATGCCTATGGCGAGAACACCAGCGAGGCGGCGTACTACTTATCGGCCAACCGCAATAAAGAGTCGGTGACCATCGACTTCACGCGACCCGAGGGGCAGAAGCTGGTGCGCGACCTGGCGGCCAAGTCCGACATTCTGATCGAGAACTTCAAGGTGGGTGGTCTGGCGGCGTATGGGCTGGACTATGAGTCGCTCAAGGAGATCAATCCAGAATTGATCTACTGCTCGATCACCGGCTTTGGTCAGACAGGGCCTTATGCCGGGCGTGCGGGCTACGACTTCATGATCCAGGGCTTGGGTGGGCTCATGAGCCTGACCGGACGACCTGAGGGGGATGACGGTGCTGGACCGGTAAAGGTTGGCGTGGCGTTGACTGACATCCTCACGGGGCTCTACTCGACTGTAGCGATCCTGGCCGCGCTGGCGCATCGGGACCATGACGGCGGTGGGCAGCATATCGATATGGCGCTGCTGGATGTGCAGGTTGCATGTCTGGCCAACCAGGCGATGAATTACCTGACGACGGGTGTATCGCCGAAGCGTTTGGGTAATGCGCATCCGAATATCGTGCCGTATCAGGACTTTCCTACGGCAGATGGCGATTTCATCCTGACCGTCGGGAATGACGGACAATTCCGCAAGTTTGCCGAAGTGGCTGGGCAGCCACAGTGGGCGGATGATCCGCGCTTCTCTACCAATAGGGTGCGGGTAGCCAATCGTGCGGAGCTGATTCCGTTGATTCGCCAGGCGACGGTGTTCAAGACTACCGCTGAATGGGTGACGCAGCTGGAACAGGTTGGTGTGCCGTGTGGGCCGATCAATGATCTGGCGCAGGTGTTTGCCGACCCGCAGGTCAAGGCGCGTGGCTTGGCGATGGCGTTGCCCCATGCGCTGGCCGGGATGGTGCCTCAGGTGGCAAGCCCTATACGACTGTCCAAGACGCCGGTGGAGTATCGAAGTGCGCCTCCGCTGTTGGGGGAGCATACGGCTCTGGTATTGCGTGAGGTGCTTGGTTTGGGGGAGGCGAATGTGACGGCTTTGAGAGAGGCTGGGGTTGTCTGATACAGCTCTTCTATATAGTAGGGGCTGAATTGGTGGTTTTTTAATCAATTTTAGCTAATTGATAGAAAAACCAAATTAACGGTTGACGGCAGATTTCAGATGTCTATAATTCGCCCCACTTCCGGCGCAGTCGAAACGGAAAACTCCTTGGTAAACAATGAGTTATGAAGCTTTCGGCAGCAGGTGCTTCAGTTCATCGAAGCCAGAAAGAAGTTGAAAAAGAGGT
>NZ_QAJM01000017.1 GCF_003852405.1 Pseudomonas sp. KBW05
GGCTTGAATCCGTGGGCCGCCGTCATGGGCCATCCCTGGCCCAGGACGGCTAACCCGGCGTCCTGCCGGGTTGCCCACGGATTCAAGCCTGCGTTCGGCCAGCGTGGTTAACGGGGCGCCTAAGATCAAAAGCTGAAAAGCCAAAGCCAAAGCCAAAGCCAAAGCCAAAGCCAAAGCCAGCCTGCGTTAACTTACAACTTAAGTTGCCCGATGGCCTTGCTCAACTCGCCCGCCAAGGTCGCCAGCTCATTGCTGGTGGTGGCCGAATCCACGGTTTGTTGCACGGTGTTTTCGGTGACGTCGCGGATGCTCACCACCGCACGGTTCATCTCTTCCGCGACATGGCTTTGTTGCTCGGCGGCGACGGCGATTTGGGTGTTGCTCTCGCGCATCTGCGCCACGGCGCTGGTGATTTCGGCGAGGGCGTTGCCGGCTTCGAGGGCTTGTTGCACGCAGTCGTCGGCCTTGAATGAGCTTTCCTGCATAAAGTCCACCGCGTCGCGGGTGCCGGCTTGCAGGGCGGAGACCATGCGGGTGATTTCGTCGGTGGAGCTTTGCACGCGCTTGGCCAAGTTGCGCACTTCGTCGGCGACCACGGCAAAGCCACGGCCCATTTCGCCGGCGCGGGCGGCTTCGATGGCGGCGTTGAGGGCGAGCAGGTTGGTCTGTTCGGCGATGCTGTGGATCACCCCGACCACGCCGTTGATTTTCTGGCTGTCTTCGGCCAGTTTCTGGATCATCTCGGCGGTCTGCTGCACGCCGGTGGACAGCCCGGCAATCGAGCGTTGCACGCGGGTCACTACTTCCTGGCCGCTGCCGGCGAGGGAGTCGGCGGTCTGGGACAGGTCGCGGGTGGCGCCGGCGTGTTGGGCGATGTGGTAGACGGTGGCGGTCATCTCGTTGATGGCAGTGGCGGCCTGGTCGGTTTCGCTTTGCTGGCCGAGCATGCCGTGTTGCACCTCGTTCATGCTGCTGGCCAGGCGTGCGGCGCCGTCATCCAGTTGCTGGGCGGTGCGCGCCACGGTGTTGACCACCCGTTGGTAGCCGGCCTGCATGGCGTTGAAGGCGCTGGCCATCTGCCCGACTTCATCCTTGCACGCCAGGGGCACGCGTGCGGACAGGTCGCCGGTTTTTTCCACGTGCAGCATCACGTCCTTGAGGGTGTTGAGTTGGCTGAGCAGGAAGCGGATCAGTAACTGCGAAGCGCCTAGCATGGCCAGCATCAAGATCGCCACGGCCACGGCGTAGTTGGCAAAGCGGTCTTCAAAAACCTGGCTCAGGCTTGGCGCGTAGGCCAGCACGGCGACGTACTGGCCGTCGGCGCGGGCCACCACGTCGGCGCCCAGCAGTGGGTTTTCGCCGAACCAGGGCATGTGGTTGAGTTCGACCCAGCCCGTGGCGCTGCCCAGGGCTGTCAGATCCTGATCCGCCAGTTGTGGGACTTGGCCACGGGAAAAGGCCAGCCAGTGCTCGCCCTTGGGCAACGGTGTGCCGGCTGGCCAGGCGCTGAGCACGCGCGCCTGGGCCTGCGCCGACGCTTGGGAAGCGTCGCTGCGCGCTTGTTGTTCGAGCTGCACGGCGTATAGCACCAGCAACAAGGTGGTGATGAAAGCGACCGCGTTGACGGCCCAGAATTTGTACTTCAGCGAGATGTTGCTAAGCCAGGCACCCATGGAAGGTTTTCTCTGATAGCGGAAACAGCATTGGCAAGGTGCCAGTATTGTGCCGCTATTCAGAAAAGCGCTTTTGACATGGGTCAATGCGCCGCATTACTCCACGCTGGGCAAGCCAAAAAAAGCGCGGGCACAGACGCTGCTGTGCTCGGCCAGGTCTTCAACGGTCTCGTTGCGGTGCAGGGCGACTTCGCGCAGCACTTCGGGCAGATAGGCCGGTTCGTTGCGGCCGTTTTTCGGCTTGGGCCGCAGGGTGCGCGGCAGCAGGTAGGGCGCGTCGCTTTCCAGCATCAGGCGGCCCCGGGGAATCTCCCTGACCAGCGGGTGCAGGTGCGTCCCACGGCGCTCGTCGCAGATCCAGCCGGTGATGCCGATGTGCAAATCCAGGTCGAGGTAGCTGAACAGCGCCAGCTGCTCGCCGGTAAAACAATGCACCACGGCGGCGGTCAGGTGATCGCGATAGTCCTTGAGGATGTCCAGCAGGCGCTGATTGGCGTCACGTTCGTGGAGAAACACCGGCAGTTGCAGCTCGACCGCCAGGGCCAGGTGTTCTTCGAGGACTTTTTCCTGCTGCGGGCGGGGCGAGAAATCCCGATTGAAATCCAGCCCGCATTCGCCCACCGCACGCACACGGTTTTCGCTGAGTAAACCGCGCAAGCGCCGGGCGCTGTCGCTGTTCCAGTCGCTGGCGGAGTGGGGGTGGATGCCGGCGGTGCTGAACAGGCGTTGGCCGCTTTCATCGAGTTTTACGCAGAGTTCCAGGGCCTGTTCGCTGCCGTCGAGGCTGGTGCCGGTGAGGATCAATTGTTGCACGCCAGCGGCGTAGGCACGGTCGAGTACGGCCTGGTGCTTCTCGTCGAAACTGGGGTTGGTCAGGTTGACGCCGATATCAATGAGTTGCATGGTGCTATCTCCGCCTGCGGCCGGAAAGCATATCAGAGCTGTAGATTTATAAGAAAAACGAAGAACTACAACGAGTTATCGCTGTCTTTGAACGTCGCAAGTGACATCGTGGTTGGCCGAATGCTTTTCCCTGTGTCACCGTTGCGCGTCTTGCCAGCGCTGAAAGCGCTCTGTTTCTGATCCCCACCGTCTCGTTTTTCGCGAGGACGTTGGCCAGTATTCTTACCGGAGAGCGGATGATCCGACCCTCGGCGTTGCTTATGTTGTGCCTGACGCTGCTGCTGCCCATGGCGGCGGTTGCGCGTCTCGACGGGCCGCTGGAAGTGACCAAGCCTGGCAAGGTCCGTGACCTGGCGGAAATTCGCGCCAGCCGGACCCTGCGCGTATTGGTCAACCAGAGCCGCAACAGTTCCGGCGAAGTGCAAGGCCAGGCCATCGGCGTCGAATACCATCGCCTGCGCGCCTTTGAGCAATACCTCAACGGCCACGCCCGTGATGGCCAGGAGATCAACCTCAAGATCATTCCCAAGGCCAAGGACCAGTTGCTTGGCGCCCTGGCCCGTGGCGAAGGTGACTTGGTCGCCCCCGGTGAACTGCTCGACGTCAAGGCTGCCCACAAGATCAGCACCAGTGATCCGATTGCCAGCGGCGTACCGTTATGGCTGGTGGGGGTGAAGGGTGAGCGGCGGTTTACCAAGCTGGAGCAACTGTCCGGGCGCACCTTGGCGCTGACCACCGGCAGTGCGGCGGCGGACGCCATCAGCCAGGTCAACCAGAAGCTGGCACTGCACAAGCAGCCGCCGGTGAAAGTGGAATGGGTTGATCCGACCCTGGCTGTGGAAGATGTGCTGGAGATGGTCCACGCGGGTATTTTCCACCTGACCATTGTGGAAAAACCGATTGCCGAACGGTGGTCGAAAATCCTTCCCAAGCTGCGCTTCGACAAGCAGGTGGTCATCAGCGAACCGGGCGACGAGTACTGGTTCGTGCGCCAGGATGCGTCGATGTTGCGGGCGAGCATTGATCGGTTCCTCAAGACCTATCACACGCCTTCCGACCAGGATGTGGCGTTCCAGCGTATCTACCGCCGCCTTTATCAAGTGCGCAACCCGCTGGCGCGTGTAGACCGCCAACGCCTGGAAAAACTACGTCCGGTCTTGCAAAAGCACGCCCGCGAGCAGGGCATGGACTGGCTGAACCTTGCCGCGCTGGCCTTCAAGGAGTCCGCCCTCGACCCCGGCGCACGCAACAGTGGCGGGCCCACCGGGCTGATGCAGATCACCCCGTCGGCGGCGCAGCGGGTGGGTGTCAACAACATCGAAAGCCTGGACAGCAATGTGCAGGCGGGCGCTCGCTACCTGGCGATGATTCGCCGCAAATTCTTCGCCAGTCCCAAGCTCAACGAGCGCGAGCGCATGGCGTTTGTCCTGGCGGCTTACAACATGGGCCCGGAGCGGGTGCAGGGGATGCGCACCGAGGCCAAGCGTCGGGGGCTGAACCCCAACCAGTGGTTCTTCCAGGTTGAGCGTATTGCCATGGAGCAGGTGGGAATGGGCAGCGTCAGCTATGTTAATAGCGTCAACAAGTACTACTTGGCATTCGATCGGGAGCGGGAGTCCCTGGAGCCACCGGTGCCGAAAATCGCCTCACGGAAGTAATCGATTTAATCGATATTAATCAGGCATTTTTTCGGCTTTTATCATTCCATAAACTGATTAATATAGCGGCCAACCAACCCCTACATCGAAAAGGATTACCCCCATGAGCCCACTGATCAACAACCTGCTGTCCACCCGCGCCGGTTACGGCCTGACCATTTTGCGTATTGTTGTCGGCGTGATTTTTGCCGCTCACGGTTCGCAGAAACTCTTCGGCTGGTTTGGCGGCTATGGTCTGGCAGGCACTGCCCAGTGGATGGAAAGCATCGGCCTGGCGCCGGGTACCCTGATGGCACTGTTGTCCGGCGGTACTGAATTTTTTGCCGGCCTGGCACTGATCATTGGTTTGCTGGTGCGCCCAGCGGCCTTGGGCCTGACCATTCTGTCGGTGGTCGCGATCCTCTCGGTGCATATCCACAACGGTCTGTTCATGGCCAACAACGGTTATGAGTTTGCACTGGCCTTGCTGGGCGGCTCGCTGGCCGTGTTGTTCGAAGGTGCCGGCAAGCTGTCTGCCGACCGCGCCATCGCCAACTGAGCCACCTGCAACACCCTGTCCAGGCCCGCCATGTGCGGGCCTTTTCGTTGCGCGCAATTCTTGACATGGCCCCGTCGGCTTCTCTAGGATGCCCGCTCATGCGCCGATTTAAACAGCTAATTGCGGGGCGCCATGGGTGACTGTTATCGGTCCCGACAGAAGCAATCACTTTGCTTCGAAATTCCGCTAAAGCGCTGGTTCGGTGTTGCCTCTCACCTGCCCGCAGACTTTTGAGGCAGAGACACGACACGATGACAGCACTACGCCCCCTCATACGCTTGGCCCCGATCACCGCTGACCTGACTCAGCGCAACCCGAAAATCCTCTTGGGTGGCAAACACCAGCCGACGCTGCTGCGTTACCTGGATGGCTGGCCACGTCGCACCGGCCGCCCTTCGGCGTTCCTGATCCAGTTTGTCGAAGACGGCGATTCTCTCGCCCGTTTTGCCAATAACAGCTTTGACCTTGCGGTTATCCAGGCACCCAGCGCCGCTGACGCGAATGAGGTGATCCGTCACCTGACACGCGTTGCCAGGCAAGGGCTGATCGCGCGTCGCTAAGTCGTTTCACGGCGTAACGTGTCGACGCCGCCGTCGCAGATACAGGCCCCAGGCCGTCAGGCAGAGCAGTATGGGTATCGGTGCGCTCACCCCCAGCTTGACGTTTTGCACCAGGCGATCCAGCGGCGCATAAACCGCCACTTTCAGTGCATGCAGTTCCATCGTCAGGCGCAGGCGCTCCTTGTTGTGCGCCTGTAGTTGGGCATTGGTATTGATGGTTTCGGTACCCAAGGTTGTCATGGCTGGGTTCAAGCGCCGCCATTCGTATTCTGTTTGCGCCAGGCGTCGCTCCAGTTCGCTTGCCTGTTCCTGGTAGGCGCGGGCGGTGGCCTTGCGCTGGTTCTCCAGGCTATGCAGCGTGTATTGCGTCGGTGGCCGTGGGCGTATGTCGGCAAGCGCTTGAGGCGCTGCCAGGTTATCCAATGTGTTCAATACAAACAGGCTGTTGCTGTGGGGCGTCAATCGGGTTGACGGGCGCATGAGCACGTCTGTGTCGGCCACCACCACTACTTGAATCTGCGCCGCCTTCTGCAATCCAGGAGCCTGGCCACCCATTCCGTCGGGAAACGCCGAATAGGCGGGCCCCTCAAGGCGGGCGGCGATCACATGGCGTACCCCGCTTGAAGGCGGTTCGCCAGCATCGGGCGATTTGCCAACCCTATCGGCTTCCAGCAATGCAGACTGCTCGGAGCTGTACAGCAGGGGGGTGAAGCGTGTGCGGTGCTTGTCGAGGGGGAAGAGGGCGCCGCTGCTCGATACGCTGACAACGTCCAGTTTCCAGGTACTGATATCGTTTGCGGCCATTGCCTGTCTGGGCAGGCTCAGTAGGGTGGGAAAGGTCCCCGCGGGCGCTTGCGTGGTATAGCGACTGTCGATCAACACCTGGCCGGCCGGCATACGGATGCCCCAACTGGACAGCAGCGCCTCCAGTCGGGGGTTAAGGGCCTGTTGCCTTGACCCCTGTTCGCTCAGGGGGTCGATAAACATCATCAGCTTGCCACCACCCAGTACAAATTGATCAATGGCGTACAAGGTCTGTTCAGGTAGCGTCCGGGGGTGCACCAGCATGAGCGTTTTGATTTGCGCGGGCACACGGTGCACGCTCGGCTCCAGCTCTACCACGTTCAAGTGCCGCTGCAGGTCCTGTAGAAGGGGACCGGCCAGTTCCTTGATCGGTAGCCCGGATAGCAGGCCGATGGCAGGCGGTTGCGGGTGGAGTAACTGGCTGATCAAGTGGCTGATTTCATACTCCAGCAACGTTGCACGGTCGGCGCTGAACGATGTGATGCGTTGCGCGGGCTGGCCGTCTCGGGTGCCAATGAGGCCAAAGAATCCCGCTTCGTCATCAAGCCCATAGAGCCCTGCCCGATAGGCGTCCTCTGAAAAAGCGCCTGGGTCGATAATGTGCAGATTGATCATGCCCTGTGCCGCTACTTCGAACGCCTTGAGCGTTTCCTCTACACGCTTGGCGTAGCGTTGGGTGGCCTGGCTTTTTTTCGGGTGACCGTTTGAATTGAAGTAGTAAAGATCTAGCGGACTGTCCAGGGATGCCAGTAATTGCTGTACAGGCGCCGACAGAGTATTGGTTTTCGAGTGTGAGGCATCCCAGCGCAGATCAGGCAGCTTACCGGCCCACACCAGGTTAAAGGCCAGGAAAACCAACAGTAGGACCACCAGTGTCATGCCGGCGTGCAGTGCGGATCGCATCGAGAACGCTCCCTCTCAGCTGTTTTTGTAGTTGAGGATGACGGTGGTCGCAGCAAGTGAGGCCACTATGACGCTGATAAAGTAAAGACAGTCTCGAAGAACAATGACGCCGTGATCAATGTGAGTGAAACGTGACAGTGGGTTTAAGGACGTCACACTATCGATTATCCAGATCGGGGCTTGGTGCTCCAGTGCATCCAGTACGCTGGAGAGTCCGCTGATCACCAGCAGAATGCTTAAGGTCAGTATGAATATAACCAGATGATGGCGGCTCAGGGTGCATATAAAACAGCCGATGGAAAGATAACTTCCGGCGAGTAGCCAGCTGGCCAGATATTGGGTGGCAATCACGCTGTTGTCTGCGCTACCTAAAAGGTTGAGCATCACTACAATGGGCAGTGTCAATGCCAGCGTCATTGCAATTATGACCCAGGCTGCGAAAAATTTACCGATGATCAATTCCGCGTTTGTCACAGGCAGTGTGATGAGTAAGTCACTAAGGCCCGTTTCATGTTCATCGGCCCAGAGTTGTATAGAGAGTGCGGGAATCAATAACAGATACAGCCAGGGGTGCAATTGAAAGAAGTCTTGCAGGTCCGTGCTGTTTCGCTCCAGTAACTGGCTGTTGTGTAGTCCAAGCGTAGTTGAGAGTGCCAGAAAGACTGCAATGTTCAGGTAGGTTGCTGGAGCGCAAAGGTAGCGGGCAAGTTGGCGCTTGATAATAGACGGCAGCATATTCAAAGGGATGCCCCTTGGCTTAAGTGGTGGACGACGTCGTTCAGGCGGCCAGGCTCAAGGTTCAGCGCGGTTATTTGCCAGCCGCGTTTGGCAATCAGCGCGCTGATCGGGGGGTAGATGGCGTGGCCCGGCATGGCGAGAACGGTGACGGTGCCAGGGCTGTGGCGATCTTCTTCGATGCCGGCAACACCCGGCAGTACGGCCAACGCCAACAGGTCCAGCGGCGTATCCGCTGCCAGGGTGACTGCCCTGTAGTACCGAGAGCTGCGCTGGAGTTCGGGCATGGGGGTGTCTGCCAGGAGGCGGCCCCCGCCAATGACCAGGGCGCGGGTGCAGATTCCCGACAACGCATCACAATCCCGGGTGGCGACAATCACGGTCATCTCTTCGGCCAACGTCTGGATGAGCGTGCGAATTTTGCACTGCTGGTACGGGGACAGGCCCTCGGTCGGCTCATCCAGCAACAGCACGCCGGGGTCATGCAAGATGGCTTGTGCCAGCGCAACCTTGCGTTGCAACCCCATGGGGAGTGCGTTGAGCGGCTCTTTGAGCAAGGCCGACAGCTCCAGTTGCATGATGATCCGGTCAAGGCGTTTGCGTTTTTCGGCGCCGCAGAACCTGCGAAAAGTGGCGATAAGGTTGAGGAAACCTGCGACAGACATCGTCGAACGGTTGATGCCGGGTTCAGGCTGGTAGCCTATCGCCTGGGCTACTTGAAGCCGATGAGTTCGGGTATTGAAGCCCAGTATGCTCACGTGCCCGGAACAGGGTTTGAGCAGGCCGGCCATCAGCTTCAGGAGTGTCGTTTTACCCGCGCCTCCATGCCCGAACAAACCTATGCATTCTTGGCCTTGGGCCACCAATGAAAGATCGTTGATAACATGCTGTTTGCCCAGTTTTTTGGTCAGGTTGCTTATCTCGATCATTATGCTTTTCTGCTGCATTAGTTTCGCAATATATATGAGGAGGCAAGCGCTTTGGTTGACGTGTGTCGGGGCTCGGGTTAAAAAATAGTACGTCCAATGCAGGGGCTTGGAAACGCGCAAGGGGATGAATAAGATTACTCCTACGTTCAGGCTTGCAGCTCGCTGAAACAATTGTTTTCTGAGTAGTACTTGATGGCGGAATGTTTATTTGGTGTTTATTTTAAGTTTATTCATTGGCGCGAGGCCCAACAACCATGATGCTTCTACGTACCCTTGTTCTTGCGCACTCCGGTGCGGATGCGCCGATCAATGGCGCACTGCTATGTGGTTTTGCCGTGCCTCAGATCAGTTCAAACTTTCTGGTGTATAGCCTGGATGAAGACGCGGAGCCGGGTAGTTCCCGGGTATATATCGCAGCCTTGCGTAAGAAACTTGAGCGTTATTATTTGGGCGGTGTCGATGTGCAAGCAGATTTGCAATTGGCGATGCAGGTATTCAAGCAGATATTGACGTGGGCGGCCTCTGGGGTGAAAGCCAGTGGCGTTACCGATACCCAGATTCCTTATCACTTCGTCGACTTGAAAGGCTGCAAGTTACCCCCGGCACGGCCTGAGGATCACCACTCCCTGATCATCAAGAAAGCCCTGGTGATGAAAGTCATTACCTTGGGAACATCGGCTCCCGCGTCACCCGCTATTGAAAGCTCTGCTGTGGTGGTGCCTTCCATTCGTTTCTCTTCTCAAATGGTATCTCCGCCCCAGGCCGCAAGCAGGCCTGAACCGCCCCAGCCGGCGATGCTTGAGCCGCCGGCTGAGGTTCCCCGTACACCTTTGCCACTGAGCGAGTCGCCTTTTGAAACGCTGGGTGCGTCAATTGAAGCCCCATCATTGTTTGAGGTGGATAGCACGCTGACCAGCCTTGCGCGCGTCGCCCAGGAACTGACCCAACAGAAAATGGTGGCACTCAAGAAAGAGGCAGCACTTGAGCAGTGGCAAGTTCAACTGCAGCAAGGCCAGGCTGAGCTTGAGCAAAAGCGCCAGGAGTTGGCGAGCCGAACCCAGGAAAACGAGACCGCCCTGCAAATGCGGACACAGGCCTTGGAGAATCGTGAGGGTCGCTTGGCGAGTGCCTCGGCTGTCTATCAGCAGGCGCAGCAGCAAATGGATGAGCGAGCCGATGCCCTTGAGAAGCGTGTGGCCCAAGTGCACGCCCAGGAATTGGTAGTTCATCGCAAAGGCGAGCAGTTGGCAGCCATGCTTTTGCAGTTTTCCGGCTTGCGCCAACGTATGCAGGTCATGCTCCCTGAGTTGGATCAAGTGGTGGGCGACTTCGACAGTACCGAGCGAGCGCAATCGATGGTCGATCCTCATTCGATGTCGACCTGATGCAGTTTGTCCGCAGGCCTGGCTACTTTCCCCTGTTCATTTATCATCAGGCTCTGTTTGCCGGCGCCATGCCTTGATGCAATGGCGTAGTGGGGTCAATGAGCATTTTCCGGGGATGAAGGCGTTTGAGCACCAAGCTGATTACCAAAGAAGGTCATGAAGCGCTGAAAAAAGAGTTGGATTACCTGTGGCGGGAAAAGCGCCCGGATACCACACGCAAAGTGACTTGGGCGGCGTCCCTGGGGGATCGCAGCGAGAACGCGGACTACCAGTACAACAAGAAGCTGCTGCGTGAGATCGACCGCCGCGTGCGCTACCTGCGCAAGCGCCTGGAAGACATGCGGGTGGTGGAATACATGCCGGAGCAGGAAGGGCGGGTATTTTTTGGCGCCTGGGTCGATATTGAAAACGAGCAAGGCGAGACCAAGCGTTTTCGCATCGTGGGCTACGACGAGATCTATGACCGGATGGATTACATCTCCATCGATTCACCCATGGCCAGGGCGCTGCTGCGCAAGGAAGTCGACGACGAGGCCATGGTGCAGACGCCCAGTGGCGAAGCCTGCTGGTGGATTACCGCGATCGAGTATGTGAAGTAGGCCAGGACGGCCCGTACCTGCGAGGGGACGGGCCGTCGGCGTGTCAGCCTTCGCGCAGCACGGTCAGTGGGCTGGCGTTCAGTGCGCGGCGTGTGCCGAACACGCCGGCAGCGCCGATCAGCACGGCACCGAGCACCGGCAGCAGCAACAGCCATGGGTGAGGGTGCCAGGCAAGGTCAAAGGCATATCGGTACAACACCAACGTCACCAGTTCCGTGCCCAGCGCCGCCAGCAGCCCGCTGAACGCGCCCAGCAAGCCAAACTCGATACGCCGTGCCTTGATCAGCAGTTTGCGCTCTGCTCCCAGTGCCCGCAGCAATGCGCCCTGGCGGATTCGCTCATCCAGGGTGGCCTGCAAGCCGGAGAACAGCACCGCCATCCCGGCTGCCAATACAAACAACAGGACGTACTCCACCGCCAAGGTTACCTGGGCGAGGATGCTGCGTAATTGCTCCAGCAAGGCTTCGACTTGCAGGATAGTCACCGCCGGGAACGCCCGGGACAAATCGACGATCTGTTGGTCATGCCCGGGTTCCAGGTAGAAGCTGGTCAGGTAGGTGGCAGGCAGGTCCTTCAGGGTGCCAGGCTGGAAGATCATGAAGAAGTTGGGCTGGAAGTTATCCCAATTGATGGTCCGCAAGCTGGTGACGCGCGCTTCGCGGTTTTCCCCGGCGACGGTAAACACCAGGTGGTCATTGAGCTTGAGCTTGAGGCTTTCGGCGACCTTGGCTTCTACCGATACCCCGGGAATCTCATCCGTTGGCTGCGGGGACCACCAGGCACCGGACGTCAGGACATTACCCGGTGGCAGGTCGGCGGCCCAGGTCAGGCTCAGGTCGCGCTGCACGGCACGGTCTCCGCTGGAGTCCTTGCTGACAATTGCCTGCACTGCTTCGCCATTGATGCTGATCAGGCGCCCTGGGACCACCGGGTACAGCGGCGCCGATTGGGCCTGCAAGGCCAGCAGGCGAGCACTGAAGGCGTCGGTGTCGGCGGGCAGGATGTTCAGCGCGAAATAGTTGGGGGCGTCCTTGGGCAACTGGTTTTGCCAGGTGTCGAGCAGCTCGCCACGCAACAGGGCGATCAGCCCCATCGACAGCAGGATCAGGCCAAACGCCAGGGATTGGCCGGCTGCCGCCAGCGGGTGGCGCAGCAATTGGCCCAGGCCCAGGCGCCAGGGCAGCGATGCGCGCGCCAGTAGCTTGCGCAGGCTTTGCAGCAACAGCAGGAGCAAGCCGCCGAGGATCAGCGCGGCAATCACGCCGCCGCCGAGCAAGGCGAAGGTCAGCACCAGGTCGAGGCTCAGGCGCCACATGATCAGGCCCAGGGCGAACAGCGCTGCGCCGTAGACCATCCAGGTGCTGGAGGCGATGGGTAGCAGGTCGCGGCGCAACACGCGCAGGGGTGGTACGCGGCCCAGTGCGGCCAGCGGCGGCAGGGCGAAACCGGCTAGGGCGACCAGCCCGGTGCCGATCCCGGCGACGGCCGGCAACAACCCGCCGGGGGGCACGTCGGCCGGCAGCAGGTCATGCAGGAAGTAAAACAGGCCAAATTGCGCCAGCCAGCCGAGCAGGGCGCCCGTCAGGCTCGCCAGCAGGCCGAGTACGCTCAGTTGCAGGCTGAACAGCAGCATGGTTTCGCGGCGCGACAAGCCGAGGCAGCGCAGCAGTGCGCTGGCGTCGAAGCGGCGGCTGGCGAAGCGGTTGGCCGACAGCGCCACGGCCACGCCGGCCAGCAGTACGGCGACCAGGCTGGCCATGTTCAAGTAGCGTTCGGCCTTGCCCAGGGCGCCGCCGATCTGCTGGTTGCCGTCCCGCGAGTCCTGCAAGCGCTGGTTGGCGGCGAGGCCTGGCTTGATCAGGTCGCGATAGGTTTGCAGGGTCGTGCTGTCAGGTGGTGCCCGCCACAACTCGCGGTAGCTGACACGGCTGCCGGGCTGGACCACACCGGTGGCGTCCAGGTCGGCCAGGTTGATCATCACCCGGGGCGTAAGGCTGTAGAAGTTGCCCGCGCGGTCGGGCTCATAGGTCAGGATGCGGGCCAGGCGCAGGGTCTTCATGCCCACGTCGATACTGTCGCCGACTTTCAGGCTCAGCGCCGTCAGCAGGCGTGCCTCCACCCAGGCTTCGCCGGGTTTCGGGCCGCCACCGGGGGTTTCCTCGGCGAAGGGCTCGGCGGCGCTTTTCAGTTCGCCGCGCAGTGGGTACTGCTCGTTGACCGCCTTGATGCTGGAGAGCTGGATACCGTTGTCGGTGGCGATAACGCTGGAAAACTCGACGATGCGCGCATGGTCGAGGCCCAGTTCGGTGCCGGATCTGATTTGTTCGGGACGCGCTGGCGAGCTGCCTTCGAGTACCAGGTCGGCCCCCAGGAACTCGGTGGCGCGCAACAGCATGGCGCCGTTGAGGCGCGCACCGAAGTAACCGATGGCAGTGCTGGCGGACACCGCCACCAGCAAGGCGAAGAACAACACGCGCAATTCACCGGCGCGGGCATCGCGCAGTAATTGGCGCATGGCCAGGCTGAACAGACGCAATAGCGGCAAACGTGCCATCAAGGCTCCAGGGGCGCGACCATCAGGCCGGCTTCAAGGCGGATCAGGCGTCGGCAGCGGTGTGCCAGGCGCTCGTCGTGGGTGACCAGCACCAGGGTCGTGCCGCTCTCTTTATTGAGCTCGAACAGCAGGTCGCTGATGCGCTCGCCGGTGTGGCTGTCGAGGTTGCCGGTGGGTTCATCGGCAAACAGCACGTCCGGTTCGGCGGCGAAGGCGCGGGCAATCGCCACGCGTTGCTGCTCGCCACCGGACAGTTGGCGTGGCGAGTGGGTCAGGCGCTGGCCCAGGCCGACACGTTCGAGCAGGTGCCGGGCGCGCTCGCGGGCGTCTTTGCGGCCATCCAGCTCCAGCGGCAGCATGACGTTTTCGAGGGCGTTGAGGCTGTCGAGCAGTTGGAATGACTGGAAGACAAAACCCACGTGTTCGGCGCGGATGCGTGCGCGCTGGTCTTCGTCCAGCGTACTGAGGGCTTGGCCGGCGAGGGTCACTTCGCCACTGCTCGGCAGGTCGAGGCCGGCCAGCAGGCCGAGGAGGGTGGATTTGCCGGAACCGGAGCTGCCGACGATAGCCAGGCTATCGCCCTTGTTCAGTTCCAGGCTCAGTTCGTGCAGGATAGTCAGTTCACCTTCCGCGCTGGGAACCACTTTGCTAAGGTTCCGCGCGGTGAGAATGCTTGCGCCCATGGAGAATCCGATGCGAATGTGGTTTTTGAGTGCTGGCCTGGCCTTGATGTGCGTGGCCCAGGGCGCAGCGGCGGGTACAGTCCTGATCGTTGGCGATAGTATCAGTGCCGGTTTCGGCCTGGATACCAGCAAAGGGTGGGTCGCGCTGCTCGAACAACGGCTCAAGCGCGAAGGTTTCGACGATAAAGTAGTCAATGCCTCCATCAGCGGCGACACCAGTGCCGGAGGCCTCGCGCGGCTGCCGGCGGCGCTTGCAGAGCATAAACCGGAACTGGTGATCATCGAGCTGGGCGGCAATGACGGCCTGCGTGGTCAGCCTCCGGCGCAATTGCAACAAAATCTTGCCTCGATGATTGACCAGTCCAAGGCCATCGGCGCCAAGGTGCTGTTGCTCGGCATGCAATTGCCACCTAACTATGGCCCGCGCTATACCAACGCCTTTGCCGAAGTGTACGGCAGCCTGGCCAAGGAAAAAGCCGTGCCGCTGGTGCCGTTTTTCCTTGAAGGTATCGGTGGCCACCCGGAGTTGATGCAGGCTGACGGGCTGCACCCGGCCGTCGGCGCCCAGGGCAAGTTGCTGGAAAATGTCTGGCCGACGCTAAAACCGCTGTTATGACGCTTTTCTACCGGCAGGCTTTCGGCTAAGGTGGCGCCCCCCCGATCTGGAGCCCCCGATGTCACGCCCTGCCTGGTCCCTGTTCAACTACCAACTGATCGAGCCCGACGAGCAGCTGGATCTGTTCGCCTGCCAGGAAGTCCGGGTGCATCTGGTGGCACGCCAATTGGAGCTGGGCGGCACGATTGATCGCACGCTTTGTGGCACCTTGCTGCCCGCCCAGCCTCGTTGGTCATCGGTGGGCCGCGCGATTTTCCAGGACCAGCGGCTGTGCCCATTGTGTCGGGCGATCCTTGAATCCCAGAAGCGCGGCACGCCGCTGATCTGGCCGGAGCTGCGCTTCGAGTAGCCGAGGGGCCAGGTTGATGCTCCCGGCGTGCTTCACGTATACAATCAGTTTTTTCCTACCCGTCGTTCTGCGAAGGATTTTCCGGATGTTCTCGCGCCTCTCCGTCGTCACCTGCTGCCTGTCCCTTGCCGCCCTGTGCGCGGCCGGTCCTGCGGCAGCCCTGCAGTTACCGTTGCCGCCACCGGGTGAAGACATCGTGGGGCAGGTCCAGGTGATCAAGGCCAAGTACGAAGATACCTTTGCCGACCTGGGCACCACCTATGACCTGGGCTACTCGGAGATGGTCGCGGCCAACCCGGGTGTGGATGCCTGGCTGCCGGGTGCCGGCACCGAGATTGTGTTGCCGACGCGATTCATCCTGCCCCCCGGCCCACGGGAAGGCATCGTGATCAACCTGGCGGAATACCGGCTTTACTACTATCCCAAGGGGCAGAACGTCGTCTACACCTTCCCGCTGGGGATTGGTCGTGAAGGCTGGGGCTCGCCCATCGCCCATACCAGCATCATCGCGAAGACGCCGAACCCGACCTGGACGCCACCGGCGTCGATCAAGGCCGAGCACGCCGCCAATGGCGATCCGTTGCCCAACGTGGTGCCTGCCGGCCCGAACAATCCGCTGGGGCCATTCAAGTTCACCCTGGGCACGCCGGGTTATCTGATCCACGGCTCCAACATGAAATTTGGCATCGGCACGCGGACCAGCCACGGCTGCTTCCGCATGTTCAATAACAACGTACTGGAAATGGCCGGCATGGTGCCGGTGGGCACGTCGGTGCGCATCATCAACGATGCCTACAAGTTCGGCAGCAGCGGCGGCAAGGTCTACCTTGAAGCGCACACGCCGTTGAATGATGACGGCACGCCGTCGGTGGTCGATAAGCACACGGCGGTGATCAACGCCTTGCTCAAGCGCGAAGACCTGGCCAATAACCTGCGGGTGAACTGGGATCAGGTGCGTGATGTGGTTGCTGCGGAAGATGGCTTGCCGACTGAAATCGGTGTGCCCGGCGGCGCACCGATCGCTGCCAGCGCCCCAATAGATCTGCAACAGTAAACCTGCCGGATCAAAAGCCCGCCACGGCCTAGCGCTGCGGCGGGCTTTTTTATTGCCTGGGGTTCAGTGCCGAATCCCAGGCAATAAAAAAGCCGACCCATAAATGGATCGGCTTGATAACAACCCCGAGGGATTATTACTTGCGGCTAGCTTTTTCAAGCATACGCAGAGCGCGCTCGTTAGCTTCGTCAGCAGTCTGTTGTGCTTTTTGAGCAGCAGCCAGAGCTTCATCAGCTTTACGGTAGGCTTCGTCTGCACGAGCCTGGGAGCGAGCTGCTGCGTCTTCAGTTGCAGTCAGACGAGCTTCGGTTTCTTTGGAGACGCTGCTGCAACCGGTAGCCAGAACTGCGGCCAGAGCCAGAGCAGAGAATTTCAGAACGTTGTTCATCGTGTTCCCCTTCAAGGACTTTCTATTAAATAGCTACTTGCCCAGAGTGAGCAAAAGCCGGCGTACATACTACCCATTACTTGTAGTAAGTAAACTGACGTAGCGCAAGAAGCAAAAAAAATTCTCGCGCCGAATCTATTTTGGCTAATCTTTTGAAGGTTTGTATAAAAACCGTTCAATTTTTTTCAATCGGATGTGCATTGGATCCCGTCTGAAAGCTACGGCCCGCATGCGTCGGGCTGGGTATGTGGATAGATATTTATATATCGGCACCTGTTCTTTTGTTCCGCTTGGCGTTACCCCGTCTCGCATCTTTTACGCATGTAGAGGTGACTTTAAGAGCGCCTGTTCGTCTCAAGCTTCAACTGCCGGCAATGTTCAGGCTATCGATCACCGGTTGATCGATGCCCTTTCTATAACCGCCAGCGGCGGGGGGATGATGAGCGCGCCTTGAGCAATTTCAGGATTGGTGCCTACTATTCCCTACGTGCTGGTTGTGAGCGCTAGAGGTTTCTCGTTGTCGAAACCGGCACGGGGTGGCGTAGATGTTCCTTCGCCGGGAAAACATCGGTAAGGTAGGGGTCGAAATCCAAGACCCGCGAGGAGTAGTGATGAGCGAGGCGTTGTCCATCCACCATGACCAGGCTGGTCATCAGTTCGAGACCAATGTGGACGGTCATCGTGCCTACCTGACCTACATGGACCTCGGGAAGCAGACCCTGGATATCTATCGGACCTTCGTGCCCAACGCTCTGCGCGGCCGGGGTATTGCAGCGGCGCTGACCGAGGAAGCCCTGAAGTTTGCCGAAGAGTCCGGCTACACGGTGATCCCGTCCTGCTCCTATGTCGAACGCTACATGGAGCGCCACCAGCGCCATGCGGCGAAGCTGTAAGGCATTAAAACAGCACCATGAAAAACGCCGGGCTTAGCCCGGCGTTTTTGTGTGCGCAGTGCGGGTTCAGGTGCGTTTGCGTTTCGGCAAGACGTCCTTGAGCTTGGCATGCATGCTGCGCAGGGTGTTTTCGGTGGCCGCCCAGTCGATGCAGGCATCGGTGATCGACACGCCGTACTGCAAGTCGGCCAGGTCTTTTGGAATGGCCTGGCAACCCCAGTTCAAGTGGCTCTCGACCATCAGGCCGATGATCGACTGGTTGCCTTCCAGGATCTGGTTGGCGACGTTTTCCATCACCAGCGGTTGCAGGGCCGGGTCCTTGTTGGAGTTTGCGTGGCTGCAATCGACCATGATGTTCGGCTTGATCTTGGCCTTGTTCAGCGCCTGTTCGCACAGGGCAACGCTGACCGAATCATAGTTGGGCTTGCCGTTGCCGCCGCGCAGGACCACGTGGCCGTAGGCGTTGCCTTTGGTGGTGACGATGGACACGCCACCTTCCTGGTTGATCCCCAGGAAACGGTGCGGGCTGGAGACCGATTGCAGCGCGTTGATCGCCACGGTCAGGCCGCCGTCGGTGCCGTTCTTGAAGCCCACGGCCGACGACAGGCCGGACGCCATTTCGCGGTGGGTCTGGGATTCGGTGGTGCGCGCGCCGATGGCCGACCAACTGATCAGGTCCTGCAAGTACTGCGGGGAGATCGGGTCCAGGGCTTCGGTGGCGGTGGGCAAGCCCATTTCAGCCAGGTCCAGCAGCAGCTGACGGCCGATGTGCAAGCCGTCCTGGATCTTGAACGAGTCGTCCAGGTACGGGTCGTTGATCAAGCCTTTCCAGCCGACGGTGGTGCGCGGTTTCTCGAAGTAGACGCGCATTACCAGGTACAGGGTGTCGGACACTTCCGCCGCCAGCACCTTGAGGCGCTCGGCGTACTCGTGGGCCGCCTTGAGGTCGTGGATCGAGCAAGGCCCGATGACGACGAAGAGGCGATGGTCGGTGCCGTCGAGAATCTCACGGATGACTTCGCGGCCCTTGGTGACGGTCTGCAGGGCAGCGTCGCTCAGGGGGATTTCGCGCTTGAGCTGATCGGGCGTGATCAGGGTCTCGTTGGATTCGACGTTTAGGTCATTGATCGGTAAATCAGCCATCGTTTACTCGTCAGGGTCACGGGTGCCGGCCGCCAGCCATCCCCGTGCGGCGGAGCACAGCATGATTTGAATGCAGGGGGGAGGAACCTTAGCGCGTAACACGGGCCCGCGACAATGGGCAAAGCCCGCTTTAATCCAGCGCTGGCGCCACAAAGGCCTCGTGGGAGAACTCGACGGCATGGCGCGACACCCACTCGCGCGCCAGGGCTTCGAATTGTTCGGGCGTTGGTTCGGCGTCTTCGTGCTGGCGGCAGTAGCGCTCTATCCGGCATGCTTGCTCACCCATACGCGCACCAAAGAGGGCGTGCTCATCGGTAAACGAGATGCCGATGCGATAGCCGTCCTCGACCTTGCGGCACCATGCCACGTAGCCCGGATAACACGCGCTGGGCCCCAGGGAGGGAATGTGCAGGTCAACGGCCGTACCCTGGCGCCAGGCGCGCGGCCAATGGCAGGCGATGCCGCCCAGGCCGATCGTGAGCAGGCGTTGACGGGGAATGGCGGGGGAGGGACGTTGTGTTAACTCGACAGCGACATCATCAGGGTGAGGTAAAAAACGACCCATGTACACGGACTCCGAGCACCGTCCTGTTGACGGCGGCAGCAGCAGTATAGTGAAGGAACTGGAATTGACCGACCTGGATATTGACCAGCAATTGCTGGGATTGCCAGGCCTTTCTCTGCTGGTCTTCACCAGCGCAGGCTGTTCCAGTTGCCGTTGGGCACGCCAGCAGTTGCCCGGTTGGTCATTGCCGGTGGACCGCGTGTGCTGGGTCGATGCCGGCCACAACGGTGGCGCGGTTGAACGCTACCAGATCTTTCATTTGCCGGCGTTGTTCGTGGTGTGCGAGGGTCAGTTCCTCGGGCAATTGCAGACGCGCCTTACAGCATCCGACCTTGCCGACAGCATTAATCAAGCCCTTACCCGCATTCCAGAGGATCTGCCATGACCGCTCCATCGCCACGCATTGGCATCATCGGCACCGGCGCTATCGGTGGTTTCTACGGCGTGATGCTGGCCCGTGCCGGCTTTGACGTGCACTTCCTGCTGCGCAGCGAGTACGCGACGGTCAGCAAGCAGGGCCTGCGTATCAATAGCAGCGTGCACGGCCCTTTGCATTTGCAGCCGGTGCAGGCCTACGCCAGCGCCGCCGATATGCCACCGTGTGACTGGCTGCTGGTGGGCACCAAGTCCACCGGCAATGTGGACCTGGCCCCGACCATCGCCCAGGTCGCGGCGCCGGAGGCCAAGGTGGTGCTGCTGCAAAACGGCCTGGATGTCGAAGACAGCCTGCGCGAACACCTGCCAGCCTCGCTGCATCTGCTGGGTGGCTTGTGCTACATCGGCGTGCACCGCTCCGGGCCTGGCGTTGTCGAGCATCAGGCCCTGGGCCGGGTCAACCTGGGTTATCACAGCGGCACGGCGGCCAATGATGAAGCGCAGCAGAAGGCGATTGTCGAAGCCGGCGCGGCGTTGTTCCACCAGGCGGGCATCGAGTCCCAGGCCATGGCCAATGTGCATCAGGCGCGCTGGCACAAGCTGGTGTGGAACGTGCCGTACAACGGCCTTTCGGTGTTGTTGGGTACGGGCACGACGGCGATGATGGCCGATGAGTCCAGCCGCGAACTGATCCAGGCGCTGATGGCCGAGGTCGTGGCTGGCGCCCACGCCTGTGGCCATGAGATCCCAACCAGCTACGCCGAGCAGATGTTCGCCATGACGCAAACCATGGAAGACTATTTGCCAAGCATGTACCACGACCATGTCCACAAGCGCCCGCTGGAACTGGCGGCCATCTACGCGCGGCCTTTGGCGGCTGCCCGGGCTGCAGGTTGCGAGTTGCCACGGATGCAGGCGCTGTATCAGGCGTTGAGTTTTATTGATCGGCATAACCGCTGATTCGGAGGGCATACGATGGCGAAGGGATTGGGCGACAAACTGGTGCTGGCGATTTCTTCGCGCGCGCTGTTCGACTTGAGCGACAGCCACAAGGTCTACCTGGCCCAGGGTGTTGAGGCGTACCGCCAATACCAGATCGAGCACGAGGAAGAAGTCCTCGCGACCGGCGATGCGTTTGCGCTGGTCAAGAAACTCTTGAGCCTTAACGCCAGCCTTGGTCGTGCCCGCGTCGAAGTGGTGCTGGTCTCGCGCAACAGTGCCGACACCGGCTTGCGCGTGTTCAATTCGATCCAGCACTACGGCCTGGATATTTCCCGCGCCGCTTTCGTAGGCGGGCGTAGTCCTTATCCTTATTTGGCGGCCTTCGGTTGCCATCTGTTTCTTTCGACCCATGCTGAAGATGTACGCAGCGCCCTCGATGCTGGCTTTGCCGCGGCGACGATTTTGTCCGGCGGCCCCAACCGCGCATGCAGCGACGAACTGCGCATCGCATTCGACGGTGATGCGGTACTGTTTTCCGATGAATCGGAGCGCGTGTACCAGAGCGGGGGGCTGGAGGCGTTCCAGGCCAGCGAGCGGGAGTCGGCGCGCCAGCCCTTGCACGGGGGGCCCTTCAAGGGCTTTTTGGCGGCACTGAATTTGTTGCAGCGCGAGTTCCCGCAGGAGGCGTGCCCGATCCGCACCGCGTTGGTCACCGCCCGTTCGGCGCCGTCCCATGAGCGGGTGATTCGCACTCTGCGCGAATGGGATATCCGCCTGGATGAGTCGCTGTTCCTCGGTGGCCTGGAGAAATCCGCGTTCCTGGAAGCGTTTGCCGCCGATGTGTTTTTCGATGACCAGGCCGGTCATTGCGAGAAAGCCAGGGAAGTAGTGGCCACCGGGCACGTGCCCCATGGCATCAGCAATGAGGTAAGGGGTCAGACCGAGAGCTAAGCCAATCGAAGTCGTTGATGCGCTGCTAAGCTCATTCAATCTCCGCCATCCTGGCAGTCCAGGAGGTTCTATGATTCGTTCGATGTTGTACGCCACGGACCTCGGTCTGTACGCGCCTTATGTGATGCAACATGCACTGGCGCTGGCGCGAACGTTCAAGGCGGACCTGTATGTGATCCATGTGGTCGAGCCTATCGGGCTGTTCGCCGAATCGGTGTTGCAAAGCTACCTTGATGAGAAGGCCCTGAGTGAATGGCAAAGCCAGGGGCTGACCACAGTCATGGCGACCATCGAGCAGCGGGTGCTGGACAGTTTTCGCGAGGAGTTGGGGGACGGTGAGCAAGACTTGAAGCTGATCCGCTCGGTACGGGTGATCCAGGGGGACCCCTGCGAGGTGATACTCGACCAGTTGCGTAAACTGTCTGTCGATCTGTTGATCGTCGGCAGTCATAGCCATGCAACGGCGGCGGCCACACCGCTGGGACGCACCGCTGCACGGGTGCTGCAACTGTCTACGGTGCCGGTTTACCTGGTGCCCTCGCTACAGCGTCGACGCAGTGACGACGCGTGAGGGTAGAAAACGATAAAAAGTTCTAGATTTATCTGTCTAACCTTTAATATAGTTATATACCGTCGCTGATACCCGTGGCGTCTATCTGCTTTGAGGGATACATATGAAGCTTCAACAACTGCGCTACATCTGGGAAGTGGCGCACCACGACCTCAACGTTTCCGCTACGGCTCAAAGCCTTTACACCTCGCAACCCGGTATCAGCAAGCAGATCCGCCTGCTCGAAGACGAGCTGGGCGTTGAAGTGTTCGCCCGCAGCGGCAAGCACCTCACCCGTGTGACCCCGGCCGGTGAGCGCATCATCACCACCGCTGGCGAGATCCTGCGTAAAGTCGAAAGCATCAAGCAGATTGCCCAGGAATTCTCCAACGAGAAAAAGGGCACGCTGTCCATCGCCACTACCCACACCCAGGCACGCTACGCGTTGCCGCCGGTGATCCGCGACTTCATCAAGCAATACCCGGACGTGGCCCTGCACATGCATCAGGGGTCGCCGATGCAGATCGCCGAGATGGCCGCTGATGGCACCGTCGATTTCGCCATTGCCACCGAAGCCCTGGAGCTGTTCGGTGACCTGGTGATGATGCCGTGCTACCGCTGGAACCGTTGCGTGGTGGTGCCGCAAGGTCACCCGCTGGCCAAGCTGCCGAAACTGACCCTGGAAGCCCTGGCCGAATACCCGATCGTGACGTACGTGTTCGGTTTCACCGGCCGTTCCAAGCTCGACGAAGCGTTCAGCCATCGCGGTCTTACGCCGAAAGTGGTGTTCACCGCCGCCGACGCCGACGTGATCAAGACTTACGTGCGCCTGGGCCTGGGCGTGGGTATCGTCGCCAAGATGGCGGTGGACACCAACCTCGATAAAGACCTGGTGGTCCTCGACGCCAGCGAACTGTTCGAATCCAGCGTGACCAAGATCGGCTTCCGTCGCGGCACCTTCCTGCGTGGCTTCATGTGCGACTTCATCGAGAAGTTCGCCCCGCACCTGACCCGCGAAGTTATGGCCAAGGCGATCCAGTGCCACAACAAGCAGGAACTGGAAGAGCTGTTCGAAGGCGTTGAACTGCCCGTCCACTAACACCGCAAAGGCGAGGGGGAGCTTCTGTGGCGAGGGAGCTTG
>NZ_QAJM01000018.1 GCF_003852405.1 Pseudomonas sp. KBW05
CCCAAGATGTTGGGGCCGCTAAGCAGCCCAGCGGGAGCAAGCTCCCTCGCCACAGAAAGCTCAGTGCCTACAGAAGCTCGTTGGGTGTGAGCTGCTGGCCCTGCCACTCAAACCCCACAGGCGCCAGCACCTGGTCGATCTGCGCATCGCGCCACAGCTCGGCCAGCGTCTTGCCGACCTCAGGGTGCACACGCTGCGGCGCCATCAACGACAGCGGCCACAATACGAAGGCGTTCTTGAGGATTTCTGCACGCGGCAGGATCAATCCATCGAAATTGCCCACCAGATCACCGTACAACAGCACGTCGATATCCAGCGGCAGGCCCTTGCGATCCGGCGCATAACGGCCATTGTCGGCCTCGATGAACTTCAAGCGGCGATCCAGCTCCATCAACGGCAGGTCGGTATAGGCTGACACCACCAGATTGAAGAACGGACCACTCTTGATCCCCACCGGCTGGCTTTCGAACACCGCCGAGCAGCGGATATCCGTCAAAAAACTCGCCAGCGCGTCAAGGCCAGCGCACAGATGAGTCTCGCGCTCGATATTGCTGCCAAGGCCAAGGTAAACCTGAGTTAGCGACATCCGCGCTCGATCTCCACGCCCACACCCTTGGCAGCCGGCACGGCCCCGGGCTTGGTCAACTTGAGGTGCAGCCAGGGAATCTGGAACTCACTCATCAACACTTCGGCCAGGCGCTCGGCGAAGGTTTCCACCAGCTGATATTGGGATTGCTCGGCAAACGCCTGGATACGTGCGGACACGCTGGCGTAGTCCAGGGCCAGGGTCAGGTCGTCACCGGCCGCAGCTGGGCGATTGTCCCAGGCGAAGCTCAGGTCCAGGCGCAGGCATTGGCGGATTCCGCGCTCCCAGTCGTAGGCCCCGATCACGGTGTCAACTTCCAGGCCTTCGATAAACACTCTGTCCAAGCACTCTTCTCCGCAGCACGACAAGGGCGCGATGCCCCGTTAGAATCAGGGCGTCCTCGCCCGGAATAGTTAGCATGTTTTGGTCACTGGCGATTCTCGCCTACCTGCTCGGCTCGCTGTCCTTCGCCATTTTGCTCAGCCGCCTGACGGGAAATCCCGACCCGCGAATGAGTGGCTCAGGCAATGCCGGCGCCACCAATATGTTGCGCCTGGCCGGCAAGAAGCTCGCCGTGCTGACGCTGCTGGGCGACCTGTGCAAGGGCCTGCTGCCCGTACTGATCGCCAGCCTCGCCGGCCTTACCCTGCAACAGCAGGCGTGGATCGGCGTGTGCGCCGTCCTCGGCCATCTGTTTCCCCTGTACTTCCGCTTTCGCGGCGGCAAGGGCGTCGCCACGGCAGCCGGCATGCTGCTGGGGATCTACCCACCCGCGGCCTTGCTGGCCGTTATCGCCTGGCTGCTGACGTTCTACCTGACCCGCACCAGCTCGCTCGCCGCGCTGATCGCCACCCCGCTGACCCTGCCGCTACTGGCCTGGCAGGAACCGGCGGCGCTGCTGCCGATGAGCGTGCTGACACTGTTGATCGTATGGCGCCACCGCGGCAATTTACGCGACCTGTTTGCCGGGCGCGAACGGCATTTTTAAATACCCGCGATGAACCTGGCTCACGTTACGCGTTACAGCGGCGACAACTGCTCCATCGGCCAGCGTGCCTGCACGCTGATCGCCAGGCTTTCATGCTGCCCGGCCTGCAAGCGCTGGCAGCCGGCATAGGCGATCATCGCGCCGTTATCGGTGCAGAACTCAGGGCGCGCATAAAACACATCCCCTTTCATGTCGCCGAGCATTTTTTCCAACGACGTGCGCAACGCCTTGTTGGCGCTGACGCCGCCAGCAATCACCAGGCGCTTCATGCCGGCCTGTTTGAGGGCGCGCTTGCACTTGATGGTCAAAGTCTCCACCACGGCCTGCTGGAACGCCAGTGCGATGTCGCAACGGGCTTGCTCACTGTCGTCCCCGGCGCTGACGCTGTGCTGCCAGGTATTCAGCGCAGAGGTTTTCAGGCCGCTGAAGCTGAACATCAGGCCCGGGCGATCACACATCGGCCGCGGAAAGGTATAGCGACCGGCCACACCTTTTTCGGCAAGACGGGCGATTTCCGGGCCACCTGGATAATTGAGGCCCATCATCTTCGCAGTCTTGTCGAAGGCTTCGCCGGCGGCGTCGTCCAACGATTCGCCCAGCAGGGTGTATTGGCCGATGCCATCCACCTGAACCAGCTGCGTGTGACCGCCGGAAACCAACAAAGCGACGAACGGGAACTCAGGCGGTGTTTTTTCCAGCATCGGCGCCAGTAAATGGCCTTCCATGTGGTGCACGCCGAGGGCCGGAATGCCCCAGGCAAACGCCAGCGCCTGGGCGCAAGAAGCCCCAACCAGCAGGGCTCCGACCAATCCAGGGCCTGCGGTGTAGGCAATCGCGTCGATCTCGGTCGGCACGCAGCCGGCCTCGTCCAGCACCTGGCGAATCAACGGCAGCATGCGTTTGACGTGATCGCGGCTGGCAAGCTCCGGCACCACGCCGCCATAGGCGCGGTGCAGGTCGATCTGACTGAACAGTGCATCGGCCAAAAGCCCGCGTTCACTGTCGTAAAGTGCGACACCGGTTTCGTCGCAGGAGGTTTCAAGTCCCAGTACTAGCATGGGTTTGCGCCTTGTAGAGGCTGAATTCGAAGGCGCGCATAATAGTCGCCACTCCCCCTCCCGACTAGCGGTTTTCGATCAGAGGCTTTGCATTCCGGGCAATGAGGGGTTAACATCCGCAACCCTTAAAAACCGACGACCTCAGCCGCGAATTTCTTGCGACGAGAACGTTGATCCCGGTAATGAAAGAAGGTAGCTCTGGATGCCAGCCGTCAAAGTTAAAGAGAACGAACCCTTCGACGTAGCTCTGCGTCGTTTCAAGCGCTCCTGCGAAAAAGCCGGTGTACTGGCTGAAGTTCGTAGCCGCGAATTTTACGAGAAGCCAACTTCTGAGCGTAAGCGCAAAGCAGCAGCCGCTGTTAAGCGTCACGCTAAGAAAGTTCAGCGCGAACAGCGCCGCGCCGTTCGTCTGTACTAATACACAGACGTTCGTAGCAAGCTTCTGCCAAGCCCGGCCCTCAGCCGGGCTGTTGGCATTTGCGGATATCGCTTGATGCTTCACTGTTGACGCCGCACACGCGACCGAAACAACTGCTTCACACGTCAGGACTGGCTCTTCTGCCAGCGGTGCACGTCTCTTCTGACGAGTCTAACAAGGCTACTGACGAGCACACTTATTCTTCAAACAGGCGATCAACTGAGTCGGCTGTGCCTGCACGAGCTTCCGAGGCCCACCATTGGCCAACACCGGATGCCGGGGCAACATTTCCATGCCGAAAAGCTGATTGAAATTAACGTCAGTGAATGAACGGCAGATACACTTCCTGAAAGCCCAAGCAGACAGTTGATGATCGAGCCACGATAAGTGCGCCCGAGCACATCGCGGGCCCTCATTTACACGCAGTGATGACGAGAACGCCATGGCCGGGCTAATTCCCCAGAGCTTTATTGACGACCTTCTGAACCGCACCGACATCGTCGATGTTGTCAGCTCACGCGTGCAACTGAAAAAAGCCGGCAAGAACTACACGGCCTGCTGTCCGTTTCACAAAGAGAAAACCCCGTCGTTCAGCGTCAGCCCCGACAAGCAGTTCTACTACTGCTTCGGCTGCGGCGCGGGCGGCAACGCCCTCGGCTTTCTCATGGACCACGACAACCTGGATTTCCCCCAGGCCATCGAGGACCTGGCGAAGGCTGCCGGCATGGAAGTCCCGCGCGAAGAAAGTGGCCGCCCGCACAAACCGCGCCAACCCACCGATTCGCCGCTGTACCCACTGCTGACGGCCGCTGCCGACTTTTATCGCCAGGCGCTGAAAAGCCATCCGCAGCGCAAGGCCGCCGTCGACTACCTCAAGGGTCGCGGCCTCACCGGCGAAATCGCCCGTGACTTCGGCCTGGGTTTCGCCCCGCCCGGCTGGGACAACCTGTACAAGCACCTGAGCAGCGACACCCTGCAACAAAAAGCCATGATTGACGCCGGCCTGCTGGTGGAGAACGCCGAGACCGGCAAGCGCTACGACCGCTTCCGCGACCGCGTGATGTTCCCGATCCGCGACAGCCGTGGCCGTATCATCGCGTTCGGTGGCCGTGTACTGGGGGACGACAAGCCCAAGTACCTGAACTCCCCGGAAACCCCGGTATTCCATAAGGGCCAGGAACTCTACGGGCTGTTCGAAGCGCGCAAAAACAACCGCAACCTCGATGAAATCATCGTGGTTGAAGGCTATATGGACGTGATCGCACTCGCCCAGCAGGGCCTGCGCAACGCGGTGGCAACCCTGGGTACCGCCACCAGCGAAGAACACTTGAAGCGCCTGTTTCGTGTAGTGCCCAGCGTCTTGTTTTGCTTCGACGGCGACCAGGCCGGCCGCAACGCCGCCTGGCGCGCCCTCGAAGCCACACTGTCGAGCCTGCAGGATGGACGCCGTGCGCGCTTTTTGTTCCTGCCCGAGGGCGAAGACCCGGACACCCTGGTCCGCTCCGAAGGCACCGACGCATTCCGCGCACGCATCAATCAACATGCGCAGCCGCTGGCAGACTACTTCTTCCAGCAACTGACCGAAGAGGCCGATCCGCGCTCCCTCGAAGGCAAGGCCCACATGGCCACCCTCGCTGCGCCGTTGATCGACAAGGTACCGGGTGCCAACTTGCGCACCTTGATGCGCCAGCGCTTGCAGGAAATCACCGGTTTAAGTGGCGAGGCGGTCAGCCAACTGGCCCACAGCGCACCGCAAGATGCAGCGCCGCCAGCCTACGACCCCGGCATGGATTACGACGCCATGCCGGACTATGCCGACTTCCACCAACCGCACGAGGCCTACACGCCCCAGCAGGAGTGGACCCCGAAAAAGCCCGGCGCCGGCGGCAAGCAATGGGACAAGAAACCCTGGAGCAAGAACGGCAAGCGCGGTGATCGTGACGAGGCCTACGCCCCACGCACCCCAGTCGCCGTAGAAGCGCCAACCTTGATTGCCCTGCGCACGCTCATCCATCACCCGCAATTGGCGGGCAAGGTTGAAAGCGCCGATCACTTTGCCAACGCCAGCAACACGTACGCCCAGGTGCTAATCGCGCTGATTGAAGCAGTGCAGAAAAATCCTAAGCTAAACTCAATTCAGTTGATGGCTCGCTGGCACGGCACCGAACAAGGACGTTTGTTGAAAGCACTCGCGGAAAAGGAGTGGCTAATTGACGGCGACAACCTTGAACAACAGTTTTTAGACACCATTACTAGGTTATCCGAGGGCCAGCACACGCAGACCCTCGACGAACTCATCAAGAGAGCGAGGCAGCCAGGATTATCGGCTGAAGAGCAAATTCAGATAGCAAAACAGATGCGCGACCTCTTAAAACAGAATGTTTCCGCATCAAACCCGACCTCAGCTGGCGTGTGAGGTCATAGCTCGGGTATAATCCTCGGCTTGTTTTTTGCCCGCCAAGACCTTCAGTGGATAGGGTGTTATGTCCGGAAAAGCGCAACAGCAGTCTCGTATCAAAGAGTTGATCACCCTTGGTCGTGAGCAGAAGTATCTGACTTACGCAGAGGTCAACGATCACCTGCCTGAGGATATTTCAGATCCAGAGCAGGTGGAAGACATCATCCGCATGATTAATGACATGGGGATCCCCGTACACGAGAGTGCTCCGGATGCGGACGCCCTTATGTTGGCCGACGCCGATACCGACGAGGCAGCCGCTGAAGAAGCCGCTGCTGCGTTGGCCGCGGTGGAGACCGACATCGGTCGCACGACTGACCCTGTGCGCATGTATATGCGTGAAATGGGTACCGTCGAGTTGCTGACACGCGAAGGCGAAATCGAAATCGCCAAGCGTATTGAAGAGGGTATCCGTGAAGTGATGGGCGCAATCGCGCACTTCCCTGGCACGGTTGACCACATTCTCTCCGAGTACACTCGCGTCACCACCGAAGGTGGCCGCCTGTCCGACGTCCTGAGCGGTTATATCGACCCGGACGACGGCATCGCGCCGCCAGCTGCCGAAGTACCGCCGCCTGTCGATGCCAAAGCCGCGAAAGCGGACGATGACTCCGACGACGACGAGGCTGAAGCCAGCACCGACGAAGAAGAAGAAGTCGAAAGCGGTCCAGACCCGATCATCGCTGCCCAGCGCTTCGGTGCGGTTTCCGATCAAATGGAAATCACCCGCAAGGCTCTGAAGAAGCACGGTCGCGCCAACAAGCAGGCAATCGCCGAGCTGCTGGCCCTGGCTGAGCTGTTCATGCCGATCAAGCTGGTCCCGAAGCAATTCGAAGGCCTGGTTGAACGCGTTCGTAGCGCCCTTGAGCGTCTGCGTGCACAAGAGCGTGCGATCATGCAGCTCTGTGTCCGTGATGCGCGCATGCCGCGTACCGACTTCCTGCGCCAGTTCCCGGGCAACGAAGTTGACGAAAGCTGGTCCGACGCACTGGCCAAAGGCAAGGCGAAATACGCTGAAGCCATCGGTCGCCTGCAACCGGACATCATCCGCTGCCAGCAAAAGCTGACTGCGCTTGAAACCGAGACCGGCCTGACAATTGCCGAGATCAAGGACATCAACCGTCGCATGTCGATCGGTGAGGCCAAGGCCCGCCGCGCGAAGAAAGAGATGGTTGAAGCGAACTTGCGTCTGGTGATCTCCATCGCCAAGAAGTACACCAACCGTGGCCTGCAATTCCTCGACCTGATCCAGGAAGGCAACATCGGCTTGATGAAGGCTGTGGACAAGTTCGAATACCGTCGCGGCTACAAGTTCTCGACTTATGCCACCTGGTGGATCCGTCAGGCGATCACTCGCTCGATCGCCGACCAGGCCCGCACCATCCGTATCCCGGTGCACATGATCGAGACCATCAACAAGCTCAACCGTATTTCCCGGCAGATGTTGCAGGAAATGGGTCGCGAACCGACCCCGGAAGAGCTGGGCGAACGCATGGAAATGCCTGAGGATAAAATCCGCAAGGTATTGAAGATCGCTAAAGAGCCGATCTCCATGGAAACCCCGATCGGTGATGACGAAGACTCCCATCTGGGTGACTTCATCGAAGACTCGACCATGCAGTCGCCAATCGATGTCGCCACCGTTGAGAGCCTTAAAGAAGCGACTCGCGACGTACTGTCCGGCCTCACTGCCCGTGAAGCCAAGGTACTGCGCATGCGTTTCGGCATCGACATGAATACCGACCACACCCTTGAGGAAGTCGGTAAGCAGTTTGACGTGACCCGCGAGCGGATCCGTCAGATCGAAGCCAAGGCGCTGCGCAAGTTGCGCCACCCGACGCGAAGCGAGCATCTGCGCTCCTTCCTCGACGAGTGATACCAGAACCCCCGGCCCAGGCCGGGGGTTTTGTTTTGCATCGAGAAAACTCTGCGTAACCCCCCTCCCCCCGCAATGCCCGTCTACACTCGAAACATTCCCCGTGCCATAACGAGACCGTTATGCCCAGATTGCCGACTGTGTTGCTGCTGTCGCTGCTGACCTGGACCGCAACGGCTGGCGCGTTGACTCTTACCGATGATGAGCGTGGCTGGCTGGCGGACCATCAGGAGCTGCGGCTGGGGGTGGATGCGTCATGGCCACCCTTCGAATACCGCGATGAAAATGGCCACTATCAAGGCCTGGCCGCTGATTACGTGCGCCTGATCCAGGACCGCCTGGGCGTAAGGGTCAAGCTGATCGAACCGGCCAGTTGGAGCGCTGTGCTCGAACAGGCCAGGAACAACCAGCTCGATTTGCTGCCCGGCATCATGTCCACCCCGGAACGCCAGAGCTACATGGCGTTCACGCGCCCCTACCTGGACTTTCCCATCGTGATCCTGGCCCATGAGGGCGGCGCCAAGCCCCACAGCCTCAAGGACCTCTACGGGCTGAAGATTGCCGTGGTGGAGAATTACGCACCCCATGAACTGCTGCGCACCCACCACCCTGACCTCAACCTGGTGGCCATGCCAAATGTCAGCTCGACCCTGCAAGCACTGGCCACCGACGAAGTGGATGCCGTGGTCGGCGACCTCGCCTCCAGCGTCTGGAGCCTGCGCCAACTGAAGCTCGATGGTTTGTACGTGAGTGGCGAAACGCCCTATCGCTACCAACTGGCGATGGGCGTACCCCGGGACAACAAAATGCTGGTCGGCATCCTCGATAAAGTCCTCGCCGACCTCAGCCCACAAGAAACCGACGCCATCCAGCAACACTGGGTGGGCAGCATCACCGATCACCGTGAATTCTGGACTGACCTGCTGACCTACGGCTTGCCGGCGGTATTGCTGCTGAGCACCGTGCTGGCCATCGTCATTCGCATCAATCGGCGGCTCAGCTCGGAAATATCCCGCCGCGTTGCGCTCGAACAAGAACTACGCAGCAGCGAATACCACTATCGCGGCCTGGTGGAGAGCCTGTCCGCCATCGCGTGGGAAGCCAGCGTTGTCGATTTCACCTACAGCTACGTGTCACCCCACGCCGAGGAATTGTTGGGCTATCCCCGCGCCCACTGGTTGATCCCCGGTTTCTGGCGCAACATCATTCACCCGGCCGACCTGACACGCGCCGAAACCTATTGCTTGCGCGAAACCCGCGCCAACCGCGACCACAGCATTGATTACCGCGTCATCACCGCCGATGGCCACTGCCTATGGGTGCGCGATATTGTCAGCCTGATAGAACACGGCCATGAGCCAGTTTTGCGCGGCTTGATGATCGACATCAGCGAAGCCAAACGCACGGAAGAAGCCCTGCAACTGTCCGAGCAAAAGTTTGCCTCGGTATTTCAGCAATGCCCGGACATATTGATAATCGCCCGGCTGTCCGATGGCTGCCTGCTGGAAGTGAACAAGGCGTTCGAAGATCAGGTTGGCCTGAGCGCCGAAGAGGTGGTAGGTAAAACCGGCACGGCGCTGAACATCTGGGGGACTGGGGAGACTGGCCCAGATCTGCTGCAACGGGTGCAGACCTCCAGCATCCGCAACCTGGAGATGCCCTTTCGGCGCAGCAACGGCCAAGCCTTTACCGGCCTGATTTCCGCCGAACCGTTCCAACTCGACACCATCGAAGCCATCGTGGTGGTGGTGCGCGACATCTCCCAGCTCAAGGAAACCCAGCAGCAACTGCAAACTTCCGAAGAGAAATTCGCCAAGGCGTTCCATGCCTCACCCGACGGCCTGCTATTGAGCCGCCAGAGCGATGGCCTGCTGATCGAAGTGAACGATGGCTTCAGCCGTATTACCGGTTTCAACAGTGCGGCATCCCTCGACCAGTCATCCCTGGACCTGGGCATCTGGGTCGATCTCAACGAACGCAAGCACATGCTGGAACTGATGCACCGCGACGGTTATGTCCGCGACTTCATCTGCCATATCCGCCGCAGCGACGGGCAGATCCGGCTCTGCGAGTTGTCCAGCCGGCCACTGCCCATTGGCGATGACGACTGCATGCTCACCATCGCCCGCGACATCACCGAACGCCAACTCATGCAGGAGAAGCTGCAACAGGCCGCCACGGTATTCGAAAGCACCGCCGAAGGCGTGCTGATCACCGACACCCGGCAGAACATCAGCGCAGTCAACCGCGCCTTCAGCGAGATCACCGGCTACAGCGAGACCGAAGCCCTGGGCCACACTCCGCGCCTGCTCGCCTCCGGGCTGCACGACAGCGCGTTTTATGCCGCGATGTGGCATCAACTGACGGCCCAAGGGCATTGGCAGGGCGAGATTTCCAACCGCCGCAAGAACGGCGAGGTTTACCCGAGCTGGCTAACGATCAGCGCCGTACGCAACCGCGACCAGTTGATCACGCACTTTGTCGCCGTGTTTGCCGATATCTCCAGCCTCAAGCTGGCCCAGGCGCGCCTCGACTACCAGGCCCACCACGACCCCCTGACGGGCCTGCCCAACCGCACCCTGTTCGAAAACCGACTGCAGGCCGCCCTCAACGGCCATCAGGAAACCGGCAAGCAAGGCGCCGTGCTGTTTCTCGACCTCGACCGCTTCAAACACATCAACGACAGCCTCGGCCACCCCATCGGCGACCTCTTGCTCAAGGACATCGCCGTGCGCCTCAAGGAGCAACTGCGCGACATCGACACCGTCGCCCGCCTCGGTGGCGATGAATTCATCATCCTGCTGCCAGGCCTGCAACACGCCACCGACGCCGACTACCTCGCGAACAAACTACTGGCGTGCTTCACCCCACCGTTCCAGGCCGGCGAACACGAGTTCTTTATCAGCGCCAGTATCGGCACCAGCCTTTACCCCCAGGACGGCACCGACGTGGCCACCCTGGTGAAGAACGCCGACGCCGCGATGTACCGCTCCAAGGCCAAGGGCCGCAACCGGGTCGAAAGTTACACCCGCGACCTCACCGCCCAAGCCAACGAACGCGTGGCGCTGGAGCACGAACTACGCCGCGCCATCGAACGCGACGAGCTGAGCCTGTACTACCAGCCAAAACTCAGCCTGGTGACGCAAGAACTGATCGGCGCAGAAGCCCTCATCCGCTGGCACCACCCAACCTTTGGCGACGTGCCCCCCGAACACTTCATTGCCCTGGCCGAAGAAAACGGCATGATCCTGCAGATTGGCGACTGGGTACTCGAACAAGCCTGCCGACAAATGCACGCCTGGCGTCGCACCTTCGACGACTTCGGCACACTCTCGGTCAACCTCGCCGGCGCGCAGCTGCGCCACCCCAACCTGCTGTCACGTATCGAACAACTGCTGCACGACTACCGCCTCGAACCCGGCTGCCTGCAATTGGAGATCACCGAAAACTTCATCATGAGCCAGGCCGAAGAAGCACTGGAAGTCCTGCACCAACTCAAGCACCTGGGCGTACAACTGGCGATTGACGACTTTGGCACCGGTTATTCATCCCTCAGCTACCTCAAGCGCCTGCCGCTGGACTTCCTGAAAATCGACCAATCCTTCGTCCGCGGCCTGCCCGACGACCCCCACGACGCCGCCATCGTGCGCGCCATCATCGCCCTGGGCCACAGCATGCAATTCACCATCATCGCCGAAGGCGTGGAAAACCCTGCGCAACAAGCATTTCTTGCCGCAGAAGGCTGCGAGCAGATGCAAGGCTACATCGTCAGCCTGCCCCTACCGCCCGAGCTTTTTGCCGCGAGCTTTCTTCGTATGAGCCTTGAGGATTTTTCGGATAGCACAGCAGAGAAACCATCGCTATAATCCGCGACCTGTTAAGGGCCTATAGCTCAGTTGGTCAGAGCAGAGGACTCATAATCCTTTGGTCCACGGTTCAAGTCCGTGTGGGCCCACCAAACAAGAAAGCCGCGCATTGCGCGGCTTTTGCGTTTCTGGCGCAATAGTTTCCCAACCCACCCGGCCGAATAAAAAACCGAAATTGTCCAAAAAACGTCCACACTCTCAGCGCCAACCCACTGGAGCCCTCCCTTGTCCGCCCTAGATGAAATCGACCGCCAACTGATCGCCGCCCTGCAGATCAACGCGCGCGAAAGCGTGGCCATGCTCGCCCGGCAGTTGGGCATCGCGCGCACCACGGTGACCTCGCGCCTGGCGCGCCTGGAAAAGACCCAGGTCATCACCGGTTACGGTGTACGCCTCGGCCAACGGGTGGCGGACGGCGGCTTGCAGGCTTATGTGGGAATCACGGTACAACCGCGCTCAGGCAAGGAAGTCCTGCGCCGCCTGAGTGCGATGGCCCAGGTCCAGCAGTTGTGCGCCGTGAGTGGCGAATTCGATTACGTGGCGTGGCTGCGCACCGATTCGCCGGAGCAGCTTGACCAGTTGCTGGACCAGATCGGCAGCGTCGATGGCGTGGAGAAAACCACCACCTCGATCATCCTCAGCAACAAATTGGATCGCGGACAGCCAGTTTGACCACCAACATCGTCACTCTGACTAAAAACAGCTCAATACGACGACACATTGCGTCTTATTAACGCGCGCTACGCTCCCTAAACTGGCTGCCATCTTTTCCTATACTCAGCGGGACGTGCCCCACCGAGTTGCTAGCCAGGTCAGCCATGAACCCATTCAACAAAAACAATCGCCACCCTGCAGACGGTAAAAAGCCCATCACCATCTTTGGCCCGGACTTCCCCTTCGCCTTTGATGACTGGATCGAACACCCCGCCGGCCTGGGTAGCATTCCCGCCGCCCACCATGGCGCCGAAGTAGCGATTGTCGGCGCGGGCATTGCCGGCCTGGTCGCCGCGTACGAGCTGATGAAGCTGGGCCTCAAGCCCGTGGTGTACGAAGCCTCGAAAATGGGCGGCCGCTTGCGCTCCCAGGCATTTGAAGGCGCTGAAGGCATCATCGCCGAGCTCGGCGGCATGCGCTTCCCGGTGTCGTCCACCGCGTTCTACCACTACGTGGACAAGCTCGGGCTGGAAACCAAACCGTTTCCTAACCCGTTGACCCCAGCGTCTGGCAGTACCGTGATCGACCTGGAAGGCCAGACCCATTACGCACAAAAGCTGTCGGATTTGCCGGTGCTGTTCCAGGAAGTGGCCGACGCCTGGGCCGATGCCCTGGAGGCCGGCTCGCAGTTCGGTGATATCCAGCAAGCCATCCGCGACCGTGACGTGCCGCGCCTCAAGGAGCTGTGGAACAAGCTCGTGCCGCTGTGGGACGACCGCACTTTCTACGACTTCGTCGCCACCTCCAAGGCGTTTGCCAAGCTGTCATTCCTGCACCGCGAAGTCTTCGGCCAGGTCGGCTTCGGCACCGGTGGCTGGGACTCGGACTTCCCCAACTCCATGCTGGAAATCTTCCGCGTGGTGATGACCAACTGCGACGACCACCAGCACCTCGTCGTCGGCGGCGTGGCACAAGTGCCCATGGGCATCTGGCGCCATGTGCCGGAGCGTTGCGCCCACTGGCCGGCCGGCACCAGCCTCAGTTCGTTGCACCGTGGCGCGCCACGGGCCGGGGTGAAGCGCATTGCCCACGCCGACGGTGGCCGTTTCGCCGTCACCGACAACTACGGCGACACCCGTGAATACGCCGCCGTGCTGACCACCTGCCAGAGCTGGCTGCTGACCACCCAGATCGAATGCGACGAAAGCCTGTTCTCGCAAAAAATGTGGATGGCCCTGGACCGCACCCGCTACATGCAATCCTCGAAGACCTTCGTGATGGTCGATCGCCCGTTCTGGAAAGACAAGGACCCGGAAACCGGCCGCGACCTGATGAGCATGACCCTCACCGATCGCCTGACCCGTGGCACTTACCTGTTCGACAACGGCGACGACAAGCCGGGCGTGATCTGCCTGTCTTACTCGTGGATGAGCGACGCGCTGAAAATGCTCCCGCAGCCCATCGACAAGCGCGTGAAGCTGGCCCTCGACGCCCTGAAGAAGATCTACCCGAAAGTCGATATCAAGGCGCGCATCATCGGCGACCCGATTACCGTGTCCTGGGAAGCCGACCCGCACTTCCTCGGGGCCTTCAAAGGTGCGCTGCCCGGTCACTATCGCTACAACCAGCGTATGTATGCGCACTTCATGCAGAAGGACATGCCCGCCGAACAGCGTGGGATTTTTATCGCCGGTGACGACGTTTCCTGGACCCCGGCCTGGGTGGAAGGCGCCGTGCAAACTTCGCTGAACGCGGTGTGGGGCATCATGACCCACTTCGGCGGCAGCACTCACCCCGAGAACCCGGGGCCGGGCGATGTGTTCGATGAAATCGGCCCGATCGCCCTGGCCGAGTAAGGAGCCGAATCATGCGTGTCGCCCTGTACCAATGCCCGCCACTGCCGCTGGACGTGGCCGGCAATCTCAAGCGCCTGCACCAGTTGGCGCATGAAGCCTCCGGCGCCGATGTGCTGGTGCTGCCGGAGATGTTCCTCAGCGGCTACAACATCGGCGCCGAAGCCGTTGGCGCCTTGGCCGAGGCGGCAGATGGCCCTTCCGCACAGACGATTGCCGAACTGGCGCAAAGCGCAGGCCTGGCAATCGTGTACGGCTACCCGGAGCGCGGCGAAGACGGGCAGATCTACAACGCCGTGCAGTTGATCGACGCCCACGGCCAGCGCCTGTGCAACTACCGCAAGACCCATCTGTTTGGCGACCTGGATCATTCGATGTTCAGCGCCGGCGGCGACGACTTGCCGCTGGTGGAGCTCAACGGCTGGAAGCTGGGAATGCTGATCTGCTACGACCTGGAGTTCCCGGAAAACACGCGGCGCCTGGCCCTGGCCGGCGCCGAGCTGATCCTGGTACCCACGGCGAACATGGTGCCGTTCGACTTCGTCGCCGATGTCACCGTGCGGGCGCGGGCCTTCGAGAACCAGTGCTTCGTGGCCTACGCCAACTACTGCGGGCATGAAGGCGAGATCCACTACTGCGGGCAAAGCAGCATCGCCGCACCGGATGGCCAGCGCATTGCCCAGGCGGGGCTGGATGAAGCCTTGATCGTCGGCACCCTGGAGCGCCAATCGATCCTCGATGCCCGCGCCGCCAACCACTACCTGCACGATCGCCGCCCCGAACTGTACGGCGCGCTGCACAAGCCCTGACCCATCGGGTTTGCTAGCATAGGCACTTCCTACGTTTCGGAAGTGCCCATGCCTGCGCCGGCCCACCCCCTTGATCGTCAACTGACCCTCGCCAATGGCTTGCGGGTTACCCTGCTCCATGCGCCACGCTTGAAGCGCTGCGCCGCTGCCTTACAGGTGGCTGCCGGTAGCCATGACGTGCCGCTGGCTTGGCCGGGACTGGCGCATTTTCTTGAACACCTGTTGTTTCTCGGCACTGAGCGTTTTCCTACCAGCGAAGGGTTGATGACTTACGTGCAACGCCACGGTGGCCAGGTCAATGCCAGCACCCGTGAGCGCACTACCGACTTCTTCTTTGAGCTGCCGGTTGCAACCTTTGCCGATGGGCTGGAACGCTTGGCGGACATGCTGGCCCACCCGCGCCTGACGCCAGAAGACCAACTGCGCGAACGTGAAGTGTTGCAGGCGGAGTTTGTCGCCTGGTCCCGGGATGCCAAGGCACAGCGGCAGGTGGCGTTGCTCGAAGGTCTGGCGGCAGATCATCCACTGCGCGGCTTTCATGCGGGCAACCGCGACAGCCTGCCGGTGGAGCGTGAGGCCTTTCAGCAGGCCTTGCGGGAATTCCATCAGCAGTTTTACCAGAGTGGGCAGATGAGCCTGCGTCTTGCCGGGCCGCAGCCGTTGGACGAACTGGAAGCCCTGGCCCAGCGATTCAGCCAGGCGCTGTTTACAGGCGTTTTGCACCCTCAAGCCGCACCGCCGGCATTGATGGCCGGCCAAGCCCAGGGCTATCAGTACAACGCCGACAATCACCTGCATCAGGTCATCACTTGCCATGCGCCCCGCGCGGCATTGGAGTTCCTTTGCACCTGGCTCAACGCCTCGGCGCCGGGCGGGCTGATGGCCGAGCTGCAAACACGACAACTGGCCACTGACTTGCAGGCGACGGTGCTGTATCACTTCGCCGGACAAGCCGTGCTCGATATCGACTTTACCCTCGGCGCACAAGGTGAACAGGCGACACTGATTGAATCCTTGCTGTACGACTGGCTGAGCTTTTTCGCACATAGCGATTGGACTGCACTGCAAGAAGAGTTCGCCCTGCTCGCCGCTCGCCAGCAGCAGACCCGAGGCGCCCTGGCCTGGGCTCGGCACACCCACGAAGACTTCTCGGAACAGGCCATCGCCGCCCTCAAAGCCATGCTCGACGCGCTGCACCTGCCGGCCGCCCGACACACTTGGCAACTACCCCCCAACAATCCCTTCCTGCGCCCACCGCTCAAGGAAGAACGCGCCGGCCTGATTCGCGGCCAGACCAGCGCCCACCGTGGTTTACGCACGTTCGCCCAGGACCGTTCACGGGGGCGTCGTGAAGTCTCGGCGCTGACCTTTAGCCAAGCGCTGGCGCATGACACCGATGAAGCGGCGCTGTACCTGAACTGGCGTTTTGCGCCCGTTGGCCTGGAAGGCGCCCTGCAGTCATTGCGTGAGAATGCTCGTCAGGCGGGCGTTGAATTGTCGTTTGAAACCGTTGGCAATGACTGGCTGGTGAAACTGGTCGGGTTACCCGAACCCATGCCGGCAGTGCTGGACGCGTTGGCGCATAGCCTGAATCAGACGCAACAGGCACCCTGCGTACCTACGCCGATGATCGCCATCCGCGAATTGCTCAAGGCGCTGCCCGCTTGCGGCACCGCCAACACGCCCGAAAACACCGAGGCAACCTGGGCCGGCGCACAGTGGCAAGGCCTGGGGCTGGGGTTTTCCGCCGCATCTGAAGCGGCGATCAAAGCCGCAGCGGCCCGCCTGCCTGGGCACCCAACAAATCTCGAACGGGTCCTGCCAACCCTCGGCGGCCAGCGCATCTGGCACGAGGTACAAACCGATTCCAACGAAGCCGCCCTGCTGCTGTTTTGCCCGACACCCAGCCAATCCTTGGCGGATGAGGCTGCGTGGCGCCTGCTTGGGCATATGCTCCAGGGCCCGTTTTACCAACGCCTGCGGGTAGAACTGCAAATCGGCTACGCGGTATTCAGCGGCGTCCGACAGATCAACGGGCAAACCGGTCTGCTGCTTGGTGTGCAATCCCCCAGCGTGTCCCTCGCTGGGATCATCGAACACCTGCACACCTTCCTCACGCAGTTACCTGCACGCATCAGCAGCAGCGAAGACCTCGGCAACCTGGCGCTGGCCCGACAATTTTCAACTGAGACGCTACCCCTTGCCCAGGCCGCCGAACTGCTCTGGCACGCGCGCTTGGCAGGGCATCCGGCGGATTATCTGGAGCACCTGCAACAATCAATCCAGGGCCTCACGCGTGAACAGATGCAACACGCCGCCGAGCAATTGATCGACGCCACAGGCGGCTGGCGCTGTATCGCCAACGGCCCAATCATCCAGGGCCAATGGCAGTCTCCAGGCTGATCATTGCCAACCCTGCAACAGGCTTTTTCCGCCGAGACAGCGCTAACTTGAACAGATCTGAGTATTATTCCTACGCACACAGCTGAACATCTCCGATTGGAGGTGGACTATATGTATTACTTGGTAGTGAAAGTCCCATCCCTTGGTAGGAGTAAGAATATGACCTGGTCCAAACCTGCTTACACTGATCTGCGTATCGGTTTCGAAGTCACCATGTACTTCGCCAGCCGTTAATCTGCTGGGTAATACAACGCCTCGGCCCGCCCGGGGCGTTTTTGTTTTGAGCTTTGCTTGGGAGCTACCATGTTTGTCCAGATTCTAGGTTCCGCCGCCGGCGGTGGTTTCCCCCAGTGGAACTGCAACTGCGTGAACTGCGCAGGTTTCCGTGATGGCAGCCTGCGGGCCCAGGCACGCACCCAGTCGTCCATCGCGATCTCCGACGATGGTGTGAATTGGGTGCTGTGCAACGCCTCGCCGGATATTCGTGCGCAACTGCAAGGCTTTGCGCCGATGCAACCGGGCCGCGCCCTGCGCGATACCGGCATCAGCGCGATCATCCTGATGGACAGCCAGATCGACCACACCACCGGCCTGCTGAGCCTGCGCGAAGGTTGCCCGCACCAGGTGTGGTGCACCGACATGGTCCATGAAGACCTCAGCACCGGCTTCCCGCTGTTCACCATGCTCACCCACTGGAACGGCGGCCTGGCCTGGAACCGCATCGAGCTGGACACCAGCTTCACCGTCCCGGCCTGCCCCAACCTGCGTTTCACCCCGCTGCCACTGCGCAGCGCCGCGCCGCCCTACTCGCCGCACCGCTTCGACCCGCACCCAGGCGACAACATCGGCTTGATCGTCGAAGACCTGCGCACCGGCGGCAAGCTGTTCTATGCCCCGGGCCTGGGCAAAGTCGACGCGCCGCTGCTGGAGATCATGGCCGCCAGCGACTGCCTGCTGGTGGACGGCACGATGTGGGATGACGACGAAATGCAGCGCCGTGGCGTCGGCACCCGCACCGGGCGCGAGATGGGCCACCTGGCGCAAAACGGCCCCGGCGGCATGCTCGAAGTGCTGGAGCAGTTGCCCGAGCAGCGCAAAGTACTTATCCACATCAATAACACCAACCCGATCCTCGATGAAGACTCCCCCGAGCGAGCCGAACTGGTGCGGCGCAATGTCGAAGTGGCTTACGACGGCATGAGCATTGAATTGTAGGAGCGACCAAAATGACTGACACGCCATTGACCACCGCTGAATTCGAAGCCGCCCTGCGGGCCAAGGGCGCCTTCTACCATATCCATCACCCCTACCACGTGGCGATGTATGAAGGCCGCGCCAGCCGCGAGCAGATCCAGGGCTGGGTCGCCAACCGCTTCTACTACCAGGTGAACATCCCGCTCAAAGACGCGGCGATCCTGGCCAACTGCCCGGATCGCGAGATCCGCCGCGAGTGGATCCAGCGCCTGCTCGACCACGACGGTGCACCGGGTGAAGACGGCGGCATCGAAGCCTGGCTGCGCCTGGGGCAGGCCGTCGGCCTCGATCCCGATCAACTGCGTTCGCAGGAATTGGTCCTACCCGGCGTACGATTTGCGGTAGATGCCTACGTCAACTTCGCCCGTCGCGCCAGCTGGCAAGAAGCCGCCAGCAGCTCGCTGACCGAACTGTTCGCGCCGCAGATCCACCAGTCGCGCCTCGACAGCTGGCCGCAGCATTACCCGTGGATCGACCCCACCGGCTACGAATATTTCCGCACCCGCCTGGGCCAGGCCCGGCGCGACGTGGAGCACGGTTTGGCGATCACCCTGCAGCACTACACCACCCGCGAAGGCCAGGAACGCATGCTGGAAATTCTCCAGTTCAAACTGGATATTTTGTGGAGCATGCTGGACGCCATGAGCATGGCCTACGAACTGAAACGCCCGCCGTATCACAGCGTCACCGACCAACGGGTGTGGCATAAAGGGATCACCCTATGAGCTTTGATCGCAGCAAGAAACCAACCTGGCGCCAAGGCTATCGCTACCAGTACGAACCCGCGCAAAAGGGCCATGTGCTGCTCTACCCCGAAGGCATGATCAAGCTCAACGACAGCGCCGCGCTGATCGGCGGCTTGATCGACGGCGAGCGCGATGTGGCGGCGATCATCGCCGAGCTGGATAAGCAGTTCCCCGGCGTGCCTGAGCTGGGCGACGACATCGAGCAATTCATGGAGGTCGCCCGTGCTGAGCACTGGATCACCCTTGCCTGAAAAACCGCCGATTGGCCTGCCGTTGTGGCTGCTCGCCGAGCTGACCTACCGCTGCCCGTTGCAGTGCCCGTATTGCTCCAATCCGCTGGATTTTGCCGAGCAGGGCAAGGAGCTGAGCACCGAGCAGTGGTTCAAGGTGTTTCGCGAAGCGCGGGAAATGGGCGCCGCACAGCTGGGGTTTTCCGGCGGTGAACCGCTGGTGCGCCAGGACCTCGCCGAACTGATCGCCGAGGCACGCAAACTGGGGTTCTACACCAACCTGATCACTTCCGGCATCGGCCTTACCGAACAGAAGATCAGCGACTTCAAGAAGGCCGGCCTGGACCATATCCAGATCAGCTTCCAGGCCAGCGACGAGCAAGTGAACAACCTGCTGGCCGGCTCGAAAAAAGCCTTCGCGCAAAAACTCGAAATGGCCCGCGCAGTGAAAGCCCACGGCTACCCGATGGTGCTGAACTTCGTCACCCACCGGCACAATATCGACAAGATCGACCGCATCATCGAGCTGTGCATTGCGCTGGAAGCGGACTTTGTCGAACTCGCCACCTGCCAGTTCTACGGCTGGGCGCAGCTCAACCGCGTCGGGTTGCTACCCACCCAGGAACAGCTCGTGCGCGCCGAACGCATCACCAACGAATACCGCGCCAAACTGGAAGCCGAAGGCCACCCGTGCAAGCTGATCTTCGTGACCCCGGACTACTATGAAGAGCGCCCGAAAGCCTGCATGAATGGCTGGGGCAGTATCTTTCTGACAGTGACGCCGGACGGCACCGCCCTGCCCTGTCACGGCGCCCGACAGATGCCGGTGCAGTTTCCCAACGTGCGCGACCACAGCATGCAGCACATCTGGTACGACTCGTTCGGCTTCAACCGCTTTCGCGGCTACGACTGGATGCCCGAGCCATGCCGTTCATGCGATGAAAAGGAAAAAGACTTCGGCGGCTGCCGTTGCCAGGCCTTCATGCTCACGGGGGACGCGAGCAATGCCGACCCGGTGTGCAGCAAGTCCGAGCAGCACGGCATCATCCTCAAGGCGCGGGAAGAAGCCGAACACGCCACTCAGACCATCGAGCAACTGGCCTTTCGCAATGAGCGTAATTCACGGCTCATCGCTAAAGGCTGACGGCCTCAGCGCTTGGCGATGATGTACACCGCGTGGATGATGCCCGGGAAATAACCGCACAGGGTCAGCAGAATATTCAACCAGAACGCACCGGCGAAACCCACTTGCAGGAACACACCCAGTGGCGGCAGCAGAATGGCGATGATGATACGAATGATGTCCATGGGTTCAGCTCCAGAAAATCGGCTCGTGTGAGCCGTGTAGCTAATCGACCTTGGGGGTTCATGAGGGTTCAGTGGGATCTGGCGTTGGGCCATCTTCAGGCCAGGATTTCCAAACCGTGTTTTTGCACGATGCTCAGTAGCTTGAGTGCCATGCCGCTAGGGCGTTTCTCGCCGGATTCCCACTGTTTCACCGTGGAGGCGCTGGTGTTCAGGTAGCGGGCGAAAACAGGTTGGCTGACGTGACTGTTTTCGCGCAGTTCTTTAATTTTTTCTGCCGGGATTTGCTCCGGCACAGCGGATAAGCATGCTTCGTCATATTCACGAAGGGTGGTCTTAGTGATGGCGCCGATAGCGTAAAGCGCTTCAGCAGAATGGTGAATGGACTCAAACACCTCGCTTTTATACTTCTTGGTCATGATGTATCTCCACGAACTCCCTGAGATCCAGCATCCGCTGAATCTGCTCTTCGTTAAAACTTTCATAAGTCGTAGCCAACGACCGAAGCCAAATCAGCTCGCTCTGACTGATATTGCTTTGGTCTTGCTTGGCGAACAGCAATTGATATACCCAGTAATGCCGGCCCTTGGCCAATACGATGGAACGATGTCTATTCTGGTTGAGGCGCTTTTTCCAAACACCACCTCCAAGATTATCTGCCTGCCCCTTCAGCAATTGACCAAACGCCTCCCTCAATTGCGAATCACAGATCCAGGCCTTGCTGGCTACATCAGCAAATTTCCGGGTCTTGAACAACCTGAGCTTCATGGATATCCCTTCCAGCAAACATACCACCCAGTGGTACAGATTTGAAATGGAGCACGCCACAACGCTCCACCCCCCATCGGCAGTCCTTGCCGACGCCCGCTAAAAAGCCATTGTTTTCACAAGCGCTCAATCAACATTTTCAATCCAAAAATTTCACATACAAAAAAACGCCCCCAGCCAAAAGAATCAGGCCGGAGGCGCCGCGTATACCGCGAGACGGTTCAGGAAATAAGGGTTAAACAGCGATGCCCTTGCGGCATTGCAGTTGCGCGGTGCGCACGCGGGAGAAGGCGCGCGCCAGGCGCAGGAGCATTTCGTCGATATTGCTTTTGCTCACCGTCAGCGCCGGGGTAAAGCGCAGGCAGTTGGGTTGCGGGGCGTTGAGGATAAGGCCTTCGTGCAGCGCCGCTTTTACCACCGCATCTGCAGAATCATCTGACAAGGTCAGGCCCCACATCAGGCCATGGCCACGCAGTTGGCCGTGGTCGTAGCGGTAAGCCAGGCGGGCGAGGCCTTCGCCCAGGTGCAGGCCGGCTTCGCGCACATGCTCAAGAAAGCCGTGTTCCAGCACGGTATCGAGTACCGCCACGCCAGCCGAGGCCATGAGCGCATTGCCGTGATGGGTGCCTTCCAACTCGCCCACTTCAAAGCAACAGGCGTTGCCCCGCGCCAGCAGCGCTGCCAGGGGCACGCCGCCGCCGAGGCCTTTGCCGAGGGTGATGATGTCGGCGCGCACGCCGTATTGCTGTTCGGCGAGCAAGGTGCCGCAACGACCGAGGCCGGTTTGCACTTCGTCGAGGATCAGCAGAATGCCCAGCTCGCGGCACAGGCGCTCCACACCTTTAAGGTAATGCTCGGTCGCGGGAATCACGCCCGCCTCGCCCTGGATCGGTTCGAGCATGATCGCAACGGTTTGCGCATCCACAGCGGCGTGCAGGGCCGGCAAATCGTTGAAGGGCACGTGGCTGAAGCCCGGCAATTGCGGTTCGAAGCGGTTGCCAGCGGCGCCCGCCGAAGCGGCCATCGCGGCGAAGCTGCGCCCATGGCAACCGGCGCTGGCGCTGATGATCCGATAGGCGCCGCCGCGATGCCGCTGGCCCCATTTGCGCGCCAGCTTGATCGCCGCTTCGCAGGCTTCCGCGCCGCTGTTGAGCAGGTAAGCCTGGTCGCTGCCGGTGCGGTGGCACAGGCGCTCGGCGAGGTTGAGTTGGGCGCGGTTATACAGACCATTACCCGGGTTGATCAGTGCCTGGGCCTGATCGGCCAGGGCCTTGATCAACACCTGCGGGCTATGGCCGAGGCTGTTGGCGGCGTTTCCCTGGCTGAAATCCAGGTAGGCACGGTCCTCACTGTCCCACAACCAGGAGCCCTGGCCGCGTACGAAAACCTGCGGCGGCCGCGCCACGGTGGGCATCAGGGAATCCCCCGACGGCGATTCATCCAGAATCAGGTCATCCAGGCTCGGCGCAGACCGACGCATATTGAACAGGTTCACAGCTCGCCCCCGATAGCAACCGGACCTTGGTCGGTACATCCGGCCACTGCGGTCATGAGGTTTTTTGCCTTGCCTATGTAAACGCTGTCTGAATAAACGCTGTTCATTGCCCGATCTGGCCCTGTAAGCCCTGCGAATAGGCGCTAGACTAGGCGCCTCGGGGGCCAACAGCCATTTCGATTTTCCAGCTTTTTCGATAAGTAAGTCTTATGGATTTCAAGCAACTGCGTTATTTCGTCGCGGTGTATGAGGAAGGCCACGTCGGCCGCGCCGCAGAGCGTCTGTCGATCTCCCAACCGGCACTGTCCCAACAGATCCGCCAACTGGAGCAGAACCTCGATGTGAGCCTGTTCGAACGCAGCAGCAAACGCCTGTTGCCGACTCTGGCGGCCCACACGCTGTACAACCACGCGTTGCCGCTGATCGATGGCATGCAGCAAGCCGTCGAAGCCTTGCGCAATTTCAAGGGCCAGGCCATGCGCACCTTGGCCATTGGCGTGCTGCAAACCGTGCACACCAGCCTGGTCCCGCAAATGCTTGAGCGTGTGCGCAAGGCCCAGCCGCATCTGGTGGTGCAGATCTACGAATTGACCGGGCTGGAGATCGAACGGCGACTGCTCAATGGCTCGCTGGACATAGGCATCAGCTACCTGCCACCCCGACAGCCGGGGCTACACGGCGCACTGCTGTACGAAGATGAGTTGAAGGTGGTTATCCCCGAGGATCATCCGCTGCGGGAATTCAAGAAAGTCTCGCTGAAACAGGCGGCCGAGTTGCCCATGTTGCTGCTGGGGGAAGAGTTTCAGGTCCGGCAGATCTGGCAGGGCCAATTGGCCAACCTCGGGCGGCGCCCGCAGGTGCAGGCCGAGCTGAACACGATGGTGGGGATTCTCGACAGCCTGCCTCACACCAAGCTGGCGACGGTGCTACCAGGACGTTCCCAGGACGAACACAACAGCCAGTCGCTGCTGTGGAAACCCTTGAGCGAACCCAGGGTGCCGTTGAAAGTGGGCTTGGTATGCCGTGATGCGCAGCGCCAGCAAGCGACGGTAGCGCTGTTGCGCACCTTGCTCGAAGACGTGATGAATGCCCCGCAGGCAGGCGCCTGACTTTTTCGCGGGCAAAAGAAAACCCCGCCGAAGCGGGGCTTTGCAGACTGTTTCCCTGACATCCATTTCACTCCGCCGTCCTGGCAGAATCCTACGTGTCCGTGTTGTTGCTTTGCGCTTCCTGCGCGACGTCCATGTGAAGTAGATTATCTGTGGATCCAATTTGGCGATAGAGGACGAATAGCAGCACGTCATGTAAGAGATTGCTTACACGCCCTCCAAGCCCTTAGAACAGTGCTTCATCCAGCAAAAACAGTGATTCGCTACCGGCTTTTACCGACGCACTCAGTGACTGGATGCGCGGCAGCAGGCGCGCAAAATAGAAGCGCGCCGTGCCCAGCTTGCTGGCGTAGAAGTCTTCCTCAGCCTCTTTGCCCAGCGCCGCCTTGGCCATGCGTGCCCACATGTAGGCGTAGGCCATGTATCCAAATGCATGCAAATACTCCACGGAGGCCGCACCGATTTCATTCGGGTTGGTCTTCGCGCGGTCCAGCACCCAGGCGGTCAATTCGTCGAGGTTATCCACCGCCGCGCTCAGCGGCTTGGTGAACTCGGCCAACTCGGTGCCTGCCGCTGCGATGAACTGGCGGACCTCGTCGGCGAACAAGGTGTAGAACGCACCGCCGCTGCCCACGATCTTGCGGCCCATCAAGTCCAGCGCCTGGATACCGTTGGTGCCTTCGTAGATCTGGGTGATGCGTACGTCACGTACCAGTTGCTCCTGGCCCCACTCGCGGATGTAACCGTGGCCGCCAAACACTTGCTGGCCGAGCACGGTGGTTTCCAGACCGAGATCGCTCAAGAACGCCTTGGCGACAGGTGTCAGCAACGCCACCAGGTTATCCGCGCGCTCGCGGGCCGCCGGGTCTTCGCTGAACTTGGCGATGTCCAGTTGCGTCGCCACGTAAGTGGAGAATGCACGGCCGCCTTCGTTCGCCGCCTTCATGGTCAGCAGCATGCGACGCACGTCCGGGTGGACGATGATCGGGTCCGCGACTTTGTCCTTGGCCTGGGCACCGGTCGGCGCACGGCTTTGCAGGCGGTCACGCGCGTATTCAATCGCGTTCTGGTACGAGCGCTCACCCGACGCCAGGCCCTGGATGCCAACGCCCAGACGTTCGTAGTTCATCATGGTGAACATCGCCGCCAGGCCGCGGTTCGGCTCGCCCACCAGGTAACCCACGGCGCCATCGAAGTTCATCACACAGGTCGCGGACGCCTGGATGCCCATCTTGTGTTCGATCGAGCCACAGCTCACCAGGTTACGCGCGCCCAGGCTGCCGTCGGCATTGACCATGAACTTCGGCACGAGGAACAACGAAATGCCCTTGGGACCGGCCGGCGCATCCGGCAGTTTGGCCAGCACCAGGTGGATGATGTTGTCGGTCAGGTCGTGCTCGCCACCGGTGATAAAGATCTTGGTGCCGCTGATGGTGTAGGAACCGTCCGCCTGCGGCTCGGCCTTGGTGCGAATAATCCCCAGGTCAGTACCGGCATGGGCTTCGGTCAGGCACATGGAGCCAGCCCACTCACCGGAGTACATCTTCGGCAGGTAGATGGCCTTGAGTTCTTCACTGGCGTGGGTGTTGATCGACACGCAGGCGCCGGAGGTCAGCATCGGGTACAGGCCGAACGCCAGGCTCGACGAGTTGATCATCTCCTCAACCTGGGCCGAGACCGCCTTGGGCATGCCCATGCCGCCGAACACCGGGTCTCCACCTACGCCGACCCAACCGCCTTCAGCGTAGGTTTTGTAGGCCTGTGGATAACCATCCGGGGTAAACACCGCGGTGTCTTCCCAACGGCAGCCTTGCTCATCGCCGCCACGGCTGAGCGGGGCAATGGATTTGGCGGTGACTTTGCCGGCTTCTTCGAGGATGGCCTCTACGGTTTCGGCGTCAACGGTGTCTGCCAATGCCGGCAATTGGGCCCAAGTGGTGGCGACCTCAAAGACTTCATTGAGGACGAAGCGCATATCACGCAGCGGCGCTTTGTAATCAGCCATGGCAAACCTCGTGAGAACGTGAAAAGTAATTCGGTAAGTGTCGGTTTTACAGGCTCCGAGTGTACCCGAACAACTTTTCAGACACATAGGGTCCACTTGTGACTGATTGGTATTTTTAAGTCATCAGAGCGCAAATGCCTCCGCCGGCAGACTCATCAGGCATTCGCTGCCCGCTTCCACCGCCGCACGGTGGGTGGCGGTACGCGGCAACAGGCGCTTGAAGTAAAAGTCGCAGGTGGCCAGCTTGGCTTTGGCGAAGTCCGTATCGGGCTCGCCAAGCGCCGCGATCGCCATGCGCAGCCACAGGTAGGCGAGCACGATGTAACCGCTGTACATCAGGTAATCCACCGCCGCTGCGCCCACTTCATCAGGGTTCTTCATGGCCGCCATGCCCACTTTGGTCGTCAGCTCGCCCCATTCCTGGTTGAGTTGATTGAGCTGCGCCACGTAGGCCTTGAGCTGCGCATGCTCGGCATTCGCCGCGCAGAACTTATGCACGATTTTAGTGAAGCCACGCAGCAGCTTGCCCTGGCTGCCCAGCACCTTGCGCCCGAGCAAATCGAGGGCCTGGATGCCGTTGGTGCCCTCATAGATCGGCGCAATCCGCGCATCCCGCGCCAGTTGTTCCATACCCCATTCGCGGATGTAGCCATGGCCGCCGAAAATCTGCATGCCGTGGTTGGTCACCTCCATGCCGGTGTCGGTCATAAAAGCCTTGCAGATCGGGGTGAGGAACGCCAACAGGTCTTCGGCCTCCTGGCGCTGGGCCGCGTCGCTGCTCAGGTGTGCAGTGTCGAGCAACTGCGCAGTGAAATAGGTCAGGGCGCGGTTGCCTTCGTTGAAGGCTTTCATGGTCAACAACATGCGCCGCACATCGGGGTGCACGATGATCGGGTCGGCCGCTTTGTCCGGGGCCTTGGCGCCGGTCAGGGCACGCATTTGCAGGCGGTCGTTGGCGTATTTGATCGCACCCTGGAAGCTCGCCTCGCCATTGCACAAGCCCTGCATGCCGGTGCCCAGGCGCGCGTGGTTCATCATGGTGAACATGCAGTTGAGGCCCTTGTTTGCCTCGCCGATCAGGAAGCCCTTGGCCCCGTCGAAGTTCAACACGCAGGTGGCAGACGCCTTGATGCCCATCTTGTGTTCGATGGAACCGCAGTGCACCGCGTTGCGCGCGCCGGTGTCGGCATGGAACTTGGGCACGATAAACAACGAGATGCCCTTGGTGCCCGCCGGCGCGTCCGGCAGCTTGGCCAGCACCAGGTGGATGATGTTCGCGCTCATGTCGTGCTCGCCGGCCGAGATGAAGATCTTGCTGCCGGTCACCGCATAACTGCCGTCCGCCTGGGGCACGGCGCGGGTCTTGATCAGGCCCAAGTCGGTGCCGCAATGGGCTTCGGTGAGGCACATGGTGCCGGTCCACTCCCCGGCGGTAAGTTTGCTCAGGAAGGTGTCTTTCTGCTTGGCGCTGCCGTGGGCGTGGATCGCCGACATCGCGCCATGGGTCAGCCCCGGGTACATGCCCCAGGAGGTATTGCTGGAGCCGATCATCTCGCTGAGCACCAGGCCCAGGGATTGCGGCAAGCCCTGGCCGCCATAGGCCGGGTCCGCCGCCACGCCGTGCCAGCCGCCTTCCACATATTGGGCGAAGGCTTCCTTGAAGCCCTTGGGCGTGGTGACCACGCCGTTATCGAAATGGCAGCCCTCTTCATCGCCACTGCGGTTCAGCGGTGCGAGCACGTTTTCGCAGAATTTCGCGCCTTCTTCGAGGATTGCGCTGACCATGTCCGGGCTGGCGTCTGTCGCCCCCAGCGCCGCGTAGTGGCCGTGGAAATCAAACACGTCGTCGATCAGAAAGCGCATGTCGCGCAGGGGAGCTTTGTAGTCAGGCATGGCAATGTCTCCGGCAGCAGATGGCTTCAACCTACTGGCGGCAACCCGCCTGGACAATCACTGTAGCGCTGCTGAATACAGCGCCATTACTCAACCGGCAGCGCTCTCCATGCGCACCGCGCCACGCCGGGTTTGCCCGGCCGCGATCACGCAATTGCGCCCCGCGCCCTTGGCGGCGTACAGCGCCTGGTCGGCGGACTTGAGCACTTCTTCGCTGGTGCGCTGCTCGGCCTGGCGCTCGGCCACACCGATACTCACGGTCACCGACACACTGGTTGCACCGCTGCCCACGCGGCGCTGGCGACCTTGCTGATCGTCCTGGGGGCGGTCCGGGTTGCGCAGCTTGATGTCGTAGTTGGCGATGATCTCGCGGATCTCTTCCAGGTGCGGCATGCATTCGTCCAGGGTCTTGCCGGCGAACACCACGGCGAACTCTTCCCCACCATACCGATAGGCGCGCCCACCACCGTTGACCTTGGCCAACTTGCTCGCCACCAGGCGCAGCACCTGGTCCCCGACGTCGTGGCCATGGGTGTCGTTGAAGCGCTTGAAGTGATCGACGTCGGTCATCGCCAGTACATAGTTGCGACCCAGGCGCTGCATGCGCTCGTTCAGCGCACGGCGCCCCGGCAACCCGGTCAGCTCGTCGCGGAAGGCCATTTGATACGCCTCGTGGGCCACGCCGGCGGCGATCATCAGCATCACTTGGCTGCACATGATGTTGAGGGTGAACGGCAGGATGAAGGTTTGCGGCAACATCCAGAACAATCCAACAAACCCCACCAATTGCGCCGCGTGCAGCGGGCGTGGCTGATACCAGTACTGCGCCGCGAGGGTCAGGAAGCCGATCAGGAACATCGGATACGACAACTGGATCAGGCTCATCCAGTTGCCATGCAGCGCCGGCCAGCGAATCTCGGCCAGCCAGTTCAGCAGCGCCTGGGGATAACTTTGCTCCAGCGCCAACGCCACGCTGCCGACGGCAAACAGCACCGCACAACGCGCGACGAAGTCACGGAACAGGTGGGTCTTTTCCTGCCACAGCGCGTAGATGCTGAACAACAGCGGCAACAACAGGCAACACAGGTGGAACACCACGGCGGCGTCTTCGCGCACGCGGCCGTTGTCGCGGTAGTAATCGGTCTGGGTGTCCAGCAGGAAATACGCGACGTACACCGTGATCATCAGGAACAGTTCGCGCTGGCGACGGTACACCGCGCAATACGCACCGCCGAGCAACAGCACCAAAGTCGGCAGCACGTTGAACAGCGAAGTGAAGAAGACGTTGAGGTCCTTGACGTACGCAGCCGAGAGCCCGGCCAGCAACAGCAGCAACGAAGGGAGGAAATGACTGAACCGTACAGCGGACACGCGTGACAAGGGTAAAACTCCGACCCGCAGATAAATGATGGCACTGTGCCTGTATGCAGACAGTTAAGCACAACCTGGCACGCATGTATCACATTGCCATCACTGTAACGGCAGCCGACGCTAATCCCTGAGCGCTGTACTGGGGTTTTTTATCGCCCACAAAAAAGCCGCCGCTCCCGTAAAGGAGCGGCGGCTCTGGAAGTGAACACGGTAAGGCTTAGTAAGCCAGGCCGAAGTCTTCTTCTTTCATGTCCATCAGGTTGTTGGCACCCGACAGCATGGTGGCTTTATGGGCCAGGGTACGCGGCAGGATGCGCTGGAAGTAGAAGCGCGCGGTCTGCAGCTTGGCGGTGTAGAACGCCTCTTCGGTGGTGCCGGCGGCCAGCTTCTCGGCTGCCAGGCGCGCCATGTCGGCCCAGAAGTAAGCCAGGCACGCGTAACCGGAGTACATCAGGTAATCCACCGAGGCTGCACCCACTTCTTCGCGGTCTTTCATCGCGGCCATGCCGACCTTCATGGTCAACTCGCCCCACTCTTTGTTCAGTGCAACCAGCGGTGCAACGAATTCTTTGACGGCTTCGTTGCCTTCGTTGGCCTGGCAGAACTTGTGCACGATCTTGGTGAAGCCCTTGAGCGCTTCGCCTTGGGTCATCAGCACTTTACGGCCCAGCAGGTCGAGCGCCTGGATACCGGTGGTGCCTTCGTACAGCATCGAAATGCGGCTGTCGCGCACGTTCTGCTCCATGCCCCACTCGGCGATAAAGCCGTGGCCGCCGTAGATCTGCACGCCGTGGTTGGCGGATTCAAAACCGACTTCGGTCATGAACGCCTTGGCGATCGGGGTCATGAACGCCAGCAGGCCGTCGGCTTGCTTCTTGGCTTCGTCGTCGGTGCCGTACTTGACGATGTCCACTTGCTTGGCGGTGAAGTACACCATCGCACGGTTGCCTTCGGCGAAGGCTTTCATGGTCAGCAGCATGCGGCGCACGTCAGGGTGCACGATGATCGGGTCAGCGGCCTTGTCCGGCGCTTTCGGGCCAGTCAGGGAGCGCATTTGCAGGCGGTCACGAGCGTATTTCAGGCCGCCCTGGAAGCCGATCTCTGCGTGGGACAAGCCTTGCAGCGCAGTGCCCAGGCGCGCGGTGTTCATAAAGGTGAACATGCAGTTCAGGCCTTTGTTCGCCGGGCCGATCAGGAAACCGGTGGCCGCGTCGAAGTTCATCACGCAGGTGGCGTTGCCGTGGATGCCCATCTTGTGTTCCAGGGAGCCACAGGTCACCGCGTTGCGCTCACCCACCGAACCGTCTGCATTCGGCAGGAACTTCGGCACGATAAACAGCGAGATACCTTTGGTGCCAGCCGGTGCGTCCGGCAGGCGGGCCAGGACGATGTGGACGATGTTGTCGGCCATGTCGTGTTCACCGGCCGAGATGAAGATCTTGGTCCCGGAGACTTTGTAGGAACCGTCGGCCTGAGGCTCGGCCTTGGTGCGCAGCATGCCCAGGTCAGTGCCGCAGTGTGGCTCGGTCAGGCACATGGTGCCGGTCCATTCGCCCGACACCAGCTTGGTCAGGTAAGCGTCTTGCTGCTCAGGGGTGCCGTGCTCGGAAATGGTATTCATCGCACCGTGGGACAGGCCCGGGTACATGCCCCACGACCAGTTGGCGGCGCCAACCATTTCGCTGACCGCCAGGCCCAGGGATTCCGGCAGGCCTTGGCCGCCGTGCTCCACGTCGTGGGCCAGGCTTGGCCAGCCGCCTTCGACGAATTGTTTGTAGGCTTCTTTGAAACCCGTAGGGGTTTTAACGCCTGACTCACTCCAGGTACACCCTTCGATGTCGCCCACGCGGTTCAACGGTGCCAGTACTTGCTCACAGAACTTGGCGCCTTCTTCGAGAATGGCGTCAACCATGTCCGGGGTAGCGTCCTGGCAAGCCGGCAGGCTTTGATAGTGCGCTTCATAGCCAAGCAGTTCGTCACGAACGAAGCGAATATCACGCAAGGGGGCCTTGTAATCAGGCATAGCGATAAACCTCTGCTGATGTATCTGGAATGAACAACCGCGTGGATTTGTTGTAGCGGTCAAACAGGTGTTTGAAACATACGTTTACGACCTGGGGATGTCAAGACGCCGTTTGTCATGACGCCAATCAATGACGCGCACGGCGATGCTTGCGGCGGGTTGCCACAGCAAAGGAAAGTGTAGGAGTTCAGAGGGTTGGCGCAGGACAAATGTGGGAGCTGGCTTGCCTGCGATGCGGGTGCCGCGGTGTATCAGGAAGACCGAGTTGAGGCTATCGCAGGCAAGCCAGCTCCCACAGAAGAGCCAGCAAGCCGGGAGAGAGGGGATTAAGCGTAAGTATCGATCAACGTACCAAGCATTTCATCCGAAGCCTTGGCAACCTTGGCACCCAGCTCCACTTGAAACTTGCCTTGCGCCATTTCGACCATATTGCTCGCCGAGTTGGAAGGCTGGGCACGATCATTGGCGCGCAGACGATCAACCTGTGCATCCGAGGGCTGGGTCGTCGCGGCGCTGGCGATTTTGCCGGCTGCCTGGTCGACACGGTTCTGCCCGGTCTGAATGGTGCTCAGGCCCGAATAAAACGCGCTGCTTCCAGAGATGTCCATGGCGTAAGCCTGCCTTTAGAGAATCGTGAACACAGATTGAAGCAGAGAAACCGGCAAAACACCCGTCAAAAACACTAATGGCACAATGCCTTAGTGATAGCCAAAATCAGTCAAGCAGGTCCAGCTGCAAGTACTCCGCGACGGCTTCGGCCCCGGCGTGCTTGAGTTTCGGCACGCGGCCCAGGCATGGCGCAGGCAGGCGTTCGGCCAGGGTGGCGAGGTTTTCTTCCAGACGGGAGGTCTTGGGGTCGATGATATTCGCCACCCAACCCGCCAGCGGCAAACCGTCCCGCGCAATGGCTTCGGCCGTGAGCAACGCATGGCTGATGCAACCCAGGCGCACGCCCACCACCAGGATCACCGGCAGCTTCAGCGCGATGGCCAGGTCCGACAGATTCGCCTGATCGGCCAAGGGTACGCGCCAGCCGCCCGCGCCTTCGATCAAGGTGAAATCCGCGTCCCGTGCCAACACCTGCTGCATGGGTTTGAGCAACGACTGCACCGTGAGCGCAACACCGGCTTCCCGTGCCGCCAGATGGGGCGCGATGGCCGGCTCGAACGCCACCGGATTCACCTCGGCGTAACTCAGCGGCAATGAACACTCGGCCAACAACGCCAGTGCATCGGCATTGCGCAGGCCCTTTGGCGTGACCTGGCAACCGGAGGCCACCGGCTTGCCTGCGGCGGTACTTTTTCCGGCCTGTCGCGCGGCATGCAGCAGCCCGGCCGCGACGGTGGTCTTGCCGACATCGGTGTCGGTGCCCGTAATGAAATAAGCGACGCTCATAACGGTTTCTCCAGTACTGCGTACACCACCTGGTAAGTCGCCGGCAGGCCCTGGGCCTGACGGAACTGCTCATAAGCGTCCACCAGTGCAACAATCCGCGCGCGCCCCGTCAACCCTCCCGGCCGGCCCGGGTTGAGGTTATGCGCGCCCAGCGCCTTCAATTCATGGGTCAGGCTGCGCACATCCGGGTAATGCAATACATGGGGCTGGCGCTCCAGGCTGACCACGCGCAAACCGCTGGCCGCGCACAACTGCTGGTACGCCTCAAAGGTGCGGAAGCGGTTGACGTGCACCAGGCCGTCCGCCGCGCGCCAGCTTTCTCGCAGCTCATCCAGCGTGCCCACGCACAAGCTGGCGAACGCCAGCACGCCGCCGGGTTGCAGCACACGATAGGCCTCGCTGAGCACCGCCTCGAAATTCGCACACCATTGCACCGCGAGGGAGGAGAAGATCAGCCCCAAGCTGTCAGCTTTAAGCGGCAAGCGTTCGGCGTCGCCTGCGATGAAGTGCTGTGCGCCGCCCAATGGCCGGGCGTGGTTAAGCATGCCCTCGGCAATATCCAGCGCCACACCTTGGCTGGCCGGCAAACGCTCACCCAGCACGCGGCTGAAATACCCGGTGCCACAGCCCATATCCAGCCAGCGTTGCGGCGCGAGGGCCGCCGGCAGACGGGCGAGCAATTCACTGCCTACCGCGCGTTGCAACTCGGCAACGCTGTCATAACTGGCCGCTGCACGGGAGAACGACGCCGCTACCTGGCGCTTGTCCGGCAAGGCACCCGGCAGTTGGGGGTGGGATAAATCAGTCATCAACGCACTCATGCAAAAAAGCCTGGATGGCCCCCGCGACACCGTGGGGGTCTTCCAGAAGAAAAGCGTGACCGGCCTGTTCAATCAGACCGATTTCAACATCGGGCAGCAAGCTCAACAGGGCGCTTGCCGCCTCGGCGGGCACCAGTTCATCCAGCCCGGCGAACAGGTGCATCTGCGGGCCGCGATACGCCAGCAAGGCTTCGCGGGTGTCGAGTTGGGCGAGCAGTTCAAGACCGGTCATCAACACGCGGGACGGCGTATTCGGCGCCCCGCTCACTAGCAGACGCGCGAGCCCACGCGGGTCCGCAGCACCCTTGGCACACAACAGGCCGAAGCGTTTCAGGGTGACTTGGGAATCCGCATGGCAACCGGCGAGGAAGGCGTCGAAGGTCTCGGCAGGCATCGCACTCGGCCAACCGTCATGGGCGACGAAACACGGGTTGCTCGCCAGGGTCAGCAGGCCGCAGCAACGTTCCCCGCGCCGCGCCGCCAGTGCCGTGGCGAGCATGCCGCCGAGGGACCAGCCGCCCAGCCAGGCGTTGTCCGGCAATGTGGCGTCGAGTTCATCCAGCCATTCGTCGAGGTCGCTGGAATCCAGCGCCGGCAACGGCTCGATCTGCACCCGCAGGTGTTCGTCGAGCCCCTGCAAGGCGGCGGCCAAGGGTTCCAGCGGCGATACGCCGAGGCCCCAACCGGGCAACAAGATCAGTCGATCACGCATGGTCGGGCTCCGTGGCGCCTAACAAGCGGAAACACTCTTCCAATGCGTTTAACAATAGCTGCACCTGCGCCTCGGTGTGGGCCGCCGTCAAGGTCACGCGCAAACGCGCGCTGCCGGCCGGCACGGTGGGCGGACGGATCGCGGTGACCATCAGGCCTCGCTCGCGCAACATCTGCGACAGGCGCACGGCTTTGGCGCTGTCGCCGATCAGGATCGGCTGGATCGGCGTAAAGCTTGCCATCAAATCCAGGCCCAACTGCTCGGCGCCCTGGCGGAACTGGCGGATCAGGCCGTTGAGGTGCGCGCGGCGCCAATGCTCGGTGCGCAGCAGTTCCAGGCTTTTCAACGTGGCGCAGGCCAGCGCCGGCGGTTGGCTGGTGGTGTAGATATACGGCCGCGCGAACTGGATCAGGCTTTCGATCAGCTCTTCACTGCCGGCCACAAATGCGCCGGCCGTGCCAAACGCCTTGCCGAGGGTGCCGACCAACACCGGCACGTCCTCCTGGCTCAAGCCGAAATGCTCGACGATCCCGCCGCCGCTGGCGCCCAGCGGACCAAAACCGTGGGCGTCATCCACCATCAACCACGCGCCTTTTGCGCGTGTTTCACGGGCCAGCGCAGGCAAATCGGCCAAGTCGCCGTCCATGCTGAACACGCCGTCGGTGACCACCAAGGTATTGCCGATGGCCTTCTCCAGGCGTTTGGCCAGGCTGTCGGCATCGTTGTGCAAATAGCGATTGAAACGTGCGCCGGACAGCAAACCGGCATCCAGCAACGACGCATGGTTAAGCCGGTCCTCCAGCACCGTATCGCCCTGCCCCACCAGCGCGGTAACTGCGCCGAGGTTGGCCATGTAGCCGGTAGTAAACAGCAGTGCGCGCGGGCGACCGGTGAGGTCGGCCAGGGCTTCTTCCAGCTCATGGTGTGGCGTTGCATGCCCCACCACCAAGTGCGAAGCACCACCGCCCACGCCCCAGCGGGACGCACCGGCGCGCCAGGCTTCGATCACGTGCGGGTGATTGGCCAGGCCCAGGTAATCGTTGTTGCAGAACGCCAGCAACGGCTGGCCGTCCACCACCACTTGCGGGCCTTGGGGGCTTTGCAGCAGCGGGCGTTGGCGATAAAGGTGTTCGGCACGGCGGGCAGCGAGGCGCGCGGAGAGATCGAAAGACATGCTGGCCTCGATTAAGCAGACTGAACACGGTCCAAATGTGGGAGCGGGCTTGCTCGCGAAGACGGTGTGTCAGCCAACACATGCATCAACTGAAAGACCGCTTTCGCGAGCAAGCCCGCTCCCACAGTTGGATCGTGTTCCAAAGTGGGACCGGGGATTCAAACCACCGCGTTGTAGAACTGCTCGCTGCTCTTCTGCTCCACCAACGCCTGCTCGATCGCCGCCTGATGCACCTCATCGGCGTGCTCTTCACGGGCCTCCGGCAAGATCCCCAAACGCGAGAACAATTGCATGTCCTTGTCCGCCTGCGGGTTCGCAGTGGTCAGCAACTTGTCGCCATAGAAGATCGAGTTGGCACCGGCAAAAAACGCCAGGGCCTGCATCTGCTCGTTCATCGCCTCGCGGCCGGCCGACAGGCGCACATGGGACTGCGGCATGAGGATGCGCGCCACGGCGAGCATGCGGATAAAGTCGAACGGGTCGATGTCCTCGGCGTTCTCCAGCGGCGTACCGGCCACCTTCACCAGCATGTTGATCGGCACCGACTCCGGGTGTTCCGGCAGGTTGGCCAGTTGGATCAGCAGGTTGGCGCGGTCGTCGAGGGACTCACCCATGCCGAGGATGCCGCCGGAGCAGATCTTCATCCCCGAATCCCGTACGTAAGCCAGGGTTTGCAGGCGCTCGCTGTAGGTGCGGGTGGTGATGATGCTGCCGTAGAACTCCGGCGACGTATCGAGGTTGTGGTTGTAGTAGTCGAGACCGGCCTGGGCCAGCGCTTCGGTCTGCTCCTGGTCGAGGCGACCAAGCGTCATGCAGGTTTCCAGGCCCATGGCCTTGACGCCTTGGACCATCTGCAGCACGTAGGGCATGTCCTTGGCCGACGGGTGCTTCCACGCGGCGCCCATGCAGAAGCGCGTCGAGCCGATGGCCTTGGCGCGGGCGGCCTCTTCGAGGACCTTCTGCACTTCCATCAGCTTTTCTTTTTCCAGGCCGGTGTTGTAGTGGCCCGACTGCGGACAATATTTGCAATCTTCCGGGCAGGCGCCCGTCTTGATCGACAGCAGGGTCGACACCTGCACACGGTTGGCGTCGAAATGCGCGCGGTGCACGGTCTGCGCCTGGAACAGCAGGTCATTGAACGGCTGCACAAACAGCGCTTTGACTTCGGCGAGGGACCAATCGTGACGCAAGGTGGCGGTGGTGCTGGCGCTCATGGGCGATTCCTTGATTATGCTTTGGCAAGCGCTGCGGGAAGGGCAATACCCACAGACACGACACGGATGCTCGGCATATTTAAGGAAGATTCATGCACTGTCAACCTGACCACAAACACCAGGTTTACATCTGGTTAAAAAACGAACACACCTGTTTAATCTGCGATGAAGCGACACTCTCCAGCCATTGTGTATGCAACGTCTGCGAAACCGAGCTGCCCTGGCTGATGGCACCGTGCGAGATCTGCGCCCTGCCCTTGCCGATGGACGGTCTGATATGCGGCCAATGCCTGAAAAAACCACCGGCCTTTAAACAAATGATTGCCCCCTGGACCTACAGCTTTCCCATCGACAGCCTGATCAGCCGCTTCAAGCACCAGGCGCGCTGGCCCCTCGGGCAAATGCTTGCGCGGCTGTTGGGCCAGCACCTGCAACATCACTTCGACAACACCGGACTCCCCCGCCCCGACTGCCTGCTACCAGTGCCCATGGCGCGCAAACGCCTGCGTGAACGCGGCTTCAACCAGGCACACATGCTGGCGCGGTGGCTCAGCCAAGACCTCGGCATCGCCATCGATGAACACCTGTTGTTACGCCCCCAGGACACCGTCGCACAGCAGGCCCTCGACGCCAAAAGCCGCCAGCGCAACCTGCTTACGGCCTTCGCCCTGGCCGTCAACGCCGACGTGACGGGCCGCCACTTCGCCCTGGTAGACGATGTGCTCACCACCGGCGCCACCGCCCACAGCCTCGCCCGCCTGTTGATCAATGCCGGTGCGCGCCAAGTCGATGTGTATTGCCTGGCCCGCACCCCCAAACCGGGCGCCTGACTTGACGCCGCCGCGCCTTGCCCGCAACGTTCGGTGTATCTCATCCAAGCGTGTCGCCATGTCTCTGCCAGCCTCCCTCAGCCAACACATCATCCGTCGCCCCCAGCGCATTGCCTTGCTGGGGCATATCGCCGAACAGGGCTCGATCACCCGCGCGGCAAAAAGCGCCGGCTTGAGTTACAAGGCCGCCTGGGACGCCATCGACGAACTGAATAACCTCGCGCAAAAGCCCCTGGTGGAACGCAGCGTCGGCGGCAAGGGCGGCGGCGGTGCCAAGCTGACGGCTGAAGGTGAGCGGGTGTTGCGTCTGTACCAGCGCCTGCAAGTGTTGCAGGCCGAACTGCTCGGTTCGGATGAGGCCGCCAGCGACTTCAATCTGCTCGGCCGCCTGATGCTGCGCACCAGCGCGCGCAACCAGCTGCACGGTCAAGTCATGGCGATTGAAAGCCATGGCCGCAATGACCTGATCCGCCTGCAACTGGCCGGCGGTCTGACGCTGCAAGCGCAGATCACCCACGACAGCACCCAGCGCCTGGAGCTGGAGACCGGCGTGGAAGTGGTTGCCATGATCAAGGCCGGCTGGCTGGAATTGCTGGCTCCCGGCGCTGCTGCAACACCTGGACACAATTGCATGGGTGGCACGATCGAGACAGTTCTCGCCGCCGACGACGGCCCCAGCGAAGTGCGCATCGCCCTGCCTAATGGCCAGGTTTTATGCGCCCTGGCGCAGCCTGACGCGCTCAAGGCCCTGGGCGTAGCCGAGGGCCAGGCGATCCAGGTGCAATTCGCCCCGAGCAATGTGTTGCTCGGCACGCCGGTCTAGGCAACGCCCGCCGTCAAACTGCAACAATTTCGTCACGCGCGCTCCTTAAGGTGTCTGCAAAAACCGCAGGGAGCCTGAGATGAGCCTATTAGAAGAAAACCAAGCCACCGACCTTGAACAGATGGTCGGCCTCACCCGCCGCCGCTTTATCGGCGCCGGCGCCCTGTGCGGGGCAGCGATGTTCCTCGGCGGCAACCTGCTGAGCCGCAGCGCACTCGCCGTCAACGCCGCTTCCGCGAGCCCGTTGCTGGGTTTCACCAGCATCGCCGCCGCCACCAGCGACGCCATTACCTTGCCGCCCGGCTACAGCGCTTCGGTACTGATCAGCTGGGGCCAACCGCTGAGCAAGACGGCACCGGCCTTCGACCCGTCCGGCAACGGCACGGCCGCAGCCCAGGAACAGCAATTCGGTGACCACAACGACGGCATGAGCCTGTTCGCCTTCCCCGGCGACGACAACCGCGCGCTCATGGCGATCAACAACGAATACACCAACTACCGCTACCTCTTCGCCCATGGTGGCGCGCCGCAATCGGCCGAAGAAGTGCGCAAGGCCCTGGCCAGCGAAGGGGTGTCGGTGATTGAAGTGCGGCGCCAGGGCGACACCTGGCAGTTCGTCCAGGACTCGCGCTATAACCGGCGCATCCACGGCAACTCGCCGATCCGCTTGGGCGGCCCCGCGGCTGGCCACGCCTGGCTGAAAACAGCCGCCGACAAAACCGGCACCAAAGCCCTCGGCACCTTTCAGAACTGCGCCAACGGCAAGACGCCATGGGGCACTTATCTGACCTGTGAAGAGAACTTCACCGACTGCTTCGGCAGCAGCAACCCACAACAAACCTTCGACGCCGGGCAAAAGCGCTACGGCGCGGTGGCCGCCAGCAAAGAGATCAACTGGCATCAACACGACTCGCGCTTCGACATCGCCAAGAATCCCAACGAACTCAATCGCCACGGCTGGGTAGTGGAAATCGATCCGTTCGATCCAAAGTCCACCCCGGTCAAGCGCACCGCCCTCGGCCGCTTCAAGCACGAAAACGCGGCGCTGGCCGAAACCCCCGACGGCCGCGCCGTGGTGTACATGGGCGACGACGAACGCGGTGAGTTCATCTACAAGTTCGTCAGCCGCGACAAGATCAACCACAAAAACCCCAAGGCCAACAAAGACCTGCTGGACCACGGCACCTTGTATGTGGCGATCTTCGACGCCGGCGACGGCAACGCTGACCACCCGAAGGGCACCGGCCAATGGGTCGAGCTGACCCTTGGCAAGAACGGCATCGACGCCAGCACCGGTTTCGCCAGCCAGGCCGAGGTGCTGATCCACGCGCGCCTCGCCGCCAGCGTGGTGAAAGCCACGCGCATGGACCGCCCGGAATGGATCGTGGTCAGCCCCACCGACGGCCAGGTCTATTGCACCCTGACCAACAACGCCAAGCGCGGCGAAGACGGCCAGCCGGTGGGCGGGCCCAACCCACGGGAGAAAAACGTCTACGGCCAGATCCTGCGCTGGAAGGCCGACGCTGATAACCACGGCGCCCACACGTTCACCTGGGACCTGTTTGTCGTGGCCGGCAACCCCGGCGTGCATGCCGGTACGCCGAAAGGTGGCTCGTCAAATATCAACCCGCAGAACATGTTCAACAGCCCTGATGGCCTGGGTTTCGACAAGGCCGGGCGCTTGTGGATTCTTACAGACGGCGACTACAGCAACGCAGGCGATTTCGCCGGCATGGGCAATAACCAGATGCTGTGTGCCGATCCGGCCACTGGGGAAATCCGCCGCTTCATGGTCGGACCGGTGGCGTGTGAGGTGACAGGCATCAGCTTCTCGCCGGATCAGAAGACACTGTTTGTAGGGATCCAGCATCCAGGGGAAACCGGCGGCTCGACGTGGCCGGAGCATTTGCCGAATGGCAAGCCGCGCTCGTCGGTGATGGCGATTCGGCGGGATGATGGTGGGATAGTCGGCGCCTGATAGGGCCTCTTCGCGAGCAAGCCCGCTCCCACAGTTGACCGAGTTCCAGCATGAGAATGCGGTCGAATGTGGGAGCGGGCTTGCTCGCGAAGGCGTCACCACAGTCACCACCTATCACTGTTACCATACCCGGCCGGACGCGGCGCCCTGCTGCGCGCAGGAGTTCGCATGGCCCATCCGTTTGAAACACTCACCCCCGACCTGGTCCTCGACGCGGTCGAAAGCATCGGTTTCCTCAGCGATGCGCGCGTATTGGCGCTCAACAGCTACGAAAACCGTGTTTACCAGGTGGGCATCGAAGACTCCGAACCGCTGATCGCCAAGTTCTATCGCCCGCAGCGCTGGACCAACGAAGCGATCCTGGAAGAACACCGCTTCACCTTCGAACTGGCGGAATGCGAAGTGCCGGTGGTCGCGCCGCTGATCCACAACGGCGAAAGCCTGTTCGAACACGAAGGTTTCCGTTTCACCCTGTTCCCCCGCCGTGGTGGTCGTGCGCCGGAGCCGGGCAATCTCGACCAGCTCTATCGCCTCGGGCAACTGCTGGGCCGTTTGCATGCGGTGGGTTCCACCCGCCCGTTCGAACACCGTGAAGCCTTGGGTGTGAAGAACTTCGGCCACGACTCCCTCAACACCCTGCTCGAAGGCAACTTCATCCCCAAGAGCCTGCTGCCGGCCTACGAGTCCGTGGCCCGCGACCTGCTCAAGCGCGTGGAAGAGGTGTACAAGGCCACGCCGCACAAGAACATCCGCATGCACGGCGATTGCCACCCCGGCAACATGATGTGCCGCGACGAGATGTTCCATATCGTCGATCTGGATGACTGCCGCATGGGCCCAGCGGTGCAGGACCTGTGGATGATGCTCGCCGGTGACCGTCAGGAATGCCTGGGGCAGTTGTCGGAATTGATGGACGGCTACCAGGAATTCCACGACTTCGACCCGCGCGAATTGGCCCTGATCGAACCGCTGCGCGCGTTGCGCCTGATGCATTACAGCGCCTGGCTGGCCCGACGCTGGGACGACCCGGCGTTCCCCCACAGCTTCCCGTGGTTTGGCAGTGAGCGTTACTGGGGCGACCAGGTGTTGGCGTTGCGTGAGCAGCTGTCAGCCCTCAACGAAGAACCGCTGAAACTCTTCTGACCCACCCTCTCCCCTGTGGGAGCGGGCTTGCCTGCGATGACGGCGGCACATTCAGCATGAATGTGTCTGAACGAGCGCTATCGCAGGCAAGCCAGCTCCCACAGAAAAGCACCACCCGCAACCAGATAAATATCCTTACAATCGCGCTTTGATAGCTGCCTAAGCAAGGATTCTGCAATGCACGCCGCCAACCCCCGCAAGGGTTACATCCTGGGCCTGAGTGCCTATGTCATCTGGGGTCTGTTCCCGCTCTACTTCAAAGCCATCGCCAGCGTCCCGGCCGCCGAAATCATCGTGCACCGCGTGTTGTGGTCCGCGCTGTTCGGCGGTTTGCTGCTGCTGGTGTGGAAACACCCCGGCTGGTTTCGCGAACTGCGCGACAACCCCAAGCGCCTGGCGATCCTGGCCCTCAGCGGTTCGTTGATTGCGGGTAACTGGCTGACCTATGTGTGGTCGGTGAACAGCGGGCGCATGCTGGAAGCGAGCCTGGGTTACTACATCAACCCGTTGGTGAATGTGCTGCTGGGCATGCTGATCCTCGGCGAGCGCTTGCGGCGTTTGCAGTGGGCCGCGGTCGCGCTGGCGGCGGTGGGTGTGGCGCAACAGGTGTGGCAAGTGGGCAGCTTGCCGTGGGTGTCGCTGGTGCTGGCGCTTACCTTCGGTTTCTACGGTTTGATCCGCAAGCAGGCGCCGGTCAAGGCACTGCCCGGGCTGGTGGTGGAAACCTGGATGCTGGTACCGATTGCCGTGGCGTGGTTGTTGTTCAATCCGACCGCCCACAGTGCACAACTAGAGTTCTGGAGCACGTCCGAAGCCTGGTGGCTGGTGGCCGCTGGTCCAGTGACGCTGATCCCATTGGTGTGTTTCAACGCCGCCGCACGGCATTTGCCCTACACGGCACTGGGCTTTTTACAGTACGTAGCGCCGACCTTGGTCCTGCTGGAAGCCGTGCTGCTGTTCGGTGAACACCTGGCACCGAGCACGCTGATTGCCTTCGCGTTTATCTGGGCCGGCCTGGTGGTCTACAGCGTGGATGCCTGGCTGAGCGTGCGCAAACGCTGATCAAATAACGTACAAACCTCTGCAAGCCACAGTGGCCGTGGCTTGCAGACATTCACCCCAAGGTTATCCACAACCTGATCCCCGCCATTTGTGCACAAGCGCTTGAAATTGCTCGTTTTTTGCTCAAACAGCGAAGAAGCCCGGCCGGCGTGGCCTGGCGCCGGGTCTCTACAGGTTATCCACAGGCCCATGCAAGATTTTCATGCATAACCTTGTGGGCAGATTATTCCTCGTGGTGCAGTTCCACCATCAAGTCATCGGCCAGGGTTTCCAGGGATAACTGCAAGGTATCCAGGGACAGCGCCGCGGGCACCTGCAACAGCGCCTCGGCGGTAAACAGCGGGTCGCCGCTCATGGGCGCCGGGCGTACATCGGTACTCAGGCTCTCCAGGTTCACCCCTTGCTTGCTCAGCAGCGCGGTGATCTCGCGCACGATGCCTGAACGGTCATTGCCCACCAGCGTCATCATGATCGATTTGGACGCGCTCGCCTGCCCGCTGCTGCCCTCACCCACCAGCACACGAATGCCGTGTGTGGATAAGTCCTCCAGCGCGCCCACCAAGGCCTGACGGTTTTCTGTGGGAACACTGACCCGCAAGATCCCGGCAAACTGCCCGGCCATATGGGCCATGCGGCTTTCCAGCCAGTTGCCGCCATGGGCGGCGATGTTCTGCGCGATGCGTTCCACCAGGCCGGGTTTGTCGGCGGCGATAATTGTGAGTACAAGATGGTCCATGGCGATGCCCTCTGGAATTCAATCTACAAGGTGGACTCGGCAGCCACCGAAAACAAATCGTGTACCATTTTTATATTTATCTGGAACAATCCAATGGTTTTTTGAGAACATCCCGTTCTCCGCTGTGACCGTACGACCAAAGTGGGTCGCTAAACGACGTATTTAGTCTAATTTTCACAACCGCAAGTCATCATGTAGTATGCGCAACCTGGCACTACATAATGAAAATCTAAAAAGCGCTTAAGCTGTGCAGAGTGAGGCAAGCAATGACTGAACACGTTCAAGTCGGTGGCCTGCAGGTCGCCAAAGTCCTGTTCGACTTCGTGAACAACGAAGCCATTCCCGGCACCGGCATTACTGCCGACCAGTTCTGGGCCGGTGCCGACAAGGTCATCCATGACCTGGCGCCGAAGAACAAAGCCCTACTCGCCAAACGCGACGATTTCCAGGCGCGCATCGACACCTGGCACCAGACCCACGCCGGCCAGGCCCACGACGCGGTGGCCTACAAGGCCTTCCTGCAAGACATCGGATACCTGCTGCCAGAAGTCGCAGATTTCCAGGCCACGACCCAAAACGTCGACGACGAGATTGCCCGCATGGCCGGCCCGCAGCTGGTAGTGCCGGTGATGAACGCGCGCTTCGCCCTCAACGCCTCCAATGCGCGCTGGGGCTCGCTGTATGACGCGCTGTATGGCACCGATGCCATCAGCGAAGCCGACGGCGCCGAAAAGGGCCAGGGCTACAACAAAGTGCGTGGCGACAAGGTGATTGCCTTCGCCCGCGCCTTCCTCGACGAAGCGGCGCCGCTCAGCGCCGGCAGCCACGTCGACTCCACCGGTTACAAGATCGTCGACGGCAAACTGATCGTCAGCCTCAAGGGCGGCAGCAACAGCGGCCTGCGCGACGACGCACAACTGATCGGCTTCCATGGCGACGCGGCACAACCGACCGCCGTGCTGCTGAAACACAACGGCCTGCACTTCGAAATCCAGATCGACGCCAGCACCCCGGTCGGCCAGACCGACGCCGCCGGCGTCAAAGACGTGCTGATGGAAGCCGCGCTGACCACCATCATGGACTGCGAAGACTCCGTCGCCGCCGTCGATGCCGATGACAAAGTGGTGATCTACCGCAACTGGCTCGGCCTGATGAAAGGCGACCTGGCCGAAGAAGTGGCCAAGGGCGGCAAGACCTTCACCCGCACCATGAACGCCGATCGCGTCTACACCGGCGTAAATGGCCAGGACGTGACCCTGCACGGCCGCTCCCTGCTGTTCGTGCGCAACGTTGGTCACCTGATGACCATCGACGCGATCCTCGACAAAGACGGCAACGAAGTGCCAGAAGGCATCCTCGACGGCCTGGTCACCAGCCTGGCGGCGACCCACAGCCTCAACGGCAACAACAGCCGCAAGAACAGCCGCACCGGCTCCGTGTACATCGTCAAACCGAAGATGCACGGCCCGGAAGAAGCCGCGTTCACCAACGAGCTGTTCGGCCGCATCGAAGACGTGCTGAACCTGCCGCGCAACACCCTGAAAGTCGGGATCATGGACGAGGAGCGCCGCACCACGGTCAACCTCAAGGCCTGCATCAAGGCCGCCAGCGAGCGCGTGGTGTTTATCAACACCGGCTTCCTCGACCGTACCGGCGACGAAATCCACACCTCCATGGAGGCCGGCGCGATGGTGCGCAAGGCAGCAATGAAGGCGGAAAAATGGATCGGCGCCTACGAAAACTGGAACGTCGATATCGGCCTGAGCACCGGCCTGCAAGGCCGTGCGCAGATCGGTAAAGGCATGTGGGCGATGCCCGACCTGATGGCGGCGATGCTCGAACAGAAAATCGCCCACCCACTGGCCGGCGCCAACACCGCTTGGGTCCCGTCGCCGACTGCCGCTGCGCTGCACGCGTTGCACTACCACAAGGTCGACGTCTTCGCCCGCCAGGCCGAACTGGCCACGCGTGAACGCGCGTCGGTGAACGATATCCTGACCATTCCTCTGGCGACCAATACCGATTGGTCCGACGAAGAAATCCGCAATGAGCTGGACAACAACGCCCAGGGCATCCTTGGCTACGTGGTGCGCTGGATCGACCAGGGCGTCGGCTGCTCGAAAGTGCCGGACATCAACGATGTCGGCCTGATGGAAGACCGCGCCACTCTGCGTATCTCCAGCCAGCACATCGCCAACTGGCTGCGCCACGGCATCGTCAACGAAGCCCAAGTGCTGGAAAGCCTCAAGCGCATGGCGCCGGTGGTAGACCGTCAGAACGCTGGGGATAAGTTGTACCGCCCACTGGCACCGGATTTCGACAGCAACATCGCGTTCCAGGCAGCGGTGGAGTTGGTGATTGAAGGGACCAAGCAGCCGAATGGCTATACCGAGCCGGTGTTGCACCGTCGGCGTCGGGAGTTCAAGGCTAAGAATGGCCTGTAAATGAAAAAAGCCCTGGTCGAGAGACCGGGGCTTTTTCTTTGGGGCTTGGGGTGACTGGGCTGACGCTTTCGCGAGCAAGCCCGCTCCCACATTCGACCGAGTTCCTACAGGATATACGCGGTCAAATGTGGGAGCGGGCTTGCTCGCGAAGAGGCCGGCAAATACACCACAAAAATCAGGCCGCCATCCCCAACTCCCGCTTCACCATCTTCGCCAACTTCACGCTATCAATCGGCTTGAGCAAAAAATCCACCACACTCAAATGCATCGCATCGATCACATCCAGCGCTTCGGCGTCCCCCGACATGATGATGATCGGCAACGCCGCCCGCGTGGACTCGCGCACCTTGCGGATCAGCTCCAAACCGTTGCTGGGCGCCATGCGCAGGTCGGTGATGAGCAGGCCAATGGAACCGCTGGACTGCAACAATGCCCACGCCGCTTCGCCACTCTCGGCGGTCATGCAGCGAATACCGTCCAGCCCGAGGATTTCCGCCAGCAGTTCACGGGCGTCCTTATCGTCATCGACGATCAACACCCGTTGCGGCGGTAAATCAGGCTCCAGCATCACGGCGCTCAGCGCCTCGCGCTCGGCATCACTCAAAATATCGTGGTCGGACATACGGTTCTCAGCAGTTCTCATCAATCTCCCAGCACACTCGTCAGACATCTGCGGAAGGGCGAACAATGTGCACTTCGTCGGAAAGTTTGCCTAGTGGGCGTTCTACGGGTTTTGCACAATCTTCATATAAGGTTTTTCCCTAGGTTTACAGCGTTTCCCGGGACCTAGACTTACGTCCAATGGGCACCCGCCCCGCAGGAGCCGACCATGCAGGACGATAACGACAATAAAATTGCGGTCACTGTTATGAGTAAAGCTGATGCCTTCGCCCAGGCGGGGAAAACTGCTGTGTTGCAGAACATTCACGGCACCTTGCAGTTCCTGCAACGCTTCCCGCCGTTCAACCAGATGGAAAACGCGCATTTGGCGTTTCTGGTGGAACAGTGCCAATTGCGCTTCTTCGGCCCCGGCGAGAGCATCCTCAAACCGTCGGGCGGGCCGGTGGAACACTTTTACATCGTCAAGCAGGGCCGTGTGGTCGGCGAACGGCCAGACTCGGCCGAGACCACCTTCGAAATCACCACCGGCGAATGTTTCCCCCTCGCCGCGCTATTGGGCGAGCGCGCCACCCGTACCGAGCATAAAGCCGCTGAAGACACCTTCTGCCTACAGCTGAACAAGCCGGCGTTCATCAAGCTGTTCGCCCTTTCCAGCCCGTTTCGCGACTTTGCCCTACGCGGCGTGAGCAGCCTGCTGGACCAGGTCAACCAGCAAGTCCAACAAAAAGCCGTGGAGACCCTCGGCACCCAATACTCCCTGAACACCCGCCTCGGCGAGTTGGCCATGCGCCATCCGGTGACGTGCAGCCCGACCACACCGCTGCGCGAGGCAGTGACGCTGATGCATGAGCAACAGGTCGGCAGCATTGTGATCGTTGACGAACACAAGGCGCCCCTGGGGATTTTCACCCTGCGCGACCTGCGCCAGGTGGTGGCCGATGGCACCAGTGATTTCAACCAGGCCATCGAGCACCACATGACCCAGGCGCCGTTCTACCTGACCCCGGACCACAGCGCCTTCGACGCCGCCATTGCCATGACCGAGCGGCACATCGCCCACGTCTGCCTGGTCAAGGACCAGCGCCTGTGTGGCGTGGTGTCCGAGCGCGATCTGTTTTCCCTGCAACGCGTGGACCTGGTGCACCTGGCCCGCACCATCCGCAACGCGCCCCGGGTGGAAAACCTGGTGGCGATCCGTGGCGAGATCGGCCAGTTGGTCGAGCGCATGCTGGCCCACGGCGCGTCGTCCACCCAGATCACCCACATCATTACCCTGCTCAATGATCACACCGTGTGCCGAGTGATCGAGCTGACCCTGGCGGAAAAAGGCGATCCCGGCGTGCCGTTCAGTTGGCTGTGTTTCGGCAGCGAAGGCCGCCGCGAGCAGACGCTGTACACCGACCAGGACAACGGCATCCTGTTCGACGCCAAGGACGCCGCCGAAGCCGCGCAGATCCGCGCCCTGCTGTTGCCGCTGGCGCAGCAGATCAACCAGAGCCTGGCGCTGTGCGGGTTCAGCCTGTGCAAGGGCAATATCATGGCCGGCAACCCTGAGCTGTGCCTGTCGCGGGGCGAATGGGCGCGGCGTTTTGCGGCGTTTATCCGCGAGGCCACGCCGGAGAATCTGCTGGGTTCCAGCATCTATTTCGACCTGCGCGTGGTGTGGGGCGATGAGCGCGGCTGTGAGCAACTGCGCCAGGGCATTCTCGATCAGGTCGCCGATAACCGCTTGTTCCAGCGCATGCTCGCCGAGAACGCCTTGCGCCAGCGCCCGCCCGTAGGACGTTTTCGCGAGTTTGTGCTGTCGCGTAAAGGCAGCGAAAAGGCCACGCTGGACCTCAAGGTGCAGGGTCTCACGCCCTTCGTCGACGGTGCGCGCCTGCTGGCGCTGGCCAATGGCATCCACGCCAACAACACCCTGGAGCGCCTGCGCCAGTTGGTGGTCAAGGAAGTCATCGAGCCGCTGGACGGCGCCGCCTATGAAGAGGCCTATCACTTCATCCAGCAGACCCGCATGCAGCAGCACCAGTTGCAGACCCGGGAAAACCAGCCGTACTCCAACCGCGTCGACCCCGACAGCCTCAACCACCTGGACCGCCGCATCCTGCGCGAATCCCTGCGCCAGGCCCAGCGCCTGCAAAGCAGCCTGACGTTGCGGTATCAGCTGTGAGCCTATTCGGTTGGTTACGTGCGAAAAAACCACGGCTCGACACCCCGCAACAACAGCGTCTGGCGCAGTTGCCCACGCCTGCCGCACTGGGAACGGGCCCCTTGCGCAGCCAGCGCTGGGTGGTCGTGGACCTGGAAACCAGCGGCCTGAACCTCAACCGCGACCAGGTGCTATCCATCGGCGCAGTGGTAATCGAAGACGGCGCGGTGGATTTCTCGCAGATGTTCGAGCGCACCCTGCAACGGGCCGAAGCCAAGCCCGGCCCCAGCGTATTGATCCACGGCCTCGGCCCCAGCGCGATTGCCGCCGGCAGCGATCCGGTGGAAGCGCTGTTGGACTTCATGGCGTTTGTTGGCGACAGCCCGCTGCTCGCCTTCCATGCACCGTTCGATCAACACATGCTGTGCCGGGCGCTCAAGGACAGCCTCGGTTATCGCCTGGCTCACCCGTTCCTGGATGTGGCCGACATCGCCCCGCTGCTGTGCCCAGAGGCGCATATCCGCGAAGCCGGGCTGGACGACTGGATCCACCACTTCAACCTGCACGTGGGCGAACGCCATCACGCCAGCGCCGATGCCCTGGCCACGGCCGAGCTGATGCTGATCCTGTTCAGCCGCGCGCGGCAGCAGCACATCGACACGCCGCAAGCGCTGCACGAGCGTTTGAGCCAATGGAAGCGGCGTAAACAAGCGCCATCGTTTTAATAGCACCACCCGACAGACGCCAATTGCGCCCACCCGACGCCTCTGACACAATCGCGAATAATTCTCGTTAGTTTAAACGTTTTGTTTGCCAGGTGATGCCTTGTCGTCGATCCAGAACCCACACAGTGAGCTTGTTGGCGCGTTGTACCGCGACCATCGTGGCTGGCTGTTGGCCTGGCTGCGACGCAACGTGGCCTGCCCGAGCCGCGCCGAAGACCTGAGCCAGGACACCTTCATGCGCCTGCTGGGCCGTGACGAGCTGCACGAACCCCGCGAACCACGGGCGTTCCTGGTGGCCATCGCCAAGGGCCTGCTGTTCGACTACTTCCGCCGCGCCGCCCTGGAACAGGCCTACCTCACCGAACTGATGCTGATCCCGGAAAGCGAACACCCGTCGCCGGAAGAGCAGCAACTGATCCTCGAAGACCTCAAGGCCATCGACCGCCTGCTCGGCAAGCTGTCGAGCAAGGCCCGCGCCGCCTTCCTCTATAACCGCCTCGATGGCCTGGGCCACGCCGAAATCGCCCAGCGCCTCGGCGTGTCGGTGCCGCGTGTGCGCCAGTACCTGGCCCAGGGCATTCGCCAGTGCTACATCGCCCTGTATGGCGAGCCGCTGTGAGCGTAATCAGTTCCAAACCGGTGTCGGCCCGTGTGCTGGATGCGGCGATTGCCTGGCAGCTGTCCCTCGATTCGGGCGATGGCAGCCCGGTTGAGCGCGAGGAATTCGACAAATGGCTGGCCAGCGACGAAGAACACACCCGCGCCTGGCGCCAACTGGGCATGCTCGACCAGCGTTTCAGCGCGGCCTCGGGCCCGGCACGGGCAGCCTTATTGCAGTCACGCGAGGGCATTCGTCAGCGGGTGCGCAAGCTTGGCAGCGGTTTGGCCAGTATCGCCGTGGTGATTGGCCTGGCGTTGTTTGCCGGGGAACGCTATGTGCCGATCCACTATTGGCTGGCCGACCAGCGCACCGCCACCGGCGAGCAGCGCACGCTAAAACTGGCCGACGGCACCCTGATCAACCTCAACACCCACAGCGCCATCGACGTGCGCTTCGATGAAAAGCGCCGGTTGATCGTGTTGCAGGAAGGCGAAATCCTCGTCGAAACCGGCCACAACGATGCGCGGCCGTTCTATGTGCAGACCCGCAACGGCAGCCTGCGGGCGCTGGGGACGCGGTTTATCGTCAGGCGCGAAGACGACGCCACGCGCTTGAGCGTGCTGCAATCGGCCGTCGGCGCCCAGCCCGAAGCGCTGCAGCAGGAACAGATCTTCAAGGAAGGCCAGCAGGTGCTGATGCGCAGCGACGGCCTGGGCCCTACGCTGGCCGTCACCCCCGCTACCGATGCGTGGACGCGCGGCATGCTGGTGGTGGACAACGCGCGCCTGGGCGATGTGGTGGCGGAACTGGCGCGTTATCGCACCGGGCACCTGGGTGTGGATAAGCATGTGGCGGACCTGCGCATTACCGGCAGCTTCCCGCTGCATGACACCACCCTGGCGCTGAATGCGCTGCTGCCGACGTTGCCGGTGCAGATCGAGCAGCACACGCCGTGGTGGGTGACTGTCGGCGCCAAGCCTTAGGTTCTGTGGGGCCTGGGCGATTGCTATCGCAGGCAAGCCAGCTCCCACACTTGACTGTGTTCACAAATCAAATGTGGGAGCTGGCTTGCCTGCGATGAGGCCCTCAAGAACACCCCAAAAAAATATTTACACCCAGCCCTATCACTTTTCGATTCTCGTTCGGCACCTAGGCAATTGAGAAATATTTCCATTCAGGAGCCGCCCCATGTCCCGCACGCTAGACACCCTGTTGCGCCCCAGCCTGTTAGCCGTGGCCATCGCCCTCAGCGCCCCGCTGGCCAGCACCCCGCTGATCGCCGCCGAACAGGCCACCAGCGTGCGCGCCTACAACCTGCCGGCGGCTCCCCTGGCGAGTACCTTGAACCAGATCGCCAGCCAGGCAGGCCTGGCCCTGACCCTCAACCCAGCGCTCGCCGCCGGCAAGACCTCGGCCCCGGTCCAAGGCCAGTTCGATGCACCAGGTGCCCTGCGCGAGGCCCTGCGTGGCACCGGCTTGCAGCTGGAGCAAAGCAGCGCCGGGACTTACACGCTGGTGGCAATCCCGGAGGGTGTGGTGGCGCTGCCGGAGACCAATATCATTGGCCAAGGCAGCACTGAAAGCGCCTGGGGCCCGGTGGACGGTTATGTCGCAACGCGCACCGCCGCTGGCACCAAAACCGACACCGCGCTGGTCGAAGCGCCGCGCTCGATCTCCGTCGCCACCCGCCAGCAGATGCAAGACCGCAACGTGCAGAACCTGGATGACGCGGTGAAATACATGCCCGGTATCGTCTCCGCCAGCTACGGCAGCGACACCCGCTACGACTGGATGCGCGTGCGCGGTTTCGAACCGACCCAGTTCCTCGACGGCCTGCCACTGCCGCGCGGCGTCTACGCCAACCCGAAGGCCGAAACCTGGAACCTCGACCGCCTCGCCCTGCTGCGCGGCCCCGCGTCGTCGGTGTACGGCCAGACGCCACCGGGCGGCCTGTTGGACATGGTCAGCCGCCGTCCCAGCGAAGAGTCGAGCCATGCCGTCCAAGTGCAATACGGCAGCGACAACTACCGCCAGATCAACTTCGCCAGCACCGGCAAGATCGATGATGAAGGCCAGTTCCTCTACGGCCTCAGCGGCGTGGTACGCGATGCCGGCACCCAGGTCGATCATATCGACAACAAGCGTTACAACATCGCCCCCAGCCTGACCTGGAACATGGATCCCGACACCAAGCTGACCTTTCTCTCGCAATTCACCCGCGACGATACCGGCACCACCAGCCAGTTCATGCCGATCCAGGGCACCAAGATCAAATCGCCGCTGGGCGAAGTGTCCCATCACAAGAACCTTGGCGACCCAGACTACGAGTTCTATGACCGTACCTACTACGCGCTGGGCTACGCGTTCGAGCACCGTTTCAATGACACGTGGCAGTTCAAGCAGAACCTGCGCTACACCAAATCGGAATTGTCATTCCAGCAACTGACCGTGGGTTCCTACACCTATTCACCCGCTGATGCAGCCGGCAATATCAGCCGTTCGACCACCAACGTGGACGAGAACATCGGCCAGTTTGCGGTGGACAACAACTTCCAGGCCGACTTCGCCACCGGCGACGTGACCCACACCTTGCTGCTGGGCCTGGATCACCAGCGTACCGATACGTCCTACCGCGCGATTTACGGTACCGCCTCGGATATCAACATCTTCAACCCGATCAATACCACGCCGACGGTGCGCCCGACCGACGTCCGGCCGTACTACGACTACAACCAGAAAACCGTGCAGACCGGCCTCTACGTGCAGGACCAGATGGCCTTGGACAAATGGCGCCTGACCCTGGGCGGACGTGAAGATTGGGTGCATCAGGCCACCACTTACTTCAACGACAGCGATGCGACCAACACCGACCGCGTCAAACACTTCAGCGGCAACGCTGCGCTGAGCTACGTGTTCGATTCGGGCTTCGTTCCATACTTGTCCTACGCCGAATCGTTCCAACCGGCGAGCAACGCCGATACCAGTGCGTCCAAGACGTTTAAACCGACCGAAGGCAAGCAGTGGGAAATGGGCGTGAAGTACCAGCCGCCCGGCTCCAACACGTTGCTGACGGCGGCGGTCTACGACCTGACCCAGAAGAATGTGCAGGTGACCACCCTTGGCGCCGGCAACCAGCAAATCAACAGCCAGACCGGCGAAGTGAAGGTCAAGGGCCTGGAGCTGGAAGCCGTGTCTGACGTGACCGAGAACCTCAAGGTCATCGCGGCCTACACCCTGGCCAAGTCCGAAGTGCAAAAAGGCATCTACAAAGGCAACCGCCTGACCTTGATGCCCAACCAGCAAGCCTCGCTGTGGACTGACTACACCTGGCACACCGGCCCACTCGATGGTTTCGGCATCGGCTTTGGCGCGCGCTACACCGGCAACACCTATGGCGACCAGGCCAACACCTGGCTGGGCAAGGCCAACGCCTACACCGTGTTCGACGGTTCGGTGCATTACGACCTCGGCCGCCTGGACAACGCCCTCAAGGGCGCATCGGTGAAGCTCAACGCCACCAACCTGTTCAACAAGGACTACCTGTCGACCTGTGACGCCAACTACTGCTACTTCGGCGACCAACGCAGCGTCGTCGCCAGCGCCACCTACCAGTGGTAATTGGCTGAGTTAACAACCGGGCCGCCCAATGGGCGGCCTTGGCATGTCTGAAGGCTGGAAAATGAAAAGCAAAACCATCCGCCGCTGGTCCTTCATCCACACCTGGACCAGCCTGATCTGCACGGTGTTCCTTCTGCTGCTTGCCCTCACCGGCCTGCCGCTGGTGTTCCACCACGAGATCGACCACCTGCTGGGCAACGAGCCGCAGCTGGCGCAAATGCCCGCCGATACGCCGCAGCTCAACCTGGAGCAACTGGTGGCCAAGGCCGAGGCCCATCGCCCCGGCGAAGCCATGCAGTACCTGGCCTGGGATGAAGACGACGCGAACGGCGTGATTGCAATCATGGCCGCCACCGCCGGCACCGAGCCCAACTCGTCCCACACCTTCATGCTGGATGCGCGTACCGGTGATGCGGTGGAGATGCCGTCGGCGAATGGCGGCTTCACTTTGTTCCTGCTGCGCCTGCATGTGGATATGTTCGCCGGGTTGCCGGGCAAGTTGCTGCTGGCGTTCATGGGCATTCTGTTTGTGCTGGCGATCATTTCGGGCACGGTGTTGTACCTGCCGTTCATGCGTCGCCTGAAGTTCGCCACCGTGCGCCAGGACAAATCCACACGCTTGCGCTGGCTCGACCTGCACAACCTGCTCGGCGCGGTCACCCTGACCTGGGCGTTGGTGGTGGGTGTCACGGGTGTGATCAGCGCCTGCGCCGACCTGATCATCGCCGCCTGGCGCCAGGACAGCCTCAGCGCCATGATCGAGCCATACAAACACGCGCCGCCGCTGACCCAACGCGCACCGGCCAGCGAGCTGCTGACCATCGCCGCCAAAGCCGCGCCCGGCATGCAGCCGGACTTTATCGCCTTCCCCGGCACGCGGTTTTCCAGTGAGCATCACTATGCGGTGTTCATGAAAGGCAGCACCCACCTGACGTCACACCTGCTCACGCCGGTGCTGATCGACGCCAGCACCCTGGCCGTCACGGCCATCGCCGAACGGCCGTGGTACATGGACGCCATGGGCATGTCCCAGCCCCTGCACTTTGGCGACTATGGCGGTATGCCGATGAAGATCTTGTGGGCGGTGCTGGATGTGCTGACCATCATCGTGTTGGGCAGTGGGGTTTATCTGTGGATCGTCAGGCGTAAGACATGAAGCCAAGACAGTCGAGTTTCTGGAAGGTGTTTGCGATTCCGCTGGGGATTGGCGTGCTCAGTGCGGCGGGGTTGTTTGCGGCGTTGCTGGGGGATGGGTGGTGGGATTCGTTGAGTTGGGTGGGGTTGGGGGTGCCGGCTGTGATTGGTGTAGGGGGGTTGTTTAGGCGGCGGGGCTAAGGGCGCTATCGCAGGCAAGCCAGCTCCCACATTGGGTGGTGTTCACAATTCAAAATGTGGGAGCGGGCTTGCTCGCGAAGGGGCCTTCAAAAACACCATGAATGCCTCTAGGCTAGCCCCTGCCCATCTTGAGGAATGCCCATGTCCACCATGACCTTGTTCCACAACCCCGCCTCCCCCTTCGTGCGCAAAGTCCGCGTGCTGCTGCTCGAAACCGGCCAGCAGGATCGCGTGGCCTTGCAAGCCACCCTGCCGACGCCGATCCAGCCCGACCAGCACGTGCTGCAAGGCAACCCTGTGGGCAAGATCCCGGCCCTGCGCCTGGCCGACGGTTCAGTGCTGCACGACAGCCGGGTGATCCTCGATTACCTCGACCACCAGCACGTCGGCAACCCGCTGATCCCCCGCGACGGCTCGGCGCGCTGGCGCCGCCTGACCCTGGCGTCGATGGCCGACGGCATCATGGATGCCGCCGTACTGGTGCGCTACGAGACCGCCATGCGCCCGGAGGAGAAACATTGGGACCAGTGGCTGGACGAGCAGCGCAACAAGATCCGCCGCAGTGTCGCCGAGTTGGAAGCGGATGCGATTGCGGAGCTGACCAGCCATTTCGATATTGCCGCGATCAGTGTGGCATGTGCCTTGGGTTACCTGGATTTCCGCCATCCGGACCTGCAATGGCGCCTCGATAACCCCAAGCTTGCCGCCTGGTACGCCGAGGTCAGCCAGCGCCCTTCGATGCAGCAGACCCAGCCACCCATCTAACATTCACACCAAACCAATGTGGGAGCGGGCTTGCTCGCGAAAGCGGTGGGTCAGTCAATGAATCCGTTACTGATAGACCGCATTCGCGAGCAAGCCCGCTCCCACATTGTCCAGTGGCGTGGTTGAGGAAGTTGACTAGCCGCGCCTTCATCTGCTGATCTTCCCTTAACCCAATCATTGCACCCCCTCCAGATCAAACTGCAACGGCTCCACCGCCTTGCGCTTGCCCACGCCATACCAGTCCAGCTTGCGCGTCAGCACCATCACCGTGCCCAACAAGCCAAACAGCAGCAGCGAGCCCATCAGCAGCGCGTAATCCTCGGCACTCAACAACCCGTAGAGCAAGCCATACAACGCCGCCAACCCCGCCGAAAAGCCCAGCCCGTGGCGGATGCTGCGCAGCACATGGCAGACGTAGAAGCCAATCAACAACACACAGGCGCTGGCGGAGATGAGGTAGGCCAGGGCGAAGCCGATGTGCTCGGACAGCGACAACAGCAGCAGGTAGAAAAACGCCAGCGCAAAGCCCACCAACGCGTATTGGATCGGGTGCACCGCCAGGCTCTTCAGCACTTCGAACAGGAAGAAGCCGGCAAAGGTCAGGCCGATAAACAGCAGCGCGTATTTGATCGCCCGGTCGCTCTTGAGGTACTGGTCCACCGGGTCGATGAAGTTCACGCCGAAGCTGCGGTTGGTGAAGTCCTTGCAGCCCTGGCCGTCCAGGCAACTTTGCAGCGCCTGTTCTAGGTTGGTGGAGAAGAAGGTGGTCTGCCAGTTGGCGGTAAAGCCGCTATCGGTGACGTCCCGTTGGGCCGGCAGGAAGTTGCCGATAAAGCTCGGGTGCGGCCAGTTGGAGGCAAGCGACACTTGGCTGATCTTGCCCACCGGCACCACTTGCAACTGCTCGGTGCCTTGCAGGCGCAGGTCGAAGGCGAAGTCCACGACGTAGGGCTTTTTGCTGTCCTGTACCGGCAACGCCACGTGCACGCCCTGCCCCAGCCAGTCCACTTGGGAGCCGGGTTCGAAGTCCAGCTGCTGGCTGCCCAGCTCCAGTTTCAGCGCGTTTTCGATGCCGCGAATATCGCTGATACCCACCGCCAGAAACGCCGGATCAAAGCGGTAATCGGCGAAGTCTTCGGTAATGCCCCATTGCGCGGGCAGCTCGAAGCGCCCACTGATGCGGTTGTCGGCATGGAACAGCCGCGCCTGGTAGATACCCCGTGCACGCAGTTCGGTCTGCACTTTGCCGTCGAGCTCAAAACGGTCCGGCAGGAAATACAGACGACCACGCTCTTCACGGGTGACTTCGTAGCGTTTGTTGAGCTTTTCATTGAGCTTCCACTCGCGCACGGTCTTGCGGTAAGGCACCACCATCACCGGCCCGGTGAGGCGCTGGCTGTAGCTGGAACTGCGGGCAATATCCTCCAGCACGGCATCGCGAGTGTATTGGCGATCGCCGATGATGCCGTTGATCATCAGCAATGGAATCAGCAATACCAGCATCAGCAGCGCAATCGCGCCCAGTTTGAAAAGCAGACTGCGGTTCATGGGACTCTCCCTGTTTTGATGGGGCGAGTCTGGGCAGCCTGTGTGGGGGGTTTATGTGGGCAATGTGGAGACTGTGTGGAGATGCAGCACCACTTGCACGCCGCCGGGCACATTGCCGATCTGCAAGGTGCCGCCGTGCAGCTTCATCACTTCTTCGACGAAATTCAGGCCCAGGCCGGTGCTTTTGCGTCCGCTGGCCGGCCGTGGCAGCGAGTAGAAACGCTCGCTCAGGCGTGGCAGGGCGTAGTCGGGAATCGGCGCCGCCTGGTTGAACACGCTGATGTGCACATCGTTGTGCTGCACCTGCGCGCTGAACGTCAAGGTGCCGCCCGCAGGCGTGAAGTCCAGGGCGTTGTCCAGCAGATTGCCCAGGGCCTGGCGCAACAGGAACGGCTCGCCGTAGACCTTCACATCGCCAGCAATCGCCTGTTCCACCTGCAAGCCGGCGCGTTCGATCCGCGCACATTGCGCCGTGAGCATGTCCTCGACCATCGCCGCCAGCGGGATGCTCGCCTGCTCTTCGAGGCCCTGGCGCTGCTCCACCTGTGCCAGGTTCAACAGGCGTTCGATCAACTGCTGCAAGCGCGCGCTTTCGCTGTCGATATTGCCGACAAACCGCTGCTGCTGCTCCCGGCTCATATCACCCTGCAACAGCTCCGCTGCGCCGCGAATCGCCGCCAGCGGGCTTTTCAATTCGTGGGTCAGGGTGTGCACGTAATGTTCGACGTAGGCCTTGCCTTCCAGCTGCGTGCGCATGTGCTCCACGGCGGTGGAGAGCTGCTTCAACTCACCGCCGCGGTAATGCGGCAACTCGGCGCGGCGGCCTTCGCTGACGGCCTCGGCATACGCCGTGAGGCGACGCAACGCGACCGTCAGCCACCACGACAACAACGCACCCAGCAACAGGCCCAGCACCACCAGCCCGGCGCCGTACCACAGCAGACGCCGTTCGGTGCGGTCCACATAGGGCTGCAACGAACTGTTGGGCTTGGCCACGGTGACCACGCCGATGATCTCGCCGTTGTCACGGATCGGTGCGCCGACGTGCATCACAGACGAGGTGGCGTCATCCGGGTCGCTGCGGGTGGAGCGCGCACCGTACTCGCCGCGCAGGGTCAGGTACACGTCGTTCCATTTGGAATAGTCCTGGCCCACCGCCTCGCCTGTGGAATCGAGCAGCACGATGCCCTTGGCGTCGGTCACATAGATGCGATGGTTGACCTGGTTTTTCGGCAGGCCCCAGATGGTCGCCCCCGGCTGGCGATTGCCGTAGGCCTTGAGCCATTCGGGCCAATGGCTTTGGCCGAGGGTGCCGTTCTTCACGTCATCGCGCAGGATCTCGGCGAGCAGGTTGGCGGTGTCCACCAGGGTTTCTTCGGTGGACTGGCGCACGCCGGGGCGGATTTCCTTCATGACCGTGCTCAGCACGAAATAGCCGGTGAGGCCGATAAACAGCGCATACACCAGGAAGATCCGCAGCCCCAGGCGCATCAGCTATTGCTCGGGCTGTAGCTGTAGCCGAGGCCGCGATGGGTCTGGATCGGCTCGGCCTCCGCCGCCACGCTGCGTAACTTGCTGCGCAGGCTTTTGATGTGGCTGTCGATATTGCGCTCGTAACCGGCATCTGCCGCCACACCGACCGCGTCCAGCAATTGCTCGCGGCTGAACACGCGCTCGGGCTGTTCCAGCAGGCTTTGCAACAGGCGGAATTCGTGGCGGGTCAGGTTCAGCGGCTGGCCGCGATAGTTGATCTGCATGCGTTCCAGGTCGACCTGGAACACCGCTGGCGCCACACCGGGGCCGACGCGTTTGAGGATCGCCTTGACCCGCGCCGCTACTTCCCGGGGGCTGAAGGGTTTGACCACATAATCGTCGGCGCCAATCTCCAGGCCCACTACGCGGTCAATCTCACCGTCGCGGGCGCTGAGAAACATCACCGGCACTTCGCTGAAACGGCGCAGTTGCTTGCAGGTTTCAAAGCCGGTGATGTCGGGCAGGCCGATGTCGAGGATGATCAGGTCCGCCGGGGCCTGGCGCTGATGGGCCAGCGCCTCCTGGCCAAGGCTCAGCCAGGTGGTGGTGAAACCCTCGCCTTGCAGGGCGAATATCAGCGTGTCGGCTATCGCCGCTTCGTCTTCGACAATCAGGATGTGGGGCATGGGGGTCTATCAGCAGTCCGGTTTGTCCGCAGTGTAACGACGCGCCGGGTTTACCGCTGCGCCAAATTCACGCAGGGCCTTGGCGCCGATCAGCAACGGGTAGTTGAAGCTGCTGCGGTCGGTGAGGTTGACCTCGACGGTGCGCTTGACGTTGCCCAGGCACATTTCCAGGTCGATCACCGGGCGCTTGGCCACGGTGGCTTCGTCCTTGTCGTCGTCTTCGTCGGCGCGGCTCTTGATCTTGCTGATGCGCGAGACTTTGTGCTCGTAGACCTTGTCGGACGCGTCCTTGCCGCCGAGGCGGAAGCGCACCCAGTCGTCGCCGTCACGTTGGAAGGTTTCGATGTTGCGCGCAGAGAGCGAGGCCGTCAGGGCGCCGGTGTCCATCTTGGCCTTGAAGGTTTCGCCGATCTCCGGCAATTGGATGTATTCGTAGCGACCGTAGAGGGTCGGTTCGGCAGCCATGACGGGCACGGCAACCAGGGCGAACGCAGCAAGTAACAGTTTCACGAAGGGATGTCCTCGGAAAGAAGTAGGCGGATTCTAGACCGCAAAAGCGCGGGTTAGTTAGCTCGTTCCTACGCAGAGCGTGGGAACGATCACATTCGTCCAGCGCTTTGCGATTTGGCCTCTAGACTCACCTTGCTTATCATGGCCCGCCCACAAGAATCCAAGAGTTGCTTATGCGCCGCCTGCTCACCGGCTGTTTTGTCACCCTGCTGCTGTTGCTCAACACCCTGGTCCTGATCGGTCCGTTGATGGCGTTTGCCCTGCTCAAACTGGTCGCCCCCGGCCGCTCGCGCGACACCATGTCGTGGGCGGTAATGTGGATCGCCGAGACCTGGGCCGAGATCGACAAGCTGATTTTCGCGCTGTGTATCCCGACGCAATGGGACATTCGTGGCGGCGGCGACTTGCGCACCGACACGTCCTACCTGGTCATCAGCAACCACCAATCCTGGGTGGATATCCCCGCGCTGATCCAGGCTCTCAATCGGCGTACGCCGTTCTTCAAGTTTTTCCTGAAAAAAGAGCTGATCTGGGTGCCCTTCCTTGGCCTGGCCTGGTGGGCGCTGGATTACCCGTTCATGAAACGCTACAGCAAGGCGTTCCTGGCCAAACACCCGGAGCTGGCCGGGCAGGATTTGCAGATCACCAGGCAGGCGTGCGAGCTGTTCAAGCGCCAGCCGGTGACGGTGGTCAATTATCTGGAGGGAACGCGATTTACCGAGGCCAAACGGGTGCAGCAGTCATCACCCTTTACCCATCTGCTCAAGCCCAAGGCGGGCGGCGTGGCGTTTGTACTGGCGGCGATGGGTGAACAACTGGATGCGATCCTCGACGTCACCGTGGTTTACCCTCAGGAGAAGACGCCAGGGTTCTGGGACTTGATCAGCGGCGCAGTGCCGAAAGTGATCATTGATATCCGCACCCGCGAACTGGACCCGGCGTTATGGCAGGGGGATTACGAGAACGATCCGGCGTTTCGCCAGACCATCCAGAACTGGGTGAACCAGCTCTGGACGGAGAAGGACCTGCGTATACAAGCGCTTTCAAATGAACGCGGTGGGACTGGTCACAGAACCTTGGAGCCTTAGTGTTTTGGGTTCAACGTTCAGGCCTGCGACTGCAGGCTATTCACTAGAGCCGTTCGTACCTGTTCGGCGTCACTGGCCGTAGCGCCAACGCCAACAAGATCTTGAATGGCCGAGCGCAGATCGGCCAACACCTGTTGGGCATCTGCGCCGGTAGCGCCGCCATCAAGGAGCTTCTTGAGGGTTGAAGCTACAGTGTCAGCCTTATCATCCAGGGACTTCGACGTCTTCGACTGCAGGTCTGCAAGCTTGACCGCACCTGGCATTTCTCCGTCGCCAGTCCACTGTTTCGCCGGCCCGACCACTATTGGCTGGCCGTCCTTCCCCTTTATAATATCGACCCCGCCGGAAGGCAGCTCTTTGTCGGCTGGCCACTCCTTCGCACCTCGTTTAGCCCCTTCATCTGTAAGCTTGACCGCACCTGGCATTTCTCCGTCGCCAGTCCACTGTTTCGCCGGCCCGAGCACTATTGGCTGGCCGTCCTTCCCCTTTATAATATCGACCCCGCCTGAAGGCAGCTCTTTACCGGCTGGCCATTCTTTCGCCGCTGCATCGCTGCGAGAGCTTTCCGAGCCGATAAATGTCTGGAGTGTTTGCAAGCTTTTCAGCAGGTTGGCAACTGACTTATCAGGATTGGTTCCATCAAGTACGGCCCTCACGTCATTGCGCAAATCCTGCATTAACCACGTCGGGATCTGCGAGCTATTCGCTGCGTTTGCGCCAATCTGTCCAGTTTTTTGGCTCTGCTCATGGCTGTTGAGCTGGTTGATAAAGGTCTGCACTGTATTCTGAAGCTGGTTGACAGAAGTCATGGGTTCACCAGTGGGTCAGTTGATTGAACCTTCCTACAGATCAACTATCGCGATGCTGTGAAGGTACTACTGCGTGGCCCTCACAACTCCTACCGTTCCCAGTGCCTCACCACAATTTATTTCAACGACAACCAGCCCCCCATATTGCAGCAAACACAGTCAACCGCCAGTCCCCCAAGCCTGGGCCAGTTTGCCCAGCACCGAGCTACTGGCACCCTGGCCACCCAGGTATTGCAGGATCACCGGCGCAAACTGGCCGATCATGCCGCTGTCCATGCCCAGGGCACTGAACGCGGTATTCAGGTCGTTGGTGCTCTTCACGTTACCCAGCAGGCCATCAAGGCCGCTGGTCTTGCTGCCGCCCGCCTGGCCGAGCATCCCGCTCAAGGCGCCGAGGCTGCCCAGGGCGTTGTTGCCCGACAGTTGATCCAGGCCCGGCACGCTGTTGCCCAGTTGCGAGTAGTCATTGCCGCTGAGTTTGTTCTTGGCCAAGCCGAGCATGGCACCGGTGCCGCCGACCGCCTGCTCGGGGGTGATGTTCAGTTGCGAGGTCAGTGCGCTCAGCAGGCCGGCCGTCTCGGACGACGGTGCAGCAGCGGCAGCCTTGTTGTTGCCACCTTGCATGCCGGAAATCGCATTGGCTGCATCGCCAAGGCTGAAGCCTGCGGCGAACACCGGGCCGGCTGCCAGGGTCATCAGGCAGGAAAGGGCAAAACCGCGTGAAATCTTCATTGAAACAACCTCTGGATGTAAGAGCTGAAAGCAGGGCTTTGACTGACCATCCCGAAGGATTGTTCCCACGTAGAGATTAGTTCAGAAAAGGCTGCATCCGAATGGTCCGCCTGCGCGTATATCTCCCATGCGCCGACCGGAGTTGCATGGAATGAATGCCATCGCTGAACTACCCTCTTACCGAGCGCAGTCACGCAGCCCTCGCTCGGTGATCTGGAGAAGCCTTATTTCGACTCACGATGCAGACCCGTTGCGCGCCCTGCTGGCCGAATCTGCCTCTGGCAATCGCCAGGCGTTCGAGGCGCTTTACCGCAGTGTTTCGCCGCGCTTGCACGGCATCGCCCTGCGCTTCATGGGGCGCTCGGACCTGGCTGAAGAGGTACTGCAGGAAGCCTTCGTGCGCATCTGGTACAACGCCTCGCGCTACGAGGCCCACCTGGCGGCACCGATGACGTGGATGGTCAACATCACCCGCAACCTGGCCATCGACCAATTACGCAAACGCCGCGAACAGCCCCTGGCCGACGGCCAACAGGACGCCCTGCCCGACGACGGCCCCAGCGCCCACGAACAGCTCGACCGTGAACGTGGCGCCCAGGCACTTAGCCGCTGCCTCGATAGCCTTGACGCCGTGCAACGCCAATCGATCAGTGTGGCGTACTTCAAGGGCCTGTCATGCACGGAGCTGGCCGAACACATGGCGGCGCCGCTGGGTTCGGTCAAATCCTGGATCCGTCGCGGCATGGAACGCCTGCGCAGGTGCCTTGAATCATGAACTACCAAACCCCTACCCTGCGCCGCGCACTCGCCGCCGACTATGCCATTGGGCTGATGCCGGCTACCGCCCGTCGGCGTTTTGACAGCCTGCTGCTGGACGATGCGGCGCTGCGCGTCGAACTCGGCCGCTGGCAGGACGCCCTCGCCAGCCTGTCCGGCGGGCTACCGGAACACCCGGTGCCAGACCACGTGTGGGCAGGCATCCAGGCACGCATCGAGCCGCAGGTGCTGCACCTGCCGGTGAAGAAACCGGTGTGGCGCAATGTGCGCCTGCTGGCGGCCGCCTGCGCGGTGGGCGTGGCGCTGTTGGTGGGCGTGTTGTACCCGCGCGATCCGGGCGTGACGTACAACGCCACCCTGCTCAACGCCAGCCAGCAGCCGGCGTTGCGGGTGCAGGCGGTAGGCGATCACCTGCAAATCGAGGCGCTGGCGTTGGCCGCTGTGGAGCCCGCGCGTGACTTGGAGCTATGGGCAGTTCCCAGCGGCGGCAAACCGATATCCCTGGGCCTTGTGCCGGCCAATGGAAAAGGTCGAATTCAACTGAGCACGGCCCAGCAAGCCTTGCTCATCAAGCCGCTGACCCTGGCCGTCAGCCTGGAACCACGCGGCGGTTCGCCGACCGGCCAGCCTACTGGCCCTGTGCTATATCAAGGCCAATTGGCATCACTTTAACGAAGATCACGGCTGATGGGCTCAGGAACCCATCGCCCCGCGCAAGGTCCATGAACTAACTACAAAATTTGTCAGGAAGAGACCTATGACTACGATCGACCCCCAAGTGATTGAGTACAAGCCCTCATTCTGGACCCGGCCACGTCTTTTCGTGGGCGCTTGCCTTGTGGTACTCGCCGGTGTGGGTGGCGCCCTGTACACCCAGGACTCGGTCAAATCCGCCGCCACCCTGGTGACCACGGCCCAACAACCTGCGGCACAGATCATGGCCCACAAGGACTACCTGGAAGTGCGATCGATCGCCGCCACCGCCGTCGCGCCAGGCCAGAGCCTGGAGCTGTGGGCAATTCCCGAGGACGGCGTGCCTGTCTCCCTTGGCCTGTTGCCGGAAGATGGCAAAGGCATCATCGGGCTGAACCCGCGTCAGCAGGAATCCATCAAGAAGCCGGTAGCGCTGATGGTGAGTTCGGAAATCAAAGGCGGCTCGGTGAGCAAGCAGCCAACGGGGCCGACGGTGTATCAGGGCGCATTGGCCACTCGCTGAAACAAAAATGAGGGAGGGGGTTGCCCCCTCCCTCATTTGGATTACAACATCGCCTAGGCTCAGGCGGCGCTGAACAACTTGTGCGGATCAATCACAAACTTCTTCGGCACACCGGCATCAAATTCGCCGTAGCCTTTTGGCGCTTGATCCAGGCTGATCACCTCCACGCCAACGATGTCAGCGATGTTGATACGATCCCACATGATCGCCTGCATCAGCTGGCGGTTGTACTTCATCACCGGCGTCTGGCCGGTGTGGAAGCTGTGGGACTTGGCCCAGCCCAGGCCAAAGCGAATGCTCAGGCTGCCCATCTTCGCGGCGGCATCCACAGCACCTGGATCTTCGGTCACGTACAGGCCAGGAATACCAATCTTGCCCGCCACGCGCACCACACCCATCAACGAGTTGAGCACGGTGGCCGGTGCTTCGGCCTTGACGCCGTCATGCCCGTGGCCGCGGGCTTCGAAGCCCACGCAGTCCACCGCGCAATCCACTTCCGGCTCGCCCAGCAACGCGGCGATCTGTTCGTGCAGCGGGGTGTCGGTGGACAGGTCGGCAATCTCGAAACCCTGCGCTTTGGCGTGGGCCAGGCGGATCGGGTTGACGTCACCGATGATCACCACCGCCGCACCGAGCAGGCGGGCAGAGGCGGCAGCGGCCAGGCCGACCGGGCCGGCACCGGCGATGTAGACGGTGCTGCCTGGGCCAACGCCGGCAGTCACGGCGCCGTGGTAGCCGGTGGGCAGGATGTCGGAGAGGCAGGTCAGGTCACGGATTTTTTCCATGGCCTTGTCGCGGTCCGGCAGTTTCAGCAGGTTGAAGTCGGCATACGGCACCAGCACGTACTCGGCCTGGCCGCCGGTCCAGTCGCCCATGTCGACGTAGCCGTAGGCACCGCCCGGGCGGGCCGGGTTGACACTCAGGCACACGCCTGTGTGTTGTTCTTTGCAGGAGCGGCACAGACCGCAGGCAACGTTGAACGGCACCGAGACCAGGTCGCCGATTTTCAGGTTTTCGACGCCGCTGCCCATCTCGATCACTTCACCGGTGATCTCGTGACCGAGCACCAGGCCGACCTGGGCAGTGGTGCGGCCGCGCACCATGTGTTGGTCGGAGCCGCAGATATTGGTGGAGACCACGCGCAGGATGACGCCGTGCTCAATCTTCCTGCCACGGGGGTCCTGCATTTTGGGATAGTCGATTTTCTGTACTTCGACCTTGCCGTTGCCGAGATACACGACACCACGATTACCAGACATGCTTTCACCTCGCTGTTGTTTTTATGGAACCGCGTTGCCCTTGGGTGGGCAGCGCGTTAAATGCTCGGGTACAGATGCTGTTTTTGCGTTGTTAGTGAAGGCCTCTTCGCGAGCAAGCCCGCTCCCACATTCGACTGGGTTCCAACTTTGGAACGCGGTCGAATGTGGGAGCGGGCTTGCTCGCGAAGGCGTCCATCAGAGCACCACTGTTCTATTGGCGTTCAAGAAAACCCGCCGCTCAATGTGATACCCCACCGCCCGGGCCAACGTCAGCCCTTCAATATCCCGCCCCTTGGCAATCAAATCCTCGGGATAGTGGCTGTGATCCACCACCTCCACGCCCTGGGCGATGATCGGGCCTTCGTCCAGATCGTTGTTGATGTAATGCGCCGTGGCGCCGACTAATTTCACACCCTTGTTGTACGCCTGATGATACGGCTTCGCGCCCTTGAACCCAGGCAACAACGAGTGGTGAATGTTGATGGCCTTTCCATCAAGTTTGCGGCACAGCTCCGGCGACAACACTTGCATGTAGCGCGCAAGGATCACCAATTCCGCCCCGGTGTCTTCCACCACCTGCCACACCTGACGCTCCTGGGACGGTTTGTCGTTGGGGTCGAGGGGGAAATGGTAGTAGGGAATCTGGTGCCAGTCGGCCAATGGCTTCAGATCGGGGTGGTTGGACACCACCGCGACCACGTCCATCGACAACTGACCGATACGCTGGCGGTACAACAGGTCGTTGAGGCAGTGATCGGCCTTGGAGACCATGATCACCACTTTTGGCCGGTAGTTCGGCGCGGTCAGTTCGAAGATCATGCCGAACGCTTCACCGCGCGTGGCCAGGCCGTCGCGGAAACCCTGCTCGTCAAAACCATCGGGCTGGCGGAACTCCACGCGGATGAAGAACCGGCCCGAAAGCCGATCATCAAACGAGTGGTGCTCAGTGACGTAGCAACCCTGCTCGAACAGGTAGCGGGTGACCGCGTCCACCGTGCCGAGCACGCTGGGGCAGTCGGCGGTCAAAATCCATGTATCAGGTGCGCGGCTCATGGGGCATTCCTCAGGCTTGAACGCTCAGGCCGAATTCGGCGGACGCATCCTGCAACCACAACCACCAGTAGTCCGAGAAGCTGCGGCGAATCAGCAACTCCCACGTGTCTTCGGCCGTGTGGCGGATCACCAGTTGCGACTTGGCGAACACCGTGCCCACCGCCTTGCCCACTGGGAAGTTGTCGGGGTGCACGTCGTAGCTGGTGGACTTCATCAGCACATCGCGCACGTTCGGCCCGCTCAGCTCCAGAATCTGCTGGCCGCCGCTGACGTTGACGATCTGGATATGCAGCTCACCCAGGGCTTCACGCAGGCTTTTCTCGGCGGCGAATTCTTCACCGCTTGGCACGATGAGCAACCACTCATCCGGGCCGAGCCATTGCAGGCTGGTTTCGCCCTTGATGATCACGCTCAGGGCGCCTGGCAACTCGATGCCCAGGGCCTTGTGTACGCCGGCAGCAAAGGCTGCATCGTGGCCGTCGCCACGAATGGTCAGGTGGCCCAGGAGTTTCTTTTCGCGCACGGTCACGCCGGCGTTCTTGCGGCCCTTGCCGACCAGGCTGGCGAGGTCGGCATGGTGCAGCGACGACTCGGCCTTGGCCCCGGTGGTTGGGCGTTGTTGGTAAACGTTGGCTGCTGTCATAAAGCACCTGTTCTGAATTCGGTGGTGTCTGTTCTGGCCTCATCGCGGGCAAGCCCGGCTCCCACATTGACTGCATTTACACATGTTGATTTGTGAATACATTCCAGTGTGGGAGCTGGCTTGCCTGCGATGCAGGCGACTCGGTCCATCAGATGTTCTGGCGATCGCCCTTAGGATCGAAGAACACCGAAGACACAATCTCCGCCTCGATCACGCTGCCATCCGCCTGCGGTGAGAACACCCGCTCGCCAATGCGCTTCAAGCCGCCCTTCACCACGCCCATCGCGAACGAATAGCCGAGGGAGTTGTGGGCATAACTTGAGGTCACGTGACCGACCATCTTCATCGGAATCGACTGCTTCGGATCGAACACCAACTGCGCGCCTTCCGGCAGCCACACTTTCGGGTCGACCGGCTTCAAGCCCACCAGTTGCTTGCGCTCTTCACGCACACAGTCTTCACGGTTCATGCCGCGCCAGCCGATCCACGAGAACGGCTTGGTACGCCCCACACACCAGCCCATGTTCAGGTCGTCCGGGGTCATCGAGCCGTCGGTATCCTGGCCGACGATGATGAAGCCCTTCTCGGCCCGCAGCACGTGCATGGTTTCGGTGCCGTACGGGGTCAGGTTGTACTTCTTGCCGGCGTCGACGATTTTTTCCAGCACGCCCATGGCGTAGTCGGCCTGCACGTTGACTTCGTACGACAGCTCACCGGTAAACGAGATCCGGAACACCCGCGCCGGTACGCCGCCCACCAGGCCTTCTTTCCAGGTCATGAACGGGAAGCCGTCCTTGTCCAGGTCGATGTCGGTCACTTCGGCCAGCAGCTTGCGGCTGTTGGGGCCGGACAGGGTCATGGTGGCCCAGTGGTCGGTGACCGAGGTGAAGTACACCTTGAGGTCTGGCCATTCGGTCTGCTGGTAGATTTCCAGCCACTGGAGTACGCGGGCGGCGCCGCCGGTGGTGGTGGTCATCAGGAAGTGGTTGTCGGCGAGGCAGGCGGTCACGCCGTCGTCGAAGACCATGCCGTCTTCCTTGCACATCAGGCCGTAGCGCGCCTTGCCCACGTCGAGCTTGGTCCAGGCGTTGGTGTAGATGCGGTTGAGGAACTCACGGGCATCCGGGCCCTGGATGTCGATCTTGCCGAGGGTGGACGCATCCAGCAGGCCAACGCTGTCGCGCACGGCCAGGCATTCGCGTTTCACTGCGGCGTGCAGGTCTTCACCGTTGCGCGGGAAGTACCACGGGCGTTTCCACTGGCCGACGTCTTCAAACTCGGCGCCGTTCTTCACGTGCCAGGCTTGCAACGCGGTGTAACGGACGGGTTCGAAGATGTGCCCACAGTGACGGCCGGCTACCGCGCCGAAGGTCACCGGCGTGTAGTTCGGGCGGAACATGGTGGTGCCCATCTGCGGGATGGTCACGTTCAGCGAACGGGCGGCAATCGCCAGGCCGTTGACGTTGCCCAGCTTGCCTTGGTCGGTGCCGAAGCCCAGCGCGGTGTAGCGTTTGACGTGCTCGACCGACTCGAAACCTTCGCGGGTCGCCAGTTCGATGGCGGCGGCGGTCACGTCGTTTTGCAGGTCGACGAATTGCTTCGGTGCGCGTGCGGTGGGCTTGTCGTGGGGCACTTGGTACACGGCCAGGGTCGGCTCTTCCAAGCGGCTCAAGGCTTTTGGCAAGGTGCCTTCGACCGGCGCAAAACCGGCTTCACTGGCCGCGCGCACGCCGCCTTCAAAACCATCGGCCAAGGAATCGCCCAAGCCGTAGACGCCATTGATACCACCGACGCACACACGTTTCTGCGGTGCTTCACCCGGTACAAAACCGAGGATGTCTTCGCGCCAGGTCGGCTTGCCGCCCAGGTGCGAGGCCAGGTGGACCACCGGGCTGTAGCCGCCGGAGCTGGCCACCAGGTCGCAGTCCAGCCACTCGCCGGGGCTGGTGACTTTGTGTGCCTTGACGTCAATCGCAGCAACGCGAGCAGCGGTCACACGCTTGGTGCCACGGGCTTCGACCACGGCGCTGCCGGTGAGGATACGAATGCCTTTGGCACGAGCTTCTTCCACCAGCGCACCACGAGGGTTGTGGCGCACATCGGCGACGGCAACCACTTGCAGGCCGGCGTCGAGCCAGTCCAGCGCAACGCGGTAGGCGTGGTCGTTGTTGGTCGACAGCACCAGTTTCTTGCCCGGTGCCACGCCGTAGCGACGCACGTAGGTCGAAACCGCACCGGCGAGCATGTTGCCCGGCACGTCGTTGTTGCCGTACACCAGCGGACGCTCGCACGCACCGGTCGCCAGCACTACGCGCTTGGCGCGCACACGGTGGATACGCTGGCGCACCACGCCAATCGGCGCACGGTCACCGAGGTGGTCGGTGAGGCGTTCGTGAATGGTCAGGAAGTTATGGTCGTGGTAGCCGTTGACGGTGGCGCGGGGCAGCAGCACCACGTCGGGCAGGGCTTTCAGTTCAGCAATGACGCTGGCGACCCATTCGGTAGCCGGCTTGCCGTCGAGGCTTTCACGGGAATCGAGCAGCGAGCCGCCGAACTCTTCCTGCTCGTCGGCGATGATCACGCGGGCACCGCTGCGTGCGGCGGCCAGTGCAGCGGCCAAACCGGCAGGGCCTGCGCCGACTACCAGCACGTCGCAGTGACGGTTGAAGTTGTCGTAGGTGTCCGGGTCGTTCTCGGTCGGCGAGCGGCCAAGGCCAGCGGCCTTGCGGATGTACTTCTCGTACGTCATCCAGAACGATTGCGGGTACATGAAGGTTTTGTAGTAGAAACCCGGCGGCATCAGCTTGCCGCCGACCTTGCCAAGAATGCCCATCACGTCAGTGTTGACGTTCGGCCAGCCGTTGGTGCTGGTGGCGACCAGGCCTTGGTACAGCGCCTGTTGCGTGGCACGCACGTTGGGGATCTGGGTGGCTTCGGTGGCACCGATCTGCAACACCGCGTTCGGCTCTTCGGCGCCGGCGGCAAAGATGCCGCGAGGACGCGAGTACTTGAAGCTGCGGCCGATGATATCGACGCCGTTGGCCAACAGGGCGGCGGCGAGCGTGTCACCTTCAAAGCCCTTGTAGGTCTGGCCGTTGAAGGTAAACGTGAGGACTTTGTTACGATCGATCCGGCCACCGTTGGACAGGCGATTGGTCTGGCTCATACCTTCTCTCCAGAGGCCTTGGCGGTGAATTGTGGCTTCTCACCGATCTTGTAGGTTTCAAGAATTTCGTAGGTCAGGGTGTCGCGGGTCGCGTTGAAGTACTGGCGGCAACCGGCGGCGTGAATCCACAGTTCGTGGTGCAGGCCGCGCGGGTTGTCGCGGAAGAACATGTAGTCGCCCCACTGCTCGTCGGTGCAGGTATTCGGGTCCAGCGGGCGCGGGATGTGCGCTTGGCCGGACGCGTGGAATTCCTCTTCGGAGCGCAGTTCGCCACAGTGAGGACAGAAGATATGCAACATAGGAAATTTCTCCTGTTAGTGGGCGACGGCCGCAGCGCCGTGTTCGTCGATCAACGCACCGTTGTGGAAACGGTCGATGGAGAAAGGTGCGGCCAACGGGTGCATTTCACCCTTGGCCAGGCTGGCGGCAAACACGTTGCCTGAGCCCGGTGTGGCCTTGAAGCCACCGGTGCCCCAGCCGCAGTTGAAGAACATGTTCGGTACCGGCGTCTTGGAGATGATCGGGCACGCATCCGGCGTGGTGTCGACGATGCCACCCCACTGACGGTTCATGCGCACGCGCGACAGCACCGGGAACATTTCGACGATGGCCTGGATGGTGTGTTCGATCACCGGGTACGAACCACGCTGGCCGTAGCCGTTGTAGCCGTCGATACCGGCGCCGATCACCAGGTCGCCCTTGTCGGACTGGCTGATGTAACCGTGCACGGCGTTGGACATGATCACGCTGTCGATAATCGGCTTGATCGGCTCCGACACCAACGCTTGCAGCGGGTGGGATTCGATCGGCAGGCGGAAGCCCGCCAGCGAGGCCATGTGCCCGGAGTTACCGGCGGTGACCACACCGACGCGCTTGGCGCCGATAAAGCCCTTGTTGGTTTCCACGCCGATGCACACGCCGTTTTCCTTGCGAAAGCCGATCACTTCGGTCTGCTGGATCAAGTCCACGCCGAGGGCGTCGGCAGCACGGGCAAAGCCCCAGGCCACGGCATCGTGACGGGCCACGCCGCCGCGGCGTTGCACGGTGGCGCCGAGCACTGGGTAGCGGGTGTTTTTCGAGCAATCCAGGTACGGGATCTCGTCCGCCACTTGCTTGGCGTTGAGCAGCTCGCCGTCCACGCCGTTGAGGCGGTTGGCACTCACGCGGCGCTCGGAATCACGGATGTCCTGCAGGGTGTGGCACAGGTTGTAGACACCACGCTGGGAGAACATCACGTTGTAGTTCAGGTCCTGGGACAGGCCTTCCCACAGTTTCATCGCGTGTTCGTACAGGTGCGCCGACTCGTCCCACAGGTAGTTGGAACGCACGATGGTGGTGTTGCGCGCGGTGTTACCGCCGCCCAGCCAGCCTTTCTCGACCACGGCCACGTTAGTGATGCCGTGTTCCTTGGCCAGGTAGTAGGCGGTCGCCAGACCATGCCCGCCGCCGCCGACGATGACCACGTCGTAGACCTTCTTGGGGGTCGGCGTGCGCCACATCTTCTGCCAGTTTTCGTGGTGGCTGAGGGAGTGCTTGAAGAGGCCGAAGCCCGAGTAGCGTTGCATAGTCATTACTCCAAAACCGCGCTCAGCGATAAACCGGGAAATCAGCGCACAGGGCAGACACGTGCTTGGCCACGTTGGCCTCGACATCGGCGTCGCCGAGGTTGTCGAGGATGTCGCAGATCCAGCCAGCCAGTTCGATGCACTGCGGCACTTTGAAACCACGGGTGGTCACCGCCGGAGTGCCGATGCGCAGGCCCGAGGTCACGAACGGCGACTGCGGGTCATTCGGCACAGCGTTTTTGTTGACGGTGATGTGGGCGCGACCGAGGGCGGCGTCGGCCTCTTTGCCGGTGAGGCCCTGACGGATCAGGCTGACCAGGAACAGGTGGTTATCGGTACCGCCGGACACCACGTCATATCCGCGCTTGATGAACACCTCGGCCATGGCCTGGGCGTTGTCGATCACTTGCTGCTGGTACGCCTTGAAGCCCGGCTCCAGCGCCTCCTTGAAGCACACGGCCTTGCCGGCGATGACATGCATCAGCGGGCCGCCCTGGGCACCGGGGAACACGGCAGCGTTGAGTTTCTTTTCGATTTCTTCGTTGGCCTTGGCCAGGATCAGGCCGCCACGCGGACCGCGCAGGGTCTTGTGGGTGGTGGTGGTGACCACGTCGGCGTACGGCAGCGGGTTCGGGTACAGGCCAGCGGCAACCAGGCCGGCGACGTGGGCCATGTCGACGAACAGCAGCGCGCCCACCTTGTCGGCGATGGCGCGGAAGCGTGGGAAGTCCAGGGTCTTGGAGTAGGCAGAGAAACCGGCCACGACCATTTTCGGCTTGTGCTCGACGGCCAGGCGCTCGACTTCGTCGTAATCGATCAGGCCGGTGTCGGTGTTGATGCCGTATTGCACCGCGTTGTACAGCTTGCCCGAGGACGACACTTTGGCGCCGTGGGTCAGGTGACCGCCGTGGGCCAGGCTCATGCCGAGGATGGTGTCGCCAGCGTTGATCAGGGCCAGGTACACCGCGCTGTTGGCCGAAGAACCAGAGTGCGGCTGCACGTTGGCATAATCGGCACCGAACAGTTGCTTGGCGCGTTCGATGGCCAGGGCTTCGACTTTATCCACATGCTCGCAGCCACCGTAGTAGCGCTTGCCCGGGTAGCCTTCGGCGTATTTGTTGGTAAGGCCGCTGCCTTGCGCTTCCATCACACGTTTGCTGGTGTAGTTCTCTGACGCGATCAGCTCGATATGATCTTCCTGGCGCTGCTCCTCGGCGTTCATGGCCGCCAGCAGTGCGTCGTCATATCCCTGGATCTGGTCTTGTTTGCTGAACATCGCGTCTCTCCCAGCCTTTCGTATTGTTGAGGCCCGGTGCAGGGCCCTTTGATGCGATGGTAGGGCTGGCGCTTGTAGATCAAATGCCTACGCACGCCACGCAAAGGTGCGTTTACGACATTCATTGAACGCCGCAGAACAAATGTGGGAGCGGGCTTGCTCGCGAATGCGGTGTGTCAGCCAATACAGGTGTTGACTGACACACCGCATTCGCGAGCAAGCCCGCTCCCACAGGGGGTTAGACAATGATCTTGCGGACGATTAGCAGCAGAAGGAAGTGCAGCGGATAAAGGGTATAAGCCCAGCGCCTCATGGCCGGTGGCGAAACATATTTGGCATGTCGCAACAAGAACAGCCCCGCCAATGGCGCAATCAGGCATGCGGCCAGCCCCAACTTCGCCACCAGCGTGTCGCTATTGAGCAAAACCTGCCATTGATTGGCGGCCACACACACCAACCCCGGCAATACGCTGAAATACCAGGGACGGCTGAACACCAGCAGCATCGCCAACGGCAGCAGCACACCAAAAAATCCGAACATCAGGTGTGTGGAAAACACCCCGGCTATCATGACGGCAACCAGCGCCAATCCTCGATCAAAAAGCGTCTTCTGCTGCCATCCTCGCGCAACCAGCAAACCCAGCGCCAAGGTCGGCAATACGTTCAACGTATCGGCATCGTCGATAAACATCCGATACGGCACCTCGCTGATCACGCTGAACAGCAGCAGCCAACCCAGGTAACGCCAACTGACCGAAGCGTTTTTCACCCGGTGCAGGTTCGCCGCTATCGCCAGGCAAAACCACGGGAACGCCAGGCGCCCCGGTACATACAAGCCATCCAGGCTCAACCCGACATACCGCAGGTGATCAAGCACCATGCACAGCAGCGCCAGCCATTTGAGCAAGTCCAAAGCGCCGTCTCGGACAGGTCCGACAGGCAAGGTGTCAGTAGCGTGCATAATTCCCCAACGACTTTGCATTTACAGTGCGTGCGCACCCCCGACAATCTTGGTTACAGTGCGCACCAACATCGACCACAGGAATGGGCCATGACCGACAAGAGCCAACAATTCGCCAGCGACAACTATTCCGGCATCTGCCCGGAAGCCTGGGCCGCCATGGAACAAGCCAACCAGGGCCATCAACGTGCCTACGGTGACGATGAATGGACCCACCGCGCCGCCGACGGTTTCCGCAACCTGTTCGAAACCGACTGCGAAGTGTTCTTCGCCTTCAACGGCACCGCCGCCAACTCCCTGGCGCTGTCCTCGCTGTGCCAGAGCTACCATAGCGTGATTTGCTCGGAAACGGCCCACGTCGAAACCGACGAATGCGGCGCGCCGGAGTTTTTCTCCAACGGCTCCAAGCTGCTCACCGCCCGCACTGAAAACGGCAAGCTGACCCCGGAGTCGATCCGCGAGATCGCCCTCAAGCGCCAGGACATCCACTACCCCAAACCCCGCGTGGTCACCCTGACCCAGGCCACGGAAGTGGGCAGCGTGTACACCCCGGACGAAATCCGCGCCATCAGCGCCACCTGCAAAGAGCTGGGCCTGAACCTGCACATGGACGGCGCACGCTTCTCCAACGCCTGCGCGTTCCTCGGCTGCTCACCCGCCGACCTGACCTGGAAAGCCGGCGTGGATGTGTTGTGCTTTGGCGGCACCAAGAACGGCATGGCAGTGGGTGAGGCGATCCTGTTCTTCAACCACAAGCTGGCCGAAGACTTCGACTACCGCTGCAAACAGGCCGGCCAACTGGCGTCGAAAATGCGCTTCCTGTCTGCCCCGTGGGTGGGCCTGCTGGAAAATGACGCCTGGCTCAAACACGCACGCCACGCCAACCATTGCGCACAACTGCTGAGCAGCCTGGTAGCGGACATTCCTGGCGTGGAACTGATGTTCCCGGTGCAGGCCAACGGCGTGTTCCTGCAACTCTCGGAACCGGCCATCGCCGCGTTGACGGCCAAGGGCTGGCGCTTCTACACCTTCATCGGCAAAGGCGGCGCGCGTTTCATGTGTGCGTGGGATACCGAGGAAGAGCGTGTAAGAGAATTGGCGGCGGATATTCGGGAAGTGATGGGCGCCTGATACTGGCGTAATGCCGAGTCTGTTATTTGATATTTCTGACAGCAGCACACTGCATTTTCATTGACTAGCCTCTTGGAACCCGCAAGGAAAAGGCCGCTGCAGCGGCCACCTTTCGGGCCCAACTGCCTGCCGAATCATCGGCCGGAAACGGAAATCCAGCAGAGAGCCAAACCATGGAATATCAAAGCAACGGCAACACCCTGCAAAACGACGACAGCATCAGCACCACCGTGATTGATTGGGATGAGTTCAGGAAATTCGCCAAAGTCGGCGACACCATCCGCGAGCCATCCAGGACGCTGCGGATCTACGATAAAGTCTATGAATTGACAGCATCAGGCCAGAACTTCGTCGTACACATCTACGCCCAGTAACCACCCCACGCATGTGGGAGCTGGCTTGCCTGCGATAGCGGAGCATCAGAACCTTATAGGTAGCTGACACACCGCTATCGCAGGCAAGCCAGCTCCCACATTGGACTGCGCTCGCTGTTAGAACTCGATGCGTACGTCGCCTTTCGGCACGCTGCAGCACGACAGGATGTAACCCTCGGCTTCGTCTTCCTCGGTGATCCCGCCGTTGTGCTCCATCTCCACTTCGCCGCCCAGCTTCATCACCTTGCACGTCCCGCAGATCCCCATGCCGCAAGCTTTAGGAATCAACAGGCCAAGCTTGGCCGCCGCCGCGTGCACGGTTTCGCCCGGGGCCACGCGGATGCTTTTACCCGAGGCAATGAATTCCACCTGGTGCAGATCCGCCAGATCGACTTCCGGCGCATCCGCCGCTTGTTCAGCTTGCTCCACCGCATCAGCGCGGGCTTCCGGTGGCGTCGCGCCGAAGGACTCCTCGTGATAACGCGCCATGTCGAAACCGGCGACTTCCAGCAAGCGCTTCACCGCATTCATGTACGGCGTCGGCCCGCAGCAGAACACTTCGCGTTCGAGGAAGTCCGGCACCATCAGTTCCAGCATCTTGTGGTTCAGGTAACCGCGATAACCCGCCCAAGGCTCACCCAAGCCGTGCTTCTCACAGATCAGGTGCAGGCTGAAGTTGTCGATCCGCGACGCCATGTGCTCCAGTTCGCGATGGTAGATGATGTCTTTGGGTGAGCGGGCGCTGTGGATAAACGTCATGTCGACGTTGGCGTTGGTATCGTAGAACCAGCGCGCCATGGACATCACCGGGGTAATCCCGACGCCGCCGCTGAGGTACAGCACTTTCGGGCTCGGGAAGTCGATGGCGTTGAACAACCCCACCGGCCCGTGCACCGCCAGTTCCTGACCCTCATGCAGTGTGTCGTGCAACCAGTTGGAGACTTTGCCGCCCGGTACGCGCTTGATGGTTACCGAAAAGCTATACGGCACCGACGGCGAGCTGGAAATAGTGTACGAACGCATGATCGGCTGGCCTTCGATTTCAAGCTCCAGGGTGACGAACTGCCCAGGTTTGAAAAAGAACAGGATCGGCTGATCAGCCATAAAACAGAAGGTGCGCACGTCCCAGGTTTCCTGGATGACTTTGACGCAACGGACAATGTGCCGACCATTGGCCCAGGTCTGGGTGGTTACCGGATTCAGGAAATTGTTAGACATGTTGTTCTCCACCGCCGACGTCGGCCTTATGGTGGCGATTCTGCGTAACGCCGAATGCGCCCATTTACCTATCTGCGACATTCACATACTTATCGCGACCAGGCCCCAACTACCTAGGGTTAAGCGTCGGGATCAGATTGGGCCATGTCGCCCATGGATAAGGTTCGACGCATCGGCGGCCCCACACTCGCTCCCAACAACGACGCTTTCTTTACGCCTTGCACTGCACTAACCGTAGCCACTATTCGCCGGCCACACAGAATGGCCATGAGGACACACACGATGGACGTCACCGCAACCTTAAGCTTGGGCGATCCGCTGGAACCCGCACGCAAGGCCACCGCGCAAATGCTGCAAGAGCGCGAGCGTACCTTTTCGCTGCCACAGCCGTTTTACTCTGATGAGCGGCTGTTCGATATCGACATGCAGGAGATCTTCCAGAAAGAGTGGTTGATCGCCGGCATGACCTGCGAGATCCCCACCAAGGGCAACTACCTGACCCTGCAAGTGGGCAAGAACCCGATCATCGTGATCCGTGGCGCCGAAGGCGTGGTCCATGCGTTTCACAACGTGTGCCGCCACCGCGGTTCGCGTCTGTGCACCAGCGACAAGGGCAAGGTCGCCAAGCTGGTTTGCCACTACCACCAGTGGACCTACGAACTGGACGGCCGCCTGCTGTTCGCCGGCACCGAGATGGGTGCCGACTTCGACATGAAGCAATACGGCTTGAAACCGGTGAACGTGAAGACCGCCGGCGGCTACATCTTCATCAGCCTGGCCGAGAACCCGCCGGCCATCGATGACTTCCTGTCGACGCTGAACCATTACATGGAACCGTACGACATGGAGAACACCAAGGTGGCGATCCAGACCACCTTGTTCGAAAAAGCCAACTGGAAGCTGGTGCTGGAAAACAACCGCGAGTGCTACCACTGCAACGCGTCGCACCCTGAATTGCTGAAGACCCTGCTGGAATGGGACGACGTCACCGACCCGCGCGCCGACCAGGCGTTCAAGGACCACGTCGCCGCCTCCGCTGCCGCGTGGGACGCCGAGAAGATCCCTTACGCCCACGCCAGCTTCGGCCTGCGTAACCGCATCGTGCGCATGCCGCTGCTCAAGGGCACTGTGTCGATGACTCTGGATGGCAAACAAGGCTGCGCCAAGCTGATGGGCCGTATCAAGAACCCGGACCTGGGCTCTATGCGCATCCTGCACCTGCCCCATTCGTGGAACCACTGCATGGGCGACCACATCATCGTGTTCACCGTGTGGCCGATCAGCGCCCAGGAAACCATGGTCACCACCAAGTGGATCGTGCACAAGGACGCCGTGGAAGGCGTGGACTACGACGTGGAGCGCATGCGCCAGGTGTGGGACGCGACCAACGACCAGGACCGTCGCCTGGCCGAAGAAAACCAGCGCGGCATCAACTCCACGGCCTACCAGCCGGGCCCGTACTCCAAGACGTATGAGTTCGGCGTGGTGAACTTTGTGGATTGGTACAGCGAGCGCATGCTCAGCAACCTGGGAGCGGCGCCGGCGCCGTACCTCAAAGGCGTAGCCGTACACGAATAAAAATGTGGGAGCGGGCTTGTGTGGGAGCGGGCTTGCTCGCGAAGGCGGTGGATCAGTTGAAAATGCATTGACTGACACACCGCCTTCGCGAGCAAGCCCGCTCCCACATTTCCCCTCTCAGTGTTCAAGATTTGAGCAACACCCTTGCAGCCCGCTCCTGCCCTGCCCTCCAGCCTTTACCCAACAACTTATCCACAAAGACACCCACAGCAATTGTGGGCAACTGTGCTTGCCTCCCACAATTAACTGAAGAAAATCCGTGACTTATTCAACTAGCAGGTTTTAAGCAGACACTGGTCATTTTTTAACCATAACCCTGCAAGCAGCTTAAACCGTGGCCTGTAGCGGTACGCAAACACCTTATCCACAGAACCGCCAACAGACTTTGGGTGTAACTTTGCCTACGCTGTGGAAAACCACGCCAAAGCTTCATAAACCAAGGCTTCCAGAGCTTTCATTCGCATTTACGGGCAAATTGATTACTTTTTGAGCATGTTGACGAGAGCCTTTATCCATAAGGCCTGTAGCCGATAGCAAACATCTTATCCACAGAAGCGCCAACAGACTTTGGGGGCAAGTCCAGATTGCTCTACGTCCTTATCCACACGAAAACCTCCCTAAAAACCGTCACTTAGCCTGGTCATTTTTCGTACAAGTGCCTGTAACCGTTGATTCACGTGGCCTGTGGGCAGCCACGAACACCTTATCCACAGCCACGCACACAGCGATTGTGGGTAACCCCAGCAACTGTACAAAAAACATACGGCATCTACACTTCCCCTTGCAGTTCATTTCACAAGCCTGGGTTAACGCGGAAGTCCTTGGCGGGATAACAGGAGGCACAACGGTGATGCGGCAGGGTAAAACCAGCCATCACTGCGCCAAAGGTTTTACGCTGATTGAATTGCTACTGACGCTGGCCCTGCTGGCCACACTCGCGACAGTGGCTTATCCGCTGACGGCACTGATGGGTAAACGCGACCGCGAACTGGACTTGCAACGCTCGTTGCGGGAGATACGCCGCGCCATCGATTCCTACAAAGAAGCCACCGACGACGGGCGCATTGAAAAGAGCGTCAGTGCCAGTGGTTATCCACCGACCCTGCAAGCACTGGTCGAAGGCGTCACGGACAAAACCAACCTGCAAGGCAACAAGCTCTATTTCCTGCGCCGCATTCCCCGCGACCCAATGTGCGAATGCCCCGAACTTGTGCCTGAAAAAACCTGGCAACTGCGCAGTTACAAGAGTACCGCCGACAGCCCACAAGAAGGAGAGGATGTCTTCGACGTTTCATCCCGCAGCCCCCGGGAGAGTTTGAATGGAACGTTATACAGCCAGTGGTAACCGGGGTTTTACCCTGATCGAGTTGCTGGTGGTCATGGCCATCATCGCCACGCTCATGACCCTGGTGACGCCGCACTATTTCCGCCAGCACGCCAAGGCCCAGGAAACCGTGCTGCGTCACAACCTGTCATCCATTCGCCAGGCGTTGGACCAATACCGCGAAGACCACGGCGCCAACCCCGAATCCCTGCAAACCCTGGTGGATAAACGCTACCTGCGCGAGGTGCCCAAAGACCCGGTGACCGGCAGCCGCGACACCTGGCAACTGCAACCCTCAGACGAGCAAGGCCTGGGCGACGTGCGCAGCGGCGCGCCCGGCACTGCCAAGGACGGGACGGCCTATGCCGACTGGTAAACAGCGCCAACACGGCTCGGTGTTCATGGGCATGTTGGTGACGGTAGCCGTGGTGGCCGTGATGCTGATGGAAGTGGGCACGCTGTGGTCCAGCGTATTGCAGCGCGAGCGCGAGCTGGAATTGCTCGCGCGGGGCAATGAGATTCGCCGGGCGATTGGGCTGTATTACCGCGAGGGCAACAGCTTTCCGAAAACCCTCGAAGACCTGGTGCTCGACCGCCGCCAGTCCACCGTCAAACGCTACCTGCGCCGGGTCTACGATGACCCGCTGACCGGCAGCCCTGAATGGGGCGTGGTCGAGGGGCCGGGTGAAACCATCATGGGTGTGTTCAGCACAGCCAAGGGCACGCCGTTCAAACAAGGCAACTTTGCAGTCATCAATCAAAGTTTTACAGGGCAAGGTAGTTATCAAGGGTGGGTGTTTCTGTATGGCTCTGTACAGAGTAATCCTGTAACCCGCACCGCTCCCATGGGAGATCAGCTGAAACCATGATGGCAAGTGAATAAATCACATTGATCGTTCCAGCCGTTCGGAACTTGGTTATCTGAATTGAAGGTGGACTCGAGCATGAACACTTTAACGCGGTATTTGAATTATTTGATTCTTGGTTTGCTGACGGCAATCGTGTCGGTACCCACAACGAGTTGGGGGCATGGATTTGTCGGACTCCCAATTGATAGGCAATCCAACTGTAAAAGCACAGGAGGGCATTGGTCGGGCTACATTGTTGATGACGGCTGCAGAACAGCAGCCGCCATAGAGCCAACGGATGCTGACAAAGCTTATCCGACCGATCAGTTCCATGAGTTCTCCATCAATACATTTTCAGCCACTACACCTATTAATCAAATATTGGATCAGCTCCAACAAGGGATGGTGTGCTCGGCAAATGACCCCAAAAAGAGAAGCATGTCCGTGCCAACAAAAGACTGGACAAAAGAGCCTTTAACTTCAGGGTCGTCGTTGAATATAAAGCTATTTATGACTGCGGTTCACGTACCCAGCCGAGCGTTCGTCTTCATCACCAAGCCAGGATTCAACTCTGCAACGACCTCCGTCAGTGTGGGCGACCTTGTGCCCCTTGGCGGTGTTCATCCGATCACAGCAACTGATGTCCAGCAGCCGCAATCCGGGACAATACCCAAGGGTCTATGGGCTAGTGGCGTAGTGCAGTTACCCGTCGTTCTTCCAAACGGCCAAACCGGCCCAGCTGTAATCGTGGTGATTTGGGCCAGAGATGATGACAAGGGCGAGACGTTCGTCATGTGCAGTGACGTGACATTTGGAGGGGGGCAAATCCCGGTAAAACGCTATCTCATTGGGACTTTCGTCGACCCCGCAACCAAAACAGCGAAGCCCGGCGACAGTATCCGTCACCGTGTCATCAGTAATGGCAACGACGTGAGTGACCAGAAAGTAACGCTTAACGCGAACAACCTGGACCCCACGCAATGGAGTAAGCAGTTGAAGGACCTCATCACCAACCAAGACATCGAGATTGGCCATGAGGAGAATGGAAAAATCGAATTCGACGACACAAATGCAAAGAGAAACCACGTGTACTACAAACATGATGGCGCCATGCAGAACATGACGGTCATTGACGGTGAGGGCCCTGCTCCAACCCCGGTGGCAGAAATTACCGGACCTGTCGACTTGGTTTCCGGACAACCCTATACCTTCACCGGGACGCTTAGAAACGCGCAGAACACCCCACAATATGCGTGGGCCCCGGTATTGATCACTAATAACATCAGTTCTAAAACAGTAACCGGACCTGCACCCGTCGTCACACAGCCCACGGACTTTATAGTGCGATTGAACACACGCGATGGGCAAACCGGCGCCAACTACACCGCGACACATGCCGTCAGAGTGTCTCCAGCTACAGGTTTCCCTCAATGGAAACCGAATGGCGGCTATAACAGCGGCTCAGAAGTATCCAATCATGGCGTGAACTACCGGTGCAAACAGGGAGCCGCCGGAGCATGGTGCGGGCAGGACGTAAATGAACCTGGCAAACCTGGCTCCACATTCTGGCAGCGAGCGTGGGACGTTGTTCCTTGACTCAAGTGCTTATGCACTGACTCGATAACTGCAAGCGCCAAACGTTATAGGGCGCCTAACGGCGCCTTATATCGCGCACCGCTACAGTTGAAAGCAGTACAGGTTCTAACGTAGTCCTACCGGCGGTGCCCGCTTGAAAAACGTGGGCCGGAAGAGTTATACACAACCGCCGGGTATCGTCATGCGCACACGCACGCTTATCCACAGCCCCCAAAGCGGCTTCACCCTGCTGGAGCTGCTCGTCGTCCTGCTGATCATCGCCCTCCTCGCCGGCTACGTCGGCCCGAAGATGTTCGATCGCCTGGAACTGGCCAAAGTGCAAACCGCCCAGGGCCAGATGAAGTCCCTTGCCGACGCCTTGAACCAGTACCGCCTGGACAACGGCAACTACCCCGACGAAACCCTCGGCCTCAATGCCCTGACTACCCGTCCCGCCAACGCCACCAACTGGCAGGGACCGTATCTGAAAACGCTGCCGCCCGACCCCTGGGGTAACCCCTATATCTTCAAGAACCCTGGCACTCCACCCAACGACGCCGAGATCATCTCCCTGGGCCGCGATGGCAAGGCCGGTGGGGTGAACACCTACGCCGACATCGTCTACGGACTGTGACATGCACACGCTGCGGATGGTCCTGACCCTGTTGTGCCTTATCGGCACCGCCCAGGCCAACTGTTGGCAGTTGGCGGCCAGCCGCTATCACGTCGATCCCTTGTTGCTGTACGCCATCGCCAAGGTCGAATCCAACCTCAACCCCCGCGCACGCAATATCAACGGCGACGGCAGCCAGGACATCGGCCTGATGCAGATCAACAGCCGCCACTTGCCCGCGCTCGCGCAGTTCGGCATCACCGAGCAGCACTTGATCAACCAGCCGTGCACCAGTGTGATGGTCGGCGCGTGGATCCTGGCCGGGTTCATTCAGGAACAGGGCTATGGCTGGCAGGCTGTCGGAGCCTATAACGCGGGCGCCCGGCCGGATCGTGAAGCACGCCGTATGCGCTATGCACGGGCGGTATGGCACTACTACGGCGACCTGGTGCAACAGCGCCAACAACTGGCCAGGCAGACGCCATGATCGACATCGACGCGCGCATCATCCGCGACGGCCATTTGCAGACCTTGCGTCTGCAAGCCCTCGACCTCACCCAGGCGCGCCGGCAACTGCAAGCCGACGGCGCCCAGGTCGTCTCGCTGAAGGCACGTCGCCAACTCAAGCTGCCCAGCCGTCGCGCCAAATTCGCCCTCGGCCTGTTTATCCAGGAGCTGGTGGTGTTGCTGGACGCCGGCCTGGTGCTGGTGGAAGCCGTGGAAACCCTGCGCGACAAAGCGCCGCCAGGGATCAACCGGCAGGTCATGAGCGATTTGCTTGCATCGATGTACGAAGGCAATTCACTGTCCAGGGCGATGCAGCTCAAGCCACAGATTTTTCCCGAGCTGTTGATCGCCACCGTGGCCTCGTCCGAGCACAGCGGCCAACTGGCCGTAGCGCTACGACGTTATCACCATTTCGAAGCGCATCTGGAGACGGTGAAAAAGCGCGTGAGCGGCGCACTGATGTACCCCTTGGTGGTGTTGGGCGTGGGCGCGTTGATCCTGCTGTTCCTGTTGTTTTTCGTGATTCCGCGCTTTGCCTCGGTGTTCGATGCGGTGGCCGACCTGCCCGCCACCGCGCGCTTTATGGTGTGGTGGGGCGCGCTGGTGGATACACGCGGCACCGAGCTGTTGATCGGCCTGGTGCTGGCGATCATCGCGCTCGTGGTGCTGCTGCGCAGCGCCGCCTTCAAACGCCGGGTCGCCAACCTGTTCTGGAAAATCCCCAGCCTCGGCGCTCAGCGCACGCTGTTTATCCTCGCGCGCTTTTATCGCACCGCCGGCATGTTGCTGATGGGCGGCATGCCAGTGGTCACGGCGGTGGAAATGTCCGGCGCACTGCTGCCCATCGAGCGCCAGGCCGACCTGCGCCACGCCATGACCGATATCCAGGCCGGCCAGCCGCTTTCCACGTCCCTGGCGCGCCATCAACTGACCACCGCCGTTGCCGAACGCCTGCTTCGCGTCGGCGAGCAAAGCGGTGAATTGGCGGCCATGTGCGAGCGTATTGCGCAGTTTCACGACGAAGCGCTGGAGCGCGCCATCGAGCTGTTCAGCAAGGTTTTCGAACCCTTGCTGATGCTGGTGGTGGGCGGGCTGATCGGCCTGATCGTGTTCATGTTGTACATGCCGATTTTTGAATTGGCAGGATCCATACAGGGGTAATGCCATGAGCGAGCAGACGCGGCAGTGGCAAGCGCTAGCGGAGCAGCGCTCGATGTCAGTGGCCAACTACTTGGTGGAAGTGCTGCACGAGTCGCCCGATCAATTGAGCAGCATTGCCGCGCCACTGGGCTTGATCGCCATCGAGCCCGGTCAGCTGGAACACCATTGGCGTTTCGACGTGTTGTCGCTGCCTCAGTCGCTGATCCACAACGTGCTCCCCCTGGACTACCAGGGCCAAACCTGCCTGGCGCTGGGCGAGCCGTTTACCCTGGCCAACCGACACTGGCTCCAGTCCACCCCTGGCCTGCGCCAGCTGCCCCTGGCCATGAGCCTGCCGGGTGCGGTCAAGGCCCAACTGAAACTGGCCGAAGCCAGCCAGCGCGTGATGCAACCCTTCGGCGAAGGCGACGAAAACGTCCGCGTCGGCCAGGCCGCCGAAGAGATCTCACTGAGCAGCCTCGCCCGCGATGACAACCCGGTGGTGCGCCTGGTCAACTCGATGTTGTTCGACGCCTTGCAAAGCCGCGCCAGCGATATCCATGTGGAAACCAACCCCGAAGGCCTGGAGATCAAGTACCGCATCGACGGCGTGTTGCAAAAGATGGGCAAAGCCAGCGGCCTGGACATGGCCGAACAGGCGCTGTCACGGATCAAGGTGTTGTCGGAGCTGGATATCGGCGAGCGCCGGGTGCCTCAGGACGGGCGTTTCAAAATGAAAATCCAGGGCCGCGAGGTGGATTTCCGCGTGTCGATCATGCCCAGCATCCACGGTGAAGACGCGGTGCTGCGCATCCTCGACAAGTCGCAGCGCGGCGAGTCCCTGAGCCTGGAAAGCCTCGGCCTGGCCGCTGACACCATTGCGCGTATTCGCGTGTTGGCCAGCGAGCCCTACGGCATGTTGATCGTCACCGGGCCCACTGGCAGTGGCAAGTCCACGACCCTGTATGCCGCACTCACGGAGATCAATACGGGCGAGCAGAAAATCATCACCATCGAAGACCCGGTGGAGTATCACTTGGCCGGTGTGACGCAGATCCCGGTCAACGACAAGAAGGGCCTGACATTCGCCCGTGGCCTGCGCTCGATCCTGCGCCACGATCCCGACACGATTCTGGTGGGGGAAATCCGCGATGGCGAAACCGCCGGTATCGCCGTGCAAGCCGCCCTGACCGGTCACCGCGTGCTGACCTCGTTGCACGCCAACAGCGCCTTCAGCGTCCTTGAGCGTTTCAGCTACATGGACGTCGATGCCCACAGCGTGGTGGAAGCCCTCAACGGTGTGGTTGCTCAACGCCTGGTGCGACGCATCTGCGCGGACTGTGGGGTCACTACCAAACCCGATGCAGAAATCGCTCGGCTCGCCCACTTGACCAGTGCCCAGCTCAAGCAAGGCCACTACCGCATCGGCAAAGGCTGCGAGGCCTGCCGCCACACCGGCTATCGCGGGCGGATCGCCCTGGCAGAAGTCCTCGGCATGACCGACAGCATCAAACAAGGGCTGCTCGACCGCAGTTCGGCAGCCACCTTGCGCGAGCTGGCGCGCGAAGCCGGCCACGTGTTCATCCGCGATATCGCCCTGGCCCACGCGGCCCAGGGCGATACCACGCTCAAGGAGATCCACCGTGTCATTTCCCTTTACTGAGCACGTGGTGTGGTTACACAACAGCGGCGCCACGTGGGCCGCCCGCCCGCGCTGGCGGGGCGCAACCGTATGGCGCGCGGAGCAGGCCGGCGAGCCGTTGGCAGCCTGCGCGCAATTGCTGGAGCAAGCACCGCGCGGGCGCGTGCGGTTTCTGGACCGGGCCAACGTACTGCTGGGGTTTCCCCATGTGCACTATCTGATGCTGCCATGGCAGACAGGCCTGCACCGCCAGGTTGACTGGCAAGGATTTGCTGAAGCCGCATTCAACCAGCAGGCCGGTATCGGTGCCGAGGGCTGGCAAGTGCAGGTCGCCAACAGTGCCTTCGGCCATGACCGCCTCGCGGTGGCGATCCAACGCGACCTGCTGCAAGACCTGCGCGACCTGTTCAAGCTGGCGCGCTTGCCCCTGCTGACCTGCACGCCATTGCTCACGGCCGTGGCCCAGCGCTACTGGCGGTACCTGCCCGAAGACTGCGTGCTCGCGGTCCCCGAAGCCACCGGCCTCAGTTGCCTCTATCGGCAACAGGGCACGCCGTCCCAGGTGTGCGTGCTGCCCACCCAACCCGACAGCCTATTGAGCGACAACCTGTTCACTGCCGACCTGCTCGCGCAACGCTCGGCGCCAGCCACGCTGATCGTCGCCAATCGCCCTGTCGCGCCATGGCTGGGGCCGTTGCATCCCTGGCTGGAGGAAGCCCCGGCATGAACTCCAGGCTCACGACCCTCAGGCAACAGTTGCGCGCGGCCCCTGCGCCCGGGGTGGATTTCCAACACCCCAACGCCGCCCACCGACCGTTGCTGGCGGTGTTATGGCTGCTGGCGCTGGCGCTGCTGTTCAACACCTGGCAGCACTGGCAGCGCATGGAGCAACAGCAACTGCGCACCGATGAGCTGGAACAGCAATTCATTCAACTGACACGTCGCCAGGAGCAGTTGATCCAGGCTGCCATTCGCCTGTCGCCCCAGCAAAAACAGCAGCTGGAGGCGTTCTCCAAACAGTCGCAGACGCCCTTTGCACTGATCGACGCAGTCGCCCAGGCCTGGTCCAAGGAGATCGCCCTGACGCGGATAGAAGTCAACACCCAGAACCAAGTGCTGCACCTGGACCTGGAAGCCCGGGCATTGGCCGAAGCGTTCCGTTTTGTCGAGCGGCTCAAGGCCAAGCCGGGGGTGCGTGTGAGCCTGCAACAAAGCGCGCGCAAGCCCAACGACCCGCAACACCCGGTGCAGGTCAAACTCACCGTTGGCGCGGGGTAACCGCCCATGGACATCCTCACTCGTCACCTGCCGCGCCTGCGCTGGCAGCTGATGCAATGGCAACAAGGCCTGGGCTTCTGGGGCTTGTTGGCGCTGGGGGTGATGGCGGCAACGCTGTTGATTGAAGTGGCGCTGATTCACCCGGCGGGCATCGCCGACCAGCAGCGACGCCAGGAACTGGAGGCCGGTATCGCCGAACAACCCCAGGATGTGCAGGTCACCGAGCCGGCGGTGGTGGATAAAATGCCCAGCGCCCATGACTTCGCCCCGCGCCTGGAAACGTTGCTGGGCACCCTCACCCAGCGTGGTTTCATCATTGAACAAACCACCCTGGCCTACTCCGCGCCGGGCGACACCGGGCTGCAACGCCTGGAGGTCGAGATCCCACTCAGCGGCCCCTACGTGCTGTTGCGCGAAGCCTTGGCGGACGTGGCGCAGCAGCCGGCCGTGCGTATCGAAAGCGTGACCCTGGAACGCAAGGAGATCCTCAGTGGCGTGCTCACCATCAGCCTCAAAGTCAGCGTCCTGGGGGTGGTGGAATGAAGCTGCCGCTGTATTTGCGCGCGCTGTTGCTGCTGACCTTGATTGGCTGCGGCTGGCTGTTCTGGCAAGACGCGCCGCAACGCCCGGCCAACGCGCCTGTGGCGCAAGTTGCCAAACCCATCGACACTGCGACCGTCTCAACGCCCGAACCACCGGCGAGCCCAGTGATCGACCTGTTCCCTGCCCAAACCTGGGTCCCGTTGCCGCCGCCGACACCGGTGGACAACTCACCGCCCAAACCACCGCCGTTGCCCTTCACCGTCGCCGCGCAATGGCGTTACGAGAACCAGGCAAAAATCGTCGTGCTAAGCGGCAATGGCAGCCAATACACCCTGTGCAACCGTTGCGCGGTGCCCGGGCGCATCGTGCCGGGCAAGATGCTCGACGCGCACTACCGACTGGACAAACTTACCGATACCGCCGTGGTGCTGACCTACATGCCGCTCAAGCATGTCAGCACCCTGCGCCTGGACACGCGTTGACCGGGAAAGGAAACGATCATGTCGATACGTACGTGGATCCCCTTGAGCCTGACGCTGATGCTGCTCAATGGCTGCGAGACCCAGCGGGCGATCAAGCACAGCGAAGAGTTGCGTCAACAAGGCGACATCGTCAGGTCAGTCGAAGTGCTCCAGGCCGAAGCCAAAACCGCGCCCGACGATGTGCAATTGCGCACGGCGCAATTCGGCAAGCTGGAGCTGCTGGTTGCCCAATACAGCCGCGAGGCCAGCACCGCGCTGATGCGCGGCGACGACGCGGCGGCCATCCGCGCGCTGGAAACCATCCTCAAATACGACCCCAGCAACCTCGGCGCACGCCAGGAAATCCAGAGCATCCAGGCCATGAAACAACTGCGCCCGCAACTGGCGCGGGCCTATGAAATGAAACGCGCCAACCCGGTGGAAGCGCTCAACCTGGTGCGCCAGATCATCGCGCAAAAGCCCAACTACCGTGAGGCCCTGGACTTTCGCAACGCCCTGACCCGCGAGCTGGTGAGCGCCGACTATCTGAGTGCCAACCTGTCCGACGCCATGCGCAAACCCCTGAGCCTGGAATTCAGCTCCCAGAGCCTGAGCACGATTTTCGAAACCATCGCGCGCCTGTCGGGGGTCAACTTTGTCATCGACAAGGACGTCAATCCGAGCGCCGCTGCCAGCATGACGGCCAGTCGCACCACGGCCGAAGATGCACTGAACCTGTTGCTGACCACCCAGGGGCTGGAGAAGAAAATCCTCAACAACAACACGATCCTGATCTACCCCCGGCGCCCGGACAAAGAACGCGAATACCGCGAGCTGGCGGTGCGCACGTTCTACCTCAGCCATGGCGACGCCAAGGTCGTCGCCGCCGAGATCAAGCAGGTGCTCAAGCCCAAGGAAGTACTGGTGGATGAGCGTCTGAACGCGGTGATCGTACGTGATGGGCTCGACACCCTGAGCGCCGTGGAGAAGATGGTTGAGGCCATTGATATCGCGCAGTCGGAAGTGACCATTGATATCCAGGTGCTGGAGGTTGGCGTGGACGATGAGCAAAACCTGGGCATCCAGTACCCGGGGAGCATTGGCTTGTCGGTCGGCAACCTGGCCAACGTACCCGCCGGGCTGGCGGGCATCCCCATCAGCGCATTGCGCGGGATCAATGGCGATAACATTCTGCTGGATTCGGGGAGCACCTCGGCGCGCATCAATATGCTGCAACGCAGCGGCAACACCGTGACCCTGGCCAACCCACGGGTACGCGTGCGCAACCGCGAAGAGGCCTCGGTCAATATCGGCGACAAGATCCCCGTAGTGACCACCACCACCGCCAACCAGATCACCACCTCATCCGTGTCCTACCAGGACGTGGGGTTGCAGATCAGCGTCAAGCCGATCATCAGCCTGAGCGATGAGGTCAACCTGGAACTGAACGTGGAAATGAGCCATATCACCAAGCGGATCGAGGCGACAGACACGGTTCCGGCGACGTTTGAACTGGGTTCCCGCGCCACCAAGACGCTGCTGACCGCGCGAAACAATGAAACCCAGATTGTCTCGGGCCTGATCCGCACCGCCGAGATCGACGAAGGCTCTGGGCTGCCCTGGTTGAGCCAGATCCCCTGGATCGGCAAGAAGCTGTTTGGCACCAACAAAAGCACCCAGCAGAAAACCGAAATCATCCTGCTGCTGACGCCGAGGATCGAGCGCAACCTGGATCTACCGATCTCGCAGATCAGCACCTTTCACAGCGGCACCGAGGCGCGCAGTTCGACGGAGGGGATGATCTTGCGCGATACCACCGAGAAGATGATTCTCAAGCCGACGGGGGGTGATCCAACGCCGCCGATACCACCGCCGATGAACACGTCGGGGCCTTGGGAACCGTTGCCGCCGCCGTTGCCACCACTTGTGCCCAAACCTGCACCAGTATCGGCACCTCAGGCTCCCCAGACACAGTGAAGACCCAATGTGGGAGCGGGCTTGCTCGCGAATGTGGTGTGTCAGCCAACCTATTCATTGACTGATCCACCGCATTCGCGAGCAAGCCCGCTCCCACACTTGATCTTCTGCGCTTTCGGATTAGCGGACGACGCCTTCTTCCACCAACAACTTGAGAATCGCCTGTGCGCCCTCTTCCGCGCTCACGCCCTTGAGCACCTGCCCGCCGCCCCCACTGGCCTTGGCCGTCGCTGCCTTCATCCGATCCGCACCGCTCTTGGCCTTGATCACCTTCAGGCGCTTGGGCCGCGGCTTGGCCGGTTGCAACACCGCGTCGGCGAACAAGCCATCCTCTTCAACCTCGACCTCATGGGCTGCCAGTTCACCGCGTTGCGCCGGACCATACGCGCTCTGCCGAGGCTTCGGTGCGGCGTTATCCACCGTCGCGAGGAACGGCAAGCGCACCTTCAACCGCCGCCGCTGCCCACGCGGCAAGGCTTGCAGCACGTGCGCCACGCCGCCGTCGATGGACTCCACCTGCGCCAGCCCGACAATCAACGGCCAGCCCAATTGCTCGGCGAGCAAAAACGGCAACATGCCCGAGCCTTCGCCGGTTTCCGCCTGGCTGCCGGCGAGCACCACATGGGCACCTGCATCGCGCAGATAGTCGCTGAGCACCGGTAACGCATCGCTGCCGGCCGGTTGTTCCAGCACATGCAATTGCGGCAGGCCCATGCCCAGGTAACTGCGCAGGGTCGGCTCGTTGATATTGCCGGCGTGCAGCACCTGCAACTTATCCCCAGCCATCTGCAAACCCAGCTCGACCGCACGCGCGTCTTGCTCGGCGCGGCGCGGGCGCCCGGAAGTCGGGTGGGCGCCGATGGACACCAGGCTGATTACATTCGTGGTCATGGCCAACTCCTTAAGCCGCATCGCGCTTGGCGCCGTTGCGGTAGGTTTCTACCGCAGCGATCAAGGCTTGCAGAATCGCGGCGCTGTCGCCGATCACCGACAGGTCGGCACGCTTGATCATGTCGCAACTCGGGTCGAGGTTGATCGCCACCACCTTGTCGCAGGCACCAATGCCTTGCAGGTGCTGGATCGCCCCGGAAATACCCACCGCCACATACACCCGCGCGGTGACCCAGATGCCGCTGGCGCCGACCTGGCGGTCGCGGGCCATAAAGCCGTCGTCCACGGCCACCCGTGATGCGCCTTCGGTGGCGCCGAGGGCGGCGGCGGTCTGGTGGAACAGCGCCCAGTCCTTCACGCCGTTGCCGCCGGAGAAAATGAATTCGGCTTCGGCCATCGGAATGGCTGCCGGATCCACCGCCACCGCACCAAGATCCTCGATGCGCGAAAGGCTGCGTGCCAGGGGTGTGGATAACTCCACGGGCAACACTTCGTGGCGGGTTTCGCTGACCGGTTCCGCGCACTCCACGGCAGCGAGGATCAGGCGCGGCAATGGCCGGGCCAAGTCTTCCTGGCCCGCACCGGCGCGGCCGATGCACTCGTCACCCTTGATCTGCCATACGCGCGTGGCCGGGCGTTCCTTGAGGCTGGCAGCAAAGCGCCGGCCCAATTCGCCGCCACCGCTGCGGCTGTCCGGCAGCAACCAGTGGCGTGGATTGAACTGGTTATCCACAGCCCGCAAACCTTGCACCCGTTGTTCCGGTGCATAACCGTCGAACTCGTGGCCCTCCAGCACCAGCAGGCGATCGACACCGGCCGTGGCGAACGCGCTTTCCTTGTGCTCGCCAAACACCACCGCCAGCACCGCGCCGTCGCTGCCCGCGAGTTGTCGGGCGAGGCCGAGCAAGTCGCGGTCGTGGCTGCTCAAGCGGCCACCGACCATGTCCGGCACCACGTTGATGTAAAACGCCGGCGCGGCAATCTGATGCAGCGGCAACTGCACTTCCACCGCCGCCGTGCGCTTGGCCGCGCCGCCCTGCTGGGCGCCGCTGCGGTCGATGCGCTTGATGCCGTTGGGGCCGATAAAACCGACGCCATGTACGTTTTTGCGGATGACACCGTTGGGGCCCATCCAGCTGTGTTGCACCGGCTGCATCGCCGCATGCAGCGGGTGCAGACGGTTGCGGGCGATCCATTCGGCCCGGGGGTCGCGGCGGATAATGTCGCTCATCAATGCACCTCCGCAGGTTCACGCTTTATGGGGGCTTTGGCAGGCGCGGCGTCTTCCAGCAAGGCATCAGCGACCAGTTCGGCAATGTCTTTGATCAAAGGTCTTGGCTCAACAACACCCTCAAGCATCGCCGTGCACTGTGGACAACCCACGGCCACCAGTTCGGCACCGGTTTCGCGGATGTCTTCCATGCGCATATCGGGAATGCGCTGCTTGCCGGGAATGTCGGTGATCGGCGCCCCGCCACCACCGCCGCAGCAGCGTGAACGGAAGCCCGAGCGTTGCATCTCCTTGACCTCGATGCCCAGCGCGCGCAACACCTGGCGCGGCGCCTCGTATTCGCCGTTGTAGCGGCCCAGGTAGCACGGGTCGTGATAGGTCACGCTATTGCCCTTGTGCTGCCCCAGATTCAGCGCGCCCTCGCCGATCAGCTCGGCCATGAAGGTGCTGTGGTGCTGCACAACGTAGTTGCCGTTGAAGGCGCCGTACTCGTTTTTCAGCACATGGAAACTGTGCGGGTCGCAGGTGACGATGCGCTTGAAGCTGTACTTGGCCAGGGTCTGGATATTGCGCGAAGCCAGCAACTGGAAGGTCGCTTCGTCGCCCAGGCGGCGGGCCACGTCGCCGCTGTCGCGTTCTTCCAGGCCGAGCACGGCGAAGTCGACATTCGCCGCCTTGAGCACTTTGACGAAGGCGCGCAGGGTGCGTTGGTTGCGCATGTCGAAGGCACCGTCGCCGACCCAGAACAGCACGTCGGCGGAGCCTTTTTCGCTGAGCAACGGCAGGTTCAGGTCCGCCGCCCAGTTCAACCGGCCGCCCGGAGCGAAGCCGCCGGGGTTGTCGGTGGCGATGAGGTTTTCGAGGACTTCGGCGCCCTTGTTCGGCGTCGCGCCTTTTTCCAGGGTGAGGTGGCGGCGCATGTCGACGATGGCGTCCACGTGCTCGATCATCATCGGGCACTCTTCCACGCAGGCGCGGCAGGTGGTGCAGGACCACAGGGTCTCGGCGTCCACCAGGCCGTTGACGATCGGCTGATGCGGGTTGCCGCTGTGTTCACCAATCGCTTTGCCTGGATAAGGGCTGCCGGCGAACTTCGCATCGGTGCCACCGGCCAGGCCAACAACCATGTCCTGGATCAGCTTTTTCGGGTTCAGCGGCTGGCCGGCAGCAAAGGCCGGGCACGCGGCTTCGCACTTGCCGCATTGCACGCAGGCGTCGAAACCGAGCAGTTGGTTCCAAGTGAAATCCTTGGGTTTTTCCACGCCCAGGGGCGCGGTCTTGTCGCTCAAATCCAGCGGTTTCAAACCGGTGGAACGCCCGCCGCCAAAGCGCTCGGCGCGGCGGTGCCAGGCCAGGTGCAGGGCACCGGCGAAGGCGTGTTTCATCGGGCCGCCCCAGGTCATGCCGAAGAACATCTCGCTGACGCCCCACAACACACCCACGCTCAACAACGCCGCGAGCAGCCAGCCGCCGAAGTCCGCCGGCAGGATCCCGGCCACCGGCAAGGTCACCAGGAAGAAGCTCACCGAGAACGCCATCAGGCTTTTCGGCAGGCGCATCCACGGGCCTTTCGACAAGCGTGACGGCGGGTTGCGCCGACGCAGGTAAACGAAGGTCGCGCCGACAAACATCAGCACCGAGGCCAGCAACAAGGCGTAGCCGAGGATGCGATTTTGCAGGCCGAAGCCGTGCACCAGGATGGCGAGCAGCGCCGACAGCAAAAAGCCTAGCGCCGTGGCGGCGTGGGTGTTGGCCATGTATTTGTCGCGAACGACCACGTGGTGCAGGTCGACCATGTAGCGCTTGGGCATGGCCAGCAGGCCGCCCAGCAGGTCGACTTTGGACGCACGGCCACGGCGCCACATGTTTACCCGGCGCAGGGCGCCGAGGACGGCAAGGCCCAGGGCGGCAAACAAAAGGATAGGAAGCAAGGTATTCAACATGGTGAAGCTCCCAAAGACCACACAGGTCTACTGTGAAACTGGCCCCAAATGTGGGAGCGGGCTTGCTCGCGAAGGCGGTGTGTCAGCTGACGCATCCGGTGGCTGATTCACCGCCTTCGCGAGCAAGCCCGCTCCCACATTTTTGACCGAGTACACATTGGTTCAAGGCTGGGTCAGAAATCCTTGCAAAGGCGCAGGGCGTCATAGATCGCAGCGTGGGTGTTGCGCTGCGCCACGCAGTCGCCGATGCGGAACAGCAAGTAACCGTCACCCGCCTCGCTCAGGCACGGCTGCGGCTTGATCGCGAACAGCGCCTCGACGTCCATCTGGCCCTTGTTGCGCGAGCCTTCCTTGAGGGCGTAGTAGATCGCTTCATCCGGGCGCACGCCGTTTTCGACGACCACCTGGTCCACCACACGTTCTTCTTTGGCGCCGGTGTATTCGTTCTCCAGCACCGCCACCAGCTTGTCGCCTTCGCGGTAGACCTTTTCCAGCATCATGTCGCCGGTCATGATCACTTCCTTGGGGTACATGCTGCGGTAGTAGGTCGGGAACGACGTACCGCCGATGGCCACGCCGGGCTTGATGTCGTCGGTGACGATCTCCACCTGGCTGCCTTTGTCCGCAAGGAAATCCGCCACCGACATGCCGGTGAATTCGCAGATGGTGTCGTAGACCAGTACGTTTTTGCCCGGCGCGACTTTGCCGTCGAGCACGTCCCAACTGCTGACCACCAGGCCTTCCGCCGCGCCCCAGTGTTCGTTCTGCTCCAGGAACGGATGCCCACCCACGGCCAGCACCACCACGTCCGGGCGCAGGTCCAAGATAGTCGCCGCATCGGCGGCCACGCCCAGGCGCAGGTCGACATTCAAGCGCGCCAGCTCCAACTGGAACCAGCGGGTGATCCCGGCAATCTGGTCACGCTGCGGCGCCTTGGATGCGGTGGTGATTTGCCCACCAATAAATTCTTTCTTCTCGAACAGGGTCACGTCATGGCCACGCTCGGCGGCGACGCGTGCAGCTTCCATCCCGGCAGGGCCGGCACCGACCACCACGACCTTGCGTTTGACCCCGGTGGTTTTCTCGATGATATGCGGCACGCCCATGTATTCACGGGACGTCGCGGCGTTCTGGATGCACAGCACATCCAGGCCCTGGTACTGGCGGTCGATGCAGTAGTTGGCGCCGACGCACTGTTTGATCTGGTCGATCTGGCCCATCTTGATCTTGGCGATCAGGTGCGGGTCGGCCATGTGCGCACGGGTCATGCCGACCATGTCCACGTAGCCGCCTTCCAGAATGCGCGTGGCCTGGTTCGGGTCCTTGATGTTCTGCGCGTGCAGCACCGGGGCCTTGACCACTTCCTTGATCCCGGCGGCCAAGTGCAGGAATGGCTCCGGTGGATAACTCATGTTGGGGATGACGTTGGCCAGGGTGTTGTGGGTGTCGCAACCCGAGCCCACGACGCCGATGAAGTCGAGCATGCCGGTGTCGTCGTAGTACTTGGCGATCTGCTTCATGTCCTCGTGGGACAAGCCGTCCGGGTGGAACTCGTCACCGCACAGGCGGATGCCCACGCAGAAATCCGGGCCGACTTCCTTGCGCACAGCCTTCAGCACTTCCAGGCCGAAACGCATGCGGTTTTCGAAGCTGCCGCCCCATTCGTCGGTACGCTTGTTGACCCGCGGGCTCCAGAACTGGTCGATCATGTGCTGGTGCACGGCCGACAGTTCCACGCCGTCGAGGCCACCGGCTTTCGCGCGGCCAGCAGCGGCGGCGTAGTTGCCGATCACCCGCCAGATTTCTTCCGGCTCGATGGTCTTGCAGGTGGCACGGTGCACCGGCTCACGCACGCCGGACGGCGACATCAGGGTCGGCCAGTTGAAGCCGTCCCAGCGCGAGCGACGGCCCATGTGGGTAATCTGGATCATGATCTTGGCGCCATGCTTGTGCATGGCGTCGGCCAGGTTCTGGAAGTGCGGGATGATGCGGTCGGTGGACAAGTTCACCGAGCTCCACCATTCCTGCGGGCTGTCGATGGCCACGACGGACGAACCGCCACAGATTGCCAGGCCGATGCCGCCCTTGGCTTTCTCTTCGTAATAACGGATGTAGCGCTCGGTGGTCATGCCGCCGTCGGTGGCATACACCTCGGCGTGGGCGGTACTGAGCACGCGGTTGCGGATGGTCAGTTTGCCGATCTGGATCGGCGCAAACATTGCTTCGAAAGCCATGGCACGGTCCTCGGCTTACAACGGCTTGACGGTGAACAAGCCGTCGTCGTGGCCCTCTTCGGAGCCTCCGTAGACTTGTTCGGCGACGGTGCGGATCTGGCTGCCGCGCGCTTGCAGAATCTGGTCCATGGCGCCGGCAAACCAGCCGGTGAACATGTAGTCCACTTTGCGCCCGACCTTGCCGTACACGTAGACAAATGCGGAGTGCTCCAGCTTGACGCTGCAGGTGCCTTTGTCGAGGTCGATGTCCTGGATCTTGAACAGGCCCCAGCCGCGTTGCGACAGGCGCTTCATGTAGTGTTCGAACACGGCGACGCCTTCCAGGCCGTGGCATTCGGCTTCTTTTTCACACCAGTGCCAGGCGGATTTGTAGCCGGCTTTGTAGAGGATCTCGGCGTAGGCATCGGCGCCCAGGACTTCCTCGATACCGATGTGGTTGTTGACGAAGAAATGGCGCGGCACATACAGCATGGGCAGGGCGTCGGAGGTCCAGACACCGGTCTCGCTGTCGACTTCGATAGGTAATTGCGGGGCGATCTTGGCCATGGAAACTTAACTCCAGAAAAATTTTTATGTAGGTGTTGCGCAGTGTTGCGCTGGCTTATTCGCCCCAGACGTCCTTGAGGACGTTGACCCAGTTCTCGCCCATGATCTTGCGCACCACGCGTTCGCTGTGGCCGCGCTTGAGCAGGGTTTCGGTGAGGTTGGGGAACTCGCCCACGGTGCGGATGCCCAGTGGGTTGATGATCTTGCCGAAGCTGGTCAGGCGGCGGGCGTAGCCCTTGTCATGGGTCAGCATTTCGAAGAAATCCTGGCCATGGCCCTGGGTGAAGTCGGTGCCGATGCCGATGGCGTCTTCGCCGACGATGTTCATGGTGTATTCGATGGCTTCGGCGTAGTCGTCGATGGTCGAATCGATGCCCTTGGCCAGGAACGGCGCGAACATGGTCACGCCAACAAAACCGCCGTGGTCCGCAATAAACTTGAGTTCTTCATCGGACTTGTTGCGCGGGTGCTCCTTGAGCCCGGACGGCAGGCAGTGGGAGTAGCACACCGGTTTTTTCGATTCGAGGATGACTTCTTCGGAAGTCTTGGAGCCGACGTGGGACAGGTCGCACATGATGCCGACGCGGTTCATCTCGCCGACGATCTCACGGCCAAAACCCGACAGGCCGCCGTCGCGCTCGTAGCAACCGGTGCCGACCAGGTTCTGGGTGTTGTAGCACATCTGCACCACGCCAACGCCGAGCTGCTTGAAGATCTCGACGTAGCCGAGTTGGTCTTCGAACGCGTGGGCATTCTGGAAGCCGAAGATGATGCCGGTCTTACCCAGTTCCTTGGCGCGGCGGATGTCGGCGGTGGTTTTCACCGGGATCACCAGGTCGCTGTTCTCACGGATCAGGGTCTGGCTGGCCACGATGTTATTGATGGTGGCCTGGAACCCTTCCCACACCGACACGGTGCAGTTGGCGGCGGTGAGGCCACCTTTGCGCATGTCCTCGAACAGGTCGCGGTTCCACTTGGCAATAATCAGCCCGTCGATAACGATGCTGTCGGCGTGCAATTCGGCTGGGCTCATCAGGCGTCCCCTTATTGGCGATTCATGCGCCGAATCGTCTGCCGGCGCTTTGGGGCCAGCATATGCCCAGGGACAACCCGAGCCGGGTGCAAAAACGACAGGGGAATTGCCGAAAGCGTCAATCCACGACAAAGGCTGCTATGACAGCTCTGACTGGCGGCTGTTCTTTGTCCTACTCTTGGGCCAGAATTCCCGCATCACCTGATATGAGACGGCGCAATGAAATCGATTTTCCTGGCTTTGGCACTCATCGCAACCACCGCCCATGCGGCCGAAGACACCGACAGCACGCCCTGCGACGGCATCGAAAACGACAAACAAACCCTGGAATGCGCCACCTACAACAAAACCACCGCCGAACAACTGCTCAAGGATAACTACCAGGGCCTGCTGGAACGCATGGCCGCGACCTACGGCAGCGACAAGACCAAGCTGGCGGACATTACCGCTCGTCTGAAGGATGCCCAGCAGAAGTGGGAAAAACTGCGGGATGCCGATTGCGCCGTGGACACCTTCCCAGCGGTGAACGGCACCAAGGCTTACGCGATTGCGGTAAATGATTGCCTGGCGCGGATGAGTGATGAGCGGTCGGAGTTTTTGGAGTCGATTGGGCAGGAATAAGCGACAATCCCCGGCACTTTCTTTCTGAACCAAGGCCACTCATGACTATCTGCGGCATCGAAATCAAAGGCAGCGAAGCCATCATCGCCGTCGCTTCCCTGGACAACCAGGCGCTGACCCATGTCGCCCTGGCCACCAAGAAAATCGCCCTCGAAGACGATGATGAAGCGGCCAACGTCAAAGCCTTCGCCGCCCAGGTGAAGGCGTTTGTGCAGGCCAACGGCATCGAGCGGATTGCGATCAAGAAGCGCAGCAAGAAGGGTGAGTTCGCCGGCGGGCCGACTACGTTCAAGATTGAGGGCGTGTTTCAGTTGCTGGAGGGTGTGGAGATAACGTTGTTGTCGCCGCAGACCATCAATGCGCAGAACAAGAAACACAACTTTGAACTGCCGGCCAGCCTGAACAAATATCAGCATGAAGCCTACAAAGCTGCCTGCTCGGCTCTGCTGAAAAAATAAGCCACACCGAGTATCCATGTGGGAGCTGGCTTGCCTGCGATAGCGATGTAAGCCTCACCACCGCCATCGCAGGCAAGCCAGCTCCCACATTTGTCCTGCGTTGCCTTTTAGATGGATGTCTGGCGCTTGTGCAGCAGCCACTCGCCGAACGACTTGTCTTCCAGGGCATAGCCTCCCCGGCTCGACTTCCAGACCAGCTCCTTGTCGCGCAGCGCATCGATACAGGCCTGAATAGTCTGGGTGCCCGGCACCACGTCACTGCCCATGTCTTCCAGCGCCTTGCTCACCGCCGTGACAGTACTGTCGGTAAACGGTGCGAAAGGTTCGTTGCTCTGTGAACGCTCCACCATCACTTCCAGCACCGCACGCTGAGGGATGGTCAGGGCATTCCAGGCACTTTCGAATTCGGTCCACACGCCAGCACGCAGCGATTCGGCGCGACTGTGCAGCAATTGACCCAGGTTATTCGCCTCACCCAACTCAAGCGCCACTTCACCCAGGATGGTGCGCAACATCTCCGGGCGACGGCCCACCCGCTCAAAGACTTCATCAATGTCATCAGCGTTGAACTGGTTAGTCTCGGCCAAAAGGGCGTTGATATGCACGGTATACGCTTGGGTAAACTCCCTGCCCAACAGCGGAAAAGGCGTGATGCTGGAACCGAAGAATGGCTGGCTTTTGCCTAATACCAAATGGGCCAGCTTGTCGCGATTGGAGCCGGTGAACACCAGATACAAGCCGTTGCCTTCCTCGTCGCGACCTTGGTTGAGTTGATCCCTGGCAGCCTTAAGCGCAAACATCGCGTTGATACCAGACTCGCTGGTGAGTGCGTGCTGTGCTTCATCTATCACCAGCACGACGGTTTTTTCTGCCGCGCTGTGGAGCAGTTCCAACGCCTGGGTCAGCGTTGCGCCGACAGGTAATTGTGGCTTGGTAAAGTCCCAGGACAGGGTGCGCAGAAAGCTTAACTTCTCGATTCCCATGTTCTTCGCCAGCTTGCGAATGCCCTTTTCATAGGGAACCAGCGCTGCGGCAATCGCGCTGGCAATCAACTCTGCGGGGTCTTTTTCTTTATCAGCCCACAGATCGACATACACCGTCATCCAGCCCCTGAGCTGGCATTCCGGGATCAGATCTTCGCGCAAAAAGGTGCTTTTGCCGGTACGACGTGGCGCCGCGAGAAACAGGCCAGACGTGAAATCCTGAATACCAGCCCCCACCAAGCCGTCGGCAATGCTGCTGGCCAGGGTGGGACGGCGGAACACGAAGCCGTTATTCTTGGACATGTTTTTATACCCAATTATAGGAAGGACTATAAATTATAGTCGCGAGTATAATTGACTATAATTGCTCGTCAAACCACCTCCCGTCGCCGATCCTCCCTCGGACACTTCGCAAACCGCGCCCGGTAACTACGGGTGAAATACGACGGCGATTCAAACCCGCAGGCAATACTCACCTCCAGCACACTCATGTCGCTCTGGCGCAACAGCTGCCGGGCTTTTTCCAGGCGCAGGCCGAGGTAGAAGTTGCTCGGCGTGTCGTTCAGGTGCAGGCGAAACAGGCGCTCCAACTGGCGCCGCGTAACCTTGATCGCTTCGGCCAACGCCAGGGTGGTCAGCGGCGGTTCGCTGTGTTGTTCCATCTCGCCGATCACTTGCACCAGTTTCTTGTTGTTGATGCCGTAGCGCGTGGCGATCTGCATGCGTTGGTGGTCTTTGCGTGGGCGGATGCGGCCGAGTACGAATTGTTCAGAGACCTGGATCGCCAGCTCAGGCCCGTGGGCCTGGGCGATCAGGTCGAGCATCAGGTCAATGGAGGCGGTGCCGCCGGCGCAAGTGATGCGGCGGCGGTCGATCTCGAACAGTTCCTGGGTCACGCTGAGATGCGGATAGGACTCCTTGAACGCGTCGATGGCTTCCCAGTGCAGGGTCAGGCGGTAGCCGTCGAGCAGGCCCGCTTCGGCGAGGACGCAGGCGCCGGTATCGATGGCGCCGAGGGTCACGCCGTCATGGTCGAGGCGGCGCAGCCAGTGTTCCAGCGCAGGCGTGGCGAACTTCAGCGGTTCAAAGCCGGCCACCACCAATAACGTCGCGCCCTTTTTCAGGGGCTCCAGCGCTGCATCGACGTTGACCGACATGCCATTGCTCGCCAATACCGCGCCGCCATCGGCACTCAGCACGTGCCAGCGGTACAGCTCGCCGCGAAAGCGATTGGCCACCCGCAGCGGTTCAAGGGCGGAGATAAAACCGATGGCCGAGAAGCCCGGCATCAGCAGAAAGTAGAAATCCTGGGACATGGTGGCGCTCTCGTCGGGCGGGCAGCGTGGCACTGTGATACTCCCGTTCGCAACGGGTTTCAAGAGGACAGGTCGCTGCAGTGCAAGAGTCGGTCGCCGCCGTGCGTTTTACCGCCCCGCAAGCTGCGTAACGTGGCGTCACGGTGCACAAAGACACCGGCCCCCACAATAACGACCTGCCGAGGGACCCACCATGAACCGACTGTTACTCGCACTCAGCGCCAGCGCCATTTTCAGTACCAACGTCATGGCGGCCGACGCGGCATCCTGCCAGAACGTGCGCATGGGCGTGGTGAACTGGACCGACGTGATCGCCACCAGCGCCATGACCCAAGTGTTGCTCGACGGCCTCGGCTACAAGACCAAACAAACCAGCGCCTCCCAGCAAATCATCTTCGCCGGCATCCGCGACCAGCGCCTGGACCTGTTCCTGGGCTACTGGAACCCGCTGATGACCCAGACCATCACGCCGTTCGTCGACGCCAAGCAGGTCAAGGTCCTCGATAAACCCAGCCTGGAAGACGCGCGCGCCACCCTCGCCGTGCCGACGTACCTGGCGGACAAGGGCCTGAAAACCTTCGCCGATATTGCCAAGTTCGACAAGGAACTGGGCGGCAAGATCTACGGCATCGAGCCAGGCTCAGGCGCCAATACCCAGATCAAGGCGATGATCGCCAAGAACCAGTTCGGCCTGGGCAAATTCCAGCTGGTGGAGTCCAGCGAAGCCGGCATGCTCGCCGCCGTCGACCGCGCGGTGCGCCGCAAGGAAGCCGTGGTGTTCTTCGGCTGGGCGCCGCACCCGATGAACGTCAACGTCGCCATGACCTACCTCAGCGGCAGCGACGACGCCCTGGGCCCGAACGAAGGCATGGCCACCGTGTGGAGCGTCACGTCGCCGACCTACGCCGAGCAGTGCCCCAACGTCCACAAACTGCTGACCAACCTGACCTTCACCGCCGCCGACGAGAGCCGGATGATGCAACCGTTGCTGGACCACAAGGACGCGATCGAGTCCGCCAAGCAGTGGCTCAAGGATCACCCGCAAGACCAGCAGCGCTGGCTTGAAGGTGTGACCACCTTCGACGGCAAGCCGGCTGCGGCCAACCTGCAACTGACCAGCAAATAACTCACTTTCCATCACCGCTTCGCAGCCAGATACGGCTGCGAACGGCATCACAACGCCTGTAAGGAACCGCCCCATGAACCATGACGTCATCATCACCTGCGCACTCACCGGTGCTGGCGACACGACCAGCCGCAGCCCCCACGTGCCGGTCACTCCCAAGCAAATCGCCGCCGCTGCGGTGGAAGCCGCCAAGGCTGGCGCCACCGTTGTGCACTGCCACGTGCGCGACCCCGAAACCGGCAAGTTCAGCCGCGACGTCGCCCTGTACCGCGAAGTGATGGAGCGCATCCGCGAGGCCGACATCGACATCATCGTCAACCTCACGGCGGGCATGGGCGGCGACCTGGAGATCGGCGCCGGTGAGAACCCGATGGAATTCGGCCCCAACACTGACCTGGTCGGCCCGCTGACGCGCCTGGCCCATGTCGAAGCGTTGCTACCGGAAATCTGCACCCTGGACTGCGGCACCCTCAACTTCGGCGATGGCGACACCATTTACGTGTCCACCCCGGCCCAACTGCGGGCAGGCGCCAAACGTATCCAGGAGCTGGGCGTGAAGGCCGAGCTGGAAATCTTCGACACCGGCCACCTGTGGTTTGCCAAGCAGCTGATCAAGGAAGGCTTGCTCGACAACCCGCTGTTCCAACTGTGCCTGGGCATCCCCTGGGGCGCACCGGCCGACACCACCACCATGAAAGCCATGGTCGACAACCTGCCCGCCGACGCCGTGTGGGCCGGCTTTGGCATCGGCCGCATGCAAATGCCGATGGCGGCGCAAGCGGTGCTGCTGGGCGGCAACGTGCGAGTCGGTTTGGAAGACAACTTGTGGCTGGACAAAGGCGTGCTGGCGACCAATGGGCAACTGGTGGAACGCGCCAGTGAAATCCTCAGCCGCCTGGGTGCGCGAGTGCTGACCCCAGCCGAAGGCCGCATCAAGATGGGCCTGACCCAACGCCGCTAACCCCCTGCCGAAAACGGATTAAAAATGTGGGAGCGGGCTTGCTCGCGAAAGCGGTGGATCAGTCACCGGATACATCAACTGGCACACCGCTTTCGCGAGCAAGCCCGCTCCCACATTTAGATCTTCATTCCCACAGGGAATCACCGAACTCTTCAGGATTGTCGCCAATGAGCTTTATCACCGAAATCAAAACCTTCGCCGCCCTCGGCAGCGGTGTCATCGGCAGCGGTTGGGTGTCCCGCGCCCTCGCCCACGGCCTGGATGTAATCGCCTGGGACCCCGCGCCCGGCGCCGAAGCCGCTCTGCGCAAACGCGTCGCCAACGCCTGGGGCGCCCTTGAGAAGCAAGGCCTGGCACCCGGTGCCTCCCAGGACCGCTTGCGCTTCGTCGCCACCATCGAGGAGTGCGTAAAAGACGCCGACTTCATCCAGGAAAGCGCCCCGGAACGCCTGGAGTTGAAGCTGGAACTGCACAGCAAGATCAGCGCCGCCGCCAAGCCGAACGCACTGATTGGCTCCAGCACGTCCGGCCTGTTGCCGAGTGAGTTCTACGAGGGCTCGACCCACCCGGAACGCTGCGTGGTCGGTCACCCGTTCAACCCGGTCTACCTGTTGCCGCTGGTGGAAGTGGTGGGCGGTAAAAACACCGCACCAGAGGCGATTCAGGCGGCGATCAAGGTGTACGAATCCCTCGGCATGCGCCCGCTGCACGTGCGCAAGGAAGTCCCTGGCTTTATCGCCGACCGTCTGCTCGAAGCCCTTTGGCGCGAGGCGCTGCACCTGGTGAACGACGGCGTGGCGACCACCGGCGAAATCGACGACGCCATCCGTTTTGGCGCCGGGCTGCGCTGGTCGTTCATGGGTACATTCCTTACCTACACCCTGGCCGGTGGCGATGCGGGCATGCGCCATTTCATGGCACAGTTCGGCCCGGCCTTGCAGTTGCCGTGGACGTATTTGCCGGCGCCAGAGCTGACGGAAAAGCTGATTGATGATGTGGTCGACGGCACCAGCGATCAGCTAGGCAAACACAGCATTTCGGCGCTGGAGCGCTATCGTGATGATTGCCTGCTGGCGGTGCTGGAGGCGGTGAAAACCACCAAGGCCAAACACGGCATGACTTTCGCTGAATAACAGCTATTGATCTGTGTGGGAGCTGGCTTGCCTGCGATAGCGATGCAAGATTCACCACCGCCATCGCAGGCAAGCCAGCTCCCACTTTTTTGACCGAGTTCCTGATCCAGGATTAATACCATGCCTGCACTGACGACTTACACCACCAACATCCACCCCGACTGGGTGGACTACAACGGCCACCTGCGCGACGCGTTCTACCTGCTGATCTTCAGCTACGCCACCGACGCCCTCATGGACACCCTCGGCCTCGACAGCGAAAACCGCGAAGCCAGCGGCCATTCGCTGTTCACCCTGGAACTGCACCTGAACTACCTGCACGAAGTGAAACTCGGCGCCGAGGTCGAGGTACATACCCAACTGATCGCCCATGACGCCAAGCGCCTGCACCTCTATCACAGCCTGCATTTAGTCGGGGATGAAAAGGAGCTGGCCGGCAACGAGCAGATGCTGCTCCACGTCGACCTCGCCGGGCCGCATGCGGCGCCGTTTACCGAGGCGTCATTGCAACGCCTTTCGGCGATCAGTCAGGAGCAGATCGACCTGCCGCGTCCTGCCCTGCTCGGCCGGGTCATCGGCATAAAAAAAGCCCCGATCAAGCCGTGACAAGATCGAGGCAGAATGTTTTGTGTGAGCCGTACATCCCGAGGGTGACCAAACCTTCAAGCTGCTTGCTTGAGCTCAGTGTGCCTATTACTTCTGTCGGCAAATGGCCCGAAAACGACATGCCCATAGCCATCTGAGGCATTCGCGCAATCTGCCCTTGCCGACCGGTTGAGCGGCTACCAGAATCCAGGTCAAACCCCGCTCCCTTCACCAGGATAAAACGTCATGATGCATGCGGATTTGATTGATCAGGATGACCTGCTGGGCCAACTGCGCTCACTGGGTTTTGAGGTGTCCAGCGGCTCCACCGCCGAGCAGGCGTGCGAGTGTGCGGTACGCGGTTTGAGCGAAGCGCGGGCCAAGGCGCTGAAAGGGATGGTCGAGCAGATGTACACCGGCAGTGCGACGATCTTGCCGGCGGTGCGCCAGGCGATTGATAAGCAGTTGTTGCCGGCGTTGGTGCAGTTCAAGCAGAACTCTGGGGCCTGATAGACCGCTTTCGCGAGCAAGCCCGCTCCCACATTCGACCGAGTTCCAACTTTGAAATGCAGTCAAATGTGGGAGCGGGCTTGCTCGCGAATACAGACAACTCGGTCTAGAGCCTTACGCTGGCAAAAGTCGACTCATTGCGCGCCTGGCTCAACGCCGACAACGGCCCCGACAACGGTGACAACACCAGTGCCTGCGGAATCGGCATCATCGCCACCTGCTGGGTGGTGTTGGAGCCCACGCGCTCATCCCGCGGCGGAATGCCGAAGTATTCGCGGTAGCACTTGGAGAAGTGCGGCGTGGAGACAAACCCGCACACCGACGCCACTTCGATGATCGACATCGGCGTTTGCTTGAGCAACTGCCGCGCACGGATCAGGCGCAGCTTCAGGTAGTAACGCGACGGCGAGCAGTGCAGATACTTCTGGAACAGCCGCTCCAACTGGCGCCGCGACACGGCGACGTACACCGCCAGTTCGTCGAGGTCGATCGGTTCTTCCAGGTTGGCTTCCATCAGCGCGACGATTTCCTGCAGCTTCGGCTGGTTGGTGCCGAGCATGTGCTTGAGCGGCACACGTTGGTGATCCTGTTCGTTGCGGATGCGTTCGTACACAAACATCTCGGAGATCGCGGCGGACAATTCACGCCCGTGATCGCGGCTGATCAAGTGCAGCATCATGTCCAGCGGCGCGGTGCCACCGGAGCTGGTGAAGCGGTTGCGGTCGAGGGTGAACAGGCGTGTGCTCATGGCCACGCGGGGGAAAGCTTCCTGCATCGACGCCAGGCATTCCCAGTGCACGCTGCAATCAAAACCATCAAGCAGACCGGCGCACGCCAGGGCCCAGCTGCCGGTGCACACCGCACCCAGGCGGCGCGATTGGCGCGCCTGGCTTTGCAGCCACGACACGTGTTCACGGGTGACGGTGCGCTGGATGCCCACGCCGCCGCAGACAATCACGGTGTCCAGGGCCGGGGCTTTGTGCATGGAGGCATCGGGGGTGATTTGCAGGCCGTCGCTGGCCCACACCTGGTTGCCATCGACACTCAAGGTTGTCCAGCGATACAGCTCGCGGCCGGACAGCTGGTTGGCCATGCGCAGGGGTTCGACTGCGGACGCCAGGGAAATCAGCGTGAAATTGTCCAGCAGCAAAAAGCCGATGGATTGAGGCGCACGGTTCTGGGGTTGAGCCCCGGAGTTGAACGACGTCATCACAGTATCTCCTCACACAAAGCGGGTGATGGCCTCAGGCGAGGCTCTTGTTATTGCGCTCTTCAACCGGCGAGGCGAGAGGCTTTGAATTGATAGAGCAATTGCCATGCCTAAAATTGAATGGCCGTCCAATAACTCCTAAAAACGACGTTTTGACGCGTCTATATAAGCCCGTGTCGCAAGTGCGGGTATGAGCGGAAAAGGACGTAGGAACGTGCCCGCCCAAGGGCTGTGAGCAGATCGGTAGCACTTGTGGGAAGGCGCTTTGCGGGCGTGGGACGAGTCTGTCACCGCTGGCACGGGTAACGGATGGTTAGGCAGGAAATCGTTTGGGAGCTACTTATCTGTTTGCGACGCGCTAAAAGGTGGCGCTTTTGGCTTGGGCGTTCACTTTGTGAGCAGTGTTGTCTGGACTATCGCATTCGCGAGCAAGCCCGCTCCCACACTTGACCGCATTCTCAGTTGGAACTCGGTCAAATGTGGGAGCGGGCTTGCTCGCGAATGCAGGCGACTCGGTCTCAACACTCGACAGCACTCACCGCCAACCCACCCCGCGATGTCTCCTTGTACTTGTCATGCATATCCGCCCCGGTATCGCGCATCGTCCGGATCACCCGGTCCAGCGAGATAAAGTGCTGGCCATCCCCGCGCAAAGCCATCTGCGCCGCGTTGATCGCCTTCACCGCCGCAATCGCATTGCGCTCGATGCACGGCACTTGCACCAGCCCGCCCACCGGGTCACAGGTCAGGCCGAGGTTGTGCTCCAGGCCGATTTCCGCGGCGTTGCACAGTTGCTCAGGCGTGGCGCCGAGGATTTCCGCCAGCCCGGCAGCCGCCATGGCGCAAGCCGAACCGACTTCACCCTGGCAGCCCACTTCGGCGCCGGAGATCGACGCGTTCTTCTTGCACAGGATGCCCACCGCCGCTGCGCCGAGCATGTAGTCCACGACGTTGGCTTCGGTGACTTCTTCGCTGAACTTCATAAAGTAGTGCAGCACCGCCGGGATGATCCCCGCCGCGCCGTTGGTGGGGGCGGTCACCATGCGCCCACCGGCGGCGTTCTCCTCGTTCACCGCGAGAGCGAACAGGTTGACCCATTCCATCGCGCTCAAGGTCGAGCCGATCACGTTGGGCTTGCCCAGTTCCTGCAAGCTGCGGTGCAACTTGGCCGCGCGGCGGCGTACGTTGAGGCCGCCCGGCAGGATGCCTTCGTGCTTGAGGCCCTGCTCCACGCAATCTTGCATGGCGCGCCAGAGCTTCATCAGGCCGCTGCGGATTTCTTCTTCGCTGCGCCAGACCTTTTCGTTCGCCAGCATCAGCTCGGCGACGCGCAGGTTGTGGGTCTTGCACAGCTGCAACAGCTCTGCCGCGCTGGAGAAATCGTAAGGCAGCTCGGTGCGGTCCATGTCGGCCACGCCGCTTTGTGCCTGGGCTTCATCCACCACGAAGCCACCGCCCACGGAATAGTAGGTGTCGCGGTGCAGCTCGCCGTTGTCGCCATGCACCACGAGGGTCATGGCATTGGGGTGGAACGGCAGGTTTTCGTCGAGCAGTTGCATGTCGCGCGCCCACACAAAAGGCACTGGCAGGCGCCCGTCGAGCAATAACGTGTCGGTTTCACGCAGGGTCGCGATGCGAATGCCGATTTGCGACGGATCGATAGCGTCGGGCCATTCACCCATCAAGCCCATGATGGTGGCGGTGTCGCTGCCATGGCCGATGCCGGTGGCCGACAGCGAGCCATACAGCTGCACTTCGACGCGCCGTACTTGCTCCAGCCACTCGCGTTCGCGCAAGCCTTGCACGAACAACGCCGCGGCGCGCATGGGGCCGACGGTGTGAGAACTCGAAGGCCCGATGCCGATCTTGAACAGGTCGAAAACGCTGATAGCCATTGCGGTAGAACTCCTCGATAAGCACGGCCAGGCTTGAACGAGGTGCTACGCTCAGATCGCCCAGATGGCGGCATCATCAAGCTTTTGTTCGTCATCACGGCGTCTCACACCGACGTGACCATGCTCACCAGCGTCGCTGCCGTGCGTTCCCTGGTTTTGGCCGTTTTTTGCGGTGCAGATGGGTAAAAACAGCAGTTTTACCTTTTGAAAAATCTGTAAGCGACGTCACCGACACTGGATACGACCATCCCTGTACTGGATACGACGCCCCCTGTAGGCGTCAGATTTTCACTGGTACATGATCAGTCTCGACTCGTTTGCAAGGCACCGTGCCAGAGCTGTTGTCGCACGTACCAACCGCAACACCTATAAAGCGCGGCGAAGGCCGCCAGAAAAAACACAGGAGTCTAGCCCTATGAAAGGTTCACCCCAGTTGTTGTTGGCCGCCATGTTGAGTCTGCCAGTCCTGGCGCACGCTGCAGAACCGGCACAATGTCAGACCGTCAACTTCTCCGATGTCGGCTGGACCGACATCACCGTCACCACCGCGACCACCAGCGAAGTCCTCAAGGGCCTGGGCTACAAGCCGCGCACCACGATGATTTCGGTACCGGTGACCTACAAGTCCCTGGCCGACGGCAAGAACATGGACATCTTCCTCGGCAACTGGATGCCGACCATGGAAAACGACATCAAGCAGTACCGTGATGCCGGCACCGTGGAGACCGTGCGCGCCAACCTGGAGAACGCCAAGTACACCCTGGCGGTCCCCGAGGCGCTGTACAACAAAGGCCTGAAGGACTTCGCCGATATCGCCAAATTCAAGGAAGAGCTGGGCGGCAAGATCTATGGCATCGAGCCGGGCAACGACGGCAACCGCACCATCCAGACGCTGATCGACAAAGACGCCTTCGGCCTGAAAACCGCCGGTTTCAAAGTGGTCGAATCCAGCGAAGCCGGGATGCTCTCCCAGGTCGAGCGCGCCTCCAAGCGTGACCAGGCCATCGTGTTCCTCGGCTGGGAACCGCACCCGATGAACACCCGCTTCAAGATGAAGTACCTGACCGGTGGTGACGACTCGTTCGGCCCCAACTACGGCCAGGCGACCATCTACACCAACACCCGCAAGGGCTACTCCGAGGAATGCAGCAACGTTGGCCAGCTGCTGAAAAACCTGGTGTTCACCCTGGACATGGAAAGCACCCTGATGGGCAAAGTCCTGGACGACAAACAAAAACCCGACGCGGCCGCCAAAGCGTGGCTCAAAGCTAACCCGCAAGTCCTCGACACCTGGCTCGCCGGTGTTACCACTGTGGATGGCAAACCTGGACTGGACGCCGTTAAAGCCTACCTCGCCAAGTAACACCGTTGTCCCCGGGGCGGTACGCTGCCCCGGGATGTTTTCCCTCTTCGCATGTGGACATTCACTACCATGCTGACTGAACAGAAAATCCCACTAGGCCAGTACATCGCTGCCTTCGTTGAATGGTTGACCCAACACGGCGCCAACTACTTCGACGCAATCGCATCGACCCTGGAAACGATGATCCACGGCGTGACATTTGCGCTGACCTGGTTCAATCCGCTGGCATTGATCGGTCTGATTGCGCTGCTGGCTCACTTTATTCAACGCAAATGGGGCCTGACCGTCTTTGTCATCGCCTCCTTCCTGCTGATCCTCAACCTGGGGTACTGGCAGGAAACCATGGAGACCCTGGCGCAAGTGCTGTTCGCCACCCTGGTCTGCGTGGTCATCGGTGTGCCGCTGGGCATTGTTGCCGCGCACAAACCGTTGTTCTACACAATGATGCGGCCGGTGCTCGATCTGATGCAGACCGTACCGACCTTCGTCTACCTCATCCCTACCCTGACCCTCTTCGGGCTGGGTGTGGTGCCTGGCTTGATCTCGACGGTGGTGTTCGCGATTGCCGCGCCGATCCGCCTGACCTACCTGGGTATCCGCGACGTTCCCCAAGAGCTGCTCGACGCTGGCAAAGCCTTTGGCTGCTCGCGCCGTCAACTGCTCTCGCGCATTGAACTGCCCCACGCCATGCCGAGCATCGCTGCCGGCATAACCCAATGCATCATGCTGTCGTTGTCGATGGTGGTGATCGCGGCCCTGGTGGGCGCCGACGGCCTCGGCAAACCGGTGGTCAACGCACTCAACACCGCTGACATCGCCCTGGGCTTTGAAGCTGGCCTGGCAATCGTCCTGCTGGCCATCATGCTCGACCGCATCTGCAAACAACCCGACGCCAAAGTAGGGGGTGATGCATGAGCATTATCCGATTCGACAATGTCGACGTGATCTTCTCCAAAGACCCACGCGAAGCGCTCAAGCTGCTGGACCAGGGCATGAGCCGTAACGAAATCCTGAAAAAGACCGGGCAGATTGTCGGCGTAGAAAAAGCCAGCCTGGACATCGAGAAAGGCGAGATCTGCGTGCTGATGGGCCTCTCGGGCTCGGGCAAATCCAGCTTGCTGCGCTGCATCAACGGCCTCAACACCGTGAGCCGTGGCCAGCTGTTCGTGGAGCATGAAGGTCGCCAGATCGACATCGCCTCTTGCACCCCGGCCGAGCTGAAAATGATGCGCACCAAACGCATCGCCATGGTGTTCCAGAAGTTCGCCCTGATGCCTTGGCTGACGGTGCGCGAAAACATCAGCTTCGGCCTGGAGATGCAAGGCCGCCCGGAGAAAGACCGGCGCAAGCTGGTGGATGAAAAACTCGAGCTGGTGGGCCTGACCCAATGGCGCAACAAGAAGCCGGACGAGCTGTCGGGCGGCATGCAGCAACGCGTCGGCCTGGCCCGCGCCTTGGCGATGGACGCCGATATCCTGTTGATGGACGAGCCCTTCTCCGCCCTCGACCCATTGATCCGCCAGGGCTTGCAGGACGAGCTGCTGGAGCTGCAACGCAAGCTGAGCAAGACCATCGTGTTTGTGAGCCACGACCTCGACGAGGCGCTCAAACTGGGCAGCCGCATCGCGATCATGAAAGACGGCAAGATCATCCAGTACAGCGTGCCGGAAGAGATCGTGCTGAACCCGGCGGACGACTATGTGCGCACCTTCGTCGCCCACACCAACCCGCTGAACGTACTGTGCGGGCGCAGCCTGATGCGCACCCTGGACAACTGCAAGCGCGTCAATGGCTCAGTGTGTCTCGATCCGGGTGGCGACTCGTGGCTGGACCTGGCCGAAGGCAACACCATCAAGGGTGCTCGCCAGAATGGCGCAGTGATGAATTTGCAGAACTGGGCGCCGGGGCAAGCGGTGGAAGGTTTGGGCCGGGTGCCGACGCTGGTGGACTCGAATATCGGCATGCGCGATGCGTTGCAGATTCGGTATCAGACCGGGAACAAGCTGGTGTTGCATGACAACAACAAGGTGGTGGGGATCTTGGGGGATAGCGAGTTGTACCATGCCCTGCTAGGCAAGAACCTGGGGTAAGCCACCCCACAAACCCCACTGAAGAAATGGGGTCAATGTGGGAGCGGGCTTGCTCGCGAATGCGGTGTGTCAGTCAGCACATCTGTCACTGATCCACCGCATTCGCGAGCAAGCCCGCTCCCACATTTAGACCCAGCAGTGTCAGTGAGGACACTGCCAGGCTTCAACTATCAGCTATAGACCCGGCCAAGGAGCTGCCGATGGCTTTCAAACTGATCGAGCACGTCCCGGGTGATCTGTTCCTGGGCAAAGCCCATCAGGTCGTATTCCTGAGGCCCGTTGTGCAGGTACACCTCGGCACGGTAGTAGCGGGTGCGCTCTTCTTCAGGCAGGTCAGTGGAAGCCGACGAGTAAGCATCCAGGCTCACTTCGTAGACAAACGGGTTGCCCTCTTCCATCTCGATCCGCACACCGATGCAGCGTTTGGATTTGCCCAGCAGCGTCTGCACTTCCAATCCCTGTTCGCGCAACGCCACGGCGGCTTCTTCCAACGCCGGCGTTACGTGCTTGTCCATGAAACGCTGCACCGTGCCCTGGCTCGGTTGCAGGTCCAGCGCGGTCAGGCGCTCGCTGAAACCACGACGGCCACGCTCGGCCAATTGCGCCTGCTCTTGTTCGATGGCCACGTCCTGGCGCATCGCCTTGTGCAAACCGAACATAAAGAACACCAGCACCACCGAGAACGGCAGCCCCGCCAGCACCACCATGGTCTGCATGGCCTGGAAGTTGCCGGCAAACAGCAGGCCGATGGTCACCAGGGTGATCACCGCCGACCAGAAGATCCGCAGCCAGTGCGGCGCGTCTTCGTCCACATTGCCGCCTTTGCACGACAGGTTGGCCATCATCACCGCGCCGGAATCCGCCGGGGTCAGGAACAGCACAAAGCCAACAAAGATCGACACGCCGATGACGATTTTCGACGCCGGGTAATGCTCCAGCAGTTGGTAGATAGCCATCGACGGCTGTTCCAGCGCCGTCTTGCCCAACTCCACGGCACCGTGGTTCAGCACCAAATCCAGCGCCGAGTTACCAAAGATCGACAGCCACGCCAGGGTGAAGCCCAGCGGGATCAGCAATACGCCGGCCACCAGTTCGCGCACCAAGCGACCACGGGAAATCCGCGCGATGAACATACCGACGAATGGCGCCCAGGAAATCCACCACGCCCAATAGAACAGGGTCCACAGGCCCATCCAGCCTTCGGTCTTCGCCGCGTCGCCTTCGTACACATAGAGGTCGAAGGTTTTCAGCACGATACCGTTGAGGTAGTCACCCGTGTTCTGCACCAAGCCATTGAGCAGGTGCAGGGTCGGGCCAAACAACAGCACAAAAATCAGCAAACCGCTGAACAGCACGATGTTGAGGTTGGACAGGCGGCGAATGCCGTTCTCCACACCCGACACGGCAGCGATGGTCGCCACGGTGCTCATCACGATGATCACGATCAGCAGGTTGGTGTTGTTGTGCTCCATGCCGAACAGGTTTTCCAACCCGGACGACACTTGCATCGCGCCAATCCCCAGGTTGGTCACCAGGCCCAGCAGGGTCACGAACATGCCGAAACCGTCCACCGCGTGGCCGGCCGCGCCCTTCACCCAACGCTCGCCCACCAGCGGGTACAGCGCCGATCGCAAGGCCAGCGGCTGGTTATGACGGTAGGCGAAGTACGCCACGGCCAGGCCAACCAAGGCGTAGATCGCCCAGCCGTGCAGGCCCCAGTGCAGGAACGTCAGTTGCAACGCCTGGCGTGCAGCCATATTGCTGGCGGCCGCGCCTTCGGGCGGGTTGAAGTAGTGATCCAACGGCTCCGAGGCGCCGAAGTACAGCAGCGAGATGCCGATACCCGACGAGAACAACATGCCGGCCCAGGCGCCGTAGCTGAAGTCCGGGGTGTCGTCCTTGCTGCCCAGTTTCAGTTTGCCGTAGGAAGAAAACGCCAAGCCCACCACAAACACCAGGTAAGCGGCGATGACCACCATGTAATACCAGCCGAAGCTTTTCGACAGCCACGCCTGTGCGACGCCGAGCATGCGCCCGGCCTCCTGCGGGGCGATGATCAGGATGGCCGTCAACAACAGAATCAACGCGGTGGAGGTGTAGAACACCCAACCGTTGACCCGCACCTTTTCTGGCGGGGTCTTTATAAGAGAGGCAGAACTCATGGCGCAGATGCTCCGGGCAGTGCGAAAGAGAAACACAAGGCAGCGGTTATCCCGGGACATCGCTTTATGGGCAGGCGACGGACGGGTGTTATAAAGACACCCCGAAAATCCTCGGCCCCCTACCGAACCGGTAGACAGGGCGTTTCAAGGGTTTTTGCAGGTGTCATTTGTCGCGGCTTCCAGGTAGGAAACTTCTGTAGGCAGCGACCATTTGTCGCAGATCTTATTCTTTGTTGATTGAACGTTCAATCAAAACAAAATAGACTGGCCATCAAGCCGACGGACGTTTATCGCCCCTCGGCAGGCCTAAGGAGAGGTGCTACATGCCCAAGGTCGGTATGCAACCCATACGCCGCCAGCAATTGATCGAAGCCACCTTGACGGCCATCGATCAGGTCGGGATGGGAGATGCCAGCATTGCGCTGATCGCCCGTTTGGCCGGCGTCTCGAACGGCATCATCAGTCACTACTTCAAGGACAAGAACGGCCTTATTGCAGCGACGATGCGCTATTTGATGAACGCGCTGATCGACAACGTCCACGAACGCCGACTGGCCCTGACGGACGACAGCCCACGGGCGCACCTTCAGGTGATCATCGAGGGCAACTTCGACGCCAGCCAGGTCAACGGCCCGGCAATGAAAACCTGGCTGGCCTTCTGGGCCACCAGCATGCACCACCCGTCATTGCACCGGTTGCAGCGGATCAACGATCAACGTCTGTATTCCAACCTGTGCTGCCAGTTCCGCCGCGTGCTGCCATTGCCGCACGCACGCAAAGCAGCCCGCGGGCTGGCGGCCCTGATCGACGGTTTGTGGTTGCGCGGCGCCCTGTCGGGAGACGCTTTCGACACGGCGCAGGCGCAACGGATCGCTTACGAATACATGGATTTCCAATTGGCCAAGCAGGTGAGTTAGAGCACACATAAACCGCTCAACCCCTGAACGCTGCCGCACCGGCCTACGGTGCGGTGGTCAACGCCAACCACTTATGCACTTGCGAGGACTTTATGGCCCGTTTCGAACTGCAAAAACTCTACATTGACGGCGGCTACAGCGACGCTGGCAGCGATGCCACCTTCGAAGCCATCAACCCGGCTAACGGTGAAGTTCTCGCCCAAGTGCAACGCGCTACCAAGGAAGACGTTGAACGTGCCGTGGTCAGCGCCGAAAAAGGCCAGAAAATCTGGGCCGCCATGACCGCCATGGAGCGTTCGCGCATCCTGCGTCGTGCCGTCGATATCCTGCGCGAGCGCAACGATGAGCTGGCCGCCCTGGAAACCCTGGACACCGGCAAAGCCTTCTCCGAAACCAAATACGTCGACATCGTCACCGGCGCCGACGTGCTCGAATACTACGCAGGCCTGGTGCCGGCGATTGAAGGCGAGCAGATCCCATTGCGCGACACCGCCTTCGTCTACACCCGCCGCGAGCCGCTGGGCGTGGTGGCCGGTATCGGCGCGTGGAACTACCCGATCCAGATCGCCCTGTGGAAATCCGCGCCAGCCCTGGCGGCCGGTAACGCAATGATCTTCAAGCCAAGCGAAGTCACCTCGCTGACCACCCTGAAACTGGCCGAGATCTACACCGAAGCCGGCGTTCCAGCAGGCGTGTTCAACGTATTGACCGGCAGCGGCCGTGAAGTCGGCACCTGGCTGACCGAGCACCCGCGCATCGAAAAAATCTCCTTCACCGGCGGCACCGACACCGGCAAGAAGGTCATGGCCAGCGCTTCCAGCTCTTCGCTGAAAGACGTGACCATGGAACTGGGCGGCAAGTCCCCGCTGATCATCTTCGACGACGCCGACCTCGACCGCGCCGCCGACACCGCGATGATGGCCAACTTCTACAGCTCCGGCCAGGTCTGCACCAACGGCACTCGCGTGTTCGTGCCGAAGCACCTGCAAGCGGCGTTTGAAGCCAAGATCGTCGAGCGTGTTGCGCGCATTCGCGTCGGCAACCCGGAAGACGAAAACACCAACTTCGGTCCGCTGGTCAGCTTCCAACACATGGAAAGCGTGCTGGGCTACATCGCCAAGGGCAAAGAGCAAGGCGCACGCCTGCTGTGCGGCGGCGACCGCCTGACCGACGGCGACTTCGCCAAAGGCGCCTTCGTGGCCCCGACCGTGTTCACTGACTGCACCGACGACATGGTCATCGTGCGTGAAGAAATCTTCGGCCCAGTGATGGCGATCCTGACCTACGAAACCGAAGAAGAAGTGATCCGCCGCGCCAACGACACCGACTTCGGCCTGGCCGCTGGCCTGGTGACCAAAGACCTGAACCGCGCGCACCGCGTGATTCATCAGCTGGAAGCGGGTATCTGCTGGATCAACGCCTGGGGCGAGTCCGACGCGAAGATGCCAGTGGGCGGCTACAAGCAATCCGGTGTGGGCCGTGAGAACGGCATCAGCTCGCTGAACAACTTCACCCGCATCAAATCGGTACAGGTTGAGCTGGGCGATTACGTCTCGGTGTTCTAAGACCCGAGTCCTGTATTGCCTGCGAGGCCGCCTTCGCGGGCAAGCCCGCTCCCACATTTTGTTCTATGTGAACCCGATCAAATGTGGGAGCTGGCTTGCCTGCGATGAGTGCGAAGCACTCGCCTGTCCTGACCATCTCCAAAGAGGGTGCATCCAATGTCCCAAGAATACGACTACATCATCGTGGGTGCCGGTTCCGCCGGTAACACCCTGGCGACCCGTCTCACCGAAGACGAAGGCGTCACCGTCCTGCTGCTGGAAGCCGGCGGCCCCGACTACCGCTTCGACTTCCGCACGCAAATGCCGGCAGCGCTGGCGTTCCCGCTGCAAGGCCGCCGCTACAACTGGGCCTACGAAACCGATCCAGAGCCACATATGGACGGCCGCCGCATGGAATGTGGGCGCGGCAAGGGCCTGGGCGGTTCTTCCCTAATCAACGGCATGTGCTACATCCGCGGCAACGCGATGGACTACGACGGCTGGGCGAAACTGCCAGGCCTGGAAAACTGGACCTACCTCGACTGCCTGCCGTACTTCCGCAAAGCGGAAACCCGCGACATCGGCCCCAACGATTGGCACGGCGGCGATGGCCCGGTCAGCGTGACCACGCCAAAGGCGGGCAACAACCCGCTGTTCCACGCCATGGTTGAAGCCGGCGTACAGGCCGGTTACCCGCGCACCGTCGACTTGAACGGCTACCAGCAAGAAGGCTTCGGCCCGATGGACCGTACCGTCACGCCTAAAGGCCGTCGCGCCAGCACCGCACGCGGCTACCTGGACACGGCCAAGAAGCGTTCCACACTGACCATCGTCACCCACGCCCTCAGCGACAAAGTGCTGTTTGAAGGCAAGCGTGCCGTTGGCGTGCGTTACCTGATCGGCGCGGCTGAAGAGCGCGTTGAAGCCCGTGCACGCAAAGAAGTGATCGTGTGCAGTGGCGCCATCGGTTCGCCGCAACTGCTGCAACGCTCCGGCGTCGGCCCGGCCGAACTGCTGAACAACCTCGACATCCCGGTGGTCCACGACCTGCCAGGCGTCGGCGAAAACCTGCAGGACCACCTTGAGCTGTACCTGCAATATGCGTGCACCCAACCGGTGTCGCTGTACCCGTCGCTGCTCTGGTACAACCAGCCAGCCATCGGTGCCGAGTGGCTGTTCAACGGCACCGGTATCGGCGCCAGCAACCAGTTCGAAGCGGGCGGTTTTATCCGTACCCGTGAAGAATTCGAGTGGCCGAACATCCAGTACCACTTCCTGCCGGTAGCGATTAACTACAACGGCAGCAACGGTGTGAAAGAGCACGGTTTCCAGGCGCACATGGGTTCCATGCGTTCGCCAAGCCGTGGTCGCATCCAGCTGAAGTCGAAGAACCCACGGGACTACCCGAGCATCCTCTTCAACTACATGGCCACCGAGCAAGACTGGCAGGAGTTCCGCGACGGCATCCGCCTGACCCGGGAAATCATGCAGCAGCCGGCGCTGGACCAATACCGTGGTCGCGAAATCAGCCCGGGCATCGACGTGCAAACCGACGAGCAACTCGACAAGTTCATCCGCGAGCACGCCGAGACCGCGTTCCACCCGTCCTGCTCGTGCAAGATGGGCACCGACGACATGGCGGTAGTGGACGGCGAAGGCCGCGTGCATGGCATGCAAGGCCTGCGCGTTGTGGATGCGTCGATCATGCCGATCATCACCACCGGCAACCTGAACGCGCCGACGATCATGATCGCCGAGAAAATCGCCGACAAGATCCGTGGCCGCCAGCCGCTGCCGCGCAGCACTGCCGACTACTACGTGGCGGGCGATGCGCCGGTGCGTGGCAAGCCGATGCGTGAAGTGGGCCCGACTGCGCAGTAACTGATACACCGCGTCGCGCCCTTCGCGAGCAAGCCCGCTCCCACATTTGACCGAGTTCCAACATAGGAATGCGCTCAAAATGTGGGAGCGGGCTTGCTCGCGAAGAGGCCCGAGCAGTCACTGCAAAACCCCTCCTTGATCAGCTACTCTGTCCGCCTGCCCGCGACGAGCCGCCCACAAGGAAGGCCCCATGTTCGAACACCACGCCACACTCAAAAAACACTTCAGTGCCCTGCGCACCCGCGCCGAATTCTTCTCCCTGCGTTACGTCCGCGAATCCGGCCACTACCTGGCCGTGCGCAAGAACGTCGCCGAACCGCCGCACCTGAACCACGACGAAGGCGCCATGCTCACCGTGCGTCTCAATGGTGTGGAAGCCTATGCCGCGACCAACGACATTTCCCTGACTGGCCTGCAAGCCGCCCTTGAGCGCGCCGAGCAACAAGCACGGTTGATCAAACCCCACGCCCTGCTCGACCTGCGCGACCAGCCGGTGTCCAGCGATGTGGCTGATTACCTGTCCCCCGATCTCGAGCAAGCCTTCCCGTCCTTGAGCGACTGCTACCAACTGCTGGGCGACGAGTCGGCCGCCGTGCCCAAAGACGAGCGCCTGGTGAACTGGGAAGTCAGCCTGGGCCTGACCCGCGTCGAACAGATCTACCTCAACAGTGCCGGCGCCGAACTGCGCCAGGCCCAGCGCTTTGTGTTCCCCGGCGTCAACGTCACCGCCTACGACGGCCATGACAGCCAGACCCGCACCCTCGGCGGCAGCAACTTCGGCCAGCAAGGCGGCTTTGGCGTGATCAGCCGCTTCGGCCTGGCCGGCGCCGCGCCGCGCATTGCCGACGAGGCCCTGCAACTGCTGCTCGCGCCGAACACTCCCAACGGCCCGCACGACCTGTTGCTGATGCCCGACCAGATGATCCTGCAGATCCACGAATCCATCGGCCACCCGCTGGAACTGGACCGCATCTTGGGCGATGAGCGCAATTACGCCGGCACCAGCTTTGTCAAAGCCAGCGACTTCGGCCAGCTGCAATACGGCTCACCATTGCTCAACGTGACCTTCGACCCGGACATTCCCGAACAGCTCGCCAGCTACGGCCATGACGACGACGGCACCGCCGCCAACAAACAATTCCTGATTCGCGACGGGCTGTTGCTCAAGCCGTTGGGCGGCGCGTTGTCGCAATTCCGTTCGGGCATGGGCGGCGTCGCCAACAGCCGCGCCAGCAGCTGGAACCGCGCGCCCATCGACCGTATGGCCAACCTGAATATCGAGGCCGGCGACCAGAGCTTCGAGCAACTGGTGGGCGGTATCGAGAACGGCATCCTGATGTCCACCAACCGTTCGTGGTCCATTGATGACGCGCGCAATAAATTCCAGTTCGGCTGCGAATGGGGCCAGTTGATCGAAAACGGCGAGCTCAAAGGCGTGGTGAAAAACCCCAACTACAGGGCGATTTCCGCGCAGTTCTGGCGCAACCTCAGCGCCGTCGGCGATGCCAGCACCTTCAAGGTGCTGGGCACGCCGAACTGCGGCAAAGGCGAACCCAACCAGGTGATCCGCGTGGGGCATGCCTCGCCTGCGTGTGTGTTCAGCAACGTCGATGTATTTGGGGGAGATGCCTGATGGACAACTTCAAGGCACTGGTGGAATGGCTCAAGCAGGCCATCACCGATAACGAGCAATTTCACTTGGGTTACGCTGCAGAAGCGTCCGAGTTCGTGCGCTTCAACCACGCCAAGGTGCGCCAGGCCGGGCAGGTGCAACAGGCCAGCCTGCACCTCAAGCTGATCAACGACGGGCGCCACGCCGACCTCGGCATCACCCTGGCCGGCGAGCCGGCGCTGGACCGCCAGCGCCTCGCCGATGGCCTGCAACAGTTGCGCGAGACCTTGCCGCTGTTGCCACAAGACCCGTACCTGTTGCTCAACCACAACGCCTGGCAAAGCAGCAACGAACAGGCCCAGCCGTTGCCGGAGCTGGCCCAGGTGTTGGAAGACATCAGCCGCGCCGCAGAGGGCGTCGATCTGGTCGGCTTCTATGCCGCCGGCCCGATCAGCCGGGGCTTCGCCAGTTCATCGGGCGCCTTCGGCTGGCACCAGGCCAATAGTTTCAACTTCGATTTCAGCCTGTTCCACGCCAACGGCGAAGCGGTCAAGGCCAGCTACGCCGGGCACACCTGGGACAGCAGCGAATTTGCCGCGCGCTTCCAGCAAGCCCGTGAGCAGCTCGAATTCCTCGGCCGCCCGCTACATAAACTCGCGCCTGGGCACTACCGCGCCTACCTCGCTCCGGCTGCGATGGAGGAAATCATCGACCTCATCACCTGGGGTGGTTTTTCCGCCCAGGCCATCGCCAGCAAAAGCAGTTCGCTGCAAAAGCTGTATGCCGGCGAGCAGACCCTGAGCCCGCTGGTGACGGTGAGCGAGCAGGTCAGCGGTTCCCTGAGCGAAGCGTTCTCCAGCGAAGGCTATCCGCGCGGCGACGTGACACTGATCAATGCCGGCAAGGCTGCGGGCGAATTGATCAACTCCCGCAGCGCCGCCGAATACGGCCTGAGCACCAACGGCGCCAGCAGTGACGAAGCACCGAGCGCCTTGCAGATGGCGGCCGGCAGCCTGGCCCAGGCCGACATCCTCAAGCAGTTGGGCACGGGTTTGTACATCAGCAACCTGTGGTACCTGAACTACTCCGACCTGCCGGCCGCACGCCTTACCGGCATGACGCGCTTTGCCACGTTCTGGGTGGAAGACGGCGAGATCAAGGCGCCGGTGAGTACGATGCGCTTTGATGACAGTGTGTTCAGCCTGCTGGGGTCGCAGTTGGAAGCGCTGACGGCGGAGCGGGAGTTGTTGTTGTCGGCGAGTACCTACGACCAGCGCAACACTTCCTCCAATTTGCTGCCAGGCGCCTTGGTAAACCGCCTGACCTTGACCCTCTAAACACAGCAAATTCCCTGTGGGAGCTGGCTTGTGTGGGAGCGGGCTTGCTCGCGAATACGGTGTGTCAGTCACTGAATGAGTTGACTGACCCACCGTATTCGCGAGCAAGCCCGCTCCCACACAAGCCCACTCCCACATTAGTTTTGCGGTGTTTTCAGGTAACTCAATTCCCATATTCCTACCGTGAAATCCTATCTCGCACTTGTTCCCCTGTGCTCTGTTGTCCCCCGCAAAAAACCTCGCTATAACGGTTGGTGGCATACCGCCACCCACAGGAAGTGAGCGTTGACATGGACCACGGTAGTTTCGTCATCAACAAGCTGTACAAGCACTACAACGTACACGTCGAGCAACTGGGAGACGACCCGCAAAAAAACACCGTGCTGATGGTCAATGGCGCGCTGTCCACCACCCGCTCGTTCGCCCGCACCAGCAAGTGCCTGGCCGAGCATTTCAATGTGCTGCTGTTCGACCTGCCTTTCTCCGGCTATTCCCGCGAGCACAATGCTGACCTGGACCTGGTGACCAAGGACGACGAAGTGCAGATGCTGCGTGCCCTGGTGGAACGCTTCGAGGTCAACCATCTGGTGTCGGCCTCCTGGGGCGGCATCTCCACGCTGCTGACCCTGGCCCACAACCCGCCGTCGATCCAAAGCTCGGTGGTGATGGCCCTGGCGCCCAACCTCAACCAGGCCATGCTCGATTACGTGGAGCGCGTGCGGGTGCTGATCGAGGCAGATGACAAGTCTGCGGTTGGCGATTTGCTCAACGAGACGGTGGGCAAACATCTGTCGCCTCGGCTCAAGCGCAACAACCATCGGCACCTGTCCACAATGGCCACCACCGAATACCGCCAGGCGCGCTTTCATATCCATCAAGTGCTGGCCTTGGGCGATGGCAATTACCTGCCCGCGCTCAAGCAGATTGAAACACCGGTGCACTTCATCAACGGCACCCTGGACGAATACACGCCGGCCGCCGAAGCGCAGTTGTTCAAGGCGTACGTGGGGCGCAGCAGCTTTGCCGTGGCCGAACATACCGGCCACTTGCTCGACCTTGAATCCAGCGAAGCTGCCGTGGCCGTGCACGCTGCGTTGCTGGATTTCCTGGTGGGAAAAGGCGCGACGGATGGCGCATAATCGCCAACACATAGCCTGCTAACAAAAAGGGTTTTCTATGCCGAATCGCGTCCCGCTCGATGCCAAGACCGCCCGCTGGCTCCCCTGGGTGGTGGCGATTGCCTTCTTCATGCAGTCGCTGGACGGGACGATTCTGAACACCGCGTTACCGGCCATGGCCCGCGACCTCGCGGAAAACCCGCTGCGCATGCAAGGCGTGGTGATTGCCTACATGCTCACCGTAGCGTTGCTGATCCCCGCGTCGGGCTGGATCGCCGACCGTTTCGGTACCAAGAAAATCTTCTTTGGCGCGATCATGCTGTTCAGCATTGGTTCGCTGCTCTGCGCGTTATCCAGCAGCTTGAGCATGCTGATCGGCGCGCGGGTGATCCAGGGCCTGGGCGGCGCGCTGATGCTGCCGGTGGGGCGACTGGTGGTGCTGCGTGCTTACCCGCGCTCCGAGCTGGTGCGGATCATGGGCTTCATCACCATCCCCGGCCTGCTCGGCCCATTGCTCGGCCCGACCATGGGCGGCTGGATGGTGCAGTACCTGACGTGGCACTGGATCTTTTTGATCAACCTGCCGGTGGGCATGATTGGCTGCTACGCCGTGTGGAAATTCATCCCCGACCTGCGCGGCAGCGAACGCACGCGGTTCGACGGGATCGGCTTCCTGCTGTTTGGCGCGGCGATGGTGCTGATCACCATCGCCATGGAAGGCCTGGGCGAACTGCACCTGCCGCACCTGCGGGTGATGTTGCTGCTGTTCGGCGGGCTGGCGTGCCTGGCGGCGTACTGGCTGCGCGCCGGGCATATCGATAACCCGCTGTTTTCGCCGGTGCTGTTCAAGACCCGCACCTTTGCCGTGGGCATCCTCGGCAACCTGTTTGCGCGCCTGGGCAGCGGCGCGTTGCCGTTCCTGGTGCCGTTGCTGTTGCAGGTGGCGCTGGGTTATTCACCGTCGGAAGCGGGAATGAGCATGCTGCCGCTGGCGGCGGCGGCGATGTTTGCCAAGTCCATCGCGCGGCCGTTGATCGAGCGTTTGGGCTACCGCATCGTGCTCACCGGCAACACCCTGGCGCTGGGCATCATGCTGGCGAGCATGGGCCTGGTCACGGAACACACGCCCTACCCGCTGCTGCTGGGCATGTTGGCGGTGCTGGGGGCGATCAACTCGCTGCAATTCACCGCGATGAACACCGTGACCCTGATCGACCTCGACGACGCCCAGGCCAGCAGCGGCAACAGCCTGCTGTCGGTGGTGGCGCAATTGTCCCTGAGCCTTGGGGTCGCATGTGCCGGTGCGTTGCTCGGCGGTTTCACCGCTGAAACGGGCAACGACGGCGTGGAAAGCGTACTCGGTGCGTTCCAGTTGACCTTCCTCACCGTGGGCATCATGGCCATGCTGGCGGCGGCGATCTTCCTGCAATTGTCGCCAAAAGACGGCAAACGCGTGGCCAGCCCGGAGCAGCACATCGAGCATTAAGCGGCTTCTCGTCTAGAACTTGCGGGGAAAATCCCACAGGGCTGGTACACTGCGCGACATTTTGTTTTTGCAGAGCCAGCCCCGTGACCACCATCGCCACCGCTTTTAATACTTTGCCCCTGTCCGCCGCCATGCTGGCTAACCTCGACTCGCTGGGTTATGTCGAGATGACGCAGATCCAGGCGCAAAGCTTGCCGGTGATCCTCAAGGGGCTGGACCTGATCGCCCAGGCCAAGACCGGCAGCGGCAAGACCGCTGCATTCGGCATCGGCCTGTTGAACCCGATCAACCCACGCTATTTCGGCTGCCAGGCCCTCGTGATGTGCCCGACCCGTGAGCTGGCCGACCAGGTCGCCAAGGAAATCCGTCGCCTGGCCCGTGCCGAAGACAACATCAAGGTCCTGACCCTGTGCGGCGGCGTGTCCCTCGGCCCGCAGATCGCCTCGCTGGAACACGGCGCCCACGTCATCGTCGGCACGCCGGGCCGTATCCAGCAGCACCTGCGCAAGGGTTCGCTGGTACTGGACGGCTTGAACACGCTGATCCTCGACGAAGCCGACCGCATGCTCGACATGGGCTTCTACGACGCCATCGAAGACATCATCAGCAAGACCCCGCCACGCCGCCAGACCCTGCTGTTCTCGGCCACCTACCCGGTGAGCATCAAGCAGCTGGCCTCCAAGTTCATGCGCGCGCCGCAACAGGTTAAAGCCGAAGCGTTCCACTCCGACGACCAGATCGAGCAGCGTTTCTACGAGATCTCGCCGGAAGAGCGCATGGACGCCGTGACCAAAGTCCTGGCGCACTTCCGCCCGGCTTCGTGCGTAGCGTTCTGCTTTACCAAGCAGCAAGTGCAGGAAACCGTGGATCACCTGACGGCCAAGGGCATTTCCGCCGTGGGCCTGCATGGCGACCTGGAACAGCGCGACCGTGACCAGGTACTGGCGATGTTCGCCAACCGCAGCACCTCGGTGCTGGTGGCGACTGACGTGGCGGCACGCGGTCTGGACATTGACGCGCTGGACATGGTGATCAACGTCGAACTGGCCCGTGACTCGGAAATCCACATTCACCGCGTGGGTCGTACTGGCCGTGCCGGCGAGACCGGGATTGCCATCAGCCTGGTTGCACCGTCCGAAGCGCACCGCGCCCAGGCCATCGAGCAACTGCAGAAGTCGCCGCTGAACTGGGACCAACTGGACAACCTCAAGCCGCAAAGCGGTGGTCCGTTGCTGCCGGTGATGAGCACTCTGTGCATCGCTGCCGGGCGTAAAGACAAAGTGCGTCCGGGTGACATCCTCGGCGCATTGACCGGTGAAGCCGGGATTCCGGGGGCGCAGGTGGGCAAGATTGCGATCTTTGACTTCCAGGCGTTTGTGGCCGTGGAGCGTGGGATCGCCAAACAGGCGTTGCAGCGTTTGAATGACGGCAAGATCAAGGGCCGTTCGTTGCGCGTGCGCATCCTGTAAAGCTCTCAAGCTCTACAGAGATCAAAATGTGGGAGCGGGCTTGCTCGCGAATGCGGTGGACCAGTCAACTTATCCAGTGGCTGACACACCGCATTCGCGAGCAAGCCCGCTCCCACATTTGACTGTATTTCAAATCAGTATTTGCATGAGGACACCGTTTTGCGCTCGACCGAAGTTGTGATCATTGGCGCCGGCGCCGCAGGCTTGATGTGCGCACTGACCGCCGCCGGGCGTGGGCGCAAAGTGATGTTGATCGACCACGCGAACAAAGCCGGCAAGAAGATCCTGATGTCCGGCGGTGGCCGCTGCAATTTCACCAACATGTACACCGAGCCGGCCAACTTCCTCTCGCACAACGCGCACTTCTGCAAATCCGCCCTGGCGCGCTATACCCAGTGGGATTTCATCGGGCTGGTGGCCAAGCACGGCGTGCCGTACCACGAGAAGAAACTCGGCCAGCTGTTCTGCGATAACAAATCCAGCGACATCCTCGGCATGCTGCTCGATGAGTGCATCCAGGTCGGCGTCAGCCTGCACCTGGACACTTCCATCGAGGAGATCGCCAAAATCGAAAGCGGCTACCAGTTGCAGACCACCTTGGGTGAACTGCGCTGCGAATCCCTGGTGATCGCCACCGGCGGGCTGTCGATTCCGACACTGGGCGCCACCGGTTTTGGTTATCAAGTGGCCAAGCAATTCGGCCATGAACTGCTGCCAACCCGCGCCGGTCTTGTGCCGTTCACCATCACCGATCAGCTCAAGGATTTGTGTGGCGAGTTGAGCGGCACCTCGGTGGATTGCCTGGTGAGCTGCAACGACCAGAGCTTTCGCGAGAACATCCTGTTTACCCACCGGGGTTTGAGCGGGCCGGCGATCTTGCAGATCTCTTCGTACTGGGAGTCCGGTGACACGGTGGAGATCAATTTGCTGCCCGACCACGACGCCCACGAGTGGCTGCAAGCGCAACAGGCCGAACGCCCGAACAGCGAGCTGAAAACCCTGCTGGGGGAGATCTTCACCAAGAAGATGGCCAACCTGCTGGCGGAAACCTGGTTTGTGTCCAAGCCGATGAAGCAGTACACCCATGCCGAGATCGCTGATATCGCGCAGAAACTCGGCAACTGGCAGTTGGTGCCGGCCGGGACCGAGGGTTATCGCACGGCCGAAGTGACGCTGGGTGGGGTGGATACGCGGGAGGTGTCGTCCAAGACCATGGAATCCCTGAAAAGCCCTGGCCTGTACTTTATCGGTGAAGTGCTGGATGTGACCGGTCACCTGGGCGGCTTCAACTTCCAGTGGGCATGGGCCTCAGGCTACGCCGCCGCGCAATACGCCTGACATAACACTTCAATCTTTGATTTGAAATGCAATCCCTGTGGGAGCTGGCTTGCCTGCGATAGCGGTGGTGAATTCACCGCCGCTATCGCAGGCAAGCCAGCTCCCACATTGGTTTTGGGGTGATGCTGAAATAATTGCGCGCAGATGTGATCGCGACCCTTGCCGTGGCGTCACTGATGCGCCAACTTAACGGCATCGTCCCGGAAGACTCCAGCCTTCATGTCATCGACCTCGTTCAAGCAGTCCCTGCGCCGTCTCTGGGCGCTGGATAAATTCAGCTACAGCATCCGGGTGTTCATCGCCCTCACCGGCAGCATGGCGCTGTGCTGGTATCAGGATGAGATGACGCTGCTGATCCCGCTGTTTCTGGGGATTATCGCCAGCGCCCTGGCCGAGACCGACGACAGTTGGCAAGGCCGTCTCAACGCCCTGGCGGTGACGCTGGTGTGCTTCAGCATTGCCGCGCTGTCGGTGGAGCTGTTGTTCCCCTATCCGTGGATCTTCGCGATTTCCCTGGCCCTGGCCACCTTCTGCCTGACCATGCTTGGCGCCCTCGGCGAACGTTATGGCGCGATTGCCTCGGCGACGTTGATCCTCTCGGTGTACACCATGATCGGCGTGGACCAGCGCGGTGGCGCGGTCTCGGACTTCTGGCATGAGCCCCTGCTGCTGGTGGCCGGCGCCGCCTGGTATGGCGCGCTGTCGGTGCTGTGGCAGGCGCTGTTTTCCAACCAGCCGGTGCAGCAGAGCCTGGCGCGGTTGTTTCGTGAATTGGGGCGTTACCTCAAGCTCAAATCCTCGCTGTTCGAACCGATCCGCCAGTTGGATGTGGAAGCGCGCCGCCTGGAACTGGCCCAGCAAAACGGCCGGGTGGTCGCCGCGCTGAATGCGGCGAAGGAAATCATCCTGCACCGCGTGGGCAATGGTCGACCGGGTTCGAAGGTCAGCCGCTACCTCAAGCTGTACTTCCTCGCCCAGGACATCCACGAACGCGCCAGCTCATCGCACTACCCTTACAACGCCCTGGCCGAAGCCTTCTTCCACAGCGACGTGCTGTTCCGCTGCCAGCGCCTGCTGCGCCAACAGGGCAAGGCCTGCCAGACCCTGGCCGAATCGATCCAGCTGCGCCAACCGTTTATCTATGACGACAGCTTCGCCGAAGCCTTGGGCGACCTCAACGCATCGCTGGAACACCTGCGCATCCAGAGCAACCCGGCGTGGCGCGGGCTGCTGCGGTCGCTGCGCGCGCTGGCGGCCAACCTGTCCACCCTCGACCGCCTGCTGGGCGATGCGAGCAACCCCGACCGCCTGGCGGATGCCACCGACAGCAACCTGCTGGACCGCGCCCCGCGCAACCTCAAGGAAATGTGGACGCGCCTGCGCACGCAGATGACGCCGACCTCCCTGCTGTTTCGCCACGCACTGCGCCTGTCCCTGGCGTTGACCGTCGGCTACGGCATGTTGCATGCAATCCACGCGTCCCAGGGCTACTGGATCATCCTCACCACGCTGTTTGTGTGCCAGCCGAACTACGGCGCCACCCGGCGCAAGCTCGGCCAGCGGATCATCGGCACCGCCATCGGTCTCACCGTGGCCTGGGCGCTGTTCGATCTGTTCCCGAGCCCATTGGTGCAGTCGATGTTCGCCATCGCCGCCGGCCTGGTGTTCTTTATCAACCGCACCACCCGCTACACCCTGGCCACGGCGGCGATCACCCTGATGGTGCTGTTCTGCTTCAACCAGGTGGGCGATGGCTACGGGCTGTTCCTGCCGCGCTTGTTCGATACCCTGCTCGGCAGCCTGATCGCCGGCCTGGCGGTGTTCCTGTTCCTGCCGGACTGGCAAGGCCGGCGCCTGAACAAAGTGCTGGCCAACACCCTGACCTGCAACAGCATCTACCTGCGCCAGATCATGCAGCAATACGCCGCCGGCAAAAGCGACGACCTCGCCTACCGCCTGGCGCGACGCAACGCGCACAACGCCGATGCGGCGCTGTCCACGACCTTGGCGAACATGCTGATGGAGCCGGGGCACTTCCGTAAGGAGGCCGATGTGGGCTTCCGCTTCCTGGTGTTGTCCCACACCTTGCTCAGCTACTTGTCGGGGCTCGGCGCCCACCGCGAAACCCAGCTGCCGGCGGAGGTGCGTGAGCATCTGATCGACGGCGCGGGGAATACGTTGGCGGCGAGCATCGATGAAATCGCCACTGGGCTTGCGAACAAGCAGCCGATTGCGATTCAGAGCGATGCCGAGGAAGCGCTGGCGGCGGAGCTGGAGCAGATGCCGGATGAGATTGATGAAGGGCAGCGGTTGGTGCAGACGCAGTTGGCGTTGATTTGTCGGCAGTTGGGGCCGTTGCGGACTTTGGCTGCGCATCTGATCAAAGAGACTGGCGAGGCTTAAATCGCCTTCGCGAGCAAGCCCGCTCCCACATTCGACCGCATTCCAAATGATGTACGCGGTTAAATGTGGGAGCGGGCTTGCTCGCGATGAGGCCCTTCCAGGCACTACATCCCATGCGCCTTCATCAACCGCGCATAACTGCCATCATCCTTCATCCTCGCAATCTCCCGATCAAACCCCGCAACGATCTGCGCATGTTCAGGGTTCTTCAGGCTCACCAGAATATGCAGGCTGTTTTCACTCAACGGTGTAGGTAGAAACTCCACCGCATTGCGTACCTTGAGCGATTCACGCGCCAGGTAATACCGCGCCACATATTCATCCTCCACCGTCAGCCGCACCCGCTGCGCCGCGAGCATGCGCACGGCCATGGAGAAGTTGTGCACAGGCACTTTCTGCAACTGCACATCGCCGTCGAACGCCGCCGAATAGGCATAACCGCGCACCACCGCAATCGGGTAGTCGTGCAACTGCGCCAGGTCTTTGAACTCGATGGGATCGTCGCGGCGCTTGATAAAACGCACGCGGTTCAGCAGGTATTCACCGGAAAACTGCCCCAGTTGCGTGCGAGCATCGTCGTACCAGGCGTTGACCAGCACGTCGTACCGCCCGTCGCCCACGCCCATCAGCGCGCGGGCCCACGGTACCTGTTCGAAATCACTGGCGTAGCCTGCACGGGCCAGGGCCGTACTGACGATGTCGGTGGCCAGGCCGCCATTGATCAAGGTGGCATCGGTAAAGGGTGGCCAGGCATCCGCGACCAGGCGTAAACGCTGGGCAAACGCCGGCTGGGCCAGCAACAACACTCCAATCAAAGCAACGGCACGAAACAATCGCGGCATGCTCAACGTCCTTGGCGGGCCCAGAGGTTCTAACAGTAGCTCAAGATTACACAAAGAAACGGGCGGCGAATGCACTCGATGATGGCAATTTGATTTCACTCACAAAAAACAGCTGATTTAGACACAATCGGCTGCCGCGCTTACTATCCAGAACACCTACTGATAAGAGATTTCGCCATGACAGTCGATTGGGTCTGCAAACATCACACTGACTTGGGCAAGGAACAGCTGTACGCCATCCTGCGCCTGCGGGGCGAGGTGTTTGTCGTCGAGCAGAAATGCGTTTATCAGGACATCGACGGGCAGGACCTGGGCGGTGACACCCACCACCTGATGGCCTGGAAAGATGATGAGCTGGTGGCCTACCTGCGCCTGCTGGACCCGGAGTCCCAGGGCGGTGACGTGGTGATCGGCCGGGTGATCGTGGCCCCCGTAGCGCGCGGCACCGGGCTGGGGCACCAGATGATGGAAGAGACGCTCAAGCGGATTGCCGATATCTGGCCCGAGACGCCGATCTTTCTGTCGGCCCAGGCGCATTTGCAGGGGTATTACGGGCGGTATGGGTTTGTGGTGGCGGGGGAGGAATATCTGGAGGATGACATTCCGCATATAGGTATGCGGCGGGTTTGAGGGCCTCTTCGCGAGCAAGCCCGCTCCCACATTTAACCGCGTACATCATTTGGAATGCGATCGAATGTGGGAGCGGGCTTGCTCGCGAAGGCGTCAGATCATTCACCACAAAACTTCAGGGATACCCCAACACCCGCTTCACCGAGTCCAGATTCTCAGCAATCCACCCCCGATCAATCGCCCCCCAGCTGCGGATCCGATACTGCCCTGCATGGTTGCGCGCACCGTCTTCCTGCTCGAATTCACACACGATGTCCAAGTCGGCCAACGCCGCAATCGTGTCCTGCGCCGTGCGCCGGGGCATGCCGGTCACGTCGGTCAGCGCCGGCACGTTGCTGGCCAGGCCGCTGTCGATCAGATACGCCACGTACAGGCGACGGTAGAAGCTGCTCTTGGTCTTGCTCACATCCATGGTCAATCGCCTTGTGCGCTCAGGGTTTGCCTTGCAGGTCGCGATACGTGAGGTACACCCGCAGGTCGAATTCCACCTGATGGTAGCCCGGCATCATGTAGTCGCAGAGTTTATAGAACGCCTTGTTGTGGTCCGATTCCTTGAAGTGCGCCAGCTCGTGTACCACGATCATGCGCAGGAACTCCGGCGCCGCGTCCTTGAACAGCGCGGCAATGCGGATTTCTTTCTTCGACTTCAGGTTACCGCCCTGCACCCGTGAAATCGTGGTGTGCAGGCCGAGGGCGCGGTGGGTCAGGTCGAGGCGGTTATCGAACAGCACTTTGTCGATGGCCGGCGCGTTGCGCAGATGTTCCTGCTTCAAGGCCAACGCGTAGGCGTACAGGGCCTTGTCACTTTGCACGGCGTGGCGCTCGGGGTAACGCTGCTCCAGGTAGGCGCCCAACTGGTCTTTGGCGATCAATTGGCGCACTTGCTCCTGGAGAGCGGCGGGATAGGCCTGGAGGTATTTCAGCGCGGTCATGGGATCTGCAACAGGGTTCGAATGGCCGCCAGTGTAGCGAATTCAGCTCAGGCGAGGGGGCGTCCAGGCCGCGATCTCGTGCGCCATCAACGGTTGCGCCACCCACGGCCCCTGGATAAACGGGCAACCATTGGCCTTGAGCCACTCGGCCTGGGCCTGCGTCGCCACGCCTTCGGCGACCACCAGCACATCAAAATGCCCGCACAGCTCGATGATGCTGCGCGCCATCGCCGCATCCCGCGGCGAACCCGGCAGGCGCGAGACCAACTGCGGGTCGAGCTTGAGGGTGTCGAAATCCAGGTCACGCAGGTGGGCCAGGGAACAATGGCCCATGCCGAAATCATCCAGGGCGATCCGCACCCCCACCTGGCGCAGCAGCTTGAGTTGTTTGGCGGACTCTTCCAGGTTGCTGGTCAAGCTGTCTTCACCAATCTCCACCTCCAACTGGCGCCCCTGCAAACCATGTCGCTCCAGCACCTGCTGCAGCTGGGCCGCGAGGTTGGGCATATTGAACTGGTTGCTGCTCAGGCTGACACTCAGCACCAACTCAGGGTCGAAGGTCGATTGCCACGCCTGGCGCTGGGCCGCGACTTGCAGGTAGATCCAGGCGCTCAACTGGCTGATCAGGCGTGCCTCTTCCAGCAGCGGCAAAAACAGCCCCGGCGGCACATCGCCGACGCTGGGGTGCTGCCAGCGCAACAACGCTTCGACGCCACGCAAGCGCCCATCCTCCACCGATACCTGGGGCTGGTACACTAGGGTGAAGTCCTTGTTCTCGATGGCCGTACGCACACTGTCTTCGAGCATCAGCCGTGAGCGGGCGCGGCCGTTCATTTCCTGGTCGTAATAACGATACTGCTGACGCCCCGCGCGCTTGGCTTCGTACATGGCGATGTCCGCTGCACGCAGCAGGCCGCTCAAGTCCGCGCCGCAATCGGGGAAGGTGGCGATGCCGATACTCACCCCGAGCATCACATCCAGGCCTTCGATCTGTTGGCAGATCGACACGCGCTCGATGAGTTTTTCCGCAATCTTCGCCGCTTGCTCGGGGAATTCCAGCTCCAGCAATGCGGTGAATTCATCCCCACCCATGCGCCCCAGAATGTCACCGGAACGCAGGCACGCCTGCATTTGCTCCGACACCCAGCGCAGCACCCGATCCCCCGCATCGTGCCCCAACGAGTCGTTGACCCGTTTGAAACCATCGAGGTCCAGGTACAACAACACCAGCGCGTGGTCGTTACGCTCGCTGCGCAGCAACGTGCTTTCCACGGCCTGATGGAAACCGCGCCGGTTCAGCAAGCCGGTCAACGGGTCAGTGACCGCCTGGAACTCCAGTTGCTGGTGCAGGTGACGCACTTCGGACATGTCCAGCACCGTCACCACCATGGCCTTCTGCTCGCTGGGCAGTGGCGCGCTGGATAAAGCCACCGGCACCTGCTGGCCGCGACTGGTGCGCAAAATGGCGTCATGCTGGCGCCAGGTCTCACCGTTGCAATACGCCTCGTACATCGGGAAGCTCAACCAGGCGGGCACATGGGGTTTTTGCAGAAAACTCAAGAAACTCTCACCCTGCAACTCGGCCATCGTCGCATTCAGCAGCCGCGAGATCGCCGGGTTGGCGTACTGGATCACGCTGCCCTCACCCACCACCAGGATGCCTTCGGCGGCGTTGTCCAGCACCGACGCATTGAAGGCGCGGGCCGATTCCAGGTCGTGGCTCAAGCGCTGCAACGCCCGGCGATTACGCTGGTGCTCCAGCAGCGCCTGCACCTTGGGCTTGAGGATATGCGGATCGAAGGGTTTGAACAGGTAGTCGATCGCACCGCTGGCATAGCCTTCCAGCACCGCGGCGGGGGATTGGGCGTGAGCGGTGAGGAAGATGATCGGCGTCATGCGTGTGCGTTGGCTGCCGCGCATCAGCCGCGCCACTTCAAACCCGTCCATGCCGGGCATGCGTACGTCGAGCAAAACCAGGTCGACTTCATGGGCCAGCAGCAATTCCAACGCTTCCAGCCCGGAAGCGGCGGTCATTACCCGCCAGTCCTCACGCTGTAAAAGCGCACGCATGCTGATGAGGTTTTCCGGGTAGTCATCGACCACCAGAAGAACCGAACTGCCATCGCCGTTATGTGGAGCGCAATCCATGCTACGTCTCTTCCTTAAGGAGCCATTCCGGTCATTTTTGAGAGAAAACCCGGACAAACCCTGAGGGCTCACTCTAGACCCGGTTCCTACAAAGCAGAAGTGACGCGGGTGCCATCATTGACTCAAAGCTCAGGAAGCCGACTAACGGTCAACCCCTACAGGCCACGAATCATGGGAAACATGGCTTTTTGGCATTCCTTTGGCGCCAATAAATCGTCAGAAAATGTTTAACAACCGCGGGACCACCGCCTATAAAGAACCCGTCTGGCCCACGGGCCAAAGCCTTCACCTTCTGTAAAAGGCCTACACCATGATCGATCTTTCCACCTGGAACCTCAGCATCCCAGTCGGCTCGCCCCCCGCGACCATCGACACGCCGAAGTTGCTCAGCGGCTTCAACGACCAATACTTCCAGGCCGAAGGCAGCAACGTGCAATTCTGGACACCCGTCACCGGTACCCGCACGGAAAACGCCATTTACCCACGCAGCGAATTGCGTGAGACCTACGCCGACGGGCGATTGCGCAACTGGACCTACCCGGATGCGAACAACTTCCTGCGCGCCACGTTGGAGGTCAATCAGGTGCCCTCCTCAGGCAAAGTCGTTATCGGGCAGATCCATGCCTATGACAGCCAGAAACCGCTGATCAAGCTGGAGTATCAATTCAAGGAGAAGACCCAGACCGGCAATATCGTCGCCAAGGTGAGGATGCGCCCGGATGATGGTGAAGGGCGGGTGATTACCGTGGCGTCCAATGTGCCGCTGGAGAAAAGCTTTACCTATGTCATTAATTTGAATAAAGCCGGGCTGCTCAGTGTGTATGCCGCTGATGGGCAGTGGAATGAGCGCATTGGTGCGGCGTGGGGGGCCAAGCCGTTGTATTTCAAGGCGGGGGTGTATGTGCAGGACAACAGTGGGGATAGTAAGGAAGGGGCGCGGGTGACGTTTGCGAAGTTGGATATTGATCACGACTGAACACTGACACTCTGTCAGCACTGGTTTTTTTCACTCTTCAGCACGCTGAGGAATGGAAAAAACCATCGATATAGCGAACACCTATAAAAACTGTAAAGTTTCACAGGTGGCGGGCACACCAACCCACTTTAGACTTAACACACGGCACCGCACTCAGATCACAACGTCGGACGCGACTGAATCGCTGAGGACTGAGCCAAACATTGTCCTGCGGATAGCCACGTTACCCTGGAGTAGTTAATGCCCAGCTTAGTTACTATTGCTCAAGCTCCTGTCTCTGGTTTTGCATCGGGCAACCAACCCAAGATACATAACGCGGTGCCACCTGGGAATTTTTACACCGGCCCTCAGACTTTGCCAGTAGTCCGTATCAATATCAGGTATCTCGTCATCTATCACCTGCTCGACATAGACACACGAATCAATGACACGGTGACCTATTATTTGTACCCGGTTCCCTCTGCCGGTTTCCCGACGGTGACTGTTATCACCACTCTGCTGACCGCCGCGCGCTTGCAGGAATTAATTTCCAATAAACGAGAGCATTACGAGGCGGAGGCGGCGTTCAAATTCAACTCACCTGGTACCTACGACATTTATTTCGAACAGACAAATGCATCCGGAACTTACACTGTCATCTCGCAGAATCTACGTTTTACCGTTGTTTGAATCCGCCGGCACAAAAAAGCCCGCATCGCTGCGGGCTTCTTTTCAAACACTCAGGGCTTAGTTGACCTTAGCGTTCAACTCACCTTTCAAATACCGCTGGTACATCGCTTCCAGCGAGATAGGCTTGATCTTCGAAGCATTACCGGCAGTACCGAACGCTTCGTAGCGAGCGATACACACATCCCGCATCGCGGTCACAGTCGCACCAAAGAACTTACGCGGGTCGAACTCGCTCGGGTTGGTGGCCATCAGGCGACGCATCGCACCGGTGGACGCCAAACGCAGGTCGGTGTCGATGTTGACCTTGCGCACGCCGTGCTTGATGCCTTCGACGATTTCTTCAACCGGTACGCCGTAGGTTTCTTTGATGTCGCCACCGTACTGGTTGATGATCGCCAGCCATTCTTGCGGTACCGAGGAAGAGCCGTGCATCACCAGGTGGGTGTTGGGGATGCGTTTGTGGATTTCCTTGATGCGGTCGATGGCCAGCACGTCACCGGTAGGTGGCTTGGTGAACTTGTAGGCGCCGTGGCTGGTACCGATGGCGATGGCCAGGGCGTCAACTTGGGTCTTTTTCACGAAGTCAGCAGCTTCTTCCGGGTCGGTCAGCATCTGGCTGTGATCCAGCACGCCTTCGGCGCCGATGCCGTCTTCTTCGCCGGCCATACCGGTTTCCAGGGAACCCAGGCAGCCCAGCTCGCCTTCAACCGACACGCCGCAGGCGTGGGCCAGGGCAACGGTTTGTTGGGTAACGCGTACGTTGTACTCGTAGTCGGTTGGGGTCTTGCCGTCTTCGCCGAGGGAACCGTCCATCATCACCGAGCTGAAGCCCAGTTGGATGGAGCGCTGGCACACGTCAGGGCTGGTGCCGTGGTCCTGGTGCATGCACACCGGGATGTGTGGGAATTCTTCGATGGCCGCGAGGATCAAGTGACGCAGGAACGGCGCGCCGGCATATTTGCGGGCACCGGCCGAAGCCTGGACGATCACGGGGGAGTCGGTCTTGTCAGCGGCTTCCATGATGGCGCGCATCTGCTCAAGGTTGTTGACGTTAAAGGCTGGGACGCCGTAGCCGAACTCGGCTGCGTGGTCCAGCATTTGACGCATGCTGATAAGTGCCATTGTGTTGTCTCTCCCGGTCGAGGGTCGTTAATCGTGCAAGCCTGCCGTAGCGGCGGCTGCTATTCAAGTTATTGCAGGCCAGGCTGTAAAACCTGGTTTGCTGAATCGTTATTGCAGTGTCCGGCTCGCAACTGATGCCACTTTGGAGCCGGATTTTCTGTGGGAGCGGGCTTGCTCGCGAAAGCGGTGTGACAGTTACCGAATTCGTCAGCTGACCCACCGCTTTCGCGAGCAAGCCCGCTCCCACATTTGGATCTCATTTGTCTTGAGATCGAGTTCTTATTGGGCCTTGCAGCCACGGCCGATCAAATCATCGGTGGCAACCCAGTAAACCAGGCCTTCCTCACCTTTTGTGTGAAACGCCAATTGGTCGTTGGCGTACAGCACACCCGAGGCGGCCACGTCTTGTTTCAGGTGGTAGACCTGATCGGAACCGCCGAGGCGTACATCCACCTCGGATTTAGCCGCATTGGCAAAGCGCCAGTTGACCTCGGCCTTGCTGTCGCAAGTCCAGGTGGTCCACTTGTCGGCAGTTTCTGCCTTGCTGTTGAACATGTTCATGCTGCTGCAGCCGGCCAACAGGGCCAGGGCTGCCAGGGCGAAAACGCCTTTCATTGCCAATCCTCGTGAGGCGACCGTTGGCCGCCAGTTGATCAGACCCGTCAAGGACAACCCTGTTCCTGACCGTTGGGCGCGGCGTCGTATTTCTCTAGCCGCTCATTGCCGATGCGCTTGTTGATCACCGGCATGGTCTCGGCTTGCCAGTCAGCCTGGTAGCAGCTTTTTTTCGCCTGCACCCCAGGCGTTCCGGCCTCGGGCGCCGCATTTGGCGTGCTGCCGCAGCCGGCCAACAGGCCCGCTGCAATCACCAGTGCCAACGACTTGATCATGGGAAGGCTCCTTTTCCGCATCACCCGCTTTAGCCTTTGGCTCGGGTTTCCAGCACTTCAACGGCCGGCAACACTTTGCCCTCGACGAACTCGAGGAACGCGCCGCCACCGGTAGAAATGTAGGAGATCTGATCAGCAACGCCATATTTATCGATGGCCGCCAGGGTGTCGCCACCACCGGCAATCGAGAACGCCGAGCTTTCAGCAATGGCTTTGGCCAGCACTTTGGTGCCGTTGCCGAACTGGTCGAACTCGAACACGCCGACCGGACCGTTCCACAGGATGGTCTGGGAAGCCTTCAGCAGTTCAGCGAAGTTGGCTGCGGTTTGCGGGCCGATGTCCAGGATCATGTCGTCATCGGCCACGTCAGCGATCAGCTTGACGGTGGCGGCGGCGCTCTCGGCGAATTCCTTGGCAACCACCACGTCCACCGGCAATGGCACGCTGACTTTAGCGGCAATGGCGCGGGCGGTATCCAGCAGGTCCGGTTCGTACAGGGACTTGCCCACCGGGTGACCGGCTGCGGCCAGGAAAGTGTTGGCGATGCCGCCGCCAACGATCAGTTGGTTGCAGATCTGGCTCAGGCTGTTGAGTACGTCCAGCTTGGTGGAGACTTTGGAACCGGCAACGATGGCCGCCATCGGTTGCGCCGGAGCGCCCAGGGCCTTGCCCAGTGCATCCAGTTCAGCCGCCAGCAACGGGCCAGCAGCGGCAACCTTGGCAAACTTGGCTACGCCGTGGGTCGAACCCTCGGCACGGTGCGCGGTGCCGAAGGCGTCCATCACGAACACATCGCACAGCGCCGCGTATTGCTGGGCCAGTTCGTCGCTGTTCTTTTTCTCGCCTTTGTTGAAGCGCACGTTTTCGAACAGCACGATATCGCCGGCTTTGACGTCAACGCCACCCAGGTAGTCAGCCACCAGCGGCACGTCGCGGCCCAGGGCTTTGCTGAGGTAATCGGCTACAGGCTTGAGGCTGTTTTCGGCGGAGAACTCACCTTCGGTCGGGCGACCCAAGTGGGAGCAGACCATCACGGCCGCACCTTTTTCCAGGGCCAGCTTGATGGTCGGCAGCGAGGCCAGGATTCGCGCATCGCTGGTGACAACACCGTCCTTGACTGGGACGTTGAGGTCTTCGCGGATCAGTACGCGCTTACCTTGCAGATCGAGGTCGGTCATCTTCAACACGGTCATGGGTCGCAGTTCCTGAATTACTGTTGAGGTTGTTTAGAAGCGATGTGCAGATAATGTTCCGCAACATCCAGCATGCGGTTGGCAAAACCCCATTCGTTGTCGAACCAGGCCAGGATGTTCACCAGCCGGGGGCCGGAAACGCGGGTCTGGCTGGCATCGACAATCGCCGAATGCGGGTCATGGTTGAAATCACAACTGGCGTGGGGCAACTCGGTGTAGGCCAAAAGGCCTTTGAGCGGGCCGCTGGTGGCGGCGTCGCGCAGGATCCGGTTGACCTCCACGGCATCGGTGTCGCTCACGGTCTGCATGGTGATGTCCAGGCAAGACACGTTCACCGTCGGCACCCGTACGGCTTTGGCCTGGATTCGCCCGGCAAGTTCCGGCAGCAGTCGCTCGATACCACGCGCCAGGCCGGTAGACACCGGAATCACCGACTGGAACGCCGAGCGGGTGCGGCGCAGGTCTTCGTGGTGGTAGGCGTCGATCACCGGCTGGTCGTTCATCGCCGAGTGAATGGTGGTGATCGACACGTAATCCAGGCCGATCGCCTGGTCCAGCAGGCGCAACAGCGGCACGCTGCAGTTGGTGGTACAGGACGCGTTGGACACCAGCAGTTCTTCGCCGGTCAGGCAATCCTGGTTGATGCCGTAGACGATGGTGGCGTCGACATCCGCCTCGCTGGCCATCGGCTGGGAAAACAGCACACGTGGCGCGCCGGCGTCGAGGAAACGCTGGCCATCGGCACGGGTGTGATAGACACCGGAACATTCCAGCACCAGGTCGACGCCCAGTGCTTTCCAGTCGATGCCCTCGGGGGTGGCACTGCGCAGGACCTGCACGCAGTTGCCATTAATATGCAGACAATCGCCCTCGACCCGCACTTCGCCGGGGAACCGGCCGTGGGTGGAGTCAAAGCGTGTCAGGTATTCGATGCTGGCCATGTCGGCCAAATCATTGATCGCAACAATTTCAAACCCGGCAGCCGCCCCTCGCTCGAACAGAGCACGCAAGACGCAACGACCAATGCGGCCGTAGCCGTTGAGTGCAACTTTGTAGGGACGCGGTTGAGGCATGGGGTTCTCGATTACCTTGGGTAAAGGGGTGGCTGTCAGACCGCTTTCGCGAGCAAGCCCGCTCCCACATTTTGACCGCATTCTCATGCTGGAACTCGGTCAAGTGTGGGAGCGGGCTTGCTCGCGAAGGCGTCAGTACAGCCACCCCAATTTACAGCCTTAGTCTTCCAGCAGCTCTTCAGCCTGACCCAGGATGTTGTCCAGGGTGAAACCGAACTCTTCGAACAACGCTGGCGCCGGCGCCGACTCACCGTAGGTGGTCATGCCGATCACGCGGCCTTCCAGGCCCACGTACTTGTACCAGTAGTCGGCGTGAGCCGCTTCGATGGCGATACGCGCGCTGACCTGCAACGGCAGAACCGATTGCTTGTAGCCTGCGTCCTGGGCATCGAACACGCTGGTGCACGGGATCGACACCACGCGCACCTTGCGGCCTTGCTCGGTCAGCTTGTCGTACGCCTGAACGGTCAGGCCCACTTCGGAACCGGTGGAGATCAGGATCAGCTCCGGCTCGCCAGCACAGTCCTTCAGCACATAACCGCCACGGGCAATGTCGGCGATCTGCGCGTCGGTACGCACCTGGTGTTGCAGGTTCTGGCGGGAGAAGATCAGCGCCGAAGGGCCGTCCTTACGCTCGATGGCGTGCTTCCAGGCCACGGCGGACTCCACCGCGTCGGCTGGGCGCCAGGTGTCCAGGTTCGGCGTGGTACGCAGGCTGGTCAGTTGCTCGACCGGCTGGTGCGTCGGGCCGTCTTCGCCCAGACCGATGGAGTCGTGGGTGTAGACGTGGATCACGCGCTTCTTCATCAGCGCAGCCATACGCACGGCGTTGCGCGCGTATTCCATGAACATCAGGAAGGTCGCGCCGTAAGGCACCAGGCCGCCGTGCAGGGACACGCCGTTCATGATGGCGCTCATGCCGAACTCACGTACGCCGTAGTACATGTAGTTGCCGCTGGCGTCTTCAGCCGATACGCCTTTGCAACCTTTCCACAGGGTCAGGTTGGAACCGGCCAGGTCAGCCGAACCGCCAAGAATCTCCGGCAGCAGCGGGCCAAAGGCGTTCAGGGTGTTCTGGCTGGCTTTACGGCTGGCGATGGTCTCGCCCTTGGCCGCGACTTCGGCGATGTAGGCCGAGGCTTTTTCCGAGAAGTCGGCAGGCAGGTCACCGGCGAGGCGGCGGACCAGCTCGTTGGCAAGTTCCGGGAATTCAGCGGAGTAGGCAGCAAAGCGCTGGTCCCACTCGGCTTCGGTGGCCAGGCCTTTTTCTTTCGCATCCCACTCGGCGTAGATATCGGCCGGGATTTCGAACGGGCCGTGGTTCCACTTCAGAGCAGCACGGGTCAGGGCGATTTCCGCGTCACCCAATGGGGCGCCGTGGCAGTCTTCTTTACCTTGCTTGTTCGGCGAACCGAAACCGATGGTGGTCTTGCAGCAGATCAGGGTCGGCTGCGCGCTCTTGCGCGCGGTGTCGATGGCGGTCTTGATCTCTTCCGGGTCGTGACCGTCGACGTTGCGGATCACTTGCCAGTTGTAGGCTTCGAAGCGCTTCGGGGTGTCATCGGTGAACCAGCCTTCGACTTCGCCGTCGATGGAGATGCCGTTGTCATCGTAGAAGGCAATCAGCTTGCCCAGGCCCAGGGTACCGGCCAGGGAAGCGACTTCGTGGGAAATGCCTTCCATCATGCAGCCATCACCCAGGAACACATAGGTGTGGTGATCGACGATGTCGTGGCCAGGGCGATTGAACTGCGCGCCCAGGACTTTTTCCGCCAGCGCGAAACCAACGGCGTTGGCCAGGCCTTGGCCCAGAGGACCGGTGGTGGTCTCGACGCCAGGGGTGTAGCCGAATTCCGGGTGACCCGGGGTGCGGCTGTGCAACTGGCGGAAGCTTTTCAGATCGTCGATGGTGACGTCGTAGCCGGTCAGGTGCAGCAGCGAATAGATCAACATCGAGCCATGGCCGTTGGACAGCACAAAGCGGTCACGGTCGGCGAACGATGGGTTGGTCGGGTTGTGCTTCAGGTAGTCACGCCAAAGTACCTCGGCGATATCCGCCATGCCCATCGGGGCACCGGGATGGCCGCTGTTGGCTTTTTGCACGGCATCCATGCTGAGGGCACGAATGGCGTTGGCACGCTCACGACGGCTGGGCATCGCTGATCTCCTGGGGGTTTGCATAAAAGAAACGGAAAAAAGGACCGGCATTTTCCCTCAGCCACCGCCTGCGGGCAATGACAGATAGTCACTTGAGCGGTTTTTCCTGTGCTTGGGGCGCCATTCCCTTGCAGAAACCGGTCACCCGTTCGTCTAAAGGTTATCGCGGTCGCTTATAACCGCCACTTATCGATCAATATCAAAACTTTTTGATATTGGCCTTGCGAGGATTACCCCCCGTCTCTAGACTGCTGGCCATTATGAATCTACCCGTGCCCTCCCTGCGTCCCGACGACGGCGATGAACTGGCAGCCTTGTGCAAGGCCGCTGGCGATCCGTTGCGTCTGAACGTGCTGCGCGCACTGGCCAACGACTCGTTTGGCGTACTGGAACTGGCGCAGATCTTCGCCATCGGCCAGTCGGGCATGAGCCACCACTTGAAGGTACTGGCCCAGGCCGCTCTGGTGGCGACCCGCCGCGAGGGCAATGCGATTTTCTACCGCCGCGCCCTGCCCCACACCGAACTGCTGGGCGGCAAGCTGCACGCGGCCCTACTCGACGAAGTGGACAGCCTGGGCCTGCCTGGCGATGTGCAAGCCCGCATCGGCCAGGTCCACGGGCAACGCGCGGCGGCCAGCCAGGACTTTTTCTCACGGGTCGCCGAGAAGTTTCGCGCCCAGCAGGATCTGATCGCCGGGTTGGCCCAATACCGCGAAAGCGTGCTGGCGCTACTCGACAAGCTGAGCTTCAGTGAGGAGGCCACGGCGCTGGAAGTCGGCCCTGGCGATGGCGGCTTTTTGCCGGAGCTGGCGCGACGTTTCCAGCAAGTCACCGCGCTGGACAACAGCCCGGCGATGCTCGAACTGGCGCGCCAGCTGTGCGAGCGCGAAGCGCTGGGCAATGTCACGCTGCAACTGGCGGATGCGCTCAATAGCGCGTCGATCAAGGCCGACTGCGTGGTGCTGAACATGGTCTTGCACCATTTCGCCGCCCCCGCCGACGCCCTCAAGCAAATGGCCGGGCTGCTGCACCCCGGCGGTAGCCTGCTGGTTACGGATTTATGCAGCCACAACCAGAATTGGGCCAGGGAGGCCTGCGGTGATCTCTGGTTGGGTTTTGAACAGGACGATCTGGCCCGTTGGGCCACCGCTGCGGGACTCGTTCCCGGGGAAAGCCTCTATGTAGGTTTACGTAATGGTTTCCAGATCCAGGTCCGCCATTTTCAGCGACCGGCTGGCGACACTCACCATCGGTAAATATCAGGAAAACATCGAGATGAGCGAATACTCCCTTTTCACCTCCGAGTCCGTGTCTGAAGGGCATCCGGACAAAATCGCCGACCAGATTTCTGACGCGGTGCTGGACGCCATCATTGCTGAAGACAAGTTCGCCCGTGTGGCGTGCGAGACTCTGGTGAAAACCGGTGTAGCGATCATCGCTGGCGAAGTGACCACCACCGCCTGGGTTGACCTGGAGCAGATCGTCCGTGATGTGATCACCGACATCGGCTACAACAGCTCCGACGTCGGTTTCGACGGCGCCACCTGCGGCGTGATGAACATCATCGGAAAGCAGTCCCCCGACATCAACCAGGGTGTGGACCGCGCCAAGCCTGAAGATCAGGGCGCCGGCGACCAGGGCCTGATGTTCGGCTACGCCAGCAACGAGACCGACGTGCTGATGCCAGCACCGATCACCTTCTCGCACCAGCTGGTACAACGCCAGGCCGAAGCCCGCAAAAGCGGCCTGCTACCGTGGCTGCGCCCGGACGCCAAGTCCCAGGTAACCTGCCGCTACGAAGGCGGCAAAGTCGTGGGTATCGACGCCGTCGTGCTGTCGACCCAGCACAACCCGGACGTGTCCTACGCCGACCTGCGCGAAGGCGTGATGGAGCTGATCGTCAAGCACGTGCTGCCGGCTGAATTGCTGAGCAAAGACACCCAGTTCCACATCAACCCGACTGGCCAGTTCATCATTGGTGGCCCGGTAGGCGACTGCGGCCTGACCGGCCGCAAGATCATCGTCGACAGCTACGGCGGCATGGCCCGTCACGGCGGCGGCGCGTTCTCCGGCAAGGACCCATCCAAGGTTGACCGTTCGGCAGCCTACGCCGGTCGTTACGTGGCCAAGAACATCGTCGCGGCCGGCCTGGCCGAGCGTTGCGAGATTCAGGTTTCCTACGCTATCGGCGTGGCCCAGCCTACGTCGATCTCGCTGAATACCTTCGGTACCGGCAAGATCAGCGATGACAAGATCGTCAAGCTGGTTCGTGAGATCTTCGACCTGCGCCCGTACGCCATCACCACCATGCTCGACCTGCTGCACCCGATGTACCAGGAAACCGCAGCCTACGGCCACTTCGGTCGTACCCCTGCACAGAAGACCGTCGGCGACGACACCTTCACCACGTTCACCTGGGAAAAAACCGACCGCGCCGACGACCTGCGCGTCGCTGCCGGCCTGTAAGCACTCGCGGCACCCAAAACCCTGCCGGGTTCGCCCGGCAGGGTTTTTTATTGCCGGGTGATTCGCGGCGACTGTCACATTTTTTGGATCCAAACCTTGCAGGCCAAATAATGGCCCTCTAGAATCCGCGCCCTCTCGGGCCCTTCACCTTATTTGGATATTGCCTTGCGCCAGCCCGGGATTCACCAGCGCGCAAGCAATCGAACATTGAGGTTTTTCATGCGCATCTCCACGCTCGCCCCTGCCGCTCTCCTGCTCAGCCTGTTCGCCCTGCCAGCTCACGCCGGTACCGACCTGAGCGCACTGAGTGGCGCCCTCAGCTCCCAGCTGGGTGGCAAAACCGGCGACTGCCAGCAACACGCCAAAGACCTGCAAGCCAAGATCGATGCCGCTGAAGCCAAGAACGACACGCTGTCGGTCAAGGCCTATAAAGCTGCGCAGGATCAGGTCAACAAAGGTTGTGACAAACTCGCCGAAGGCCAGGCCAAAGTGGATGCCAAGCAGCAAACCACCGAAGCCAAGGCCGATAAGAACGACGCCGTGAAAGCCCTGGGCGGTCTGTTCAAGTAAGCAGAAACACCCGGTAAAAAGCCCCGCACTGTCGGGGCTTTTTTGTGGGTGTGTGGATCATTTAGGCTGGGCGTCCCTTCCGAGCAAGGATGCTCATGATGCGACGATTGATGGTTCTGCTACTCAGCGCGCTGGCCTATTCAGCCTGGGCCGAAAACTGCCCGGATGACGCCCGCACACAGGTCAACATCCTGGCCGAACAGATACGCCGATGGGATGACAGTTACCACCGGCTCGGCCAATCCCCGGTCAACGACGAACTCTACGACCAGGCCCGCCAGCGCCTGGCCCGCTGGCGTCAGTGTTTACCCCGAACCGCCGCAATAACCGACAACCCGCTGGCCAGTTCACGGGGCACCCTGCCCCACCCGGTCGCCCACACCGGCCTGGAAAAGCTGCTGGATGAACAGGCCGTCGGCACTTGGCTGGGCACGCGCCAGGACGTCTGGGTCCAGCCCAAGGTCGATGGCGTCGCCGTGACCCTGGTGTATCGCCAGGGCCAACTGAGCCAAGTGATCAGCCGCGGTGACGGCGCGCTGGGCCAGGACTGGTCAACCTCGGCCCGCAAGATCCCGGGTATTGTCCAGCAACTGCCGGAGCCCATTGACCTGGTGCTGCAAGGCGAACTCTATTGGCGCCTGCACGATCACGTGCAATCGGCTCGCGGCGGGCTCAATGCGCGCAGCAAGGTGGCGGGCCTGATGAACCGCCAGCACCTGAGCAACACCGAAGCCGCCCGTATCGGCCTGTTTGTGTGGGCCTGGCCCGAGGGGCCGACCTCCTTCACCGAACGCCTGGCCACGCTGGCGCACTGGGGTTTCCCCGACAGCCAGCGCTATAGCCAACCCGTCCAGCACATCAACGACGCCGCGCACTGGCGCGCCTATTGGTATGACCACCCACTGCCCTTCGCCAGCGATGGCGTGGTGCTGCACCAGGCCATGCGCGCGCCCGCCGTGCGCTGGAAAACCAGCGCGCCGTATTGGGCGGTCGCGTGGAAGTACCCGATCAGCCAAGCCCTGGCCCTGGTGCGCAAGGTGCACTTCAACATCGGGCGCACTGGGCGCATCACGCCCATCCTCGAGCTGGAGCCCGTGTGGCTGGATGACCGGCAGATCACCCGCGTCAGCGTCGGCTCATTGAAACGTTGGCAAGCCCTGGATATACGCCCCGGCGATCAGGTATCCATCAGCCTGGCAGGCCAGGTGATCCCACGGTTGGACCAGGTCATTCTGCGCAACACCACACGGGTCGACCTGGCAGTGCCTGACCCAGCGGACTTTCACGCCCTGAGTTGCTGGCAACTGGACCCAGGCTGCGAAGAGCAACTGCTGGCCCGCCTCACCTGGCTCAGCGGCAACCAGGGCCTGTCGTTGCCCCATTTGGGCTCTGAGACCTGGAACGTATTGATCCAGGCCGGTCTAATCGCAGGCTTTCTTGATTGGTTGACCCTGGATGCGGCAGAGCTTGCTAACATTGATGGCTTCGGTGATCGCAGCCGTGCACGGGTGCTCGACAGCCTGCACAGCGCACGGCAACGGCCCTTTGCACAATGGCTGAAAGCCCTCGGCGTACCGCCTGCGGCACGTAACAACCTGGAAGGCGGCTGGCACACGCTGGCCGCCAGAGACACCCAGGCCTGGCTGGCCATCGACGGCATCGGTCCGGGTCGCGCGGCGCAATTGAGCGCTTTTTTTCGCGACCCGCAGGTACAGGCCCTGGCTGAAACACTACGCGTGGCGGGAATAGATGGCTTTTGAGCCCTCTGCCCCGTCATCAGATTGCGACCTTGGAGCCCCACATGAAATTTCTCGCCCCTTTTGCCCTGCTGACCGTCGCAACCTTCATGGCCCCGCCGCTATTGGCGGCCCAGGAAGCGCCACAACTCACCGGTTGCGCCGCCAAGCGCCAAGCCATCAGCGCCCAGATCGAACAGGCCAAGGCCCACGGCAACAGCGCCCAGCAAGCCGGACTGGAAAAAGCCCTGAGCGAAGTCACCGCCAATTGCACCGACGCGTCCTTGAAGAAAGAGCGTGAAAACAAGGTGCTCGACGCCAAGCACGAAGTCAGCCGCCGTCAGGCCGACCTCGACAAAGCGATGAAAAAAGGCGATGCCGAGAAGATCAACAAGCGCAAGGACAAGCTCGCTCAGTCGCGCAAGGAATTGCAGGACGCGGTGGAAGACCTCGACAAGTAATACCGGTCAGTGGTCCCGGAACTGTTTATGGCAGGCGCTGCAGGCATCTTCGACTTTCTGCACCGCAGGCCCCAGGTTGCTGGCCTTGTAAGGCTGCACTTGGCTTGCGGTCACCAATTCACCGGTGGCCGCTTCAAGGTCGCGGGCCAATTGCTGGAATTGGGCCTGCTTCTGCCAGACATCGTCCTTGGCGCTGGTGTGATCTTCTTCACGCACGCTCGGGAAATGTTTCCAGGGCTCATGGGACAACGCGTCCAGCTTGACCGCACCCTCGGCGAATTTCGCGCCGTCGAACGGGATGCGCCCACGCAACATGCCACCCAGGTCTTCGCCGGTCTTGAGCATCTGCTTGAAGATCGCCTTGCGCTGGCCCAGGGGCGAATTCGGATCAACGCCGCCGCAAGCGGACAGTGTCAGGCAGGCCAGCAATACAACGGTCAGTCTTTTAAAAGTCATGGTGGCTTCAGGGTCACGGGAAACGGCGGCCAGTATCCTCGCCCCGCCCGTAAAGACCAATAGCCCTATTAATAATAAGGGTTGTCCGCAAACGTCACCGCGTGGGCAATCGCTTCAGGAATTGCGTGTATGAATGGCACCTCCACCCCCTGGGCCCGCCGTCTGGCGTGGGCTCTGCCGATGATCGCGCTGCTGGCCGGCTGTGATGCGGGTAAAGAAACAGGCAAAGAGCCGCTCAAGCCTGAGCCCGCTCAACCCCACGCGGTTGCCACTTATGTCAGCGCACCGTGGGACGCGTTGCCGGCAGTGTCCGACAGCGACTTGCTGGCGGGTTTTGAATCCTGGCGCAGCGCCTGCCAACGCCTCAAGACCGACCCGATCTGGGGCGCGACCTGCGCAGCGGCGACCAGCGTGCCGGCGAATGCCGTCGCCGTGCGGGGTTTCCTCAAGGAGCGCCTGGACGTGTTCGGTCTGCGTTCGGCAGACAACACGCCAAACGGTTTGATCACCGGTTACTACGAACCGGTCTACCCCGGCAGCCTGACCCAGACGGCCAAGGCCAATGTGCCGGTGTACGGCGTGCCCGATGACCTGATCATCGTCAATCTGGAAAGCATCTACCCCGAACTCAAGGGCAAGCGCCTGCGTGGTCGCCTGGAAGGTCGCGTGCTCAAGCCTTACGACGATGCCAGCGCGATCAACGGCCAAGGCTCGACCGCCAAGCCGATCGCCTGGCTGACCGATCCGATGGACCTGCAATTCCTGCAAATCCAGGGCTCGGGCCGCATCCAATTGGCCGGCGGGCGCCAACTGCGTGTGGGCTATGGCGACCAGAACGGCTATCCCTACCGCCCTATCGGCCGCTGGCTGGTAGAACAAGGCGAGCTGAAGAAAGAAGACGTGACCATGGGCGCCATCAGCGCCTGGGCCAAGGCCCATCCGCAGCGTATCCCGGAACTGCTGGCGAGCAACCCCAGCTACGTGTTCTTCAGCGCCCGCCCCGACAGCAACGAAGGCCCGCGCGGCTCGCTAAACGTGCCGCTGACCGCCGGCTACAGCGTGGCAGTGGATCGCAAGGTGATTCCGTTGGGCAGTCTGTTGTGGCTATCGACCACCAAACCGGATGGCTCGCCCATCGCCAGGCCCGTGGCCGCGCAGGACACTGGCGGCGCCATTACCGGCGAAGTGCGTGCGGACTTGTTCTGGGGCACCGGTGCAGCGGCAGGTGAGTTGGCGGGGAATATGAAGCAGCAGGGGCAGATCTGGATGTTGTGGCCCAAGGGCGCGACGCTTCCCCAAGTGCCGGAAGTAACGACAGGGAGCTGATAGGCGCTGAAGGGCAAAATGTGGGAGCGGGCTTGCTCGCGAATGCGGTGTGTCAGTATTGGATAGGTTGACTGACACACCGCATTCGCGAGCAAGCCCGCTCTCACAGTGGTTCTTCACCAGCTTTTAGATCGAGATAAAGAAGAAACTCGCAATCAACGCCATCCCCACGAACCACACCAGCGACCGCAGGATCGCCCAGTCCGCCACATAACAAATGATGTAGAGCAGGCGACTGGTGATAAACAACACCGCCAGCACATTGATCGTCACCAACTCCGCCGTACCGGCCAGGTGCGCGATGATCACCGCCGCCGCAAAGGCCGGGGTGACTTCAAAGCTGTTGAGCTGCGCGTTGTTGGCGCGCTTGGCAAACCCATCGAGGGTTTCCAGGAACGCGCGCGGGTCATGGTTCTGCCGAGGCCCGAACTTGCCGCCGCTGAACTTGGCCACACCCGTGCACAGGTAAGGCAGGAAAATTGCGATCAACACACACCAGAAGGCCACCGTCATCACTGATTCCTTTTTTGTTTTCAAACAGAAATTAGAGTTTTAGCACTAAACATCGCAAGCCGCACTCCCCCGCTATGAACCGCTACACCCGCAAAGGTTCTATCAGCCAATTAGCGTTTGCCTTGCAACATCACGCCGCTGCTGCGGTCCATCCACCCACTGATAAACCCACACCCAACTTCCAAGGACCCCGGATGCTTGAACTTGTCGCCGCCTTCATATGCCTCACCACCCTGCTCACCTATGTGAATTTCCGCTTTATCGGCCTGCCGCCCACCATCGGTGTGATGGTCACGGCCCTGCTGTTTTCCCTGATTCTGCAAGGCCTGAGCTTTATCGGTTACCCAGGCCTGGAAGAACGCATCCAGCAATTGATCGGCCAGATCGACTTCGGCGACCTGCTGATGAACTGGATGCTCTCGTTCCTGCTGTTCGCCGGTGCCTTGCACGTCAACCTGAGCGACCTGCGCAGCTACCGCTGGCCCATCGGCCTGCTGGCGACCTTTGGCGTGCTGATCGCCACCGTGGTGATCGGCAGCCTGGCGTATTACATCTTTGCCCTGTTTGGCTGGCACGTAAGCTTCCTGTACTGCCTGCTGTTTGGCGCGCTGATCTCGCCTACCGACCCGATTGCGGTATTGGGCGTATTGCGTACCGCCAATGCCTCGAAACCCTTGAAGACCACCATCGTCGGCGAGTCGCTGTTCAACGACGGCACGGCAGTGGTGGTGTTTACCGTCTTGCTCGGCATCGCACAGTTGGGCGAAACCCCCACCGTCGGCGCCACGGCGATGCTGTTCGCCCATGAGGCGATTGGCGGCGTGGTGTTCGGCGGCCTGATCGGCTACCTGGTGTACCTGATGATCAAGAGCATCGAACAGCACCAGATCGAAGTGATGCTGACCCTCGCCCTGGTGATCGGCGGCTCGGCGATGGCCACCGAACTGCACGTCTCGGCACCGATTGCGATGGTGGTCGCGGGCCTGATCATTGGTAACCTGGGCCGCAAGCTGGCAATGAATGACATGACCCGCCGCTACCTCGACGGTTTCTGGGTTTTCCCAAAGGCGCCAAAAAGGCCTGCATCTTTGTCACATTGAAGGGGGCTACGCAGCGCCACTGAAAGCTGAGATACGCCTCTGTTCCTGCCGAGCTATCTATTCTGATCGCTCCCCTTTATCAGAATCCACATCATCAAGACATCAAGTTGTGTGCATACCACCCGCGTCTAGGAGTCAAAACGCTCACCTGTCAGCCTTCCATCGAGCAAGTAATCCTGGTTAGGGTATACGGCAGCCAATTGCCCCCTACCTATATGTTTATATTCATACTCAAGGTGCGAGTCTCAACTTCAGTCAATAGTAAGATTGAAGCTCCTTCACTACTGAAATCTGTGAACGGCGAAAGTGGGACATGTAGTATTCCAGCGAGTGTTGGCACCTTCCGTAGAAAGGCCTAACACCGTCAAAAGCGGTGCCAAAAACTCCTTAAGCAGGTTTAAAGCGTTTTCTAAAATTATCCAATGACTGCCTTTAGAAAATCACCGCGTTGGTCACAGCTACCCTGCTGGCATCCAGCATAGGCTTCTCGGATAAGCTCAGCAGGAAGCTTTGCTCTTTAGCGACCTCCCGAAGGAGGCTGTCCATGGCCACGGAGAGATGCAGCAAGCCGTTAAACTTGTCTTCCGTGTTAAATATAAAGCGAGATCCATCTGGCACTATCAGTCGCCTCGCTTCTTCCTTGTTGTTCCATAAGTAATCCAGATATCTTTGGGTCTCGGCCAATATCGCTAATTCGTAGTAGGCACCAGCGGAGAGGCTATGCATGTTGGCATGGTACATTATTGAGGCAATATCAAAGCTTGAGATTGTTACAGGTTTTCCCTCTGCCTCGAGCTCTGCCTTTATGTTTTTACATAACCTTATTGATTTGCGGAGTCCACCACCCGTGGTTTCACATCGTTCTCGTACCTTTTTGATGTGCAGGAAAGGCCAGTTTTCAATCGTGGTACTTTTATGCGAATCTAGGATAGTGACAGCGCGATCATGTTTCTGACCAGAGGCTTGGTAAGTGATGGTGTCATGCCAGTGGGAGGGCACTACGTCTACTGGACGTGCTAATGACCCTCCTTGCAATTTGATGGCCTTAGAGCCAGAAGTGTCAATCGTCGCAGCGGGAAACGCATCACGAAGAGCTTTACTAATTTCGCCCCTGCGAGCGGTTAACACCCCAACTGAAGTGCGTGAGGTCGGTGAGCGGTACTGACCCGATGTACTCATGTACCCACGCGCATCATAGGTATGAAAGTCAGCTTCTATTGCTAAAAGATCAACATCACTGACCCCTCGAATATGGACATTCAGTGGTACTGATCCCTGTAGCTCAAATTCGAGATTACCGCTTGTCCTCTTCGACAACTGGTTGCTAACCCGTTCTGCGGTTTCGATGCTGATGCGGGTGTAGGTAGGATCTACCTCCTGCATCGCTCCTAAAGCAAAAGTTGTATTCGGCTTGTCTTTAACCCTATGTTCCCACGCTTCTTTTGTGAGGCTTCGGTTTACGATGAAATCCTTCGCATCCATTGCGATTACAGAGGATCTATCTAGCCCTGAGCGTCGAGAGCGTAGACGGTTAATTCGATCATTAATTGACGTGCTCATTCTTTCTCCTCAGCTCTATTCGCCCATAGGTGGGCCGACCGTAACCGTTAAAATAGTCACCCTGTGCGCTATCTAATAACTTGGTAAATAATAGATTTGCACTGCCAACGTGTCCTCGAAGCTCAGGCTCGCCGGGATTAGGATCATTCTGATAGTTATAAAGAAGGCGGTATCCGTCAGCCTCATCGTGAACCAAGGCCGCAGTGATACTGTTTGAGCCCGATTGGTGAGTCTTCAAGCGCACTCTGATCTTGTCCCAGGTTTGACAGATATATACATCTGCTACCCAACTACGAATCGGATTTCCTCCGATGTCCAGTGTCGTTCCAGTGCAGTGCCACTCTCCCGACAGGTCAGGGACTTTTAGATATTTGACTGCCCAACGCCATTTCCAAACCGTCTTATTGAATAAAGCGTATAGCAAGGCAAAGACTATACCTGCGCCAATTAGCGACAGGGCTGTCGGTGGAAGATTTACAGGCAGATTATACTTTTTAGCCAAATCTTCAGCTGATAGCAGCAAAAAAACCGCAATGCCGGAAATCGCGCTTGCTAGTAGTGTCAGATACCTGCCAATCAAAGCTCGATTAACCCCGCCCAATAGGCTGTATTCATGATCGTGAATCATCAAAAGCGACCTTCAATAGACTTAATGCCGGGAATCCAATCAACTTTAACGAGGGGCAGCAGCAAAGCTGCCCGCGCCCGATGAGACTTTAAAAACTACTGGGTATGACATACCGAGGAGCACGTCCGGCATCCGTTCGATTGCCGGTAGGTGTTGCGAGCCTGGCGAACAGCGGTCACACAGGTGGTGTGATAGCCAAGATCAAGGCGGTTATGGAGTGCCGGCAAATAGATGCACGTACTGGTATGCACCTCGTGGTCACCATTGGTCTGTGCATTGCGGTTCACGAAATACTGAGCCATTTTTACTCACCCCGCTCTTTGTTCGATTGGGCAAGTACCGAGGCCGCTAGGGTCTTGGTGGTGGCGTTGTACTTGTTGCTATCGAGGACATGACTGGCTTTAGTCTCCATATCGGCACCGGTTTGCTTGCCGGTCGAAGCTTGAGCCATGGCCGAACCTGCCAATTCCTTCTGGATGGCCGAGGAGCTATCACTACGCAGGATTTTGGAGGCCAAGCTGGCCACAGGAGACGATGTTTGTTTAGGATTTTTCGGCACGATTAGGTGCTCCTGTATCTAGAAAAAATCGAGTAGGCAGGAGCAACCCTTGAGCGGAAAGCCGAGCTGAATGGTTGACATCCAAAGTCGGTTTTTCTCTAATGCGCGTCCCACCAGTGTCCGCATTGGCTCAGGGATTGGCGGGTATGTGTGCTCGGCGTCCAAACTTCGCACGCATACCCGCTGTGTTCACTGAAACCTAAGCCTCTCGCCAAAAACACAACATGTAGTGCTGTTGTAGAGATGACCTACAAGATAATGGGGTCAAAATGACATTGCAAGGTAACAAGCCTGTGGATAACTTGTGCGCAAATCAGTGGTTGGATCCATTTCGCCCCTGTATGTATGCCCAGCCCTTCTAAATCGCGGGATACGACGTTTCCTCCTTGAAATATTTTGAAATACACTCCTTTCGCATGTCCTGTTCTCTATAGAACAGCCACCCTCAGCGTTTAAAAGTGACAATCCAGTGGCGTCATTTCTTCCTTAGCTCTGGTTTGGTTTTATCCGTCAGCGGGGTATTGCGGGGCTATTTCCTCTGACCTATCATCACGCCAGGCGGTGATGGTCGCCTGGCGCCTGTTTCGCGAAGCAATAGCCCATCTGTGACACCCTTCAGTTTTACATCGGCATGTCCCTAACCAGACGCTGCCCGGTGAACAGGCAATCGGACACCTAAGCGTCGTAGATTTAGGAACCATTGCCATGTCTGATTTTTCCCCACTAAACATCTTTAAATCCCAAGCTAAACAGCTTGCTCGTGATCAGGGCCTGAAGCTTTCTGTCGCTCAAGAAACCCTTGTGCAAAAAGCGGGCTTCGCTGATTACCATGAGTTTTCTGTCGTCGCCCAACGGAACCTCAAGGATCCGCGTCTGATGTTGGCCGTTTTTGGGATCAAAGACTTTTCCCAAGCGATCCATGAGGATGATGTCTACGCCGACCTAGATCTAGAATTGGATGATCAGCTCTCCGGTGCGATTGCGGATACCAATGCGAGCGGATTCACCATTGATGTTCTTGAAGTGGAAACCACCGCCTACAGCGATACAACCGGAAAGCTGACGTTGGGGCTCTCCCTTACGTATCAGGGGCAGCAAGACCAAGAGAGGATGTATCACGGTGCAGCATTCTATCTTAAAGCCACGGTCGAATTGCTACGCCGTGATGGTATATGGCTGCTTGCTGAGGAAGGCGTGGTCATCTCCAGCAGTGAGTCTGATGCTGATCGCGACCGTAGGTCTGAATGGGAGCACTGGGCCCAAGTTGAAGAAGCTGAACGCGGCAACCGCATAACCATGGCCCAAGCCTTGGCGAGCGAATTGGGCATATCTGTCGAAGATGCAGAGCTTCTGTCCGATGCGGAAGTCACGGCTAATGAATCGGATGAGGGGCTCGTATACAGCTACTGGATCAATCTTGAACCTGTAGCAGGGGGTAAGATGAGAACAGACCTCCTAGCGCGATTTGGTTCTCTGAAGTACGAGCTTGGCCCGAACTTCTTCGACGATATTGAGCACGAACTCTGAGGCTGACCAGGTGATGGCCGGCGTAAACGCTGGCCATTCAAAACGCCCTCTGCCTTATCCAGCCACTACAAAACAAGCTCCGCATGTCGACAAGAACCATAGTGCTAGTGGAGGACAGTGCGCATCGCCACTTTCCAGCTACGCTGAGGCTCCATGCCCACCGTAGATAGGGAATTCCGGCCATGCACTCCTTGAGCAAAATACACATCAAGAACTTCCGCTCGTGCAAGCAAGTGTTTTTGCCTCTGGGTGATTTCACCCCACTGGTCGGTCAGAACAACGCGGGGAAATCCACCATCCTCGACGCGATCAGATTGGTGTTAGCACCAAAGGCATTTGCGAAAACAGACGCTAATGACCCCGGCCAGCCAATAATCATCAGCGCCTGCGTGTCAGGGATTACAGAAGAGCTGATTGCACAAATCCCTGAAGCCAAACATCAAGCCGCGATTACCCCCTACTGCATCAACGGTGACCTTTGGATAAGGATTTCCGCATCAGGCTCGACTAAACCGACTACGGAAGTCTGGGAAAATGCTGGTCTTGATGATCAAGGTCTTCCCACTTCCTGGCGCTCCTATCCCACGGGCCTGCCTCAAGCCATTTCGGCATTGTTACCCGAAGCGCTGCACATCCGCGCCATGGATGATGTCCAGGAAGACTTGGGCAAAGGCAAAGCTGGGAGCACAATTCGTGGGCTACTGGATGAAATCATGGCCCCCATCCTCACTGCTCATCAAGAGGTACAGGATGCACTCACAGCGGTCAGGAATATATTGGGAGCCGACGGTGAGAACCGATCCCCTCTACTGACTGAGTTCGATACCAGCGCCACCAATGCCCTCTCAAGCTTCTTCCCTGGTTTGTTGCTAAACCTAGACGTACCGTCAATCGACGTTAAGGAGTTTTTCAAGAGCGGTGATCTAAACGTGACCGATGAGATATCCGGTCAAACCAGACGCTTCGACACCTTAGGTAGTGGTGCGCAGCGTGCAATCCAGATGGCCCTAATCCGGCTTTTGGCCGATATCCGTAAAACACGCGATCAAGACCTTGCACGTCGCCTCCTACTGATCGATGAACCTGAGATTTTCCTCCACCCTCAAGGCGTCAGAGGCCTTAGGGAAGCACTAAATGTGCTTTCGAAATCTGGCTACCAAGTCGTGTTCACAACCCATTCGCCCTTGATGGTAAGCAGGGATAACGCGCCTGAGACGGTGATAGTGCGCAGATCTCGGGAGAATGGCTCCGAGGTTCGCATTCCGATGGGCGCGGCGGTTGCGCAAGCTATGGCAGAGGCACAAGCACAATCCCGAACCCTCTTTGAGCTCGGAAATATCGCTGAGATATATTTCGCTGAAAAGGTAATTCTCTGCGAGGGCAAAACCGATCAGAGGCTACTCCCGCTCATCTACGAAAAGCTCTACGGGGTCAGGCCTGAGCTCGAACGGATCTGCTTTGTTGCTCTCGGTAGCTGTACTTCGATTCCCAAAGGTTTTTCTGTCCTGACAGCAATGGGTATCAAATGCGGTGTGATCGCTGACTTAGATTTCGCATTCACTCACGCTAGGGGGCCATGGCTACCGAAGGAATGCGAGGAGATGGATAACGTCAGATCTGTGCTTCAAGTGGTCGGCCAAACTCAAGGGTTCCTCATCGGTGGAAACGGACTGCCACAGAATTCCAGAGGTAGCTCAGCAGCTGACTGTTGGGCTGCTTTTGCCAGAACTGCAGACGGCCAAGCGCTTGCTAATACTGCTCATGAGGCAATGAAAGTTTTTGCAACCTGGGTCTGGCCAATGGGCTGCATTGAGGACGCATTGAGAATTGATGAGAAGGGAGAGGCAGCCATAATCGCTCAGGAAGACAATATCCGGAGCTGGCAACCGGAGATAATTGATCAAGAGTATCCAGTTTTCCGAAGCACCCTAGATTGGATGCGGGCTATCTAATCCCGTACCTTGCAGTAATGCTTCGGTCTGATGTCGTTTGGTTCGGTGAGGTGCTACCTGAGCACGAATGACGCTCAGGTCTCGCATCCACTAAGCAATGCGACGTCCTGCTCTCGATTGCTACACACGGAGGCTTGCTGCAATTATCAGACGATCATTTGGCCGCAACTGCAATAGAGCTATCGTCGTTGTGGGCTGCATCCGCCGCTCACCGTAATGTACCCAAATAGGGCCATTAAGCCCAAAAATGATGGTTAATGTGCCTTATTGGGGACATTAAATTCGTATCTCAGAGCAACGTACCACCAGCGTTCGATTCTAGGAGGGTAGTTGAGTCTCGGATTCGCTGGCCTCATGGCGAGCCCAGCGCAATCTAGCTATCGACATGAATTGCCTAATAGCCAGCGCTCCCCGTTCATTTCTGGCTTTCGACCCAGGCAAGGTCAGCGCTTCCTCTACCTTGGCACGACTCGCTTCGTACATTGCAAATGCGTTGAACTCTGAATCAAGCAGCACCAAGAGCACACTATCGAAGGGTTGCCGTAGATCAATTGCGCCCATACGGCCTGTAATCTTTAGCGGGTTCAGGATACAGCGGCCCTTGATCTGGATTCTCGCGATGCCATCTTCCAGCGTCTCTGTAGCGTCGTAACCTGCCTGTCTTGCAGGATGTAGTAACAGGCGGAGTCTAGTAGCAGCTTCGTACTCTGCGATCTCGCCTGTCACGCCCAGTGGCTTGCCGGTCAGGCGATAGAATCTACGCGCGAGCACCTTGGCCTCTTTCAAGATCTCTAGGATTTCATCCTGGATCAATGCAGCCTGCTGAGGTTCGTTGCCATGACTGAGTTCAGTCATCTGCAAACGCCTCGAGCGCAGTGAGCAGCTTGGCAAGCTCATCCAGGTTGGCTGCCGTCACGATGTCATATTCTCCTCGACTACTCAGCCGATATACCTCTCGAGCCTTTTTGACCCGTTCCAGTAGAGGAACAACAATGCCTGACGCTCTTTCAAGAAATTCGTTAATGTCTGCCCGTGTTTGAGGGATCTTGTAGCCTTTGGCCGCACTTGTGATGATGACGTCCGCATCCCGAAGCTTGGCAATGCCACTGGATCGGATTCTCTGGCCGTTGACCTCTCCCAATCCGCTGTCTTTTAGATGGGCCATGATCTCCGTAGTCAGCACGTAATCCTTGGTGACGAATTCGCTTTGAAATCTTAAGAACCGCAGGATGCTCAATTGCAGGCGCTCATCCTCATCAGGGTGTTCGCCAGCCCGCTCGCTAAAACGATCAGCCTGGCGGAGTGCTTCTTGGTGTACTTGGTAGTCTGCATACCCAGACTCATCCGCCGGCGGTGGCAGAAGAGACTGGTACTTGGATGGCCACTCAAGCATTCCAAGAGTCAGGCTGCGCAGGATCTTTTTGTAGGCAAGAACTGCTTCTTCCGATGCTTTCTCTTCGTAGATCTGAGCGACTGAGCCAGCAAAAAAATCTGCAACCTGAACCAAAACGTTGTCCTTACTGGCCATCGTCTGGAAGGCATCCTTATCGCCAAATAGGTCGTCCACGAATCGTTCTGCAACGTAGCTTTTGAGGCTCTCCTGAAATTCCTGGCCACCATGCTCGTCTACGATCATCTGGAGATCGGGGTATGTGCGGAACAAACGTTCATAGAGCAACCCATTCACATATTTTATGAATGAGGTCTTGAAACGAAGGCCACCGTCTTTGCGAATTTGGGACTTATCAACGACGGTGAAATAGAGCCTGAATGGCAGATCGGACAGCTCGTTTAAGATCCGGGCACGGCGATCTGAATCCTTGGGCTTAAGATTGCTGGACTTGATCTCTCCAGTTTGAAAATGACGCATGCGGAGTGCTTCAGCTTGGGCATAAGCAGCTTCCAGGTCTTTCTCTGCCACCAGAATGGAGCACACGATGAAGAAGCCCGAGCTTCCTCCCTTTGAAGTATCAAGGTCGGAATTCCCGGACTCATCCACGAAGGCATAGGTTCTGTCCATGAGCTTGCTCCATCAACAACGTGCTGAGCGCAGTGGGTCGCCCAATGGCAAGGTGGCGAACTTAGTTCGTCGCAGTTGTACTGCCTGGAGCGGGGCCTTCGCTGAACGTGTAGTTGATGACCACGTCATTACGGATCAAAACGTCAAGCGTTTTCTGAGTGCCCGTAGTCGTCACCTTCATGGTGACCACGTAGCTCTGGGCATGGGCTGAGCCATTGGTGTAGGTATAGATCCACTTCTCGTCGGTCTCGCTGACTGCGCTCTTAGCGTAGGGCTCACCAAATAGCGACTTCAACTCAGCAGTCGTGGTTTTGCCTTTGGTGATACTCGCTACACTGGCCGACGGAAAGTCTCGTCCTGCGGTGTAGTGGGACGTAGCGCAACCGCCAATTGCGACACAGATTCCCATTACTGCGATGAGCTTTTTCATATCCTTCCTTGATCGTAGAAAGCTCCAAATCTAGCTGGCATCGAGGCTAAAAGCCATCAACAGGTAAACCATCAAGCACTCCCCCATCGCGACTCAGATTGGCTAGGTGGGCTTCAACGTCATCAACCGGTCGTCTGGAAGGGCGCACTGATGGTACTGTGCAGTGTCAGAGTGATGTCACATGGAAAGTGCCCGTGCTCCCTTACCACTCCCACAATTAACGTGTGACGTCATGCCTTCTACCGATGATTTTCGATTTAACGCTCATCACCTTCTGATCGATTTAGATGCAACCACTAATCATCTAATGATGCTCGTTGTCTCTCGCGAAGTGACGGGGAGCGGTTGGGACGAAGCTTTAATCCGCCACAAGCAAGCATACGAAGCTTGGGCATCCATTCTGCCTGGAGCTCAAACAGATCCGATGTATGTGCTAGATGCAAGGCCGCCGGGCGAGCACAGTGCCACTGCAAAATAGATGCAACCTCCTAGCATCCATTCGGCATTCTATGAAGCACGCAATTCCCATGCTGATCTCGCGCCGTTAGCAGTAATCTAAGCGTTACTGGAAGGACAGCGGAACCGAACCCACGTCACCATCTAAAACGCGCTAGGGGGAACATGGACGTCGAATCTTTGACGAAGCAGATCACGCTAGTTGGCGCCGTGGTTGCGGCTTGCACTGGCGTCTGGAGCCTCTGGCTGCAAATGCGTGGTAAGCGCGACCATTACTCTGTCGGCACAGGAACGGTACGCCCTGAGATCATCAGAGAAACGATGATTCATGTTGTGAGTCATAGTGATCACCCGATCTATCTCGCGGATTACGGATTTATCGATCCAAACTTCAAGTTTTCCTCAATTCCTATGGAGCAGGAGCTGCACGATTTTCAAGACAGTCATGTTTACACCCGTGGCGGCAGCAATCTTGAGAAGCGCAGCGACTTCTTCGAAATTGGCTACATTCGGCGCGACACTCCCATCGGTGCATTCGCAAGAACTGTTACTCAAACTAGGCCCTGCCTCGGATTTGCCTACGATACGCCTGCATGGAAGAAGCTGTGGGTTCGTACCCTGCTTTTGGTGAAAGGGCGAGGGTATTTGCGATGATTTCCTTTCCCCCCCGGAATCCGCTGTGCTTGATTATCAAGCCAGCGGTTCTTCAGACAGCGCTGTCAGCCCGTTCGAATGTAAATCCTTACACATATAGCAAGCCGAGCCAGGGCAAAGCCCTCTGAACTGCTCTGTCTGAGAAACCAGAGGCGGCGCAGAACCTCGTTGATTTACTGCATAGCCCTGCTGCTCAAAAAAGCCTGACGCAGTTGTTGTCAGCAAATGAAATCGAGCGATTCCCTGCTCGACGGCTATCGCTTCAATGACCCGAAGCACCGCGACACCGACCCCTTTCGATCTGTATGCCGGCTCTACAACCATGGAGCGCAGCAATCCATCTGCTCCATATGTTTCAAACCCACCCCATCCGACACTCTTTCCGTCCATGGTGAACTCAAAAAAGGTTCGGCCTGGAAGATCAATATCGTCTGCTGGAAGGTCAGCAGATTTCAGCGCATCGCGAAAGCGCTGCCACTGTCCTCCGGCTATTTCCTTTGCCTGGATCCTCATCTCCTTGCTCATCCCTTTATCTCCTTTGTGCCGCTTTGTATGGGCCGTCACCGCTCAAGCCGAAGCAGCAGTCATCATATTCGCTTTACCGAATATTCGAAAAATCGTATATTCGATTTTCCATATGCATCGAGTTCAACCATGAGCCCTGCTATCAAAGTGCTTTTCGTGTGCGTTGCCAACTCAGTCCGCTCCCTGCTTGCGGAGGCTTTGCTGCGGCACACTGACCCGAGCTTCGAGGCCTTCAGCGCCGGTTCCGAACCGTCTGAGGTTGATCCGCGCACGATTCAGGCATTGGAGGCAGTTGGAGTCGATGCAACGGGCCTGCGCAGCAAGTCCATCAGCGAGTTTCAAGCTGATCGATTCGATTACGTAATTACTCTTTGTGATAAATCCGCAAGCGAGTGCCTACCAACGCCCAGTGCAGGTGAAGTCATTGCCTGGGATTTTCCTGACCCAGTAACCAGCGATGATCCTGGCGCATTTCGCCACACGCTCCACGACATCCACGAGCGCATCAAGCTCTTCGTTTTGGTCAAGACCAAACACCTGGAGGATCTGTGACAGAACCCATGAACCCCACCACCTTATTCAAGTGCCTGGCGGATGACACCCGAGCAAAAATTTCGCTGCTTGTCGTGAGTGAAGGTGAGCTGTGTGTTTGCGAGCTAACGGCAGCACTCGACCTGAGTCAGCCAAAGATTTCTCGCCATTTGGCGCTGCTGCGCTCTGCCGGTTTGCTGTTGGATCGTCGCCAAGGCCAATGGGTGTACTACCGGCTGAATCCTGATTTGCCCACGTGGGTGACTGCAGTTTTGAAGGCGGTGGTAGACGCCAATCAGCAATGGCTGGAAACCGAGGCTAAGCGCCTCTGCGGCATGAACGACCGTCCGACCAACCAAGCCGTGTGTAGCTGAGTCACGCCCAACCGGATTAATGAAATGCTGATTGCCGTATTGATCTTTATCGCCACCATCGTCCTTGTTATCTGGCAGCCAAAGGGGCTTGGGGTTGGCTGGAGTGCGATGTTCGGTGCCATCGTGGCGTTGCTGGCAGGCGTCGTTACCCTCGCAGACATACCCGAGGTTTGGCGCATCGTCTGGAATGCCACTGGGACTTTCATCGCGGTCATCATCATTAGTCTGCTGCTTGATGAGGCAGGCTTTTTCAAATGGGCTGCGCTGCATGTGGCCCAGTGGGGAGGCGGGAGCACCCGCAAGCTGTTCGCTTTTATCGTCCTGCTGGGCGCAGCGGTGTCGGCCCTGTTCGCCAATGACGGAGCAGCATTGATCCTCACACCCATTGTGATCGCGATGTTGCTGGCGTTGCGTTTTTCGCCTGCTGCTACGTTGGCATTCGTTATGGCAGCCGGTTTTATCGCCGATACGGCGAGCTTACCGCTGGTGGTTTCCAACCTGGTCAACATCGTTTCTGCCGACTATTTCGATATCGGCTTCAACGAATATGCTTCGATCATGGTGCCGGTAAACATCGTCAGCGTGGCGGCGACATTAGCCATGCTGCTGTGGTTTTTCCGCAAAGATTTACCAAAGACCTATGACCTCAACCAACTGGACAATCCGGACGAGGCAATCCACGACCGAGCCACTTTTGTTGCCGGCTGGTGGGTGCTGGCACTACTCCTGATCGGCTTCTTTGTCATTGAGCCATTGGGGGTACCAATCAGCGCCATTGCAGCGGTCTGTGCATTCATTCTTTACGTCATCGCGGCTCGTGGTCACGCCATCAACACAAGCAAGGTGCTCAAAGAGGCACCATGGCAGGTGGTGATTTTTTCTTTGGGTATGTATCTGGTTGTTTATGGCCTGAAGAACGCCGGCCTGACCGACCACATCGCGCAGATCCTGAACGTGTTCGCCGATTATGGCGTTTGGGGCGCGTCCCTAGGTACAGGACTGCTAACAGCGTTGCTGTCTTCGATCATGAACAACATGCCCACCGTTCTGGTAGGCGCCTTATCCATTCATGCCGCCGAAGTCGATGGTGTAGTCCAGCAAGCGATGATTTACGCCAACATCATCGGCTGCGACTTGGGCCCGAAGATCACCCCAATTGGGAGCTTGGCAACTCTGTTGTGGCTGCATGTGCTCGCACGGAAAAACATAACGATCAGCTGGGGTTACTACTTCAAGACCGGGATCGTGCTGACCTTGCCTATCCTCGTCGCCACATTGTCCGCCCTGGCACTGCGCCTCAGTTTCTGAATCAAGGAATCGTCTGATGAAAGTCTTGTTCATGTGCACCCACAACAGCTGCCGCAGCATTCTGTCCGAGGCGCTTTTCAACCACTTGGCGCCCGAGGGTGTAGAAGCGGTCAGCTCAGGAAGCTTTCCCAGTGGCCGGGTGAATCAACGGGCATTGCAAACGCTTGAGGCGGCGGGTATCTCCACTGCGGGCTTGAGCAGCAAGGCTTCGGATGCTTTTGAAGGCTCGCCTCCAGACATCGTGATCACTGTCTGTGACCGGGCAGCGGGTGAGGCATGCCCAATCTTCTTTGGGCCAGCTTTGAAGGCGCATTGGGGTCTGGCCGACCCGTCTGACGCTAGCGGGTCGGAAGCCGAGATCACCGCAGCGTTCGAAACCACACTGGCCAAAATTCACGAGCGCGTGAGCGCATTTCTTGCGCTGCCAATGAAGACCATGAGCGCTGACCAGCTAAAAGCTGAACTGAATCGCATCGGTTCGCTTTAAAGATCAACCGAGGCGGTGCCCAATCTGGCGCCGCCGTAGGAGTTTATATGCAAGACACATTGCCGAACGTACACGCCGACCTGATCGACATTCCGTCGCTGGAGCAACTGGAGCCGCGTACACCGTCGCTCCATAAGCCTCGAATCTTGCTTCTGTATGGATCGACGCGAGAGCGCTCTTTCAGCCGGTTGGTGACTCAGGAAGCAGCCCGCTTGTTGGAGGAGTTCGGCGCCGAAACCAAAATCTTCGATCCCTCGGGTTTGCCGCTGCCGGATGATGCTCCGGATACACATCCCAAAGTCGCGGAATTGCGCGAACTCATGCAATGGTCTGAAGGACAGGTGTGGTGTTCGCCTGAGCGGCACGGCTCCATGAGCGCAGTATTCAAGGCCCAGATCGACTGGGTTCCGCTTGCGATTGGTGCTGTTCGACCTACGCAAGGAAAGACCCTTGCAGTAATGCAGGTCTGTGGTGGCTCGCAATCTTTCAATGTGGTCAACCAACTACGGGTATTGGGGCGGTGGATGCGCATGTTCACCATCCCAAATCAATCTTCGGTGGCCAAGGCGTTCACCGAGTTCGACGAGGCAGGCCGTATGAAACCGTCCTCGTACTACGACCGACTGGTGGACGTGATGGAAGAGTTGATGAAGTTCACGCTGCTGTTGCGGGGTCGCCAGGACTACTTGGTTGATCGCTACTCCGAGCGAAAAGAGTTAGCTGAAGAGCTGTCCAAGCGCGTCAACCAGCGCTCCATTTAACTCACCGCGAGGAAACGGTATGAGTCAGATCACGATCTATCACAACCCGCAATGTGGCACCTCTCGCAACACCTTGGAGCTGATCCGCAACAGCGGAGAAGAGCCGACTGTTATTGAGTACCTACAGACCCCACCTGACCGCACCACGCTTGTCAGGTTGATCAAGGATATGGGTATTGAGGTGCGGGCCCTGCTTCGTATTAAAGGCACTCCCTACGAGGAGCTAGGACTCGGCGATACGTCACTGACTGATGACCAGCTCATCGATGCCATGATCGCTCATCCCATCCTGATCAATCGCCCCATCGTCGTGACGCCTTTGGGCACACGCTTGTGTCGTCCGTCAGAGGCAGTCCTCGACCTTCTGCCGCAGGAGCAGCGCGGCAGCTTCGTCAAAGAAGACGGACAAGTCGTCATTGATGAGAATGGCCGCAGGGTTTAAACCGATGTAAAGCAGATGGGCCTGGAGGCATGAGGCCTAATTGCCGGCTGACCAACGGCAGCTTTAGCATGTTCAACAGATGATCGAGATCAGATTAGATTCGTTCTTGGGTCTCTATACTGGCGACAGTTCAGCAGCGACTTAAGGTTTCCCCCATGACTCATTCGGCCAGTGACAAACTAGATGTAGTCATTATCGGCGGGGGGCAGTCAGCCTTGGCGGTAGCGTATTTCCTACGCCGAACTCAACTTTCATTCGTTATCCTCGATGCGGAGGAAGAACCCGGTGGTGCCTGGCGACACGGCTGGAATTCGCTACGTCTATTCTCTCCGGCCACTTGGAGTTCGATCCCTGGCTGGATGATGCCCCCCACGCAAGAGGGTTATCCTTCGCGCAACCATGTGGTCGACTATCTCAACCAATACGAACAGCGCTACCAATTCCCGGTCGAGCGCCCGGTTCGGGTCACTTCTGTCGAGCGTAAGGAATCTGGCCTGCGAGTACGCTCTGACGACAAATATTGGGATGCCAAGATTGTAATCAGCGCTACCGGCACTTGGAGCAATCCGTATATCCCTCACTACCCTGATGCCGAGTTATTCGCCGGTCGGCAATTGCATTCCGCGAACTATGTCGATGCACAAGCGTTTGCTGGCAAGAAAGTTTTGGTGGTGGGTGGTGGCAATTCAGGAGCGCAGATTTTGGCAGAAGTCTCCAAGGTCGCTGAGACCACTTGGTTGACTCCTACTGAGCCGGTGTTTTTGCCTGATGAAGTGGATGGGCGGGTGCTATTCGAACGTGCCACTCAGCGCTTGAAAGCTCAGCAGGAGGGGCGTGTCATTGATCAGCCCGTCGGCGGGTTGGGAGACATTGTCATGGTGCCGCCGGTTGTAGAAGCCCGTGAACGTGAAGCTCTAAAATCTGTACGTCCATTTGAAAGTTTCACTCGCGAAGGCGTTATTTGGGCCGATGGATCTGAGTCTGCCGTGGATGTGGTGATCTGGTGTACCGGATTTAGACCAGCCCTCGAGCATCTAGATACGCTGGGGGTGATCAACACCGAAGGCCGTGTTGAGGTCGAAGGCACTCATTCGATCCAAGAGCCAAGACTATGGCTGGTGGGCTATGGCGAGTGGACAGGTTCGGCTTCTGCGACGCTGATCGGTGTAACACGGACAGCGCGCAGCACAGTCAATGAGATTGCAACCTTTCTTGGCGATCCGTCCGCAGCCTAGTACACCTACGCTTGAGGAGTAGTGGACATGAACGAAATGATTGTGCGCTGGCCTGAGCGGAATCCCCGCATGTTTTTAGCGGTAGCAGCGCTTGTCTGGTTCGGATTGTACGAAGCCCTTATTCCTGTTTCAGAGGCTTTGGTCGCAGCGCTTCCAGTTGATCGGAATAGCCACCTTGGAGGCGCCTTACAGTTTTTTTTCTACGACACTCCCAAAGTGCTGATGCTGTTGGCCGGCATTGTGTTCTTGATGGGCATGCTCAACTCCCACTTCACACCTGAACGCACCCGCGCAATGTTGGCTGGGCGAAGCGAGGGCACAGCCAATGTGATGGCTGCCTCTCTCGGGGTGTTTACCCCATTTTGCTCGTGCTCAGCAGTTCCTCTTTTTATAGGTTTTGTTCAAGCTGGAGTGCCCCTGGGGGTGACGTTCTCTTTCCTCATTGCTGCGCCCATGGTGAATGAGGTCGCGCTGACACTGCTGCTTGGCTTGTTCGGCTGGAAAGTTGCGTTGCTGTATCTCAGCCTAGGGTTGTTTATTGCGATTGTGGCTGGCTGGGTCATTGGCCGCCTGAAAATGGAGGCCTATCTGGAAGATTGGGTTCGTGACATGCCCAGGATCCAGGCAACTGCCGGGGACACCCGCATGCCCCTGTATGAGCGGATAAGTGCCGGGTTTGGCAGCGTGCGTGAAATCGTCGGAAAAGTCTGGCCTTACATCCTCGCCGGTATTGCCATTGGCGCGGGCATTCACGGGTATGTGCCAGAGGATTTCATGGCCAGTTTCATGGGCAAGGAAGCCTGGTGGTCGGTTCCGCTCGCGGTTCTTATCGGCATCCCCATGTATACCAATGCGGCAGGCATCATCCCCATTGTGCAGGCACTACTCGCAAAGGGCGCGGCACTGGGCACTGTGCTGGCCTTCATGATGAGTGTCATCGCTCTATCTCTTCCGGAGATGGTGATTTTGCGCAAGGTGCTTAAAGTTCGCCTGATAGCCACCTTCATTGGGGTCGTCGCCGTCGGCATTCTCATCGTTGGTTACGTCTTCAACTTCGCTTTGTAATCCACCTACCGAGGTTTGTATGAAAGACATCAAGGTTCTGGGCACCGGTTGTGCAAAATGCAAATCGACAGTCGCCATCATCGAACAAGTGGCGAGTGCGAAAGGTGTACCCGTAAAGCTCGAAAAAATCGAAGACATGCAACAGATCGTCAGCTACGGGGTAATGTCCACGCCCAGTGTCGTGATTGATGGAAAAGTCGTTCACTCAGGGGGCATCCCAACCCGTGACAAGGTTGAAGAGTGGCTCAGCGCCTAGGGGGCGGGACGGCATAGTCATGGTGCACTCATGGAAGCTCGCTGACGCGGTGTACAGATTGATGCCGTCATCTGGTGTACTGAATTTTCTCCAGTGCTCGACCTCTTGGGTAACCTGGATATCGTTGGCTATGACGGCAAAGTCGCCGTAAACCGGAGTGTTGCTTCACCTAATCTGTCGCTGGTGGGCTACGGTAATTGGACGTGATTCGCCTCCACCACATTCATCGGAGTGTCTCGTACCGCACGAAATGTGGTCAAGCAAGTGGAAAGCTATCTCATGGCACAGCCTGATGACTCGCGACGCAAATCGAATGCACATCCGCTCTTAACAGTAGGCTGCCTATTCGGGGGAAAGCTCCGCAGCCACACATAGCGTGTGGGTCGTTTGTTGGTTCATGGTGCCGATGTGCCAATAGTGGCCAAGCTGCTATCCAGGCAGCGCTACCGAGCGGAAACATTTGTTGCACTGTCGGGTGCTTTTGCCCTCTAACCGGAAGGCAGAACTCGCCGCGAATCGCAGCGTTGGTCGCGGATCAACAGACATACCTCTCAGACGGAGCTAACCGTTGCTAGACATCCTTGCGATATTTCTAAGTGTCACAGCGCTACTAGCCTATGTTAATCGACGTTACGTGGGGCTCCCTTCCGCCATTGGTGTCATGGGTATCGCACTCGGCATATCGCTGCTGAACATGGCAGCTGATAGCCTTGGCTTTCATGCCTTGCACACGTTGGAGCAATCGCTGGTGGAGTCCATAGATTTCTCCGAATTGCTCATGCAAGGAATGTTGTCGCTATTGCTATTCGCTGGAGCCTTGCACGTCGACTTGTCACTGCTGCGTACATACCGATGGCAAGTGACGTCGTTGGCCGTAGTGGGCACAACCCTGTCGACGTTATTTATCGGTTTGGGTCTATGGGCGTTGCTTTCCTGGACTGAGCTCGAATTGCCGCTCGCCTACTGTCTGGTGTTCGGTGCGCTGATCTCGCCAACCGATCCTATCGCTGTGATGGGCATTTTGAAGTCTGCTGGCGCCCCCGGTAGCGTTGAGCTGGTTATTTCGGGCGAATCTCTATTTAACGACGGCGTCAGCGTCGTCCTGTTTTCCCTGATTTTGGCTATGGTCGCCAGCGGTGAAGCTCCTTCGGTTACAGTAGCCGCACAGCTACTGTTGGAAGAGGCAGGCGGCGGCGCTCTTCTAGGCGCGGTCGTCGGATATGTCATCTACAGAATGCTCAAAAGCATCGACAGCTACCAAGAGGAAGTCCTCATTACCTTGGCCGCTGTACTCGGCGCCTATGCCCTCGCAACACGCCTACACGTTTCCGGCCCTTTGGCGATGGTGGTGATGGGGTTAATTATTGGCAATCAGGGTCGCTCTTATGCAATGTCAGAACAGACCAAGAAAAATCTCGACATGTTTTGGGAGCTGATAGACGAAATCCTTAACGCAGTTTTGTTTGTCCTGATCGGCCTGGAAGTGGTTCTAATCCAGTTCTCGAACTCCCTTCTCGTCACGGGATTGATGGTCGTGGCTTTAACGCTGCTATCTCGCTTACTGACGGTCGGGCTTCCTATAGCCGCCTTAGGTAGGCTTTTTCGGCTTCCAAAGGGCGCTTGGAGTGTAATGACCTGGGGTGGGTTACGCGGGGGCATTTCAGTGGCTCTGGCTTTATCGCTTCCGCCGAGCGAGCCTCGCGATATAGTAGTTTCCCTCACCTACATAATCGTAGTGTTTTCCATTTTGATCCAAGGTATGACTATCGGAACGCTGGTCAAAAAGGTGATGCCCTGCACGGCTGGGAAAGGTTAATTCATGTGTCGACAGGGATCGGCTACAGGCACTACTGGTGCGCTGATATCTTTCAACCAAGGCGTGATCTCGCTGCTTAACGGCTCAGGCCAAACTCTCACTGCCATGTAAGTCTTCCGCTCGTCCAGCATGAGCGTCTCTTGACTGTTCTACCATCTGGCACTTCTAAGTCGACGAAAGCTGCAAGCTAATGTCACAATGATACTAATAAGACTGTTAAATTCGCACCAGCGCACATGACGGGCATGCCGATCTATGATTGACGCCGAGGAACGTCGTTTCCAATCCCATAAATTTTTGCTAGAGCTCGATGCAGCTACGACGACGTTAATGATGCTTGTCGCGGCGCGTCAGTCAGGAAGCGCTGAGTGGCTCCTCGCCGTCCACCGCCAAAAGCTGGCGTATGAGGCGTGGGTAGAATTTCTCTGCCCACCTGGGCCGGATACAATGCCGCTTTTGGATCGGAGGATGACGGGCGGCTTCGGGACGTTGAATGAATGAGGCATGCTTACTGATGAACGAAGGCGCCAAAGCCAACGACTTCAGCAACTGCGCGCCTAGGGCGTCATTCATAGCCGCCGTGATACCGTTTTATGTCGACAAGCCCACCCGCTTCCAACCAGGGCTAATATTCAAAAACGCGCTCCCTACCTAGCTCTATCTTAAAGCTCAGCGGGTGCAAAGCTGAGCGGTGGATCGTAATCGACACCAGCTTTCCTATATACTGTCGGTTCTGTTTACCCTTGAGCTACAGGAACACCAGCATGACTGTACTCCAAACGATCTACTGGCAGCCTACGCCGCCTTAGCGCTACGCCCCCTCGCAATACCTCGCTCCGCCAGCTCCGCTCGCGGCTGCGTACTGCTGTGTGACCGGTTCCTACACCCTAAGCACTCATCGAACAATCCTCACAATTTGAATTCGTATCGACACGCTCGCCTTTTGTCTGGCCGGCATGTGGTGCATTGCCTTGGATATTTCTATGCTGCAAACACTCAAACAAACTTGGCTTTCCAACATCCGTGGAGACGTCCTCGCGGGGATAGTGGTCGCGCTTGCGCTGATCCCGGAAGCAATCGCCTTTTCCATAATCGCCGGCGTCGACCCCAAGGTCGGTCTCTACGCTTCCTTCTGTATCTGCGCCGTCATTGCCTTCGTCGGTGGTCGCCCTGGGATGATCTCGGCAGCTACCGGTGCTATGGCATTGTTGATGGTTACACTGGTGAAAGATCACGGGCTTCAGTATCTGCTGGCAGCTACGTTGCTCTGTGGGGTGCTCCAAATCCTCGCGGGTTACCTGAAGCTAGGTTCGCTGATGCGCTTTGTCTCGCGCTCAGTAGTCACAGGCTTTGTGAATGCACTGGCGATTCTGATTTTCATGGCGCAGCTGCCCGAACTCACCAACGTCACCTGGCATGTCTACGCCATGACCGCAGCGGGCCTGGGAATCATCTACCTGTTTCCGTATATACCGAAGATCGGCAAGCTGATTCCTTCGCCGCTGGTGTGCATCCTGACACTGACCGCTATCGCGATTTACCTGGGGTTGGATATCCGCACCGTAGGTGACATGGGCCAGTTGCCAGACACGCTGCCAATCTTCTTGTGGCCTGAAGTCCCGCTGAACTTTGAAACCCTGCGTATCATTTTCCCGTATTCAGCTGCCTTGGCTGTAGTCGGTTTGCTTGAGTCCATGATGACGGCGACCATCGTCGATGATTTGACCGATACCACCAGCAACAAGAACCGCGAATGCAAAGGTCAAGGGGTTGCAAACATTGCATCTGGCCTGCTGGGTGGTATGGCCGGCTGCGCCATGATTGGCCAGTCAATCATCAACGTGAAGTCTGGTGGTCGTACTCGCCTTTCAACTTTATGCGCAGGCATCTTCTTGCTATTGATGGTCGTGTTCCTGGGGGAATGGCTCTCCAAGATCCCAATGGCCGCATTGGTAGCCGTGATGATCATGGTCTCCATCGGCACTTTTAGCTGGGATTCCCTGCGCAATCTTAAAGAGCACCCACTGTCGACCAACATCGTCATGGTTGCGACTGTCGTGGTGGTCGTCGCGACGCATAACCTGGCCTACGGTGTACTGGTGGGAGTGCTGCTGGCATCGCTGTTCTTTGCGAACAAGGTCGGACACTACCTCGATATTAAGAGCACGCTTGAAGAAACGAAGTCTCACCGAACTTACCGTGTGGTGGGCCAGGTGTTCTTCAGCTCATCAGACAAATTCACCGACGTTTTTGACTTCAAGGAAGCCCTGAACAAAGTCACCATCGACCTGACCCAGGCCCATTTCTGGGACATCACTTCGGTTGCAGCGCTGGACAAGGTAGTCATCAAGTTCCGTCGCGAAGGTTCAGAGGTTGAGGTGCTGGGCCTGAACGAAGCCAGCGCTACTATCGTTGACCGTTTTGGCGTGCATGACAAACCTGACGCCATCGACAAACTTATGAGCCACTAAGGAGATTGACAATGACCCACGTAATGGCATGCATTGATAACTCACAATCCTCGCTGGCGGTCTGCGACTACTCAGCATGGGCGTCGCAACGACTTAGCGCGCCACTTACCTTGCTGCATGTTTTGGATGAGGGGAAATACCCAGCATCTGCAGACCTGAGCGGCAACATCGGTCTTGGCAGTCGAGAGCATCTGCTGGATGAGCTGGCCACGCTAGATGCGCAGCGTGCCAAACTGGCCTTGGAGCATGGCCAGCACATGCTTGAAAAGGCTCGCGAGCGGACAGTCAGCTCTGGCGTCATTTCACCTGATCTGAAGCAGCGCCACGGTCATCTCGTCGAGAGCCTGAATGATCTTCAGGACGATATTCGATTACTGGTGATTGGAAGGGTTGGCGAAGATAGCGCTCATAGTACCGAAAGCCTTGGAAGTCAGATTGAAGCGGTAGTCAGAACTATCCATCGTCCTATCTTGATTACAACCAGCCAATTTAAAAAACCTGAAGCCGTCATGGTTGCATTTGACGGAAGCGCTATTGGCCACAAGACCTTGTTGACGCTTGCTGCAAGCCCGTTGTGCAAAGGCTTACCAATTCATATCGTTATGGTTGGAGCAGATTCTCACGATAATCAGAACGAACTCGAGAAAGCAAGAAGTGTACTTGCCTCATCCGGCCTGACAGTTCAGACCGAAATCCGGCCAGGCGAAGTTGAGTCAGTTCTGCATGCCTATCAAGCCGAGCACGCCATTGACCTCCTAGTCATGGGAGCCTACGGGCATTCACGTATCCGGCAGTTTCTGGTAGGCAGCACAACTACAACAATGTTGCGAACGGCAACTATACCGGTACTATTGCTTCGCTAAGATTGATCCACAGCCATGGAGTTTCTTACATGTGAGAAACTCCATGGGCAGATATATGAGACCTGCGCCATCGAAAAACTAAAATCTGCCTTTTAAATATTTAGTTTCTTTTAGCTCGGATGGTTTGCACGCCCCAGAAGAGTCGCTTTAGTTGAAAGAAGACTAGCAATGAATATAAAAGCAAGACAGCCAAGCGCTTGAAATCTAAGAGTGATGCCTTGATCGATAAGTATACCCATGATTACCGGAGAGGCTCCACTAGCAACCACGCTCCAAGCTCCAACTAAAGATCTAATTCGACCTAGTTGTTCTTGACCATACAATTGCATCCACAAAGCTGTAGATAGTGTTGATGCAACAGCTGAAGAGACTCCCGTCAATATTAGATATAGAGGAGCGACCCATATCGAACTAGACAGATACAGCGCCACCATTGCTATACCTTGCGGCGCCATAAAAAAGGGAAGAATCCGCACCGGGCCATAGCGATCCAACATAGGGCCAGAGATTATCAAAGATAAGGCTTGAGTGAGTGCATAAGCTATAAACCATCCCGCAATCCACGCAATACTCCAGTTCATCTCTTCTGATAACCGACCTTGGTGAAAGAAGAACCCGGTTGTAATAAATGGCGAGGCCAAAACAATTGGCAATGTCAGTAGAATTCGCGGGTCACGCCATAACCTAAGAGCGGTTGGGGGGACAGTGATTCTATCGCTATACTTTTTTTCTATGGAAATAGTAGTTGGAAGTAGCCTTAAGGCAAAAGCTATTATTGCTGCGACGGTTAAGGCGTTCACGACCCATGCCAAGCGCCATCCAATTGCACCGATCAGTCCCACCGCTGCTAAAGGCATCAACGCTTGAGCCAGTGCTAAACCCAGGGCGATGACACCAAGCGCTTTCCCTGCATCAAATGGAAATTTCCTAGCAGTTGCTGTCATAGCGGTATGAACCATCAATCCTTGACCACTCAATCTTAACAAATAAAAGCCAATTCCTAGAGTTATAAACCCTACACTGAAAGCAGTAACCAATGATGCTAGCACTAGACCCATGGCGACAAAAAGGGTATATCGAAATAGCGACACACGGTCTATTAGACGTCCGACCCAGGGAAGGGTTAATGCGCTAAAAAGCGTTGCTACTGCGTATATAGCTCCAAGCTCGCCATCCGAGAGCGAAAAAAAACCTCTAAAACTACCGCTATAAAGTGCCACAAAATAAGTTTGCCCAAAACTAGAGGTTGCCATGAGGGTCGCACCAAATAAAAGACCCTTCCAGTTCAAACTAACAAATTTTAAATATTTATACATCGCTAATCTCGCTTCTGATACTTCGTAAGTCCTGCATCATTACTTTCACCGCATAAATGAACTTTCAAACCGTCAAGGTAAAGCAGATATAACATTTTAGACAATCTAGAAACCTTGCAGCACCTGAAAACAGATGCGGAGGCGGCCAATTGAAATCAGACCACGACAGAAACGAAATGTTAGAAAAACATGACAGCGCGCGGCAGAGCTGATGTGAGTTTAGGGGGAGAGTTTAAGCGTATGGGAACAATTCGTAGAATGAGGAATAGATGTCTACTGTCGGCCACAAGGAGAGGCTCTGCCCATCCTGGCAAAGAGTAAAAAGCCCTCGACAAAAAAAGCTTATAAAACAGAATGTTATGTCAGATCTTTATCTTAACATCTCCTTGGCGGCCACCTTTAAATTGTCATCATTCCTTTTTTAGCGTATGGTAACAGCCGTACGAAAAATCAAATAAACTGCAAAAGAATGGCAGACACCAATGTATATTTCTACTAAAAGCTCTTTAGCGGAGCGTAAAGCGCCATAGCGTCACCTCGCCCAAGCCTTTCAATTCTTGGTTCGCGAGAGGATACCTATGAGCAGTTCTAGCAAGCGTTTTAGCTTTGGCGAACATCCGGTTTTCATTGAACTCGGATCGACCGCTGAACATACTGGTTCGCCAGTGATGGTTCATGTTGGACAAAGCGTCGTTCTGGCCACTTGTCATGTGCCGCCCCCTTCTTTTCAGTCTCGCCCACCAGGCTTAGTGGTCTCATTTGTAGAGCGAAGCTATGCACGTGGCCGAATTCCCGATGATTCACATATCCACCAAACCGAGATCAACAAAGTAGAGGAAAGCAGATCTCTAGAACTCCAATCAGTGCTAAACGACACCCTCCCCGACAAACACGAATTAAGAATAGAGTTAAACATCCTAGTCTTTTCACGTGACCCTCAAGTCGATCCAATTGTCGCAGCTGTCATTGCAGCAAGCTGTGCGCTAGGAATTACTTTGCCGCAGCATGCAGACCCTATAGTTTTGGCGCGCTTAGCGAAAATAAATGGCGTCTTCTGCACTAACCCTAGTAATAGCGCGATTGAAAAATCGCAGTGCGACTTGTGGGTGTACGGAAGTTCTTCGCAGACCATTCAAGTGCGCGGCATTACTAATGAACTTGATGAATTAGAGTTGATTTGTGCAATTGAGGCTGGGCAGAGAGATATTCATAAAACAAGCAGCTCGATAAAAGAATGGATCCTGGAACACTCACCCAGTAGTAAGAGTTTCGCAAAAACTGTCGAAACAACACTAAAAAGAAAAGTTGCTGCGCTTGCTAAAACATCACTGATGAAGCTTTTTCAGGAAAATTTGAAAAAAGATCTTTCAAACCAGTTAAGTGATCTACAAAAAGCGGTGGAGATAGCGATCTGCATTAACGAAATTGATGGAAGCCGGAAAGAGATAATCGCCGTTTACTTCTACCAATGCGTACAGGAGACTCTTAGGGAATATTATTTAAATGCAGTGTCATCAAGTGACATCCATGCAACTCTTCATACGAGAAAAATTAAAACCCACTTATTTCCAAGAGCCCATGGATCTGCCAGTTATACGACTGGAGATCATAGCGCGATTGCGCTCACGACCTTGGGTAGAGATCGCTCTTCCTTGAATGGTCAGTATACTGAAGCAAAGAACAGCTTTGATGTCCATATTCATAACTCTCCAGATGATGCAGGCGCGAGATACCCAATTCCTAATCATGCTTTAAATGCCGGACGCTGGGTAGCCGATACCTTGAGGTTTGTGCTACCAAAGTTAGATATGTTCCCCTACGTAATCCATGTAGATGTAGAGCCAGTTGGGAGGCATTCATGCTCGCCAGATGAAATTTTGTGCACAGCAATGCTATCTATGTTAGACGCAGGAGTGCCGCTATTTTCTGTTGTCGGCGCGGTAGAGGTGGGTTTAATTTGTTCACCCTCCCAACTTGTTCCGCTGATTGATCCCGACGATTTTGAAAGAGCATCTTGCAATGTCGTTGCCACAATTGCTGGGACAATGACTGGTATTGCTGGAATTAATTTGCGAAGCAAAACACTTCTCACAAGAGATATATTGCAAGAGTTGTTAAGTAATGCTAAGCAAGCGCGCCTTTCTTTGATTGCACTTATGAAAGAGTGTGTTGCCTTTCCGAGAGAGCTGAGTGAGTTTGCACCTAGAGTACAAATCCTGAAGATATCATCACGGAAAACCGGGCAATTAGTTGGCCGTGGCGGAAGCGTTGTAAAAGCAATCTGCCAGCAGACTTATAGCAATGTTGAGGTTTTTCCAGACGGAACCGTTCGAGTCAGTGCAAGTAATGATGATAGTCTGCAAAACGCGATCCTCGCAATTCAGAAAACACTTAAGCCACTTAAGCCCGGTCAAATTTTTGAGGGTGTGGTGAGCGGTATACAGGCGAATGGTGTACTGGTTAATTTGTCTCCCGGACGTGAAGGCTTTCTCCCTCTCGAGCAATTAATAAATACACATGTCCCAGTAAGAGAGCAATTTAAGATAGGGGAATGCATTCGTGTAGTGTGCCAATCAGTCAATCACCATGGTCAAGGCCAACTGTCTGTCAAGGCGTTACATCCTGAGATCACTAGGAATCGCGGATACTGATGTTTTAAATAATCAATACAATAGGTACCTTAAAAAGTTTGATTTGTTGAGGAGGTTGAGTGGCAGTTTACAATTATGACGTTGTCATTGTAGGTTCAGGCCCGGCAGGAGAAGGTGCTGCCATGAACTCGGCAAAAAATGGCCGCAAAGTAGCTGTTGTGGATAGCCGCGCTCAGGTTGGTGGTAACTGCACCCACCTTGGTACTATTCCCTCAAAAGCTTTGCGACATTCCGTTCGACAAATAATGCAGTTCAACACCAATCCCATGTTTAGACAAATTGGTGAGCCACGCTGGTTCTCGTTTCCAGACGTATTAAAAAGTGCGGAACAAGTCATAACTAAGCAGGTCGCCTCACGCACAAGCTATTACGCTCGCAATCGGGTCGATACTTTCTTTGGTATAGCAAGTTTCGTAGACGAACAAACTTTAAATGTAATTGGTGCTGGCGGTGAAGTAGAAACGCTAATAGCTAAGGAAGTTGTGATAGCTACAGGGTCTCGCCCCTACCATCCGGCGGATGTAGATTTCTCCCATGCGCGAATATACGACAGCGATTCAATTCTGAGTCTTAATCATACGCCTCGTAAGCTAATTATTTATGGCGCGGGGGTGATTGGGTGTGAGTATGCGTCAATATTTAGCGGGCTAGGAGTGATGGTTGAATTAATTGACAACCGTGAACAACTACTTAGTTTTCTAGATGATGAAATTTCCGATGCTCTAAGCTACCATCTTCGGAATAATAACGTTTTAATCCGTCACAACGAGGAGTACGCGAGCATTGAGGTATTTGATAGCTCCGTCATCCTACACTTGAAATCCGGCAAAAAAATCAAGGCGGACGCATTGCTTTGGTGTAACGGACGCTCAGGAAATACTGAGGATCTCATGCTCGAAAATATTGGGATCGAAGCCAATAGCCGTGGTCAAATTCAAGTTGACCAAGACTATCGTACGGAAGTCCCCAATATCTTTGCTGCCGGGGATGTGATTGGTTGGCCCAGCCTCGCTAGTGCTGCCTATGACCAGGGACGCTCGGCTGCTGAGAATCTGATTGAAAGCGGAAGTTGGAGGTTCGTTAATGACGTACCTACCGGTATCTACACCATCCCCGAGATCAGCTCGGTAGGGAAAAACGAGCGGGAACTAACTGACGCCAAAATACCTTATGAAGTAGGTAAAGCCTTTTTCAAATCTATGGCGCGTGCACAAATTGCCGTTGAACCGGTAGGCATGCTGAAAATTCTATTTCACCGAGATACCTTAGAAGTGTTAGGTGTACATTGCTTTGGCTATCAAGCAGCAGAAATCGTCCATATTGGACAGGCAATTATGAATCAACGTAGGTCGGCAAATACTTTGAAATATTTCGTCAATACGACGTTCAATTATCCAACCATGGCAGAGGCTTATCGAGTCGCCGCGTTCGACGGACTCAGTAGGCTTTTTTAATTTCGTGTAAAGCCGGAGGAAACCCTAGCGAGGAGGTTAACCGAATGTAGATTAATGATTTAGACTTTGCCCGATACGTTCCTAGATTTCCCCTAATGGTGCCAAATAAGAGGAATGATAATGCGTAGACTAACTTTTAAATCTCCCAGACAAGATCTCCTAGCTAGACAGCAGTTACTTGGCAATCTGTTAAATCGACTTGAAGTTGAGGGTTCCAATCGATCATTCAATACGATACTTGAAAGCAGAAGTTTTCAGCTTGAGCCTGACGAGCGCTACTGGCTATCTAATGCAACCTACACGCAGCTAATTCTTGAGCATAATAGTCTCTGTTCAGCGCTGAGCCACCAGTCATCCAGCGCCCAAATTCGAAGCACTCGCTGTCAGCAGTCTTCACTAAAAGTATCAGACCCGGAAGATAAGTCGTTAATTCCCACTCTGGAGAACTCTGATTGTCTCATAGTCCCTGGCAGAATTTATCATGGGCACGTGTTCAGTTTAGAGGTAGGTTTCGCTTGTATTTCATTACCATATGGATGTTATGGAACGCTGCGGCTATCTGAGGTTGCCGAGCAACCGTTAGGTCAGCTTTATGAATATCTAAGCTTGGGAGACTCGCTATCTGTGAGAGTCACCAATATTGACTATAGAGGTCAAATTAGTCTCAGCATGAGAGGCATACCGGAGGATTCTTCCAAATGACTTATGCGTACAAGAAAAAATGGACATTCAGACGTCAGGGTTCAACGTTGGTCATTAAAATTTTGACCATATTCGAAAATTTACTCCCTAAGGCGATGAGGAATATGTTAAAATTTTGGCAAATTCAATGTCAGGCGATACGAAGACACATGATGAATTTCTGCTCCCTTCTGGTTGTTAGTCCACCTTAGACAGCCATCCCCCTCGCTTTAGCGCCGCACGTTTGCATTTTACAATGCAGGCTTTTTGGCACTCCGCCGTCGCCACGCACGACGGTAATTTTACACGTCGCCTGATCACCACCCAATCGATGCTGTTCGTTGTCTGCTGAGTAGCCTGGTATTTATCTGGAAGTCATATTCAGCAGCTAACCACTGATGCATTCCGACGCATGGTGTATTTGGGGCTTTGAAATGGGGGGCTAATGCCGCCAATTTTAAGTTTTACTCTAATGCGTCACCGGCCTTGCTTAATGCATAGTCGGGACGCGCTGGTGCGTACCGGATTCATAACAAAACTCGGTATTCCGCCTTAGTGAGGCAGGCCCACTTCTAAACTTAAGCTCACTGTTGCGTTCCCGTTGAGCACTGGTGCACAGCTAATTTTAGAAATAGGGCTTTTACCACCCAATGAAATCAGATCAGGCTTTTGGCCTCGACCTGCTACCCTCTTATTACTTGATTAAAAGCCAAATACCATGTAGTTAAAATTTAACCTAAATACTCAAAGGCAACTTTCTTAACGAGTAGCCAATTATTAATGTATCTGTACGGAAAATCGAATGCTTCAAACAATAAAGCAATCTTGGCTGTCCAATATAAGAGGCGATTTATTGGCCGGTATAGTCGTAGCCCTTGCGCTGATTCCAGAGGCAATAGCATTTTCGATCATCGCCGGGGTCGATCCGAAAGTGGGTCTCTACGCTTCATTCTGTATATCAGTGGTCATTGCCTTCGTAGGCGGACGGCCAGGTATGATTACCGCCGCCACAGGCGCGATGGCGCTATTAATGGTAACTTTAGTAAAAGATCATGGGCTTCAATATCTCCTTGCTACGACGTTACTGACTGGTGTACTGCAGATTGTTGCTGGATATTTGAAACTTGGAAGCTTGATGCGGTTTGTTTCCCGCTCTGTGGTGACAGGTTTCGTTAACGCGTTAGCCATCCTGATTTTCATGGCTCAGCTCCCAGAATTAACTAATGTTACATGGCAAGTGTATGCGATGACGTTGGCGGGGTTGGGCATCATTTATCTGTTTCCCTATGTACCTAAGATTGGAAAGCTTCTCCCATCTCCCCTTGCATGCATCATCGTACTCACCGCTGTTGCTATATACCTTGGACTTGATATTCGTACCGTAGGAGACATGGGTTCGTTACCAGATACTCTGCCATTCTTCCTTTGGCCGGATGTACCGCTCAATTTTGAAACCTTGGCGATCATCTTTCCTTACTCAGCAGCTCTTGCAGTGGTCGGCCTGTTAGAGTCAATGATGACGGCGACAATTATTGACGACCTAACTGATACACCGAGTAACAAAAACCGGGAGTGTAAAGGCCAGGGGATTGCAAATATCGCATCTGGACTTTTGGGTGGTATGGCTGGATGTGCAATGATCGGCCAGTCAATTATTAATGTGAAGTCTGGAGGACGTACAAGGCTGTCATCTCTGGCAGCGGGCGTTTTCCTGTTGCTTATGGTGGTATTCTTGGGCGAGTGGCTGGCACAAATCCCTATGGCTGCGCTGGTCGCTGTGATGATTATGGTGGCAATAGGAACCTTCAGTTGGGACTCATTGCGCAACCTTAAAAAGCATCCGTTATCCACCAATATTGTTATGGTGGCCACCGTGGTAGTGGTTGTCGCAACACACAACCTCGCTTACGGGGTGCTGGTGGGTGTATTGCTTGCAGCAATGTTTTTTGCCAACAAAATCGGCCATTACATGTACGTTAGTTCTGAAGCCGACGAAAACGGGATCGAGCGTAAGTATTCTGTGGTTGGTCAAGTTTTTTTCAACTCTGCAGATAAATTTGTTGATTCGTTTGACTTCAAGGAAGCTTTGGAGAAAGTTGTCATTGATCTCTCCTTTGCACACTTTTGGGACATCACAGCAGTTGCTGCGTTGGACAAAGTCGTCATCAAATTCAGGCGTGAAGGTACAGAGGTTGAGGTGCTGGGCCTTAATGAGGCAAGCGCGACTATCGTTGACCGTTTCGGAGTCCACGATAAGCCTGACGCTATCGATCAATTGATGGGGCACTGATTCATGGAGAACTCAATGACTCACGTAATGGCCTGCATTGATGGCTCAGCGTCGTCAACTGCAGTATGTGATTACGCTGCATGGGCAAGTGTTCGTCTCGCTGCCCCGTTGACGTTTTTACACGCATTGACGAAAGAATGTGCGCCTCCTTCTGATCTAAGCGGGACACTTAGTATCGGTATTCGAGATCGGCTCTTGCAAGAACTTGCAAAGCTCGATGAACAACGTAATACCTTGGCAAAAGAGCATGGCGATTATTTGCTTGAGGCGGCGAAGCATCGTGTAGACCAACTGGGTATCGTGCACCCCCAAGGACGGCAACGCCATGGAAAATTGGTTAATTGCATTCAAGAAATTGAAAGCGAAATCAAACTGTTGATTATTGGCCGAAACGGAGACACCAGCGGAGCACCAGGAGAGCGCGTTGGGTTGGGAGTAGAGAATGTCATTCTGACACTTAATTGTCCTGTGCTCGTTACGCCGTCCCAGTTCAATATACCCCGAAGCTTCTTAATCGTTTTCGATGGGAGCGAGACCGACTGTAAAACAGTTGAGGCCATAGCGCATAGCCCTTTTTTGAAGGGTATAAAATGCCACCTCTTGATGATCGACGCAGAGTCTGATACTGCATGGAGTCAAGTGGATTGGGCAAGGAACTTATTACAGAATAATAACTTTACCGTGCAGGCTGAAGTGATGCCCGGTGAGTATGAAATCGTTATTGAACGTTATTGTGAACAAGAAAAAATAGATATATTGGTGATGAGCACTTGCGGAAATTCGAAAATCCAAGGGTTTTTCGTCGGTAACATAATAAGCAGAACCCTACGTAGCACGGCAATTCCTATGCTGTTCTTACCTAGCTACTTGCCAACTCGAAGGTGAACGGCTGTTGGAAAAGGTTGCCTCGGGAGTAGTTTTCGAGGCCACCCATGTTTGAAGCTCTTCTTAATAAGAGGCATAACACGGGATATAAGAAATGGCTCAAAAATCACTTACAAATCCTTCCTCATTTATCTCTCGTGAATCCAGTATTCACAGGATGATGATTGAATTGCTTGAGAAAGCTGACATACGCATTGGCGGAGATCGCCCTTGGGACATGCATCTTAATGCGAGTAACGTTCCTGAACGAGCATTTGCTCATGGCAGCCTAGGGCTAGGTGATGCCTATATGAATGGTGACTGGGATGCGGAAAGACTAGACGAGTTTTTCTGTCACTTACTACGGGCACATCTCGATCAACATGTTCAGCCGTTCAAGTTGATATTCCATGCTCTGCGCGTTCGCTTGCTTAACCGACAGAATACAACGCGTGCCTGGCAAGTAGGCGAGGCGCATTACGATTTGGGCAACGACTTTTACTCGGCAATGCTTGATCCAAGAATGGCCTATACCTGCGGCTACTGGGAAAACGCTAGTAACCTTGCAGAAGCTCAGGAAGCCAAGCTCGAGTTGATTTGCAGAAAACTCCAATTGAAGCCTGGAATGCGAGTTTTAGACATTGGGTGCGGCTGGGGCAGTTTTATGGGGTACGCCGCTGAACACTATGGCGTCGAGTGCGTGGGCGTTACAATCTCCAAGGAGCAGACCGATTGGGCAAAAAAACGTTACGTCGGATTGCCACTGGAGTTTCGGCTCCAGGATTATCGAGAAGTACATGGCGCTTTTGATCGAGTCGTTAGCGTGGGGATGTTCGAGCACGTTGGCCGTAAGAACCATCGGGAGTTTATGGAAGTTGCCTCCCGTTGCCTTGTAGATGACGGATTGTGCCTGGTGCATACCATCGGAAAAAACGAGCGCAACACTACGCCCGACCCATGGATCGATAAGTACATTTTTCCGAATGGCGACCTACCATCAATCGGTCAAATCGGCGACGCCGTAGGCGGGCTTTTTGTGGTCGAAGATTTACATAACTTCGGTGCTGACTACGATAAGACCTTGATGGCTTGGCACGCCAACTTTGAAGCCGCATGGCCACAATTTTCAGCAGAGTTAGGTGACCGATTCTATCGAATGTGGCGCTACTATCTCTTGTCGTGTGCTGGAGCGTTTCGTGCGCGCGATATCCAACTGTGGCAGTGGGTTCTTTCAAAAGAAGGCGTCATGGGCGGTTATTCAAGGCCCACGCTAGGCGCCAATACATAATCGTTGCAATCGTACTACCGGATCGCCGCTCGATGGAGTGCACGATCTGGAGGTTCACAGCAATGCGAGATTGATCCTTACGTCTGTGCGGAGGCTCAGCATGACTGGCCTCCACAGTGAAACTCAATCCGTATTGACGTTCTGATAGAGCATTAATCGTGAGGTCTCATGTAGACCTCGCGTCAACGCAAGCAAACGGCGAAACTCTTCGGGATGCAGGTCGGCCACGTTTTCCAGGGGCTCTTGCGATTCAAGATCATGTAAGCTCGGCTGACTGCCATCGTGCTGCATTTGTAAAAGGAAGTCCTTTGTCACACCGCCGATAAGCGGGAACGTGCCCTCTCTGAGCACCAGAGGAACAACACGCTCTCCTTCTGGAGCTGGCTGCTGTATATCTCTTCCCATCGCACCGTTGCGGAATTCAATACCGGCCATGCCAAGCACGCTGGGTAGCAGGTCGACCAAGCCAACGGCCTCGTCAATCACACGCGGCTCGAGCAATTTGGGTGCGTGGATCAGCAAAGGCACTTGATTGCTCTCAAGCCCCAGTTTTTCGAATGCCGGCGGCATATGCGGAATCTGGCTGATACGCGTGTTGTGGTCGCCAAACATGACGAAAATCGTGTTGTCGTACCAACCGCCTTCTTGAGCAATTTCCATCAGGCGCCCAATGTTGAAGTCCAACAGGCGTACCGCGTTGTATTGAGCCACGCTGCGAGAGCCAGCGTTCTGCACGGTTTCCAGAGGTATATCAAGCACCTCGAAGCCGTCGTTCTCATTTGGGATGGTAAAAGGTCGATGGTTACCCGCAGTCTGGATGTAGGCAAAGAATGGTTTGCCCTCAGCCTGTCGGCGCAGGATCTTGTCGCTTTCCTTGAACAGATCCAAATCCGAAACACCCCAGACGTCTACCATGGGTGACTTCCAGTGACGCTCGTCCAACAGTTGGATATCGTCGATGCTCTGACGAATCAACGCATTCATGTTGGCCCAACCAGAATTACCGCCAATCATGTAATACTTGTCGTAACCCTTCATTGCATTGATCAAGCTGTGTTGACGAGTGATTAGGGGGTTGCGCGTTGCTGTTTCCTGTCGAGAGACGTCAGGTACGCCGGAGATACTGGCCCATACGGTTTTTGCTGTTCCTGTAACGGGCACATAGAAGTTCTCGAAGAACCAACTCTGCTTAGCCAGTCGATCAATATTCGGAGTGGGGTTCAGGGGATTGCCGTAAGCCCCGACAGCGCTGGTGCCCAGAGACTCGAGCATGATGAAAACCACGTTCGGTTGCTGCTTGCCCGTGATGGCGTAGGGTTGCGGTGGTTGTTCACGGCTAAAACTCAGGCTTTTAACATCGGGCTGGTCAACATCTAAATAGCGACTTACAACGTCGTAGTGTGCAGCGACCTGCTCCCGATCAAAGGGCTCACTGGGTACCCTCAAAGTATCGTAGAGAAAAATCACCGGGTTCAGGCCTAAAGCTGAAATTTGGTTGTCGCCAGAGAAGAAGGCGTCGCTCCAACGAAGCGGTACCGGGTTTTCCAGGTTAATGTTCTCGACGCGGCCCAGAATACCGAGGAAGACAGCCACTACCATCAGTGCGCTGCACCAGGTCAGAGAGAGTCGACTGATGGGCTTTGCAGGACGATCCAGGGTCACTCGCTCAAGACGCAGCAATAGCCAAAAAATCAGGGCCGTACCAGCCACCCAGCCAAGGCTAATCCACACCACAGGATAGGTTTGCCAGACCATGTCTGTTGAGATCTGCGCGTCTTCTAGAAACCGTAATACGGTCGCATTGATGCGCACACCCAGATAGGCGTAGTGACCGAAGTCGACGATATAGATCAACATTACTGCGCCGAGCGCCAGCGCAAGGTAGAGCCGCGTCAACCAGCGAACTGCATGTGAGCGTGTCAAATTCCACACCGGCAACCACGCCAGCAGGGCGACGGGTAACATCAGCAGGATTGCCAAACGAAGGTCGAACCGCAGCCCTATTCCGAGGGTTTCCGGTACCGCTTCAACCTCGCTCAGAGCGCTGGCTGCGAATCCCGAGAAACCTATGAAGAACAACCCGCGCAATGCCGCCAGCGTTACGAACAGGATTGCTACTGCACCAACCCAGTAGTGCAAGCGTCTCGAGTGAAGCCAATCCATCGTTTGAATCCTCAATCTATAGAACTATCAACGTAGGTTTGCCTAGCCATCAAACACGTATCGGCAACGTGAACTTTCGCCGTGCGGACAGGCCACGCCAGATCCTGTTAATCGCATATACAATCAACGCTCCCCAGCAGTAGAGAGCAATGAATGGGTCGAGCAAGTAGTCCCAGTAATTCGGGGAAGGTTTAACGCCCAAGCTGAAGGCCAAAGTGGCCAGGCCGAACATGCACACACCCAGCCAGTTTCTCCACACCATCAGCCCCAAGGTCATCGCGCCGATAATCATGATCAACGGTCGCGGGTTGTAACCCAGTCGATAAGGATCAAAGTAGGTCATCCCCATCGTGGCCGGATAGAGAAAGAGGGCCAGCGCCGCCAAAGGGATCAGTAGCTGCAAGCGAGCCGTACTATCCTGCCTCGTCGCTAGTCCCATACGTACCGCAGCAGCAAATCCAAGCGCCACAAGGGACGTAATAGCCACATCGTCCGTGAAGCTGCGAAAGTAGGCTGCTAACGAAAGCCCATTTATAGAAATAAAACTGACTCCCAGTAAGACGATCAGCCACATCACTTGCATACCTGGGCGCAGGCCAAATCTTGGAGTAACGACGAACGCGAGTAGTACGAGGGTCAAATGCGCTTGCCAAAGTTCAAGCATTAGAGCTGCTCCTCTAGCCAAGCATCATTGAAGCTGACGTGTTTGATGAAGGTGTTATTCCATGAGTAAACGATATGATAGAGACCATCGTCACTCTTGATGAAATAGGGATATTCGTATTCGAAGTTGCAACCGGTATCCTCGCAGACACGCTGATCAAGATTCACCAAGAATTCATCAGCGAGTATTTCTCTTCGAGGGCCACTGGATAGGCGGAACTTATCGCCGATGATTTCACGGTAGGCTTCAGCGCTAAATGGATTACCTTCTGGGTCTGGAGACTCATCCAAATTGATCAGCGGCTTCCAGAAGTCAAGGTTAGAGTCGGTACTCATAAGCCGAAGTCGGAATCGCCCGTCCTTTAGGTCATTCAACGCGACCAGCAAGCCGCTATTAGGTGTTGCCACTGCAGCAAGTGAAGAGTTTGGGTTAGCAGGGTCAAGCGGGTAAGGCTCACTCCAGGTTTGCCCTGCATCCTCCGTACGGCTCGCGAGCACTTTGTGAAATGTGTCACCGGCGTAACGCAGCATAGCTACCGCGTTACGCTCATCCATGGGCACAACCGTAGGCTGCAAAGAGTGCTTACCTCTGCTGATTCTGCTTTTATCAATTACATTCCCGGTGGGACTGATGTAAAGATACTCAGCAAATTTCCCCAAAAACTCGTGGTATACAGGCAAGCCGATGGTGCCATCCTGATGAAATATTGGGGCATTGCGCACGAGCGTGCTGATGTTCAAAAAGGGAGTCGTGATCAGTTGCTGAGGGGCCGACCAATTTTTACCCAAATCATCCGAGTGCATTGCATTGATTGCGCTCCCAGCCCAACCGCCCACTGAGACTGAAACATAGAAGAGCCAAAGACGGTTATCAGGCGCCAAAGCAATAACCGGATTACCCAGTTTGCGTATGTATTTTTGAGTCGCACGCTGGGTCGACTCTCGCGTTGCAAGAACGAGTTCATCATCCCATTCAGCCGTTTCGGTGTCGTAGCGAGCGCCGCGAACCTGTACATCGGCTGCACCTTCTCGTGAGCCAGCAAACCATACCGCCATTAGACCGCCATCAGGCAGTGCCGTCACCGATGAGGCGTGTACAAATTCTTCAAGATCCGAGGAGGCAAATCTGCTGCTGTAAAAAGGTGCCTGAGCGCTAACCCCCTGTTGATCGACAGCTGCTGAGAAAGAAAAACCCGATACAGGGCGATCAGGGTGGAGCCACCAGGCGGCAGTAAATACAGCGAAAATCGGGACAAAAAGAGCCGAGCTGAGAAAAATATTTTTCAAGCGCATTTAGAAACCATTGATACACAAACACATGACGCGTCCTGATTCATGAGCAGGAAGCGACCGGACACATACCTCGGCGGAGGAGGCATGGCGAAGTGGTGTTTGGTTGGTTTCTACAAGGGTCTGACTCAGCTAGAAATGAGAGGAAAATGACTAGATGCTTATATGTCGGGCCGAATCATCGCCCGGCAACCCCGTAGATGCAACCGCGACTACCGGCCCTGAGCTAATGATTTGTTACCATGGATTTCGAGCTTAGCTATCATTACCACATGTGGTATCCCGTTCTCCTCTGCGGTCGCAAGCACAGATGCTGTACTAGGCAGTGTCCAGATCGCGGGGTGACTCATTATCGGTACCTCTGTTAGGTTTAATCCATGGGATGCCAGCAATGCGCCAAAGCACAAAACTTTATGGCCCATCCTATAGCTGGCATGAGCGGTTGTCCTACCGCCAATCCACAGCCTTTTTCGTGAGTTCCCAATCGGCAACATTCACGGAGGTGTTTCGCGCCTGCCGCCCCCAGACTGCATCAGTAGGCATTGCCCATGAGTGATGAGATCAAATGGAAGCACGCTCGCGATCTGCTACTTGCCCGCTTGGTTGAATTGGAAAATCTTGAGTTCTCAGCACAATCACGCGACTCCATCGAGTTGGATCAAAGCAAGGTAGGTAGACTCTCGCGTATGGATGCATTGCAGCAACAAGCCATGCTGGACGCCAACCGAGCACGAGGGAAGAGTGAACGACTACGCATTGAGGCTGCGCTTCGAAGAATTGACGAAGGTTTATATGGCTATTGCGTCGACTGCGACGAGCCAATAGCTCAAGGCAGGTTGGATTTCGATCCCGCCACTGCGCTGTGCATCGGATGCGCTCAACAAGTCGAAAAAAGTAACTAAGAACCGTTGAAAATGCCGATAAATGATTAGGCCTCCATCACTTGTTTGAACTGAAGACTATATGCAACTCATAACCGAAATTATTCATCCAGAACTCAAATCCACGCAGGGTAGAGTATTCCGTCGTCATGCTGCTCGAGGCATCGTATTGCGGGACGAACAGATCCTGTTGCTGTTCACCGAGCGCTATAACGACTTCAGCTTTCCTGGAGGTGGCCTTGATGGTGACGAGGACATTGTCACAGGCCTGAAGCGTGAGCTTGAGGAAGAGACTGGTGCTCGTGAAATACAGGTGCTCCAGCACTACGGTTACATCGAGGAGTACCGGCCCTACTGGAAGCCACAGTACGATCTGATGCACATGACCTCGCATTTTTATCAATGCGAGGTAGCGCCCCAGCTAGAGCCCGTACGAATGGAAAGTCACGAAATCGCTAATGGAATGCGGCCTGTCTGGATCAACCTGCATGAGGCCATAACGCACAATGAAGCCGTGATGCAGCGTCAGGAGTCATCGATGGGGCAGTCCATCCAGCGCGAAACTTTCATGCTGAAAAAAGTCGCGTCCGAGTTGTTGGTGCCGATCCGCAGTTGAAAGGATACCTCGGTAGCTCCCGGCCACTGAATTTCAATCAGGGAGAAATTCTTTGGCCGGCGACCTTACGCTTAACTGGAAATCGTGGCGGGCGAAGCGGCAGGAGCAGCGCTGCGCCGTAAAATCAGGACACCACCGATTGCAGCCAGGGTCGAACCGATCAACACACCGACCTTTACTTCGTCAATCAGGTGAGCTGATCCAGCAAATGCCAGGCTGCCGATGAACAGGCTCATCGTGAAGCCGATGCCACACAAGAGCGCAACGCCGTAAAGCTGTGCCCAATTGCTGCCTTCCGGTAGTTTGGCCAAGCCCATACGAATGGCCAGAGCAGCCAATAGGAAAATGCCAATCTGCTTGCCCACCAACAGACCCAGAGCTACGCCCAGCGGAACCGGATCGACTAGATTCTCCATAGAAATACCGGCCAGTGAAACACCCGCATTGGCGAAGCCGAAAATCGGCACCACAGCGAACGCTACCCACATGTGCAGCTTTTCTTCCAGGAACAGCAGTGGAGACCGGGCCTCCTCTTCAGGTTTGCCCATTGGGACGCACAGTGCAACGGCAACACCCGCAAGGGTGGCATGCACTCCCGACTGCAGCACGAAGAACCACAGCACACCACCGACCAGCAAATATGGGAATAATCGTCTGACGCCCAATCGATTCATTGCGATCAGAATGACCAGGGTTGCGAGCGATGTCAGCAACATCGGCATGGAAAGACCAGTGGTGTAGAAAAAGGCGATGATGACCACAGCGCCCAGGTCGTCAATGATCGCCAAGGCGGCGAGGAAAACCTTTAACGAAGTCGGGACTCGCTTACCCAGCAGCGACAAGACGCCCAGGGCGAATGCGATATCGGTAGCGGCTGGGATGGCCCAGCCCTTCAAGGTCTCAGAATTATCCCAGTTGATTGCGATGTAGATCAGCGCAGGCACAACCATGCCGCCTATAGCACCGAATCCCGGTAAGGCACGCTGGCCCCAAGTGGAAAGCCCACCTGCTAGAACCTCTCTTTTGATCTCAAGGCCGACCATCAGGAAGAAGATAGCCATCAGGCCATCATTGACCCAATGCTCCACAGACATGCCCAGCCAGACACTGTGCAAGGCGGCAAAATAACCTTGCGAGAGAGGCGAATTGGCCACGATCAGAGCCGCGAGTGCTGCCCCCATCAGTACAAGGCCGCCAGCGGATTCCGACGATAGGAAGCGAGCCAGAATCGCGGCTGCTCTAGGGGTTTCTGCGGGAGTTTTACTGTGAGTCATCAGTGTCCTTGCGCTTTGATCCAAAGCGATTATTTTAACATCCGGGGTTTACCAACGCGGCAGGGCACATAGCCTGTAACGATTTACACCAAGCCCTAATCAGCCTCCAGTCTGTTCCCCGAAACGGGCTCACTCACGAAACCCAGGAGCGCGCTCCAAGCGCATAGCCTCACTAGGCGAGCGAGCATCGATCCTTCTTCACAGGCGTGTGGTTCCTCGGATATTTGATGATTGAAGCAACTGAGGCGAAGCATAAATGCAAGCACCTCAGCGCGCCCCTCCGACAGATGCATTTCAATCTGGTGTAGGCCTATTTGGGGATATACGCCGCTACCGACTTGCGAATCTCTTCCCGCGCTTCGTCCGCGCTCCCCCAACGGCCCATCTTCACCCACTTGCCCGGCTCCAATGCCTTGTAGTTTTCGAAGAAGTGCTGGATCTGTGCGAGGAGTAACGCAGGGAGGTCGGCGCACTCCTTTACGTCGCTGTATATCGAGCTAAGTTTTTCATGAGGCACTGCGATCACCTTGGCATCCGCTCCGGCTTCGTCAGTCATATACATCACACCAACCGGGCGACTGCGAATGACAACGCCAGGCGATACCGGGTAAGGGCAAATCACCAGGACATCCAATGGATCTCCGTCATCGCTCAACGTATTTGGAATGAACCCGTAGTTGGCCGGATAGAACATGGGCGTGCTGAGGAAGCGGTCTACGAAAATTTGTCCGCTCGGCTTGTCCACCTCGTACTTAATCGGCGAGTGGTTTGCAGGAATCTCGATAACGGTGAAAAAGTCATCGGGGATGGCGTTGCCAGCTGGGATGTCCGCGTAGCTCATGTTCATACCTCCGAAGTTGTGGAGGGGGCTGCACTGGAAGGCGTTTTTCCAAGGGTGCCCATCTCGATTGGCGTCTTCGTGAAAAACACCGATATTTCCTCGGAGTCCAGTCGTGTGAACAGCCGTTCTGCCTCATCTTCCGTGATTGCCAAGCGAATTTCTGTGGGTTGATCCGCCAGCTCAAAAAAGTGCGATGAATGCAGTTTCCCAGTGTGCCCAAACCCTTCGATTCCGGTGCAGAGCGTGGCGCCGCGTAATCCCATTTCTTTAGCCACGTCGACGATCCATTCGCCTAGCATCTTTCCCTGATAACGACGGTTTTGTTGGGTGAAGAAAACGACCATATAGCCTTTCATTTCTATCTCCTCAGCGAGTACCAATCATTTGGTAGGACAGAAGCCCGGCAGCGGTCATCGCTAACGAGCCTAAGACATGCAACGAAATTGAGCCGAGCGCCCAAACCAGTCTACCCTCCTGAATCAAGGCAACCGTTTCGGCTGAAAATGTAGAGAAGGTGGTAAGCCCACCACAGAAACCCGTGATGATAAGGAGACGCCACTCTGGACTGAGGGTGGGAGAAGCGGCCAAGAAGGCGATGGCCAGGCCGATGATGTAGCCCCCAACCATGTTCGCGACCACAGTACCTGGCGGGATCGTCGGGAAAAGAGCATTCAGCTTCATGCCCAACAGCCAGCGCAACCAGGCTCCAAGTGAAGCGCCAACGGCAATGACGAATAATGACTTCAGCACGCAGAGTCCTCCTCATCAGATCTGAGTGGACTAACTGGCAAGCAGCTCGCGCTGAAGGAAAAGGGAAACTCGAAGAATAAGATCATAGCCTGTCCTTAATTGGAGGACAGGGAGACACACCTACGCACCCTGTCCAGGGTTCACGTAGGCATCATCAGCTCTAAGGCGGTTAAAGGAGGAATGCCATCTCCTGTTCTGATCCTATAGCATCAGCGCCAATGGCATCAAGAGCAGCTACACGCGAGCGATCTGAAGGCCCCTTCGGCCAGGCAAGCTGGTTGATCAATGATCCAGGCAGGGGTCGCCCCTTCGCCCAACCAGATTAGTTGGCGCGTCTACATCGATTTAACCGATACCACTTCCACATACTTGTACTTTTTCCTAGCAGCCTTCACAGCCTCCTGCTCAGCAAGCAACGAGCTCAACGTGTCGGCCTCGTGGATAAACTCATGCATCTTCCCCTCGAATTCGTTTCCAACCCGAAGCGTGACCTTCAGCCTAGGCGTAAATGCTTTTGCCACTTTCTTCTTCGCTGCTGGAGCGACCAGCGGTTTGGCGAGCACAACTTCTTCCACGGGCTCCGGCACTAGCGGCGTAGAAACTTGCTCCTCTGGCTGAGGTGTGCCGAAAAGGGCATGACGCATTTCTTCTTCAGTTAAATCAGAGCTCATAGAACATCTCAAAAGGACGCATTTCGCTGGGCAAGTTTTAATAGGATTGTTGCTGACTGGTATTCGTGGAGCCTGTGCGGACGTCAAATCCCCAGTTCGATTTCAAGACAAGAGCCTCTCAAGGCTTGCGAAAGCTTCACCTTTGGCAGCAGTGTAATGAGCCCATCAACTAAGTTGCTAGCGTGACGAGCGTACAGCGTGACTGTGCCTGCATCAGGCGTTCGACCTGGCACGATGGCACCTACCCGCTGCTGGGCAATTTTCAGTATGCTCAAGACTTCCTGACTCACCTCATTGGTGGACAGGTGTTCAACCAATGGTCTGGGTGGAGGGGCGGCGCGGCTCCACATTTCTATGACCGCTTGGAGGAGTCCGTCTGAGCCAAGATGCTCGAGGGCCATTTCCCATAGCTGCCCCTCCTGCGCCATATCCAAGCGAGCCCTAGTCATTACGGAGTTCTAACAAGGTGAGGGTCTTTCTTGATTGTGAGTTTACCAAGCTCTCAGCGGCTGCGAAGCTGATATCACTCGCACTGGTGGCTGAGGATGGGCGCGAATTCTACGTGGAATTGCTCGATGCTTGGAAAGAAGAAGACTGCAGTGATTTCGTAAAGGAAATCGTGCTTCCGCAGCTGTGGGGTGGGAGCTACGCATTGCCCATTGTTGAAGCCAGAATATCGCTGCTCAGGTTTCTGACGTCGTTCAAAAAGGAGGTCGAGATCGTCACTGATGCCCCTCAGTACGATTGGGAGCTTTTTTGCGACCTGGTATATGAAGAGGAACGATGGCCCAGAATCGTTCGTAATTTCCCTACTGACGCAACGACACTTACTCCGACTAGCGAGGGTGAAGAGCTGCCTCACCACGCGTTGCTCGATGCAAGGATTATCGCCGGTGTCTTTGCTCAGTGATGGCAGGGCACTGTTGCGGATCGCTAACCTTTTCGATAATGAAGTGACATCTAAACCTATAGTTCAGTGCTGGAGTTCGTTGAGGTTACGCGTCATGGGCTGGCCATGGTGGTGAATCAGCGTGGGGGTAGCTCAGTAAAGCGAAGTCTGGGATAGATCCTCTGTTCAACCGCGCACTCGGAAATTTGCCAGAATGCCGAAAGGAGTGCCTGCTCTGAGGGACAGTGCCTCGTCATAACCTCGAACTCGTTGTAATCAAATGCCAACACACGAACACCTACATCGTCCATGAAATCCAAGATCATGGCCCCGTACTCTTCATAGGTGTCGCTAAACAGCTCTTTTACCACCACGACTCCTACAAGGGGACGTGCTGCAAGATCGATTTTGAGGGGAGTACCATCAACAAGCCGCAGCGCGGGATTTCCCTCACGCTCGATAGTTGAAACTGCGCCACGGAGCTGCGATAGGCCTCCTTTCAACTGACTCAGGGCCTTCTTGCGCTTTCGTTCAAGCTTTGTCCCCATCATCTCAGCGGTGTTTGGGCTGTCCTTAGCCTGCAGTAACAGCGTGACCTCCGCCCCCAAAACAACAGCATCTGTCAGCTCTTCCCCATCGGAGACTTTCACTGGCCCATGGATGATTTGCTCTGCAGAGTAAGCACGCTGGAGCAGATAGATGATATCCAGCTCCTGAAGGTGTCCTGGCTCCGGTCGCTCAAGGTGAGTATTCGAGAAACCTCTGGAACCCTGGAAGCCTTGGCGAGTGAGGTCGGTGATCAGGAAGTCGCTTGGAAATAGATCCTCCAAGAGCGTCAACGTTATTGCTCGGCTGTCATCTTCCCTAGTCGTAAAGCCGAACCAGTGATCTGCCTGCTCCATCATGAGATGCCAGTGCTCCTTCCCCAAGGGATTGACACCCTTTGCATACTTTCGGAGCCCTTCAAGGCTAGCGTGCGCTGTACTGCTCAGAAGCTCGCGATTGTGTTCATCAAAAAAACAGACGCTAAAACGGTCAGGAAGACTTTTCAGGCCCTCTGTAAAAGGATCGCTACCCATCAGAGGTGTTTTAATAGTCAGCGGACTAATCGGATCATCAAAGCAGGCCGTCAACAGCGTCAGGCCTTGCGCCTCATCAGACTCGTATGGTGCAAGATAGAACTTCAGCTCGCGCTTCTCACGTGCGGCGAGGATAAATTCTTTGCCCGCTTTGACCACGAGCGCTGGGCCATCAGGGCCTTCTACAATCCAAAGACCACGACCGAGCGATGCAACGTCCTGAAGCAATTCGGGCTTCATTATGGTTAGGTACATTGGAGCCTCTGATGAAATTTAGCGTTGCCGCATGGGCTTAGAACAATTTATCCAAAGGTACGAATACTGAACCTGTCTCAGCAGCCGCCCGCACTTTGCGGTCGATTACATCCGCAAATGGTATGTGCTTGTCTAAAGCATCGTTGATATCTTTTCCCGAAATGCATATCAAGCTCTTGCCGCGCCCGAATGCCTCCAGCCCAACGTCAGTGAATCCGTAGTAACTGATAAAAACACCTCGTGTCCAAGCTGCCTTCTGGCTGATCTTGCCTTGAAAGATGTGCAGCTCCCCTGCACCAACAGGGTTCACTACCCACTTCGCCTCAACAAGGTAGATGTCCCCTCGGCATTGGAAGCTTCCATCTATCTGTTCCCCCGTATTCCGAAATGGTGCGCGAGGTTGGAGGTTGGATGCCTCAAACAGCTGCTGGAGGAACGTCTCGAATGCGTAGCCACGTGCTTGAGGAGCGAGCTTATGAATGTCCAACAGGGCCCTCTTCAACTGAGCCGCCTGATCAACATTTACCTGACGCACAGCTGCGAACGGATCGCCCTTAATGACGTCGGCAGATGAGCCGGACTCCAAGCCTTGAATCAACGTCAGGAAGCGCCCCTCGGCGTTAACCACAGGTTCATCTTTGTGTTGGTTGGCCAGCGCAGCCTGACGATATTGCCAGAGTGCTTTGAGCGCTCGCACGCAAGTCGGTATATCGGCAAGCGTGAGGAAGCTACGCAGGCGCCTAGCTTTGGATGTGCCATCCGCAGCGAACAGCGGATCATCAATATCGATCTCCAGCTCTCCGAGGAAGAACTGGGACATGGTGCGGTCTGAGAAGTCCAACACGTAACCCCCTTCCATCTCGAAAAGAAGGTCGATTAGCTTCATATCCAGTGGTTTGATCTTCGGCATGCCACACGTCCTTGGCTAAGCATAGGGAACCGAGCATACGATATCGCTGAAAGTGTCCAATAACTATCTGCTCCCGAGGAAGCGGACAAAACCTCGGAGACCGGATTCAATGGCCAGCGGTTAGGGAATCGAGCAGGCACCATGTGCTGGCGTCCGAAATGGCAAGCGGAGCGCCTAGGCCCAAGCAGGGCTGGAGACTTGAGGATGGAAGCCCGAAGGGGCCAAGTCCCGCAACAGCGGGATTGGTAAAAGACAGCCATCCCCGAGGCGGGGCAAGCCCAAAACAACGACCTCAGAGCTACTGGAGGCGATCCGGCGTTGGCAGATACCTGTCTCCCGCTATGCGCATGAACTCACGCAAGCTACGCCGTCCGACGTCCCGCCTGAACGTCGCAATGACGTACTTCGAGTTGACCGTATTGATCACCCAAAAACTGCCTTCCTTCGTTACGGACTGAATGTCGGATGTCCGAATCAGCCGACCATCTGCAAATCGTTGGTACGGCCCAGGGCAAATGTGACCGAACACCACACCAACAGCACTGCACGCATGAATATGGACATTCACCAGGTAGGCCGTGACCAGCCCGTCGTAGTCTTGATTCACTGCTTTGGCGATGCGAAGAAGGTCGAAGTCCGAGTAGCGCTTTTCGTGTAAATCGACTGCGACGGTATTGATGTCGTCCATAGCTACAGAGCCTCCGACGCTGAGGCTACGCCGGTGGTTGCAGCGCTGCGCCGATATAGCTCCCTGACCCCAACCAAGGCATCGACATCGAGGTCGCACTGATGGGTATTGACGTATACATCACCATTCTCGACGTGCAGAACACAGATCGGCACTTCTGCCTGGTTGAACCCCATGGAGAGCGATTTCAGCTTTTCCATCTTCCAGCCTGACCCTTTGTTCATCCATGCCGGGGTAACGACCTGGACATCTTGAATGAACATGCTCTCGTCTTGGGAGACCAGTAGCTCCACCAAGCGAGGCTCATCGTTCAGCATCTCTTCATAAGCTACGAACCGTCCCTCATGCCGGCGTTTGAGACTGACGTGATACCAATGAGTAACCAAGGATCGCGACATGGCGTGGAAGTGAGCGAGACCGTCCCCGAACATACCCACCGGGCCGGCCTGGTCTTGCATGCTAATCCTGAACATCGTGCATCTCGTGTGGAGCAGGCCTGCTTAGCGCCTGCGATTAACATAAGCCGAATATTGTCTTGAGCGATGCGGTCATCTCGCGCCCTTTGCCTACCAAGGCGTACACCGTATTCCGGGTCTCGAACAGGCAAACGCCGTCGAACGACTTACACAGGGTCGAGCGTACCCAGCCCCCTGGAGGGAACCGGCCCTGGCTGTCGTAGGTCACGCAATGGGAATAAAGGAACATTGTCTGCAGGCCTATGGCGCGCACCCTGGCGAGCGATTCAGGAGGCTCGTCCACATGAAAGATCAGCCAATCCTCGACCAAACAGTATGGTTTCCGACCGAAACGATCCGACACCAATGCCTCTATTTCGGCTTGAGGTAGCTCTGTTCCAAAGGACGATATCTCACCCTCGCGGAGCAACTCATGCTCCGAAGAATTACCCATAAATTGATGATCCTCATGGTGCGAACCCAAAAATCAGGCTCTGCGAACACGCAAAATACCGGGCAACAAGCCAGAAATCCCACCGATATGATTATATGCATTTGTGTGGGATCTATCAAACGCGTCATACCGTCTCTTTTTGGGAGAGGTAGGTTGGATGTCCCTGCGGAAGGCTTATGCGGCGACGCTACAGTGGCTGAGGATTCGAAATGGCTTATCGCAAGCAGACCTCCAGCATCAAGCTGACCAGGCTCACATAAGCCGCTTGGAGGCTGCGACGACGACACCGACTATTGATCTGAGTGCGGATCTGGCTCATGCGCTGGGCCTAACGCCTTTGTCGCTGCTCACTCTGGTGGCCGCAGCCGATGAGGGCAAGACAGCACGCTCTGTCTTGAATGAATCGATGATAGAACTCATGCGGCTAGGAGTTCTTGATGAAGCGCTGCCTGGCGAGCCGCAGAAGATCACCACACCACAGAGAATCGCAGCCGCAGAAAGGCTCGAGGCAGTACGCAAACTAAAGGCAGAAGGTCTTTCTCAGGCAGAGGTCTGCCGGCACCTGGAATTACCCAGAAGCACTGTTGGGCGCCTGTGGCACGTTGACGATTAAACGCTCCCCTTGACTCAAAATGACAGAGGCACGGGTGTCACTGATCAATAAGCCAAACTTCTGGCCATTCTTACGATGCTTTCCTGTATCCATTGCTCCACGATGGGCCGTGTGGCAGGGATTAAAAGTCGTGACTCACTAACGAGCTTTTCACGGCGCATAGGCATCGAATAGCTGCTGGGGGCAGTCGCCGGCGGCTCTTCTATCTTCGCCATGTCTAAATTCTTCAAGGTAATGCGATACCATCCGCTGTTGAATCCAGACACCTCGAAGCAGGACATAATTAGCTTTGATAGGTTGGTCGGAGACACGAAATAGAGACCAGCCGTACGCCCCTCGACTGGCACACTTGCGTCAGTTTCCAAAAGGACGAGCCCGTCGTCAAAAACGCGCCAAGACGTATCTCCGGACTTCAGTCCTGTGAACAACTTGTCATCCCAGTCTTCGTAACCTTGCTTGAACTTCGCCAAGCCCAGGTTATGGAAACTATGGAAAATCTCATCACGGCGTTGGGCCGCTCCATGCACAGCGTGCTGCTCAACGGGTTGTGGCAGAAACGCGAACTCAAGCTGTGGCGCATAGGAGTGACCGCCGTAGGAGCGAGAGCTTGATGCCTCTGTGATGCGCTCGTTAAAGGCTTTCTCAGAAATTGCGCTTTTGGATTTCTCCATTCTACTCAAGCCCTGGACAATAGCTTTCAACAGCTCTTGGGGATCTGAGAATGAGGCTCTGAAAAAACCTTGTTTGTAGTCAGACACCTCGTTGACGAACACGGCCTGCTTCGCGTCAAAGTCAGTCTGCTGGATGAAGACCAAAATCGGTTTACGCTTGCTCACTGCCTGGTGGAATTCTTGCTGCGTAACTGAGAGCCCTGGCTGAGGTTCATAGCCGTAGTTAGCGCCAAGAATCAGGATATAAACGTCGCACTGGTCGACCTCTGTCAGACAGGCGTGCTCCGAGGAATAGGTTCGCGCTCCGAAGTGCTCGCTCATGACCGGCTTCATGTCCAGTGTCTCTACCGCGTCTTTGGCGGCGGCTCTGAACTGCTCGAATCCTCTTACTACGGAGCTTATGAACACCTTCATCAGTGCATCCTCTGAACGCTGGCATATGTGTCCTTTTGGACTGTAACTAGGTGTGATCGTTGCAGATTGTCTCAATGGTGAACAGCAGATCAGACACCGTATCGTTTGTTACCGCCAGAGGTAATGCAATATCGACCACCGCGAGGCCCGATACACACGTTCCCAGAGGAACAGGGGCAGGATGAACCGTAAGCTGGGGTCTGTTGGCGAGCAGGCTGTTTCGGCTGAATCGCTGGCCTTGGCCTTAAGACGACGTAGCAGTCTGAGCCGCTGCACAGGCTTTTGGACGAAAGCCACTTTGAAGGTTGACCATCAATGCTGATGCGCGCCCAATCCTTTCGGGTCTCAAAAACTTGAACCTTCTCCCCGCGCTTAAGTTTTGAGATGACCTTTCCGCCTGGTTGATCCCGGACATTGAGGTTATCAGCGCTCACGAACTGCTCAGTTGCGGAGGTCGGCGTGGGTGGGGATGGAGACGTCGGCGTGGTTGATACTAGCGTGCTCAGAGCGCTCGGCTCTACCGGGGTTTGAGGCGTGTCTTTTTTCCCCATTGCCCACAGGACGGCAAAAAGAATCAGGAGCGGGATAAACCACGACTGGGACTTTTTGCGCATATCCATTGCTCCCGCTTAAAACGCAATACGCCGGCTGCCATGCAGATCTGTCCTTCGGACTACTGCGAGCTTAGCCAAGCTTCCATTTTTTGCAGCTTGTCGGGATCTAAAAGTTTGGGCCTTCCCGAATTTAGGATCTCAAAAAGCCGCTGCTTCGTTTCGGAAGAGGGAAACCAATCAGCGACCTCGACGTTGCAGTGCTTAGAATCACTTAGCACCCATTTCATCACCATGTCAGCTGCAGCTCTGTAGTGATCCGCCATGAACAGCCTTTTGCCGTCTTCTGGCCAGCCTCGCATCGCAAGCTTGTCGGTTACGTCGATGACTCCAGCGTCTCCAAAGAAATCGGTCGTATCTGGATAATGAATACCTGCCAAGGACACTTTTGCTACGCCCGAATCGCGGTCGAAGTAGGACAGGAAATGCCATCCGCCAGTGGTGCTTCCAGCGTGCGGAAAGTTGATCGCAGCCTTGCCAGTGATGTAATGCGTGCGGGAAACGCGTTTGAGATCAAAATCGAAAAGCGGCTGGGTCATGGGAGTTTTTTGAGCCGGGCCAGCCCCTGTTTGATATTGCCAGCGTTCTCACCAATTGTGTAAAGCGTGCCACGAACGTTGTCGCCAACTTCCGCATGTCCTTGGGCTTCCACCTGGAGGGTTAGCTCCATGAGAGCAGCCTCAAGGGCGAGCTGATTTTGGTACATCCTTTCCAGCACATCTGATAGCGAGTATTCACTTGCCATTTTCCTTCTCCCTGAAATCATCTGAGCATATGTGTTCTGGGACGACCTAGGGTATCAAGCGCATCTTCCGTAGTTTGCCCCAACACAAAAAAATGGTTGATCGCTCGCTTGGTAGGCGGTTGAGCCCATTGCACGGCTTTTTGACATATCCGTCACGACTTCGATTGGTCGAGTAAGGTCTGCATCGGTATTCGTTGAGGATATCAAGCAATCCACAGGCGAATTGTTGCCTAGCCGGATTGGCCAGAGCGCACTGCTAAATTTTCTCAGATAAGCCCTCGCAAGAGGGATCATCGTCCTTTACGAAGAAAGTCATAGCCGTCCTGGACTGTAAGCAGTTCTCGGCTTGTTCACTTATGAGTGATCGAGCGTAAGGATCAGCCCACATCTGCATCACACCTTCTCGTCGAAATACTTCAAGCGGCAACGGCGTTGTAGCAAAAGGGTTGTGATAGATACGCAGCCCATCGGTGATCCCTTCTGAGGCTTCGTTGCCTCTGGACACAGTGCGCTTCATCTCGCCATTCGGTAGCGACCAGACAGACGATATGACCGCATCCGGATTTCCGCACATGGCATCTACTTTTCCCCAAGTGGCCAGATTACTGAATATCACGGCGCTAATGTGGCTGAAGCGCAAGCAATCGAAAAACCCCAGTTCGATTTCAGCACCGTTATCTTTCTGTACGCTTCCCAAAGATTTCCCCTCTAATCCGTTAGGAAAGCGCTCCGGATTAGCCAGGTATTCCGCTTCATCTACGTAGTAATCGAATAGCAGGGCTTCGATAGCCCGGTAGGCCTGGAGGTTGAAACCCGGCTGTTCGAACGGTGCTACTGCTAAGACAAATGGGCGTCCTTGGACATGCGGATGATGCTGATACTTATCTTGGAATTTTTGTGATTTGCTCATGAACGCGTTGGCCAACCTGATTATCGCGACCCGATTGAGCTCATTGAAATCAACGTCTTCAAAGAACTCCGCTGTCATGGGCCTACCCCACTCCGGGGTAGCGTCAATGGAATGGTTGGCAGTGGTTGCTTCCACCGTAAACGTAATGTCTGCTGACGAAACTAGGAAATCAGGGGCTGGATAAGTCCAGTCGAAAGCAAAGCCATACTCGCGGAACACTGCGTGAAGATAGATTTCCCAAAAGCTTGAGTTAAACGTGGTCTGAAACTCACGTACGAATTTGTTATCCCTGTCTGGAAATCCATCAAGCCAGCGTTGCAGCTCCTCTCGCTGGTAAAGCCTGCCGGGTCGTCCGTCAGATATGGTGCGAAAGTGTGGATGAAGCCTGTCCTGTTCGTACAAGGGCTTTAGCAAGTCCATTTCGGCCTCCCGGTGTGCAGAATCAGGAATGTTTACATTCTAGTTAAAGCGTATTTTCAGGCTACTTCGACCGAAGATCACTTCTCACGTACCTCGCAAATCTTTCTGAGTTGAAGCTTGTTCGGGAACGCCAACAACTTGCGCTGAACGAGCCTCCTTGGCCTCTTTGAGCCTCTGCTCAGCGAACATAGCCGGATCATCATTCGGCAGCGGGTAGCCTGCGGCGGCTAGAGCTTCGGCACGCTCTTCGATTAGAAGACGCTCGGGATCGCGAACCGTTTGGTAGGCTCTGCCTGGTACGTGTCGAGTTGTGTCCATTCCCGGCTCCCCAGAAGGCTGATGACTAAGAGCGACTAAATTACTTTTAGAACGATAACAGAACGCTTCGAATAGCGATGCCGAGCTCCGAATCATGAGGGTAGGATGCGTTGCGATCTATGCTTCACAGAGGCTCAGACACCAAGCAAGCGGAGCGCGCAGGCATGAGGGATGCGAGCCCGCAGGGGCGAGACACGCCTTGGCGGGGCTCGATTCACGGCAGCCTGACGCCGCAGGCGGCATGCCATCAACGCCAACAAGAGGTAACTCAAATGCCCGACGATGAACTCCGCGAACTGGAGGCCAAGAGACGAAAAGCTTTGTGGATGCTTGCGAACATATCTCCAGGCGATTCGAAGGCGTTCGATCCCTTATCCATTCTTGATGACCTTGAACTTCAAGAGCGAAAAGACTCCCCTCATGCTGACAAGGCACTTGAGCTCAACCAGCTTCGGGATTGTGTCACCGTGCAGTATCACCACTCGGGAATCGACATCATTTTGGAGCAGACTATCCCCCAGCCCTGGAGGGAGCGCTTCAATCAGGCGAGTATCGGGTCGACCAGATTGTTAGATGGGCCTTACGCTGCGGACTGGTATAAATTCATGGCTTGTTGGGAATCAGAGATGCAGCACCTCGAGGCACACAGAGCTGCCAGAAGTAAGCCCAAGCTGGATTGATGCAGACGGAGAAAAGACGTGGAACGAGACAACGATGACACTGTGTATTGCGATATCCAAATGCCTGTGGCCCAAGGCCGAGAGCTACTGGAATTAGTGAACGCACTACGAGAATCGAAAGCTCATCCAAGTCTCGACAGAGTCTTCGAACACATGCAAGACGAGCTCGGTACGTCCATCGATATCGTGGACAACCCGCCAACGTGGGGGCCTTGGTGTAAGTGAAAACTCCTAGTGGAGCCATCAAAGCTCCGCATCCCAGGCATCCATCGCCTCGCTCAAAGTCGCGTACCAATGGAGTCCACCGCTCTGCAAGGCATTTGCAACTTGCCTGTTGGTATTGCCGTCGACCCAAGTAGGGAGACTCTCTATGGCTTCTGTGAACAGACTGGCTGTAGCGACAGCGGATCGCCCCGTACTTGTAGACTGGAGGCACACGTAGCGCACAGCAGCGCCGGTCTGCAAGCGACGCCAAGCTACCAACTCGATACAGTCCATGGCACTTACTGGAGCCTCTACTGAGGGACTCGCTTCTTGCTCTACCAGAAGGTCTGTCGCTGCCTCGAAAGGTCTCCTAGGCACTTCTGGTTTTTGGACAAGATGCTTCAACTGCTCACGTGAGGCGATTATCTGATCTCGGAGTTCTTCAGGATCGATGGACATCCCGCCCCCCGGTGTCACCCTGAGGGTCTTCAAGGAGTTCGCCGCCAGGATGAACTCGCGTTCACGCGCTTTCTCCCACTCAGGGCGAAGGTCGGGGCTGATAAGGTTCCAGAAGCGTGTAAGCAGCAACAAAACGTTCTCCTGACCTAAAGCCCAAGGCTTAAATCCATTGGTTATGAACCATGGTATCTCAACACTACTGCGTGAATGATAGACCCGTCCCAGAATTCGCGGAATCATTCGCATCCAGGCAGAATTGGAGCGATTCCTTTGACCGTTTTCTCTCTTGCAAGCTCACGAGCAAAATCATCATCCCTTAAAGCCTCAAGCTTCTCCATCTCTACGTTATACTCTTGAATTGTAAGGGTAGAGCCGAGCTGGGCCCTGAGTTTACGAGAGTATTTATCGAACTGCTCCATGGCTCGAATTAGGAAAACATTGCTAACTGTAGTGCTATACCCCTCAATCTCCTTGAATGCTGCATGTACATAGCCCATGATAGTCGCAATTGATTTCTGGCCGGTATACATCTTAACTTCCTCAAGATAGCTTTCATCAGAAAGCAACCTGACTTCAAAGTCTCCTGCGCGCCTATATCTATCCCGCTGTACAAACTCCATTACTAAGTTCGTGATAAACGAGTGGCGAAACATATGTGCGCATGCTTGCTCCTCGATGCCAGCAAACCTGCGCACTGAACCGATCTCGTTACCAAGGGATGTTTCTGAAAGCGGAGTTCCGGTTGCTGATGATACAAATACGAAACCATGATCATTAACACTGGAGAATTTATTTCTTACAACTTTGTCTCTGTGAAACTCAATGTATGAGATCAGCTCATTGAGGAACATCTTATTTACGGGTATCTCTCTTTCCTCGCTGTCGTCGCCCTTCAGCGTGATAAACCTAAGCATAGGGTGCTTCATCTCATACGCGGTCAGGACATCTACGACCTTAAGACTCGCCACCTCTGAAAGCCTAGCCCCAGAGTTTTCCAATGTTGAGATGAATGCATGCCGCCGAATCTTGATGAACCGTGAGCCCCCCATTTCATCGACAGCGCTCCTGAGCTGGTCGACATGAACAGCAGGAATCGCATTCCGCTCGTGCCTCCTACCACCAGGTGGAAATGCGTGGTGCCAAACACTATGCACAGCATAATCACGACCACGCTTATCTTTTTTCACTGTAACGCTTTCAGTAATCTTTATTCGCCCTCCAATCGCGACGAAATTAGGTTGCTCATAAAGCCCTCCAATATACTTTAGAAAGTCTATACATACAGTCCCAACGTCTACAACGGTGAGTGTGGCCTTCTTCTTCTCACGAAGATTTTTGGGATCTACCTCCGTACCTAGATGATGAATAAACCGCGTAAAGTCGTTATCTGATAGATCTATAAAGTCAATGTTTGAAGCATAACAGAATCTAACCAACTGACTGATTTTTTGAGCGTACTCACCTATCGTCCCACCTTTTCTACCTGTACGCGCTAACCCTTTACGCTTCATCCTATTGGGGCGAACCGTAAGGGAAAGCATGTAGAGATTCGCGGCAAAACAGGGTGCCCCGTTTGGCCAATTGATGAATGTCAGATTGCTCGCATCCCTAGTCACGAGCTTCCCCAGTGCGTTGTGGTCAAACAACTCAAGCTCAGGAACCACTGAATAAAGCTTACGCTCAGGGAAATTACTCACTCCGTACTACCTTTAAAGACTGGATATTCTCGTGAGATGGAATCACGTCAAAAGGAGACTCATTAAGCGAGACTATTGCCAACAGTGCATTTACGGCTTCGCTAGCGCTTTTATTTCTAATAGCCTCACTAGAACCATCCCTGGTTTCTTTGATTCCGGAGATAGCAGTGGAAAGCCCTTGAAGCAATCTGAAATTAGCACGGCGCAGTGCGACCACCGTACATTCTAACTCGCTATTAATTTGCTCCAGCCCATGTTTGGTCTTCTTGGTGGGCTTGTTGCCCCTTTCGGCATACGCGGCAATTGCATCCTTAGCCACGCCTCTAAGACGCTCTAGCCCTGCGAAACCGTGATGACCAAGTAATTCATCGGATTTTTTTTTGAGGGTGTTCAGACTTGTGGAGTCGATAGCGTAATGCTGGCCAGCCAAATCGAACTTGTAAGAAAGCGAAGCCAAAGCTCCCTGATTTTTTAGAGCGGAAGTAACAACCTCATTTGAGACGTATTTTTTAACATCGGCAAGTACGTCCTCTAGCAGAACCTGTCGCGCCTTGATTGACTGATTGTGAACTTGAATTTCCGACCTAGGCTTACCCATGATTACGCCCCCTTTACGTGAACAAGAATCTGCATTTCCTTGCCATAAGCACCAAGAACAAATACAGGCTCAAATTTGACAATGCCTTTACTCATCAAATGCTCTAGATGCTCCGAAAAGGATCCTTGATCTACAAGACGCACATCATCCGTTCCGAACTGCTCCTTCATCAACGCACGTAACGATTTATAGTTATGCACATCACCAGTGAAGAAGTTCTCAGCAATGATTTGAGCTTCCGCCCCACGGAGGGATGCGCCATCTGTGGCATCTGTAATGTACCTCCATGCATGCTCAATATCGTTATGCCCGAGAATCCAACGCAGTGTATCTATGCGTCCTTTGCCATACGCATGAAAAAATAACAAAGCCGCCACGCGGCGCAACTGGTGTTGCCTGACATAATACCGTAGACCTACCTCATTAACTTCACTCTCGAAGTAGTCACAAAGGAAGTCGAAACAGGTATTCATGCTTGTTTTCGTGGCAGAATATAGTACCTTTCTTCCATGGAGAGAAGGAACAGAGAAAATAGTAGGAGCTTCAGCCGAGAAGCCCGCATCAATCAGCTCCTCTTGAAGCCGCACTAATTGCGCAAGCATCTGTACCGCAAGGGGATCTATAGGCCTAGCATCATACTTACGGAGACCATACGTATTTGTTGTGCTCTTTTCTCTCCTAAACATCAGCCAGGTACTCGTGGAGTCGAATGCTTGTGCTGATGGGATCTGCAAAAGCTCATCGATTCGCCGCGCCATAAGCAAACCAACAACAAATTGAATAACACCAATATAAACATAGACAAGTTCAAGCAGGCCTACATTGGATCTTAGTCGCCCAAAATAGTCCTCTTTCGCTCCCTTGCGATTTTCAAGACCACTACCATCGACATCACTTGTATTTCTGCAACCAAGCCCCAGCTTCGTTACGCCGTGACGCTCCAAATCACTGCCAATAATTGAAACAACCTGTTCGTCTGTTAGGCTTGTAAGCGACTTGTCATGCTCGTCACAGTATCGAGCCAACCTGCAAAACCCCTCAACTACGAGAGGGCCAAGCTCGTAATGAAACTCGACAGCTCCTTTGAATAACTTAAAAATAGTGCCGGAAGGCACTGTCACAAAGCGACCAGGCTTGGCTAACTCTGGCGTGTAACCTTTGATTCCATCCAAGACTCGCTCACTAGGCCCTGGCATACCAAGATTTTTAAGCAGCCCCATTCCGTATAAGAAATTGTAAAACAGCCTGTACTGGGACTCAGCCATAAGACTCCCCGAACTAGAAGTAACCCTAACCCCCTCCATCTCACGTTTATAGGATTCTCCAAGCGGATAGAAACTGAGGATTTCATGCCTCGGTTTGGCCATGCCGCCACGGATCGTATTTTTGTAAATCTCGTTTGAGATACGTACGGAGTTTACCGTATAGCCAGCACCTCTATGTCCGTCGTAGTGGCCTTTATAATATAAAGCGGCCCGGATACGTGGAATATTTTCAACGGAAACATCAAGCTCGTTAGACTCGAGCTGAGTAGAACTTATCTCTAACATCGACGGATTCTCTTCCAATATGGAAGATATCGTCGCGCCTGGGATCTCATTCAACAGGACTTGAGCATACTCACACAATTTCCCTGACCAATCATACAGCGCTTCGGCCACGGAGGATTCTGAAGACAGCTTGTTCAGTATCCATTTCATATCGCCTTCAGACAAACCTGCCAACCCTGCACTTAAAAGTTTAAGCTCGGTCGCGTGAATTAGCAGACAGTCAATGACACCTACCGCTGCGTGAAATTTCCTCCTTAATGTCTCAACACTTTGGGAGTTGGCCATTTCAACCAGGCTATTTCGCGTGGCGCCAATAAGGGAGTATTTAAGACCGTTCAACAGATCTAAGTTTTCGTCATCGGTAAGGTATGAATTATTGTCTAGGGCTACCTTCCAGTTGAGCAGGATAGGATCACCGTTGAAATTTACGCTCCAGATGGAGGCATTAAAATCAGTGGTTAGCCAAGAAGCCTTACGGAACGCTTCTGCCGGTGCCATGCGAGGCTCGTTGAGGAACCCAAGTTTAGATGGAGCATTCATAAACAAACCTCTCCACTGACGCTGCGCTTGCTGTTAGTGACGCCTTGTGTAGATCGCTCCGATAAGTGACATCTCGATGCTTACTGATCTCTCCCTCAAGAAAGCCTGCGTAACTCGCCCAGTAGACTGCCTTAGCATTAACCTTCTGATTGGGTGGCGCTTGTTCAACAGCCAATTTTATCGAGAGCAGCACGCTCAAAATATCGGCAGACACTAACGCATATACAGTCCCGTCGTTCTCAAGCTTTTCATGACGACCCTCTGGATCTTGAAGATACGCAGGAATATCTCCAAAAGCATGATTTACTAGGAAAGTGTCCAATTCATCCACGCTTGAAAAATTGCTTGCCCGAAATAAAAACGGGCTATCTTTAAGACTATGACAAATTAAGACCTTGTTAAATACTCGCATACGCCTTTCATGCAGGAAATCGATAATCACCTTGGGCAGATAGTGATCCATGAGGTTAGGATCGTAGCTATCATGGCCTAAAGCCTGAGATGTAGTTTCAGCGCTATGCGTCTTAATGAATATCTCGGTTACTCTGGATGCGCGTACGGAAGACGCACTCACCATCTCCAAAAAATTAACGAGATCATCTTCAGGCATGTCAGTATGAGGGCGGAACTGAGCTAAAAGATTATTTCTCAAATACGTACCAGGTTTAAGTGTCGACCTCGACCACGGCGTTATGGTGCTTTTGACAGGGGGTGAAAATGCGTTGCCGCATGTAATGAATAGCTTCCTCCATGAGGGATCACCCTGTGATTTCAGATACTCACGTAGGGGCGCAGTGATCTCAATAATTTGGTCGACCAAAGCTTTAGTTTCTGAGGTTAGCGTGATTTTTTGTTCAGACCTTCCTGCCCCCTTACGATCCTTGTACCCCACCAGCTTATATACCGACCCGTCCAGTACGTATCCAGATCTCTGCCCCTGCTTATTCCAAAGATCGAAATCACCCAAAAACTCCGACGTAATTATCGGATGCCTTAGAATAATTAGGAGCTTAAATGGCATTAGACTCCCCGTCAGAGGCATCCCCATATAGCTGGCTAAATCAGAAGCAGGAGTCTGAGAATCTTTTGTATCCACTGACAAGGAAGCGTAGTGGCTGTAAGGCTCTCCGTAGCCGTAGGTTTCGAAAATACAGCAAATATTGGGGATTATTAGTAGGTGTCCCTTCTTCCGTTTAGTCGTATCTACCAACTCCCCATGCGCAGCGAGCTGTTTACGACGAAGAACCCTACTATATAGATCTGCTATCTGAGCTTTGGCCCATCCTTCAATAATCTTCAGCCGCTTAGATATGGAAATGAATAATATCTCAATAGCTTCAGACTCAGTAACATGTAATGGCACCTCCATTACGAGCTTAACTTTTACCTCCGCACCATCATCATTTTTTCTGACATTAGTCGACTGACCATCGATTCGCTTAGCAGGTGCTAACGGCAGTTTCCCTCCCAATGGCTCGGCCCATACGCCTGGAAGAATGAAAATCTTCTCGACAAACCCAATATACTTATTCCAAGTCTTCATTTGTGCGTCGATATCCAGCCCCAGGGCCTCGCCACTCATGAAAAAACTTTCCCTAAAATCCCAGAAGAAATTGTAAATCATTGTCGAATCGTTAAACGTGTATTCAGGCCAGGAATCACTATTCTGACTCAGAAAACCAGCCATCTTATTCGGCATAGTTATCTGTGTAGTTCCATACCCTGAAATATGGAGTCGTAGCTGCTCATACAAGCCGGATGTAAAGTCATGACCATGACTGTTATGAATATTGGCAAAGTGACAATACAACTTGGTGCCTTTACGGTTTTCTACAGGCCATCCAGTCCAATAATTGACTTTACACTGGTCAACCCCAAGGAGTATTTTTTTCCACTTCGTATTATATTTTTTTCTTAGTCCACTTCCACATTCTGTCGGCGGCATGGAAGGGACGTAATTACGTGCTTCGAGCAGAATGTCTTGCAGATAAACGGAAATCTTCGCGCGCGTCACGTCAGACGTGCCGACCAAATCCTGTTCGAACAGCGCTCCTTGAAAACCCGCAACGATGTGGGTCAGCTCTGACGACGAAAGCTTCAAGAAAGACAAGGGCTGGTTGGTGATGTCACAAAAGCATTCGAGAAGCTTCAATGTCGTCGTCGACGGCACCTTCCTACGCTCAGCGCAACGCTGAAACAACTCCACCACATCAGGCGCCAGAGCTCGGAAGGGATAGGTTTCAATGGGCGATCCTTTTTTGACGATTGTCACTTTCAAAATCCGTGGCGAGCTGGCTGTAATGTCTATTCTACAGGCACTCCAAATAACTGACAAAAAAATGCGAATGGCAAAATTTGGGAATTGCTCGATGACATGCTCAACGCCTTGCTGTTCGCCTTGATCGGCATGGAGTTGCTGCTGTTGCCGTTCAACTGGCTGCATGTGTTCGCCGCCAGTTTGCTCGCGATAGCCATCCTGCTCTCGCGCCTGCTGACCGTGGCACCCGCGATCCTGTTGCTACGCCGCTGGCGCACGGTGCCGCGTGGCACGATCCGCATCCTGACCTGGGGCGGCTTGCGCGGCGGGGTTTCGGTCGCGCTCGCACTGGCACTGCCGTTGGGCCCCGAGCGTGACCTGCTGCTGAGCATCACCTATATCGTGGTGTTGTCGTCGATCCTGTTGCAGGGCTTGAGCATCGGCAAGCTGGTCAAGCGCGTGACTCGGGACGAACCCCAGGCCGCGGCGGACCATCACTGATCCTTACGGGTCGGCTGCGGATGCCTCGGGTCCGCAGCCTGCTTGCCCGGCAGGCTGCTTTCACTGCGGATCTGCGCATGGCTGATCAGCGCAAAGATAAAGCTGCCGCCGATGATATTGCCCGCCAAGGTCGGCCCGGCGAACACCAGCCAGAAGTCCTTCCACGCCAGCTCGCCGGCAAACACCAGATAGGACACTTCCGCAGAACCAACCACGATATGGGTGAAGTCGCCCAGTGCCATCAGGTAGGTGATCAGGATGATGATCCACAGCTTGGCGCTTTCCATCGACGGGATCATCCACACCATGGTCGCGATCATCCAGCCGGAAACAATGCCCTTGGCGAACATCTGCCCGGGGTCGTTTTCCATGACCTTGCGGCCGATCTCCAGAAAAGCCAGGTCGGTCTTGGTGTCGAAGATCGGCAAGTGCAGCATCACGTAGGCCACCAGCAAGGTGCCGCACAGGTTGCCCACCAGCACCACCGTCCACAGCCGTAACAGCCGCCCGGCATTGGCCCACGTCGGTTTGCTCATCACCGGCAGCACGGCGGTCAGGGTGTTTTCGGTAAACAGCTGCTGACGTGCAAGAATCACCGCGAGGAAGCCGGCGCAGTAGCCGAAGCTGGCGATCACTTTGAATTCTTCGCCGTCCGGCAACCGCGAATTAAGCAGGCCCATGCCCATCAGCGACAGGCCCATGGTCAAGCCGGCGGCCAGCGCCGACCACCACAACGCCGCCACATTGCGCTCCAGCTCCTGGTCACCCTGGGTACGGATGATTTCATGCAGAACCGCCGCGCGGGGCGGCTGGTTCTTGTCCACATCGGCCTGTTCTTCTTGTGACAGGTTCGGGGTCTTGCCGTCGTCTTGAGTGGCCATGATCTACCGGAGTCCAAGGGGTGCCTGTAGCTACGACACGCCGCGACAGTAGCTGTTCAGTGGCCCGCCATTTAAACCGGTATGCGCCAAGCCTTGGCCATCTCAATGGTGGTGGACTTGAACGGTTTGCTCCACGGTTTTCCGCGCGCGCCGTAGTGCTCAATGATGCCGTCAAGCACGCGGTTGAACTCAGCGGGCGTGGTGGCATCGGCCAAGTCGCGAGCTGCACGTTGCAACAGTTCGATGTTCGCAGCCGGCTGGCCCGGGCGGTAAAGCGACGGGTAGATGACCTCCCGGGTGAAGTTGTCGGCTTTCACCGCGATATCGCGTCGTTTCATTTCGGCAACAGCGCTGGTCATCACCTTCGACAGAGGCTCACCCGTGGCCGACGCCTGTTTGTCGGCCACCTGCATCAGTTGCTGGAAATTACGCTGGCTCGTCGCGCTCAAGCGCTTTCCCAGCCACCCGACGTGCTCCGGCCGATGGGCTAGCTCATCCAGATTACGCAATGCCGCCGCCAGCTTCGGCGTGATGTTCAACGCGCCGCCGGCTTGATTCGCTTCGGCAATCGCACTGTCCAAGGCCTGCAACGCTTGCAGCGCAGTCTTGCGAAACAGCAGCACACCCGCAGCCGCCGGATCTTTCGCCAACTGATCCTGCACACCGGCCAGCATCTCATCGTCCATCGCCAGCACCGCGTCCTCCAAAGAAGCAAACGGATATTGCTCACGCACCTCCCCGCGTTTTTCCAGATGCGCCGCCACCGTCTGACGGGCCTTTGCCTGCAGGTGTTCTTTCTGCTCGGGCGTCATGGTGAAGTTGACGGTGCCGTTGAGCATGCCGCGAAAGTCGCCTTTGTCCGTGTTCAGCGGCAAGGTCACCGTTTGGTTGGTATACGCCTTGAGCCGCTCTGCTTGATAAGCCCCGGCAGCGGTGTGTGGCGTGCCGGTAACTTTATCGACGATGTTGCTGATAAATCCGCCGCTTTTTTTCGGAGTGGTTTCCTCGGACTCAAACTTGACGACCAAGGACTCAGGCTGGTTCAACGGGCCTTGCGGCTGCGGCTGCCCGATCACGCCAGGCGCGGGCGTATTGGCGAGTAGCCCACCGTCCTGGAAAGCCGTGGTCTCAGCCACTTGCTGGAACCCATGGCCTTGCTCTTGCGGGCTCTTGAACAACCCCGGCAGCGAACCGGAAATGCGTGCGGCGCGGGCAATATCCATGTCCGGGATCAGGCTGGCATTGAACACCACCAATTGCGGACGGCCGTCGAACATACCGGTGCCGGTGATGTTGAGTTGCTTGATCGCCGGAATATGGCGGCTGAACACCTCAAGGTCACGAAAGGTCGGCGCGCCACCGGCGCTCAGCCTGTCGGCAATCTTCATGACTTCAGCGGGTCGGGTTTCCCTGGGCATGTCAGCGATATGGGCAAGGATCGATTTACGCGACTCATTGCGCATCAACTCTTCAAGGGGCGAGGCCTCGGTTTGCAGGCGCGGCAACATGGTCAGCAACAGTTGGGAAATGTTGCCGGCCACACCAGGCAGGCGCCCGGCAAGTTTGCCGAGCTGGGTGCTGATCGTTTGCAGCCAGGCCGTTACCGGGTCTTTGCTGTTGAGCAGGCTGGGCAGGTCGATGCTGTTCGACAGCTCGCCGAACGCCTTGGCGCCCATGCCACTGGCGAGCAAGGTGGCGGAAATCGCCCCGGCAGACGAGCCGGAAATCACCTTCACACCTTGCAGCTTCTTGCCCTCTTCCAGCGCTTGCACCATCCCCGGAAAGGCAATGCCTTTGGCACCACCGCCGCTGAGCACCAGGTGACTGGGCGGCGCCGGTGACACAGCCACCGCCACTCGCCCATCGCTATGGCGGTAAAGGCTCAACTTGCGTGGGCCTACGCCTTCGACCAGAGGCGTCTTCACGTCCTGGTCGATTTTCCGAGGTGACAGGGGTTGGATCTGGACAGGCGAACTGGACACTTTCATACGCAGGCTCTCTCTTCAGGATGTAGCCCTGAGTGATGAGAGCGCCCGAAAAAGATCCGCGCGGAATGATTCGGCAAAGCAAATCAGACCCGCGCAGGGGTTACTCGTCCTGGAACTGGTCCTTCACGTACTTGATCTCGGTACGCCCGTGCGGCGCCGGCAAGCCATCTTCGCCAAGGTTGACGAAGACCATTTTTTCCACGGTGAGGATGCTTTTGCGTGTGATCTTGTTGCGCACTTCACAGGTCAGGGTGATGGAGGTGCGGCCGAACTCGGTGGCGGTGATGCCCAGTTCAATGATGTCGCCCTGGCGTGAGGCGCTGACAAAGTTGATTTCGGAGATGTACTTGGTCACCACGCGCTGGTTGCCCAGTTGGACGATCGCATAGATCGCCGCTTCTTCGTCGATCCAGCGCAGCAGGCTGCCACCGAACAGGGTGCCGTTGGGGTTGAGGTCTTCGGGTTTTACCCATTTGCGGGTGTGGAAGTTCATGGTCACTCCAAAGCGTCTTGCCGAATGATGGGCGACATCATGGCAGAGGCTGCGCCAGAGCTCTATGAGGCGTTGCCTATCAAGGCCATGAGGGATCTTCATGTGTCCGACAGAAAGGCTTGGGAAGTCTGGCGCAGACGGCTATAATCGGCGCCGTTTCAAAACGGTCATATCAAATTGTTACCGTTTTCCCGCCACCTGTCCGAGGGGCGCTGCAGCAGGTTCAACCTGTCAGGCTCGGATGGGGCGTTGTCCGGCCGTTATCACCTGGCCAGATACTAAACGCACAACGGCGCCCATTCGCACACTACGAATGGAGGCTCTCTATGAGCGCTGTCAACACGCCTGCAGATTTCACCGACTACAAAGTCGCCGACATGTCCCTCGCTGCCTGGGGCCGTCGCGAAACCTTTATCGCCGAATCCGAAATGCCAGCCCTGATGGGTCTGCGCCGCAAATACGCCGGCGAGCAACCGCTCAAGGGCGCGAAGATCCTCGGCTGCATCCACATGACCATCCAGACTGCCGTGCTGATCGAAACCCTGGTTGCCCTGGGTGCCGAAGTGCGTTGGTCGTCCTGCAACATCTTCTCGACCCAAGACCAGGCCGCTGCTGCCATCGCTGCTGCCGGTATCGCGGTTTACGCCTGGAAAGGCGAGACCGAAGAAGAGTACGAGTGGTGCCTGGAGCAAACCATCCTGAAAGATGGCGCGCCTTGGGATGCCAACATGATCCTCGACGACGGCGGCGACCTGACCGAGCTGCTGCACAAGAAATACCCGGCCATCCTCGACCGCGTCCACGGCGTGACCGAAGAAACCACCACCGGCGTACACCGCCTGCTGGACATGCTGGCCAAGGGCGAGCTGAAAATCCCGGCTATCAACGTCAACGACTCGGTGACCAAGAGCAAGAACGACAACAAGTACGGCTGCCGTCACAGCCTGAACGACGCCATCAAGCGCGGCACCGACCACCTGCTGTCGGGCAAGCAAGCTCTGGTGATCGGCTACGGTGACGTGGGCAAGGGTTCGTCCCAGTCCCTGCGTCAGGAAGGCATGATCGTTAAAGTCTCCGAAGTTGACCCGATCTGCGCCATGCAAGCCTGCATGGACGGTTTCGAAGTGGTTTCGCCGTTCATCGACGGCCAGAACGACGGCACCGAAGCGAGCATCGACAAGGCCCTGCTGGGCAAGATCGACCTGATCGTGACCACCACCGGCAACGTCAATGTTTGCGACGCGAACATGCTCAAAGCCCTGAAGAAGCGTGCTGTTGTCTGCAACATCGGCCACTTCGACAACGAGATCGACACCGCTTTCATGCGCAAGAACTGGGCATGGGAAGAAGTGAAGCCACAGGTGCACAAGGTTCACCGTACCGGCGCCGGCGATTTCGACCCACAGAACGACGACTACCTGATCCTGCTGGCCGAAGGCCGCCTGGTTAACCTGGGCAACGCCACTGGCCACCCAAGCCGCATCATGGACGGCTCGTTCGCCAACCAGGTACTGGCGCAGATCTTCCTGTTCGGCCAGAAGTACGCCGACCTGTCGCCAGCCCAGAAAGCCGAGCGCCTGACCGTGGAAGTACTGCCGAAGAAACTCGACGAAGAAGTGGCCCTGGAAATGGTCCGCGGCTTCGGCGGCGTGGTGACTCAACTGACCAAGACCCAGGCCGACTACATCGGCGTGACCGTTGAAGGTCCGTTCAAGCCGCACGCTTACCGCTACTGATTTGCCTGCGGCCCGCTCCCTTTCAAGGGGAGCGGGCTTTATGTGGGAGCGGCGGTGCGACGATTCGACTTGCTCGCGAATGCGGTGTGTCAGTTGATGCATCCGGTGACTGACACACCGCTTTCGCGAGCAAGCCCGCTCCCACATTCAATCGGTGCATGACTTCCGGTATCTGAGTTTCATAGGGTTATTACCATGTCCCAAGACCGTCGCTACAGCTTCGAGTTCTTCCCGACCAAGACCGATGCTGGGCATGAAAAACTGATGGCGACTGCCAAGCAGTTGGCCAGCTACAACCCCGACTTCTTCTCCTGCACCTACGGCGCCGGCGGCTCGACCCGTGACCGCACGATCAACACCGTGTTGCAGCTGGAAAGCGAAGTCAAAGTTCCCGCCGCTCCGCACTTGTCGTGCGTGGGCGACAGCAAGGCCGACCTGCGCGGCCTGCTGACCCAATACAAGCAAGCCGGCATCAAGCGCATTGTCGCCCTGCGCGGCGACCTGCCGTCCGGCATGGGCATCGCCAGCGGCGAGCTGCGCTACGCCAATGACCTGGTGAGCTTCATCCGCGAAGAAAGCGGCGACCACTTCCATATCGAAGTGGCGGCTTACCCGGAGATGCACCCCCAGGCACGCAATTTCGAAGACGATTTGCAGAACTTCGTGCGCAAGGCCAACGCCGGCGCCGACAGCGCGATCACCCAGTACTTCTTCAACGCCGACAGCTACTTCTACTTCGTCGAGCGTGTACGGGCCATGGGTGTGAACATCCCGATCGTGCCGGGCATCATGCCGATCACCAACTACAGCAAGCTCGCGCGCTTCTCCGATGCGTGCGGCGCCGAGATCCCACGCTGGGTACGCAAGCAACTGGAAGCCTACGGCGACGACGTCAAGAGCATCCAGGCGTTCGGCGAGCAGGTCATCAGCGAAATGTGTGAGCGTTTGTTGCAAGGTGGCGCACCCGGCCTGCACTTCTATACCCTCAACCAGGCCGATCCTAGCCTGGCAATCTGGAACAACCTCAAGCTGCCCCGCTAAGGTCTGTTCGCAATTGCACCAGGGCCCTCGTTACCGCGAGGGCCTTTGTCGTTTAATACTCCCGGAATGGAAGCCAGCAGTACATGAATACAGCATCCCCGACTCCCCGCCCGCAGCTGGTTTACCTGGTATTCGGCGCCGAGACCTATCATCAGGAAGCGGTATTCAGCATCGCCAGTGCCCTGTCCCACCTGGGCGGCACCCATGATTTGCCCCTGGACATCCAGGTATTCAGCGACAACCCCGAGCCCTATCGCGACCTGCCGGTGCACGTCCACACCCTGGACGACGCCACCCGCCAACGCTGGAGCGAGCCACACGGCTACCACTTCCGCACCAAGCACGTGCTGTTGCGCCAGGTCCTCGAGACCGCGGAACGCGCGCTGCTGATCGACACCGACACGTTTTTCCACGACTCGCCCATGGCTCTGTTCGAACGCGTCGCGCCCGGCACCGTGCTGTGCAACGCATTCCACGCCAAGTACGGCGATAACCGCGAAAGCGTGCTGTACAGCGCCCTGGCCAAAATCCTGGCCGACAAGGGCCTGGCCGACGACGACATGCCGCTGCTCAACTCCGGCGTAATGGGCCTGGCGCAGCAGGACGCGCATTTGCTGGACCGCTCCATTGCCTTGATGGACGAGCTGTTCCCCCAGGCCAACGGCGCCTATACCCTGGAAGAGTTCTGCCTGTCGGTGGTGGCCTATCGCACGGTCAACGTGCGCCAGTGCCCCGACCTGATCCACCACTACTGGAGCCGCAAGCAGCTGTTCCGCGCCAAGGTCAAGGCGTGGATCGCCAAGCACGCCGCCGCCCCGACCAGCGCCCACGCCCTGGCCGACACGCGCAAGGTCTCTGCCCACCTGCCGCGCCCGCCGCGCCTGCAACGCCTGATGTACAAGCTGATCACCCTGGCCCTGCCCAAGCGCAAGCAGCAGTTCATCCGTGAAATCCTCTACGGCTGCTACGAGCACGAAAACGAGTTCGACCAGGCGTGCGGCCCGGTTTGGTGGGACAAGGCCAAGCAAAACCAGGCTGAGCGGCAGAAATGCCCGGTGGACGCTCACCAACTGGAGCACTGGTTCGCCAACCCCTTGGTGCGCCTGATTCTGGGCGAGCGCCGCGCGGCGATCTATGAGCACCTGATGACCTCGCCGACAAAATAGCGCGGGCCGCAGATGCTTGTGCCAGAGCTTTTCTTTAGGGCCCCAGCGTCGTAACCTCAGGGCATGCCCGTGATCCTGAAGCTTGCGACCGCTGCCCTTTTCACTTGCCTGAGCCTGGCGGCTTATGGCGAGAAACTGCGCATTGTCACCGAGCCCTGGGCGCCCTATGTCTACGACGACCAGGGCAGCATGCGCGGGCTGGACTACGAAACCACGGTGATCGTCTTCCAACGCCTGGGGGTCGATGTCGACTGGCAGTTCCTGCCCTGGAAACGCTGCCTGGCGATGCTCGATCAAGGCCACGCCGACGGCGCGCTGGATATTTTCCACAGCCACGAACGCGACACGCAGTTGCTCTACCCCAGTGAACCGCTGTCGGAAGTCGAGTTCGTGCTGTTTTATGCCAACGAACACCCTCACCCCGCCAACAGCCTCGACGACCTGCGCGGCCTGACCGTCGGCACCTCGCCGGGCTACCTGTATGGCGGTGCATTCAGCGAGTCCGGGTTGTTCAACCGCGAACCGGCCCCCAGCCACGAAGCCAACTTCGGCAAATTGCTGCTGGGGCGCATCGATCTGGTGATTACCGACCGCCGCGTCGGCCAGCATGTGATCAAGGCGTTGGGCCTGGAGGGCAAAGTCAGCCAGGCGCCGATGGTGGTCAGCCGCCAGCAGCAATTCCTCGCGGTGCGCCGTGGCGCCGGCATGGACCTGCTGGTGCAGCGCTTTGCCGCCGAACTCAAGCGCTTCAAGCAGGAGCCCGCGTACATCGCCTTGAGCGCCAAATATGGCGGATTCCAAGCCATTACGGCCTCTGAACACGCCGTTGAGCAGCAGGAAAGCAGCGCGCCGTGATTGCTCTGTTATACTCCGGCCTTTCCGCCAGGCTTACGCCCGGCCGCTGAGGTCTTGAAAAAGGCACCCAACCCCGCTACTGCGCAGCTTTCAGCCCCGCGCGAGCCGGTGGAGTGCCCGCCAGACGCAGCAGGACCGGACGGGATAACGCTCCCCTAAGCGTCATTCACGCCCGGCAAGATTATCCCTTTGGGCCAAGCCCTAACTAAAACAGGATTACTCATGTCCTTTGCTTCCCTCGGTCTCTCCGAGGCTTTAGTCCGCGCCATCGAGGCAGCGGGCTATACCGAGCCTACTCCGGTGCAACAGCGGGCCATTCCCGCCGTGTTGCAAGGTCGCGACCTGATGGTTGCGGCTCAGACAGGTACTGGTAAAACCGGCGGCTTCGCCCTCCCGATTCTGGAGCGGTTGTTTCCCAACGGTCACCCGGACAAATCCCAGCGTCACGGCCCGCGCCAACCGCGCGTACTGGTCCTGACCCCAACCCGCGAACTCGCCGCCCAGGTGCACGACAGCTTCAAGCTGTATGCCCGCGACTTGAAGTTCGTCAGTGCCTGCATCTTCGGCGGCGTTGGCATGAACCCACAGGTTCAGGCCATGTCCCGTGGTGTGGACGTACTGGTTGCCTGCCCGGGTCGTTTGCTCGACCTGTGCGGCCAAGGCAGCGTCGATCTGTCCCACGTGGAAATCCTCGTGCTGGACGAAGCTGACCGCATGCTCGACATGGGCTTTGTCCATGACGTGAAAAAGGTCCTCGCCCGCCTGCCGGCCAAACGTCAGAACCTGCTGTTCTCGGCAACGTTCTCCAACGACATCACCGCCCTGGCCGGCAAGCTGCTGCACAACCCGGAACGCATCGAAGTCACGCCGCCGAACACCACGGTCGAGCGTATCGAGCAACGCGTGTTCCGCCTGCCTGCCAGCCACAAGCGTGCGCTGCTGGCCCACCTGATCACCGCCGGCGCGTGGGAACAGGTGCTGGTGTTCACCCGTACCAAGCACGGCGCCAACCGCCTGGCCGAGTACCTGGACAAGCACGGCCTCACCGCCGTCGCCATCCACGGCAACAAGAGCCAGAACGCGCGCACCAAAGCCCTGGCCGACTTCAAGGCCGGCAGCGTGCGCATCCTGGTCGCCACCGATATCGCCGCCCGCGGCCTGGATATCGACCAACTGCCACACGTGGTCAACTTCGAGCTGCCAAACGTCGATGAAGACTACGTGCACCGTATCGGCCGTACCGGCCGTGCCGGTCGTTCGGGCGAGGCCATCTCCCTGGTTGCGCCGGACGAAGAAAAACTGCTGAAAAGCATCGAGCGCATGACCAAGCAGAAAATCGCCGACGGCGACCTGATGGGCTTCGATGCCAGCGCCGTAGAGGCTGAAAAGCCAGAAGTGCGCGAACGTCCAGACGTGCGTAACCCACGCAACCCACGCGGTCCGAAGGGCGATGGCCCGAACGGCGGCGGTGGTGGCGGTGGCCGTCGCGACAAGGGCAAGGACAAGGGCGGCAAAGACAAAGCGCCGACCAACGGCCGTGGCGAACGCCCAGCCCGCGAGCAGAAGCCACGTGAAGGCACCCCGGCCCGCGAACAGCGTCAGCCGAGCCAACAGCCACCCCGCGCCGCCGCTGACCGTGCCCCGGACGAGTTCCTCGACGATGACGTGGACAACTTCGGCAACCGCGTTGACTACGTGCCCCAAGCCAAACCGGCCCAAGGCCGTGGCCGTCGTCCAGGTGCCCCGGCACAGGGCGCAGGCGCTGGTGCGCCACGCAGCGGCCAGCCGCAAGGCGGTCGTCAGAACGCACCGCGCAACAGCAGCGGCGGCACCACCGGTACGCCACCGGCCAAGCGCAGCGGCCCACGCAGCGGTGCGCCACGTGATGGCCAGGCCCGTCGCGAAGATTCGCGCAGCAACAACCGCCGCCCGGCCCGTGACGATCAGCCTCGTTCGTCCGAGCCAGCGGTGCAGAACCCACGCGGTGGCCCGGCGCCAAAGATCATCCACAAGGAGTCGAAGGCTGATCGCTTCCCGACACCTGAGCAGTTGGATCAACTGCCAGGCCGCCCTCGTGGTGAAAAACCAGCGCTGCTGACTCGCAACCGCTGAGTTTCAACGCCTCATAAAAAATGCCTCGCTTCTTTCGAAGCGGGGCATTTTTTATGGGCCAGATATAGATCCAATGTGGGAGCGGGCTTGCTCGCGAAAGCGGTGGACCAGCCAATACACGTGCCGACTGATGCAACGCATTCGCGAGCAAGCCCGCTCCCACAGGGGATCCCATTTCAAACCAATGGATGTGTTGAACTGGCAGGCATAAAAAAACCGGATCTTGCGATCCGGTTTTTTTGTGTGGGCAGAAATTACTTCTGCTTCACGCCTTCCAGCGAGATGTCCAGGTCAACGGTCTGCGAAGAAGGACCTGGGCCCTTGATGCCGAAGTCGTTCAGGTTGACCGTGGTTTTCGCGTTGAAGCCAGCACGTTCGCCGCCCCACGGGTCCTTGCCTTCGCCGTTGAACGTGGCCTTGAAGGTCACAGGCTTGGTCACGCCGTGGAAGGTCAGGTCGCCGGTCACGTCAGCAGTGTCTTTACCGGTCGGTTTAACCGCGGTAGACACAAACTTGGCATCAGCGAACTTCGCAACGTCCAGGAAGTCTTTGCTGGCGATGTGCTTGTCACGCTCAGCGTGGTTGGACCACAGGCTGGCGGTTTTCACATCGACGGCGATTTTGCTGGCTTCAGGCTTGGCGGCATCCCAGCTGAACGTGCCATCCCAATCCTTGAAGGTACCGTGAATGAAGCTGTAGCCCAGGTGGCTGATTTTCCAATCGATGAAGGCGTGTTGACCTTCCTTGTCGATCTTGTAGTCAGCAGCCATCGCCGAACCTGCGGACAACAGCGCAGAACCAAGTGCCAGAGCGGCGAGAGTCTTTTTCAACATGCTTTCTATTCCTTGTGAGTCGAGGTTGAACATCAGGCTTTGCGCCCCAGCATTCGCGTCAGGGTCACATCACGATCAATGAAGTGGTGTTTCAGTGCGGCCACACCGTGCAAGCCGGCGAAGACCACCAATACCCAGGCGAGGTACAGATGCACCACGCCAGCGGTGTCTGCCTGGTCCGGTAGCCCGGAAACCACTGCAGGAATCTCAAACAGGCCAAACACCGGGATACCGACACCGTCTGCGGTGGAAATCAGGTAACCGGCAATCATCACGGCAAACAGCCCGAAATAAAGGAACGCGTGGCCAAACGCGGCACCGAGGCGGGTCATGCGGCTGTAGCTGGCCAACGGTGGCGGTGGCGGGCTGACCAGGCGCCAGACGATGCGCACCAGCATGATGGCGAACAGCGTGATGCCAATGCTCTTGTGCAGATCCGGTGCGTCTTTGCGCCAGGCGCTGTAGTAGTCGAGGCCGACCATCCACAAACCCAGCGCAAACAAGCCAAACACCACCAGGGCCACGCCCCAGTGCAAAACCATGCTGACCCAGCCGTAGCGGGCCGGTGAATTGCGTAACTGCATGTACTTAATCCCGTAAGAGCTGCGCCCAAGACTAGCGCGTTACCTATCGAATTAAAGCGGAAAATTTCGCTTTGAAATATCGAGAAATGCGATCTTGAGGGTATGAAGCCTAAATTAACCTCGGATTAAGGACTATCCCGAAGAAACGTGACAGACCGTCCTGCGTTTACTGCCAATTCATCCGTAATGGGTTGTGACACAGCCGCCCATTGCATAGGCTTGCGCGATTGTGGCTTCGAGGAGACGAACGATGGGCTTGAATAACCAGTGGATGCAACGCGACCTCGCGGTGCTGTGGCATCCCTGCACCCAGATGAAAGACCACCAGCAACTGCCGCTGATCCCGATCAAACGGGGCGAAGGCGTGTGGCTGGAAGACTTCGAAGGCAAGCGCTACCTCGACGCCGTCAGTTCCTGGTGGGTCAACGTATTCGGCCACGCCAACCCGCGCATCAACCAGCGCATCAAGGATCAGGTCGATCAGCTTGAGCATGTGATCCTTGCCGGTTTCAGCCACCAGCCGGTGATCGAGCTGTCCGAGCGCCTGGTCAAGATGACACCCGAAGGCCTGACCCGGTGCTTCTACGCCGATAACGGTTCATCGTGCATCGAAGTCGCGCTGAAAATGAGCTTTCACTACTGGCTCAACCGTGGCCAGCCGAACAAAAAGCGCTTTGTCACCCTGACCAACAGCTACCACGGCGAAACCATCGCCGCGATGTCGGTGGGCGACGTGCCGCTGTTTACCGAGACCTACAAGGCGCTGCTGCTCGACACCATCAAGGTGCCCAGCCCGGATTGCTACCTGCGCCCCGAGGGCGTGAGCTGGGAGGACCACTCGCGCACGATGGCCCAGGTAATGGAACAGACCCTGGCCGAGCACCACGCCACCGTCGCCGCCGTGATCATCGAACCGCTGATCCAGGGCGCCGGCGGCATGCGCATGTACCACCCGGTGTACCTCAAGCTGCTGCGCGAAGCCTGCGACCGCTACGGCGTGCACCTGATCCACGACGAAATCGCCGTGGGCTTCGGCCGCACCGGCAGCATGTTCGCCTGTGAACAGGCCGGCATCCGCCCAGACTTCCTGTGCCTGTCCAAGGCCCTCACCGGCGGCTACCTGCCGCTGGCGGCCGTGGTCACCACCGACGACGTGTACGACGCCTTCTACGACGACTACCCGACGCTGCGCGCCTTCCTGCATTCCCACAGCTACACCGGCAACCCTCTGGCGTGCGCGGCGGCGTTGGCGACGCTGGATATCTTCGAAGAAGACAACGTCATCGAAAACAACAAGGCCCTGGCCCAGCGCATGGCCAGCGCCACCGCGCACCTGGTGGACCACCCGCACGTCTCGGAAGTGCGCCAGACCGGCATGGTGCTGGCGATCGAAATGGTCCAGGACAAAGCCACCAAGACCGCCTACCCGTGGCAGGAACGCCGTGGCTTGAAGGTGTTCGAACACGCCCTGGAACGCGGCGCACTGTTGCGGCCGTTGGGCAGCGTGGTGTACTTCCTGCCGCCGTATGTGATTACGCCGGAGCAGATCGACTTCCTGGCCGAGGTGGCCAGTGAAGGGATCGATATCGCCACCAACAGCAGCGTCAGTGTTGCGGTGCCAGAAGATTTCCACCCAGGCTTCCGCGACCCCGGTTGATGTGTGGCGAGGGAGCTTGTCGAATCGTCGCACCGTCCCGCTGGAGTGCGAAGCGCTCCCAAAATCTTGGGGCCGCTACGCAGCCCAGCGGGAGCAAGCTCCCTCGCCACAGTGACCTCGCTCCTACACAGAATTTTGCAGAGAACAGAAATGAGACTGTCCCGTTTTTTCACCGACACCCCTCTGAGCCTCGGTGACGTTGAGTTGCCCGAAGCCCAGGCGCACTACATCAGCCGCGTACTGCGCATGGTCGAAGGCGACGCCGTGCAACTGTTCGACGGTTCCGGCCAGGAGTTCCTCGGCAGCCTGCTGGAAGTCGGCAAAAAGCGCGTCACCGTGCAACTCACCGAGCGCTTCAACGGCCAGACCGAATCACCGCTGCACATCCACCTCGGCCAGGGCCTGTCCCGTGGCGAGCGGATGGACTGGGCGATTCAAAAAGCCACCGAACTGGGCGTCAACGCGATCACGCCGATCTTCAGCGAGCGCTGTGAAGTACGCCTCAAGGACGAACGCGCCGACAAGCGCCTGCTGCACTGGCGCCAGGTGGCGATCAGTGCCTGCGAGCAATGCGGGCGTTCGACGGTACCGGTGATTCACCCGCCGCTGCTGCTGGCGGATTGGTTGAAGCAGACCGAAGCGGATTTGAAGCTGGTGCTGCACCCGGTGGCCGAGCCGATGGTCAGCCACGCCAAGCCGTCGAGCCTGGCGTTTTTGATCGGGCCTGAGGGTGGGTTGACGGACAATGAAGTGGAGGTCGCACAGGCTGCCGGCTACCACGCCGCGCGCCTTGGGCCGCGGGTGTTGCGTACCGAGACGGCGCCGGTGGTGGCTCTCAGTGTGGCCCAACAACTTTGGGGCGACTTCTAACGCCCCCTGTGCAAACCCAATTAAAACTGTGGGAGCTGGCTTGCCTGCGATAGCGGTGTGTCAGTAAAAGATGTGCTGACTGAACCACCGCTATCGCAGGCAAGCCAGCTCCCACATTTGGATTGGGTTACCAAGTCACCCCATCACTCCACTGGATCACTGACCGGCTTGGCAATAATCGCCTTCAACTCACTGGTCATCGGGAATTCCAGGTTCAAGCCCTTCGGCGGAATCGGCTGTTCAAACCAACGCTGGTAAATCCCATTGATCTCACCGCTACGGTACAGATCACCCAGGGTCTCGTTGACCACCGCGAGAAACTGCGGGTCATCCTTGCGCACCATGCAGCTGTAGATTTCCCGGGATTGCTCCTCGCCCACCACCACCCAGTTGTGCGGGTCCTTGGCCTTGGCGCGCTCGCCATAGAGCAACGCGTCATCCATGTAGAACGCCGCCGCGCGGCCTGTCTCCAGCATCTTGAACGCTTCGCCATGGTCCTTGGCGCTGATCACGAACATATTGGCTTTGTGCTCGGCGTTATAGCTCTTGAGAAACCGCTCGTTGGTGGTACCGGCCGTGGTGACCACGTTCTTGCCCGCCAGGTCGGCAAAGCCTTTGATGCCGCTGTCCTTGCCGGTCAGCAACTGGCCCTTCACATAGATAAACCCGTAGGAAAACGCCACCTGCTTCTGCCGCTCGGCAGTCACCCCGGTGGAGCCACACTCCAGGTCCACCGTGCCGTTTTGCACCAGCGGGATACGGGTTTGCGAGGTCACCAGGTTGTACTTCACATTGAGGTTGGCCACCCCGGTTTTCTGCTGGATACGCTCGACAATCTTGTTCGCCAGCTCCACTGAATACCCCATGGGCTTACCGCTGTGATCACCCACGTAGGAAAACGGCACCGACGCATCGCGATAACCCAAGGTGATGGACTTGGCGCTGGCGATCTTGGCCAGCGCGCCGTCCAGCGGTGCCGGGGTCGCCTGGGCCTGTGCGCCCAACAACAGCCCCAGGGTGCAGCCGGTCAACAGGATCTTTTTCATTGTTATTCTCCGTTGGTCTTTGAATTAGTTACGTACAGCGATCACGCTGATTTCCACCAGCACACTCGGGCGCGCCAGTTCGGCTTGCAGGGTGGTGCGCGTCGGCGCCATGCCCGGCGACAGCCAGGCACTCCACACCTCGTTCATCGGCGCAAAACCACTGCCGATGTCTTTCAAGTAAATCGTCGCATTCAGCAGATGGTCCTTGTCGCTGCCGGCCTGGGCCAACAGCGCGTCGATCTTGGCCAACACTTCGCGGGTTTGCGTGGCCACGTCCAGGCCGTCGCCCGGTACCTGGCCCGAGAGGAACACCAGGTCCTTGAACGTGACGGCGCCGGACAGTCGGTCGTTGCTGCTGATTCGGTTGATGGTCATGGCTGCATCCTTAAGCGGCGCGGGGCGCCAGGCCCTGCATATCGATGGAAGGGACGTGTTGGCCGATCAATTCGGCGAGCAGTTGGCCGCTGCCGCAGGCCAGGGTGAACCCCAGCGCACCATGGCCGAGGTTCAGCCACAGGTTGCGGTACTGGCCGGCGCCAATCAGCGGCACGCCGGTCGGGGTGGCCGGGCGCATGCCGGCCCATTCCACGGCATGGGCGTAGTCGCCGGCCAGCGGAAAAGTCTCAAGCGCCTGGCGTTTCATCAGCGCCAGGCGCTTGGGTTCAAGGCTGGCATCAAAACCGACGATATCCACCATGGCCGCCACCCGCAATTGCTCGCCGAGGCGTGCGTAGACGATCTTGCGGTCATAGTCGGTGATGCTCACATTCGGCGCCCGGTGCTGCGCGCCAATCGGCACGCTGAGGCTGTAGCCTTTCAACGGATACAGCGGCAGCGACACGCCCAAATCGGCGCTGCGATAACCGGCGGCAAGCACCAGTTGCTCGACCGGCATCACCTCGACGCCCAACTCGATGGCCTGCACCACGCCGTACGCATGACGCAGCCCGCTGACCTTGCGCCCCAGCAAAAACCGGCAACGCCCGGACGCTTCCAGCCGCGCCGCCAAGCGCTGGCAGAAGGCGTGACAGTCGGCCACCTCTTCGTTCGGCGTATAGATCCCACCGACAAAACCGCCCCCCGCCAACGCCGGCTCCAGGCTCGCGCAATCGGCGGCCGACAGCACTTGCTGTTGCAGGATATCGGCGACCTTGCTGCGCGCGTGCTCAAAGGAGCTGGCGTTACGAAAGGTCACCAGCTTGCCATTGCGCCGCCAGTCGAAACCGTCCAGGCGATCATCCTCACGCCATTGCTGCAACGTCGTCTGGCTCAGCGACGCCAGGCGCAGCAAGTGCGCGGCATTGCGCTGGTTGACCGAGCCCCGGCAGGCGCCGAGAAACGCGGCCATCCAGCGCCATTGCTGCGGGTCGAGGCGTGGGCGCAGCTTCAATGGCGAGTCACCGCGCAGCAACCAACCAATGGCTTGCAGCGGCACGCCGGCATCGGCCAGCGGCGCGACATAGCGGTAGGACAATTGCCCACCGTTGGCGAAGCTGGTCTCGCTGCCCAGGCTGTCGCGGGCGTCGATCACCGTCACTTCATGGCCGGCGCGCACCAGCGCATAGGCGCTCGCCAAGCCAATAACCCCGCCACCGATGATGCAAACCTGCCTGCCCATCCCCGCCACCCACCGTTGAATTAAGAGGGCTCAAGACTAGGGGCAGGTGACAGGCCACCGACAATGAATAAAGATGGGCCACCTATAAACAAAGGTTATGGACTTGCCATGCGCCTGCGTCATATCGAAATCTTCCAGGCCATCCGCCAGACCGGCTCCGTCAGCGCCGCCGCGCAGTTGCTGCACGTGTCGCAACCGGCGGTAACCAAGGTGTTGCAGCACGCCGAGTTGCAGCTGGGTTTCCCGCTGTTTCTGCGAGTGCGCGGCAAATTGCAGCCCACCCCGGAAGCGTTGGCGCTGGAACGTGAGGTCGAGAAAGTCACCGAAAGCCTGCAAGGCGTGCGGCGCCTGGCCAAAAGCCTGCGCCGCGCACCGGGCCAGAGCGTGCGCATCGGCGCCATCCCCGCGCTGGCGCTGTCACTGCTGCCACCGGCGATCCTGGAGTGGAAACGCGACTACCCGGACATGGCCTGCGAGCTGTCCAGCGACCACAGCCGCGAGCTGGTGCAGAAGCTGCTGATGCGTGAGATCGATCTGGCGCTCACCCTAAACTTCTCCGGGCATCCGGGGTTGACCACGCAAGTGCTGGCCAATGGCGTGTTGGTGGCGTTGGCGTCCAAAGGCTATTGGTCTGACGCCGATTTGAGCACGCCGCTGCCCTTGGCGGATCTGGCGGGCACGCCGTTGATCGGCCTGTCCAGCGCCGACCCGCTGGCGGCAAAACTCGACAGCTACCTGGAAAACGTCGACCCACCGCCACGGGTGACGATCTCGGTGCAAACCTATTCCCTGGCCCGCGCCATGGTGGAATCCGGCGCCGGCCTCACGGTGATCGACCCCTTCACCGCACTTGGTGCCTCGACCGCCACTACCTGTATCCGCACGCTGACACCGCCGCTGCCGATCACGCTGTATGCGCTGACCCGCGCGGATGAGCCGCCGCCGCATATGTTGGCGAAGCTACTAGAGATATTTGGCCAGCGCGCCCAAGAACTGCTGCAACGTTTGTAAGTGCACCAAAGATCCAATGTGGGAGCTGGCTTGCCTGCGATGGCGGTGGGTCAGCTAAAAATGTATCAACTGACAGCCCGCTATCGCAGGCAAGCCAGCTCCCACATTTGGATTTTTGTCGGCTGTCAGAGCACATACCGCATGATCGCCACAAAATGCAGCAAACTCCCGCCAATCACAAACAAGTGCCAGATCCCATGGGAATGCCGCAAGCGATCCTCCAGAGCAAAAAAGATGATGCCAACGGTATACAACACCCCACCCGCCGCTAGCCAGGTAAACCCCGCCGTCCCCAATGCAGCGATCAACGGCTTGACCGCCACCAACACAATCCAGCCCATCACCGCATAAATCACGATCGACAGGATGCGCGCCTCGGAACGCGGTTTGATCTCTTGCAAAATGCCAATCACCGCCAGCCCCCACACAATCCCGAACAACGTCCAACCCCAAGGGCCGCGTAGCGTCACCAGGCAAAACGGCGTGTAACTGCCGGCGATCAACAGGTAGATCGAAAAGTGATCGACCTTCTGCATGATCTCTTTCCGCCGCCCACGCACGCTGTGGTACACGGTGGACGCGCTGTACAGCACCAGCAGCGTGACGCCATAGATCGCCACGCTGACAATCTTCCAGGGGCTGCCATCCAGGCTCGCCACCACCAACATCCACACCGCCCCCGCAAAGGCCGCGACCGCGCCGAGCAGGTGGCTCCAGGCGTTGAATCGTTCACCGTGATACATGCGCCACTGACCTCCAAATCCCGTTAGCGATGAGGGGCAAGGGTCTAGCGTTGTGAGGGAGAGTGCAAGGGGCTCGCCAAAGTGTCCCAAAAAGGGACCGATAGGTCCCTTTTTGGGAACGATCAAGTGTTAAGCCGCAGATGAGGGGGAAATCTGCTCCAGCGCTCGATCCACCAACAACTGCCCAAGCTCTGCCATTTGCTGGATCCCGAGCATGATTGCGCGCTGGGAGGTGTCCAGGTCGAAGGCCAGGTTGCAGGTCATGGCGTTGAGGGACGACAGGGTTTCGCTGGCGTTGATCAGCAGGGCTTCGGTGTCTTGGTGAGGGTTGACGGTGAAGAGGTGGGTGGGGGGATTGGGGGTCGGTTTGATCATGATGAAGCTCCTAAACAGTCAGTAAGGAGCGCCACCGTTCGCTTGCACGCGAATGAGGGTGGCGACCGTGCGCAGGTGTGCAAGACCGGGCCTGTTTAGGACACCCAGCAGGTCCGAAGACCTCCTGCGCGCAGCCGCCATAAAGCAGCGAGCACAAAAAACGCCCGTTGGATGGCTGGGCGTTTGTACGCCTAAACAGTTTCGTCGGACTTGCACGTCCGTGTCACCGTTTTTTGCGATGACGGGACGAAGACTAGGCGCGCCGACCGCACGCGACAAGTTCATGCCTGGCCCAAAATCTTGCAGGAAAAATCCGAGGCATCGCCCAACGTCGGCAGACAAGAAGTTTCATACAGCGTTTTAGGGTTGTTGCTAGGAACTGACACTTTTAGCCTCTTTAGCCGAATGCCCAGCGCCATAAGAAGGATCCAGAATGCCCATACACACTCCCCCTCACCCAGGCGAAATCCTGCTTGAAGACGTGATCCCTGCCCTGGGCATCACCATCACCGAAATGGCCCGGCATCTGGGGTTTGCTCGTGAGACGTTTTCAAGGATTTTGCACGGGCGTGCGCCGGTCAGCCCGGACTTGGCGGTGCGGCTGGAACGGGCAGGCGTGAGTACCGGGCAGCTGTGGCTGTCGATGCAGAGTGCTTATGATTTGTGGCAGGCCGAGCATCGGGAACAGCCGGTGATTGAGCGGTTTGCGCGGATTTAGTAGCAGGCACGGTCTCCCAAACACAGAAGATCCACTGTGGGAGCTGGCTTGCCTGCGATAGCAGTGTGTCAGCCAGTGCATCAACATCTGATACACCGCTATCACAGGCAAGCCAGCTCCCACATTCGATCTTCACAGGGTTTGAGATCAGGCCAGGCCGGACTCCACCAACAGCGCTTCCAACCCCAACAAATCCGGCACCTTCGCCACATGCTCCCCCACCTGCACCGCCGCCAGTTCCAGCGCGCACAACGGCACATCCACATAACTCAACTGGCTATCGAGCTTGTACGAGCGCGGAATGCCCTGGATCACCAGCGCAATAAACTTCAACGTCGGCCGCCCACCCAAGGTGTTCAACACCACGATCCGCGAACGCTCCCCCGTCATCACCGCCTCACCGCACACCGCTTCAAAGCTTATCAACGGCAATTGCTGGTCGCGCCAGGTCACTTGGCGCAGGTACCACGGTGGCGCATCGCTGGCCGGTTCGCCGCGCTGGTAGTCGATCAACTCGGCGATGGCGACGTTGGGCAGCACCAAATGACGGTCGGCCAATGGCAGCAGCAGGCCGGTGAGTTGGCTGGTGCGGTGGTCAAGCATGGGACTTGCTCCAGTAGGCGATGCTTTCCAGCAGCACCGACTCTTGGTACGGCTTGCCGAGGTAGTCGTTGACGCCGATGGCCATGGCGCGGTCGCGGTGTTTCTGGCCGGTGCGCGAGGTGATCATGATGATCGGCAGGCGCATCAGGCGCGGGTCGTTGCGCACCTGGATGGCCACTTCGAAGCCGTCCATGCGCGGCATTTCAATGTCGAGCAGCATCAGGTCCGGGGTGTGTTCTTCGAGCACGGCGATGGCGTCGATGCCGTCTTTGGCGGTGAGCACGTTCATGCCATTGCGTTCCAGCAGGCGGCTGGTGACTTTGCGCACCGTCACCGAGTCGTCCACCACCAGCACCAGCAGCGGGCGCTTTTTCAGCGGGTCGTTGAGCACCAGCGGCGCATCCACCGCCTGCGCCGGCAAGGCCGGTTGGCGGGCGCGGATGTGCGCGAGCAAGTCGATGATCAGCACCACGCGGCCATCGCCGAGGATGGTCGCGCCGGACAAGCCCTGCACCGCGGCAAACTGCGGGCCCAGGCCCTTGACCACGATCTCCCGCGTGCCCGCCATGGCATCCACATGCACCGCCACCCGCCGCTCGTTGCACTGCACCAACAGCACCGGCACCGGCTGGTACTGGCCGAGCAGTTTCGGGCGGCCGACGGTGTGCAGCAGGTCGCCCAGGTAAAACAGTTCGTAGCGCTGGCCGGCGTATTCATAACGCGGCGGATCTTGCTGATAGTGCCCAGCCAGCTCATGGGGCATGACCCGCACCAGGCCTTCAATGGTGTTGAGCGGGATCGCGTATTGATCGTCCGCGCACTGCACCATCAACGCGCGATTGACCGACACGGTAAACGGCAAGCGAATGCGAAAGTGCACGCCCACGCCCGGCGTCGACTCGATAAACATCGAGCCACCGAGTTGGCGCACCTCTTCATGCACCACGTCCATACCCACGCCGCGCCCGGAAATCTGCGTGATCTTTTCCGCCGTGGAAAACCCCGGTTGCAGGATGAACTGCAACACATCGCGGTCGCTGATCTCCTGGTCCGGCGCAAGCAAACCGCGCTTGATCGCCTTGCGCCGTACCGCTTCCAGCGGCACACCGGCGCCGTCGTCGCGCATGTCGAAAACGATGTCGCCGCCTTCGTGGGTCAGGTCCAGGGTGATGCGGCCCTTCTCCGGTTTACCCGCCAGCAGGCGCGCATCGCGGGATTCCAGGCCGTGGTCAACCGCATTGCGCAGCATGTGCTCCAACGGCGCCGCCATGCGCTCCAGCACGTTGCGGTCCATCTCGCCTTCGGCGTTGCCGACGATGAATTCCACGTCTTTGCCCAACTCACCCGCCACTTGGCGCACGATGCGCTTGAGGCGCGGCAACATGCGTTCGAACGGCACCATGCGCGTGCGCATCAGACCTTCTTGCAACTCGGTGTTGATGCGCGCCTGTTGCTGCAACAGGTCGTGGGCATCGCTGTTGCGCCGGTCGAGGGTGTCCTTGAGGTCGAGCAAGTCGGAAGCGGATTCGGACAACGCCCGGGACAGCTGCTGCAACTGTGAATGGCGGTCCATTTCCAGCGGGTCGAATTCTTCATAACCCAGGCGCTCGGCCTCGGCCTGCTGGCGGCTGAGGATGCGACCCTGGGTTTCCGTATCAAGGCGGCGCAGTTGGTCGCGCATGCGCTCGATGGTGGTTTCCACCTCGCTCAGCGCAATGCGCGCATCGTTGACCTGCTGCTCGATGCGGCCACGGAAGATTGAGGTTTCGCCTGCCAGGTTGACCAGGTCATCCAGCAGCTCGGCGGAGATCTTCACCATGTCGGCCGCAGGATCCACCACCGCCTCCGCCTTGTTCGCCGCCAACGCCACCGGCACCACCGGCTCGGTGCTCGGGTGCACCAGGCTTTTGATGCGTTCGATGAGTTTGTCCACCGAGCCCACCGGCAAGCCATCCGCCACCGCGTCGATCATCTGCGCCAAACGGTCGTGGCAGCCTTGCAGCAGGGCGAACAATTCCGCCGACGGTGCCAGCAAGCCCGCCGACAAGCCTTCGTAGAGAAATTCCAGCTCGTGGGCCAGATCGCCAATCGGCCCGATCTCGACCATGCGCGCGCCACCCTTGAGGGTGTGCAGGTCACGCAGCAGGGTTTCGACTTCCTGGCGGTTGCCCGGTTCGGCCTGCCAGCGCAGCAAGGCGCTGCCGGAGCTGTCGAGGATATCGGCGGCTTCTTCGAGGAAAATATCCAGCAGTTCAGGGTCGGCGCCGGGGCTTTCCACTGCCTGGGCCGCAGCGGCCGGCGGCGTGCTCTGGCGCAACGCCCTCACCTTGGCCACCAGCTCCGCGCTGTCGCTCAGGGGCTGCTGCTGTTGCAGTTCGTCCAGTTGCAAGGCCAGGCGTTCATGGCAAGCCATCAGCACCTGGGACAGCTCGGCGGAGTAACTGTAGCGGCGGTCCACCAAGCCTTCGTAAAGCCCTTCCAGCTCATGGGCCAGCTCGGCCACCGGGGTAATTTCGGCCATGCGTGCGCCGCCCTTGAGGGTGTGCATGTCCCGTTGCAGCGACGACAGCGGCGCGACGCCGTCGGGCTCCAGCAGCCAGCGCTTGAGGGACTGCCCGGCGCTGTCGAGGATGTCCACGGCTTCTTCGAGGAAGATCTCGACGATCTCATCGTCCACCGCCGTGTCCTGGTCCAGCTGCGCCGTGGCGGCGCCCAGTTCGGCGATGCTCAGCGCGCGGCTGCCGTCGCTTTTGACCAGGCCGGTGGCGGACGGGTCGAGGGCTTCGTCCAGTAGCTCGCGCAGGGCTTGCAGGCGTGCCGGCACCGGGCTGATTTCCTGGCCGGCGGCGAGTTGGTCGAGCATGTTGATCAGCGCTTCATGGGCCAGTTCGGCCTCCTGGAAGAAGCGCTCGCTGACCGCCAGGCTGCTCTCTTCCACGGCGCCATACAGGTCGAGCAAGGCTTCGCACAGTTCGTCGATGGCGTGCAGGTCGGCGATGTGCGCGCCCTCCCCCAGCGTGGTCAGCTCATCCAGCAGCGCGGTGAGTTCCTGACGCTCGCCAGGGTGCTGTTGCCAGCGGCGCAACAGGGTTTCGGCGTCGAGCAGGATGTCCATGCCCTGGGCCAGGAAGTTGGCGATCAGTTGCGGGTCGCGCTTGATGCGCAGGCCGGTGTTGGGCGCGTCGAGCAAGGCGGCCAGTTGCTGATCGAGCAGGGCCTGGATGCGCGTGATCAGGTCCGGCGCGCCTTTGATCGGCGCCAGCGGGTCGCGGTCCAAGTGGCGCAAGCCGCGCTGGAAGAGGCCTTCGGCTTCCAGCAGCAACTCCACTTCATCCAGGTCCAGCGGCAGGCGGTGCGCCTTGTATTCGCGGGTCAGGTGATCCAGCGGCCGCGCCAGTTCGGCGATGGGCAACACGCCGGCCATGTACGCACTGCCCTTGAGGGTGTGCAGGGCGCGTTGCAGTTCATCGCTGACTTGCAGCGGCATATGTTCGGCGGCTTGTTGCAGGAAGTGGTTGAGGCTGTCCAGGTGGCTCTGGGCTTCGTTACGGAAGATCTCCAGCAGCATCGGGTCATGGGGTTCGGCGGCCGGCACGGCGGTGCCACTGGCCAGCGCGTGGGCGCGGGCGGCCAGGGCGTCGACTTCGTCGCGCTGGTGTTGGTCGTCGGTGGCAAAGTCGGCGATCAATTCCGGCAGCAGGGCCACCGCCTCATCCAGTACCTGTTGCACCTCTGGGCCAAGGTTCACGCTGCGCTCCAGCACGCGGTTGAGCAGGTTTTCCACGGCCCAGGCCAGCTCCGCCAAGACCAGGGCGCGGACCATGCGGCCGCTGCCTTTCAAGGTGTGGAAGGCTCGGCGCATCTCGCCCAGGGCGGTTTTATCGGCCGCGCTCGCCAGGTGGCGGTGCAGCACGTCAAGGACTTCATCGGTCTCTTCGAGGAACACTTCGCGCAGTTCATCGTCGATGGGTTCTTCGTCGGCCGGTGGCGGCAACAGGCTGCCCGGGCGTTGCAGCGCGGGGGGGTTGAGGCGCGACGTCGGGTTGGCCAGCGCGTCGAACTGCGACTGGCTCGGTGCAGCCTCGGTGGACAACACACCGTCCGGCGCCACCAGCGCTTGGCGCCAGGGTTTTTCCGCCGGCAGGTAACCCAGCGCCGCCAAGGCCTGGGTGGCGGTTTCCAGGACCCGTTCGCCGTCGGCGTCGGGGTCCTGGAGCATGCGTTCGAGGTAGTACTCCAGGCTGCTGATCACGTCGGCGAAATACGCCAGGTCGTCGGCGGACGGCGCCGTGTCATTGAGCATCAGTTCTTCATCGACGTAGTCGGTGCAACCGCGCATCAGGCTCGCCGCCCGTGGCAGCGGGATCATCGCCAACGCGCCGCGCACCTGGCTAAGCAGTTCCGGCAGGGATTCCAGGCGCTGCCTGTCCCAATCGGCTTCCAGGCAGTCGATCACCAGTTCTTTGGCCTGGCGCAGGCATTGGCAGGATTCGCGGATCACCAACTGGTGGATCTGCGTCAGGTCGGTGGTGGGCAAGCGGCTTTCTTCACGGCTTTCCGGCTCGACGGTGCCGACCATCCCCGCCAGCGTCGCTTCGACGTAAAGCAACGCGCCCGCAACGTCCATCAACACGGCGTCGTTGGGTTCGCGTTGGCCCTGGGCCAGGCTCAGCACCACAGCGAGCTGGTCGATGATGACTTTGCGCGGCTGGCCGAAACCCAGCACCGCCAGGGTGTCGGCAATCTGCCGCAACGGCGCGAGCAACGCATCGAGGTCGCTGGTGTGCTGGCGGTCACTGCGCACGAACAGGTCGAGGCGTTCCTTGACCCGCACCAGTTCTTCGCACAAGGCGCCGAGCACCGAGCCCATGGCATTGCGATCCGGCCCGGCCAGCCGCGCGCGCTCGGCGTCCACCACCGCGCTGTCGGGCAAGGCTTCATCCAGGCCGTAGCGTTCCTTGAGGCTTTGCATGCGCGGCGTCGGCCGGGTGACTTTGGCCACGTAGAACAACAGGCTCTTGAGCAACTCATCCGGCGCCGGCTGGTTGATCCCGCCAATGCCCTGGGCCAGCAAACGCTTGAGTTGTTTGTCGCTGGCCTTGAGCAGGCTGCGCAGCGCCGGGCTGTTGGCGATCACGCCGGTGAGCATGCCTTCGACCAGCGCCGAGGTGACTTGCCACAGCGGCAACAACGGCGCGCCCTGGCACAGCGCTTCAAGGCGCGCGAACACCCGCGCCATGTCTTCCAGGTTGCTCGGGCCATGGTCTTCGCGCAGCAACCCGGCGAGGGCTTGTTGCAGCAGTTGGTGCCACTGGCGCAGTTGCGCTTGCAGGTCGGGCGTCGCGCGTTGGGCCAGGGCTTCGTCGGGTAACGGCGCAATCGACAGCAGTTGCGGGCTGAACAGGCTGGTTTCCGACAACAGGCTTTCGCCGCGCGCACTGCGCAGGTCGTTGAGCAGCGGCAGCACCACCAGCGGCAAGTCGCGGCGGGCACTGTGTACGCGGTCAAGGTACAGCGGCAGTTGGCTGAGGGCCTGTTGCAGGAGGCGGATGCTTTCATCGCGCTGGCTGACCTGCCCGGCCTGGAACGCCAGGGCCAGGTGCTCGATCTCTTCGGCCAGCAACGCCGCGCCGTAGAACTCGACCATTTGCAGCGCACCATGCACCTGGTGGATGCCGGCCAGGCACTGGGCGATGACGGCGCTGTCGCCGGTTTCGACAAACGCGTCCAGCGCCGAACGGGCCTGTTTCAGGGTTTCGGCAATGTCGCCCTTGACCCATTCGAGGGCCACGTAGTCGTGCCGATCAACCATAACTGCTCCGCTTAGAATTCGTGGGTTGCTGGTGTGGCCAAGATCTCCAGACAAATGGAGATCAAATGTGGGAGCGGGCTTGCTCGCGAATGCAATCTGTCAGTTGATGTATCCGGCGACTGATACACCGCATTCGCGAGCAAGCCCGCTCCCACATAAGTCCGCGTCCACAGTGGGATCGCATTTCAATGGTCGGCCTGCTTGGCCGGCGGCAAGGTGAACCCCGACACCGACCTGCGCAACTGGCTGGCCATTTTCGCCAGGTTGCCGATGCTCTCGGCAGTGGCCGTCGAGCCCGACGACGTCTGGCTGGTGATCTGCTGGATCACGTTCATGGTCAGGGAAATCTGCCCCGCCGACGAGGTCTGTTGCTGCGCCGCATTGGAGATGCTCTGGATCAGCGCCGCCAGGGTTTTCGACACGCCTTCGATCTCTTCCAGGGCCACGCCGGCGTCTTGCGCCAGCCGTGCGCCGCGCACCACTTCGGTGGTGGTCTGTTCCATGGAGATGACCGCTTCGTTGGTGTCGGCCTGGATCGCCCGCACCAGGGTTTCGATCTGCCGCGTCGCGGCCGATGAGCGTTCGGCCAGGCGCTGCACTTCATCGGCAACCACGGCAAAACCGCGCCCGGCATCCCCGGCCATGCTGGCCTGGATTGCGGCGTTAAGGGCAAGGATGTTGGTCTGGTCGGCGATGTCGTCGATCAGGCTGACGATGTCGCCGATCTCCTGGGACGACTCGCCCAGGCGCTTGATGCGCTTGGCGGTGTCCTGGATCTGCTCGCGAATGTTGTCCATGCCGTGGATGGTGTTGTGCACCACCTCGTTGCCCTTGTTGGCGATCTCCACCGAACGCTCCGCCACCGCCGAGGACTCTGCGGCGTTGGCCGAAACCTGGTCGATGGACTGGGCCATCTGGTTGATCGCCGTAGACGCTTCGGCAATCTGCTGGGCCTGATGCTCCGAGGCCTGGGCCAGGTGCATGGCGGTGGCCTGGGTGTCCTGCACCGCGCCAGCGACCTGGCCAGCGGTGAGGTTGATGGTGGCGACCAGGTCGCGCAGTTGGTCCACGGAATAGTTGATCGAATCGGCGATGGTGCCGGTGAAGTCTTCGGTCACCGAGGCGGTCACGGTGAGGTCGCCGTCGGCGAGATCTTCGATTTCATCCAGCAGGCGCATGATCGCGTTCTGGTTGCGCTCGTTCTTCTCGGCGGTTTCGTGCAACTGACGGTTGGTTTCACGCACCATCACCAGGCCGATCAGGATGATCGAGGCCAGCGCCAGCAAACCCAGGACGTAGCCGCCGATGGTGTCGAAGGTGCGCCCGCTGGCGAGGTTTTCAAAGCCGGTGGCCAGGTGCGAGGCTTCATCGAGCAGGGTTTGCGAGAGGTTGAAGATATTGCTCGCCGAGGCGCGCACCTGGAACAGTTGCGGCGAGGTTTCGAGGATTTCATCCACGGAGCCGGAGACAAACTCGAACAGCTCCGAGATCTCTGCCAGCCGCGCGCGGGCGTCGCGGTCTTCGACCTGGGTGATGCGCAGCCCGGCGTTGCCCTGGAGCATGCCGTTGAGCACCTGGCCGAAGCGGTTGGCGTCGCGGCCAAAGGCGTCGGCGGCCTGCACGGCGGTTTCGTCGCCGGCCAGCACGGTGTTGACCGCGCCGAGGATGCGCTCGGCCAGCAACGATTGGCGCTGGGCCAACGCCACCTGGCTGGCCGGGGCACCGCGTTGCAAGAGGATATCGACGACCTTTTCCGACTCCATCTGCAATTGCGGCACGGTTTCGGCGAGGGTCGCGGCCACTTGGTGCAGGGACAGTACGGTCTGTTCGCTGGCAAGGATCGCGTCGGTGTTTTTCAGCAGCGCTTCCCAGTCGGTCTGCACCGCGCGCATCTCGGCGCGTACCGCACTGGGTGCGGCGGGCAGGCCGGTTTCCGGGTCGCCTTTTTTCAGGTAGCCCCAGCGCTGGGCGAAGTCGTTGCGCGCCTCGCCGAGCAGTTTGAACGCGGCCGCTTTACCGGCTGCGGCTTCGGTGGCGTTCTTGGCGATGCGTTGGGACAACACGCGCAATTCACCGGCGTGGCCGATGTACTGCTTGTCGTAGGTGGACTGGGTGTTGAGGTAGGCGAAGTTGGCGAACAGCAGCATGATGAACACAATCAGCGCGATAAACAGCACGATGATCTGTGAACGGCTGCGCGAGCCGGCCTGGGGTTTGGGCGTGGTAGCGGTGGTCATGCGGCGACATCCATGAAGCCTGGGGCCTGGGCCAGAGCGAAGGGGCTGAAGACCTGCCACAGCTGGTCGCCGTCGAACTGGCCCTGGATAAACGGCGCGCCGGCGCTGGCGTTCGCCAACAGCGCGTCTTGTGCGAAATGCTGCATACCCACCACCTCGTCCACCAACAGCCCGACAAACAGGTCGTTGTATTCCACCACCAGCACACGCCGTTGCTTGCGTGCCTTGGACAGCGCCTGGCCGAGGAACCCACCCAGGTCCATCACCGGCAACAAACGCCCACGCAGGTTAGCCACTCCCTTGACCCAGGCCTTGACCCCGGGCATTAAAGTGCAGCGCGGCTCATGCAGCACTTCGGCCACTTCGCCCATCGGCGCGACAAACCAATGCGCACCCACGCGAAACCCGATGCCGCTCCAACCCTGCTGGCGGGTTTCCTGGGACGGCAGGTCGGCGGCCAACAAGCGGCAGCGGCGGTCGATGTCCAGCAACAGCTCGAAGGCGGTTTGCGACTCGGTCATGATCGCCTGCCGTCAGCCGGCCAGCACCGAGTTCAGGGTCTTGATCAGGGTCTCTTCTTCGACCGGCTTGGTCAGGTAGTCCCGCGCGCCCTGGCGGGTGCCCCAGACCTTGTCGGTTTCCTGGTCCTTGGTGGTGATGATGATCACCGGGATGTGGCTGGTTTCGGCATCCTTGGTCAACTGGCGTGTGGCCTGGAAGCCGTTCAGCCCTGGCATCACGATATCCATCAACACCGCGTCGGGCTTCTGGTCACGGGCCAGGGCCACGCCATCGGCGCCGTTCTCGGCCTTGAGGACCTGGTGGCCATGCTTTTCCAGCATGCTGGTCAATTTGTACATTTCGGTCGGCGAATCGTCGACGATCAGAACACGTGCCATGGTTTTCCCCACTACATTGGTGGACGCCGGCCCTTGTGGGGCGGTGTCAGTGTGCTTGTTCTACTGCGGCGAAGGCAGGCACGTAGGCCTTGATCGCACCCAGCAGTTCTTCCTTGCTGAACGGCTTGGTCAAAAACTGATCGACACCGACGATACGCCCCTTGGCCTTGTCGAACAGGCCGTCCTTGGAGGACAGCATGATCACCGGGATCGACTTGAACGCCGGGTTGTTCTTCACCAGGGCGCAGGTCTGATAGCCATCCAGGCGCGGCATCATGATGTCGACAAAGATAATGTGCGGGTGATGATCAACAATCCGCGCCAGGGCATCGAAACCGTCGATGGCCGTGATGACCTCGCACCCTGCGTTCTTCAACAGGGTTTCGGCGGTGCGGCGGATCGTCTTTGAATCGTCGATCACCATCACTCTCAAGGCGTTGGAATGCTGTTCCATATCTGCTCTACCATCGCCACAGCGAATCGGTTTTCGGTGTGTACTGCCTGATGTTGCACAGGATGAGCGCCGCAAGCCTTGGAATTCAAGGGCTGCTGCGCCGTGGCAGTCTTTTTAGCACAGTCTCCGGGCGCAATCTATCGAGCAACCGGCCAGGTGGTTTTTCCTTGACCCACAACAGCCGCAGCGCCACTCTGACGCCACTTTTATGCGCCCTAATTTGCTAGAGGAAATCCCCCATGAGCGTTCGCGTCGGCATTGTCATGGACCCTATTGCCAGCATTTCCTATAAAAAGGACAGCTCGCTGGCCATGCTCCTGGCCGCCCAGGCCCGCGGCTGGACCCTGTTCTATATGGAGCAGCGCGACCTGTACCAGGGCGACGGCGAGGCCCGCGCACGCATGCGCCCGCTGCAGGTGTTCGCCAACCCTGAAAAGTGGTTCGAACTGCAGGACGAAGTCGACAGCCCGCTGAGCGACCTCGACGTGATCCTGATGCGCAAGGACCCGCCGTTCGACATGGAGTTCGTCTACTCCACCTACCTGCTGGAGCAGGCCGAACGCGCCGGCGTGCTGATCGTCAACAAGCCGCAGAGCCTGCGCGACTGCAATGAAAAGCTGTTCGCCACCCTGTTCCCACAGTGCACGCCGCCGACCGTGGTCAGCCGCCGTGCCGACGTGCTGCGTGAATTTGCCGCCAAACACGGTGATGTGATCCTCAAACCGCTGGACGGCATGGGCGGCACCTCGATCTTCCGTCACCGCGCCGGCGACCCGAACCTGTCGGTGATCCTCGAAACCCTGACTGCCCTGGGCACCCAGCAGATCATGGGCCAGGCCTACCTGCCGGCGATCAAGGACGGCGACAAGCGTATCCTGATGATCGACGGCGAGCCGGTGGATTACTGCCTGGCGCGCATCCCGGCAGCCGGCGAGACCCGGGGCAACCTGGCGGCCGGTGGCCGTGGTGAAGCGCGACCGTTGTCGGACAAGGACCGCTGGATTGCTTCGCAGGTGGGTCCAACCCTGCGGGAAAAGGGACTGCTGTTTGTAGGCCTGGACGTGATCGGTGAGCACCTGACCGAAATCAACGTCACCAGCCCGACCTGCATCCGCGAGATCGACAACGCGTTCGGCACCAATATCGGCGAAATGCTGATGGCCGCCATCGAGCGCAAGCTACAAGCCAAGTGACATAGAACAGCCGGACACAAACCAACATTGCGTTATCATGCGCCACCTGTGAAACGCGCGATGTTGGTTCCTTTGTCATGACACTCCCGTCCGATCTGCCCCCCGAACTCTCCCACAGCGGCGTGCGCCCGGCTGATCGGCTCGGATTTACCCTGTTCCTCGCCGCGTTGATTCACCTGGCCCTGATCCTCGGCATCGGCTTCACCATGGTCGAGCCCAAGCAGATCACCCGAACCCTGGAAATCACCCTCGCCACGTTCAAGAGCGAAAAGGCGCCCGAAAAGGCCGACTTTCTCGCCCAGGACAACCAGCAGGGCAGCGGTACCCTGGACAAGAAAGCGGTGCCCAAGACCACCGAAGTGGCGCCGTTCCAGGACAACAAGGTGAATAAGGTCACCCCGCCGCCGACGCCCAAGCCTGAGGTCCAGCAGGCGGCGCCCAAGGCAACCGTGACCACCGTGGCGCCCAAGCCGCAAAAAGCCGCGACCCAGCCGGAAAAAGCCAAGACAGAGCCCAAACCCGAGCCCGCCAAGCCGGCGCCGACTTTCGACAGTTCGCAGCTGTCCGACCAGATCTCCAGCCTCGAAGCCGAACTGGCCAACGAACAACAGCTCTATGCCAAGCGCCCGCGCATCTACCGCCTGAACGCGGCCTCGACCATGCGCGACAAGGGCGCCTGGTATAAGGACGAATGGCGCAAGAAGGTCGAGCGCATCGGCAACCTCAACTACCCGGACGAAGCCCGTCGCCAGCAGATCTATGGCAATTTGCGCTTGCTGGTGTCGATCAACCGCGATGGTTCGTTATATGAAGTGCAGGTGCTGGAATCGTCCGGCCAACCGCTGCTGGACCAGGCCGCCCAACGCATCGTGCGCCTGGCCGCCCCGTTTGCGCCGTTTACCGGGGACTTGAACGACATCGATCGCCTGGAAATCATCCGCACCTGGAAGTTCGCCAAGGGTGACCGCCTCTCCAGCAACTGAGGCCTCAAGAGCAGCCTTGTTGTGGCGAGGGAGCTTGCTCCCGCTGGGCTGCGAAGCGGCCCCAAAAAATGGGCCTGCTGCGCAGTCCAACGGGAGCAAGCTCCCTCGCCACAGTCATATGCCCACAGATGATCAGACTTGTCAGTTCGCCCCTCCAACGCCACACTAGCGGACATGAAAAACGTCAGCCCGACCTACCTAAAGCACCAATTCCTGATCGCCATGCCCCACATGGCCGACCCGAACTTTGCGCAGACCTTGACCTACATCGTCGAGCACACGGCCAATGGTGCCATGGGGTTGGTGGTGAACCGCCCGCAAGACCTGAACCTGGCGGATATTCTTGAGCAACTGCGCCCTGAGATCGACCCACCGGCCCGTTGCCAGCATGTACCGATCTACATCGGCGGGCCGGTACAGACCGATCGCGGTTTTGTGCTGCACCCCACCGGGCCGAAGTTCCAGGCCACGGTCGACCTTGAGGGTGTGTCGCTGTCCACGTCCCAGGACGTGCTGTTCGCCATCGCCGACGGCGTGGGCCCCGAACAAAGCGTGATCACCCTCGGTTATGCCGGCTGGGAAGCGGGGCAACTGGAAGCGGAACTGGCCAGTAACGCCTGGCTGAGCTGCCCGTTTGACGCCGATATCCTGTTCAACACCCCCGTCGAACTGCGCCTGGAGGCCGCGGCCGCCAAGCTGCGCGTCAACCTCAACCTGCTGACCAGCCAGGCGGGGCACGCCTGATGGCTTTGCGTTTGATCCTCGGGTTTGACTACGGCACCAAACAGATCGGCGTAGCGGTAGGCCAGGTCATCACCGGCCAGGCCCGCGAGCTGTGCACCTTGAAAGCCCAGAACGGCATACCCGACTGGAACCAGGTCGAAGCCCTGATCAAGGAGTGGAAGCCCGACGCCGTGGTGGTCGGCCTGCCCCTGAACATGGACGGCACCCCCAGCGACATGTGCCTGCGCGCCGAAAAATTCGCCCGCCGCCTCAATGGCCGCTACAACCTGCCCTTCTATACCCACGACGAACGCCTCACCACCTTTGAAGCCAAAGGTGAACGCCGCGACCGTGGCGGGCAGAAGGGCAGTTACCGCGACAACCCCGTCGACGCCATCGCCGCCGCCTTGCTGTTGCAGGGTTGGCTGGATGAAAACACCGCTTTATTTGAATCCTGACTGACGCGGCTTGCCGCGTCTTTTTACGTTTGAGCCCGGACCTTGCCTGCGCCTAGGTCCTGAAGGAGCCTGCATGAGCCTGCCGAACCCCGCCGAACTGATCAGCCAGATGGCCACAAGCCTCACGGCCCATCTGCAACACCGCAACATCAGCGAGCCACGCTTCATCGGCATTCGCACCGGCGGTGTGTGGGTCGCCCAGGCATTGCTGCAAGAGTTGGGCAGCGATTCGCCGCTCGGCACCCTAGACGTGTCCTTCTACCGCGACGACTTCAGCCAGAACGGCCTGCACCCGCAAGTACGCCCCTCGGCCCTGCCGTTCGAGATCGAAGGCCAGCACCTGGTGCTGATCGACGACGTGCTGATGAGCGGGCGCACGATCCGCGCCGCCATGAACGAACTGTTCGACTACGGCCGCCCGGCCAGCGTGACGCTGGTCTGCCTGCTGGACCTGGACGCTGGCGAATTGCCGATCAGCCCGGATGTGGTCGGCGCCACGCTGTCGCTTGCCCCCCACCAGCGGGTAAAATTGTCCGGTCCCTCGCCGCTCGAACTCGAACTGCAAGACCTCGCCCTTTAAACCCCTTGTAAAGAGTCCCCGCGATGACGCCTCTAGATGCCAAGCGCCCGCTGCAGCTCAATGCTCAGGGTCAGTTGCAACACTTTTTGTCCCTCGACGGTTTGCCCCGCGAACTGCTCACCGAAATCCTCGACACTGCCGACTCGTTCCTCGAAGTCGGTGGCCGCGCGGTGAAGAAGGTCCCGCTGCTGCGCGGCAAGACCATCTGCAATGTGTTCTTCGAGAACTCCACCCGCACCCGCACCACCTTTGAACTGGCGGCCCAACGGCTGTCGGCCGATGTGATCACGCTGAACGTGTCCACCTCGTCGGCGAGCAAGGGCGAAACCCTGCTCGACACCCTGCGCAACCTCGAAGCCATGGCCGCCGACATGTTTGTGGTACGCCACGGCGACTCCGGCGCCGCGCATTTCATCGCCGAGCACGTGTGCCCGCAGGTCGCGATCATCAACGGCGGCGACGGCCGTCACGCCCACCCGACCCAGGGCATGCTCGACATGCTCACCATCCGTCGGCACAAGGGCAGCTTTGAAAACCTCTCGGTGGCCATCGTCGGCGACATCCTGCACTCGCGGGTCGCACGCTCGAACATGCTCGCCCTGAAAACCCTGGGTTGCCCGGACATCCGCGTGATCGCGCCAAAAACCCTGCTGCCGGTCGGCATCGAGCAATACGGCGTGAAGGTCTACACCGACATGGCCGAAGGCCTCAAGGATGTGGACGTGGTGATCATGCTGCGCCTGCAACGCGAGCGCATGTCCGGTGGCCTGCTGCCGAGCGAAGGTGAGTTCTACCGCCTGTTCGGCCTGACCACCGCACGTTTGGCCGGCGCCAAGCCGGATGCCATCGTGATGCACCCGGGCCCGATCAACCGTGGCGTGGAGATTGAGTCGGCGGTGGCCGACGGTCCGCAATCGGTGATCCTGAACCAGGTCACCTACGGCATCGCCATCCGCATGGCCGTGCTGTCCATGGCCATGAGCGGGCAAACCGCGCAACGTCAATTCGAGCAGGAGAACGCCCAGTGAAGCTCAGCATCCTCGGCGCCCGCGTCATCGATCCGGCCAGTGGCCTGGATCAAGTTACCGATCTGCACCTGGAAGCCGGCAAGATCATTGCCATCGGCGCTGCGCCTGCCGGTTTCAGCCCGATGGAAACCATCGACGCCAAAGGCCTGGTGGCCGCACCTGGCCTGGTGGACCTGAACGTCGCCCTGCGCGAACCGGGCTACAGCCGCAAAGGCAGCATCATCAGCGAAACCCGCGCGGCGGCAGCCGGTGGCGTGACCAGCCTGTGCTGCCCGCCGCACACCAAGCCGATCCTCGACACCTCGGCGGTGACCGAGCTGATCCTCGACCGCGCCCGTGAAGCCGGCAATTGCAAAGTGTTCCCCATCGGCGCCCTGAGCAAAGGCCTGGAAGGCGAACAACTCGCCGAACTGATCGCCCTGCGCGACGCCGGTTGCGTGGCCTTCGGCAACGGCCTGGAAAGCTTTCGCAGCACCCGCACCCTGTGCCGCGCCCTGGAATACGCGGCCACCTTCGACCTGACGGTGATCTTCCACTCCCAGGACCGCGACCTGGCCGAAGGCGGCCTGGCCCATGAAGGCGCCGTGGCCAGCTTCCTCGGCCTGCCGGGCATTCCGGAAACTGCCGAGACCGTGGCTCTGGCCCGCGACCTGCTGCTGGTGGAACAAAGCGGCGTGCGCGCGCACTTCAGCCAACTGACCAGCGCCCGCGGTGTCGCCCTGATCGCCCAGGCCCAGGCCCGTGGCTTGCCGGTAACGGCGGATGTGGCGTTGTACCAGCTGATTCTGACGGACGAGGCGCTGATCGACTTCTCCAGCCTGTACCACGTGCAGCCACCGCTGCGCACCCGTGCCGACCGCGACGGTTTGCGGGCGGCGGTTAAATCCGGTGTGGTTTCGGCGATTTCCAGCCACCACCAGCCCCACGAGCGTGATGCCAAGTTGGCGCCGTTTGGTGCGACAGAGCCGGGGATCAGCAGTGTTGAGCTGTTGTTGCCGTTGGCGATGACGTTGGTGGAAGAAGGTCTGCTGGACCTGCCGACGCTACTGGCACGTCTGAGCACTGGCCCGGCCGAGGCGTTGCGCCTGCCAGCAGGCAAGCTGGCCGTGGGTGCGGCAGCGGACGTGGTGCTGTTTGACCCGGCCAGCTCCACCGTGGCGGGCGAGCATTGGCTGTCGAAGGGCGAAAACTGCCCGTTCATGGGCCATAGCCTGCCGGCGGCGGTGCGTTACACCCTGGTCGACGGCCGGATTACCTACCAGGCCTAAAGCGGGCACGGTAAAAAATGTGGGAGCGGGCTTGCTCGCGAATGCGGAGTGTCAGTCGCTGAAGATGTTGACTGATCTACCGCATTCGCGAGCAAGCCCGCTCCCACATTGGGTTTTGCATAAACCTCTGAAAAATCAGCGGCCGTTGTTACGCTCGGCATTGCGGATCGAAATCTGCGTATTCAACGTCCAGAAGTCATACAGCACCCCCACCAGGAACAAACCGCCGGTCAGCAGGTAGATCAAGCCGGTGATCCATTTGCCCTGATACATGCGGTGCACACCGAACACCCCCAGGAACGTCAACAGAATCCAGGCCACGTTGTATTCGATGGGCCCTGCGGTAAACCGCAGATCGGCTTCACGGTCCATGGCCGGGATCAGGAACAGGTCGATCAGCCAGCCAATGCCCAGCAGACCGAAGGTGAAAAACCAGATCGTGCCGGTCACGGGTTTGCCGTAATAGAAGCGGTGCGCGCCGGTAAATCCAAAAATCCAGAGCAGGTAACCGATCACCTTACTGTGCGTGTCGTGCTGCGAAACATCTTGCCGATAGGTGTTCATGGCGTACCTCTTTTGCCTCGATAGATAAATATTTTCATTTTCTTTGTGACTTTTTTACGGGCGCCCGACGTGTGGCCGATGGTATCTTCCCTCCCGCAAAGCCTTATGCCACCTGACTTGTGTAGGACAATTGCGGCGATTCGTCGCGTTTTTGCTGACTTTGACCCCAAGGTTCAATCGACAAACGGCCTTATAACGACACAAAAAGCTGTTATAAAGTTGCGCGCAAACCAAAAAGAGCCACGCCTAATGCGACCATTTTTCAAGACATGGCTAACCATTTGCCTATTAATGCCACTGGCCGCCCACGCCACCAATCGTGAGCAACGACTTCCGAACGTTAATGGTTTCACCCCTAAAGTTCACAGCACACCCGGCACCACCAAGGCGGTCAAACTGACCGTCAACCGCCCGACTCAACTGAGCAAGGCCCACGCTAACGGCCTGGTCGGCGTCAACACCAAGCAAAGCAGCAATGTCCTCAGCCGCGCCGTCAACGTGCTCGGTACCCCTTATCGTTGGGGCGGCAGCAGCCCAAGTAAAGGGTTCGATTGCAGTGGTTTGGTGAAATATGCGTTTAACGACGTTGCTGCAGTGGACCTGCCGCGCACTTCCAATGCCATGGCCGCCGGCCACGGGCAGAAGGTTGATCGCAAGGACTTGAAGCCGGGCGACCTGTTGTTCTTCAAACTGAAGAGCCGCCAGGTCAACCACGTCGCCATCTACCTGGGCAACGACCGCTTTATCCACGCACCGCGTCGCGGCAAGTCGGTAAGCATCGACACGCTGAAGAAGCCGTTCTGGGATAAGAACTACGTGATTGCCAAGCGCGTTTTGCCGAAAGAGCAGAACAACCTGCGGGTCGTGCAACGCTGATTTCAAGCTGCAATGCAGTACAAAATGTGGGAGCGGGCTTGCTCGCGAATGCGGTGTATCAGTATCAGATGAGCTGACTGATCCACCGCTTTCGCGAGCAAGCCCGCTCCCACATTGGATTTTCAGTGTTCTCGAGAGCTAAATATCCCCAGGCACCCTCGCCTTCTCCCGCGCAACTTCCCGACTGACAACTCCCTCGCCCACCAGCGCCTTCAAGCTCATATCCAGCGTCTTCATCCCCAACGCCCCGCCGGTCTGGATCGCCGAGACCAGTTGCGCCACCTTGTCCTCGCGAATCAAATTGCGGACCGCCGGTGTGCCCAACAGGATTTCATGAGCCGCCACACGCCCGCCGCCAAGTTTTTTCACCAGCACCTGGGACACCACCGCCTGCAACGACTCCGATAGCATCGAGCGGACCATGGCCTTTTCCCCTGCCGGAAACACATCCACCAGCCGATCCACGGTCTTGGCCGCCGATGCGGTGTGCAGGGTGCCAAACACCAGGTGCCCGGTCTCAGCGGCCGTCAGGGCCAGGCGGATGGTTTCCAGGTCGCGCAGTTCACCCAACAGAATCACATCCGGGTCCTCCCGCAGCGCCGAGCGCAACGCCGCCGAAAAGCTGTGGGTATCCCGGTGCACCTGACGCTGGTTGATCAGTGCGGCTTTTGGCCTGTGGATAAATTCGATGGGGTCTTCCAGTGTGAGGATGTGCTGGCGTCGATGCTGATTGAGATAGTCGATCATCGCCGCCAGGGTGGTGGACTTGCCCGAACCGGTCGGCCCGGTAACCAGCACCAGGCCACGGGGCAGTTGGGCGATACGCTGGAAGACTTCCCCCAGGCCCAGGCTTTGCAGGCTCTGGACCTCATGGGGAATGGTGCGAAACACCGCGCCCATGCCGCGATCCTGCTGGAACACATTCACCCGGAACCGCGCCACGCCCGGCAGCTCGAAGGCAAAATCCGTTTCAAGAGATGTTTCGAAATCCTTTTGCTGGTGTTGATTGAGCAGAGGGCTGAGCAAATCCGCCACTTGGGGCGCCGACAGCACCGGCCAATCCAGCGGCCAGACCTCGCCATCCACACGCAGCATCGGCGCCAGGCCGGCCGACAAATGCAGGTCGGACGCGCCACGGCGCACGCCTGCCGTCAGCAGTTCAGTGATATCCATAGGGCTTTCCATTTCCAGTAGAATGCCGCGGACTCCATGTCCACGGGCGCATCTTGAATGTCCACGATAGCAGACAACATTGAGCTGGTTAGCCAGCGTATCCGCGCCGCCGCCGACGCCGCCCAGCGTGACGCAAACAGCGTCCACCTGCTGGCCGTGAGCAAGACAAAACCCGCCCAGGCCGTGCGTGAAGCCTACGCCGCCGGGATGCGCGACTTTGGCGAGAACTACCTGCAAGAGGCCCTGGGCAAACAGGCAGAATTAACCGACCTGCCCTTGAGTTGGCACTTCATCGGCCCCATTCAATCGAACAAGACGCGCGCTATCGCCGAGAACTTCGCTTGGGTGCATTCCGTGGAACGCCTGAAAATCGCACAACGCCTGTCCGAACAACGCCCGGCTGACCTGCCACCGCTGAACATCTGCATCCAGGTCAACGTCAGTGGCGAAGCCAGCAAGTCCGGCTGTACGCCCGCCGACCTGCCGGCCCTGGCCCAGGCGATCAGCGCCCTGCCGCGCTTGCAGCTGCGGGGCTTGATGGCGATTCCCGAGCCGACGGAAGATCGTGCCGCGCAAGATGCAGCCTTCGCCACGGTGCGTGAGCTGCAAGCCGGTTTGAATCTGCCGCTCGACACACTTTCCATGGGCATGAGCCACGACCTTGAGTCAGCCATCGCCCAAGGCGCCACCTGGGTGCGGATCGGTACCGCACTGTTTGGCGCCCGCGACTACGGCCAGCCGTGAAATGGCTGACTTTTCACTGAATAAGGACCTGTCATGAGCAACACGCGTATTGCCTTTATCGGCGCCGGTAACATGGCGGCCAGCCTGATCGGTGGCCTGCGGGCCAAGGGCCTGGATGCTGCGCAGATCCGCGCCAGCGACCCGGGTGCCGACACCCGTGCCCGCATCAGCGCCGAGCACGGTATCGAGACCTTTGCCGACAACGCCGAGGCCATCCAGGGCGTCGATGTGATCCTGCTGGCGGTCAAGCCGCAGGCCATGAAGGCCGTGTGCGAAAGCCTGCGCCCAAGCCTGCAACCGCACCAGCTGGTGGTGTCCATCGCCGCAGGCATTACCTGCGCCAGCATGAACAACTGGCTCGGCGCCCAGCCGATCGTGCGCTGCATGCCCAACACCCCGTCGCTGCTGCGCCAGGGCGTGAGCGGCCTGTACGCCACCGCCGAAGTCAGCGCCGCGCAACGGGATCAAGCCCAGGAGCTGCTGTCCGCCGTGGGCATCGCCCTGTGGCTGGAAACCGAGCAGCAACTGGATGCGGTCACCGCCGTGTCCGGCAGCGGCCCGGCGTATTTCTTCCTGCTGATCGAAGCCATGACCGCCGCCGGCGTGAAGCTGGGCCTGCCTGCGGAAATTGCCAAGCAACTGTCGGAACAAACCGCACTGGGCGCGGCAAAAATGGCCGTGACCAGCGACGTCGACGCCGCCGAACTGCGCCGCCGCGTGACCTCGCCGGGCGGCACCACGCAAGCCGCCATCGAATCCTTCCAGGCCGGGGGCTTTGAAGCCCTGGTGGAAACAGCACTGGGTGCCGCAGCACATCGTTCGGCGGAAATGGCCGAGCAGCTGGGCAAATAAAGAGTCGTCCCAATCAAGGAATCAAACATGCTTGGCCTTAATGACGCGCTTATTTTCATCATCCAGACCCTGGGCAGCCTGTACCTGCTGATCGTGCTGATGCGTTTTATCCTGCAACTGGTGCGGGCGAACTTCTACAACCCGCTGTGCCAATTCGTGGTCAAGGCCACACAGCCGTTGCTCAAGCCGCTGCGCCGGATCGTACCCAGCATGTTCGGACTGGACATGTCGTCGCTGGTGCTGGCGCTGCTGCTGCAGATCGTGCTGTTTGCCGTAGTGCTGTTGCTCAAGGGCTTCCTGCCCTACACCGTGCTGCTGTTGCCATGGGCGCTGATCGGCGTCTTCTCACTGTTTTTGAAGATCATCTTCTGGTCGATGATAATCAGCGTGATCCTGTCCTGGGTCGCACCGGGCAGCCGCAGCCCTGGCGCCGAGCTGGTGTTCCAGATCACCGAGCCGGTGCTGGCGCCGTTCCGTCGCTTGATCCCGAACCTGGGTGGCCTGGACATCTCGCCGATCTTCGCGTTCATCGCGATCCAGCTGATCCAGGGCTGGGTGATCCCGTACCTGGCTGAGTTTGCAGCAATGCCCAAAATGCTGTTCGGGCTGATCTGACACGCATCACCTAAATGTGGCAGGCCTGTGTGGGAAAGGGCTTGCTGTGGCGAGGGAGCTTGCTCCCGCTGGGCTGCGCAGCGGCCCCAAGATCTTGGGAGCGCTTCGCACTCCAGCGGGAGCAAGCTCCCTCGCCACAGGGCCCACACAAGCCGCTCCCCTATTTTGTATCTGCGCACGAGTGCAGGCCTTTGCTTGCCGCTAGGGTCCCCGCTCTTTAGACTTACGCCTCATTTAAACGAGAGCAGGGTCGATGCCAGCTGCCTTCCCCCCCGATTCTGTTGGACTGGTCGTGCCCCAAGTGGCGCACTTCAGCGAACCGCTGGCCTTGGCCTGTGGCCGTTCGCTGCCTGCCTATGACCTGATCTACGAAACCTACGGCCAACTGAACGCCACGGCGAGCAACGCCGTGCTGATCTGCCACGCCCTGTCCGGCCATCATCACGCCGCCGGCTTCCATTCTGCCGACGACCGCAAGCCCGGCTGGTGGGACAGTTGCATCGGCCCCGGCAAGCCCATCGACACCGACAAGTTCTTTGTGGTCAGCCTGAACAACCTCGGCGGCTGCAACGGTTCCACCGGCCCCAGCAGCCTCAACCCGGAAACCGGCAAGCCGTTCGGCGCCGACTTCCCGGTGCTTACCGTGGAAGACTGGGTGCACAGCCAGGCGCGCCTGGCCGACCTGCTGGGCATCAACCAGTGGGCCGCCGTGATCGGTGGCAGCCTGGGCGGCATGCAGGCCCTGCAATGGACCATCACTTACCCGGATCGCGTGCGCCATTGCCTGGCCATCGCCTCGGCACCGAAGTTGTCGGCGCAGAACATCGCCTTCAACGAAGTGGCGCGTCAGGCGATCCTCACCGACCCCGAGTTCCACGGCGGTTCGTTCCAGGAAGCCGGGGTGATCCCCAAGCGTGGCCTGATGCTGGCGCGGATGGTCGGGCACATCACCTACCTGTCCGATGACTCCATGGGCGAAAAATTCGGCCGTGGCCTCAAGAGCGAAAAGCTCAACTACGACTTCCACAGCGTCGAGTTCCAGGTGGAGAGCTACCTGCGTTATCAGGGCGAGGAGTTCTCCGGGCGTTTCGACGCCAACACCTACCTGCTGATGACCAAGGCCCTGGACTACTTCGACCCGGCGGCCAACCATGACGACGACCTGGCAAAAACCTTCGAACACGCCACGGCCAAGTTCTGCGTGATGTCGTTCACCACCGACTGGCGCTTCTCGCCGGCGCGCTCCCGTGAGCTGGTGGATGCCCTGATGGCCGCACGCAAAGACGTCTGCTACCTGGAGATCGACGCTCCGCAAGGCCACGACGCCTTCCTGATCCCGATCCCGCGCTACCTGCAAGCGTTCAGCAACTACATGAACCGAATCGTATTGTGAGAAAGCCATGAGAGCCGACCTGGACATCATCCAAGACTGGATCCCCGCCGGCAGCCGCGTGCTCGACCTGGGCTGCGGCGATGGCGAACTGCTGAGCTGGCTGCGGGACAACAAGCAAGTCACCGGCTACGGCCTGGAAAACGACCCGGACAACATCGCCCAGTGCGTGGCCAAGGGCATCAACGTGATCGAGCAGGACCTGGACAAGGGCCTGGGCAACTTTGCCAGCAACAGCTTCGATATCGTGGTGATGACCCAGGCCCTGCAAGCGGTGCACTACCCGGACCGCATCCTCGACGAAATGCTGCGCGTCGGCCGCCAGTGCATCATCACCTTCCCCAATTTCGGCCACTGGCGCTGCCGCTGGTACCTGGCCACCAAGGGCCGCATGCCGGTCTCGGACTTCCTGCCGTACACGTGGTACAACACGCCCAACATCCACTTCTGCACCTTCGAAGACTTCGAAGCCCTGTGTGGCGAGCGTGAAGCCAAGGTGATCAACCGCCTTGCCGTCGATCAACAGCACCGCCACGGCTGGGCGAGTAAACTATGGCCCAACCTGTTGGGCGAAATTGGTATCTACCGGGTCAGCAGCCCTGGCCTGACCGACCACAAGATTGCCGTCTAATCATTTTCAAGAGGGATGATCATGAGTCGCTTGGCTATTTTTCTATTGACCGCGTGCCTGGGCACCAGCGCCATCGCAGCGGACTCTATCGACGCTAATCGCAAGAAAGACTTCGGTGACATCACCGTTCACTACAACACCTTCACCTCCAGCTTCCTGCCACCGGAAACCGCCCAGAAGATCGGCGTGGTGCGCAGCAAGGAGAAGGGCCTGATCAACGTGACCGTGATCAAGGGCGTTGCCCCAGTAGCGGCGCAAGTGACCGGCACCATCAAGGACCTGGGCGGCAAGAGCGAGGTCCTGACCTTCAAGCAGATTACCGAGAAAAGCGGGGTCAGTTACCTCGCGCCCTACTCCGTCACGCAGCGTGAATACAAGACGTTTACCATCAACGTTGAAACCGGCGGCAAAGCCCATAGCTTCCAATTCAACCAAGAACAGTTCCCGGCCGAATGATGAAACTCACCCAACTCGTACTGGCCAGCCATAATGCCGGCAAACTCAAGGAACTGCAGGCCATGCTCGGCGAATCGGTGCAATTGCGCTCGATTGGCGAGTTCAGCCAGGTAGAGCCGGAAGAAACCGGCCTATCGTTCGTCGAGAACGCCATCCTCAAGGCGCGCAATGCCGCACGCATCTCCGGCCTGCCGGCGCTGGCCGATGACTCGGGTTTGGCGGTGGACTTCCTCGGCGGCGCGCCAGGCATCTATTCGGCGCGTTATGCCGATGGCAAGGGCGACGCGGCCAACAACGCCAAGCTGCTGGACGCCCTCAAGGACGTGCCGGACGATGAGCGTGGCGCGCAGTTCGTCTGCGTGCTGGCCCTGGTGCGCCACGCCGATGACCCGTTGCCGATCCTCTGCGAAGGCCTGTGGCACGGGCGCATCCTGCATGCGGCCAGCGGTGAGCATGGCTTTGGCTACGACCCGCTGTTCTGGGTGCCGGAGCGCAATGTCTCCAGCGCAGAACTGAGCCCGGCCGACAAGAACCAGATCAGCCACCGCGCCCGCGCAATGGATTTGCTGCGCCAACGCCTGAGCCTGAAATGACCCAAAACACCTCTGCGCAGCCGCTGATCCACGGCGGCGCGCAAACACCACGGGCGGCTTTGCCCCTGCTGCCGCCCCTGGCGCTGTACATCCACATTCCGTGGTGCGTACGTAAATGCCCGTATTGCGACTTCAACTCCCACACCGCCAGCAAAGTGCTGCCAGAAGAAGAGTATGTGGACGCCTTGCTGGCCGACCTCGATCAAGACCTGCACGCCGTTTACGGTCGCGAGCTGAGTTCGATCTTCTTCGGTGGCGGCACGCCGAGCCTGTTCAGTGCGGCGGCGCTGGGCCGCTTGCTCAAAGGCGTGGAAGCGCGCATCCCGTTTGCCGGCGATATCGAGATCACCCTGGAAGCCAACCCCGGCACCTTCGAACAAGAGAAGTTCGTGGCGTACCGCAAGCTGGGGATCAACCGCCTGTCCATCGGCATCCAGAGCTTCCAACAGGAAAAGCTTGAGGCCCTGGGCCGCATCCACAATGGCGACGAAGCCGTACGCGCGGCGGGTATGGCGCGCCAGGCCGGGTTCGACAACTTCAACCTGGACCTGATGCACGGCTTGCCTGATCAGTCCCTGGACGACGCCCTGAGCGACCTGCGCCAGGCCATCGCGCTGAAGCCGACGCATTTGTCCTGGTACCAACTGACCCTGGAACCCAACACGGTGTTCTGGAACCAGCCGCCTGCGCTGCCGGAAGACGACACGTTGTGGGACATCCAGGAAGCCGGCCAGGCGCTACTTGCCGAGCATGGTTACGCGCAATACGAAGTGTCGGCCTATGCCCAACCGGGTCGCCCGGCGCGGCACAACCTGAACTACTGGAGCTTTGGCGACTTTATCGGCATCGGCGCCGGCGCTCACGGCAAGCTCAGCCATCCGGACGGGCGCATCGTGCGCACCTGGAAAACCCGCGCGCCGAAGGACTACCTCAACCCGGCGAAAAACTTCCAGGCCGGCGCGAAAGAACTGACCAATGAGGAGCTGCCGTTCGAGTTCCTGATGAACGCCTTGCGCCTGACCGAAGGCGTCGAAGCCAAGCTGTACGCCGAGCGCACCGGCCTGGACCTGGCCAGCCTGGATGAAGGCCGTCGCGAGGCCGAACAAAGTGGCTTAATGCAGGTCGAACCGTCACGCCTGGCGGCGACCGACCGCGGGCAACTCTTTCTCAATGACCTGTTGCAGAAGTTTTTGAGCTGATCGCTCTAAGGAAATCGAATGGATTTGGTACTCGACCTGCTCGCCACCGTATCCCGCTGGAGCCGTAGCAACCTGTCGGAAATCTCCCTGGCCCTGGTGGGCTGCTTGCTGGTGCTGTTTGGTGCCGACATCAAGGGCTGGGTCGAAGCCCGCCTGGGCAGCGTGGCCGGTGCGTTGCGCGTACCGTTGATGGCGTTGCTGTGCATGATTGGCAGCGGTGCGGCGTTGATCTACGCCACGCCGTGGATTGTGCGGGGGTTGAGCCAGTTCAATAACTACAGCCTGGCGCCGGTGTTGGTGGTCGTATTGGTACTGATTGGCGTAGTAGCAGACCGCCGCTGACCCCGAGCACACCGAGAAGCAAATGTGGGAGCGGGC
>NZ_QAJM01000019.1 GCF_003852405.1 Pseudomonas sp. KBW05
GGGAGCTTGCTCCCGCTGGGCTGCGAAGCGGCCCCAAAAGCTTGGGAGCGCTGCGCACTCCAGCGGGAGCAAGCTCCCTCGCCACATTCAGTGTTCAAGGTGGTCGAGCAGTGTGGGGTCGAGCGGGTCCAGCGGGCGGCCGAGCATGCTTTCGGCGGCCAGCCACAATTGGTCCAGGCCACTCGCCAGTTCCTGCTTGCCGGTGGCGCCGAGCAACAGGTACGAGGCGCCCTGGAAGTCTTCGACCTTGAGCCGGAACACCGCCAGCACCTGATTGATCGCCGCGATCCGGCGCAGGCGTTCGCGGCGCCGGGGCAACTCATCGCCCAGGGGGTCGCTCCAGTGCAGGTCTTCGCCAAGCAGCCCGCAGAGTCCGCACATGGCTACACCCCGCTCATGGCATGACGTCGCCGGAGTTCGGGCCGAGGGTCTGGCCGACGAACAAATTACCGCCCGGTTCGCTGGCCAGCAGCACGGCGGTGGGCGCCACTTCATCGGCCAGGCCGAAGCGGCCCAGGGGCAATTCCTTGGCCTTGGCGCGTTTCCAATCGTCGCTGATACCGCCCACCAGCGGCGTTTCAATCGGGCCGGGGGCGATGGCATTGACCAGCACGTTGTCCTTGGCGACCTCCAGCGCGAGGGACTTGGTAAAGCCGATCACCCCAGCCTTGGCGGCGGCGTAGTGGGTCAGCTCGGCGCCGCCTTTGATACCCAGTTGGGAGGCGACGTTGATGATCCGCCCCCAGCGCTGCGCAAGCATGTGGGGTAAGGCGCGCTGGCTGGCGACGAACACGCTGGTGAGGTCGACGCGCAGCATGTCGTTCCACATCTCGATGGACAAGTCGACACACCGCGCCTGGGTGAGCATGCCGGCGTTGTTGACCAGGATATCGATGCCGCCAAACTGCGCGACGCAGGTATCCACACTGGCCTGGGCGCCTTCGACGGTGCCGACATCGGCCAGGCATTCGACGACTTCGGCGCCGAGGTTGCGGCAGGTGATCGCGGTCTCGGCGAGGCTCGCGGCGTTGCGGTCGGCCAGCACCAGGCGTGCGCCTTCAGCGGCGTAGGCGCGAGCGATGGCAGCGCCGATGCCGCTGCCGGCGCCGGTGATGACGGCGCGGCGGTTAATCAGTTGAGGCATATAAATTCTCCTGGATCAAACACAGACCCAATGTGGGAGCGGGCTTGCTCGCCAATACGGTGTGTCAGTCACCATTGATTTATCTGAACCACCGCTTTCGCGAGCAAGCCCGCTCCCACATTTGGACCCAGTACATTCAGTCAGGCCAACGCACGGTCAGCCCGCCGTCGATGATGATGCTTTGGCCGGTGAGGTAACTCGACGCCTCACTGGTCAAGAACTGCACCAGCGACGCCACTTCATCCGCCCGCCCTACCCGTCCCAGCGGGATCGCCCGCGCGGCCTTGGCCAAGCCTTCCGGCCCCAGCGAGTTCTTCGCATCCAGCGACTGCGGCGTCTCGATCAACCCCGGGATCACCGCATTGCAACGAATGCCCAGGGCCGCCAATTCCACCGCCAGCGACCGGCACAACCCCGGCACGCCGGCTTTGGCCGCTGCGTAATGGCTATGTTCCTGCCAGCCATACACGCCGCCGGCAATCGATGAAATCGCCACCAGCGCGCCGCCTTCGCTCATGTGTCGAGTGGCCGCACGGAAGGTGCGCATCACCCCCGTCAGGTCGACATTGAGCATCTCGTCCCACAGCGCGTCGGTCATCTCCAGCAGCGGCGCACGACGCAGCAAACCGGCGTTGGCCACGGCGTAGTCGAGGCGGCCGAAGTGCTGCACGGCTTGCTCGGCCAAGGCGTCCACCGAGGCCGTGCTGCCGACGTCCAACGGCAACATCAGGCATTCGCCGCCGGCTTCTTCCACCAAGGCCACGGTGGTGTGCGGGTCGTGGGGATCGGCCGGGTAATACCCGCCGACCACCGCCACACCGACTCGCGCATAGGCCACGGCGAGGGCTTGGCCGATGCCGCTGGCGGCGCCGGTAATCAAGGCAACTTTACGGCTCATCACACACTCCTTACTGAACGGTTTCCGGGCGCACATGGCGCGCGGCGAACATCAACATGCCGGACAGGAAGCACGGCACGGCACCGAACCACAGCGCGGCGGTCTGCCAGTCGCTGCCGGCGGACAACACCTGGGTCGCGCCAAAACCTGCGACCACCGCACCAATCGGGCCCATGGCGTGGATGATCGCGCCACCGGTGGCACGGATGCTGGTGGGGAAGCTTTCGCTGATAAAGAACAGCGCCGCCGAGTACGGCCCGATCAGGAAGAACAGGCCCAGGCTGTACAGCCCGACCACCATCGCCATATTGCTCGGGCCAAACAGCATGCCGGCGAATGCCAGGCCGCCGAGCATCCAGCCCAGGCCGATCACATTGCGACGGCCGATCTTGTCGCCCATCCAGCCGTGGCTGAGGTAACCGCAGTAGCCCACCAGGTTCGACAGCACGAGGATGATCAGCGAGTTCTCGAACGAGATGTGGTGCACGCTGACGATCACCGACGTACCGAGCACGCTGAACACCTGGATCGCCGCCCAGTTGAGCAACAGCGCGGCGCCGATCACCAGGGTGGCGCGGCGGGCCGGGCCACGGAACGCGGCCTTGAGGCCGGCCTTGCTGTGTTCGTCGTAGTCCACGCCGTAGGTCACGGCGACGTTCTGCGCTTCAGTCACCGCGCCGCTTTTGCGCAGTTGGCTGATGCGTTCGTGGATCTGGAACTGCGGGCTTTCCTTGAGCTTGCGCGCCATGATCGCGATCACAATCGCCGGGATCGCCGCGAAGATGAAGCAGCCCTGCCAGCCGATGATCGGCAGCAACAGCGCGGTCAAACCGGCGGCGATCAACGCACCGACCGGCCAGCCGCCCTGCACCAGGCTGTAGATAAAGCCACGGCGTTTGGTCAGGCGCGGGTCTTCGGAGGCGCCATACAGCTCGGTCAGATAGGTGGCGTTGACGGTTTCTTCGGCGTAACCCAGACCGCCCAGCGAACGGATCAGGATCAGCGGCGACTTGCCCCACGCGCCACCAATGGCGGTCAGCGCCGAGCACAGTGCAGAGCCGGCCACGGTGAAAATAATGCCTTTGCGGCGCCCCAGCTTATCGACGATAGGGCCGATAGCCAGAGCGACCACGGCGGTACCCACCGCCACCCATGTCGCGATCTCGGCTTGCTCCACTTCACCCCAGCCAAAGTGGCGGCCGATTTCCGGCAGCAAGGTGCCGAAGAGGATGAAGTCGTACACCGCAAACACCCAGGCGAAAAACGCGATCCAGGTGGCGAAGCGCACTTCCTTGGAGGTCAGTTGCCGGGGTTTCCAGCCAGTCAGGTCAAGCTTGTTGTAGATGGACATGGGTCGCGCCTCAGGGATGGGGGCTGTTTTTTAAGGGTCAGGTACGCGGTTGACGGCGGATAAAGTCATCGGCGATTTCGTCGAAGGTGACGAAGCGCACGCCGGCATGGCTCTGGATGTGTTCGATCAGGCGCTCCAGCATCAGCAGCACTTGCGGGCGGCCGGACACGTCGGGGTGGATGGTCATGGTGAACACCGCGTGTTCGTGCTCGCGGTAGACCCAGTCGAACTGGTCGCGCCACATTTCTTCGAGGTGACGCGGGTTGACGAAGCCGTGGCTGTTGGGGGCTTTCTTGATGAACATCATCGGCGGCAGGTCGTCGAGGTACCAGTTGGCCGGGATCTCCACCAGGTCGGTTTCTTCGCCGCGCACCAGGGGTTTCATCCAGGTGTCGGGGTGCTGGCTGTAGTCGATCTTGGTCCAGCTGTCGCCCTTGCGTACGTAGTAGGGGTGGAAGTCGTTGTGCATCAGGCTGTGGTCGTACTTGATGCCTTTTTTCAGCAGCAGCTCGTTGGTGACCTTGCTGAATTCCCACCACGGCGCGACGTAGCCGGTCGGGCGTTTGCCGGTGACCTGGGTGATCAGCTCGATGGATTTATCGAGGACGATTTCCTCTTGCTCGGCGGTCATGGCGATGGGGTTTTCGTGGCTGTAGCCATGCACGCCGATTTCGTGGCCGGCGTCGGCCACGGCCTTCATCTGCTCGGGGAAGGTTTCCATCGAGTGGCCGGGGATAAACCAGGTGGTGCGCAGGCCGTAGCGTTCGAACAATTTGAGCAGGCGTGGCGCGCCGATTTCACCGGCGAACAGGCCGCGGGAGATGTCATCGGGCGAGTCTTCGCCGCCGTAGGAACCGAGCCAGCCGGCGACGGCATCAACGTCGACGCCAAATGCACAGAGGATGTCTTTAGCCATGGTGTGTCTCCTTAAATAGTCATTGCAGATTCGACGGACAACGCAGCGCGCAACAGGCGCGCGTCTTCCCCCGTCGGGGCGCTGAGCAGCAGCCCGGTGGGCAGGCCCAGGGCGTCGCGGCCGCTGGGCAGGTTCACGCCGGGCATGTCCAGGAAACTGCCGGGCATGGTCAGGCGCAGGGTGGCGAGGTTGGTGTGGGTGAACAGGTCATCGTCGGCCTCCAGCGGCGCCAGGGGCGGCGCGACGTGGGCGACGGTGGGGGTGATCAGCAGCGCGCCGTCGAGGTCGTCGAGCAGTTGTTGTTGCAGGCGGCGGCGAGCTTCGATGAGGAGCAGCAATTGGCTGGCGGGCAGCGCGCGGGCGGCTTCGAGGCGGCGGCGTACGCGGGGGTCGAGGTGGTCGGCGTCGGGGCTGTCGAGCAGAGCTTCGTGCAGGGCGAAAGCTTCGAAGGAACCGAGCCAGCCGTGGTCGCGGATCAACGTCAGGGAGGCCTGGAATGTTGGGCATTCACGTTCTTCGACGAGCGCGCCGGCGGCTCGGAGTTGCTCCGCAGCGCGCAGCAGGTTGTCGTGCACCGCCGGCTCGACGTCTTGCTGCGCCAATACAAAGCGCTGGCCCTTGAGGCTGCGGGGCGTGTGGACTTGGCGGCGGCCATGGAGCAGATCATCGATGGCCAGCGCGTCGCGCACGCTGCGGGTCAGCGGACCGAGGCTGTCGAGGGTGCGGGACAACGGGAACACACCGTCGCGGCTGTAACGCCGACTGCTGCTGCGGTAACCCACCACGCCATTCAACGCGGCGGGGATGCGGATCGAGCCGGCGGTGTCGGTGCCCATGGCAATCGGGACGATCCCGGCGGCAACGGCGACGGCCGAACCCGATGACGAACCACCGGGGATGCGCGCCTGGTCACTGCTGTGGGGGTTGAACGGCGTGCCGAAATGCGGGTTGAGGCCCAGGCCGGAATAGGCCAGCTCGCTGAGGTTGGCCTTGCCCAGGCTGACCATCCCCGCGCGGCACAACAGGCCCACGCTGGGCGCATCGAGCAAGGCCGCAGGCGCGTTGCGGCGGTAGGCGGCGCCCGCCGTGGTGATGCTGCCGGCCACGTCGAACAGGTCTTTCCAGGCCAGCGGCACGCCATCAAACACGCTCAGCGGCTGGCCAGCCCGCCAGCGCGCGGCCGAGGCTTCGGCCTCGCGACGGGCACGCTCGGCGGTCAGGGAAATAAATACGCTGGGGGCCATACTCGCGTGGAGGAGTGCCTGTTCAAGCACCTGCACCGGGTCGCTGCGACCGCTGGCGAAATCCTCGGCCATTGAAGTGGCGTCTGACATCAAGATGACCCTCACAAAACGTACATATTAATAGAATGTACATTTTACAAAGGCAGCTTTCATGCCAATCTCTGTGTCGCGGGTTTTACCCAACGCAGGTTTTTCGCCTAGATCTACGGGATAGATAGCTTGGATATCGGGAAAAATAGTTTGACGGAAGCCGGCGCAACGCCTTGAATGAAATAATGTATCTTTTATTAATAAGTACATTTTGGTGCAGAAAAGTAACATTCCTACATTCCCAGCCCCAAAAAAGTGCCACCGACGTGGCGCAGGGTGACAGGCACAACTTATGAGAGAATCCCCGGCCACCGTCCTACAAGCCCCTGAGAAAGCGATGAAAGCAGTGTCTGCCCCGGCCTCCCGCTACGCGATGATTCACCAGGTGTTGCGTGACGCGATCGTCAACGGCACGGCCCGCCATGGCCTGGTGTTGCTGGAAGCGCCGCTGGCCGAATTGTTCGGCACCAGCCGCGTGCCGGTGCGCAAGGCCCTGGACCTGCTGCACGACGAAGGCTTGATCTGCCGCTTCAATGGCCGGGGTTACCTGATCAACCCCGAAGGCCTGGCGATGGAGCCGCTGCGCCTGCCCTTGAGTCATGCGCACCTGGGGCTCAATGGTGAAGCCGAGCTGGTGGACACGCGGCCATTGGGCGAGCGCATCGTCGAGGAAATCGGCGCGGCGCTGTCCACCTGCATTGCCTTCGGCCATTACCGCCTGGATGAGCAAGCAGCCGCCGACCACTACGGCGTCAGCCGCGCCGTGGTGCGTGAAGCGCTGATGCGCTTGCGCGACCGTGGCCTGGTGGAAAAGGAGCCCTACTCCCAATGGCTGGCCGGGCCGCTGACCGCGCGGGAAGTCACCGAAGACTACGAACTGCGCGCCTGCCTGGAACCCGAAGCCCTGCGCCTCAGCGCGCCGGGCCTGGATCGCGAGGTGCTGGAAGCGATGTTGCAGCGGGTGCTGGACGCGCAGGACAGCCCGCAGTGCAGCCTGGAAGCCATCGAGCAGATCGAAGAGGATTTGCACCAGCGCTGCCTCGCCGGGTTGCAGAATCGCAAGATCGCCGCGCTGATCCGCCAGGGGCAGAGCCCGATGATTATCAGTCGGATTTTTTACCGGTTGCTGGGGATCGGCGCTGATCCAGCCATGTTGGCCGAGCATCGGTTGATTTTGGAGCTGTTATTGCATGGGGCGGTGGATGCGGCGGCGTTGAATCTGCGCGAGCATTTGCAGCGGGCGCGGCAAAGAATGTTACAGCGCCTGAAAGTGTTGTCGGTGCTACCGGAGCAGCCACTCCCCAGCTACCTGCACAAAATCAGCTGACTGCACTCAATTCAAAATGTGGGAGCGGGCTTGCTCGCGAATGCGGTGGGTCAGTTAATACTTCTTTGACTGATCCACCGCATTCGCGAGCAAGCCCGCTCCCACACAAGCCCGCTCCCACAGTTGGACCTGCGGTGTACTGAAAAAAATTATGCAATATGTTGCTATCTCGCCCCCACCATTGAAACCACCGCTACCCCGCCCCATCTAACCTGCATACTTCCTGATGCAGGTGCCCCATGAGCGACCAGCAAGAATTCCCCGAATACGATCTAAACGACTACGCCGACCCCGAAAACGCTGAATCCCCTTCGTCCAACACTGGCCTGGCGCTGCCTGGGCAAAACCTGCCGGACAAGGTCTATATCATCCCGATCCACAATCGGCCGTTCTTCCCGGCGCAAGTGCTGCCGGTGATCGTCAATGAAGAACCGTGGGCCGAGACCCTGGAGTTGGTGAGCAAATCCGATCACCACAACCTGGCCTTGTTCTTCATGGACACGCCGCCAGAAGACCCACGCCATTTCGACACCTCCAGCCTGCCGCTGTACGGCACGCTGGTGAAGGTGCACCACGCCAGCCGCGAGAACGGCAAGCTGCAATTTGTCGCCCAGGGCCTGACCCGCGTGCGCATCAAGACCTGGCTCAAGCACCACCGCCCACCGTACCTGGTGGAGGTCGAATATCCGCACCAGCCGTCCGAGCCGACCGATGAGGTAAAGGCCTACGGCATGGCGCTGATCAATGCGATCAAGGAGCTGCTGCCGCTCAACCCGCTGTACAGCGAAGAGTTGAAGAACTACCTCAACCGCTTCAGCCCCAACGACCCGTCGCCGCTCACTGACTTCGCCGCCGCGCTGACGTCGGCCACCGGTAACGAGTTGCAGGAAGTGCTGGACTGCGTGCCCATGCTCAAGCGCATGGAAAAAGTGCTGCCGATGCTGCGCAAAGAAGTGGAAGTCGCGCGCCTGCAAAAGGAAATCTCCGCCGAGGTGAACCGCAAGATCGGCGAGCACCAGCGCGAGTTTTTCCTCAAGGAACAACTCAAGGTCATCCAGCAGGAGCTGGGCCTGACCAAGGACGATCGCAGCGCCGACGTCGAGCAGTTCGAACAACGCCTGCAAGGCAAAGTGCTGCCGGCCCAGGCGCAAAAGCGCATCGATGAAGAACTGAACAAACTGTCGATCCTGGAAACCGGCTCGCCGGAATACGCGGTCACACGCAATTACCTGGACTGGGCGACGGCGGTGCCGTGGGGCGTGTATGGCGAAGACAAACTCGACCTGAAACACGCGCGCAAGGTGTTGGATAAACACCATGCGGGCCTGGACGACATCAAGAGCCGCATCCTCGAATTCCTCGCGGTGGGCGCTTATAAAGGCGAAGTCGCCGGTTCCATCGTGCTGCTGGTGGGCCCGCCGGGCGTGGGCAAGACCAGCGTCGGCAAATCCATCGCCGAGTCCCTGGGGCGGCCGTTCTATCGCTTCAGCGTCGGCGGCATGCGCGACGAGGCCGAGATCAAGGGCCATCGCCGCACCTACATCGGCGCCCTGCCGGGCAAGCTGGTGCAGGCACTCAAAGATGTAGAAGTGATGAACCCGGTGATCATGCTCGACGAGATCGACAAAATGGGCCAGAGCTTCCAGGGCGACCCGGCGTCGGCGCTGCTGGAAACCCTCGACCCTGAGCAGAACGTCGAATTCCTCGACCATTACCTGGACCTGCGCCTGGACCTGTCCAAAGTGCTGTTCGTGTGCACCGCCAACACCCTGGATTCGATCCCCGGCCCGTTACTGGACCGGATGGAAGTGATTCGCCTGTCGGGCTATATCACCGAAGAAAAAGTCGCCATCGCCAAGCGCCACCTGTGGCCAAAACAGCTGGAAAAAGCCGGCGTGGCAAAAACCAGCCTGACCATCAGCGACGGCGCCCTGCGTGCATTGATCGACGGTTATGCCCGCGAAGCCGGGGTGCGCCAGTTGGAGAAACAGCTGGGCAAACTGGTGCGCAAGGCGGTGGTCAAGTTGCTGGATGAGCCGGACTCGGTGATCAAGATCGGCAACAAGGACCTGGAAAGCTCCTTGGGCATGCCGGTGTTCCGCAACGAACAGGTGTTGTCCGGTACCGGCGTGATTACCGGCCTGGCCTGGACGAGCATGGGCGGCGCGACCCTGCCGATCGAAGCGACGCGTATCCATACACTCAATCGCGGCTTCAAGCTCACCGGGCAGTTGGGTGAAGTGATGAAGGAGTCCGCTGAAATAGCCTACAGCTACATCAGCTCGAACCTGAAGTCATTTGGCGGTGATCCGAAGTTCTTCGACGAAGCCTTCGTACACCTGCACGTACCGGAAGGCGCCACGCCGAAAGACGGCCCGAGCGCCGGTGTAACCATGGCCAGCGCGTTGCTGTCGCTGGCCCGTAACCAGCCGCCGAAAAAAGGCGTGGCCATGACCGGCGAGCTGACGCTGACCGGGCATGTGCTGCCGATTGGCGGGGTGCGTGAGAAGGTGATCGCGGCGCGGCGCCAGAAGATTCACGAGTTGATCTTGCCGGAACCGAACCGTGGCAGCTTTGAAGAGTTGCCGGAGTACCTCAAGGAAGGCATGACGGTGCACTTTGCCAAGCGGTTTGCGGATGTGGCCAAGGTGCTCTTCTGATGGTTATGTAGTGCCTGGACTGGCCCTTTCGCGAGCAAGCCCGCTCCCACATTTGACTGAGTACATCCTTTGGAATGCGGTCAAGTGTGGGAGCGGGCTTGCTCGCGAAGGGGCCAGCACAATCAACACAAAACCCAGCTCTGTCACACCTTGTCTCATCTTCGGTTATGCTCGCCCTTCGTCGTGAATCAACGGAGCCCCCATGACCGCTGCCCGCCTGCTTATCCCCCTAAGCCTTGCCCTGCTGGCCGGGTGCGCCAGTGCCCCCAAGCAAAATATCAGCGTGGACAAGCAAAGCGCTTGCCCGCTCCAGCTCAAAACCGGGCAAAACCTGATCCTCACCCTGCCCAGCAACCCCACCACCGGCTACCGCTGGGCCATCCAGGATTCCGCCGGCGGCGTGCTCCGCGCGCTGAGCCCCGAGGTCTACAGCAGCAGTGAATCCGGGGTAATCGGCGGCGGCGGGCAATCCACCTGGCGCTTCCAGGCCTTCGCCGCAGGCCAGGGACGTTTGCGCCTGACCTCCCAGCAACCCTGGGAACCCGAAGCCGAACCTGCCGAAACGTTCGATTGCGCCATTACGGTGAACTGATATGCCATGGATGATTCTTGCGTTGATGGGCGCCGGCACCTTTATCTACGGCCTGGCCACCCACGCCACCTTACTGTGCCTGCTGGTCAAACCGCTGCCGGTACTGGCGCTGCTGGGCTGGCTGCATGATGCGCCGCCCACCGACTATCGACGCTGGATCAGCCTGGGGCTGATTTTTTCCCTGGTGGGCGATGTGTTGCTCGCATGGCCGGGCGACTTGTTCATCTTTGGCCTCGGCGCGTTTCTGTTTGCGCACCTGGCCTACCTCAAAGCCTATTTCAGTGACTGCCGGCGGTTGGCGCTGCTGCCATTGCTATTGGCCCTGGGTGTAGGCGCAGTGCTGCTGAGCATCCTGATTTCCCACGGTCTTGGCGACTTGCTGATCCCCGTGGTGGTTTACGCCCTGGTCATCAGCGCCATGCTCTGGCGCGCGCTGGCACGCCTGGGCAGCGAAGTGCCGAAGCGTTCGGCGCAGCTGGCGGCAGCGGGTGCCGCGTCGTTTGTGTTTTCCGACACGCTGATCGGTATCAATCGGTTTGTGCTGGCGTTCGATGCGGCGCCGTATCTGTTGATCGCCACTTACTGGCTGGGGCAGTGGGGTATCACCGCGTCGGCTTTCCATCAGACAACCCGCGCACACGAGGGCCAACTTGGCTAAAATGCCGGCCTTTCCCCTTTTCGTCGCCGGAACAACCGTGAGCAAAGAACCCGATCGCCTATTCGCCCAGCCCCTGCCCCAGGTGCCGGACTTCGCCTTTAACGAGGACGTGGTGCGGGTGTTCCCGGACATGATCAAGCGCTCGGTGCCCGGCTACCCGACCATCGTCGAAAACCTCGGCGTGCTCGCGGCGCAGTTTGCCCAGCCCAACAGCGTGCTGTACGACCTGGGTTCGTCCCTGGGCGCCGTGACCCAGGCCCTGCGTCGCCATGTGCGCACCGATGGCTGCCGGGTGATCGCGGTGGATAACTCGGCAGCGATGGTCGAGCGCTGCCGCGAATACCTCAATGGCCAGGACTCGATGTTCCAGGAGTTGCTGCCGGTGGACGTGATCGAGGGCGATATCCTCGCGTTGCAATTCCAACCGGCCTCGGTGGTGGCGCTGAACTTCACCCTGCAATTTATCGCCCCCGATGAGCGCCTGGCCTTGCTCACACGCATCCGCCAAGCGCTGTTGCCGGGGGGCGCGCTGATCCTTTCGGAAAAGCTGCGCTTCAATGATCCCGAAGAACATGCGTTGCTCACCGACCTGCATATCGCGTTCAAACGCGCCAACGGCTACAGCGAACTGGAAATCGCCCAGAAGCGCAGCGCCATCGAAAACGTCATGAAGCCCGACAGCCTCGAAGAACACCGCGAACGCCTGCTGGCGGCCGGGTTCTCGAAAGTCGTGCCGTGGTTCCAGTGTCTTAACTTTGCCTCGTTGATTGCCTTGCCATGATTGATCTGTCTCCCCTCGCCCGCCACTTGGTCGGTACTCCCTTGGCCGTGTGGGCCCAAGGCCTGCAAGCGCAACTCGATAGCAAGATGGAAAAAGGCCATGGCGACCTGGAGCGCTGGCAGAGCGCGCTGGATGCGCTGCCGAAGATCCAGCCCAGCGACGTGGACTTGCTCAACGGCCTGACCCTCGACACCGATTGCGATGACGAAACCCGCGCGCAAATGCACACCGCGCTGATGGGGCTGAGCCCATGGCGCAAAGGCCCGTTCCACCTGTTCGGCGTGCATGTGGACACCGAATGGCGTTCGGACTGGAAGTGGTCACGGGTGGCACCGCATTTGAACCTGAAGGGCAAACGCATCCTCGATGTGGGCTGCGGCAACGGTTACTACATGTGGCGCATGCTCGGCGCCGGGGCCGACAGCGTGATTGGCGTCGACCCGAACTGGCTGTTTTTCTGCCAGTTCCAGGCGGTGCAGCGTTACCTGTCAGAGCCCAAGGCGTGGCACCTGCCGTTCCCGTTTGAAGACCTGCCGGCGAATCTGGAAGGCTTTGATACGGTGTTTTCCATGGGCGTGTTCTACCACCGCCGCTCGCCCATCGAGCATTTGCTCGCGCTGAAAGACACCCTGGTCAAGGGCGGCGAACTGGTGTTGGAAACCCTGGTGGTGGAAGGCGATCAGCAACAAGTGCTGGTGCCGGAAGACCGCTATGCACAGATGCGTAACGTGTGGTTCCTGCCGTCGGTGCCGGCGTTGATGCTGTGGCTAAGGCGTGCCGGGTTCAGTGATGTGCGCTGTGTGGATGTGAGCGTGACCACGGTGGAAGAACAGCGTGGGACGGAGTGGATGAAGTATCAGTCGTTGAGTGATTTCCTTGATCCTGAAGATCACAGCAAGACCATTGAAGGGCTGCCGGCGCCGATGCGGGCGGTGATCATCGCCAAGAAGTAGCGGTGAGGTCTCCCTGAAGAAACAGAGATCAAAATGTGGGAGCGGGCTTGCTCGCGAATGCGGTGTATCAGAAACACATTCAGTGGCTGACACACCGCATTCGCGAGCAAGCCCGCTCCCACATTTGATCTCCAGTGTTCTTTAGAGGGGTGGCTTGGCCCGGCGGGCTTTGAAGAATTCGCTCAGGACTGTCCCGCATTCTTCTGCCAACACCCCCCCCTCAAACAACACCTTGTGATTAAGAAACCCCTGGGTAAAAAACTGCCCCTGGCTTTGCACAATCCCCGCCTTGGGCTCCAACGCGCCATACACCACCCGCGCCACCCGCGAGTGCACGATCAAACCGGCGCACATGCTGCACGGCTCCAGCGTCACATACAGCGTGCTGCCCACCAGCCGATAGTTGCTGATGGCCTGCGCCGCGTCACGGATGGCGACCATTTCGGCATGAGCGCTGGGGTCGTTGCCGCTGATGGGGCAGTTGAAGCCGCGGCCGATGATTTCACCGTCCTGCACCAACACCGCCCCCACCGGCACTTCACCCAGTGCAGCGCCTTGGGCGGCGAGGGCCAGGGCTTCGCGCATGAAGTCCTGGTCGCGGCTGCGGTCGATGATCGCCACGGGACGAAACTGGCGCATCACGCCACCTCGATGGCGGCCATCAGGCCGGTTTCCATGTGGTCGATGACGTGGCAGTGGAACATCCACACCCCCGGGTTATCCGCCACCAACGCCACGCGGGCGCGCTCGTTCTTGCCCAACAGGTAGGTGTCGGTGAAGTACGGGATCACCTTGTGGCGGTTCGAGGCGATCACCTTGAAGCTCATGCCGTGCAGGTGGATCGGGTGTTGGTACTGGGTCATGTTCTTCAATTCGAAAATGTAGCTCTTGCCCTTCTCCAGCTTGGCGATCGGGCGGTCGGCGCAGGTCTTGTCGGTGATATCCCAGGCCTGCCCGTTGATCTGCCACAGGCTGGGCGGCCGGCCATCGTCGACCGAAACGGTGCCGACCCATTCGAAATTGAAGTTGAGTTTCTCGGCGTTGGCCAGGTCCGGCTCGGCAATCGGGTTGGCGGGCAATGCCGGTGGCCACTCGGTGGGCGCGTCGGCATTGGCCACAGAGCGAAACGTGCCCAGGCGTACCGGGCCATTGCGGATCGACAGCTCTTCGCCCGCCGGCGGTGCCTTGATCGCCAGGCAGATACGCATACCCGGGCCCAGCCAGTATTCCTTGCCCAGCGGACGCGGCTCGATGGGGTTACCGTCCAGCGCGTAGATTTGCGCTTCGACGTCGGGGATGTTGATGCGATAGGTTAGGGTGTTGTCGAGGTTGAGCAAGCGCACACGGGTGATCTGCCCGGCCGGCAAGTCGATCACCGCCTGGGACACGCCGTTGATCGTAGACAAACGTCCGGCCGTGCCGCCGCGCGCGGCTTCACGGGGGATGCTGAACGGTACAAAAGCGCCCTCTTCGTCCACATGCCAGCTCTTCAGGCTGAGGGTGCGTTCGTGTTTGAAACCGGTTGGCTCGCGCTCTTCGATGATCAGCGGGCCGACCAGGCCACGGCCAAGTTCTTCACTGCTATTGACGTGGGGGTGATACCAGTAGCTGCCGGCGTCGGGCACACGGAATTTATAGTCGAAGTACTCGCCGGGCAGCACCGGCAACTGGGAGACGTAGGGCACGCCGTCCATCTCTAACGGCAAGCGGATGCCATGCCAGTGGATGGTGGTGGCGACCGGCAGGTGGTTGATAAAACGCACCCGCAGCCATTCGCCCTGGCGCACACGCAACTCGGTGCCCGGCGCCGACGGGCCAAACGCCCAGGCCTCGGTCGTGTGGCCCGGCACCAGCTCCACGTCCAGCGGTGCGGCGATCAGTTCGTAATCGTGGCCCGCTTCGGCCTCGGCGACTTTCCCCAGCCAGTAGCGATAGGCGCCACCGGCACCGACGCCCACTACGGCCAGGCCGGCAAGGCCACCCAGGATTTGTCGACGGGAAAAGGATCGGGACACAACAACCTCACGTATCTGCCGCAAGCCCAGGGCCTGCAAAGGGCAGATACGATACACCTGCATCGCCTAAACAGTAAGGCTTCGCATTGCCGCATGGCTGAATTCCGGACACATCAAAGATCAAATGTGGGAGCGGGCTTGTGTGGGAGCGGGCTTGCTCGCGAAAGCGGTGGGTCAGTCACAGATGTATCAACTGACAGACCGCTTTCGCGAGCAAGCCCGCTCCCACATTTTTTTGATCTTCAGTGGTTTTTAGACTGTGTTTTCTTAATGCTTGGCCGCAGCCAGGATCAGGGCCTTCATCTCAGCCACAGCACCTTTGAAGCCGACGAACAGCGCATGCGCCACCAGCGCATGGCCAATGTTCAGCTCATTGATGCCCTTGATCGCCGCCACCGCTTCAACGTTGTGGTAGTGCAGGCCATGACCAGCATTGACGATCAAGCCCTCGCGCAGGCCAACCGCGACACCGTCGATGATGCGTTGCAGCTCATCGGCCACTTCGGTCGGGGTGGTGGCATCGGCATAACGCCCGGTGTGCAACTCGATGGCCGGTGCACCGACGCGGCGCGAGGCTTCGATCTGGCGCTCGTCGGCGTCGATGAACAGCGAGACTTCGCTGCCGATCTGCGACAGGCGATCCACCGCGGCCTTGATCCGCGCTTCCTGGCCAGCCACGTCGAGGCCGCCTTCGGTGGTGAGTTCCTGGCGGGTTTCCGGGACCAGGCAGATGTGCGCCGGGCGGATGCGTTCAGCGAACAGCATCATCTCTTCGGTCACGCCCATCTCGAAGTTCATGCGGGTTTGCAGCACATCCTTGAGCACCAGCACATCGCGCTCCTGGATGTGGCGGCGGTCTTCGCGCAGGTGCACGGTGATGCCGTCGGCGCCTGCTTCTTCGGCGTCCAGCGCGGCCTTGACCGGATCAGGGTAACGGGTGCCCCGGGCCTGGCGCAGGGTAGCGACGTGGTCGATATTGACGCCAAGAAGAATGCGATTGCTGCTGGTCACGGAAGCGCTCCTGAATAGGGAAAGAAACGCTGCACAGCATACACGGGGTTGTCAGGGCTTTCGAAACAACTCGCGACTGACCAGCGGCCGTCCGCCCAAGTGCACGGCCAGGGCTTGGCGCATCAGGCGTTTGGCGGCAGATAAAGCACCCGGCGCGCTCCAGTCGGCTTCGCTCATGGCCAGCAGCTCGGTGCCCTGGAACAGGCCCGGTTGCAGCAGGTAGACACGCTCCAGGCCGGCGTCCACTTGCAGGCGGTACATGCCATCGGCGGCGATGGGGTCGCCGTGCAGGTCGTTGACCAGTTCGAAGCCGTAGCCCAGATCGTCGAGCAGGCGCCACTCGAAGGCGCGCAGCAAGGGTTCCAATGGACGGCCTTCGGCGAGGGCAAGCAAGGTGGCGGCGTAGTGATCGAAGACAGCGGGATGGGGATCTTCGGCGGGAAGCAGGCGAATCAGCAATTCGTTGAGGTAGAGGCCGCTGAACAGCGCTTCGCCATTGAGCCAGGCGGAGGTGCCGACGCTCTCCAGGCGGCCGACGTTTTTCAGCTCGCCCTTGCCGCGAAACTCCACGTCCAGCGCCACGAACGGCCTAGCCTGCGTGCCCGCCTTGCCCCGCGCGCTGCGCAACACTGCACGCAGGCGGCCTTGGGGCGTGAGGAAGTCCACCAGGGCGCTGGTCTCGCGGTAGGCGCGGCTGTGCAGGACGTAGGCGGGTTGGCTGGTGGGTTGGGACATGGGCTCTCACTGCTGGAATGCATTGTTGAAAACTACACAAACCGAATGTGGGAGCGGGCTTGCTCGCGAATGCGGTGTGCCAGTCGACTTATCAGAGACTGATCCACCGCATTCGCGAGCAAGCCCGCTCCCACATTTTTAGTCCTGCGGTGTTCTTACAGGTCGCCGTAGCCCAGGGAGCGCAGTGCACGCTCGTCATCGGACCAACCACCCTTAACCTTCACCCACAGGTTAAGCATGATCTTGGAATCGAACAGCAATTCCATGTCCTTGCGCGCCTCGGTGCCGATGCGCTTGATGCGCTCGCCCTTGTCGCCAATGATGATTTTCTTCTGGCCGTCACGTTCGACGAGGATCAGCGCATGGATATGCAAGGTCTTGCCCTGCTGCTTGAACTCTTCGATTTCGACGGTGATCTGGTACGGCAGCTCGGCGCCCATCTGGCGCATGATTTTCTCGCGCACCAGTTCGGCGGCCAGGAAACGGCTGCTGCGGTCGGTGATCTGGTCTTCCGGGAAGAAGTGCTCGTTCTCCGGCAGGTGTCCGGCAATCACGCGCTCCAAAGCTTCCAGGTTGTGACCGTGCTGGGCGGAAATCGGGATGATCTGCGCGTTCGGCAGTTGTTCCTGCAGCCAGCTCAGGTGCGGCATCAGCTCGGCTTTGTCTTCGATGCGGTCGGTCTTGTTCAACGCGACGATCAACGGGCCGGTGACGTACTGCACACGCTCAAGGACCATCTGGTCTTCGTCGGTCCACTTGGTGCGGTCGACCACGAAGATCACCACGTCGACGTCTTTCAACGCCGCCGAAGCGGTCTTGTTCATGTAGCGGTTGAGGGCTTTCTCGCCACCTTTGTGCATGCCCGGGGTATCGACGTAGACCGCTTGCACGTTGCCTTCGGTCTTGATGCCCAGCATGTTGTGGCGGGTGGTCTGCGGCTTGCGCGAGGTGATCGCGAGCTTCTGACCGAGGATGTGGTTCAGCAGCGTGGACTTGCCCACGTTCGGGCGGCCGACGATGGCAACATAGCCACAGCGTGTTGCGGTTGAATCAGTCATGGCCATTCTCCACGCCCAGGGCAATCAGTGCTGCTGCGGCCGCTACCTGTTCGGCAATACGACGGCTCACACCCTGACCTCGGCTTTTTTCGTTCAGTAAGGTGATTTCACATTCCACGAAGAATACGCGGCAATGGGGCTCACCCTGGATATCCACCACTTCGTAGCGTGGCAGTTCGCAACCACGGGACTGCAGGAATTCCTGCAGGCGGGTCTTGGGATCTTTGTTGGTATCGACCAGCGTGAGGCTTTCGATCTCGGAGGTCAGCCACGCGGTCACGCGTTCCTTGGCTGCTTCCATGCCTGCATCGAGGTAGATCGCGCCGATCAGCGCCTCAAGGGCATCGGCAAGGATCGACTCGCGGCGAAAACCACCGCTCTTCAGCTCGCCAGAGCCCAGGCGCAGGTACTCGCCCAGGCCGAAACCACGGGCCAGCACGGCCAGGGTCTCGCCCTTCACCAAGCGGGCGCGCAGGCGCGACAGCTGGCCTTCACGGGCTTGCGGGAAGCGCTCGAACAGCGCCTCACCGGCGACGAAATTGAGGATGGCATCACCGAGGAATTCCAGGCGTTCGTTGTTACGCCCTGCAAAGCTGCGGTGTGTGAGGGCAAGGACCATCAATTCCTGGTCCTTGAAGGTGTAGCCGAGCAGACGCTCGAGACGTGCTAGAGAAACGGTCACGGTTTACCCATATCTGTGTGGTGGCACCGGCGGCCATCGACGATTGACGCAGTGTTCAAATTCAAATCCTGGTTGGTGCAGCATGGGGCCGGAATTTGTCCAAGCCCCAGAAAAGCATTCGGCGCTGTGTTCACAGCGCCGCCTGTATTACTTGATCAGCCCGACTCGCGAGAAATTCGGCAAGTGGCTGAGCTTGGACTCCGGCCAACTCATCCAGACCGCGAAGGCCTTGCCGACGATATTCTCGTCGGGAACCATGCCCAGCATATCCTTGGGAATGTTGGGATCGTTCCAATAGCGGCTGTCATTGGAGTTGTCACGGTTGTCGCCCATCATGAAGTAGTGCCCGGCCGGCACTTTCCACTCGCCATCAGGCTGGCGGTAGCGCGACATTTCCTTGCGGATCTCGTGCTCCACCGCGCCGAGTTTTTCCTGATACAGCTCGGCGCTACCCAGGGAATTCGGCTCGGAACCGATCAGCTTCTCGGCCACCGATTCACCGTTGATGAACAGGCGCTTGTCACCGGTGTAGCGGATCACGTCGCCCGGCAGGCCGATCACACGCTTGATGTAGTTGACGTTCGGGTCGCTCGGAAAGCGGAACACCATCACATCGCCGCGTTGCGGGTCACCGACTTCAATGACCTTCTTGTCGATCACCGGCAGGCGAATGCCGTAGGCAAACTTGTTCACCAGGATGAAGTCGCCCACGTCCAGGGTAGGTTTCATCGACCCCGAAGGGATCTGAAACGGCTCCACCAGGAACGAGCGCAGCACCAGCACGATGAACAACACCGGGAAGAACGACTTGCCGTATTCAACCAGCAAGGGCTCTTTGTTCAGCTTCTCGACCACCACCGCATCGGGCTGGCTGACGCTGCCCTGATAGGACGCGATAGCCGCCCGCCGACGCGGGGCGAAGAACACCAGATCGAGCAACGCCAGGAGACCACAGACGGCAACGGCGATGACCAGCAACAGCGGGAAATTTAGCGACATAGGACCTAACTATCCAACCTGAGCACCGCAAGGAAGGCTTCTTGTGGAATTTCCACGTTGCCCACTTGCTTCATGCGTTTTTTACCGGCCTTTTGCTTCTCAAGCAGCTTGCGCTTACGGCTTACGTCACCGCCGTAGCATTTGGCCAGTACGTTCTTTCTGAGAGCCTTGACGGAGGTCCGTGCAATGATCTGCCCGCCAATGGCGGCCTGGATCGCGACGTCGAACATCTGGCGCGGAATCAGTTCTTTCATCTTCTCGGTCAACTGGCGACCTTTGTAGTGCGCGTTGTCCTTGTGCACGATGAGTGCCAGGGCATCGACCTTGTCGCCGTTGATCAGCACATCCAGTTTCACCAGATTAGCCGATTGGTAACGGTCGAAGTGGTAATCCAGCGAAGCATAGCCGCGACTGGTGGATTTGAGACGGTCGAAGAAGTCCAGGACCACTTCGTTCATCGGCAGATCGTAGGTCACTTGCACCTGGGTACCGAGGAACAGCATGTCGTGCTGCACGCCACGCTTTTCGATACACAGGGTGATCACGTTGCCCAAGTGCTCTTGTGGCACGAGGATGTTGGCCCGCACGATCGGCTCGCGCATGTCTTCGATGGAAGACAGGTCTGGCAGCTTGGACGGGTTGTCGACGTAAATCGTTTCACCGGTTTTCAACGCCAGCTCAAAAATAACCGTTGGCGCGGTGGTGATCAGGTCCAGGTCGTATTCGCGCTCCAGGCGCTCCTGGATGATCTCCATGTGCAGCATGCCGAGGAACCCGCAACGGAAGCCGAAGCCCAGGGCGTCGGAGCTTTCCGGGGTGTACTGCAACGACGAGTCGTTGAGGGTCAGCTTCTGCAGGGCTTCGCGGAAGTCCTCGAAGTCGTCGGAGCTGACCGGGAACAGGCCGGCGTAGACCTGCGGCTGGATGCGTTTGAAGCCTGGCAGCACGTCAACATCAGGAGTGGAGCTCAAGGTCAGGGTGTCACCTACCGGTGCACCGTGGATGTCCTTGATACCGGCAATGATGAAGCCCACTTCACCGGCTTTCAGATCGGTGGTCGCGGTGTGCTTCGGGTTGAATACACCAACGCTGTCCACCAGGTGGATCTTGCCGGTGGATTTGACCAGGATCTTGTCGCCTTTCTTCACACGGCCGTGGCGCACGCGTACCAGGGACACAACGCCCAGGTAGTTGTCGAACCAGGAGTCGATGATCAACGCTTGCAGCGGATCTTCGTAGTTGCCGGTCGGCGCAGGAATGGTCTTGACCAGGCGCTCGAGCACTTCGTCGACGCCCAGGCCGGTCTTGGCGCTGCACTCGACGGCGTCGGTGGCGTCAATGCCGATGATTTTTTCGATTTCTTCTTTGACGCGGTCTGGATCGGCCTGTGGCAGGTCGATCTTGTTCAGCACCGGCATCACTTCCAGGCCTTGCTCGATCGCGGTGTAGCAGTTGGCGACGGACTGGGCTTCAACGCCTTGGCCAGCGTCTACCACCAGCAAGGCGCCTTCACAGGCGGCCAGCGAGCGGCTGACTTCGTAGGTGAAGTCAACGTGGCCGGGGGTGTCGATGAAGTTCAGCTGGTACTTGATACCGTCTTTGGCAGTGTAGTACAGGGTAACGCTGTGGGCCTTGATGGTGATGCCGCGCTCACGCTCGAGGTCCATGGAGTCCAGGACCTGGGCTTCCATTTCACGCTCGGCAAGGCCACCGCACATTTGAATGAACCGGTCGGCCAGCGTCGACTTGCCATGGTCAATGTGGGCGATGATGGAGAAATTGCGGATATGACTCAAATCACTCACGGATCAACACTCAAAAAGGCTGCAGGCAGATTGCCCGCTGAAAAATAGCCGGGAATTGTACCTGATGCTCTGCCCGGGCGTCATCTTTGCTGACCAGAACAAAAATGCCCCGATCTCTCGAACGGGGCATTTTTTGATCATAAGCGTGCTATCAACCGGCTCGGCGCAACAGCCAGAACCCGGCCACGGCACAGATCGCGGTCGGCACCAGCACCGCAAACAGCGGCGAGAACCCGAACACCAGGCTCGACGGACCGAGCAGGTCCTGGGCGATGCGGAAGGTGAAACCTACCAATACGCCGGTAAACACGCGCTGGCCGAGGGTCACGGAGCGCAATGGGCCGAAGATGAACGAAATCGCCATCAGCACCAGAGCCGCGGTCACGACCGGCTGCAACACCTTGACCCAAAACGCCAGCCAGTAACGACCGTTGTTCAGGCCCTGCTCCTTCAAGTAGTGGATATAGCTCCACAGCCCGGAGATCGGCAGGCTTTCGGGGATCATCACCACGGTATTGAGCAGCTCCGGCTTGAGGGCGATGTCCCACGCCTCAGTCGGTGCATTGATCACTTCGGTGCTGGACTTGGTGCCTTGGCCCGCGTTGCGGAAATATGTCGTGGTGATGTCGGTCAGTTCCCACTTCTCGGCGCTGTACTGCGCACGTTTGGCGAAACTGGACGACAGCAGGTGGCGCTCCTTGTCGAACGTGTAGCGCGTCACACCAATCAACAGGCCACCGGGTTGCACGGCGTTGATGTGGATGAACTCGTCACCCTGGCGGTGCCACAGGCCATGCTTGGAGCTTTGCGCATCCCCCGAACCCTGGGCCAGGGCGCGGTTGGCCTGGGCAGTGGTTTCAGCCGGTGGCGCGACGTACTCGCCGATCAGCACGCTGCACAGCATCAGCAGCAGCATCGGTTTCATCACGGCCCAGACGATGCGGCCGATGGAAACCCCGGCGGCACGCATGATGGTCAGTTCGCTGTTGCTGGCCAGGCTGCCCAGGCCAATCAGGCAACCGATCAGCGCGGCCATTGGCATCATGTCGTAGAGGCGGCGCGGCGCGGTGAGCGCCACGTAGCTCAGTACGTCCCACACGGTGTAGGTGTCGCTGACGTTGCCGACTTCATCGATGAAGGCGAACAACGAGGCCAGGCCCAGGATGATGCCCAATACCGCCAGGATGGCGATCAGTACGCTGCTACCAATGTAGCGATCGAGCTTAGCCACGAGCCAACTCCTTCTGGCCACGACGGCTCAACATTTTCAGACGGATAGGTTCCCAGTAGAGCAGCCCGAGGCCGATCACCAGGAAGATCCCGTGAACCCACCACAGGCCCAGGGTTGGCGACAGCTTGCCCTTCTCCAGGGAGCCACGGGCGGAAATCAGGATGGTCAGGTACGCCATGTACAGCAGGATCGCCGGCAACAGCTTGAGGAAACGGCCCTGGCGCGGGTTGACGCGCGACAGCGGCACGGCCATCAGGGTCACGATAAACACCAGCAGCGGCAGGGAAATCCGCCATTGCAGCTCGGCAATGGAACGCAGCTCCTTGCTGCCAAGCAGCTCGCTGGTCGGGATGGCATCACGGTCGGTGACCTCGTCGCTGACGTCCGGGCGAGCCAGCAGCACACCATAGGTGTCGTACTTGATCGCACGGTAATCGGCCATGCCGGGGCTGCCGTCATAGCGGTAGCCGTTTTCCAGGATCAGGTAGCGGCTGCCATCCGGGCGTATTTCCTGGCGACCGGAGTCGGCCACCAGCACGGAGATGCCACGGTCTTTCTTGTCCTGGCCCAGGCGCTTCTCGGAGATGAACACCCCGCCAAGGTTGGCGCGGTCTTCGGTCATGGTTTCGGTGTAGGTGACCCGCGTGCCGTCATTGAGCGCCTGGAAGCGGCCCGGTTCGAGGGTGTCGAACTCGGTCATGGCGTCCTGCTTGTTCAGCACCAACTGGAACTGCATGGCACCTTGCGGCGCCAGGCTCAGGCTCAGCCAGGCGACGATCAGCGCCACACCGGCGGCCGGGATCATGGTCATGCCCAGCAGGCGTTGCTGGCTCATGCCGGTGGCCGAGAGCACGGTCATTTCGCTTTCGAGGTACAGGCGGCCATAAGCCAGCAAGATCCCGAGGAACAGGCCCAGGGGCAGGATCAGCTGCAGGAACCCCGGCAGGCGAAAGCCCATGATCAGGAACAAGGAGCCCGGGTCCAGGGCGCCGGAAGCGGCCTGGGCCAGGTATTTGACGAAACGACCACTCATGATGATGACCAGCAATACCGCACTCACGGCACTCAGGGTCAACAGGACTTCGCGGGACAGATAACGGAAGACGATCAAACCAGACACTCCAGGGTTGTCAGGCTAAGGCGGCCAAACAAGCAAGCATACCGAGTCGACCTGTTTGCACAGGCCGGCTAAAAAGATGGCGCATTATCCTGTGATTGGCCGCGCCTGTCACGGAGCATGCTCATTGAGGGGGGACAAAGCGTACGCCAAGGGTTGTCAGGCTCCGCCGCCGAGGTTCAAACTGCGGCCTTTGTCGCTGGCGGCTTACACAGCTGCCAAGCATTAAAGCCTGCGTACAGACGCAAGGCTCTCAGACCTTAATAAGGGACCCGAAAATGGAATTGGTTGTAAAAAGCGTTAGCCCCGAAACGTTGAAAACCGCCACCCTCGTGGTCGCCATCGGCGAAGGCCGCAAACTCGGCGTTGCCGCCAAGCAACTCGACGAACTGAGCGGCGGCGCCATCAGCGCGATCCTCAAGCGCGGCGACCTGGCCGGCAAAGTCGGCCAGAGCCTGCTGCTGCAAAGCCTGCCAAACCTCAAGGCCGACCGCGTATTGCTGGTGGGCGTGGGCAAGGACGCCGAACTGGGCGACCGCCCGTTCCGCAAGATCATCAGCGGCATCCTCACCACCCTCAAGGGCCTGGGCGGCAGCGATGCCACGCTGGCGCTGGATGAAGTCGTGGTCAAGGGCCGTGACAGCTACGGCAAGACCCGCCTGCTGGCCGAGAGCCTGGTCGACGGCGGCTATATCTTCGACGAGTTCAAGAGCACCAAGGCCGAACCGCGCGCCCTGAAGAAAATCACCCTGCTGACCATCAAGGCCGCCCAGGCTGAAGTGCAGCGCGCCGTGACCCACGCCACTGCCATCGCCAACGGCATGTCGTTTACCCGCGACCTGGGCAACCTGCCACCGAACATCTGCCACCCGACCTTCCTCGGCGAACAGGCCAAGGCGCTGGGTAAAGAGTTCAAGGGCCTGAAAGTCGAAGTCCTCGACGAGAAGAAGATCAAGGAACTGGGCATGGGCTCGTTCTATGCCGTGGGCCAGGGCAGCGACCAGCCGCCACGCCTGATCGTGATGCAATACAACGGCGGCAAGAAAGCCGACAAGCCGTACGCCCTGGTGGGTAAAGGCATCACCTTCGACACCGGCGGCATCAGCCTCAAGCCGGGCGCCGGCATGGATGAAATGAAGTACGACATGGGCGGCGCCGCCAGCGTATTCGGCACCCTGCGTGCCGTGCTGGAGCTCAAGCTGCCGATCAACCTGGTGTGCATCCTGGCCTGTGCCGAGAACATGCCAAGCGGCGGCGCGGCGCGTCCGGGCGACATCGTCACCACCATGAGCGGCCAGACCGTCGAGATCCTCAACACCGACGCCGAAGGCCGCCTGGTGCTGTGCGATGCCCTGACCTACGCCGAGCGCTTCAAGCCGCAAGCCGTGATCGACATCGCCACCCTGACCGGCGCGTGCATCGTCGCCCTGGGTTCCCACACGTCGGGCCTGCTGGGCAACAACGACGAGCTGATCGAGCAACTGCTCAGCGCCGGCAAGGCCGCCGACGACCGCGCCTGGCAACTGCCGCTGTTCGATGAGTACCAGGAACAGCTGGACAGCCCATTCGCCGACATCGCCAACATCGGCGGCCCGAAAGCCGGCACCATCACCGCGGCCTGCTTCCTGTCGCGCTTTGCCAAGAACTTCAACTGGGCGCACCTGGACATCGCCGGCACGGCCTGGACCAGCGGCGGCAAGGACAAGGGCGCCACTGGCCGTCCGGTTCCTCTGCTGACCCAGTACCTGCTGGATCGCGCCAAGGCCTGAAAATGAGAACCCCAGGGCGGCTTTTATAAAGCCGCCCCAGGGTTCCAGGAACCGCAATGACCCAAGTCGACTTCTATATATTGCCCAGCGCCGACCCGCTCGCGCGCCTGGACTTTGCCTGCAAGCTCACCGAAAAAGCCTGGCGCATGGGCCTCCGCATCTACCTGCATTGCAGCGATGCCGCCCAACGCGACGAGCTCGACGCCCGCCTGTGGCGCTTCAAGGGCGAAAGCTTCGTGCCCCACGGCCCCGCCGAATCCGAACCCGAAGGCCTTGTTGTACTGGGTTTGGGCGACAGTTGCGGCGAGCACCATGACCTGCTGGTCAACCTGGACCTGAAAGTGCCGCCGTTCGCCAAGGCGTTTGCCCGCGTGGCAGAGGTGGTGGTGGAAGATCCGGCTATTCGTCAGGCCGCGCGGGAGAGTTTCCGTTTCTATCGCGAACAGGGCTATCCTTTGCAGGATCACCGGCTACAACGACTTTGAGTAAATGATGGACACTCCCAACCCTATAAAAAAAGACGACCACCTGCTGGACGACCTGGAGTCGATCCGCCAGTTGCTCGGTGATGATGACTTGCAACCGCCGCTATTGACCGACTCGGTCGATGCCGAGGTACAGATTCCGCTGTTGTTCGATATGGTGGGCGGCAAGCCTGCTGCGCCAGAGCCGGTTGCCGAGGTGGTTGAACCCGCTCCCGCCGACAAAGGCCCCGACGCCCTGCTGCTGCACCTGGACAACGAGCTGCGCGCCGCCGCGCAACTGATCATGCAAGACGTGATCGACGACTTTGCCCCGCATATCGAGACCGAGATCAAGCGCCGGCTGGATGCGCGGATGGAGCGGTTGTTGAGTCAATACCAGAGCTGATACCGATCATCTAAACTGTCAACTTTGACAGTAGAGGGCGGGAGAAGAACCCAAGAAAGTGACATGGCGTATTAATCTCTTTGGAGCATCCGCCATGTCGACCTACCCCATGCAACCTGGTACTCCCCCGATCTTCGGCAACGCCTTTAACGCAGGTAACGGTTCAATCATTGTCAAAGGCTTCGCTGCGCCTAACGCTATGATCTACATCTATCACGCAGGTGGTAGCCCGTTCTACGGCCAAGGGTTGACCGACTCGTACGGCAATTTCACGGTGACCATAACGACGCCACTTGTGAAAGACGCCTACGGCAATACCCCGATTGCCCTGGCCGAATTCAATCAGGCCGGTCAACAAGCTTCCGGCTGGACAGGGGCCACATTGAACATGGGCACAACCGGTCCCATCACCACCCCGCCTCCCGTTACCCCACCTGCAGGAGGCCCCAATTCTGCGCCCTCAAGCCCCCCAACCGTCACCAGCGCCATGAGTAACGGGGGCGGCCAAGTGCAAATCAGTGGCTCGGCGACGCCCAACTCAATCGTGCTCATTACCGGCCCTTATGGCAGCCCGATTTACGCGAATGTGCCTACCGACCTCTACGGTAACTACTCCGCATTAGTGACAACACCCTTCGCCAGAGAACCTGACGGGACGGTCAAAATTGCCCTGACCCAGCGCAATCTGGCGGGACAGCAGACCTCCCCAATGAGTGTCGTTCCAATATCTATCTGAAACCTTGCTGGCCATTTGCACTGCGTGGACAGTGCAAATAGCCAGAGTGACGCCAAGTTTTTGCATCGCTCTGTCACCTCGCTTTACGCGCAATGGCTTATCCCCGTTATACTTGCCGGCTTTCCTGAATTAATGCCAACTAGGGTCCCGCCGCGCATGGATAAGACCTACCAGCCGCACGCTATCGAAACTTCCTGGTACAACACCTGGGAATCCGAGAATTATTTCGCCCCGCAAGGCGCGGGCGATTCCTACACCATCATGATTCCGCCACCGAACGTCACTGGCAGCCTGCACATGGGCCATGGCTTCAACAATGCGATCATGGATGCGTTGATCCGTTTCCGCCGCATGCAGGGCCGCAACACCCTGTGGCAGCCAGGCACCGACCACGCCGGTATCGCCACACAGATGCTGGTGGAACGCCAACTCGAAGCCACCGGCCAGAGCCGTCACGACCTGGGCCGCGAGAAATTCCTGGAAAAGATCTGGGAATGGAAAGACCAGTCCGGCGGCAATATCAGCCGTCAGATCCGTCGCCTGGGTTCGTCCGTAGACTGGAGCCGCGAGCGTTTCACCATGGACGACGGCCTGTCGGAAGCGGTGAAGGAAGCCTTCGTGCGCCTGCATGAAGACGGCCTGATCTACCGCGGCAAGCGCCTGGTCAACTGGGACACCAAGCTGCACACGGCCATTTCCGACCTCGAAGTGGAAAACCACGACGAGAAAGGTTTCCTGTGGAACCTCAAGTATCCGCTGGCTGACGGCGCCAAGACCGCCGAGGGCAACGACTACCTGATCGTCGCCACCACCCGTCCGGAAACCATGCTCGGCGACGCCGCCGTGGCCGTGAACCCGAACGATGAGCGCTACCAGGCGCTGATCGGCAAGTTCGTCGAGCTGCCGTTGGTTGGCCGTCGCATCCCGATCATCGCGGACGACTACTGCGACCCTGAATTCGGCACCGGCTGCGTGAAAATCACCCCGGCCCACGATTTCAACGACTACGAAGTCGGCAAGCGCCACAACCTGCCGCTGCTGAACATCTTCGACAAAAATGCTGCCGTGCTGCCGGCCTGCCAGGTGTTCAACCTGGACGGCACGCTGAACGAGAGCATCGACGGCAAGATCCCGGCTGAATACGCCGGCCTCGACCGTTTCGAAGCGCGCAAGCAGATCGTTGCGGCCTTCGACGCCGCCGGCTTGCTGGTCAGCGTTGACGACCACGGCCTGAAAGTGCCGAAGGGCGACCGCTCGGGCACCATCATCGAGCCGTGGTTGACCGACCAGTGGTACGTGTCCACCAAGCCGCTGGCCGAGCCTGCGATTGCTGCCGTGGAAGACGGCCGCATCCAGTTCGTGCCAAAACAGTACGAAAACATGTACTTCTCGTGGATGCGCGACATCCAGGATTGGTGCATCAGCCGTCAGCTGTGGTGGGGCCACCGCATTCCGGCCTGGTACGACGAGTCGGGCAAGGTCTATGTGGGCCGCGACGAAGCCGAAGTGCGTGCCAAGCACAACCTCGGTGCCGACATTGCGCTGCAACAAGACAACGACGTACTGGACACCTGGTTCAGTTCGGGCCTGTGGACGTTCTCCACCCTGGGCTGGCCGCAGCAGACCGAATTCCTCAAGAAATTCCACTCCACCGACGTGCTGGTCACCGGTTTCGACATCATTTTCTTCTGGGTTGCCCGGATGATCATGCTGACCATGCACCTGGTGAAGAACGAGGACGGCACCCCGCAGGTACCGTTCAAGACCGTGTACGTGCACGGCCTGGTGCGTGATGGCCAGGGCCAGAAGATGTCCAAGTCCAAGGGCAACGTCCTGGACCCGCTGGACATCATCGACGGCATCGACCTGGAAACCCTGGTGCAAAAACGCACCTCGGGCCTGATGCAGCCGAAACTGGCGAAGAAGATCGAGAAGCAAACCCGCGACGAGTTCGCCGACGGCATCGCCAGCTACGGCACCGACGCCCTGCGCTTCACCTTCTGCTCGCTGGCGTCTACCGGTCGCGACATCAAGTTCGACATGGGCCGCGTCGAAGGCTATCGCAACTTCTGCAACAAGATCTGGAACGCGGCGCGCTACGTGCTGGACAAAGGCGAAGACTGCGGCCAGAACGGCGAAGCCTACGAGCTGTCCCTGGCGGATCGCTGGATCATCTCGCAGTTGCAACGCACCGAAGCCGAAGTGACCCGCCAACTCGACCAGTTCCGCTTCGATCTGGCGGCACAAGCCTTGTACGAGTTCATCTGGAACCAGTACTGCGACTGGTACCTGGAACTGTCCAAGCCTGTGCTGTGGGACGAAAACGCCCCGGTCGAACGCCAGCGCGGTACCCGTCGCACACTGGTGCGCGTGCTGGAAGTGGCCCTGCGCCTGGCGCACCCGTTCATGCCGTTCATCACCGAAGAAATCTGGCAGCGCCTCGCGCCGCTGGCCGGTATCGAAGGCAAGACCATCATGCTGCAACCTTGGCCAGTGGCCAACGAAGCGCGCATCGATGAAGCCGCCGAAAGCGATATCGAATGGCTGAAGACCCTGATGCTTGGCACGCGCAACATCCGCGCCGAGATGAACATCGGTCCGGGCAAGCCACTGGCCGTGTTCGTCAAGAACGCCAGCGCTGAAGACCAGCGTCGCCTTGCTGAGAACGATGCGCTGCTCAAGAAGCTGGCGAAGCTGGAGTCGATCACCGTATTGGCGGCCGACGCCGAAGCACCGCTGTCCGCCACTGCACTGGTCGGCGAGATGGAAGTGCTGGTGCCAATGGCTGGCCTGATCGACAAGGGCGCGGAACTGGCTCGCCTCGATAAGGAAATTGCACGCCTGCAAGGCGAAGTGCAGCGCGTGGGCGGCAAGCTGTCCAACGCAGCGTTCGTCGACAAGGCCCCGGCCGAAGTGATCGACAAGGAACGCGCCAAACTGGCCGAGGCTGAACAAGCCCTGGGCAAGCTGGCGGAGCAACATGCGCGGATTTCCAGCCTGTAAGCTGCAATCTGTGTAGAAAAGAGGCCTTCGGGCCTCTTTTTTTTACCTTGAAAACCCAATCAATGTGGGAGCTGGCTTGCCTGCGAATGCAGTGTGTCAGGCACTGCATCTGTTTCTGATGTACCGCATTCGCGAGCAAGCCCGCTCCCACATTTAACCGAGTTCACCCTGAGAATGTGTGACAATGCCCACCACTTTGAGCCAACACCAGAATCATCATGACCGCCCCCAGCACACCCAAGCCTCCGCGCAAGAAGCCTAAAACCGCCGCCACGGCCAAACCCGTCGCGCCGCGCAAAGAGGCTACGCTGCATCCGCGCAACCGCCACACAGGCCGTTACGACTTCCCGGCGCTGATCAAGACCACGCCGGAACTGGCGAAATTCGTGATCCTCAACCCGTACGGCAAAGAGAGCATCGACTTCGCCAGCCCGGACGCGGTGCGCGTGTTCAACCGGGCGCTGCTCAAGTCCTTCTATGGCATCCAGCACTGGGATATCCCGGCCGACTACCTGTGCCCACCGGTACCGGGGCGTGCGGACTACGTGCACTTCCTCGCCGACCTGCTGGCCAGCGTCAACGACGGCAAGATCCCGCGCGGCTCCATCGTCAAGGTGCTGGACATCGGTATGGGCGCCAACTGCGTCTACCCGCTGATTGGCTACATGGAGTACCGCTGGAACTTCCTCGGCTCCGAGGTCGACCCTATTGCCGTGGCGGCAGCCAAGGCCATCGTGCAGTCCAACGACCTGAGCAAGGTCATCCAGCTGCGCCAGCAGACCAACCCCAAACAGATCCTGCTGGGCCTGTTGGAGCCGGGCGAACGCTTTGACCTGACCATGTGCAACCCGCCCTTCCATGCCTCCATGGACGAAGCCACCAAAGGCAGCGAGCGTAAATGGCGCGCCTTGGGCAAGGCGGATCCCAAGCGCAAATTGCCGGTACTGAACTTCGGTGGCCAATCGGCTGAACTGTGGTGTGAAGGCGGCGAAGCGCGGTTTGTGACGCAGCTTATCGCTGAAAGTGCGCATTTTGCCCACAAGGTGTTGTGGTTCAGCACCCTGGTGTCAAAAGCGTCAAACCTGCCCGTGATCGAGACAGCCCTGAAAAAGGCCGGCGTGCTGGAAAGCCAAGTGGTGGAAATGTCCCAGGGGCAAAAACAAAGCCGCTTTGTCGCCTGGACCTTCCAGACCAAGAACGAACAGCAGATCTGGCGCCAGCGCTGGGTTCGCGACTGACAAATCGCAGGCAACAAAAAACCGTGCCCGGATCGCTCCGAAGCACGGTTTTTTTTGCTGCGTCTTACTTGTTAACAGCGTCGGTCAGGCCTTTGGCCACAACCAGCTTGATAACTTTCTTGGCAGCGATTTCGATGGCAGCGCCAGTCGAAGGGTTACGGCCAGTACGGGCAGGACGCTCGGTCACTTTCAGTTTGCCAACGCCTGGCAGAGTGATTTCGCCGCCGTTTTCCAGCTGATCAGCAACAACTTGGCTCAGTTGGTCCAGCAGAGCGCGCACGGTAGTTTTCGGTGCGTCTACGGCTTCAGCCAAGTCAGCGATCAGTTGGTCTTTAGTAATAGCCATTGTGGTGTTCCTTCCCTATCAAATTCATATGGATTGCAGAGTGCAGTGTCAGCCATCGAGCCCGACCGTCAAGGCCTGGCACCCCTGACCATAACCACGAAGTTCGGGGTTATAGATGCTTGAAACGGGGATTGGTTCGACCTGACAGATGCTGAATGCACGCTTAACGCCGAGACTTGGCGTAAGACGGGGCAAAACTAGCACAGAGACGGGGAAATATCCGCTTCTACCTACCCATTTGGTCAGCTTTATCGCTCTAAACCGTGAAAAAAAGGAATATGCCCCGTCGGAGAGTGCCAAAACGGCCTTCGGAGCACGTCTTGCCCAATGGGTGCGGTACACTGGGCGACTTTTCGGGGAGGCCAACCGCTCCCCTTCAACCAGCCGAGAAGCCTATGCCGATCCGTCATTGCATCGTCCACCTGATCGACAAAAAACCCGACGGCACCCCCGCAGTTCTCCACGCCCGTGATTCGGAACTGTCCGAATCGGCCGCCATCGAGAACATGCTTGCCGACCTCAACGAGAGCTACAACGCCAAGCAAGGCAAGGCCTGGGGTTTCTTCCATGCCGAGTCCGGTGCGCACCCGTTCAGTGGCTGGTTGAAGGAATATTTCGACGGTGGCCAGGATTTCACCACCTTCAGCCGCACCGCCGTCGAGCATCTGCAAAAGCTGATGGAAGAGTCCAACCTCTCCACCGGCGGCCACGTGCTGTTTGCCCACTACCAACAAGGCATGACCGACTACCTGGCCATCGCCCTGCTGCACCACAGCGAAGGCGTGGCGGTGACCGACGAGCTGGACGTGACCCCGTCGCGCCACCTGGACCTCGGCCAATTGCACCTGGCGGCGCGCATCAACGTCTCCGAGTGGCAGAACAACAAGCAGTCCAAGCAGTACATCTCGTTTATCAAAGGCAAGAACGGCAAGAAGGTCTCGGAGTACTTCCGCGACTTTATCGGCTGCCAGGAAGGTGTCGACGGCCCGGGCGAGACCCGCACCCTGCTCAAGGCGTTCAGTGACTTCGTTGAAAGCGAAGACCTGCCGGACGAATCCGCCCGCGAAAAAACCAAGACCCTGGTGGACTACGCCAGCAGCCAGGCCAAGCTCGGCGAACCGATGGGCCTGGAAGAACTGTCGGGGTTGATCGATGAAGATCGGCCTAAGGCGTTCTATGACCACATCCGCAACAAGGACTACGGCCTGTCGCCGGAAATTCCCGCGGATAAACGCACCCTCAACCAGTTCCGCCGCTTCACCGGTCGCGCCGAAGGCTTGTCCATCAGTTTTGAAGCGCACCTGCTGGGCGACAAGATCGAATATGACGAAGCCGCTGGCACCTTGATCATCAAGGGCCTGCCGACCCAACTGACCGACCAGCTCAAGCGCCGCAACTGATGCTCGGCGGGGTCTTTAAAAAAGTCCTGCTGGTGTTGCTGGTCGTGGTGGTGATCCAGAACTGGGGCAAGATCGAGCGGGTGTTCAACCCGTCGCAGGTGGTTTCGGAGCAAACCCGGGCGTCGGCGCGGGTGGTGCTGTATTCCACCGAGTGGTGCGGGTACTGCAAGCAGATCCACCGCTTCCTCGATCAGAAGGGTATTCCGTACCAGGCGTTCGATATCGACAAGGACGCCCAGGCGCGCAAGGCGTATGAGGCGTTGGGCGGTGGCGGGATTCCGTTTGTGGATGTGAACGGCACGCTGATCCGGGAATTCAGCCCGGAAAAAATCACGGCGGCGCTGAAGTAATCAGCGCACCACGATCATTCGCCCCAGCACATGGTGCTGCTCGAAGCCCAGCACCGCCTGCAACGCATTCAGCACTGCCTGCGGGTCTTTGCTCGGGAAGCTGCCACTGACGCGCTTGGCGCCCATGGCGTCGTTGAGCAACAGGATGCGACCCGGGTAGTAACGCTCCAGGTCCTTGACCACATCGGCCAATGGCGCCTTGTAATAGTTGAGCCAACCGTCGCGCCAGGCCAGGCGCGATTCGCTGTCTACCGGGTGCATAGCATCGGCCACACCCTCGGCGTAGGCCACTTGCTGCCCGGCGGTAAGAATCTGCTGCTGGCCCTGTTTGGACGGCGTCACGCCGACCCGACCCGACAACACCGTCACCTGCGCCCCCGCAGGTTGCAGGCGCACTTCGAATTGTGTGCCCAGCACCCGCGCTTCACCGCTGCCGGCCTGCACCACAAAAGACTCACCCGTATGGGTCACGCTGAAAAAACCCGCGCCACGGCGCAGTTGGATCTGGCGCTCGCCATGGCTGAAATCCACGGCAATCGCACTGTCGGCGTCGAGGGTGACTTGGGAATTGTCGGCCAGGGTGACAGTCTTCACCTCCCCCGGCGCGCTCACATAATCGGCGCCAAAGTCATCGACCCAGCGCGAGGGCTGCCAACCCGCGCCCATGCACACCATCAACAGCAGGCACGCCGCCATCGCCAGGGCGCCGGACCAGCGCACCGCCCGTGAACGCCTGGAGGTGTTCATCGCATTCAGGTAACCCTGCAACGCCAACGCCTCTTCGTCCGCGAGTTTTCGCGCAGGCACTTCACTCAATTCCCACAGCACCTGGGCCTTCGAATAGGCCTCGACGTGGGCCGGGTCGGCGCGCAGCCAGTGGCTGAACGTGGCCTGGTCGCCGCTGCTGGGTTGGTCGTGCAACAGGCTCAGCCAGGCCAGCGCGGCGTGTTCCTGGTCGGGCGTGGGGGTGCGGTTCACGGTGCTTTCCCTGGCGTGCGTGGGGGTGATGGCTCACGAAGGCTGGCTTTGCAGGCTTCGAGGGCACGCATCATATGTTTTTCCACGGCACTTTGGGACAGGCCCATGGCCTTGGCGATTTCCGCGTACTTGCGGCCATGGATGCGGTTGAGCAGGAAAATCTGCCGGGTGCGCTCCGGCAAGCTGCGCAACGCAGCTTCGACATGGCGCAAATCATTGCCCGCCTCCAACGCCGCCTGGGGTTCGGACCCCTGATTGTCTTGCTGTTCCGGCAGCCAACCCTCGCTGCTACGCACCCGCGCGCCTTCGCTGCGCAAGTGATCGATGGCGATATTGCCGGCGCAGCGCAGCAGGTAGGTGCTGAGCTCCTCGACCTGCACCAGCGGGCGACGCCAGAAGCGCAGGAACAAATCCTGCACCAGGTCGGCGGCCGTGGCGCGGCAGCCTACGCGCCGATTGACCAGGGCTTCCATCTGCGAACGCTGCGAGAGAAACACCTGTAGGAAATGCGCACGCCCACCCGCTGATTCAGCGCGCTGGCTGTCCTCGGACTCCGGTGGGGTGCTGATCATCATGGGCGCTGCTCAGAGAGTGGCGAAAGCAGCGACGGGGCTGGCCAGTAGGCCGACACCCGCCAGGATCAAGGCCAACCGTGGTCGATAAGGCAACAGCAACACCAGCAGCAACGCGCTGAGCATCAGCACGGCACACCAGTCCACCAGGCCCCGGCTCCAACCGCCGAGCACCACGGCGGGCCAGATCGACAACGTCAGCAGCAACCACCCCGCTACGCGCAACCCCAGGCGCCGACGGGGCGACGGTTTGCTGTGCAGCAGCTCACCGTGGTGACGGTCGGTGGACAGGCACAGCGCGGTAAACCCGGCGTAACACATCAAGAGTGCGAGCAACATTCAGTTCGCCTCCTGCTTGAGGGTCAACGGCCGCGCGCGCTCAGCCTTGGCTTGCGGCGCCACGCGGTGCTGCATCTTCCAGGCTGCCCAGGCGAGGAACACGCCACTCGCCAGGCAGGTCAGGTCGAAGCCAGCCATGGCCCAGTCGCCCGTCGTCAATGAAACGCCCAGGTGGTGCGAGGTGGTCAGCGCATTCAGCAGAGGAATCGCGGCAAACAGCAGTGCGCCCACACTCAATTGCTCGACCCAGCCCTGGCGGCCACGGCGCAGGATCGCGTGCAGCAGGCTCAAGCCCCAGGCGATAAAGAAGGTTTGCACTTCCCAGCCCGAGCGCTCGGCGATGCTCACCGGCAACAGGCGGTTGGCCCAGAAGAACGCAGCAATGGCGATTATCAGCCCGGACATGCTGGCGATGTTCAGCACTTCCACCAGGCGCAGTTCAAACGGCATCACGCCGCTCTTGGCGTGCTTGAGCTGGCGCTTGCCGAGCCAGATCACCAGCCCGGTGCCGATCATCGCCGTGCCCGCCAGGCCGCAGATAAAGTACAGCCAGCGCAGCACCGGGCCGGCGAAATGGCCCATGTGCAGGCCATAGAAACTGCCACCGATAATCGCCGGTAGCGATTGCCCGTCACTGCTGCGCAGCAGTTCGCCGGTGGTGCCGTTGAACGACAGGATGCTGTCGAATTCATGCACCACGTTGTCGGAACTGGCGCGGAACACATTGACCGAGGCATTCACATCGCTGGGGTTGTTCACCCCCAGTCGGCCTACGTGGCCACCGTCCCACTGCGCCCGTGCCTGCTCGTACATTGGCAACAGCGGCAGCAATTGGCCCGGTTGTCCCAGCGCCGGCGCGTTATTAGTGGCAGGGAACACTTCGTTGAAAAAAGCGCGGGTATCGCCGCTGTAGGAGGCGAGGATCGGCGCCGGCATCACCATGCTCATGAAAATCACCAGGCTGCTGTAGGTGATCATCAAATGGAACGGCAACACCAGCACGCCCACCGCGTTATGCCCATCGAGCCAGGAGCGCTGGCCTTTGCGGGGGCGGAAGGTGAAGAAGTCCTTGAAGATTTTCTTGTGGGTGATGATCCCGGTGATCAACGCGACAAACATCACCATCGCGGCGATGGTGGACAGCCAGCGGCCCCAAGGGTGGGGCATTTGCAGTTGGAAGTGGAAGCGATAGAAGAAGTCGCCGCCCATGCTTTCGCGGGCCTGCACGTCCTGGCCGGTGACCGGATCGAGGGTTTTCTGGCTGAAATTGCCGCGCCGGCCGGGGTCGAGCTTGTCTTGCCACATCACCGACAAGGCCGGGTCGCGCTCGTCCGGCAGGTTGATAAACCAACGCGCGGCCTTCGGCGCCGTTTGCTGCAGGTAGGTTTGCGCGACGCTCAGGCTGCGTGCGTTGTCCAGTGGATAGGCCTGCACTTCGGGCTGCATCCAGTGGCTGATTTCTTCCTTGAAATACGCCAAGGTGCCCGTCAGGAAAATCGCAAACAACAGCCAGCCAAAGATCAGCCCGCTCCAGGTGTGCAACCAGGCCATGGCCTGGCGAAAGCCCTCTTTCATGTGCGCACCATCCACAAGCCCACACCCGCCAGGGTGGCAAACGCCGCGCTCGGCAACATCACGCCAAACCAGGCACGCCAGGCCGTACGGCAGGCAAAGCACCAGAGCACCGCCAGCAGATAGAACACAAACGAACTCATCATCCCGGTGATCACCGCGTCGGCGCGGGACGTGGGCAGCCACAGCGCCAGGCAGATAGCGGCCAGGGAGGCCATCAGGTAGCCGCCGACCACAGCCGCGAGCACCCGTGATGTCACGGCGAGACGGTAAGCAACGGGAAGTGAGGTTTTGCTTTTCATGCAGGAGGCGCCAGGTTCATCAGCGCGCAATATTAATGATAAATATTCTCATAAGCAAAACAGAACGGATGAAACACCGCTGCTGGCGGATTGCCGAACCGTATCGGTCCGCCTACAATGCGAACAATTCTTGTTCTCTAAAGCATGCGAAATGCTTGTGGAGTGATTGCGTTGCAGCCGTCCAACACCGTCGAAGTTCTGTACAACGACCATCACCACTGGCTCACCGGCTGGTTGCGACGCAAGCTCGGCTGCCCGGAAAGCGCTGCCGACCTGGCGCAAGACACCTTCATCCGCGTGCTCACCGCCCGTGAAACGCCGACGTTGATCGAACCCCGCGCCTTCCTTACCACCGTGGCCAAGCGCGTGCTGTTCAACTTCTACCGCCGCCAGGACATGGAGCGCGCCTACCTCGACGCCCTCGCGCAGATGCCCGAACACGTGGCGCCCTCGGAAGAAGAACGCGCCATCATCCTGCAAACCCTGGTCGAGCTGGACCAATTGCTCGACGGCTTGCCCACCCAAGTCAAACGCGCCTTCCTGCTGGCCCAGCTCGATGGCCTGACCTACGCGCAAATCGGCGCGGAATTGGGCATCTCCATCGCCACCGTCAAACGCCACCTGAATAAAGCGGCCATGCGCTGCTACTTTGCCCTATGAGTTTCTCCACTCAAGTCGCCGAACAAGCCGTGCATTGGCTGATGGAAATGCAGCAAGGCAGCCTCAACCCGCGCCAGCACGCGGCGTGGCAGCACTGGCTGAATGCCCACAGTGAACACCAGCGCGCCTGGGACCATATGCAACGCGTCAACCAGCGCCTGCGCGGCATGCCCTCGCCCCTGGCCCATGCGGCGTTGAACGCGCCAACCTCCACCAGCCGGCGCCAGGCCCTCAAACTGCTGCTGATTCTCGGCGCCGGTTCGGCCGCGGCCTGGAGCCTGCGCCAGCAACATATCCTGCCGCCGCTGACCGCCGACTACCGCAGCCCGGTGGGCCAACGGCGCAAGGTGCAACTGGCCGACGGCAGCCAGTTGCACCTCAACACCGGCAGCGCGGTGGATGTGCACTTCGACGGCCAGCAACGCCTGATCCGCCTGCTCGAAGGCGAGATCCTGCTGACCGGCGTCAAAGGTCCTGCACCGCTCAAGGTCTTGACCGGCCAAGGTCTGCTCAGCAGCCAGGCTGCACGCCTGAATGTGCGCCAGTTCAACGACCATACCCAGTTGGCGGTCCTCGACGGCCACGTTGACGTGATGCCCAACACCTACAGCGGCCTGCCGCTGACCGTCGACGCCGCGCACCAGGTCAACTTCACCCGCAAAGGCTGGGACACCCCGCGCGCCACCGACGCCAACAGCGGCGCCTGGGCCGATGGCATGTTGGTCGCAGCCCACATGCGCCTGGAAGATTTCCTCAGCGAACTGGGCCGTTATCGCCGTGGCCAGCTCAATTGCGACCCACAAGTCGCCAACCTGTTGATCTCCGGCAGCTACCCACTGGACGACAGCGAGCGCATCCTCGACCTGCTCACCGTGAGCTTGCCGGTCAAGGTGCGGCGCTTTACCCGCTATTGGGTGACCGTCGAGGCCCGCGCCTGAGATTATTTTCAAACCTTGTGAGCCGTTTTCCACACCTCGCGTGACAGAGAAGGAAAGCCACCTTGATCCTTCCTTCTCAGGACGCTCTTCATGCCCCAGCAACCGACGCTTCTTGCCCGCTCCCTGCGCCAGCTCCTACTCGGCGCCAGCTTGAGTCTTACCGTGCTGCCTGCGGTGATGGCGGCTGACGCCAAGCCCTATCACATCGCACCGACCTCGCTGGAAACCGCCCTGAACCAGTTCGGCCGCGAAGCCGGTGTGCTGATTTCCTTCGGCTCGGAAGTCACCGCTGGCATGCAGAGCCATGGCCTGTCCGGCAACTACAGCGCCGCCGAAGGCCTGCAAAAACTGCTGGAAGGCACCGGCCTGCAAGCCCGCGCCGAAGGCGACAATGCCTACAGCCTGCAGTCGGCCAATGCGCCGGCGACCATCGAGTTGGGTACCTCCAGCGTGGTCGGCGACTGGCTCGGCGACGCCGCGCAAACCAACGTCTTCGAACACCCCGGCGCCCGTGACGTGATCCGCCGCGAAGAGTTCGAACGCCAGGGCGCCACCCAGGCCCGCGATGTGCTCAACCGCATCCCCGGCGTCAACGCCCCGGAAAACAACGGCACCGGCAGCCACGACATGGCGCTGAACTTCGGCATTCGCGGTCTCAACCCACGCCTGGCGTCGCGCTCCACCGTGCTGATGGACGGCATCCCGGTGCCCTTCGCACCCTATGGCCAGCCGCAGTTGTCATTCGCGCCAATCAGCATGGGCAACATGGACGCGGTGGACGTGGTGCGCGGCGGCGGCGCCGTGCGTTATGGCCCGCAAAACGTCGGCGGCGTGGTCAACTTCGTGACCCGCGCGATCCCGGATGCGCCCACGGTCAAAGGCGGCTTCCAGACCGAAACCAGCCCGTCGTCCAGCCATGATGGCTTCAAGACTACCGGCAACCTGCTGGCCGGCGGCACTGCCGACAACGGCCTGGGCGGCGCGATCCTGTACTCCGGCACCCGTGGCGGCGACTGGCGCGAAAACAGCAACACGCGCATCGACGACCTGATCCTCAAGGGTAAATACCAGCTGGACGAGGCCAACAGCTTCAACGCCATGGCGCAGTACTACGAAGGCCAGGCGGATATGCCCGGTGGTTTGAACGTCAAAGACTACAAGGCTGATCCGTATCAGTCCACCCGTCCCTACGACAAATTCTGGGGCCGCCGTACGATGTTCAACGCCGGTTACCGCTACCAGGAAGACCGCCGCGAATTCACCGTGAACACCTTCTTCACCACCACCCTGCGTAACGGCTACCTGGACCAGACCCGCTTCCTGTCCCTGTCGCCCCGCGAATACTGGGTGCGTGGCCTGGAAACCCGCTTTGCCCAGGGCTTCGACCTCGGCAACACCAGCCACGAAGTCGGCGTGGGCTATCGCTATATCAACGAAGCCGGCCACGAGTTGCGCTACACCACGCCGATCTCGGCCAACCAGCAGATCCCCACCACCAACAGCAAGAACGACCGCGACACCCGTGGCAGCACCGAAGCCAATGCGTTCTTCATCGACGACCGTATTGATATCGGCAAGTGGACCATCACACCGGGCGTGCGCTACGAGATGATCAAGTCCGAGCAGACCGACCACATAAACAACCTCAACTACAAAGGCAACTACAACACCGCGTTGCCGGCGTTGAACGTGCTCTACCACCTCACCGACAACTGGAACCTCTACGCCAACACCGAAGGTTCGTTCGGCAGCGTGCAGTACAGCCAGATGGCCAAACGCGTGCCCAAAGGCCAGGTCAAACCGGAAAAAGCGCGCACCTGGGAAATCGGCACACGCTACGACGACGGCACCTTGCGTGCAGAAATCGGCGCGTTCCTGATCAACTTCGACAACCAGTACGAAAGCAACCAGACCGATGACTCGGTGATCGCCCGTGGCGAAACCCGCCACCAGGGCATCGAGAGCAGCATCAACTATGCCCTCGACGGCTTGAGCCCGGCCCTCGCCGGTTTTGATGTGTACGCCAGCTACGCCTACGTCGATGCGACCATCCGCGAAGACGGCCCGAACAAAGGCAACCGCGTGCCCTTCTCGTCCAAGCACAAAGGCACCCTGGGCGTGGGTTACACCGAAGGGCGCTGGAAACTCAATGTGGACAGCAGCTACCAGAGCAGCCAGTTCGCCGACAACGCCAATACCGAGCAGGAAAATGCTGACGGCAATACCGGACGTATCCCTGGCTACATGCTGTTCAGCAGCCGTGCGGCGTATGACTTTGGCCCGCAGTTGTCGGATTTGAACGTCGCCGTGGGCGTGAAAAACATCTTCAACAAGCAGTACTTCACCCGCTCGTTCGACGATAACAACAAGGGCAAGTACGTCGGCGAGCCGCGCACGGTGTACGTGCAGACCTCCATCGCGTTCTAACCACATAAACCCCTGTGGCAGGGGAACTTGTTGTGGCGAGGGAGCTTGCTCCCGCTGGACTGCGCAGCAGTCCCATTCGTTTAAACAATGAGTGGGGCCGCTTCGCGACCCAGCGGGAGCAAGCTCCCTCGCCACATTAGCTACCCGCCAGGCAACTGGGGGTCGCGGCGACCAATGCGTCGATGGCGCAGCGGGTCTTGGCCGGCATATGCGGTGCGGTCGGCCAGATCACGTGGATCGGCGAAGGCTGTTCACGGTAGCCCGGCAGCACCGCTTCCAGTTGCCCACGCAGGACGTAATGGGCAATCAACCAACTCGGCAACCAGGCCAGTCCGACGCCCGCGATGGCGGCATCGGCCACGGCCTGGAGGTCGTCCAGTACCAGCGGTGCTATCAGCCGTGAGCGATGCGGGCTGTTGGTTCTGTAGGCAATCTCCCGACGGCCCGCCAGATCATCGATAGATTCGATGTGCCCCACACGTTGCAGGTACGCCGGCGATGCGGCGAGGCCCATGGCTTGCTCCCCCAGGCGGCGAGCGCTGAGACGATCGGTGTCGGGCAACGGGCCGATACGCACGGCAATATCGAAGCCTTCCTGCGTCAAGTCGATCGTACGGTCAGAGAAGCACACCTCGATCTCCAGTTCCGCATAACGATCCAGCAAGCCCCATAACGCAGGCGCCGCATAGTGATGCCCGAACGCCAGCGGCACGCTTGCCCTTAACCGTCCGCGCGGTTGTTGCCGCCCGCTTTCCAGCACCGATTCGGCCGCCTCCAATTCCGCCAAGGCGCGCAGGCAATGCTCGTAGTACGCCTGCCCGTCTTCTGTCAGATGCTGACGACGGGTAGAACGCTGCAACAGGCGCGTGCCCAGGCGTGCTTCCAACCGCGCCAAACCTTTGCCCACCGCCGAACGGGTGAGGTTCAGGCGCTCGGCGGCTTCCGTCAGGTTGCCGCTTTCCACCACTTGCAGAAACAGTTCAACGCCATCAAAACGTGGGGTGCCCATGAGTCAATTGTCGCCCTTGATTCCCTTATCAACGGAAAACTTATCACGAATAAAGAAATGTATTCCCCTGAAAATAGCCCGACTTCACTATGACCAGGAGAATCCCATGCCACCCGCCGCCACCTTATCCGCCGCCAACCCACCGCGCGCCGCAAGAGACCGCCTCGCCCTCACTGCCGTGTGCCTGGTGGCGCTGATGTTCGGGCTGGAAGTCTCCAGCGTGCCGGTCATCCTGCCCACCCTCGAACAGCAACTGGGCACCGGTTTCCAGGACGCCCAATGGATCATGAATGCCTACACCCTGGCCTGCACCAGCGTACTGATGGCGGCGGGCACCTTGGCGGATCGTTTCGGCCGGCGGCGCATGCTGGTGTTGTGCCTGTGGCTGTTTGGCCTGGCCTCGCTGGCGTGTGGCTTGGCCAACGATGCTTCCACGCTGATTGCCGCACGTTTCGTACAAGGTATCGGCGCTGGGGCGATGATGATCTGTCAGTTTGCGATTCTGTCGCACCAGTTCCGCGAACCGGCGACGCGCGCACGCGCCTTTGCGGTGTGGGGTGTGATCGCAGGCGTCGGGCTGGGCTTCGGGCCGATGGTCGGTGCGTTGATCCTGGCGGTGGCGGACTGGCGCTGGGTGTTTCTCGTGCATGTACCGCTGACGCTTCTTACATTGGGATTGCTGCACGTCAGCGTGCAGGAATCCCGCGACCCGGCCGGTCATCGCCTGGATATCGCCGGCATGCTGACCTTGACGCTGGCGGTGTTCGCCTTGGTGTACTTCATCACCCAGGGCAGCGAACACGGCTTCGGCACCCCGGCCATGCTGGGTTGGGCGGGCCTGTCACTGCTCGGCCTGGTGCTGTTCATGATTATCGAGAAGCGCAGCGCACATCCGATGTTTGATTTCTCGGTGTTCCGCATCCAGCGTTTCAACGGAGCCCTGATGGGTTCCATCGGCATGAACTTCAGCTTCTGGCCGTTCATGATCTACCTGCCGCTGTACTTCCAGGCCGGCCTGGGCTACGACACCCTCACCACCGGCGTCGCCTTGCTCGCCTACACCTTGCCGACCTTGCTGGTGCCGCCGCTGGCCGAACGCCTGGCCCTGCGTTATGGCGCCGAGCGCATCATTCCCCTGGGGCTGGGCTTGATGGGTGCGGGGTTCTTGAGCATGGCTGCCGTCAACACTGCGGCGCAGCCGAGCATCGTGCTGGTGCTGGTCAGCTGCGTGATAGCCGGCGTGGGCTTGGCGTTGACCAACTCGCCAACCACCAACACCACCACCGGCTCGGTCTCTGCCGACCGCGCGGGCATGGCTTCGGGCATCGATCTCAGTGCGCGGTTGATCACGCTGGCGCTCAGCATCGCGTTGATGGGGCTGGTGCTGTTGCTGGGCATCGGCCATCAACTGGCTATTGTGTTGCCCGCAAGCACGGCATTGGATTGGCCCGTCATCAGCCAGGACATTGCGGCGGGCAAGCTGACGGCGTCCATGGGACTGTCGTTGGCCGACGCCCAGGCCGCACTGCGTCACGGCGCAGGTTGGGCGATGCTGTTCGCGGGGATCGGTGCAGGCGGGTTGGCGTTGTTGAGCGGGTACTTCTTCCGACGGAACCACTAAACGCAAACGGGCCTGCAAATGCAGGCCCGTTCTCAGTGGGATGGAAAAAACTGTCAGCTATTGAGTGCAGCGTTTTCGTTTTCCAGGAATTCCTCTTCAAGCGCGTCATCATTCACGCTTTTCGCTGGCTGGGGTTTCGCGGCAGCGCGGGGCTTGCCTTGCAGTTTGCCAAACAGATGCTCCAGCGCATGGTCCAGCTTGGTGGCAGCACCGTCGATCGCCTGTTCCAGGGTATCGGCCTTGTGCAGTACCGAGAGCGGCTGATGGCCTTTTGGCCGTGCTTCCAGGCGGCAGCTCAAATCGTGGGGACCGGGCTTGTCGCCGTTCTCATCCCGCAGGTAGACCTCAACGCGGGTCAGGTCCTCTTCGTAACGTTCGAGCGTGCTTTCAATGGTAGTACGTACCCACTCCTCCAGTCGGATGCTGCTTTCAATATGGTTATCGCTATTGACTTGGATTTGCATAGTTTTTCCCTTATTTCAGCTAGCTCGCGAGAGGTCACAACTGCAACACCGATGCGGTGAAACCATGACCTCTTGACTACACAATTGAGCAGTCAGCCGAACAATTCAACCCCTTTTCAAAGATAAATCCCACATTACAAATTAACCCTGACTACGATCAAAAACGCTGTTAGGGTGGGGAGTTAGTTACAACTTCCTACGCCCAGCAATCCTCACAATTGCCCGTCGCCCAACGGGTGCAATCCGCGAAAAATCGCCGCTTCTTCCACCAGCCAATCATGCACCGCACGCACGCCCGGGTGGCTCAGCGCGCCTGGCGCATACAGCAGCACATAACGTTTATGGTTGGGCACAGCCACGCCGAACGGCACGATCAAGGTGCCGCGTTCCAGTTCGTCGTTGAGCAAGGTGCGTCGCGCAATGGCCACGCCCATGCCGGCGATGGCGGCTTCGATGGTCAGGTGATTGCGGTTGAAGGTGTGCCCACGGCGCACGTCGGCTTCGTGATAGCCGATGGCATTCAGGTAGAACTCCCACTCCGCGTATTCATAACTCCCACGCCAGGCGGTGATGTCGTGCAGCAGCGGAAAATGCGCCAGATCCGCCGGCCCATGCAACGGCGGTCGCCCACGCAGCAGGCTCGGCGCACACACCGGAAAAATCTGCTCGTCCAGCAAGGCTGTGGATAACAGGCCGGGGTAGCTGCCGTCGTTCAAGTCGATGGCCAGGTCGAAGTCGCCCTCGTGCAGGGCGATGCTGCTGTCTTCGGCGACCATGCGCAGTTGAATGTCCGGAAAACGTTGCTGCAAACGCGGTAAACGCGGGGTCAACCATTTGCCGAGAAACGACGGGATCGAGCGCAGGCGCAAGGTGCCGCTGATCATCCCCGCGTCCAGCCGCTGCAACTCGGCATCGATGCTGCCGTAGGCCTCCCCCACCGTCGCCGCCAACCGCTGCCCTTCGGCGCTGAGTTCCACCCCCCGTGCGCGGCGATGGAACAAGCGAAAACCCAGGCGCTCCTCCAACTGGCGAATCTGCTGGCTCACCGCCCCCGGCGTGATGTGCAGTTCTTCGGCGCAGCGGGTGAACGACAAATGCCGCGCAGCGCAGGAGAAAACGTGCAACCAGACGTAGGTCTGGCCATGGAGGGGACGGGTCATAAGGGTTTAGTCCTGCTAAAGGGTGTCTTAGGATAATTCGTTGGTCAGTGCCGATCCAGAGGCTCAGTATCGCGCCAATTGCGCTCGTCCTACAAAACATGGCAGCGATTCCTACTCCATTGCTTGTAAGGCTTTAGCATGGCTATCAGTGTTTTTGATCTATTCAAGGTGGGCATCGGCCCGTCCAGCTCCCACACCGTCGGCCCGATGCGGGCGGCGGCGACCTTTGCCCAAGCCCTGATCGACCAACAACTGCTGAGCGACACCCGCCGCGTTGAAGTGCGCCTGTACGGCTCGCTGTCCGCCACCGGGGTCGGCCATGCCACTGACCGTGCCTGCGTCATGGGGCTGATGGGCGAGTGGCCGGACCAAGTCGATCCCACCTCGATCAATACCCGTATCCAGCACCTGCGCGAATCCGGCCGGCTGTTGCTCGCCGGCCTTCAGGACATTGCCTTCAACTGGCAAAGCGACCTGCTGCTGCTGGATGAAAGCCTGCCCTACCACCCCAACGCCATGTCCCTGCACGCCTACGGCGACAGCGGCCTGTTGAGCGAACAAACCTATTACTCGGTGGGCGGCGGTTTCATCATCGAAGCGGCTGAGGCTGAATCGGGTATTGCGCCGACCAGCGACGTGCAATTGCCCTACGACTTTTCCAGCGCCGTGGAACTGCTGGCCCTGTGCAACAAGCATGGCCTGCGGGTTTCCGAACTGATGATGGCCAACGAGCGCGCCTGGCGCAGCGACGAACAGATCCGCAGCGGCCTGCTGCATATCTGGTCGGTGATGCGCGAGTGCGTGGAACAAGGCCTGCGCGATGAAGGCATCTTGCCGGGCGGCCTGGATGTGCCGCGCCGCGCCGCGAAATTGCACCGCAGCCTGTTGGAAATCGGTAAACCGAACGTCATCACGTCGACCTTGTCGGCAATGGAATGGGTCAACCTGTTCGCCCTCGCCGTCAACGAAGAAAACGCCGCGGGCGGGCGCATGGTTACCGCACCGACCAACGGCGCGGCGGGGATTATCCCGGCGGTGCTGCATTACTACATGAAGTTCAACCCCGAAGCGTCGGATGACGACGTGGTCAATTTCTTCCTGGCCGCTGCCGCCGTCGGCATCCTGTGCAAGAAAAACGCCTCAATCTCCGGCGCCGAAGTTGGCTGCCAGGGCGAAGTCGGCTCGGCCTGCGCCATGGCCGCCGCCGGTTTGGCCGATGTGCTCGGCGCCACCCCGGAGCAACTGGAAAACGCCGCCGAAATCGGCCTGGAGCACAACCTCGGTCTGACCTGCGACCCGGTCGGCGGCCTGGTCCAGGTGCCGTGCATCGAGCGCAACGCCATCGCCGCCGTCAAGGCGATCAACGCCACGCAAATGGCCCTGCGCGGTGACGGCAAACACTTCATCTCCCTCGACCGGGTGATCCGCACCATGCGCGATACCGGTGCCGACATGCATGACAAATACAAAGAAACTTCACGGGGCGGCCTGGCCGTGAGCTGGGTGGAATGCTGAGGAGCATTCCCTGACCGTCCCAACGTGAGCCCGCGCAAAAATAATAACGAGGCAATAACGATGACCGATGTACGTACACCTGCTGCCGAAAATCCTGCTGAAACCGCAACAACGACCGTGAGCAAAGGCTGGACCAAACACGACACCACCTGGATGCTCGGCCTTTACGGCACTGCCATCGGGGCGGGCACCCTGTTCTTGCCGATCAACGCCGGTGTCGGCGGTTTCTGGCCGCTGATCGTGCTGGCGCTGCTGGCCTTCCCGATGACCTTCTTCGCCCACCGTGGGCTGACGCGCTTTGTGCTGTCGGGCAAATCCGGCGACATCACCGAAGTGGTCGAAGAACACTTCGGCGTCGGTGCGGGCAAACTGATCACCCTGCTGTATTTCTTTGCCATCTTCCCGATCCTGCTGGTGTACAGCGTGGCGCTGACCAACACGCTGAGCAGTTTCATGGAACACCAACTGCACATCGCCCCGCCGCCCCGGGCGATCCTGTCGCTGGTGCTGATCCTCGGCCTGATGGCGATTGTGCGTTGCGGCCAGGGCGTGATCGTCAAGGCCATGAGCGTGCTGGTATACCCGTTTGTCGCCGCCCTGCTGTTGCTGGCATTCAGCCTGATCCCCAACTGGAACGGCGCGTTCTTCGCCTCGGCCGGTGATGGCATGCCCATGCCGCTGTTCTTCAAGACCCTATGGCTGGCGATCCCGGTGATGGTGTTTTCCTTCAACCACTCGCCGATTATCTCGGCGTTCGCCGTCGATCAAAAACGCGTGTACGGCGCGCAGGCCGAGCGCAAGAGCAGCGGCATCCTTGCCACCGCCCACGGCATGATGGTGCTGACGGTGATGTTCTTCTGCTTCAGCTGCGTGCTGGCCCTGTCGCCGGCTGACCTCGCGGCCGCCAAGGCGCAGAACATTTCGATCCTGTCGTACCTGGCCAACCACTTCCAAACGCCAGTGATTGCCTACGCCGCACCGTTGATCGCGCTGGTGGCCATTACCAAATCCTTCCTTGGCCACTACATCGGCGCCAGCGAAGGTTTCCAAGGCTTGATCGTCAAATCCCTGCGCGGGCGCAACCGCTCGATGTCGGCCAAATGGCTGGAGCGTTCCACCGCGATCTTCATGGTGTTGACCTGCTGGGCCGTGGCCACTTTCAACCCAAGCATCCTCGGCATGATCGAGACCATGGGCGGGCCGATCATCGCGTGCCTGTTGTTCCTGATGCCGATGTACGCGATTCGCCGCGTGCCATCGCTGCGCCAATATTCGGGCCAGGTGTCGAATGTGTTTGTGGTGGTGATTGGGCTGATTGCGCTGTCTGCGATCGTTTTTTCGGTATTGCCCTGAAACAACGCACAAACCTGAAGAACAACACTGAATGAATGTGGGAGCGGGCTTGCTCGCGAATGCGGTACATCAGCCAAGTATTCATTGACTGATCCACCGCATTCGCGAGCAAGCCCGCTCCCACAGGGGTGCTGTACGGCACGGCCCTTGCTGTACAGGGAATGAGGGAAATGGCCGGTGGTCAGTCAATGCGAACTAATCCCGACACCGGCCGTCAATGACTGCATGTTCTTATCAGGCGGTACGCACCATGGACAATCCTTTTCAGATCATCACTGACACCTTCACACCCGACTACCGCGTCAACCTCAGCATCCAACGGCTGGATGGCAGCATCATGCTCACCCTCTCCAACGAAGCGGGCGTGGTGGCCAAGCGCATGATCAGCGCCGAACAACGCAACGACCCGCAACGGCTCAAACGCCTGGTGCAAAGCATCCAATTCGGCATCGCCATCGAGCAGGGCCACAGCGCCATGGAGATCCTGGCGGTGATGACCGACGGCGATCACAAACTGTTGCAGCGCCCGCCGGCGCGAGCGCTGCCCTTCAGCGTCGGGCTTTAAAGCTCGCCCTTCTCGGTTTCCAGGTTCGCTTCGCCTTTGCGACGCGGACCATCGACCTTCACCGAGGGGAACGCCGACGAGGCGTAACGCACCACCAGGATCGAGAACGCCAACAGCAGAATCCCACCGCACAGGTAGATGATGCCTACGTCTGGCGGGTTGTGGTGGGACACGTTGGAGATCAGCAGACGCGTCAACGCGGTGATTGCCACGTAGATCAGGAAGCGCACGGGCATGTGGTTGGTCTTGAAATAAATCCCGACCATCGCGCCCAATTCCAGGTAGATGAACAGCAGCAAGATGTCATCGATCTTGATATGCCCGTTCTCCAGCATCCCCAAAAATTCCATCACCGCCGCCCAGGCCGTCACCGCACCAATGGCGAACAGCGCCAGGTAGTGGAACGACTCGACAAACAGGTTACCCAGGGACTCGGCCAGTTCATGCACGTTCTGGCGCAGCCTTTCGGCCCAGTTGATTTTCACGATGATGCTTCCTTAGGTCGGCTCGACCGGATAATGCGGGTTGGACGTGACGGTTGTTCTGCATGCAGAAAAAAGGCCAGACACTGTTAGGTGAGATGATGGCGGGGTGACATGAGACACTTCAAACCTGTATTTACGGGCTACAGTAAAAAACTGCTACCCAAACCCCACGGTTTGGCTTACCCTTTTAGCTGTATATAAATACAGTAGTCGCAAAAGACAACTATCGTGAAGGCATGTGAGGTGGTGAATGGCCGTCGAAGTGGTATACCGCAGCAGCCGAGATCTGGAGCGTTTGTTCATGGATAAAGCCGAAGCTGACCGTCATGACAAGATGCTTGAACTCGCTGAGTTGCTCGCAGAAGTGTTGCAAAAAGCCGTGCCGTCGTTGAGCGAGCAGCAGGTGGAGGAAGCCGGGATCTACATGGCGAAGAACCGCGATGTGTTTGCCAAGGCGTTCAAGAGCCAACCGGACGCGCTGTCCGAGTTGCTGAACCCGCCGGCGGAATAAAGCCCGAATTGAACAGGCCCTGAATCATGGATTCAGGGCCTTTTTAATGCGTGGGTTATTTGTAGAGCAGGCGCTCAGCCAGTTCGTCCGCCACCCGCGCAGGGCTGCGTTTTTCGGCTTGGGCGTGGGCGAAGATTTCCGTCAGGCGCGTGCCGATTTTCGACAGGTGCGCGGTGATATCGGGCAGGTCTGCGCCGTTGTGCTTGAGGGCGACGTAGATCAGACCGCCGGAATTGATCACGTAGTCGGGGGCGTAGAGGATGCCGCGTCCTTCCAGTTGGTCGGCAATGTCCAGGTTGGTCAGCTGCGCGCTGGCCGAGCCGGCGACGGCGGCGCAGCGCAGTTGGCCGACGCTCTGGCGGTTGAATACGGCGCCGAGGCCACAGGGCGCGAGGATGTCGCAGGGGGTGCTGAGCAAAGCGTCGTTGGCGATGGGATGCGCGCCAAGCTGTTCCATGGCCAGTTGCACCTTGCCGTGGTCGATATCGCTCACCAGCAACTCGGCACCGGCCGCGTGCAGTTGTTCGGCGAGGGCGAAACCGACGTTGCCCAGGCCCTGGACCGCCACACGCAAGCCTTCGAGGTTGTCACTGCCCAGGCGCGCCATGGCGGTGGTGCGGATGCCGGTGAACACGCCCATCGCAGTATGGGAGGAAGGATCGCCGGCGGCGGTGGTGCTGGTGACGAAACGCGTGTGCTGGGCGATGCAGTCCATGTCGGCCACTGAGGTGCCGCTGTCGATGGCGGTGATGAAGCGACCGTCGAGGTTTTCGACACAGCGGCCGAATGCTTCAAACAATGCGGCGCGGCTTTCCACGTGCACCGGGCGAAGGATCACTGCCGTGCCACCGCCCACCGGCAAACCGGCCAGGGCGGCTTTGTAGCTCATGCCTTGGGCCAGGCGCGCGGCATCGGCCACGGCGCTTTGGTCGTCGGGGTAAGCGAGGTAGCGACAGCCGCCCAAGGCGGGCCCGAGGCGGCTGTTATGGATGGCGATGACCGCCTTCAGCCCGGTGACCGGATCGACGCTCAGGTGCAGCGATTCAAGGCGGGTGCTGTGCATGAGCGCAAACATCGTCAAGCTCCCGAATCACTTCTGGTAGTGGCCCAAGTATAGGCTTGCGGTAGAAATCCGACGGACTACGCTGGAATAAGCCGTGCGTTTTTGTAGGTCACGCGACATAAGCAAGCAGGATATTTTCCAAGCTACTGGACGAAAATTCCCAGCAAGGCTAAAACGGGAGCATCCGCCGGAGAATGCAATGAATCCCCGCACCGCCTTTTTCGCCTGCCTGGAACGTTCGCCCCCTGCGCTGTTTGAAGCAGCCCTGTGGATTGCCGCCGAGCACGACCCCACTGTGCAGCCGTTGCTGATCCTGCAGGAACTGGCGGTGCTGCAACAGCAAGTCAGCGTGGCAATGCCCATGCTGCCGGCGGATGAACTGGGCCAGCCGTTGCTGCGGCGCCTGAATGACCTGGGGTTTGCCCAGGACGACTTCACCCCGCTGCGCCCCGCCGCTGCCCTGTTGGATAAAGTGCTGATACGCAAGCGCGGGCAACCCCTGGTGATGGGGCTGATCGCACTGGAACTGGCGCGACGCCTGCACATCCCGATGGTCGGCGTGAATTTCCCCGGGCACTTCCTGCTGCGGGTGCCCGGCGCCGATCACCTGCTGGACCCCTGCGGCGGCCGGCGCCTGTACCCCAACGATTGCCGCGAACTGCTGCAACGCCAATACGGCCCCAACCTCAAGCTGCAGGCCGAGCACCTGCACAGCGCCGACCCGCGGTCGATCCTGCAACGGCTGTCGCGCAACCTGCGCCAACTGCACCTGGCCAATGACGCGCCGCTGGAAGCCTTGGTGGATGCCGAACGCGTGCTGGAGCTGGGCAATGCCAGCGCCGCCGACTATCTGGCGCGGGCCAGCCTGTACCAGCGGCTGGATTGTCCCAATGCCGAGCGTTTTGATCTTGAACATGCATTGATGCTCAGTGAAGACCCGATCCAGCGCCTGCGTTTGACCGAGCGATTGGGCCATTTGCCACCCAACTCAGTGGTGCACTGAAAATAAACAGTGTGGGAGCTGGCTTGCCTGCGATAGCGGTGGGTCAGCCACTACATTGTTGACTGTTGCACCGCTTTCGCAGGCAAGCCAGCTCCCACATTTGATCTGCGGCGAATCAGTGATTGATAGGCGCTTTGAGAATGTCGCCATGCAACGGACTCCCAGGCTCACTTGGGCCCGGTGATCTCACTTGAATAATCAACAACGCCGCCATCACCGCTGGAATCGCGCAAAAGAAAAAAATCTGCTGCACCGGAATATGCATCGCCAATAACAGGCTGCCAAACAGCGGCCCCAGAATCGAGCCAAACCGCCCCACTCCCAGCGCCCAGCCTGTTCCGGTGGCGCGTACGTGCGCCGGATAGAAGTTGCTGGCGAAGGCATTCAGGGTCAGTTGCCCGCCAATGATGCAGAACCCGGCGGCAAACACGCAGGCCACCAGATAACGCGGATTATCGTGATTCAAGCCGAGCAGGACGGTGCACAACGCAGCGGTCGCCAACACACCAGACAGCAAGCGCACTTTGCTTTTCAAACGATCGGCAAACCAGGCCATGCCGATGGCGCCCACGGTGCCGGCAAACAGGAACATCGAGGTCACCAGGTTGGCTTCCTTGAGCGCCAGGCCACTTTCCAATAGCAGCGACGGCAACCAGCTGATCATGAAGTACAGCAGGATCAGGCTGACAAAAAACGTCGCCCAAATCAGCAAGGTCGGGCGTGCATAGCCATTGCGGAACAGCTCCACCACCGTCAGTTTGCTGCCCTGCTCCTGTAGGTTTTCTGCCGTGCTGGCCAGCGGTGCCTGCCAACCGGGCAACATGCGCGTGGTGACCTGGTGCAAGCGTGCATAGGGCGGCGCATCCCGCAGCAAGCGTGGCAATGACTCCGGCAGCAGCCACAGCAGAAACGGGAACAGCAGCAACGGCGTCACGCCACCGGCGAGGAACACCGCCTGCCAGCCGAAGCTGTCGATAAACCCTGCGGCCACAAACCCGCCTGCCGCGCCGCCAAACGAGAAGCCACACGCGGCCAGTGTCACCATCAAGGTGCGCAGGCGCGGCGGTGAGTAATCCGACATCAGCGCCATGGCGCTGGGCATGGCGCCGCCCATGCCGATGCCGCAGATAAAACGCGCGGCCATCAGGCTGGTCAGTGAGTTGGCGAACACCATCAATAGGGTGAGGCTGGCGTAGATCAGCACGCAGCCCAACAGGATGCGCCGCACGCCAAAGCGGTCAGCCAGCGGTGTCACCAGCAGCGAACCGAGGGTCAGCCCCAGCAGGTTGGCGCTGAAGACCGGGCCGAACGCGGCTTTTTCCAGGCCCCAATCCTTGGCCAGGGCCGGCACCACATAACCCAGCACCTGGGCGTCATAGCCATCGGTCACTAGCAACAGCGCCAGCAACAGGAGGATCAACCACTGATAGCGCGACACCGGACGGGCGTCGAGTGCCGCGCGAAAGCTGGCAATCTGATTGTGCATCGCAAGGTACCTGTCTTATTTTTATTGGAACAACGCGGATCACAATGTGGGAGAGGGCCCGCTCCCACACAAGCCCGCTCCCACATTTGTATTTAGGGGGTGTCAGGTTGATTGGCGGGGTGGGCCTGGATAAAGGCTGGATGTTGAGCGGCCAATGCGGCCACCCTTCCTATGCGCGGATACGCCACCAACGGCACCTTGAAGCGCTCCGCCGCATACAACTGCGGAATCAGAAACGCATCGGCCATGCCCGGCTGCTCACCAAAGCAATAACCCTTGTCGCCAATCAACTGCTCCACCGCGCCCAGGCCCTGGCTGATCCAATGGCCGATCCACGCCAGCACCTGCGCCTCGTCATGCCCCCACTGGCGCAGCAGGTTCTGTGTGCTGGAGTTGTGCAGCGGATGAATATCGCAACCAATGATCGACGCCACCGCGCGCTCATGGGCGCGGGTCGCCAGGTCTTTGGACAGCAGCGGCGCCTGTGGATAACGTTCGTCGAGGTACTCGATGATCGCCGGCGACTGAATCAACAGCTCGCCGTCCTCGGTGCGCAAGGCCGGCACGCGGCCCTGCGGGTTGATCGCCAGGTACTCGGGCTGGCGGTTGGCGCCACCGGCCGGCACCAGCAGGTTGACCGGCACCGCGGTGAAGTCCACCCCCTTGAGCGCCAGGGCGATACGTACCCGGTACGACGCGGTAGAACGGTAGTAGGTATAGAGTTCCATCACCCGAGCCCTCTTAACGCGCGGCGACGACCGTGCCACGGCACTCGCCAAAGCCGATGGAGGCAAAACCCTCGCGGCGGCAACGAGCGCGCAGGATGATTTCGTCACCGTCTTCAAGGAACTTGCGCACTTCGCCGGACGGCAACTCGACCACTTTCTTACCGCCTTCGGTCATTTCCAACAGGCTGCCAAACTGCCCTTCCTGCGGGCCAGACAACGTGCCGGAACCAAACAGATCACCGGCCTGCAACTGGCAGCCGTTGACGCTGTGATGCGCAACCAACTGCGCAACCGTCCAGTACATGTGCAGGCTATTGCTCAGGGCCAGGCGATGGGCCGGCAGGTTTTGTTCGCGCATCGCAGCGGTGGTCAGCAGCACTTCCAGTTCGATATCCAGGGCGCCAGCGGCCTGGTCACGTTTATCCAGCAGGTACGGCAGCGGTTGTGGATCGCCTTCGGGGCGGGCCGGCTGGGCCTTGCGGAACGGTTCCAGGGCTTCGGTGGTGACCACCCATGGCGAGATGGTGGTGATGAAGCTTTTCGACAGGAACGGGCCCAGCGGCTGGTATTCCCAGGCCTGGATGTCCCGCGCCGACCAGTCGTTGAGCAGGCAGAAACCGGCGATATGCTCGGCCGCGTCGCCAATGGCAATCGAGTCGCCCATGGCATTGCCCTGGCCGATCCAGATGCCCAGTTCCAGTTCGTAGTCCAGGCGGGCGCACGGGCCGAACGTCGGCTCAGTGTGGCCAGCAGGCAAGGTCTGGCCTTTAGGGCGGCGTACTTCTGTACCCGAAGGGCGAATGGTCGAGGCACGACCGTGGTAGCCAATCGGCACGTACTTGTAGTTCGGCAGCAACGGGTTGTCCGGACGGAACAGTTTGCCGACGTTCTGCGCATGTTCGATGCCGACGTAAAAGTCGGTGTAGTCGTTGATGCGCGCCGGCACATGCATCTGGCAATCGGCGGCGCGGTGCAGCACCTGGGCTTCACGGGATTGCAGCGGGCTGCCTTCGGCGAGCAGTTCCAACAGGCGCTCGCGCAACGCCACGCGCGGGCCACGGCCCAGTTCGAAAAACGCGTTCAGTTGGCCACCGGCAGTGGCTTCGACAGCGCGACGCGCCTCGCCTTCGAACGCGTCGATGGCCGCGTGCAGGTCAAGGATCGAATCACCGATCGCCACGCCGCTGCGCGGCGCAGAACCGTTGACGCTGAACACGCCCAGCGGCAGGTTTTGCAGGGGGAAATCGGCGTGACCGTTAGCAGAAGATACCCAACTGCGGGTAGTGGTTGGCTGAGTCATGGGTTATCTCCGGTTCGGGTTGAAAGTGGCGGGCAGCGAGGCCCAGCACGCGTCGTAAGCGGGTTGCAGTTGCGGGCAGTCCAGGGCGAACTGGGTCGGGCGCAGCACTTGGCTGGTCTCGAACATGAAGGCCATGGTGTTGTCGATCTTGTGCGGCGCCAGCTCGACGTTGATCGCCTTGGTGCAGGTTTCGCCGTCCGGGCCATGGGCGCTCATGCAGCTGTGCAGCGACGCGCCACCGGGCAGGAAGCCTTCGGCCTTGGCGTCGTAGGCGCCCTGGATCAGGCCCATGTATTCGTTCATCAGGTTGCGGTGGAACCACGGCGGCCTGAAGGTGTTCTCGGCCACCATCCAGCGCGGCGGGAAGATCACGAAGTCGAGGTTGGCCAGGCCGTGCACGCTGGTGGGCGAGGTCAACACGGTGAAGATCGACGGGTCCGGGTGATCGAAACTCACCGTGCCGATGGTGTTGAAGCGGCGCAGGTCGTATTTGTACGGCACGTTGTTGCCGTGCCAGGCCACCACGTTGAGCGGCGAATGATCGAGCTCGCAGGCCCACAGTTCGCCGAGGAATTTCTGCACCAGGGTTGTAGGCTGTTTCAGGTCTTCGTAGTGCGCCACCGGCGTAAGGAAATCCCGCGGGTTGGCCAGGCCGTTGCTGCCGATGGGGCCGAGGTCCGGCAGGCGCAGCGGCGCACCGTGGTTTTCGGCGACGTAGCCGCGCGCCTGGGCGTCCAGCAGTTCGACACGGAATTTGAGGCCACGGGGCAGCACGACAATCTCAAGCGGCTCGACGTCGAGTACTCCCAGCTCGGTGGCGATGCGCAGGCGGCCTTGCTCGGGGACGATCAACAGTTCGCCATCAGCGTTGAAGAACACCCGCTCCATCGAACGGTTGGCGCGATAGTGGTGGATGCTGATGCCTGAGGGTTTTTCCGACCCGGAATTGGCAACCATGCCGACCAGGCCGTCGATAAAGTCCGTCGGCTCAGCGGGAATCTCCAACGGGTTCCAGCGCAAGCGGTTCGGTGTCACCGCGTCCAGCGGTCCACCGGCCAGTTGCCGCTCAAGCTTGACGAACGCCGGGTGATTGGCCGACGGCTGGATGCGGTACAGCCAGGTGCGCCGGGCTTCACTGCGCACCATGGTGAAGGCCGTGCCGGAGAAGAGTTCGGTGTACAGCCCGTAGGGCGCTTTTTGCGGGGAGTTCTGGCCGACCGGCAATGCGCCAGGCAGGGCTTCGCTGGCGAATTCATTGCCGAAGCCCGACAGGTATTCGAGGTTCATGGATCATCCTCTGTGCGGAAGTTGTTTTTATCGTAATCCAGTTACGCATAACGTAATTTGATCACTATCGACCGTCAAGCTATAAAGACGCCCATTCATCTCTCGGATTCTCGCCCCTCCATGGAAAAGCCCCGCGACACCGGTAAACAGAAAGTCCGCTCGGCCGAAGTGGGCACCGATATCCTCAAGGCCTTGGCCGAACTGTCGCCGGCCACTTCGCTGTCGCGCCTGGCCGAGCATGTGCAGATGCCCGCGAGCAAGGTGCATCGCTATTTGCAGGCGTTGATCGCCTCGGGGTTTGCCGAACAGAACACCGCCACCAACCATTACGGCCTCGGCCGCGAAGCGTTGCGCGTGGGCCTGGCGGCGCTGGGCAGCATGGACGTGTTGAAGGTCGGCGCCCTGCCCCTGGCCGAGCTGCGCGATGAGCTGAATGAAACCTGCTTCCTGGCGGTATGGGGCAATCAGGGCGCAACCGTAGTGCATATCGAGCCCGCCGTACGTGCGATCACCGTGGTGACGCAACTGGGTTCGGTGTTGCCGCTGCTCAGTTCGTCCACTGGATTGGTGTTCAGCGCCTTCCTGCCGTCGCGGGAGACGGTGGATTTAAGGGCGCGCGAGATCGAGGCCGGGATCGCCCATGCCCTGGCCGACGATCAGGCCTACGCCACTACGTGCGAACAGATCCGCAACCGTGGCCTGCACTTTGTGCATGGCTTGCTGATGCCGGGTGTGGATGCGTTGTCGGCGCCGGTGTTCAACGCCGTCGGGCAAGTGGCGGCGGTGATGACCGTAGTCGGCCCCACCTCACTGTTCCACGCCGATGAAGACGGCCCGGCGGCGCAGCACTTGCTGGCGGCGACCCGGGCCGTGAGTTGGCGCATGGGTTATCAGCCCTGAGTCACCAGTTGGCCAGGGTCAGCGCGACGCGGTTTTCCAGGGCCTTGATCTGCGCGCCACTGGCCAGGTAATTGTTGCTGATCATCGAGAACACCAAGCGGCGCCCGTGGGCGTCGGTGATGTAGCCCCCCAATGAGGAGACGCCGGCCATGGAGCCGGTCTTGGCGTGCAGGTTATTCGCCGCCGGGGTTTCGCGCAGGCGAAAGCGCAGGCTGCCACCGGTCATGCGCTCGCGGTTGCCGGCAATCGGCAGCGCGTTGTACCAGGCGTCGAACCAGGGCTGTTTGCTCGCGGCCAACATCAGGTCGGTGAGCGCTTGCGAAGACACCAGGTTCATCCGCGACAGGCCCGAGCCGTCCACCTGCCTCAACATCGTCGTATCCAGCCCCTGGCGCTGCATGAAGCCCGCCACCGCCGCCACGCCTGCCGACGCTGTCCCGCTATTCGACGCTTTGCGGCCCATGGCCTTGAGCAAGGCTTCGGACATATTGTTGTTCGACAGCTTGAGCAGCGGCGAAATCAGTTCCTGTAACGGCGCCGACTGGTGCTCGGCCAGCACACTCGCCGTGGCCGGGCTTGCGCCGCCCATCACGCGACGACCGAGCACGGTGATGCCCTGCTGCGCCAGCGCCTGCTCGAACAGGTTGGCGACCAACTGCGTCGGTTCCCACACACTCACCAGTTGCCGGCTCTGCTTGCCCGGTGCCACGGCACCGCTGAGTTGCAACAGGTTGGTGCCGTGGCGACGGTTGATCCCATAGGTGTTGCCCGGCCCGCTGATGGCGCGGTTGCTCAGTTGCAGGTAGTCGGTGGGCGGAAAGATCGTCACCGCCACCGGCTGGCCAGTCCGCACCGGCGCCTTGGCCGTGACCAGCACGGTGCCTGCATCAAAATCCGCATTGGGTGACACGGTCAGCGCCGAAATCTGCGCGCCGTAGTAGGTGCTTTCGTCATCGTGGGACCAATCGACGCCCAGTCGCTCAGCGTCAAACCAAGTGTCATCGAACACCAGGTCGCCCTGCACCTGGCGGATGCCTGTGCTCGCCAGTTGTGCGGCCAGGGCCTGGTAGTCGGCGAATTGCAGGGTCGGGTCACCCAGGCCGCGCAGGTAGAGGTTGCCGCTGAGGCGCTCGCCCTGCTGCACACCGCTGCTCAACAGTTGGGTGGCAAATCGGTACTGCGGGCCGAGCACATCCATCGCCGCCGCGGTGGTCAGCAACTTGAGGTTGGAGGCCGGCACCAGCCGCGTGCGCGGATTGTGCTGATAGAGCGTGGTGCCACTGCGGGCATCGCGCACCGTCAGCGAAACCGTGGCGCCGTGCAGCGCCGGGTCGGCCAGCAGTTGGTCGAGGGACGTGGTTTGCGAAACGCTGGCGCAGCCATTCAGCAGCAACAGCAGTGCGCTGGTGTAGATCAACTTTGCAAATTGCATCGGTGCTTTGTTTCCGCGAGAAATCAGTGCGGCAACGCTACCAGCTCACTCCCCCTGTGGCGAGGGAGCTTGTCGAATCGTCGCCACAGGGGTCAGGCTTAGAACTCCAGCGTGCTGGACACCGAGAACTGCCGCGCATCCCCAATCGACACAAACAGGCGGCTGGCCGCCGAGGTGTAGTAGGTGCGGTCGAACATGTTCTTCACGTTGAGCTGGAACTTGACCTTTTGCCCGTCAATCTTGGTGTCGTAGGTGGCAAACGCGTCCGCCACGGTGTAGCCCGGCAGGGTGAAGTCGTTGGCCGCGTCACCTGCGCGCTCGCCGACGTAGCGTGCACCAGTGCCCACACGCAACTGGTCGCCGCCGAAAATGCTGCCGAAGTCATAGGCCACCGACAGCGAGCCGGTGTGCTTGGCGACGTTTTGCAGGCGGTTGCCTTCCAGGGTCGGGTCCTTGTCCTTGACGTCTTCGGCGTCGGTGTAGGCGTAGCTGCCGATCAGGCTCCACTGGTCGGTCAACTGGCCGCTGGCGTCCAGTTCCAGGCCACGGGAGCGGACTTGGCCGGCAATGCTGTAGATGGTGTTCGCGCCGGAACCGACGGAGACCAGCACATTGCGCTTGTCGATATTGAACAGCGCCGCACTGGCGGTGATGCGCCCAGGAATATCGAGCTTGGCCCCCAGTTCCCAGGACTTGGATTTCTCCGGCGTCAGGTCGCCAGTCAAGGTGCTGCCATCGGCCAGGGCGGCGATGGTGGAGTTGGGCTTGAACGATTCGGTGTAGCTGCCGTAGAACGACAGCTCGTCGGTATAGCGATACACCAGGCCCGCACGCGGCACCCAGGCCTGGCCGTTGCCGTTGGTGTTGGCTTTGAATGGCACGCCCTTGCCGGCGTACTGGTCATACATCTGGTAGCGCGCACCGGCGACGAAGATCCATTGGTCGGTGAGGTGGATCGCATCCTGGAAGAACAGCGAGTCGCTGCGCAGCAGGTCAGTCTGGGCACTGTCGGCGGCGCTGACGGTGGTACCGGCGACTTCGTTGCCGTAGACCGGGTTGTAGTAGTTGAAGCTGCTGCGCGAGTTCTGCCGGATCAGGTCGGCGCGGTAGATCTTGCGGTATTCGTCGTCCATGCCGAACACCAGGTCGTTCTGCAGGCCAAACACATTGATCTTGCCTTCGAGGCTGGCGGTGGTGAAGCGGTCGGTGGTGATCGCGCCCTTGGTGCCGTCCATCTTGCGGGTCAGGGTGCCGTCGGCCGCCACCGCGCTGACACGCACTTGGCTGGCGTCGTAGGTCTCGCGGTTCCAGCTGTAGCCGAAGTGGGCTTTCCAGTCGTCGTTGAGGTCGTGGTCGGCTTCGAAGCGGTACAGGTCGGAGCGGCCTTCCATATTGTTGAAGGGCTCATCCAGACGGCGGGTGGACGGGATGTCCAGCGGGTGGTTGGACTTGTCGATGGCGGTGCCACGGTCGAACGGCGAGAGAAACTCGCGGTGCTCGTAGGCAAACAGCAACTTGGTATTGTCGCCGTACCAGGCCAGGGACGGCGCCACCAGCGTTTCGCGGTGGGTGCCGAAGTTGCGCCAGTAGTCTTCGTCTTCATGGTCGACGATCAGTCGATAGGCCAGGCCGCTGTCACCGATCGGGCCGGTGGTGTCGAGGCTGCCGCCGCTGCCGTTCTTGCCGTCGCCAAAGGTCGAGCCGCGCACGGTCAGGGCGGTGGACTGCACCAGTTCCGGCTTTTTGCTGACGATATTGACCACGCCGCCCGGGTCCTGGATGCCGTACAGCAACGACGACGGGCCCTTGAGCACTTCGACGCGCTCGGCGGTGGCGTTCAACGCACGGCCCTGCACCACGGGCATGCCGTCGCGCATGATCGAGCCGTTACGGTTATCGCCAAAGCCGCGCAGCATCACCGCGTCCTGGGTGCTGGCGAGGGTGTTGGCCTGGGTGATGCCGCTGATATTGCCGAGGGCGTCATCCAGGTTGCGCGGGGTCTGGTCGCGCAGCACTTGGGCCGGGACGACGTTGACGGTTTGCGGGGTTTCCAGCAGCAGCGCCTTGGAGCGCATCACCGAGCTGGTGGGCGGCGGCTGGTAGCTGGTGCTGTCCTGGGTCTGCTGGCCGACACCGCTAATGGTGGTGGCGCCGAGGTTGACCGCGCCTTCAGTGGGCGCAGGTTCCAGTGCGAGGGTGCGTGCGTCGATCTGGCGGAAAGTAAAGCCGGAGTTGCCGAGCAGACGTTGCAGAGCCTGGGTAGCGCTCATCTGCCCGCTGACGGCTGGAGCCTTGAGGCCGTACGGCGCTTCATCGGTGTAGATCACGCTGATCCCGGTGACCCGGCTGAAATCGCTCAGGGCCTGGGGCAGCGGTTTGGCTGCCAGGGCGAAGTTGAACTGGGCGCTTTGTTGCTCTTGCGCCTGCGCCACGCAGAGGGGCAGCAATGCCAACCCCGAGACTGCCAATACCGAGGCTCCCAGCCACTGTTTAACCAAACCGCCCGCCGTCGACTTCATGCTGTGAGAACCCGTGTAGAAAACGCTGTTAATGCGAATTGATCGCAGTTTCAAGCACTACACGGATGGGCCGCAGGTTTACCTCACATAAAATTCAAAATATTTCCGAGAACAATACGCGGAGCGTCGGGGGATGCGTTCCCACGCGGAGCGTGGGGACGATCTTATTGCGCCTGAATGCGGAAGCCCATGCGTGGGAAATGCACATGCACGGTGCCAGCGCGTTCATCGCTACGGCGCAGGATCAGCTCTTCGCGCCCAGCAAACAGCAGTTCCCCAGCAACCGGGTCAGTGCCGTAGTCGGTGGCGCTGATGGTCACTTGCTGGCCCCGGGTGAAGCCATTCAAGTCTTCGAACACTTCGTCCGGCAGATTGGCCGGCGTGGCGTTGCGCGAAATTTCCAGGGCCTGCTCGGCGCTCATCTGGGTGGAGGTGCCATGGCCGAAGCCCAACACGCGGTCCAGCCAGGCGGCAACAGTCGGGTAAGCGTCCACCAGCGGCGATGTCACCGAGGAGCCCTTGAGGAACCACAACGGGTGAGCCAGGGAGAAGTCGGCAATGGAAGGCTCACCGAACAGGAAATCCCCGGCCTGGTGCTTCAATTGTTGATCGATACGGCTGACGATCGCCGGCCATTGGTGCAGGGCCTGGTCCAATTGCACGCGCGCCGCCGTGCCGCCACTGAACAGCTTGCCGCGATCAGCCACCAGCACCTGGAGCATTTGCGGCGGTACCTTGGCAAACTTGACCGCCAGGGATTCGGGTTGGAACACCAGCGCCACCGCATGGGAAAACACCACCGAGTCGGCCCAGGCGGCGAAGCCTTGGCTGACCAGTTCCAGGCCTTGGGGAAACAGCGCCGGGGCAGATTTTTCCTGCTCCAGGCGGCGGGCGATCAAGGCGGTGTCGCAATAGATGTCTGCGCCGACTTGCAGCACCGGGGTCTTGCGATAGCCACCGCTGAGGGCAGTCAGGTCAGGCTTGGGCATCACTGGCGGGATCAACACCGAATGCCAGGACAAACCCTTGAAGCCCAGCAACAGGCGGGCTTTTTCAGCAAAGGGGGATTGCGGGTAATGGTGAAGAATAAGCTCAGACATGCCGGACTCCGCTCTAGAAGTGAGCCGCTAGCTTAGCCTGCAACATCCCGTTTGGGGGCGATGGGAACCCATCAGTCAAATCAATGAACCACTGGCCGCCAGGCATTCCTTGGCGCTTTTCTTCAATTTCTTGATCAGCCGTTCCTGGCGCAACGCCTCGCCCTTGCTCGCGCATTGCTCGGTGTACACCAGGGCCACGGCCGGGCTGGAAAGGAAAAACCGCGCGCCCTTGCCGCTCTGGTGCATGGCAAAACGGCGCAGCGGGTCATTGCTGATGCCGCAATACAGCGAGCCGTTGGCAGCGCGTACCAGGTAGACAAACCAGGGTTTGAGTTCAGGTGTGTTCACAGATGGATTCGGCAAGGCAAAGAGGCGCCAAGCTTATCAACGACTGGCCTGGAATGCCTTCAAACCGCGCAATGCCTGGGCACGCACTGCGTTTTTCACCAACGGCGTCCAGCCCAGTAACAAGCCCTTGGTGCCCAACGCCTGACGCGACCAGCGCCACAAGTCGAAACTGTCGTGGTGCTCGCTGATCTTGCCGTCACGAAACACAAAGCGCGCCTGAATATCGTTGACCACGGTGTTGCCGGTGGCGCTGAACAGGTAGGTCGCCACCCAATGCGCGCCGCCGCTGTGTTCGTCGCTACGCACGTTGTCGAAGGTCAGGGAAAAGTCCTTGGCGCGGGTGGTGAGCATGCGCCACATATCACCAGCATCGCGCCCGTGCAGTTCGCCGAAGGCCGGGTCGCTGAACACCACGTCGTCGGTGTAGCAAGCGGCCATGGCTTCGGCGTCCAGACGTTGGAATGCCTCATAGAAGCGGGTGATCAGGGCGGTGTGGGCTTCACTCATGGGCAGGCTCCTTGATTATCGGCAGGTGAGCTGCACGATAATCCGCGATGCAGGGGAAAGCCATGGGCATTCGCCAACCGAATGAGTGATGCACGGAGCGTTACAGGTAGACAATGTCCAAGGTGGCGCTGCCATCGATCAGGACTTCTTCGGCAACAGGAAGTTGCCGCTTGTCAGTGATCGTCGTTGCAATCACCACATCCGTCTTGAACACTTGCATAGGCAGGGGAACCGCGCCAACCCCCGCTGCGCCCGTCAGGGAACGCATCCAGTTCGGCTGCCAGATCGTGCCGTCTGGCGCATCCATCCAGGTTTGACCATCGATGGACTCGATGACGGCGCTGGGAATATCGTCAGCGAGTGCGTTCAGCATTTTCAGTCGGTACCAGCCGATTTTCTTGTTGTCGGTGGTCAGTCCCAAGCCGTAGTTGGGCAGCGCGATGTCCTGCTCTGCGGAAGTTCCTGCACGGTTGTCTGTGCCCTTGATAGCAACCAACGTCGCGGCTTCACAATTGATCGCCAATTGCAGCATGGCTTCCGGGAGCGGGGTCGGCGTGTTACCCAGGTCCTGAACCGATATTTTCCCATGGTCCACAACCCCACCCGCCGAGAGCGTTGGGGTACAGGCCGATGGGGTGATGGTCCCGGAGACGCTCAAGTCCACGCTGGACGCGGCATACACAGGGGAAATGGCAGACAGCACGACGGCCGCAGCCATTAGACTCAAAGACTGTTTCATATAAAGTTGCTCACACTAACAACCTGCATAACAGGTTAATTTATTGGACTAGAGGATTAGTGCCATCGCCACATATAACAACAACACCCACCCACTCTAATCCCGACGCGAAACTTCCAAAATACAAGTATTACGAATACGGCAAACTTACAACATACCTGAGCACAACTAACACTTGCGCGATCAAGCACGCGATCAACTCTTTGGCACCATGCCACTCTCTCGAGCATAGGCGTACAAATCCACATCGGTGGAAATGCACAGGCGTAACATCGCCGTACTTTTCTGCTTGCTGATCGTAGATATGCTGCGATTGACTTGCGCGGCAATCTGGCTGACGGTCATGCCACTGGCCAACATGCGTACAACCTCACGCTCTTTGCCGGATAACTGGGGCGGCTGATCACTGCTGACACCCGCCATATCCAATTGGGTACGCAAGCACTCGCTGACAAATGTGCGCCCATGGATCACTGCCTTCAGAGCCAACGGCAGCTCGCTCGCGGAGGCGCTCTTGGCCACAATGGCGCGGGCGCCGTGGCTGAAAGCAGCCCTGAGCGTGGCCACGTTGGCGAACATGGTCACCAGAATGACCGGCAGCGTCGGATGCTGGCGCTGTAGCAGTCCCAACAAGCCAAAACCGTCTGCCTGTTGGTCACCGGGCATGGCAAAGTCGGTCACAATCACATCGCATGGCGTAGTCGCCATCAATGCCAGGAGCTGGTCGGGACCATTGGCTTCCCCAACGACCTTGAACACGCCGCTGGCCTCTATGACCACTTTTTGACCAACACGAACAATGGGGTGATCGTCGGCAATTATTATCCGAAACATCGTGCTATCCATGATGGCAATTTGAGTTTTTTCAAAATACCTCGACACGCTTGTTACAACAACACTTGGAAACGATCCGATTTCCTGTGCGCCCTTTATTTATGCGGCGAAAACTTATGCCTACAGCATAAAAAGAATCGGAGTACAGAAATAACCTACACGACAGAGAGGAAACTTCTCTCTTATTTGTGTAGGACGCTACAGATTGGCCAAGTAAGACAGATACCGTTCGATTTCTTGCTCGAACCGTTCAAGCAGGGGTTTATTGGCCGCGATACCGCTGCGCCGGACCCGCTCGATCAAGCAGATTGCACGTTGTTCCAGCCCGGTATCGCCGAAAAAAGCCACCCCGCCCACCAGCCGGTGCAGATGCTCGACGGTCAACTTGACGTCCAAGTCTTCGCGCGCCTGCTCAAGCGCGGCGAGATCATCGTGCGCTTCCTGGAGCAGGCAGAACAACAAGGGCTCCACCACCTCCCAAAAGCCGAACATGGCAATAAGGCTGGCGCGCGTCGGAAACCGGCCATGCATACGTGCCAAATTGGCCGCATGCCTTGTCGGGTGTACACGGGACTCGGGATCGGGCAACCAATACAGCAGCGCTTCACGCAATTGCTCAAGGGTGACGGGTTTGAGCATCCAGTCATCCATGCCGCAGCCAACACAACGGCGCATCTGCTCGGCATCCAGGCCGGCCGTCATGGCGATCACCGGCAGGCGTGCGGTTCCAGCCCGGTTCTCACGACGACGCAGCTCCCGTGTCAGGGCATAGCCATCCATCCCGGGCATACGGCAGTCACTGATCAGCAGATGAAAAGGTCGTGCGGCCAAGGCATCAAGGGCCGCTTGCCCGTCACCGACGGTTTGGTGCGCCACACCCAGCGTGCTCAAGAAGGAGCCGATCAACAAACGATAGGCCCGGTGATCGTCTGCCAGTAACACCCGCACTTTCTGCCAATGGACAGGCGGGGACACTGACGGGGGTAAGCATTGCGGACTACAGCCAGCAGTCGGATCCTGCATAGCTACCTCGTGCAAAACGATCAGCGCGCCAGCCCAACAACAAGGGACGACGGTTGCCGACCTGTCGGTCGACCTCACTCGATTTTTTCGCGCAAGGGCCTTTATAGCCATTCAAATGAATGAATAGCCATTATTTAAGTGCGCAGAAAATATCCGAATGGGTAAATGATGGCGATACAACAACTACGACAACGCAGAACTTCCTACAGACACAGAGAGCCCTTCCAACGCACCTGCAACACCGGCGAGCACTATCGTAATAGTTGCATTCACCCTCGCAGGCTCCACCGCTAAAGTCGCCGTCGCTCGGGCTCAAGAAGGCGCGAGGGGGCTTAAAACAACCACACTGCCACTCCCTCAGCGCACCGCCTAGAGCTCCCTGTCCCTTAAATACGCTAGGAGCCCCATTCAATGAAAGCCTCATTCGTCACGCTGGTGGCGGTCGCCCTGCTGGGCGGTACGTCTTGCGTACTGGCCGCCAGCAGCGTGGACCTGACCGTCAAGGGAAGTATCACGCCAAGTGCCTGCGTGCCCAACTTGACCCAAGGGGGCACCGTGGATTACGGGAAGATTCCCGCCAGGGACCTCTCGGTCGACACCCCCACCGAATTCGCCCCCGCCACACTTCAACTGAGCATCGACTGTGAGGCCCCGACCCTGTTTGCCCTGAACGCCAAGGACAACCGCTTTGGCTCGTCACTCTTCCCCACACTGACGTGGTACTACGGGCTCGGCTACGCCAGCGGTAACCAGAAGTTGGGCAGCTACTCCCTTGACTTGCTCAACCCTGTCTCCGACTCCGCGGTGTTCCCGATCCACTCCTTCGATCAAGGCCAGAGCTGGTCAAAATTCGCGGGGGGCATGATGAGGCACACCTACTGGAACTCATTCAGTGATACCCCGGGCACCGGCGGGCCTTACTTTCCCAAGGCGCTGCGCACTGTAACGGCCGACCTGCAGATCATCACCTTCGTTGCGCCCGCCAAAGACCTGCCCTTAAGGGAAGAAGTGCCGCTGGACGGCAGTGCTTCGCTGGACTTGCTGTACCTCTGACTCTCCCCCAACCGCCCACTCACAAGGATTTGTGCCCATGGACAGAACCCCCTCGGTCGCCTTCGCCATTCTGCTGGCGGCCTGCTCACCCGGCGTGTTTGCCGCCAGCAGCCAGGACTTGAGCGTCACCGGGATCATCACCCCGGCGTCGTGCACGCCTGTGCTGTCCGGCGGTGGCGTGATCGACCACGGCAAGCTGACGGCCAAGGATCTGCACCCGGACTTTCCCACCAGCCTGCAAGCTGGGGAAATGCAACTGCAGGTGCAGTGTGAGGGGGCAACGTTTTTCACCCTGACCACCGTCGACAATCGCGCCGGCAGCTCGGCGATCAACCCGGCACACCATGGGCTGGGCATCATCAACGATGACCAGAAACTCGGCAGCGTGGCGTTTGGCGTGTTCGACCCGGTGGCCGATAGCGTGCCGGTGCAAACCATCCTGTCCCGCGACAACGGCGCCAGCTGGCGTCCGTCCTCGTACCTGGGGCACGCGGCCCTGACTTCGTTCGCCCCGCCTGCTGGCCCTTACACCCCGATGGCCCTGCAAACCCTCAGCGCACGTTTGCGGGCATTCACCGTGATCGTGCCCGCCAGCGACCTGACCCTGCTCGACGAAGTGCCCATCGATGGTCAGGCCACGCTGCAACTCAAGTACTGGTAACCCCTTCTTTTCATCTCAATCTGGAGCTTCACCATGAACACCGTACTCAAATCCGTCGCCGTCGCCCTGCTGGCCGCCAGCAGCGCCACTGCGGTTGCCGCGTCCAGTGTCGACCTGACGGTCAAGGGCCTGATCACCCCAAGCGCCTGCACGCCGGCACTGTCCAACGGCGGGACCGTGGACTACGGCAAGATCTCGGCCAAGGACCTGAACATCGATCGGGTGACCTTCCTTCCTGTGCAATCCCTGCAGCTCACCGTCACCTGTGACGCGGCGACCCTGATGGCCCTTGACGCCGACGACAATCGCGCCGGGTCGAACCACGGCAACGACATGATGGAATTCGGCCTGGGCTTGATCAATGACACCGAAAAACTCGGCGCCATGACCCTGCGACTGAGCTCGCCTATTGCCGATGGCGTGGCGGTCAAGGCCATCGGTTCCGAAGACGGCGGTGTCACCTGGTTCACTGAGCCCTACCTGATGCCCGAGAACCTGATCTCGGTCGCCAACACCAGCGCCGATGCGCCGATCCCGGTTCAGGTGCTGACATCAGAAATGTATGTCAGCCCCAAGATCGCCCCAGCCAGTGGCTTGACCCTGACCAACGAAGCCGCCATCGACGGCTCGGTGACCATCACCGTGCGCTACCTGTAACCCCAGAAGCGTGCAACGGCAGCCCTTCCTGCTGTTGCCGCGCCTAGACCACTGAACCAGGCAACCGGTGAACCTTTTCCATGAAGCACGTCCCTTCACGCCTTCTTGCCCTGTTTTATCTGCTCAGCGTCGGCTCGTCGGTGCTGGCAGCGTACAGCACTGAACTGAACGTCACGGGCTTGATCACGCCCAGTGCATGTTCCCCCACGCTGTCGGCCAACGGCATCGTCGACCATGGCAGGGTACCGGCACGCAACCTCAATCAATACGAGTACAGCACCCTGCCCGCCCAGGCCCTGGACCTGACGGTGAGTTGCAACGAGCCGGTGCTGTTCGTATTGGTCGGCATGGACAACCGTGCCGACTCTTCGTTGGGCCCGGGTTTTTATTACGGCCTGGGTACCAACATCCATGCACCCACTGAACGTCTGGGCACAGTGTCACTGGCGTTTCGCGAAGTCATGGGCGATGGCGAGCGAGTGCTGGTGCTGGCGTCCAGCAATCAGGGCCTGACCTGGTTTCCGGAATCCAACGCCTACCCGAACAACTACATGGGCTTTGCCCATCCCGGCACGCTGGTGCCGGAGCCGCACCGGCTGCTGACGGCCACATTGCAAGTCAACACGGCCATCAACGCCGCCGCCTATCTGACCCTCAAGCAGGAGGTGCCCCTGGACGGCTCCATCGTGCTTGACCTGAGGTATCTGTAGCCATGACTCCCCTACCCTTATTGACTCGACTGTTCACGTACCTGCGCTACGCCGGCATTTACCTCGCCTCACTCGCTCTGGCATCCGGCGCGCCTGCGCTGGTACTGGCCGATGGCATGGTGCCCGACACCTCGGTGGTAATCGTCAATGAAGCCGAAGGTGAAGCGTCGGTCACCGTCACCAACACCGACGACAAGCTGGCCCTGTTGCACGTCACCCTCGAAGATATCCCCGAAGACAAGGCTTCGCTGCTGTTCGTCACGCCTCCCCTGGCGCGGGTCGAGCCGACCAAGAGCCAACTGATCCGCTTCATCCTGCAATCACCCGAGCCCCTGACCACCCAGCGCTTGAAACGGGTGATTTTCGAAGGCTTGCCCCAGGGGCGTGCCGCAGCACTGGCCGGACATGCGCGGGTGGGTGTCACCGTACGCCAGAACCTGCCAGTCATTCTGCACCCCAAGGGCCTGGCGCCCAATCGCACACCGTGGACCGGCTTGGAATGGCGCTTGAGCAGCGACCAACTGAGCGTCAGTAACCCGACTCCCTACGTGGTACGCCTGGCCCAGGAATTGAAGCTGTTGCCCGGTGGCGGTTCGGCGTTGTTGCCACGCACGTACGTGCTGCCGGGTGAAACCCTGAAGGTGACGGCCAGCGGCAGCGGTGCGAACCGTGTGCAGTTGCAGCCGGCCACGGTCTACGGCTTTGCCGTGGCGCCCTACGAAGCACCCATCACCCTATAAAAAAGAGTGGCCTGCCAACGCCACCATCAGGCCTGACTCACCACAGAGTGAGCGGGCCGCCAACTGTTGAGTACGACCTTGTGAGCACAGCTATGACTGACCGCGACGGCGGCGCCGTGCCTGGCGTTTCACCACGCCCGGCACCTTATATTCTGGCGGGGCTGGCCCTGGCGTTGGGCAGTGCACTGCCCATGGGAGAGGCACGGGCCCATGATGACCTGATCGCCGGCTCCTTCGACCCCCAAACCCTGTCGAGACGCGGCATCGACCCGGAACTGGCCAACCTGCTGCTGGAGGCACCGCGCTTTGCCTCGGGCCGGCACGCCGTCAACCTGAACGTCAACGGCCAGCGCCGTGGCCGGGTGGATGTGACCTTCGAGCCACAGGGTCGCTTGTGTTTCAACCGCACACTGCTGGATGCCGCAAACCTGATCGTGCCCGATGACGACGGCCCCCCGACCTGCCATCGCTTTACCGAACGCTTCCCGCAGACCGTGATCGAGCAAGACCCCGCCAGCCTGAGCCTGGCCCTGGTCGTACCGACCGACGCCTTGCGCCCAGCGCAACAGGACATCTCCGGCTACCAGACCGGCGGCTTTGCCGGCCTGCTCAACTACGACCTGACCGGTCTCTACAACGAGTTCGGCGACAGCACTAGTCGCTTCGGTTCGGCCAATACGGAAGTGGGTTTCAACGCCGGTGATTGGATCGTGCGCAGCCGCCAGGTAAAGACCTGGCAGGACAGCCGCTCGCGCACCACGCACCTGGACGCCTACGCCCAACGCACCTTCGCTGAACAGCGGGCAGTGTTGCAGGCGGGTCAGATCAGCCTCTACAACCCGGTACTGGCCGGCACGCAGATCACCGGTGCCCAGGTGCTGACCGAAACGGCGCTGCAGGACCAGAACCAGGGTGCAACCATTACCGGTATCGCCAACAGCCCGGCCCAGGTGGAGGTACGCCAGAACGGCGCACTGATCCACTCAACCGTGGTACCCGCCGGCCCATTCGCCCTGACCGATGTGCGACGCTTGAACAGCCGCGCCGACGTGGAAGTCACGGTCAAGGAAACCACCGGCGAGGAGCGCCGCTTCACCGTGCCCGCCGGCATGCTCGGCCTGGGATTGCCGGCGCCAGGCTATTCGATGGCCGCCGGCCGCGTGCGCCAGATTGGCAACAGCGACGGCAAGGAGCCTTGGGTAGTCAGCGCCGGCTGGAGCGGCACGGTGCACCCGCAAGTCAGCGTGGGCGGTGGGGTGCTGATGGCCGATGCGTATCGTGCCATTGGCGTGAACCTGGGTTGGCTGCCCTGGCAGGACAGCCAGTTGCAGTTCACCACCCAGGCCGCCGAGGCCAGCCGCGAGGGGCGTGATCGCGGGGTACAGACCGACCTTTCCTGGTCCCAGCGCCTGAACGACAGCTGGTCGCTGAGTACCAGCGGCTCGTGGCGCTCCCAAGGCTACCGCGACCTGGAAGACTCCACCTACGTCGGCAACAGCCACGACCAGCAGCGTTCGCGTTACCGCGACCAGCAAAGTTTCACCGCGTCGTGGGCACATCCGACACTGGGGGCGTTCAGCGCCGGCGTCTCGCGGACGGCGTCGTACAACGGTGAGAGCAGCAGCCGTGCGCTCGCCTCCTGGGGCAGCAGTTTTGGCCGGGTGACCGTGTCGGCGAGCGCCGAGTGGCAAGTGGGGGGGCGCCAGCAGAACGACAACAGTGTCTACCTGAACCTGAGTGTACCGCTGGGCGAAAGCCGTCGAGGACGTGCCTGGGCTCGCCACACTGGCGGTGAACATCGACTTGGCGCAGGGGTAAGCGAGCAACTCAACGACCAGCTCAGCTACCGGGTGGGGGTGGAACGCGACAGTCGCGACCGCGAGGTGGAGTCGTCGCTCGGCGTATCGGCCTTGCCGTGGTACAGCCAGCTGGACTTCAACTACACCCGCAGCGACGACGAGCGCTCCAGCTACCAGGGCGGAGCTCGTGGCGGCGTGGTGGTGCATGGCGAGGGCGTGACCTTCTCGCCCTACCCGGTGCGCGACACCTTCGCCGTGATGTCGGTGGGCGAGATGTCCGGGGTCAAGGTCAGCACCCCTAGTGGCCCGGTCTGGACCGATTGGCAAGGCCAGGCCGTGGTGCCGCAGGTCAGCGCCTATGGCCGCAGCCCGGTGGAAGTACAAACCCGCTCGCTGCCGCGCAATGCCGATATCCACAACGGCCTGGCGGTGATCTCCGCCGGGCGCGGGGCGGTGGACAAGGTGCAGTTCGGCGTGGCCCTCACCCGCCGTGCGTTGCTCAACATCACCACCGACAGTGGCCAGCCAATCCCAAGGGGCGCCACCGTCAGCACCGCTGAAGGTGAGTTCGTCACCCTGGTGCAGGAAGGCAGCCAAGTGTTCCTGCCCGATGTGCTGGACCCGCGCCCGCTCTGGGTGAAGCCGCCGGGACAGCCCCGCTGCCGCCTGGAGTTCCAATTGCCGGAAAACGCCGACCCCGAGGTGTATTTCGAAACCGCACCGGCCCGGTGCCACCCGTCATGAGGAGTCCAGTCATGGGCCTGAAACACCTGCTGTATCCTTTGGTCCTGGTGATGAGTGCCGGTGCCTGGGGGGCGGACGAATGCCAGCTCAACCTCAGCCAGGCAGAGCTGGACTTCGGCCTGATGAACCGCGCCACGGCCTTGGCCCCGGCGGCGGAGCGATGGCTGGGAGAGCGGCGGATCAGTCTCACGCTGAACTGCCCGCACCCCAGCGATCTGAGCCTGTTCTATCGAGGGCCCGGCGCCGGGCCCGAGCGATTCCGCTTTACCGAGCGCGGCACTTACGGTTTGCGAGTCAGCGATGCGGTGCTGGATGGTCAGGCGGTGGAGCTTGGCCAGATTGCGGGCCCGGGCCAGGCGCCCTCCACGGCCGGCGCGCAACTGCCTTGGCCGCCGGACCATGGCGTCGTGCCGATGCGGGGTGGCGTCGTGGTAACGGGGCGCAACCTGTCATTGCAGATCGACGCCAGCGCCTGGGCCAGCGAGGCGGCCACACAGGTGCGCGACGCCGTGACCTGGGACACCGCCGGGCTGTTCGAGGCCCTCGCCGCCGGGCGTTCGCGGGAACTGCGTCTATTGGCACGCTTTGCTCCTGCAGCCTGTACGCCCACCTTGTCCAATGGCGGCCATGTGGAACTGGGCAAGCTGTCAGTCAGCGACCTGAGCATGGACAAAGACACCGCCCTGGCGCCAAGGGCGCTATCGCTCAGTGTCATCTGCGATGGGCCCACGGCATTCGCCTTACGCATGCAGGACAACCGCCAGGGCTCTGCCACCGGTATCGCCGATGAAAGCGCCTACGGGCTGGGCCTGGACGCCCGACAGCAGAAAATCGGGCGTTACCGGCTGCTGTTCGATCCGACCCGGATCACGGCCGACAGCTCAGGCCCGGTTTTTTCCACCGACTCCGCCAGCGGTGACCTGCCCTGGAGCAGTGCCAGCGCGCGCATCGCGGCAGTCGGTGCCAACCGCTACCTGGGCTTCAGCGCCACCTCCGGCAGTACCAGCGGTCCCAGCGCGATTCAGAACCTCAATGCCACGCTGAGCCTGGAGGCCGTGATCGCCCCCCTGGGCTCGCTGGACCTGGGCCATGAGGTCCGCCTGGACGGCTCAGGCACCCTCGAAATCATCTATCTATAGGTACGCGAAATGAAACCCTTGCTGATCTCCCTCGCTGTCTTTACCTGGGTCAACACAGCCCAGGCAGCTTCCGGTATTGACCTCAATGTCACCGGCCTGGTCACCCCCAGTGCCTGTGAACCGAGCCTGTCCAATGGCGGCCTGTACGACCTGGGCAAAATCGCCGCCAGCGAGCTGAAGCTCGATACACCTACCGCTCTACCGCCCCACAGCCTGCAACTGGCGATCAACTGCGAAGCCTCCACCCTATTGGCCCTGGAACCCCGGGACAATCGTCTGGGTTCCAGTTATGCCGGCGATCAGAGTTTCAAGTTCGGCCTGGGGTTGATCAATGGCGTCACCCGGTTGGGCTCCATGACATTGAGCGTCTACTCAGTGGTGGCCGACGGCGTCCAGATGCACCCCATCGGCTCCAGTGGCCCCGCTTCGTGGGCACCTGTGAGGTTGCTGTCGCCGCACTTTCTGACCGCATTCACCCCCACCCAGACGGTGCCGGTGCCTGCACCGATAAAGCTACTGACAGCATCCCTGTCCATCGAGCCCAGCATCGCGCCGGCCAATACGCTGCCCCTGGCCGAGGAGATTCCCATCGACGGGTCCATGACCCTGACCATGAAGTACCTATAGGAGTTGAACCATGAAAACGTTGCTGATTGCAGTGGCCGGGCTTGCCTATGTCATACCCGCCCATGCCGGCTTTACCGCCGAACTGACCGTCGGCGGCCTGATCACGCCCATGGCCTGCACCCCGGTGCTGTCCGGCGGTGGCTTGATCGACTTCGGCAAGATTTCCCAGCAGGACCTCAACCAGGCCACGGGCACCCGGCTGCCACTCAAGTCCTTGACCCTGACCGTCAGTTGCAATGCCCCCGGCCGCTATGCCCTGCGCATGGCCGACAACCGAGACGGCACGGCCCACGTCAACAGCGAGATCTACTACGGCCTGGGCCTGGACAGCGCAGGCAACCGGATTGGCGTGTACTCGGTCAAATTCGACCCCAAGCAAACCGTGGCCGACGACTTGGCAGTGGCCTATGGCACCGAGTCGACCACCGGCGGCGTGGCCTGGCGTACGTCCAATACCAACCCCATCGACATCGGTTCACGCAGCTTGCTGGGCTTTACCGATGTGGCGGGCAGCACCGCCGGGCCTTCGGCCATCCGGAACCTGACAAGTACCTTGACTCTGGAAGCGGTTATCAATGCCAGGCAGAACCTGGAACTGAGCGTAGAGACACCCATGGACGGCTCCGCGACGCTGGAAGTGGTGTACCTGTAATCAGACCTTTTCGCTGGTGACGCCGACGTACCCGGCGCGACCCGCCCCGCAACCCGTGACAATCGCACCGACGCCGATCACCGCGAAAACCCAACCGGTGGCTCCCCAGCCACCGGTCCAGTCATGCAGGACGCCTACCGCCAGCGGCCCCATGGACGCCAGGGTGTAGCCGAACCCCTGGGCCATGCTCGACAGGTTGGCCGCCACACGGGAGTCCCGTGAGCGCAGCACGATCAAGGTCAGCGCCAGGCTGAAGGTGCCACCCTGGCCCAGGCCAAGCAGAATCGCCCAACCCCACAGCCCTTCGATGGGCGCGTACAGACAACCGAACAAACCGCCGAGGGTCAGCAGCATCACCACCACGATGGCCAGGCGCTGGTCCTTGCCACGGGTGGCCAGCCACGGCGCGGCGAGGGAGCTGATCAACTGCACGATGATCGAACCCGACAGCGCCAACCCCGCCTGCGTGGCACTCAGGCCGCGGCCGATCAGGATGGACGGCAGCCAGCCAAACACGATGTAGGCCAACGACGATTGCAGGCCCATGTACAAAGTGACTTGCCAGGCCAGCGGATCACGCAGCAACCCTTTCACGCGGTAGGCAACCCGGTGAGTACCCTGTTTGTGCCCGACCTGAGGCAGCCAGAACAACGCCGCTACCACGGCAGGCACAATCCAGAATCCCAGGCCGATATTCCAACTGTCATCGAAATACTGGCTCAGGGGCACCGTCGCCCCTGCCGCCACCGCCGCGCCCAGGCACAGGGCCATGGTGTAGACACCGGTCATGGTGCCTGCCTGCTTGGCGAAATCTCGCTTGACGATGCCCGGTAGCAACACGCCGATGATGCCGATGCTGGCGCCTGCGATCAGGCTCCCGGCGAACAACCCTGCCTCGCCAAACGAGCTGCGCAGGATGATGCCTGTGGCCAGCGTGAGCAGAATCCCCAACACCACCCGCTCCGCCCCAAAACGTCGCGCGAGGATTGGCGCCAGCGGCGCGAACAGCCCCAGGCACAGCACCGGCAAGGTGGTCAGCAAACCGGCCTTGGCCGCCGACAGTCCCAGGCTGTCGGACACTTTGCTGAGCAGCGGCGAAAGACTCGACAGCGCCGGACGCAGGTTCATTGCCACCAGGACCAGTCCCACGATCAACAACCACGGGCGGTTCACCACTGGCGGGAGGTGTTCCACCACTTCGTCGTCGGCTTCGGCGTCGATCAACAGTTCTTCAAGCTTGGTTTCAGAGGTCATGGATCAAACGCCGGCAGAGGGATGGGCGCTTGCCCTGATCACTGGTTGAAAAGTCCCACAGCCTATTCGGACGCGCCTACAAGAGCAACGCACTAGGTTTTTTAAGCGGTAAATGGAGCAGTATTTTCGATTGGTAAAATTACCCTTTGAGGGTAATTATTGGATTCAGGTGTCTTATGGAAAAGTACACACCTCATTACGATTTGGCGGTGATAAAGGCGGATGTGAGGCGGCTGGGGAGAAGCGCCTTTACACAGTCAGCACAAAAGTGCGGTTGGGAACTGCGCTTCAGCATCGAGCAAATGCAAGACGTCATTTATGAGTTACAAAACTGGATGCTGTACAAATCGATGACCACTTATGGGGACCATCGAGTCTGGCAGGCGTGTACCACACCCACTCGAAAGGCCGGGAGATTTACATCAAGGTGACTTACCGCGCAGACGGTAGGCCACCGGTGATCTCCTTCAAGGAGAAAAGCCAATGAAAGAACCAGAGCTTTGCTATATCTGCGGCGCACCCGACGCACTGCACTACTTCGAGGGTCGCAGTGAAACCATTAGTGTCAAAGGCATGGAGCGTCGGGTGGATAATCTTTCCGGCTGGGAATGTCATGTATGTGGAGACGGCTTTTGGGATCCGGATACAGATAGCGCCGACCGTTTTGGAGAAGCGGGCGATGAACTCGTCGTTGCAGCCCGAAAAATGATCGGCACAGAGATGAAGCGCATCCGCCGCAAACTGCACCTTACTCAGAAAGAGGCCGTGGAGATGCTCTCCGGTGGCGGTCACAACGCCTTCTCACGTTACGAACGCGGTGAACTGCCTGCCCCCAAAACCTTGGTGTTACTGATGCGCTTGCTGGATCGTCACCCGCATTTGCTGGCGGACGCAAAAGCCTTGGCAGAAGGCGCCGATTTGCGCGGCGCCTTTACCTACACAGTGAACAGCGACGCTGAGGCACTCAAAGCATCCTAGCCCCAAAAAATAAACCCGGCGCCAGGCCGGGTTTATTTGTTCACACATCGATCAATGCAGAATCTGGCTCAAGAACAATTTGGTCCGGTCATTCTGCGGGTTGTCGAAGAAGTCATTCGGCGCCGCCTGCTCCACGATCTCGCCCTTGTCCATGAAAATCACACGGTTGGCCACGGTGCGCGCAAAGCCCATTTCGTGGGTCACGCACAACATGGTCATGCCGTCTTCGGCCAGGCCGATCATGGTGTCGAGTACTTCCTTCACCATTTCTGGGTCGAGTGCCGAGGTCGGCTCATCGAACAGCATGATTTTCGGCTTCATGCACAGCGCCCGGGCAATCGCCACACGCTGTTGCTGACCGCCAGAGAGCTGGCCCGGAAACTTGTGAGCCTGCTCCGGGATGCGCACGCGCTCCAGGTAGTGCATGGCGATTTCCTCGGCCTTGCGCTTGGGCATCTTGCGCACCCACATCGGCGCCAACGTGCAGTTCTGCAGGATGGTCAGGTGCGGGAACAGGTTGAAGTGCTGGAACACCATGCCGACTTCGCGGCGGATCGCTTCGATCTGCTTGAGGTCGTTGGTCAGCTCCACACCGTCCACCACGATGCGGCCCTGCTGGTGTTCTTCCAGGCGGTTGAGGCAGCGGATGGTGGTGGACTTGCCCGAACCGGACGGTCCGCACAGCACGATACGCTCGCCCTGCTTGACGTTGAGGTTGATGTCTTTCAACACGTGGAACTGGCCGTACCACTTGTTGACGCCCTGCATCTGGATAATGCCTTCAGGGCTCACAGGCTGTTTGATTGCTTCGCTCATAACAACAACTCCTAACGCTTGTGGCCTGTGTCGAGCTTATGTTCCAAATGAATGGAATAGCGCGACATACCAAAACAGAAAATCCAGAACACCAGGGCGGCGAACACGTAGCCTTCAGTGGCCATGCCCAACCATTTCGGGTCGGCGGCGGCTTGCTTGACGCTGTTGAGCAGGTCGAACAGGCCGATGATGATCACAAGGCTCGTGTCCTTGAACAGCGCGATAAACGTGTTGACGATGCCGGGGATTACCATCTTCAGGGCTTGCGGCAGAATCACCAGGCCCATCGAACGCCAGTAACCCAGGCCCATCGCTGCGGCCGCTTCGTACTGACCTTTGGGAATCGCCTGCAAGCCACCGCGCACCACCTCGGCCACGTAGGCCGACTGGAACAGGATCACACCGATCAGCGCCCGTAGCAGCTTGTCGATGCCCATGCCTTCGGGCAGGAACAACGGCAACATCACCGAAGACATGAACAGCACAGTGATCAACGGCACGCCTCGCCAGAATTCGATGAAGGTCACGCAGACCACACGAATCGCCGGCATGTTCGAACGCCGCCCAAGTGCCAGCACAATGCCCAACGGCAACGCGCCAGCGATACCCACGGTGGCGATCACCAGGGTCAGCATCAGGCCGCCCCATTGGCTGGTCGCCACGTTGGTCAGGCCAAAGATGCCGCCGTGCAACAGGAAGAACGCGATGATCGGGTACAGCACCAGGAAGCCCAGGCCGTAGATCGCCTTGCGCGGGAAGCGCGAGATGAACAACGGCGCCACGCCGACGATGGCCAGCCACACGGTCAGGTCCACGCGCCAGCGCAGGTCGCCGGGGTAGTAGCCGTACATGAACTGCCCGAAGCGCTGTTGGATAAACACCCAGCAGGCGCCTTCCTTGGTGCAATCGGCGCGTGTGGTGCCGACCCAGTTGGCGTCCAGGATCGCCCAATGCAGGATCGGCGGCACCACCAGGTAGACCAGGTAGAACGCCAGCAACGTCAGCAGGGTGTTGAGCCAACTGGAAAACAGGTTGGCGCGCATCCATGCCACCGGGCCGAACACTTTGCTCGGCGGCGGCATATCAGGTTTGAAAGTATGCGTACTCATGCAGGTTTCCTCACCGCTCGATCAGCGCAATGCGCTTGTTGTACCAGTTCATCAGCAGGGAAATGCTGATGCTGATCGCCAGGTACACGCTCATGGTGATGGCAATAACCTCGATGGCCTGGCCGGTCTGGTTGAGCACCGTGCCGGCAAACAGCGAAACCATTTCCGGGTAACCGATACCGGCGGCCAGCGACGAGTTCTTCGCCAGGTTCAAGTATTGGCTGGTCAGCGGCGGAATGATCACCCGCAGGGCCTGCGGGATGATGACCTTGCGCAGCGTCGGCCCAGGGCGCAGGCCCAGGGAGCGCGCGGCTTCGGTCTGGCCGTGGCTGACGGACTTGATGCCCGACCGCACGATCTCGGCGATAAACGCGGCGGTGTAGACGGTCAGTGCCAGGGTCAGTGCCAGCAGTTCGGGGATGAGTACCCAGCCGCCGACAAAGTTGAAGCCTTGCAGCTTGGGCATTTCCCAGTGCAGCGGTGCACCGAAGATCAAGGCGCACAACGCCGGGATCACGATGAACAGTGCCAGGCCGGCCCAGAACTTGTGGAACGGTACGCCGGTCGCCTCAAAACGCTTGTTGGCCCACCGCGCCATCAGCACGATTGCCACGATGGCCACCACGACGCTGACCACAAACGGCCAGAAACCGTCGGCGGCAAGCGCAGCCGGCATGTTCAGGCCACGGCTGCTGACAAAGAAGGTATCGCCGAAGTTATGGCTGTTACGCGGCCCCGGCATCGTCAGGAACACCGCGAAATACCAGAACAGGATTTGCAGCAGCGGCGGAATGTTGCGGAACACTTCCACATACACCGTTGCCAGCTTGTTGATCATCCAGTTCGGTGACAGCCGCGCCACGCCGATGATGAATCCCAGCAGGGTCGCGAGGATCACGCCGATCACGGTAACCAGCAGGGTGTTGAGCAAGCCGATCACAAACACCCGGGCATAGCTGTCCGATTCGGTGTAGTCGATCAAATGCTGCGCGATGCCGAAGCCGGCACTGCGTTCAAGAAAGTCGAAACCCGAGGTAATGCCCCGGTGCTGAAGGTTGGTCTGGGTATTGTTGAAGAGGTACCAGCCCAGCGAGACCACCGCCACAATCGTGATGATCTGGAAGAGCCACGCACGCACTTTGGGATCGCTGAAGCTGAGCTTCTGCTTGGGTGCGCCGATTTGATTTTGCATGAAGTGCCCCGGAAATAATGGAACAGAACATCACCCGGCGGTTGGCCCACCGGGTGATAGAACCATCAGCGATCAGCGCACAGGTGGTGCGTATTGAATGCCGCCGTTGTTCCACAGCGCGTTCAGGCCACGGTCGATTTCCAGCGGGGTGCTCTTGCCGAGGTTGCGCTCGAACACTTCGCCGTAGTTACCGACTTGCTTGACGATCTGTACGACCCAGTCTTTCTTCACTTTCAGGTCTTTGCCGTATTCGCCATCAGCACCCAGCAGACGGGCTACGTCAGGGTTCTTGGTGGACTTGGCTTCAGCTTCAACGTTTTTCGACGTGATACCGGCTTCTTCCGCGTTGAGCATGGCGTAGCCAACCCAGCGCACGATGGCCAGCCACTCGTCGTCGCCGTTACGCACGACCGGGCCCAGCGGCTCCTTGGAGATGGTTTCCGGCAGGACCACGTAGTCCTTCGGCGACGCCAACTTGCTGCGCTGGGCGAACAGCTGGGACTTGTCGGAGGTCAGCACGTCGCAACGCCCGGATTCCAGCGACTTGGCGCTTTCATCGGAAGTGTCGAAGGTGATCGGGGTGTATTTCAGGTTGTTGCCGCGGAAGTAGTCGGAAACGTTCAGCTCGGTGGTGGTACCGGCCTGGATGCAGATGGTTGCACCGTCCAGTTCCTTGGCACTTTTCACGCCCAGCTTGTTGTTAACCAGGAAGCCGATACCGTCGTAGTAGGTAATGAAGCCTGGGAATTTCAGGCCCATGCCGGCATCGCGGGAGCTGGTCATGGTGGTGTTGCGGGACAGGATGTCGACTTCGCCCGACTGAAGCGCGGTGAAACGCTCCTTGGCGTTCAACTGGCTGAATTTGACCTTGGTCGCGTCGCCGAATACGGCAGCGGCAACAGCACGGCACACGTCAGCGTCGATCCCGAGGATCTTGCCGCTGGCATCCGGCACCGAGAAACCCGGCAGGCCGTCACTCACGCCACATTGCACAAAGCCTTTCTTCTGCACGGCATCCAGGGTGGCGCCGGCTTGGGCGAAACCACTGACACCCAATACAGCCGCCGCAGTCACGATGGCCAGGGTGGATTTCAATACCTTCATTCAAACCTCCAGTTGCTCTTGTTGTGTCGGAGCTAAAACCTCTGCGCACCCTTATGAGGCGATATCGACCCGTGTTGGCTTTTTTTAGGGTCAAGCAGCATGAGGCTTTCGCGGTAATTCCAGCGGCTATCCCACAACGGCAGTCACTGATAGTGTTACCGGCCTGGGATAGTTCTGACATCGACCTACACATAGCAAGGCGCGTACCAGAGTGATGGCTGAGTCGTTTCAGCCCACTATCAAGAGCAAAAGATTCAACCTTGCGACATTCTCTTAACAGATCAACCTGTCGCGCACCGTTCCGTCGCACCCAATCGGAGCGCGCGCACATATATGGAGCAGACATGACCGAACCCTTGATTCTTCAGCCCGCCAAGCCCGCAGACGCCTGCGTAATCTGGTTGCATGGCCTGGGTGCCGATCGCTACGACTTCCTGCCGGTGGCCGAAGCCCTGCAGGAAAGCTTGCTGAGCACCCGTTTCGTTTTGCCCCAGGCGCCGACCCGTCCGGTGACTATTAATGGCGGCTACGAGATGCCCAGCTGGTACGACATCAAGGCCATGAGCCCGGCCCGTTCCATCAGCCTGGAAGAGTTGGAAGAATCGGCAAAAATGGTTACCGATTTGATCAAGGAACAAAAAAGCAGCGGGATAGACGCTTCGCGGATTTTTCTCGCCGGTTTTTCCCAGGGTGGCGCGGTGGTTTTCCACACGGCGTTTACCAAATGGCAAGGTGCCTTGGGTGGCGTGATTGCGCTCTCCACCTATGCGCCGACCTTCAGCGATGAGCTGGAGTTATCCGCCAGCCAACAGCGTATTCCGACCCTGTGCCTGCACGGCCAGTACGACGACGTGGTGCAAAACGCCATGGGCCGCAGCGCCTATGAGCATTTGAAGAGCCGTGGTGTCACCGTGACATGGCAGGAATACCCAATGGGCCACGAAGTGTTACCCGAGGAAATCCGCGATATCAGCACTTGGTTGACCGCACGCCTGGGCTGAAACCTAAGTTTATGTAGCCGTATGACAGACGCACTACGCCGCGCCCGTTTCTTGCATTACACTGGCCGGCGTACATTCCTTAACCAATTAATGAGATCACCGTGCTCGAAGCACTCAAGAAGATGTTCGGCAAAAGCGAGGCCGAGCCGCTCGCGCCTGTTCCCAGTGCTCCTGCCCCGACTGCCGGCAGCCGCCATGACGGCCAACAGCCCGCACGGACTGCGCCTGTCGCCCAGCCGACGACGCCTACGGTGACCGCGCCTGAACCGGCAAAAGAAGCAGCGCCGGCCCCCAAGCCACGCCGCGAACGTGCGCCAAAACCGCCGGTAATCCCGTGGAAACTCGAAGACTTCGTCGTCGAGCCCCAGGCAGGCAAGACCCGCTTCCACGACTTCAAACTCGCCCCGGAACTGATGCACGCCATCCAGGACCTGGGTTTCCCGTACTGCACGCCGATCCAGGCGCAGGTGCTGGGCTTCACCCTGGCCGGCAAAGACGCCATCGGCCGCGCCCAGACCGGCACCGGCAAGACCGCCGCGTTCCTGATCTCGATCATCACCCAGCTGCTGCAAACGCCGCCGCCAAAAGAGCGCTACATGGGTGAACCGCGCGCGCTGATCATCGCCCCGACCCGCGAGCTGGTGGTGCAGATCGCCAAGGACGCCGCCGACCTGACCAAGTACACCGGCCTCAACGTCATGACGTTCGTCGGCGGCATGGACTTCGACAAGCAGCTCAAGCACCTCGAAGCCCGCCACTGCGACATCCTGGTGGCCACCCCGGGCCGCCTGCTGGACTTCAACCAGCGCGGCGACGTGCATTTGGACATGGTCGAAGTGATGGTGCTGGACGAAGCCGACCGCATGCTCGACATGGGCTTTGTCCCACAAGTACGCCAGATCATTCGCCAGACCCCGCCGAAAAACGAGCGCCAGACCCTGCTGTTCTCCGCGACCTTCACCGAAGACGTGATGAACCTCGCCAAGCAGTGGACCACCGACCCGTCCATCGTCGAGATCGAAGCGGAAAACGTCGCCAGCGAAAACGTCGAGCAACACATCTACGCCGTGGCCGGTGCCGACAAGTACAAGCTGCTCTACAACCTGGTCAACGACAATGGTTGGGAGCGCGTTATGGTGTTCGCCAACCGCAAGGACGAAGTGCGCCGCATCGAAGAGCGCCTGGTGCGTGATGGCGTCAACGCCGCGCAATTGTCGGGTGACGTGCCGCAGCACAAGCGCATCAAGACGCTGGAAGGCTTCCGCGAAGGCAAGATTCGTGTGTTGGTGGCTACCGATGTGGCGGGTCGTGGGATTCACATTGATGGCATCAGCCACGTGATCAACTTCACCCTGCCGGAAGTGCCGGATGACTACGTGCACCGTATTGGCCGTACTGGCCGTGCCGGAGCTGCGGGTGTGTCGATCAGTTTTGCCGGGGAAGATGACTCGTACCAGTTGCCGTCGATCGAGACGTTGCTGGGGCGCAAGATCAGCTGCGAGACGCCGCCGACGCACTTGCTGCGCGCAGTAGAACGCAAACGCCCTGCTTAAAGCTGAAATGCGGTAAAAAATGTGGGAGCGGGCTTGCTCGCGAATGCGGTGTATCAGTGATGAATGTATCAACTGACACTCCGCATTCGCGAGCAAGCCCGCTCCCACATTTGGTTTTGTGTTCGACCCGCTATTTCCAGCGGTCAGCCGCGGTGTGGTCGCTGCTACGCCCTTCCACCCAACGCGGACCTTCACTGGTGTGCTCTTTCTTCCAGAACGGCGCCCGCGTCTTCAGGTAGTCCATCACAAATGCACAGGCATCAAACGCTGCCTGGCGATGGGCACTGGCGGCGCCTACAAACACAATCGGCTCCCCCGGTTCCAGCGCGCCAATGCGATGCAACACTTCCAGTTTGAGCAACGGCCAGCGTTGCTCTGCCTCGACCGCAATCTTGGCCAAGGCCTTTTCGGTCATGCCCGGATAGTGCTCCAGGAACATCCCCGCCACATCCAGTCCATCGTTGAAGTCGCGCACATAGCCGACAAAACTCACTACCGCGCCCACACCCACATTGGCCGCATGCATCGCATTCACTTCTGCACCCGGATCAAACGCCTGGGCCTGCACTCGAATGGCCATGCTCAGCCTCCGGTCACCGGTGGGAAGAACGCCACTTCGTCACCCGCTTGCACCGGCTCATCAAGGCTGCACAACTCTTCGTTGCGCGCGCACATCAGGCTGGTTTCATTGAGTACGGCAAACTCCGGATCACTGGCCAGCGCGAGGCGCACGGCATCGACGGTGGCGAAATCACCTTCCACCTCCAGCGAGTCAAAACCCACCGCTTCGGCGTAGCGTGCGAAAAACAATACGTTGATGCTCATGCCTGGTCCGCCTTGAAGTGCCCGCTCTTGCCGCCCAGCTTTTCCAGCAGGCGGATGCTTTCGATGGTCATGCCGCGGTCCACGGCCTTGCACATGTCGTAGATCGTCAATGCTGCGACACTGGCGGCGGTGAGCGCTTCCATTTCCACGCCGGTCTGCCCGGAGAGTTTGCAGCGCGCCAGGATGTGCACCGAGTCTGCGCCATCGGCGCTCAGTTCGACCTTGACGCCCGTCAACATCAACGGGTGGCACAGCGGGATCAGATCACTGGTTTTTTTCGCCGCCTGGATCCCGGCGATGCGGGCCACGGCGAACACGTCACCCTTGGGATGGGCGCCGTCGACAATCATTTGCAGGGTCTCGGGCAGCATGCGCACCCGGGCTTCGGCCACCGCTTCACGGAACGTCACGGACTTGTCGGTGACGTCGACCATGTGGGCGCGACCTTGGGAATCGAGATGAGTCAGCACAGGGATACTCCTGATCAGGAGCATCGATTGTAAACCCAACACTGATCAATATGTGGAGAGAGCTTGTGTGGAAGCGGGCTTGCTCGCGAATGCGGTGTGTCAGCCAATACATCCAGCGACTGACACCCTGCATTCGCGAGCAAGCCCGCTCCCACATTTTTGACCGCGTTTACAAATGGGACTCGGCGTATTCGGCCAAGATCGAACGAGGCACACCCTGCAGCGCAATATGCACGCCGTTCGGGAAGTCCTTGAAGCGTTCCGTCAGGTACGTCAGCCCGGAGCTGGTCGCGGACAGGTAAGGGGTGTCGATCTGTGCCAGGTTGCCCAGGCACACCACTTTGGAACCGGCGCCGGCACGGGTGATGATGGTTTTCATCTGGTGCGGCGTGAGGTTCTGGCATTCATCGATCAAGATCAGGCTTTGCTGGAAGCTGCGACCCCGGATGTAGTTGAGGGATTTGAACTGCAACGGCACTTTGCTGAGGATGTAGTCGACGCTGCCATGGGTGTTTTCGTCATCCATGTGCAAGGCTTCGAGGTTGTCGGTGATCGCCCCCAGCCACGGCTCCATTTTTTCTGCCTCGGTGCCGGGCAGGAAGCCGATTTCCTGGTCCAGGCCCTGCACGCTGCGGGTGGCAATGATACGGCGATAGCGTTTGGTCACCATGGTCTGCTCGATGGCGGCAGCCAGAGCGAGGATGGTTTTGCCGGAACCGGCGGCGCCCGTCAGGTTGACCAGGTGGATGTCCGGGTCGAGCAGCGCGTACAGCGCCAGGCTCTGGTAGATGTCACGCGGTTTCAGGCCCCAGGCTTCCTGGTGCAACAGGGGTTCCTGATGCAGGTCGAGGATCAGCAGCTTGTCGACCTGGATCTCTTTGATCCAGCCCACGAAGCCCTGTTCATCGACGATGAATTCATTGATATGCACGGCGGGCAGGTTTTCGATCAGCTGCACCTGGTGCCAGGTACGGCCATGGTCCTGCCGGGTTTCAACCTTGCTGACGCGGTCCCAGAACGAACCCGTAATCATGTGATAACCACGGGACAGCATCGACACGTCATCGACCAGTTGGTCGGTGCTGTAATCCTCGGCCGCGATCCCACACGCACGGGCCTTGAGGCGCATATTGATGTCTTTGGTCACCAGCACCACGCGCAGGTCCTTGTCACGCGCATGCAGGTCGATCAATTGGTTGATGATCTTGTTGTCGTTGAGGTTTTCCGGCAGCAGGCTGTTGGGCTCGCGGCCCTTGCTCATCAGGATCGACAGCAAGCCCTTGGGCCCGCTTTTGCCACGCTGGATCGGTACGCCGACTTCAACGTCCTCCGGCGATGCTTCGCCCAGGGTCTTGTCGATCAGGCGGATCGCCTGGCGGCATTCGGCGGCAACGCTGTGGTGCCCGCTTTTGAGTTTGTCGAGTTCCTCAAGCACGATCATCGGGATGGCGACGTGGTGTTCTTCAAAATTGAGCAGTGCGTTTGGATCGTGGATCAATACGTTGGTATCAAGCACATAAAGGATTGGCTGGTCGGAAGAAGGGGTGCGTCCATGATCATCCATACTCGGTCACCTTTTGTGGGAGCCAGTCGACGCAATACCTGGGCGGTGCTGCGCCTCGATTCGACCACCGAATGCACCTGAGGGACGTCAAGTGCATGCCCACATGAGGAGTCTTGAAAGACGCCACCTGTGTTGCAGGTTTCGGCGATCTGACTTCGTAATACCGCAAAACATGTGACAGGAAAAAGCACTTTGACGCTTTTTTGAAGTTTATTTTTCAGGATGACGAATAGCACTAGCCGAGTGCCATGCACCCCGTTAAAGTCGGAAGTCCGCCTGCATCGATTTGTCGCACAAAATCACCCCAAAAATGCCCCGCACCCAACAGGGCCGGGCACTTCAGCGAAACGCCTCGCGGCAGTCCTGCCAACCCAAGCCACTCTGTGCCGTCGCCTGCATCAACTGCGGCAATGCGACCCGCGCCTTGTCCTGGGTGTCGTGAAACACAATCACGCCTTTGCGCCACAGCAACATCAGCGTCAGCACCCGCTGCGCCGACTCATCGGCCTTGAGCTTGCCCGGTTCGTCCTGGGAATCGATGTCCCACAACGCCACCTGCAAGCCCTGGGACTGGAAGAAACCCTGGCTGTCGGCGCGGCGCTGGCCGTACGGCGGGCGGAACAGCGGTACATAGTTTTCCGGCATCAGGTTCTGCGCCAGCGAGGCGCTGCGGGTGATCGAGCTTTGCCAATCGACCCAGTGGCTGTGTGAGCGGTACTGCCAACCCTGGGTGCCCACGCACTGGCCCTGGTACAACGCCTGCACATCGGCGGCGGAACTGCGCTCTACCCGCGTTTGCAGGCTACTGCCGAGGACAAAGAAGGTGGCGTTCATCTTTTGCTTGCGCAGGTAGTCGGCGAGCCAGTCGGTATAGCCACTGACCGGCGCGGGGCCACCATCAAATGTCAGCAGGAACAGGCGGTCGTTGAATTCATCGCCATTGCGCTCGTGGTCGCCGAAACGCGCGATTTCACTGCTGATCTGCGGAAACAGCGCGGCCTTGCGCAGCAGTTCATCCAGATAGCGTTCATGAAAGGCATGGCTGGGGGCCGCCCAACCTATATAGAAAGAATTTTCGCTGACCTCGAACTTGCCGGCCTGCTCGCGCAAGTCGTCCATGTTCTCCACCAGGTAGCAGAACGAGGCGTCCTCCTCGCAGCTCTGCTGGGCGAAGGTGTAGTTCTCCAACAGGCGCTGCCAGAGTTGGCGGCGCAAGTCATCGATGGCCGCCAGGTTGACGATCTTCAACCCCAGGCGCTGCTTGAGGGCGGTTTCATCCTGGGCTTCGCTGGCCAGCAGACTGTGGGCGAACATGAGGATTTCTGCGCGCGAGGCCACGTCGAACAGCGCTGGGCTGCTGAGTTTTTCGGGCCAGGTGCCACGGTCCAGGCTGGCCACATCTGCCGGGGCGGCCTGGACATTCAGGCATAGCAGGCATGCCGATAATAAAAGCGCTATTCGCACGCAGGATCTTCCTCTCCAGAGTTACCGGCCATCATAACGGATCGTGCCTATCGCCATCATAGGTGGAGTCAAAACGCCCAACCCCCTAGAATCCCCGCACGATTTAAGGAGACGACTTCATGCTGACGGTGATTTCCCCCGCCAAGACCCTCGATTTCGAGACCGCGCCTGCAACCGAACGCTTTACCCAGCCGCAGTACCTGGATCATTCCCAGGCACTGATCGAGCAACTGCGCGAACTCAGCCCGGCGCAAATCAGCGAGCTGATGCATGTCTCCGACAAGATCGGCGGCCTCAACGCCGCCCGCTTCGGCAGCTGGACCCCTGCGTTCACCCCGGCCAACGCCAAGCAGGCGCTGCTGGCGTTCAAGGGCGACGTGTACACCGGCTTGAATGCCCAGACCTTCAGCGACGCCGACTTCAGCTACGCCCAGGACCACCTGCGCATGCTCTCGGGCCTCTACGGCCTGCTGCGTCCCCTGGACCTGATGATGCCGTACCGCCTGGAGATGGGCACCAAGCTGGCCAACGCCCGTGGCAAGGACCTCTACGCCTTCTGGGGCACGCGCATCAGCGAATGGCTGAACGAAGCGCTGGCCGAGCAAGGTGACGACGTGCTGCTGAACCTGGCGTCCAACGAGTACTTCTCGGCGGTCAAGCGCACGGCCCTGAACGCGCGGATCATCAACACCGAGTTCAAGGACTTGAAGAACGGCCAATACAAGATCATCAGCTTCTACGCCAAAAAGGCCCGGGGCATGATGAGCCGCTTTGTGATTGAAGAACGCATCAACGACCCGGCCAAGCTGAAAGAATTCGACGTACAGGGTTATCGCTTCAATGCGGAGCAGTCCAAGCCGGACAAGCTGGTGTTTTTGCGCGATCACGCACCGGAATAAAGCCAAACCCGCCGGCTTCAGACAATGAGATCCAAATGTGGGAGCGGGCTTGCTCGCGAATGCGGCGTGTCAGTCGATAGATTCTTGGCTGACACACCGCATTCGCGAGCAAGCCCGCTCCCACAGTTTTGATCGCATTTCAGCCTCTGGATCGCCATTAATTTGGCGTCAAAAAACATTTTGACGTACTCCTAACAATTCTTTCACTCGACATTCGTCATTTTTTTTCGTAGTGGCACCACTTTTTTCAAACACTAGTGGCACAAAACTATCCCCGCGCACCAACTCCCCATAACTACAGGCCCAAATAGCAAGTGCTATCAATATAGTACCAGTGCCATCTTTACTCATATTTCAAGAAATTTCTGGAAACAGGATGAGCGGGCTGGAACTTCGTCAAAATGGGCGGCTCATACCACCGGTAACGAAATTCTCTGTTTCTGTAGGAGATAACTTACACAGCGACCCAAGGAAGTAGCGAAGTTGCCCCAGCAACTTTGACTCATGGGTCACATCATCAACTGATATGAGTTGAGGGCAGCGATAAGGATTAATTGCTATCCCCTATAGGCCAAGGCAGCGCTTACCCAAATGTGTCAGTGATGACACCCAAGGTATTGATATTTAAGGGCTTAAAGCCTCTATCAAGACCCTGCGGCACTGGCGCCGGGCCCTTCCCCCAGGAAGGCCGGCTGCATTTGAGGGCAAGCCCCAATAACAAGGCCAAGTTGCGCACAACTTGAGTGCAATAGTTAGTCACTCGTTATTCAACATGCCTGCACACGGTAAGTCGGCGTTTATTCGCCCAACTTTCGTGGCATCAGTGACGCTTGCAAACATGAACTCCGGCCAATTATTGGCATGAATATTAAAGAGGTAAATGCGATGCGCATCAGCATATTTGGTCTCGGTTACGTTGGCGCAGTGTGTGCCGGTTGCCTGTCTGCCCGTGGCCACGAAGTGGTCGGCGTAGACATCTCCAAGGACAAGATCGACCTGATCAATGCAGGCAAATCGCCGATCGTTGAACCAGGTCTGGGTGAACTGTTGAGCCAGGGTATTGCAACCGGCCGACTGCGCGGCACCACCAACTTCGCCGACGCCATTCGCGATACCGACCTGTCGATGATCTGCGTCGGTACGCCGAGCAAGAAAAACGGCGACCTGGAACTCGACTACATCGAAGCCGTGTGCCGCGAAATCGGGTTTGTCCTGCGTGACAAGTCCACCCGCCACACCGTCGTGGTGCGCAGCACCGTGCTGCCCGGCACCGTGGCCAACGTGGTGATCCCGATCCTCGAAGACTGCTCCGGCAAGAAAGCCGGCGTCGACTTCGGTGTGGCGGTCAACCCGGAATTCCTGCGCGAATCCACCGCCATCGCCGACTACGACCTGCCACCGATGACTGTCATCGGCGAATTCGACAAAGCCTCCGGCGATGTCCTGCAGTCGCTGTACGAAGAACTCGACGCGCCGATCATCCGCAAGGACATCGCCGTCGCCGAAATGATCAAGTACACCTGCAACGTGTGGCACGCCACCAAGGTCACCTTTGCCAACGAGATCGGCAACATCGCCAAGGCCGTCGGCGTCGATGGCCGTGAAGTGATGGAAGTGGTGTGCCAGGACAAGACCCTCAACCTGTCCCAGTACTACATGCGCCCAGGCTTCGCCTTCGGCGGTTCGTGCCTGCCCAAAGACGTGCGCGCCCTCACCTACCGCGCCAGCTCCCTGGACGTGGAAGCGCCGCTGCTCAACTCGTTGATGCGCAGCAACGAGTCCCAGGTGCAAAACGCCTTTGACATCGTCAACAGCCACGACAAGCGCAAAGTCGCCCTGCTGGGCCTGAGCTTCAAGGCCGGCACCGACGACCTGCGTGAAAGCCCGCTGGTGGAACTGGCCGAGATGCTGATCGGCAAGGGTTTCGACCTGAGCATCTACGACAGCAACGTCGAGTACGCCCGTGTCCACGGCGCGAACAAGGACTACATCGAAGGCAAGATCCCCCATGTGTCGTCCCTGCTCAACTCGGACTTCGATGATGTGATCAACAACTCCGACGTGATCATCCTCGGCAACCGTGACGAGAAATTCCGCGCCCTGGCGCAGAACGCCCCGCACGGCAAGCAAGTGATCGACCTGGTGGGCTTCATGTCCAAGGCCACCTGCACGACCGGTCGCACCGAAGGCATTTGCTGGTAACAGCAACGGCAAGTTCCCGGCGGCGCGCGTTTCCATCCCCAGCGCGCGCCGCCTGGAGCCTTCATCACCTTCGGATGACGCTTATGTCCAAGTTAAAACATGTACTGCTGCAATCCGCCGGCTGGCTGTTCTTTCTCAGCCTGCTGATGGGACTCGCCCTGTTGTTGCCGGCGAGTACGTTCGACTCGGAGTCGAAGAATTTTATTTTCCTGATTGGCGCCGTCGGCATCTGGCGCTACTCGATGGGTGCTACGCATTTCTTTCGCGGCATGCTGTTCCTGTACGTGGTCTACCCGCACCTGCGCCGTAAAGTGCGCAAGCTGGGCAAGGCCGCCGACCCGTCCCACGTGTTCCTGATGGTCACCAGTTTCCGTATCGACGCGCTGACCACCGCGCAGGTCTACAGCTCGGTGATCCGCGAAGCCATCGAATGCGGCTTCCCCACCACCGTGGTCTGCTCGCTGGTGGAAATGTCCGATGAGCTGCTGGTGAAAAGCCTCTGGGAACGCATGAACCCGCCTGAGCACGTCAAGCTCGACTTCGTGCGCATCGCCGGTACCGGCAAGCGCGACGGCCTGGCCTTCGGCTTCCGTGCGATCTCCCGCCACTTGCCGGATGACCGCGCCGTGGTGGCCGTGATCGATGGCGACACCGTGCTCGCCGAAGGCGTCGTGCGCAAGACCGTGCCGTGGTTCCAGCTGTTCGGCAACGTCGGTGGCCTGACCACCAACGAATTCTGTGAAGTACGCGGTGGCTACATCATGAGCGAGTGGCACAAGCTGCGCTTCGCCCAACGCCATATCAACATGTGCTCCATGGCCCTGTCCAAGCGCGTGCTGACCATGACCGGGCGCATGTCGGTGTTCCGCGCCAGCGTGGTCACCGACCCGGACTTCATCGCCGACGTCGAAAGCGACTCGCTGCAACACTGGCGCCTGGGCCGCTTCAAGTTCCTTACCGGCGACGACAAGTCCAGCTGGTTCAGCCTGATGCGCCTGGGCTACGACACCTTCTACGTGCCCGACGCCGCGATCAATACCGTGGAACACCCGCCGGAAAAGAGCTTTATCAAGGCCAGCCGCAAGCTGATGTTCCGCTGGTACGGCAACAACCTGCGCCAGAACTCCCGCGCCCTCGGCCTGGGTGTACGTCGCCTGGGTTTGTTCACCAGCGTGGTGCTGTTCGACCAGCGCGTGTCGATGTGGACCTCCCTGCTCGGCCTGACAGTGGCGATCATCGCCACCTTCAAATACGGCGGCGCCTTCATCCTCGCGTACCTGCTGTGGATCGGCATCACCCGCCTGATCCTCACCCTGTTGCTGTCGTGCTCCGGCCACAAGATCGGCCCGGCGTACCCGGTGATTCTCTATTACAACCAGATCATGGGCGCGCTGGTGAAGATCTACGTGTTCTTCCGCCTTGATCAACAGTCCTGGACCCGCCAGGACACCAAACTGACCCGCGATTTGGCCAGCTTTCAACGTTGGTTCAACACCTGGTCGTCTCGGACCATGACCTTCTCCGCCGGCAGCATTTTCGTCGCCGTGTTGCTGATGATGGTCTGACCCTGCCAAGCCTGAATTAACTAGGAACTACACACCATGAATAGCCAAGCAAACGTCAACGTTGTCCACGAATCCGAAGCCCAGCGCCAACATGCGCGGGTCAAAATCCCGGCCAAGCTGCGCTTCTTCGGCAATGACGGCAAACCCACCGAAGCGCGGGTGATCGACCTGTCTGCCGGCGGCCTGGCGTTCACCGCCACCCAGCCGCTGAACGTCGGCGAAGTGCACAAGGGCCGCCTGCAATTCGTGATCGATAACCTTGGCCTGGCGATGGACGTGGAGCTGCAAATCCGCTCCCACGACCGCCAGAGCGGCCGCACCGGTTGCCAGTTCCAGAACCTGGAGCAGCAGGATATTTCCACCCTGCGCCACCTGATCACTTCGCACTTGTCCGGTGACATCGTGTCCATGGGCGAAGTATTGGCGACCCTGCAACGCGACAACTTCACCAAGGCGCGCAAGGTCAAGGACAGCGGCAGCGGCATGACCGCCTTCGGCCGCCTGCGTGCCGTGGTGTTCAGCGCGGGCATCTTCATTGTCGGCCTCGCCGCGTTCGGTTTCGTCTTCAAGTCGGTGTACGGCATGTACTTCGTCAGCCACGCCCAGGCCGGCCTGGTCAGCGTGCCCGGCATGAACGTGACCATGCCCCGCGACGGCACCGTGCAGAGCCTGCTCAAAGGTGACGCGATTGCCGCCAAAGGCGCACCGCTGGCGACCTTCAGCACCAGCATGCTGGATGTGCTCAAGGGCCACCTGGACGAAGACCAACTGCAACCGGCCAAGGTTGAAGAACTGTTCGGCAAGCAAATGACCGGCACCCTGACTTCGCCATGCGACTGCGTGGTCGCCCAGCAAATGGTCGCCGACGGCCAATACGCCAACAAAGGCGACGTGATCTTCCAACTGGTGCCACGTGGCAGCCAAGCCAATGTGGAAGCGCGCTTCACCTATCGCCAGTTCGCCGACGTGCGTCCAGGCACTCAGGTGAGCTTCCAGGTAGCCGACGAAGAACAGACCCGCACCGGCACCATCGTCAGCAGCACCAGCCTGAACAGCGCCGACCTGTCTTCCGACATCCGCGTGCAGATCAAGCCTGACGCGCCGCTGGACAGCACCTACGCCGGCCGCCCGGTGGAAGTGACCAGCGACCGCGGCCCATCGCTGAACTGGCTGATCGACAAAGCCATGGCCCACGGTCTGTAAGCAGAGGACATGCCTGTGATGACTCTCTCAAAAACACCGCAATCCCTGTGGGAGCGGGCTTGCTCGCGAAAGCAGTGTGTCAGCCAGCACATGCATCAGCTGACAGGGCCCCTTCGCGAGCAAGCCCGCTCCCACATAGGATCTCTGTGCACATTGGCATTGGCGGTGAGTCTCGCCGGATGTGCGGGTTTGCCAGACCAGCGTTTAGCCAACGAAGCCCTGAAACGCGGTGACACCGTCACCGCCCAGCAGAATTACCAGCAACTCGCAGACCTGGGCTACAGCGAGGCCCAAGTCGGCCTGGCCGATATCCAGGTGGGCACCCGCGACCCGGCGCAGATCAAACAAGCCGAAGCCACCTACCGCGCAGCGGCCGATACCTCGCCGCGCGCCCAGGCCCGTCTCGGTCGCCTGTTGGTGGCCAAGCCCGGCAGCACCGAAGCCGAGCACCGCGAAGCCGAAGGTCTGTTGAAAAAAGCCTTTGCCAATGGCGAAGGCAACACCCTGATCCCGCTGGCGATGCTGTACCTGCAATACCCCCACAGTTTCCCGGACGTGAATGCCCAGCAGCAGATCAGCCAATGGCAAGCCTCGGGCTACCCCGAAGCCGGTCTGGCGCAAGTGCTGCTGTATCGCACCCAAGGCACCTACGACCAGCATCTGGCTGATGTAGAGCGCATCTGCAAAGCCGCGCTGAACACCACCGACATCTGCTACGTCGAGCTGGCCACGGTCTACCAGAAACAAGCCCAGCCCGAAAAACAGGCTGAACTGCTCAAGCAACTGGAAGCCGGCTACAGCCGTGGCACCGTCACCGCCCAACGTGTCGACAGCGTCGCCCGTGTACTCGGCGATGCCAGCCTCGGCACCCCGGACGAAAAAACCGCCCAGGCCCTGCTGGAAAAAATCGCCCCCGGCCACCCGGCGTCCTGGGTCAGCCTGGCGCAACTGCTCTACGACTTCCCCGAACTGGGCGATGTGGACCAGATGATGAAGTACCTGGAAAACGGCCGCGCCGCCGACCAGCCGCGCGCCGAGCTGTTGCTGGGCAAGCTCTACTACGAAGGCAAGTGGGTGCCGGCCGACGCCAAGGCTGCCGAAGCACATTTCCAGAAAGCCCAGGGCAAGGAAGTCGCCGCCGATTACTACCTCGGCCAGATCTACCGCCGTGGCTACCTCGGCCAGGTCTACTCGCAAAAAGCCCTGGACCACCTGCTGACCGCTGCGCGCAACGGCCAGAACAGCGCCGACTTCGCCATCGCCCAATTGTTTTCCCAAGGCAAGGGCACCAAGCCCGACCCATTGAACGCCTATGTCTTCAGCCAGTTGGCCAAAGCCCAGGACACCCCGGAAGCCAACGACCTGGCCACGCAACTTGAGGCCCCGCTGACAGCGGAGCAACGCGCCCAAGGCCAACGCCTGGTGCAACAAGAACTGGCCACCCGCGGCACCCTGGCCCAGAGCACGTTGCAACTGCACGCCCTGGAAGAAGACGACGGCGAGGAATCCCTATGAAGCTCAACCCATTCGTCAAGGCCGGCATCGGCCTGACCTTCGCCCTGCTGTGGTCATGCCCGACCCTGGCCGCACTCACCGAAGCGAAGAACTTCGGCCTCGAAGTGAAAATCACCGGCCAGTCCGAAGACGACCGTGACCTCGGCACGCAGAAAGGCGGCGACGTCAACGGTATCGGCCTCGACGTGCGCCCGTGGGTCTACGGCGAAAGCGGCGCGTGGAGCGCCTACGCCATGGGCCAGGCCGTGGCCTCCAGCGACATCATCGAGACCGACACCCTGCAACAGTCCGCCGATGACGAGAACCAGCAGACCAGCAACAACGACCGCAAGACCAAGAAAAACTACTTGGCCCTGCGCGAGTTCTGGGTCGGCTACAGCGGCTTCACGCCCTACCCTGGCGAGATCCTCAAGCTCGGCCGCCAACGCCTGCGCAATGACGACGGCCAGTGGCGCGACACCAATATCGAAGCGCTGAACTGGACCTTCGACACCACCTTGCTCAAGGCCAATGTGGGCGTCGCCGAACGCTTCAGCGAATACCGCACCGACCTCAAGGAACTGGCGCCGGTGGACAAAGACCGCCAGCACCTCTACGCCGATGCCGCCTACCAGTGGACGCCGGGCCAGTGGATCGGCCTGCGCGGTCACCACACCCATGACAACGGCAAGCTCGACTACCCGCAACCGGGCGTGGCCACCGACTCGCTGGACAAGCGCGAGAACGGCGACCTGACCTGGCTCGGCATCGAAGCCAACAGCGACGCCTATAACTGGCGCAACACCAACACCGTCAACTACTGGGCCAGCATCACCGGCATGCGCGGCGACCGCGACAAGGTCAACGCCTTGCAGGCCGACGGTTCCAGCCCCGCCCAAGCCAAGCGCAGCGACGACTTGAGCGGCTGGGCCACCGACATCGGTATCCGCCTGCGCCTCGACCCGCAGTGGCAAGTCGGTGCCGCCTACTCCCGCGCGAGCGCCGAGTACGAGCAGAACGGCCTGCAAAGCAACCGCTCGAACTGGACCGGCACCCAGTCCCGCGTGCATCGCTTCGGCGAAGCGTTTCGCGGCGAGATGAACAACATGCAGTCCATGAGCCTGTTTGGTTCGTGGCAGTTGCGTGAGGACTACGACGCCAGCCTGGTCTATCACAAGTTCTGGCGCGTGGACGGCAATAAGCCGGTGGGCAGCAACGGCATCGATGCGGTGCAGAACAACACCGACGACGTCACCGGCGCAATCGTCTCCAGCACCTCCCTGCCCCTGGCAGACGGCAAGAAAGACCTCGGCCAAGAGATGGACCTGGTGGTCACCAAGTACTTCAAGAAGGGCCTGCTGCCCGCCGCCCTCAGCCAGTCCATCGACGAGCCTTCGGCCCTGGTGCGCTTCCGTGCCGGCGTGTTCAAGCCGGGCGACGCCTACGGCAGCCAAGTCGATTCCTACATGCACCGCGCGTTTGTTGATGTGGTGTGGAGATTCTGATGGGAGCCTGCGCGATGAAACCTCATACGTTGCTGGTCGCCGCGATGCTGATGGCCAACGCCGCAGCCTTCGCCGACACCTCGCAGCCGGTCAAGGCGCCGACCATCGCCAAAGGGCTGCAACAGGCCAAGACCTACACCATTTCCAGCCCGCCGACGGCGCCGCTGGAAATGGCCAAGCCGGCCTTGCCTGACCTGTCGGGCTACACCGCGGCGGCGATGGAAAAGAAGATCGTACGCAGCAAACAGGGCAAGACCAGCATCCGCCGCATGATGCAGGAAGACGCCCTCAAGGACTTTATCGGCGGTGACAACAAGATGGCCGAATGGGTGGTGCGCCAACACGGCATTCCCCAGGCAATCTTTGTCGACGACGGCTACATGAACCTCAAGGACTTGCTGGGCAAAGTGCCCAAGCAGTACTTCAGCGAAACGTCGCCCGGCGTGTTCCTCGCCAAGCTGCCGATTGTGGTCGGGCGCAAGGGCATCCTCGACATCGACGGCAAGACCCAGGAGTTGCGCCTGTCCCAGGAAGCCGGCTCGTTCCTGATCAACGACGGCCAACTGTTTGTACGTGACACCAAAGTCACCGGCTGGAGCGAGAAGGCCAACGGCCCGGCGCTGTTCAAGTCGCCCAAGGAGTTCCGCCCGTTCCTGCTGGCCTGGGGCGGCACCGAGACCTATATCTCCAAGACCAAGATGGCCAGCTTTGGCTACGCCAACAGTAAGTCGTACGGGGTGAGTATTTCCCAGTACACGCCGAACATGGCCAAGGTGCTCAAGCGTTCCGAGCCGACCGGCTGGATCATCGACTCCGAGTTCTCGGACATGTGGTACGGCTTCTACTGCTACGAGACCGAAGGCTTTGTGATCAAGGGCAACACCTACAAAGACAACATCGTCTACGGCATCGACCCCCACGACCGTTCCCACGGCCTGATCATCGCCGACAACACCGTCTACGGCACGAAGAAGAAGCACGGCATCATCATTTCCCGGGAAGTGAACGACAGCTTCATCTTCAACAACCGCAGCTACGACAACAAGCTCTCGGGCCTGGTGCTCGACCGCAACAGCGTCAACAACTTCGTGGCCGACAACGAGTTCTACCGCAACCACACCGACGGCATCACCCTCTATGAGAGCGGCGACAACCTGCTGTGGGGCAACAAGGTGATCGCCAACCGTCGCCACGGCATTCGTGTGCGCAACAGCGTGAACATCAAGCTGTACGAAAACACTTCGATGGCCAACGGCCTGACCGGCCTCTACGGCCACATCAAGGATTTGACCGACACCGACCGCGACATCGCCCTCGACCCGTTTGACGCGAAAGTCTCGCTGATCGTGGTCGGCGGCGAACTCGCCGGCAACGGCAGCGGGCCGCTGTCCATTGACTCACCGTTGAGCGTAGAGCTGTACCGCGTGTCGATGCTGGCGCCGACCAAATCCAGCGGCATCAGCTTCAACGGTGTGCTGGGTGATCGCCAGGAAGAGATTCTCGACCTGCTGGTGCGCCAGCAGAAAGCCGTGCTGATCGACCCTGTCGAACGCCAGACCGAAATGCAGGACTGAGGATGACCCTTATGCACCCACACATGATCAAACTGCTGAGCCTCTCGGGTCTGACCCTCGGCCTGCTCGCGGCCAGCCAGGGCGTGCGCGCCGATGAAGTACAAGCGCCAAGCTTCAGCGCCGAACCGTGCTGCAGCCTGTGCCCGGCCGCCCATGACGCGAAGAACTACACCACGCGCTACCAGCAGAACTTCACCACCCTGGTGCAAGCCCAGGGCGACTGGCTGTTCCGCACCCAGGAAGACCTGCGCACCGAATTCGACACCACCCCCGCCGGCTACAAACGCATGCAACAACTGCACGATGCGTTCAAGGCCAAGGGCGTGGAACTGGTGGTGGTCTACCAGCCGACCCGTGGCCTGGTGAACCGCAACAAGCTCAACCCAGAAGAGAAAGCCAAGTTCGATTTCGACAAGGCCCTGGGCAACTACAAGACCATGCTCGGCCGTTTCGCCAAGATGGGCTACGTGGTGCCGGACCTGTCGCCGTTGACCAACGAGCAACTGCCGGATGAACTGCCGGCCCACGACTTCTACTTCCGTGGCGACCAGCACTGGACCCCATACGGCGCCCAGCGCACGGCAAAAATCGTCGGCGCGAAAGTGCGCGCCATGCCCGAGTTTGCCGATATTCCCAAGCGTGAATTCGAAACCACGCGCTCCGGGCGCATGGGCAAGACCGGCACCCTGCACAACATGGCCGGGCAACTGTGCGGCACCAGCTACGCGATCCAGTACATGGACCAGTTCACCACCGAGCCCAAGGGCGAAGCGGGCGACGGCGACCTGTTCGGCGATTCGGGCAACCCGCAGATCACCCTGGTGGGCACCAGCCACAGCGGCAAGAACTACAACTTCGCCGGCTTCCTCGAACAGGAAATCGGTGCGGACATCCTCAACGTCGCCTTCCCCGGCGGTGGCCTGGAAGGCTCGATGATCCAGTACCTGGGCAGCGATGAATTCCAGAAGAGCCCGCCGAAGATTCTGATCTGGGAATTCTCGCCGCTGTACCGCCTGGACCAGGAGACCATCTACCGCCAGATGATGTCGCTGCTGGACAACGGCTGCGAAGGCAAGACGGCACAGATGAGCGCCAGCACTTCTTTGAAGCCGGGCAAGAACGAATTGATGGTCAACAGTTCGAACAAAGACCTGCGTAACGCCAATCACCAGGTTGATATCCGCTTCGCCGACCCGTCGGTGAAAACCCTGCAAGCCACCCTCTGGTACATGAACGGGCGCCACGAGGACATCAAGATCGACAAACCCGAGACATCCGACACAGACGGGCGTTTCGCCTTCGAACTGCGCACCGACGAAGACTGGGCCTCGCAGAACTTGCTGGCCGTGGAAGTGCAGGGCCCTGAAGCGGGCCAGGCCGCGCAGAAGGTTGAAGCGAAAATTTGCACACGCAACGTGTTCTCCGGCGGCGGTCAAAAAACCGCGTCACTGGGGCAATGAGGTTACCTATGCAGAAGTTATTGATTCCCACGTTACTGGGCCTGGCGATGTTCGCCGGCGCAGTCAACGCCGCCGCGCCACTGCGTCCGCCCCAGGGTTATTTCGCCCCGGTGGAAGCGTTCAAGACCGGCGACTTCAAGAATGACTGCGACGCCATGCCGGCGCCGTACACCGGCTCGCTGCAATTTCGCAGCAAGTACGAAGGCTCGGACAAGGCCCGTTCCACGCTGAACGTGCAATCGGAAAAAGCCTTCCGCGACAGCACCGCCGACATCACCAAGCTGGAAAAAGACACCAGCAAGCGCGTGATGCAATTCATGCGCGACGGGCGCCCGGAGCAGCTGGAATGCACCTTGAACTGGCTCACCAGCTGGGCCAAGGCCGACGCGTTGATGTCCAAGGACTTCAACCATACCGGCAAGTCCATGCGCAAATGGGCGCTGGGCAGCATGGCGTCGGCCTATGTGCGCTTGAAGTTTTCCGACTCGCACCCGCTGGCCAACCACCAGCAGGAATCCCAGTTGATCGAGGCGTGGTTCAACAAACTCGCCGATCAAGTGGTCAGCGACTGGGACAACCTGCCGCTGGAAAAAACCAACAACCATTCCTACTGGGCTGCGTGGTCGGTGATGGCAACGTCCATCGCCACCAACCGTCGCGACCTGTTTGATTGGGCCGTGAAGGAATACAAGGTCGGCGTGAACCAGGTCGATGACCAGGGCTTTTTGCCGAATGAGTTGAAGCGTCAGCAACGCGCCCTGTCGTACCACAACTACGCCTTGCCACCGCTGTCGATGATCGCCAGTTTCGCGCTGGTCAACGGTGTCGATCTGCGCCAGGAAAACAACAGCGCGCTCAAACGCCTGGGTGACAAAGTGCTGGCCGGGGTGAAAGACCCGGACATCTTCGAGAAGAAGAACGGCAAAGAGCAAGACATGAAGGACCTCAAGGAAGACATGAAATATGCCTGGCTTGAACCCTTCTGCAACCTCTACACCTGCGCCCCGGATGTGCTCGAGCGCAAGCACGGCATGCAGCCGTTCAAGACGTTCCGCCTGGGGGGTGACCTGACCAAGGTCTACGACCCGGCGCATGAAAAAGGCAACAAAGGTTCCTGAGTAGCTAACTGAAGGAACAGGGTCCCCATGTGGGAGCGGGCTTGCTCGCGAATGCGGTGTGTCAGTCGACACATCTGTAACTGAACCACCGCATTCGCGAGCAAGCCCGCTCCCACAGTTGAACCGGTTTCGGCAGTTGGAATGTTGTACCGCCCTCCCCCGAATTTTCGTGGGGGGGTTTGGGGGGGCTCTGCCCTTGACTGTTGGTTAAACATGGAGAGATCGGGATGGTTTTCTCGTCCAATGTGTTCCTGTTTCTGTTCTTGCCGATCTTCCTCGGCTTGTACTACTTGAGCGGGCAACGCTATCGCAACCTGCTGCTGCTGATTGCCAGCTATGTGTTCTACGCCTGGTGGCGAGTGGACTTCCTGGCGCTGTTCGCCGCCGTCACGCTGTGGAACTACTGGATCGGCCTCAAAGTCGGTGCAGCGGGTGTGCGTACCAAGCCGGCCCAGCGCTGGCTGCTGCTCGGCGTGGCCGTCGACCTGTGCATCCTCGGCTACTTCAAGTACGCCAACTTCGGCGTCGACAGCATCAACCTGATGATGAAGTCAGCGGGCCTGGAGCCGTTCATTCTCACCCACGTGCTGTTGCCGATCGGGATCTCGTTCTACATCTTCGAGTCCATCAGCTACATCATCGACGTGTATCGCGGGGACACCCCGGCCACGCGCAACCTCATCGACTTTGCGGCGTTCGTGGCGATCTTCCCGCACCTGATCGCCGGCCCGGTCCTGCGTTTTCGCGACCTGGCCGACCAGTTCAACAACCGCACCCACACCCTCGACAAGTTCTCCGAGGGCTGTACGCGGTTCATGCAGGGTTTCATCAAGAAGGTCTTTATCGCCGACACCCTGGCGGTGGTGGCCGACCATTGCTTCGCCCTGCAAAACCCGACCACGGGCGATGCCTGGCTCGGCGCGCTGGCCTACACCGCGCAGTTGTACTTCGACTTCTCCGGCTACAGCGACATGGCCATCGGCCTGGGCTTGATGATGGGTTTCCGCTTCATGGAAAACTTCAAGCAGCCGTACATCAGCCAGTCGATCACCGAGTTCTGGCGGCGCTGGCACATCAGCCTGTCCACCTGGCTGCGTGACTACCTGTACATCACATTGGGCGGCAACCGCAAAGGCACGCTGACCACCTACCGCAACCTGTTCCTGACCATGCTGCTCGGTGGCCTGTGGCACGGCGCGAACATCACTTACATCCTGTGGGGTGCCTGGCACGGCATGTGGCTGGCGATTGAAAAAGCCATCGGCCTGAACACCTCGCCGCGCAGCTTCAACCCCGTGCGTTGGGCCTTCACCTTCCTGCTGGTGGTGGTCGGCTGGGTGATCTTCCGCGCCGAGAACCTGCACGTCGCCGGCCGCATGTATGGCGCGATGTTCAGCTTCAACGAGTGGTCGCTGTCGGAACTCAACCGCGCCAGCCTCACCGGCCTGCAAGTGGCAACCCTGGTGGTGGCATACGCAACCCTGGCGTTCTTCGGCCTGCGCGATTTCTACCGTGATCATCCAGCGACGCCAAACCCGGCGCGCACCGTACCGGGCTACGCCATGCGGGCCTGTGTGCTGCTGCTGTTCGCGGCGTCGATCCTGAAACTGTCGGCGCAGAGTTTCTCGCCGTTCCTTTACTTCCAATTCTGAGGGAGCCGACATGACCCGTTCATTCCGCGTGCTCTACATCACTGTGTTCCTGGCCATGCTGCTGGTGCTGGGGCTGTGGTCGACGCGCAGCTTCCTGGGCTTCAGCACCAACGCCGACGCGACGGTGCTTAACGGTCGCTGGACCAAGGCCGTCGAGACTCACTACGACGACGAGTTCCCGATCAAGCGCATCGGCACCAACCTCTGGGCGGCGCTGGACTACAAGCTGTTCAACGAAGGCCGCCCTGGCGTGGTGCTGGGTCGCGATCACTGGTTGTACAGCGACGAGGAATTCAACCCCATCGTCAACGAAGACCAGAACCTGCAAGGCAACTACGCGCTGGTCGAGGGCGTACGCCAGAAGCTCAAGGCCCAAGGTATCCAGTTGGTCATGGCGATTGTGCCGGCCAAGGTGCGCCTGTACCCGGAACACGTCGGTGACGTGAAGCCGGCGAGCATCCACGCCAACCTGTACCAGGACTTCCACGCCCGTGTCGCCGCCGACAAGATCCCGGCGCCCGACCTGTTGGGCCCGCTGCAACAGGCCAAGCTGGGCGGCACCCAGGTGTTCCTGCGCACCGACACCCACTGGACCCCGGACGGTGCCGAGATCGCGGCCAAGCAACTGGCCAAGACCATCACCGAGAAAACCCCTCTGAGCGGCGAGCCGCAGCGCTTTGTCACCGAGGCCGAGAACACCGCACCGCATAAAGGCGATCTGCGTCTGTTCCTGCCCCTGGACCCGCTGTTCGAAAACCTGATGCCACCGAAAGAACCGCTGGAAAAACGCGTGACCCACCTGGCCGAAACCGGTGGCGACGACGCGCTGTTCAGCAACAGCGAAACCCCGGTGGCACTGGTCGGCACCAGCTACAGCGCCAACCCCAACTGGAACTTCGTCGGTGCGCTCAAGCAAGCCCTGCACAGCGATGTCATCAACTATTCGGAAGACGGTCACGGCCCAATCCTGCCGATGCTCAGCTACCTGAAAAGCGATGACTTCAAGAACAACCCACCGCAAGTGCTGATCTGGGAATTTCCTGAACGTTATCTGCCCGTGAACAACGAAATCGGTGATGCCGACCCGTCGTGGGTTGCGCAGCTTAAACAAGCCGGTTCGCGCCAACAGAACATGGCTTTGAACTCCCCAGTTAAAAACCAAAAATCCGAGACGCCCGACCGGGCGCAAAACTGAAAGAGAGGTAACTCACATGACTTTCACTACAACTCCTCGTCGTCTCGCTAAAACCCTGGCTCTCGCAGCCGGCCTGAGCGTGGTTTCCCTGTCGGCCTTCGCCGGTGATGCGGCCTTGTACGGTCCTGTCGCCCCTAAAGGCTCCAGCTTCGTGCGGGTCTACAACGCCTCGAACCAGGAAGTCAGCGCAACGGTAGGCGCCACCAACTTGAGCGATGTGGCCCCCCTGGCCAGCAGCGACTTCAGCTTTATGCCCGGCGGTGACTACAGCGCCAAGATCGGCAGCCAGACCGTGCCGGTCAAACTCGCCGCCGACCACTACTACACCCTGGTCAACAACGGCAGCGGCCAGCCGCAACTGATCGAAGAGCCGCCGTTCAAGAACAAGCAGAAATCCCTGGTTCGCGTGCAGAACCTGAGTGACAAGGCGCTGACCCTGAAGACCGCCGACGGCAAGACCGATGTGGTCAAGGCCGTGGCAGCCAAGGGTCGTGGCGAGCGTGAGATCAACCCGGTGAAAGTGAGCCTGGCGTTGTATGACGGTGACAAGAAAGTCGGTGATGTGAAGCCGGTTGCGTTGGAACGTGGTGAAGCGGCGGTGCTGTATGTCACAGGCACAGGTTCGAGCCTGTCGCCAGTCTGGGTGAAACGCCCGGTGTCGACCCGCTGATTAGCTTTTCAACTTGAGGCCCGCCCCTTTGGGGGTGGGCTCTGACCCCAATCGATTCAAGGAGAAACACCCATGATCCCAGTAATCCTTTCCGGTGGTAGCGGCTCACGTCTTTGGCCGCTTTCCCGCAAACAGTTTCCAAAACAATTCCTGGCCCTGACCGGCGAGCACACGCTGTTCCAGCAAACCCTGGAGCGCCTGGTGTTCGAAGGCATGGACGCGCCGATTGTGGTCTGCAACAAGGACCACCGCTTCATCGTCAACGAGCAACTGAGCAACCGCAAACTCGACTGCCAGCGCATCCTGATGGAACCGTTCGGCCGCAACACTGCGCCAGCCGTGGCCCTGACCGCGATGATGCTGGTCAACGAAGGCCGCGACGAGCTGATGCTGGTGCTGCCCGCCGACCACGTGATCGACGACCAGAAAGCCCTGCAACGCGCGCTGGCCCTGGCCACCGTCGCCGCCGAGCGCGGCGAGATGGTGCTGTTCGGTGTGCCGGCGACTCGCCCGGAAACCGGCTACGGCTATATCAAGTCCACCGCCGATTCGCTGTTGCCCGAGGGCGTGAGCCGCGTCGAGCAGTTCGTGGAAAAACCCAATGAAAAACGCGCGGTCGAGTTCGTCAAAAGCGGCGGTTATTTCTGGAACAGCGGCATGTTCCTGTTCCGCGCCAGCCGCTTCCTCGAAGAGCTGAAAAAGCACGACCCGGACATCTACGACACCTGCCTGCTGACCCTTGAACGCAGCGAACAGGACGCCGACACCGTGTCCTTCGACGAGGCGACGTTCGCCTGCTGCCCGGACAATTCCATCGACTACGCCGTGATGGAAAAAACCCAGCGCGCCTGCGTGGTGCCGCTGAGCGCCGGCTGGAGCGACGTAGGTTGCTGGGCCTCGCTGTGGGCGGTCAACGATAAAGACGCCAACGGCAACGTGACCAAGGGCGACGTGGTGATCCAGGACAGCAAGAACTGCATGATCCACGGCAACGGCAAGCTGGTGTCGGTGATCGGCCTGGAAAACATCGTCGTGGTGGAAACCAAGGACGCGATGATGATCGCCCACAAGGACAAGGTCCAGGGCGTCAAGCAGATGGTCAACACCCTCAACGAACAGGGGCGCAGCGAGACCCAGAACCACTGCGAAGTCTATCGTCCGTGGGGCTCCTACGACTCGGTGGACATGGGTGGGCGGTTCCAGGTCAAGCACATCTCGGTCAAACCGGGTGCGTGCCTGTCGCTGCAAATGCACCACCACCGCGCCGAACACTGGATCGTGGTCAGCGGCACGGCCGAAGTGACCTGCGACGAGAATGTGTTCCTGCTGTGTGAGAACCAGTCCACCTACATCCCGATTGCGTCGGTGCACCGCCTGCGCAACCCGGGCAAGATCCCGTTGGAGATCATCGAAGTGCAATCGGGCAGCTACTTGGGCGAGGACGATATCGAGCGCTTTGAAGATATCTACGGGCGTTCGACGCCGGTGGAGCGTGGCGTGTCGGTGAAAACCATCGCGCAGTAAAACAGTCGTAAAAAGAAGCCCTCGTCCAGCCGACTGCGTCCCCTATCCGCAGCCGGTTGGGCGGGGGCTTTTTCTGTGGGTTTGGGGGTGACTGTGAGGGCCTCTTCGCGAGCAAGCCCGCTCCCACAGGTTGACCGCGTATAACCTTTGGAATGCAATCAACCTGTGGGAGCGGGCTTGCTCGCGAAGGCGTCAGCCGCATCAACCTACCTCTCAAGCCGCCCAATCCCACCTACGCTTAAGTTAGGATGCTCGTTCCCCATTCGAGGTGGTCTCCATGTTTTTCGGCGTTCTCCTGATCATCACCTGGCTGATCCTGCTGCTGCGCTACCCGGCCAAGGCCCTGCCGGTATCCCTGGCCGCCGCCGTGGGCCTGGGTTTCGTCGCCATCTGGGTGGTCTGGCTGGACAACCGCGAAGCCTCGCAACTGGCACGCCTGGAGCTGCGTATCACCTACGCGCCCGAGGAATGCCCGGCCGACCGCCCACTGAAACTGGTCCTCAACAACGGCAACGACGTGCCCCTTACCGAACTGCGCTGGCGCGTCGCCGCCTATGCCCCGGGCGACACCGTCAACCTGGCCGATAACGTCTACGCCGCCCCACGCTATCGCGGGCCCGGCGAGTTGCAGGCCGGCGCCACCTGGGACGACTGCCTGCCCGCCCCACCGCTGCGCCCCGGCTATCGCCCGCAAACCCTGGAATTTCGTGCCGAGCACCTGCAAGGCAGTTTCTCGGACTGACAAAGGACTGATCCATGCCCAACGTACTTATCACCGGCTGCTCCAGCGGCATCGGCCGCGCCCTGGCTGACGCCTTCAAGGCCGCCGGCTACAGCGTGTGGGCCAGCGCCCGCCGCCCGGAGGATGTCGCCGGTTTGGCCGCCGCCGGCTTCAACGCCGTGCAACTGGACGTCAACGATAGCGCCGCCTTGCAACACCTGGCTGAACAGCTGGGTGAGCTGGATGTGCTGGTCAACAACGCCGGTTACGGCGCCATGGGCCCGTTGCTCGACGGCGGCACCGAGGCCCTGCAGCGCCAGTTCGAGACCAATGTGTTCTCCATCGTCGGCGTGACCCAGGCGCTGTTCCCGGCGCTGCGCCGCAGCAAAGGCTTGGTGGTGAACATCGGCAGTGTTTCCGGCGTGCTGGTGACGCCATTTGCCGGTGCCTACTGCGCTTCCAAAGCCGCCGTGCACGCGCTGAGTGATGCCCTGCGCATGGAACTGGCGCCGTTTGGCATTCGCGTGATGGAAGTACAGCCGGGGGCAATCGATACAAGCTTTGCGAAAAACGCCGGGGCCCAGGCTGAGTTGCTGATCAGCGAAAAATCCCCATGGTGGCCGTTGCGCGAAGGCATCCGCGCGCGCTCCCAGGCGTCGCAGGACAACCCGACGCCGGCGACCAGATTTGCCGCGCTGGTGCTCAAAGGCGTGCAACAACCGACGCCACCGCGCCTGTTGCGCGCGGGGAATGGCAGCCGGGCACTGCCGTTGATGGCGGCGTTGTTGCCCAAAGGTTTATTGGAAAGTGTCTTGAAGAAGCGCTTTGGCTTGGAACGGAGTTTGTAATGATCGACTACAGCGATTTTTTTGAAGAAGTGATCCAGACCCACGTCGAGATCGAGCAATGGTTCGCGGGCGTCGCGCCGGAAGGCACCTTGCAAAGCCTGCTCGCGCGCTTCTCCCCGGAGTTCAGCATGGTCGCCCCCGCCACCGGCACACGGGTGAATGCGGCCGGGGTCAATGCGCTGTTCACGCGCCTGGGCGGGATGCGGCCGGGGTTGAAGATCACCTTGAGTGAAATGGCCGGGATTGACCGGCATGCGCGTGGGGCGACGGTGACTTACCGTGAGCACCAGGTGGATGACAGCGGCACCCAGACTGATCGTCGCGCCACCGTGGTGTTCGAGAAACAGGCCAGCGGCGCGTTGCTGTGGCGCCATCTGCACGAGACCTTCATCAAGGCCTGACACGGTCAACAATGTGGGAGCTGGCTTGTCGGGTCGCCGCATCGCTGCGATAGCGGTGGATCAGGTGCAAATGCTTCAACTGATAGTCCGCTATCGCAGGCAAGCCAGCTCCCACAGTTTAGATTTGTGTTTGGCTTGTCGGGCCAGGTACTACAAGAAACAGCGAACGGACTGACATCATTTCAAGGAACCAATCCTCAGGCTCTTTCACCTCTGTCTACCCACAGGTGAAAGGATGCCAAGGGATTTCCTGCAAAGCGGCGTGCCAACCGCGCACACCACCACGCGCCAGCGACTGACCAGCCTGCTGGACCTGCCAAAACTCTATCAAACCATTGACGCCGACCCGGCCATCGTCGGGGCTGGGGTAGTGCATATCAGCAGTGATTATCAGGTGACGGTGCTGAGGGAGTTTGTGCCGCTGTGCAGTGTCAGGCCCAAGCGCGTGATTTTGCGGGAGGTGGCGGGGCAGGCAATCACTGCTGATGAGTACGCAAAGCTGGCGGCAAACTCGCCGCGTGAGTCGCAACTGTGGAAGGAGGCATCGGGGCTGGCGTTTTCGTGCGCCGGAGCTGCGATTGGAATCTTCGTTGCCAGGGCAGGCATCGCAACGGCGCCCTTAAGTGCAGGCGTTAGTCTTGCCGTCACTTACATTGCTTATACAGCTTCCGCCGCCAGTGCCGTGCAATGTGCCAACGGCTTATGGCGAACCTACAAAGAGCTAACCAACCCAGCCGAAAACGATTTTTACGACAGCCTGAGTTGGTATCAGGCGATGACTCTAGCCTTGGACGGCATTTCGCTGGTGGGCGCGGGTAGCTCGACGTTTGCCACGGTAAAGACAGTCATGACTATCAAAGCCACGACGGGCCGCGATCTGAATGACATTTTGAGGCGCATGAGCCGCCAGGAACGCGCAAAACTGACAAGTGAAGTTCTGCGTCTACAGAACATTCGCCGCCCCCGCGAAATGATCCGGTTAATGCAGTTGGCCGGAAAACTCCCCAAACGCTTCAGCAATGCCCAAATACGCCGGGACATTTTCATTCAACTGGCCGATCAAGTGGGCGCCGCGTTTGCGGTAGCGGGCAGCGGCATTTCAGGAAATATCAATCACGTTGTCATCGCTATTTACGAGGAGTTCGGCAGCCATGAGCAATAACATCGACACCGTGCAAGCACCACGAACATTGCGTCGTTACACCCAACGTTTTGCATTCACTGTGGGAAGTGCGGTGTCCATGAATATGGTCGCCATTTCAGGCAACCTCTCACATAGCCTGACGTATTACGCACGAATAAATTATCTCCCCAGCGAATACGCAGTAGCGGCCAGTTTGGTATTGCTACTCGCAATGTGCATTGGGCTAGCCCTGGTAGCGGCTGGGTTTCGACTAGGGCCGCCATTGCTCGTATGCGTCGCCGTCTTGAACGCTTTGCTGTCGGCGGACTATCTTGGGAATCACCCCGTGACGATGTTTGCAGTATTCCCTCTGTTCCAATCCCTGGCCTGCCTAGTGATGCTCCATACAAGAAACCACCGCCGTTTCGTCAGCATGCTGCGGGTCAAGCGCCGACGTAAAACCAGAGCCGCCAAGTCACTCATTCACTGAAATGACTGACTCAGACCGTGCTACCAACAAAGACCAACTGTGGGAGCGGGCTTGCTCGCGAAAGCGGTGTGACAGTCACCTACTTTATTGGCTGACCCACTGCCTTCGCGAGCAAGCCCGCTCCCACATTTTAGTTGTGTGTTTGGTTAACGATAACGGTGCAGGTAATACCAGCAGCCAACAGCACCCCTTCCGGCACTTCATCAATATGAATCCGCACCGGCACCCGTTGCGCCAACCGCACCCAGTTGAACGTCGGGTTCACATCGGCCACCAACTCGCGGCTCTCGGGGTTGTCGCGGTCGTAGATACCGCGCGAGATACTTTCCACATGGCCCTTCAAGGTCTCGCCGCTCATGAGCTGCATGTCAGCTTTGTCGCCCACCTTCACATGGGGCAACTTGGTTTCTTCAAAGAAGCCGTACACCCAGAAGGAATTCATATCCACCACGGCCATCTTCGCCTCGCCGATGCGCGCGTAGTCGCCGCGATGCACGTTGAGGTTGGTGACATAACCGTCCACCGCCGCCAGCACCTGGGTGCGCTTGAGGTTCAGTTCAGCCGCTTCCAGTTGGGCCAGCGCGTGTTGGTAATCGGCCAGGGCGGAGTCGGCGATGTTGCTGGCGTCGTCGCGGTTTTCCTTGGAGATCACCAGGGCGTCGAGGTCTGCGCGGCGGTGGGCGTTGACCTTGCGCATTTCCCAGGTGGCTTTGCGTGACGCCACCAGCGATTGCGCCTGTTTGACCGCGATGCGGTAGTGCTCGGGGTCGATCTGCATCAGCAGGTCGCCTTTTTTGACAAGCTGGTTATCACGCACCGGCACATCCACCACTTCGCCCGTGACGTCGGCGGCGACGTTGATGATGTCGGCGCGCACGCGGCCGTCGCGGGTCCATGGGGTTTGCATGTAGTGCACCCACAACGTGCGGCCAATCCACATCGCCAAAGCCAATACCAGCAAGGTCGCAAGCAGGCTGAAAAACTTTTTCATCAGGGCATTCTCAACGGTAGACGGTCAGCGCCAGGGCGCCGAACAAGCAAACGAACAGGCTCAGGCGCAGCAACGCCGGGTGCCAGAAAAAACGGTACAGGTCGAGCCCGGCCAGGAAGCGGTCCAGGGCCCAGGCCACGACGGCCGCGATCAGGAACATCAGGGTCATGGTCGGCATGTAGATGCCGTGGAACGCGATTTCACGGGGCATGCGCGGCTCCTTTCAAGGCAGCGAGTGGCGATTGCGGGTCCAGCAGCGAAGTGCGGATAAAGTGCAGGTAGCTCTTCACGCGGCGCAGGGCCGAGGTGTCGAAATGCGGGGCGAACGGTTCGTCGGTGGCCTGCACGCGGCTGATTGCATGGTCCACGGCGATCAGGCCGCGCTCCAGGTTGCTCGCGCTGGGTTGCAGAAACAGCCGCACCAGCGAGCGGCCCATCACGCGGATCGCCTGGCGCCACGGCTGGGATTCGGCGTAGGCCGGGTGCACCGGCAAAATCGCCTGCTCCTTGCGCAACTCGATGATCGCGTGGCCGACTTCCAGCACCACAAACATCCAGCGCAGCAGGTCGCGCTGCACTTGCGGCTGGCCGACGGCGAGGCCATAGGCCTGGTGCAGCAGGTCACGGGTGCGGCTTTCGAAACTCGACGCCAGGCCCTTGAGCTTGCCGCTGATGGCATACACCACTTGCTCGCGCAGGTCCTGCTCCAGGCGGCGCCACAACCAGCGGCTGTTGGGCGGCAGGATGATCGCCCCCGCCGCCGCGCAGACGAGCATGCCGATGATCATGGCGATGTAGTCGTTGATAAAGGTGTAGGGGTTGTAGACCGTGAGGTTGTCCGGCACCGAGCCGGTGCTGAAGAAGATCAGCAGGCCGACACCCACCCCGGCGTACTGCGGGCGTGAGGCGAGGAACGCGCCGAGGATGATCACCGGTGCGAGCATCACGCACAGCAGCGGGAAGCCGTCGATCCACGGGAACACAAAGAACATTTCTACAAAGCCCACCAGCGCGCCGATCAAGGTGCCGCAGGCCATCTGGAACGCCATGCGCTTGGGGTTGGGCGTGGCCGCCGACAGGCCGACGGTGGCCGCAGCGATCAGGGTCATGGTGGCGCCGCTGGGCCAGGCGGTGGCGACCCAATAACTGCCGAGCACGATAAGGATGAACGACGCACGAATCCCCGAGGCGGCGCAGGCCAGCAAGTTGGTTTTCGGCGTGTAGGGCTCGTCCCAGTCTTCGCGGGCGTGGCTGTGGTCGGCCAGGGACGCGTGGGTGAGCGCGTAGTTGTGCAGGTCGTCGACGAAGCGGTAGAGCAGCTCGTAGGCCGTATGGAAATCCAGCTGCTCGGCCTCGGTGGGCTCACCTTCCTGGAATGCCGCCCGCAGGCTGCGCACCTTGGCGGGCAAGTCGTCCTTGTAGGCGGCGAGTTGCGCCACCAGCCGGGCAGCGTCCGGGCTGGTGAGGGCACGACCAGAGAACCCGTCGAGCACTTCGGCAAGGTCGTGCAGGCCCGGCTTGATCGCCGCGACGACGTGATCGGCCGCATCGGTGCGCAACCGTTCAAGCAACTGGTGCAAGGCATTGAAGCGCGTGGTGATGCTCATGAATTCGCTGTTGAGCCGACTGAGCCGGCCGTTGCGCCGACGCATGTGCGGGTCTTCGAACACGGTGAGGCTGCGCAGCCCTTCCAGGCCTACGGCTTCGGCGATGAAGCGCACGTTGCTGGCCTCGAACCCTTCACGCTGGCTGCGCCCACGCAAACCGTCGGTGACGAACAGCGCAAACACGCCGAAGCGCTGGTACAGGGCGTTGCGCATGGCGGCGCTGGAGGTCTGCGGCAGGATCGCGGCGCTGACCAGGGTGGAGCACAGAATGCCCAGGGAGATTTCCAGTACGCGCCACACCGCTGCCATGAAGGCGCCGTCCGGGTGTGCCAGGGCGGGTAACCCCACCATCGCTGCGGTGTAGCCGGCCAATACAAAACCATAGGCGCGGAAGTTGCGATTACGGGTCGCACCCGCCGTGCAGACGCCCACCCAGATCGCCAATGCGCCGAGGAACAATTCAGTGTTCTGCGCAAACAAAGCGATCAGCAACACCATCACCGCCGACCCCGCCAAGGTGCCGAGGAAACGGTAGAAACTCTTGGCAAACACCTGGCCGCTCTGCGGCTGCATCACGATAAACACGGTGATCATCGCGGTACGCGGTTGCGGCAGTTCCAGGCGCATGGCCAGCCACAGCGTGAGGAACGCGGCGATCAGCACCTTGAAGATATACACCCAGGTCACGCCGTCGCTGCGCGCCCAGTCGAAGAAACCGCGACGCCACTCAAGGGAGTGCAGCCAGCGCAGCGGTGCAGGCAAGGGAGTCATCAAATCCTACTCAGTGATCAAACACGGCGAGGGCCGCCGGGGTCTTGCTCGGGAGGGTCTTGGTGTCTTGCGGCACGTCGTCGCCTGCCTGGAGGCCGCCGCCCAAGGCGGTGACCAGTTCGGCATGAGCCGTCAGGCGCGCGGCCTGGACCTGTTGCTCGATCTGCTGCTGGTGAAACAGCAAGGTCTGCGCGTTGAGCACATTGAGGTAATCGGTGAGGCCGCGCTGGTAGGCGATCATCGCGATGTCGTAGGTTTTCTGCGCCGAGGCCACCGATTGCGCGGCGAATGACGATTGCTTATCCATGGACTCACGGCGGATCAATTGGTCGCTGATGCCCTTGAGTGCATTGACCAGAGTCTGGTTGTACTTGGCCACGGCGATGTCATAGCCCGCAGTGGCTTCGCCCAACTCGGCACGCAGACGCCCGCCATCGAAGATCGGCAAGGTGATCGCCGGGCCCACGTTGTAGTTGAATTTCTTGCCGGCGAGAAACTCCAGCATGCCGCCGCCGGTGGCCATGTAGCCGAGGCTGCCAACCAGATCGACGTTGGGATAGAAGCCGGCGTGGGCCACATCGATGCCACGGGCCTGGGCCGCGACCTGCCAGCGACTGGCGACCACATCCGGGCGCTGGCCGAGCAATTGGGCGGGCAGGCTCGACGGCAATTTCAGCGGCGCGGCCAGGGCCAGGCTCGGCCGTTGCAGTTGCGCGCCCTCCCCCGGGCCTTTGCCAGCCAAGGCCGCGAGCTGGTTGCGGCTCAGGGCGATTTCTTCGTCGAGGGCGTCCAGTTGGCGATGGGTTTCCGGCAACGGCGTTTCGGCCTGGCTGACATCGAAGTGCGTGCCGATCCCTGCATCCAGGCGCTTGTTCGCCAAGTCGAGGATCTGCTGTTGCTGGGCCAGGGTCGCGGCAACGATGTCGTGGTTGGCGTAGTGCAACGACAGCTGGATATAGGCGCGGACCACGTTGTTTTGCAGTTCGAGCTGGGCCTGGCGGGCTTCGGCGGCGCTCATGTGGGCCATGTCCACCGCACGCTCTGTGGTATTGCTTTCGCGGCCCCACAGGTCGAGGGCATAGCTCAGGCCCAGGGATGAATTGTTGTCCCAGGTGTTGGCACCGCTCAACTCGCCGGGCCCGTAGAACTGATCCTTCGGCCAGTTGTGGCGCTTGAGGGTGGTGTTGCTGTTGATCTGCAACGACTCGGCCGACTCGGCAATCCCGGCCATGGCTCGTGCTTCGCGAACGCGCGCGGCGGCCATGGCCATGCTCGGGCTGTCGTGCGTGGCGAGGGCCACCCAACGGTTGAGTTGCGGGTCGCCGTAGGCTTGCCACCATTGGGCGGTGGGCCAATGGGCATCCCGGGCGGCGCTCTGGATTGCTTCGTCGGTGGCCAGGGTATTGGCGCTGAGGGCCTGGCCTTGGGGGGCGATTCCTCCGGTTCCGATGCAGCCGCTGATTGCTAACGATAAGGCCCAAACACTGAGAGTCTTGAGCTCTCTGCTGATGCGACGCGGCACGGCGAACGAATTCCTGAGGTGGTGTAACGCGAGAGGTACGGCAATTCTAGGCGGCGGCACAGAGGACGATAAGCTGGCATTCCTGTGAATCTTTGTTACCGTTCAAGCGATAATCCGTTGGTAGGGATCACTGGACGGCGTAACTTTCTGTCACAATTTGCTATCTCCCTTGAGAACACCCCATGGACACTTTGCAAAACATGCGCGCTTTCAGTTGCGTGGCCGAAGCCGGCAGCTTCACCGCCGCCGCCGTGCAACTGGACACCACCACAGCCAACGTCTCGCGCGCGGTCTCCAACCTTGAGGCCCACCTGCAAACCCGCTTGCTCAACCGCACCACCCGCCGCATCGCGCTGACCGAAGCCGGTAAACGCTATTTGCTGCGCTGCGAACAGATCCTGGCCTACGTCGAAGAGGCCGAAGCCGAAGCCAGCGACGCCCACGCGCGCCCCGCCGGGCAGTTGAAAGTGCACACCATGACCGGCATCGGCCAGCACTTCGTGATCGACGCCATCGCCCGTTACCGCCGCACCCACCCGGACGTGACCTTCGACCTGACCCTGGCCAACCGCGTGCCGGACTTGCTCGACGAGGGCTACGACGTGTCCATCGTGCTGGCCAGCGAGCTGCCGGATTCGGGTTTCGTCTCTCAACGCCTGGGCATCACCTACAGCATTGCCTGCGCCTCGCCGGATTACGTCAAGGCCAAGGGCTGCGCGCAACGCCCCAACGATTTGCTCAACCACGCCTGCCTGCGCCTGGTCAGCCCGGTGATCCAGCTGGACAAGTGGACCTTCAACGGCCCTGAAGGCCAGGAAAGCGTGGCCATCAACAGCTCGCCGTTCCTGGTCAACTCGGCCGACGCGATGAAAACCGCGATCACCAGCGGCATGGGCGTCGGCCTGTTGCCGGTGTATGCGGCCATCGAGGGCCTGCGCAACGGCACCCTGGTACGGGTGATGCCGACGTACCGCTCGCAGGAGCTGAACCTGTACGCCATCTACCCGTCGCGCCAGTACCTGGATGCGAAGATCAAGACGTGGGTGGAATACCTGCGCGGCTCGTTGCCGGAGATTCTCGCGGCGCATCAGGCGGAGTTGGCGGCGTATGAGTTGAGTGGGGGGTTGGGGGCCGTGCGGTTGACCACTTGAGTCGCAGCCGTGTTCGTAAACAGCGCCGGCAATTACCCTTATCGTAGAAAGATCTGAAAAAATGCCGATAACTGTTATTTATGACAGTAGAAGCGCATGGCTCAACTTCTGACAATAAAGCGGAATCTCACTGTGGAGTTCCGCCATGTCGTCTTCCTCTCCCTCCGCCGTTCGCGAATGCACCGCCACGATAGCGACAAAACCTCGGTTTACCGCGACGCAAATCTCGTACTCAGTGAATCCTTTCTTCACCATTATCAAGGCCGTCGAAGACGTTGACGCGAACCTATCCAGGTCAATCGCAATAACGTTGGGCGTCTATATCCCCCTCGGCGACACCCCTTACGAACAAGGCAGCGAGCACTTCGCGCACTTCGCCTACTCGGAGACCACCCACCAATCAGGTTCCAGTACGACGATCACTTACAGCGGCGTTGATCATTCCGGTGGGGTAACCGTCATCCGTTCTGATCCTTCCAACAACGCAGTGCATGCCACCTTCAAGCTTTCGGTGCAAAAGGATAACGAGCAGCCATTGTCAGTGGACGGGTTGATCAACTACGACCTCAATTAAGGCCGTACCCACAGCAGTTTCTGCGGCGCGGGCTGCCCAATCGCCACGAGGAATGTTAGCTTGCTTGGCATTCTTCCGTAGTCGATGAGCCCGCCTGCAATGAAAAAGACTGTCCTCGCCTTCAGCCGCATCACCCCGCCCATGATCGAACGCCTGCAAGAGGATTTCGAGGTGATCGCGCCCAACCCCAAGCTGGGTGACATCAACGCGCAGTTCAATGAAGCCCTGCCCCACGCCCACGGCCTGATCGGTGTGGGCCGCAAGCTGGGCCGTGCGCAACTCGAAGGCGCGGGCAAGCTGGAAGTGGTGTCCAGCGTATCAGTGGGCTATGACAACTACGACGTGCCGTACTTCACTGAACGCGGGATCATGCTCACCAACACCCCTGACGTGCTCACCGAAAGCACCGCCGACCTGGCGTTCGCCCTGCTGATGAGCAGCGCACGCCGCGTCGCCGAGCTGGACGCCTGGACCAAGGCCGGCCAGTGGAAAGCCAGCGTTGGCGCGCCGTTGTTTGGCTGCGATGTGCACGGCAAGACCCTGGGCATCGTCGGCATGGGCAATATCGGCGCGGCCGTGGCCCGCCGCGGCCGCCTGGGGTTCAACATGCCGATCCTCTATAGCGGCAACAGCCGCAAGACGGAACTGGAACAGGAGCTGGGCGCGCAGTTCCGCAGCCTCGACCAGTTGCTCGCCGAAGCGGACTTTGTGTGCCTGGTGGTGCCATTGAGCGACAAGACCCGCCACCTGATCAGCACCCGCGAGCTGGGCCTGATGAAATCCAGCGCGATCCTGATCAACATCTCCCGTGGCCCGGTGGTGGATGAGCAGGCGCTGATAGAAGCGCTGCAAACCCAGCGGATTCGCGGGGCGGGGTTGGATGTGTATGAGCAGGAACCGTTGGCGGAGTCGCCGCTGTTCCAGCTGAGCAATGCGGTGACCTTGCCGCATATTGGCTCGGCGACCCATGAAACCCGTGAGGCCATGGCCAATCGTGCGCTGGAGAACCTGCGCAGTGCCCTACTGGGCCAGCGTCCGCAGGATCTGGTGAACCCGCAAGTGTGGAAGGGCTGACATAAATCTCCCTGTGGAAGCGGGCTTGTGTGGGAGCGGGCTTGCTCGCGAATGCGGTGTATCAGGCACAGATGTGTTGTCTGACCCACCGCATTCGCGAGCAAGCCCGCTCCCACATTAAGATCGAGTCCACAGAAAATCCGGTTAAAGCCTGGCTCCCCCAAGTCGATAACTCTGTATAGATCATCATCCCTGATCCACAGAAGGTTTTTATGTCCACCACCAAAGCCCGCGCAGATTCACTCTCGCTTCTGCTCTTTACCTTGCGCAGTGGCAAGCTGATGGCAATCAACCTGCTGAAAGTCAGTGAAATCATTCCCTGCCCGCCGCTGACCAAGCTGCCGGAGTCCCATCCCCACGTCAAAGGCATCGCCATCCTGCGCGGCGCTTCGCTGTCGGTGATCGACCTCAGCCGTGCGCTGGGGGAAATGCCCCTGCAAGACCCGGACGGTGGCTGCCTGATCGTCACCGATGTGAGCCGTTCCAAGCAGGGCCTGCATGTGCAGGCAGTGAGCAAGATCGTGCATTGCCTGACCACCGACATCCGCCCGCCACCCTATGGCTCTGGCGGCAACCGCGCGTTTATCACCGGGGTGACCCAGGTGGAAGGCGGCCTGGTGCAGGTGCTGGATATCGAGAAAGTCATCCACGGCATCGCCCCGGCGCCGATCGAAGCCGCGCCGACCGACCTGACCATGGAAGAAGCCGAAGTGCTGGGCAATGCCCGCATCCTCGTGGTGGACGACAGCCAGGTGGCGCTGCAACAATCCGTGCATACTTTGCGCAACCTCGGCCTGACCTGCCACACCGCGCGCAGTGCCAAGGAAGCCATCGATGTGCTGCTGGAGCTGCAAGGCACGGCCGAGCAGATCAACGTGGTGGTGTCAGATATCGAGATGTCCGAAATGGACGGCTATGCGCTCACCCGCACCCTGCGCGAAACCCCGGATTTCAAGGACCTCTACGTACTGCTGCACACCTCCCTGGACAGCGCGATGAACAGCGAAAAAGCCCGCCTGGCCGGTGCCGATTCGGTGCTGACCAAATTCTCGTCGCCCGAGTTGACCAAGTGCCTGGTGGTGGCCGCGCAAACGGTGGCGCAAAAAGGCCTGTGAGCGAATATTTCCAACTGCTGCGCCGCGATCTCACCGCCAGCCTGCCCGCGCCGCAATGGCCGGCGGGCACGCAGTTGGATCATTACCGCGACGAGCTGGCCCCGGCGATTCATGCGGTATTGCGCATGACCCAGGACCAGGGCGGCGGCCGCGTGCCAAGCCTGGAGGAATGGCGCCAGCAGTTCGTCAGCGATGCCGAGTTCGACCCCACGCTATGCCTGGTCGCCAGTAACGCCGAGGGCATCCTTGGCGTCGCGCAATGCTGGACCAGCGCCTTTATCAAGAATCTTGCCGTTCATCCCTGCGCCCAAGGCCAAGGGCTGGGCCGCGCGTTGTTGCTGCACAGTTTCCAGGTATTCAAGCAACGCGGCGAACCCTATGTGGACCTCAAGGTGCTGGAGAGCAACCTGCGCGCACGCAAGCTCTACGCCAGCGCAGAAATGCGACTTGTCCTACGCGATGTAGTGGCAGCGGACTGAAGGCACTGGCGCACAACTTGCTTCCAGAGTGGCAATACGGTGAACAGAGGTAAAATCCCGTCACCGTTCCAGCGAGCCCTCTGACCTAGCCTGGTGACAGATCCGCCCATGAACACCCATTTTTCCTGCGTCGGTTGCGGCAAGTGCTGCACCGACCACCACGTCCCCCTGACCCTCGACGAAGCCCGCATGTGGGCGGCGGACGGCGGCAATGTCATCGTTTTGGTCGAAGGTTTCCTGGCCAACGGCCTGGGCCTGCCCACGCAACAACGCGAGCATGCCGAGCGCCGTTCGGTGGTGGTGCCCAGCGGCAACACAGAGGCATTTGTAGCAATCACCTTTGCCGCCTACAACGCCGGGCGCTGCCGGAATCTTGACGAAGACAACCTGTGTCGCATCTATGAGCGGCGACCGTTGGTGTGCCGGATCTATCCGATGGAGATCAACCCGCATATCCCCTTGAACCCTGGTGCCAAGGACTGCCCACCCGAATCGTGGGAGCAAGGCCCGGCGTTGATCGTCGGCGGTGAGCTGGCGGATCCGCAGTTGGCCGCGCTGATCCAGCGCTCACGCCAGGCCGACCGCGACGACGTGCAGACCAAGGAAGCGGTGTGTGCCTTGCTGGGTATCCGTACCACGGCGCTCAAGGGCGATGGGTTTACCGCGTATCTGCCGGACATGGGCGCGTTTGCCCAGGCGATTGAATTGGCGGGCGAGCAGCCATCGGTGGCCAATGAGTGGGTGTTTCATGTGTCCGGGGTGGATATCGCCGGGCAGCTGTTGGATGCCGGGGCGCAGATTGCCACTGAGGTGCCGGCGAACTATGCGTTTATTTCGTTGAGGGCGGCGTAGGGCTTACCGGCCTCATCGCGGGCAAGCCCGCTCCCACAGGGAAGCGCATTCCAAAATGTGGGAGCGGGCTTGCTCGCGAAGAGGCCCGCACCTTCACTACAAATTCCCGCTAGTGCCGCTTCCCCCAAAACTCCTGCGCCAACTGCCGCAAATCCTCCGCCAACGCCGCTACATCCCCTGAACTGAGCTGGCTCTGCTGTCCCGCACTGACAGTGGCCTCCCCGGCATTGCGAATACCGACGATATTGCGATTGATATCTTCACTCACCGCACTTTGCTCCTCCACCGCCGCCGCAATCTGCTGGCTCATGGCGGTGATCTGGCCAACACGCTGGCTGATCCCATCCAAGGCCGCTGCCGCCCGTTGCGCCTGCTCGACGCTGGCATCGACATGCTCGCTGCTTTGCGCCATGGCCTGCACCGCATCCCGCGCGCCGCCTTGCAGGGTGCTGATCATGCGCTGGATTTCGTTGGTTGATTGCTGGGTGCGTTGCGCCAGCCCGCGCACTTCGTCGGCGACCACGGCAAAACCACGGCCCTGTTCACCCGCTCGCGCCGCTTCGATGGCGGCATTGAGGGCCAGCAGGTTGGTTTGTTCGGCAATGGTGCGGATCACCTCCAGCACACCGCTGATTTCACCGCTGTGGCTTTCCAGCTGGTGAATCACCTCGGTCGCGCGGGCCAGTTCCTGCGACAGGCGCAACACCGCGTCGCGACTTTCATCCACCCGCAGATGGCCCTCGCGGGTTTCACTGCCCGCCTGGTCCGCCGCCTTCGAGGCTGCGACAGCATGGTTGGCCACCTCGGCCACGCTCGCCGCCATCTGGTGGATCGCCGCTGCGACCTGATCGGTCTGGGTCTGCTGGCCCAGGCTACTGGTGTGGCTGCTGTCCAACTGCTCGACCAGTTGCGCCGCATGCCCAGACAGGCGCAGGGACGCGTCGCCGATCCGCCCGACCACTGCGCCCACTTGGGCTTCGAGCATGTGCAGGGCAAATTCGATCTGCCCGCATTCATCATCGCGCCCGGTGTAGACCCCCTGGCTCAAGGGGTTGTCGGCGATTGCGCGCGCGCGTTGATCCAATTGTGCCAAGGGCCGCAGGATGGCTTTGACACCCACCGCGCCGACCACGCCGCCCGCCACCAACGCCAGCAGTTGCCAGACCAGCGAATAGGTGGCCAAGCCCAGTCCCAGCGCCCAGGTCACGCTACTGATAGCAGCCACCCAGGCCGTTAATTTCACCCCCAGGCCGAGCCTCGGCAAGCGCCGTCGCTTGCCCGCCCGCAGCCGCGCGTAGGCACGTTCTGCTGCTGCCACCCTGCGCGCATCGGGCTTGGTGCGCACCGATTGGTACTCCACCGTCACGCCATCCCGGGTCACCGGTGTGGCGTAGGCGCTGACCCAATAGTGGTCACCGTTCTTACAGCGGTTTTTCACCATGCCCATCCACGAGCGCCCGCTTTTCAAGGTTTTCCACATGTGTGCGAACGCCGCAGCAGGCATGTCGGGATGACGCAGGAGGTTATGCGACGCGCCGATCAGCTCCTCACGGCGGTAGCCGCAGACGTTGATAAAGTCCTCGTTGGCGTAGGTAATCGCGCTGGTCAGGTCGGTGGTCGAGAGGATATTGGCGTCAGGGGCAAAGTCCACACTTCGACCGGTAACCGGCAGATTGATTTTCATGGATAAGCGCGCTCGTGATTGTTGAAGGAGTCGGCAGGGCGACCGACTCTAAGCGCACGGAGGGGGCAAATACTGATCCAGCGCATGTTCTGCGCAATTAGTTCGCCATCATTGCGTGGCGGAAGGGCTGGCATCCAGGCGATAGGGTTGGATGATCCGCTGGTACTCGCCGTTGTGGATCAGTTGCTCAAGGGCGCGGTTGAGGTCGCTGCGCAACGCCGTATCGGGCTTGCGCACCGCAATCGCCACGCTATCACCCAACAATTGCGCTGAGACGGCCGGCCCGAGGAAGTCGAAGTCCTGGCCATCGGCGGTGTCGAGCAGGGCTTCGCGAATTTCTACGGTGCCTTGCAATGTTGCATCGATGTCGCCGGCCACCAGGCTGCGGACCAGATCCTCGTTGAGCCAGAAACTCTTGACGATTACGCCGGCAGGCGCCCACTTCGCCAGGGCGAAAGCCTCGCGATTACTCTTCAATAGCACCCCGACACGCTTGCCTTTGAGTGACTGCTTGGTCGGCAGCAAGCCGGAAGCCTTGCGCGCCACCAGGCGCGTGGTAAAGGGATAGAGGTCTTCGGTGAAGCTCACCCGCTGGCGCCGTCTGGACGTAGGAGCCATGCCCATGATCGCGTCGAACTGCCGCGCTTCAAGGGCCGGAAAATTTTCCACCAGGACCTGATCGACCCAGATGCAACGCACATTGAGTTGCTGGCACAGCGCATTCCCCAACTCGATGTTCAAGCCCACCATCTGCCCTTGGCTGTCACGGCTTTGGAAAGGGGGGAACTGTGCGGCGACGGCGAAGCGGATTTCGCGGCGTGCCGGCTCCTCGGCCAGCGTGTTGGCGCAGGCGAGCACGCCCAACAACAGCACGACGAGGGAAATACGCAGGTAGACAAGTACCATCAGGAACGTCCTTTTCCAGAAAGCCGGCGCCACCCTCACCCAGTCCGATGAAAAAACCGGGGCGAGCAGGCGGCGTGAAAGCTTTCAAAAAAAAGACGTGGGCCTACAATCAGAAACGTCAGCGCTAGCTGTAGGCGATAACCACTACATAACGTGGATTCTACTCTTAGCGTTTACCCATGGAACGACGAGTACCCGGTGGCGCCATGCCTGGGGATTTGGTGTGGCCGTTCTTTGCGCCGTTTTTGTACCAAGGCTGGGCAGCATTCTTGGCACCCGATAGTTCACCGGGTTTAAACGGAAACTTGAAGGCCGGAATCTCGGCTTTTTCAACGCCGTCGGCATTGGCCGATTCGACGAGGTCGACCGCTTCAATAGGGGTTTGTGTCGGGGAAGTCATGAGCGCTCCGGAGCGTGCAAAAAATGATGCGGACCCGAGTTGCGAGCCACAATGGCTGGAAGTATACCTGCGCACCTCAGATCTTTGACCAACGTCGTACGAATGGTCAGGCGCTAACTGTCGTGGCTGTCAGATAGCGGTCACTTTACTGACCGGGTCTACGCGCTATAAATACTCCCCCGTCTCTCCATTCCCTGCCCTGGCGCCTTACAAGCATGCACACCCTTAAAAGAAGAACTGTATTGATCGTGGCAGTCCTGCTGGTACTGGCTGTCGCGGCCTGGGCGTTGACCCGGCCCGCCAAGACCAGGTTGGTGGCTTCCACGGCCGTGCCAGTACGGGTGATGAAAGTCGTTGAGCAAGACCTGCCACGTTATGTCACGGGGATCGGCTCGGTGCTGTCGCTGCACAGTGTGGTAATCCGCCCGCAGATTGATGGCGTTCTCACCAAGCTGCTGGTCAAGGAGGGTCAGTTGGTCGAGGCCGGCGACCTGCTGGCAACCATCGACGACCGTTCGATCCGCGCCAGCCTCGACCAGGCCAGGGCGCAATTGGGGCAAAGCCAGGCGCAACTGCAAGTGGCGCTGGTCAATCTCAAGCGCTACAAGGACCTGAGCGTCGATGACGGCGTGTCGAAACAGACCTACGACCAGCAACAAGCGCTGGTCAACCAGTTGAAGGCGACGGTGCAAGGTAACCAGGCCGCTATCGATTCTGCCCAGGTACAACTTTCCTACACCCAAATACACTCGCCAGTCACAGGTCGCGTTGGCATTCGCACCGTGGATGAAGGCAACTTCCTGCGTATGAGCGACGCCCAGGGGCTGTTCTCAGTGACCCAGATCGACCCGATTGCCATCGAGTTCTCCCTGCCGCAGCAGATGCTGCCGACACTGCAAGGCCTGATCGCCGCCAGCGACCCCGCCCGCGTCGATGCCTACCTGGGTGCCGATACCGAGGGCGCCAACAGCGACCTGCTGGGCCAGGGCCGCTTGAGCCTGATCGACAACCAGATCAGCAGCACCACCGGCACCATCCGCGTCAAGGCCGAATTCCGCAACAACGCGCAGAAGCTGTGGCCTGGGCAACTGGTGACGGTCAAGATCCAGACCGCACTCGACCGCAACGCCCTCGCCGTCCCGCCCACTGTGGTGCAACGCGGCCTCGACGCGCACTTTGTGTACCGCGTCAACGGCGACAAGGTGGAAATCGTGCCGGTGCAGGTGGTGTATCAGGACAGCGATCGCAATATCCTCAAGGGCATCCAGGCCGGTGATGTGCTGGTCAGCGACGGTCAGTCGCGGCTCAAGGCGGGGGCCCAGGTGGAGATTCTCAAGGACACGCCCCAGGTGAACCAGACCGCCGATATCCAGGTGCAACCATGACGTCGCGGGGTTCGATTTCCGCCTGGTGCATCGACCGCCCGGTCGCCACCTTGCTGTTGACGTTCGCCTTGGTGCTGCTTGGGCTGATTGCCTTCCCTAAGCTACCCATCGCCCCACTGCCGGAAGCGGAATTTCCGACGATCCAGGTCACCGCACAGTTACCCGGAGCCAGCCCCGACACCATGGCATCGTCGGTCGCCACGCCGCTGGAGGTGCAATTCAGTGCCATCCCCGGCATGACCCAGATGACCTCCAGCAGTGCCCTGGGCTCCAGCCTGCTGACCCTGCAATTCACCCTCGACAAAAGCATCGACACTGCTGCGCAGGAAGTCCAGGCGGCGATCAACACCGCCGCCGGCAAACTGCCCAGCGATATGCCAAGCCTGCCGACCTGGCGCAAGGTCAACCCGGCGGACAGCCCGGTACTCATTCTCAGTGTCAGCTCCCATGACATGCCCGGCACCGAACTGAGTGACCTGGTGGAAACCCTGCTGGCCCGGCAGATCAGCCAGATCGACGGCGTCGGCCAAATCAACATCACCGGCCAGCAACGCCCGGCGATCCGGGTGCAGGCCTCGCCCGACAAACTCGCCGCCATCGGCCTGACCTTGGCCGACGTGCGCCTCGCCATCCAGCAATCGAGCCTCAACCTGGCCAAGGGCGCGCTGTACGGCAAGAACAGCGTCTCGACCCTGGCGACCAACGACCAACTGTTTCACCCGGACGAATACGGCGACCTGATCATCTCCTACAAGAACGGCGCTCCGGTGCAGCTGCGTGATGTGGCCAAAGTGGTCAACGGTTCGGAAAACGCCTACGTCCAGGCGTGGGCCGTGGACACGCCCGGCGTCAACCTGGTGATCACCCGCCAACCCGGCGCCAACATTGTCGAGACCGTCGAGCGTATCCAGGCCGAGCTGCCGCGCCTGGAGGCGATGCTGCCCGCGTCGGTGCAGGTCAGCGTATTGATGGACCGCACCACCACCATCCGCGCCTCGTTGCACGAAGTGGAAATGACCCTGCTGATCGCCGTCTTGCTGGTGGTCGGGGTGATGGCGATTTTCCTGCGCCAGTGGTCGGCAACCCTGATTGTGTCCAGTGTGCTGGGGGTGTCACTGATCGCCAGTTTTGCCCTGATGTATGTGCTGGGTTTCAGCCTGAACAACCTGACCCTGGTGGCCATCGTGGTCGCCGTGGGGTTTGTGGTGGACGATGCCATCGTGGTGGTAGAGAACATTCATCGCCACCTCGAAACCGGCCTGGACAAACGCGAGGCGGCGCTCAAGGGCGCCAGCGAAATCGGCTTTACCGTGGTGTCCATCAGCGTGTCACTGGTGGCGGCTTTCATTCCGTTGCTGTTCATGGGCGGGGTGGTCGGCAGGCTGTTCAAGGAGTTTGCCTTGACCGCCACCTCGACCATTCTGATTTCCGTGGTGGTGTCCCTGACATTGGCCCCGACATTGGCCGCACTGTTCATGAAAGCACCGAGCCATCGCCCCCACGACAAGCCCGGTTTTGGCGAGCGCCTGCTGGCGGCCTACGAACGCACCCTGCGCCGCGCTCTCGCCCACCAACGCACGATGGCGGGCATCTTCATGCTGACCCTGGCATTGGCTGTGGTGGGTTATGTGTTTATCCCCAAGGGTTTCTTCCCGGTGCAGGACACCGGTTTTATCCTCGGCACCAGCGAAGCGGCGGCAGACGTGTCTTACCCGGACATGGTCGCCAAGCACAAGGCGCTGGCAGAAATCATGAAAGATGACCCGGCCGTACGGGCGTTCTCCCACTCGGTGGGTGTGACCGGCAGCAACCAGACCATCGCCAACGGCCGCTTCTGGATCTCCCTCGTGGACCGGGGTGACCGGGATGTGTCCGCCAGCCAATTTATCGACCGCATCCGGCCCAAGCTGGCCAAGGTACCGGGGATCGTCCTGTACCTGCGCGCCGGCCAGGACATCAACCTCAGTTCCGGCCCCAGCCGCAGCCAATACCAATACGTGCTCAAAAGCAACGACGGGGCGACGCTGAACACCTGGACCCAGCGCCTTACCGAAAAACTGCGGTCAATCCCCGCCTTCCGCGATATTTCCAACGACCTGCAATTGGGTGGCAGCATCACCCACATCAGCATCGACCGTCGCGCCGCCGCACGTTTCGGCCTGACCGCCACCGATGTCGACCAGGCGCTGTACGACGCCTTCGGCCAGCGCCAGGTCAATGAGTTCCAGACCGAAATCAACCAGTACCAAGTGGTGCTGGAACTGGACACCCAACAACGCGGCAAGGCCGAAAGCCTGAACTACTTCTACTTGCGCTCGCCACTGACCAACGAAATGGTGCCGCTGTCGGCCTTGGCCACGGTGGATGCGCCCACGGTCGGGCCGTTGTCCATCAGCCATGACGGCATGTTCCCGGCGGCCAACCTATCGTTCAACCTGGCGCCCGGGGTGGCGTTGGGGGATGCGGTGATCCTGCTCAACCAGGCGAAAAACGAGATCGGCATGCCGGCTTCGATCATCGGCAACTTCCAGGGCGCAGCGCAGGCGTTCCAAAGCTCGCTGGCCAGCCAACCGTGGCTGATCCTTGCGGCGCTGGTGGCGGTCTACATCATTCTCGGCGTGTTGTATGAGAGCTTTGTACACCCGCTGACGATCATCTCGACGCTGCCCTCGGCGGGCCTGGGAGCACTGATCATGCTGTGGCTGTTGGGCCAGGACTTTTCGATCATGGCGCTGATCGGCCTGGTGCTGTTGATCGGCATCGTCAAGAAAAACGGCATCCTGCTGATCGACTTCGCCCTGGAGGCCCAGCGCGAGCGGGGATTGTCGCCTCACGATGCAATCTTCGAAGCCTGTATCACGCGGTTCCGGCCAATCATCATGACCTCCCTCGCCGCGTTGCTCGGTGCTTTGCCGCTGATGCTCGGCTACGGCGCCGGCGCGGAGCTGCGCCAGCCGCTGGGTATCGCGGTGGTCGGCGGCCTGCTGGTGAGCCAGGCGCTGACGCTGTTCACCACACCGGTCATATACTTGTACCTTGAGAAGTTCTTCCACAGGCCCAAACCAGCGCTTGAGCTGGCGACCACACATTAAGGCCTAGGCCCCGTCCTGGAACAAAAGGCTCATGCGCGTCCTGATTATTGAAGATGAAGAAAAAACCGCGGACTACCTGCACCGCGGCCTGACGGAGCAAGGCTACACCGTCGATGTGGCGCGCGAAGGCGTCGAGGGGTTGCACCTGGCGCTGGAAAACGACTACGCGGTGATCGTGCTCGACGTCATGCTGCCGGGCCTGGATGGCTTTGGCGTATTGCGTGCGTTGCGCGCCCGCAAGCAGACGCCGGTGATCATGCTCACCGCCCGCGAACGCGTGGAAGACCGCATTCGCGGCCTGCGTGAAGGCGCCGATGATTACCTCGGCAAGCCTTTTTCCTTCCTGGAACTGGTGGCGCGCCTGCAAGCCCTGACCCGCCGCAGCGGTGGCCATGAACCGGTACAGGTCACAGTCGCCGACCTGTGGATCGACCTGATCAGCCGCAAGGCCAGTCGCAATGGCCTGCGCCTGGACCTGACCGCCAAGGAGTTCTCGCTGCTCAGCGTGCTCGCGCGACGCCAGGGCGAGATCCTCTCCAAGACCGCAATTGCGGAAATGGTCTGGGACATTAATTTCGACAGCGACGCCAACGTGGTGGAAGTGGCGATCAAGCGCCTGCGTGCCAAGCTGGACGGGCCGTTCGAACAAAAATTGCTGCACACCATTCGTGGCATGGGCTATGTGCTGGAGAGTCGCAGTGTCGACTAACTCAATCGCGCTGCGCCTGAGCGGCATGTTCACCCTGGTGGCGCTGCTGATTTTCGTATTGATCGGCGGTGCGCTGTATCAACAGGTGGACCGGGGCCTCGGCCTGTTGCCGGAGGCTGAACTGGATGCGCGCTACAGCGTGCTGGAGTCGTCGGTGGGCCGCTTCGGCACGCCCGATCATTGGGCCAAGATCACCAGCAAGCTCAAGCTGCTCAGTGAAGAAGACAAGCGCATCCGATTCTGGGTGGTCAGCAGCGATCCGTCCTACGAATATGGCAGCCCCGATGCGCAGATCCGCGCCTTTGCCGAAGGCGGTAGCGGCAAGCGCGATTTGCGTCTGCCAGGCTACGACCATCCGTTCAAGGCGCTGGTGAGCCAGTTTCCGGCCAAGGACCAGCGGCCGCCGTTGCGTTTCATCATTGCCATCGACACCGAAAACTTCCACGCCACCCAGCATCAGTTGCTGATGGCGCTGATCGGCCTGGCGTTTGTCGGTGTGGTGCTGGCCGCGCTGCTGGGGTTCTGGGTGTCGCGAATCGGCCTCAAGCCGCTGGGCAAACTCTCGGATGAGGCGCAAAAACTGGCGCCGCCAAAACTCTCCGGGCGTCTGCAGTTGTCACCGCTGCCGCCGGAATTGAGCCAGTTCGTCAACTCGTTCAACGCCACGCTGGATCGTGTGGAACTGGCCTATTCGCGCCTGGAATCGTTCAACGCCGACGTAGCCCATGAGCTGCGCTCACCGCTGACCAACCTGATCGGCCAGACCCAAGTGGCGCTGACGCGCGGCCGCTCGGCGGAGCATTATTTCGAGGTCCTGCAATCCAACCTCGAAGAGCTGGAGCGCCTGCGTTCAATCATCAACGACATGCTGTTCCTCGCCAGCGCCGACCAGGGCAGCAAGGCCACCACGCTGATTGAAAGCTCGCTGGCCGACGAAGTGGCAACCACCCTCGATTACCTGGACTTCATCCTTGAAGACGCCCAGGTCCAGGTGCGCGTACGCGGTGACGCCACGGTACACATCGAAAGAGCCCACCTGCGCAGGGCCTTGATCAACCTGCTGAGCAATGCGGTGCAGCACACCGCGCCAGGGCAGGTCATCGATGTGAAGATAGACCTGCAGGCAAACCGCGTGGCAATCGCGGTGACCAACCCTGGCGACGTGATCGCCAGCGAGCACTTGCCACGGCTGTTCGAGCGGTTCTATCGAGTTGATGCGTCGCGCAGCAACAGCGGCGGCAATCACGGCCTGGGGCTGGCCATCGTCAAGGCGATTGCGCTGATGCACGGCGGTGATGTGTTCGTGCGTAGCGAAGGCGGCGGCAATACCTTTGGTATCACCCTGCCCGTCTAGACACCTCGGATAAAAAATGTGGGAGCGGGCTTGCTCGCGAATACGGTGTGTCAGTGATACATAAGTTGACTGACCCACCGCATTCGCGAGCAAGCCCGCTCCCACATGGACTCTGCTTCTTTGCCACTGTTGCGATTTGGGCAACAGTCATTATCTTGTTACACTCTGTATCGCACCGCTCGCCTGCGTTAATTTGACGCACCGATGAGCGCGACGGCAAAGACAGTTATCCGCTTACCCGAATTTCCCTCGACTTATTTCCAGGGCTCTACACTGGGAATCTGTTTTAAAGCCGCTGACTTCAGCGGCTTTTTTTTGCCGTAAAAAAGGCCAGGAACACCCCCACGACATGGCCGTTTTCGATTGACCAAAGGAGCTCCACCGGTGAAGAACTCGCTGACGTTCACCCCGCTATTCCTGGCGATTGCAGCAACGATCGCCCCTCTCGCCCACGCGGCAGACACCACCCCCGCCGACGGTTTCGTCGAAGGCTCCCACCTCACGATCAACACCCGCAACTACTACATGAACCGCGACCGTCGCGATATTCACACCGATGACAGCAAGGAATGGGGCCAGGGTTTTCTCGGCACCTTTGAATCCGGCTACACCCAAGGCACCGTCGGCTTTGGCCTGGACGCCCACGCCATGCTCGGCCTCAAGCTCGACGGCGGTGGCGGCACCGACGGCTCCAGCATCCTTCCCTACGGCGGTGGCAACGGCAAGGCGCCCGGCTCGTTCTCGACCGCCGGCGGCACCTTGAAAATGCGCGCATTTGACACCGAGCTGAAGGCCGGCGACCTGTTCCTCAACAACCCGGTGATCGCCGGCGGCATGACGCGCATGCTGCCGCAGACTTTTCGTGGCGTCAGCCTGAACAACCACAGCTTCGACGGCTGGATGTTCGAAGGCGGCCAGGCCAGCTTCACCAAACTCTACAACCAGAGCGGCCACCAGCGCATCGGCACCAGCTACGGGGCCCTGCCAAGCCATACCGACGCCCAGCACATCAACTGGGCCGGCGTGTCATTCAGCGGTACCCCCGGGCTGACCAGTAACCTCTACGCCTCCGAACTCAAGGACGTGTGGAACCAGTACTACTACGACCTGGACTACACCTACGCCCTGAACGACCTGGTCAGCCTCAACCCGGGCCTGCACTACTACCACACCCAAGACACCGGCCAATCGCTGCTGGGGGATATCGACAACAACACCTACAGCCTGCACTTCACCGTCGGCGTGGGTCATCACAGCGTCACCGCCGCCTACCAGCGGGTCAACGGCAACACGCCGTTCGACTACATCACCCAGGGCGACAGCGTGTACCTGGACAACTCCCAGCAATACTCGGACTTCAACGGCCCCAACGAACGGTCGTGGAAACTCAAGTACGCCTACGACTTCGCCGGCCTCGGCCTGCCTGGCCTGACCTCGGCCGTGTCCTACATCAGCGGCAAGACCGACCTGACCAAGGTCGACCCGCAAAGCCGTGGCTACAGCCGCTGGTACAGCGCCGATGGCAAGGACGCCAAGCATTGGGAACGGGACATCGACCTCAAATATGTGGTGCAAGGCGGCAAGGCCAAGGACTTGGCCGTGCGCCTGCAATGGGCGACCAACCGCGGCAGCAACGGTTATTCGGCGGTGGACAATGACGTGGATGAGTACCGCGTGATCGTCGACTACCCGATCAACGTGTTCTAAGCCGCGAACTTTCTTTCTTAACCAACTATTTAATTTTCATCGGGTAGCACTAAACTGCCAGCATCCCAAGTGCTGAAGTCTGCCCGATGAGCCAAGACCGTGGTCGTACCCTGCCTTTACGCCCAGAGCTATTGCTGCTGCTGGGCAGTGGCCTCACTGTCGCCCTTATCATGGTCATTGTCGCGGCGCTGCTGATCCGCGAGCACGCCAGCACCCTGCAGGCGGCGAAGCGCGCCACCACCAACATTACCCAACTGATCAATGCCGATGTGCTGCGTAACGTCGAACTCTACGACCTGGCGCTGCAAGGGCTGATCGCTGCCACCACGCGCAAGGACTTGGCACAGGTGCCGGTGGATATCCGACACCTGGTGCAGTTTGATCAATCCACGGCAGCGCCCTTCAAAGGTGAGGTGTTGTTGCTGGACGCCAATGGCGCGGTGGTTGCCGACTCTTCGACGCTGTGGCCAACGCCACGTAATTTCGCCTACCGCGATTATTTCCAGATTCATCAGAACAACGCCCAGGCAGGCCTGTTTATCAGCCGCCCGTTCAAGATCCGCTGCGCCTGCGATCAAGTGTGGCGCATCGCGTTCAGCCGGCGCGTATCGGGGCCAGACGGTGAGTTTGCCGGCGTTGCCGTGGCCACCATGCGCCTGGCGTATTTCGATCAGTTGTTCAACCGCCTGACCATCGGCAATGGCAGCAGCGTGAACCTGATGAACACCCACGGCATTCTCCTCGCCCAACAGCCGTTGCTGGAACGCGACATGATCGATAAGGACCTCAGCGACCGCCCCAACTTCAAACGCATGTTGCGCGAAGGTGAAGGCAGTTTCCGGGCGATCTCCTCCATGAGCGGCAAAGAACGCTTGTACACCTTCAGCAACGTCGGTGAACTGCCGCTGATTGTGGTGGTGGCCCTGTCCAGCGAAGACGTATTCGCGCCCTGGGAACGCGCCGCACTGTTGACCGCCGGCGCCACCGGCGTGTTGTGTATCGGCTTGTTGTGGTTGACCTGGATGCTGCGCCGGGAACTGCGCCGCCGTTATCGCACCGAGCGGGTGCTGTCAGAACTGGCAGCCACCGACGCCCTCACCGGCCTGGCCAACCGCCGTATCCTCGACGAGCGCCTGCGCCTGGAATGGGACCGCGCGCAACGCTCGGCCGAGCCGATGACACTGCTGATGATCGACGTGGACCACTTCAAGGCCTTCAACGACCGCCACGGCCATCATGGCGGCGATGAGGCGTTGCGCACCGTGGCCCAGGTGATCGGCACCAATATCCGCCGCCCCGCCGACTTGGCAGCACGTTATGGCGGTGAGGAGTTTGCAGTGGTGTTGCCGCACACCGATGCCAAGGGCGCCGAGGTGATCGCCGAACATATCCGCAGCGGCATTGAGCACTTGCCTAGGGTGGCGGGCGATGAGCGGCCGATCACGGTGAGTATTGGGATGAGCACGTGGGACAAGCGCAGCCGTATGTCGTTGGAGGCGTTGTTGTTGAGTGCGGACCAGGCGCTGTATGAGGCCAAGCATACCGGGCGCAACCGGATTGTGGATGCTGCGACCCTCTGACTTGTAAATGAGGTCCAATGTGGGAGCGGGCTTGCTCGCGAATGCGGTGGATCAGTAACAGATGCAATAACTGACACACCGCATTCGCGAGCAAGCCCGCTCCCACATTTTGATCTCCATAGGCAGTGGGCAATCGGCATAAAAAAAGGCCACCCGAAGGCAGCCTTTCAAAACTAAAGAAAGAGAGTTGTTACTTACACCGCCGCAACGGGACGCATGTAAGAGATCGGTGCGGTGCTGGCATCTTCGAAGGTCACGACTTCCCAAGCGTCTGTCTGCTCAATCAACTTGCGCAGCAGCTGGTTGTTAAGGGCGTGGCCCGACTTGAAGCCTTTGAACTCGCCTATCAGGCTATTGCCCAGCAGGTAGAGGTCACCGATTGCATCGAGGATCTTGTGCTTCACGAATTCGTCTTCATAGCGAAGGCCGTCTTCGTTCAGTACACCATCCGCGTCGACCACAATGGCGTTTTCAACGCTGCCGCCGAGTGCGAGGTTGTGCTTGCGCAGGTACTCGATGTCACTCATGAAACCAAAGGTACGGGCGCGGCTGACTTCTTTTACGAACGAAGTGCTGGAAAAATCCACGCTTGCACTTTGGGTGCGGTCACGGAATACCGGGTGATCGAAATCGATCTCAAAGCTCACTTTAAAGCCTTCGAACGGGACGAAGGTGGCGCGCTTGTCGCCGTCTTCTACTGTCACTTCCCGCAGAATGCGAATGAACTTCTTGGCTGCGTCCTGTTCTTCCAGGCCGGCAGATTGAATCAGGAATACGAAAGGTCCAGCGCTACCATCCATGATCGGGACTTCAGACGCGGAGAGCTCGACGTAGGCGTTATCGATGCCCAGGCCAGCCATGGCCGAGAGCAAGTGCTCCACCGTGTCCACTTTGACGTCACCGTTGACCAATGTGGTCGACATGGTGGTTTCGCCAACGTTTTCCGCGCGAGCAGGAATCTGCACCACAGGGTCCAGGTCGGCACGAACAAACACGATGCCGGTGTCGACAGGTGCAGGTTTGAGGGTCAGGTATACCTTCTCCCCGGAGTGCAGACCTACACCTGTGGCACGGATAATATTCTTCAGGGTGCGTTGTTTAATCATGGCTTGGACCGCTTGAGCGCAAATTGCGAACTGGTATCAACAAAGGCTGGCGATAATAGCAGACCAGACCTTTGCTGAACACCAATCACCTTCATAGCCCTGATACATTCCATCAATCGGCCTGACGACGCAGGAATGCCGGGATGTCCAGGTAGTCCAGATCATCTTGCGGATTCGGGCTACGGGACGCCGCAGCACCGGCCTGAGCCTGGTTGCGCATCACGGTCGGACGGTCCAGGTCACGGTAGTTCACCGACGGCAGTTCCTGGCGCGAAGGCGCTGGAGCGGCAGCCGCTTGGCTCACCTGGCTGGTGTGCAGGGTGTTGTCGATGACCTTCACAGGCTTCTCGATCTTGGCACCCAGGCCGGTCGCAACCACGGTCACGTGCAGTTCGTCGCGCATGTCCGGGTCGATAACGGTACCGACTTTGACCATGGCGTGCTCGGAAGCGAAGGCTTCGATGATGCTACCCACGTCGGAGTACTCACCCAGGGACAGGTCAGGACCGGCGGTGATGTTCACCAGGATGCCGCGTGCGCCTTGCAGGTTCACGTCTTCCAGCAACGGGTTGCGGATGGCCGCTTCAGTGGCTTCACGTGCACGGTTCGGACCGCTGGCGCAGCCAGTGCCCATCATCGCCATGCCCATTTCGCTCATCACGGTACGTACGTCGGCAAAGTCGACGTTGATCATGCCTGGGCGCTTGATGATGTCGGAGATACCGCGAACGGCACCGGCCAGTACATCGTCAGCCTTGGCGAATGCGGACAGCAGGCTCGCGTCCTTGCCCAGGATAGTCAGCAGCTTCTCGTTGGGAATGGTGATCAACGAGTCGACGCTTTCAGACAGCAGACGGATGCCTTCGTCGGCGATCTGCATGCGCTTGCGGCCTTCGAACGGGAACGGACGTGTCACGACAGCGACAGTCAGAATGCCCATTTCCTTGGCCACTTCGGCAATGATCGGCGCTGCACCGGTACCGGTACCGCCGCCCATGCCCGTGGTGATGAACACCATGTTGGTGCCTTGCAGCACTTCGGCAATACGCTCGCGGTCTTCCAGGGCGGCTTGACGGCCGACTTCCGGGTTGGCGCCAGCGCCGAGGCCTTTGGTCACCGCGGTGCCCAATTGCAGGATGGTCCGCGCGCCGATGCTTTTCAGCGCCTGGGCATCAGTGTTGGCGCAGATGAATTCAACGCCTTCAATGTTGCTCTTGACCATATGGTTGACAGCGTTGCCGCCGCCACCGCCGACACCGATCACTTTGATGACCGGGCTTGCGGGGATGTTGTCTACGAGTTCGAACATGTTCCCTCTCCTTTCGTTTTCTCTAGTTTTTTCGCCTACTGCTTCCAGCGGTGTTGCGGTAAAGCTTTAAAAATTGCCTTTGACCCACGCTTGCAGACGCTCGAACAACGGCGCTTTCGCCTCGTCGTCACTGCGGTAGCTGTCGCGGATGCTCGGGCCCGACAGGGAAATGCCGTCGGTCTGCTTTTGCAGGCCGTACAACAGCAAGCCCACGCCAGTGGAATAAATCGGGTTGCGCACCACGTCGCCCAGGCCTTTGACGCCATGGGGCACGCCCAGGCGCACCGGCATGTGGAAGATTTCCTCGGCCAGTTCGACCGCGCCTTCCATCTTCGAGGTGCCACCGGTCAGCACGATGCCGGCCGGGATCAAATCTTCGTAGCCGCTGCGACGCAGCTCAGCCTGGATCAGGGTGAACAGCTCGTCGTAGCGCGGCTCGACCACTTCGGCCAGGGCCTGGCGCGACAGTTCGCGCGGTGGACGGTCGCCCACGCTTGGCACCTTGATGGTCTCGCCGGCACCGGCCAGTTTGGCCAGGGCGCAGGCGTAGCGGATCTTGATTTCTTCGGCGTACTGGGTCGGTGTGCGCAGCGCCATGGCGATGTCGTTGGTCACCTGGTCACCGGCAATCGGGATCACGGCGGTGTGACGGATCGCACCTTCGGTGAAGATCGCGATGTCAGTGGTGCCGCCGCCGATGTCCACCAGGCACACGCCCAGTTCTTTTTCGTCGTCGGTCAGCACGGAGTAAGCCGATGCCAGCTGCTCCAGAATGATGTCGTCGATTTCCAGGCCGCAGCGGCGCACGCATTTTTCAATGTTCTGTGCGGCGTTGACGGCGCAGGTCACCACGTGGACCTTGGCTTCCAGACGTACGCCCGACATGCCCAGGGGCTCGCGAACGCCTTCCTGGTTATCGATCACGTAGTCCTGCGGCAGCGTGTGCAGCACGCGCTGGTCAGCCGGGATCGCCACGGCCTGGGCAGCGTCGAGTACACGCTCAAGGTCGGCGGCGCTGACTTCACGGTCGCGGATCGCCACGATGCCGTGGGAGTTCAGGCTGCGGATATGGTTGCCCGCAACGCCGACGAACGCCGAGTGGATCCGGCAACCGGCCATCAGCTGCGCTTCTTCGATGGCGCGCTGGATCGACTGCACGGTGGACTCGATGTTCACCACCACGCCCTTCTTCAGGCCCCGGGACGGATGCGTGCCGATACCGACGATCTCGATTACGCCGTCTTCTCCGACCTCGCCGACCAGCGCCACCACCTTGGAGGTGCCGATATCGAGACCGACGATCATTTTGCCGCTTTGCACGTTTGCCATGGGTCCTGCCTCTTCTTAATTCTTCGCGACAGCGGGTTGCGCTGCCGTGGGCGCAGCCGGTTCACGCCAGCCGACGGCAAGGCCGTTGGCGTAACGCAGGTCGACGCTCGCAATGTTCGTAATCTGTTCTTTCAAGGTCTTGTCATAGATGGCAATAAAGCGGCGCATCTTTTCCACCAAGCGGTCGCGTCCCAGCAACAACTGGATGCCCGGGCCGGAACTGCCGGCCCCGGTGGTCAAAAACCAGCTGCCCCGCTCACGCAATTCCAGGCGTGCAATGGAGAAGCCCATTGGCCGCAGCATCTGGCTCAAGGCCTGATACTGCTGCATCACTTGCTGCTGCGCCCGCTGCGGCCCGAACAACTGCGGCAGGTGCTCGTAGTTGGCCAGTTCACGCGGCGTAAACGCCTGGCCCTGGTTGTTCAACAGCGCTTCGTCACCCCAACGGGCCACGGGCAGTTGTTCTTCCAGGCGGATCGTCACCTGGTCCGGCCAGACGCGGCGGACTTCGGCGTGGGCGATCCACGGCATCTGTTCCAGCTCACCGCGCATACCGGCCAGGTCGATGGTAAAGAAGCTCGCCGCCAGGTACGGGCCGATGCGCTGCTGTACCGCCTGCTGGCTGATGTAGCTCAAGTCGCCCTGCACGCTGATCTTGGTGATCGGCCGGTCGGCATACGGCAACAGGCGCTGCGCGCCCTCGTAGGTGCCGAAGCCCAACACCACCAGCAACACCGGCCAGAACAGCGCCTTGAGAAAACCAAAGTTGGCTTTCGGCAGGCGCGCCGACATCGGCTCTTTAGCCACCATGCGGCTGGCACCCCGTGGCACCGGCTTGCGGCCGGGTGCTGGGGGTTGCTGATGTCGAAGCGATGCGCCGTTCATGTCTGTCAGCCTCTAGGCTCAATGCTTGCGGCAAGGATCGCCAGCACCAACTGCTGGAAGTCCAGGCCCGCTGCACGAGCAGCCATGGGTACCAGGCTGTGATCGGTCATGCCCGGTGCGGTGTTGACTTCCAGGAACCAGAAATTCCCTTGGTCATCCTGCATCACGTCTGCCCGCGCCCAACCGGCGATACCCAGCGCCTCACAGGCTTTCGCCGTGAGGTCCATCAATTCCTGTTCCTTGGTTGCGTCGAGGCCACACGGGATCCGGTACTGGGTATCGGAGGCCACATACTTGGCGTCGTAGTCGTAAAAGGTGTGGGGCGTGCCCAATGCGATAGGCGGCAAAACCTGGCCACGCAGGGTGGCGATGGTGAACTCGGGACCTTGAATCCACTGTTCCACCAACACTTGTGAGTCGTAGGTACTTGCCGCTTTCCATGCGTCGATCAATTCGGCGGCCGAGTTCACTTTGGCCATGCCGATACTGGAGCCTTCATGGGCAGGTTTGACGATCAAAGGCAGGCCCAGTTCCTTGGCTGCAGAAATACAATCGTCTTCGCTGCACAAAACGCTGTGACGCGGGGTTGGAATGCCCAGGCTGTGCCACACCTGCTTGGTGCGCAACTTGTCCATGGCCAACGCGGAAGCAAGAATGCCGCTGCCGGTGTACGGGATGCCGGCGCATTCCAACAGGCCTTGCATGCTGCCGTCTTCACCGCCACGGCCGTGGAGGATGACGAAGGCGCGGTCGATCTTCTCGGCCTGCAAGCGGGCGAGGAAGTCATCACCCACGTCGATGCCGAAGGCGTTCACGCCAGCACTTTGCAGGGCTTCAAGCACGGCATTGCCGGACTTGAGCGACACTTCGCGCTCAGCACTTTTGCCGCCGAACAATACCGCTACGCGACCGAAGTCGGCAGGGGCGATTTTGGAGAACAGGGAGGCGTAGTCAGTGGTCATTTCGACTTCCCCTTTTCGGCGGCGGCAAACAACGGGCTCGCCAGCAATTTAGGGGCAAGGCCACCAATGTCACCGGCGCCCTGGCACAGCAGGATGTCACCGGCACGCAGCAGCGGCTTGACGATTGGCGCCAGGTCCACACCACGCTCGATGTAGATCGGGTCCAATTGGCCACGCTGACGGATGCTGTTGCACAGCTTGCGGCTGTCGGCGCCCGGGATCGGCTCTTCACCGGCCGGGTACACCTCCATCAGCAGCAACACGTTGGCATCGGCCAATACATTGACGAAGTCGTCATACAGATCGCGAGTACGGCTGTAGCGGTGCGGCTGGTAGACCATCACCAGACGGCGCTCCGGCCAGCCACCGCGTACGGCCTTGATCACGGCCGCGACTTCGGTCGGGTGGTGACCGTAGTCGTCCACCAGCATCACGTCGCCGCCTTCTACCGGCAGTTGGCCGTAGACCTGAAAGCGCCGACCCACGCCGGCAAAACGCGACAGGCCTTCGACGATGGCTTCATCGCTGACGCCCTCGTCGCTGGCGATGCAGATGGTCGCCAGGGAATTCAAGACGTTGTGGTTGCCCGGCATGTTCACCGACACATCCAGCGGCTCGCGATCAGGACGCAGCACGGTGAAGAAGGTTTGCATGCCTTCCTGGCGCACATTGATCGCACGCACGTCGGCGTCTTCGCTGAAACCGTAGGTCACGGTCGGGCGCTTCACCTGGGGCAGGATTTCACGCACCACCGGGTCGTCCAGGCACACCACGGCCAAACCGTAGAACGGCAGGTTGTGCAGGAACTCGACGAAGGTTTTCTTCAACTTGTTGAAGTCACCGTCGTAGGTGGCCATGTGGTCTTCGTCGATGTTGGTGACGACGGCGACCAGCGGTTGCAGATGCAGGAAGCTCGCGTCACTTTCATCGGCTTCGGCGATCAGGTAACGGCTGGTGCCCAGTTGTGCATTGGTGCCGGCTGCATTCAGGCGGCCACCGATCACAAAGGTCGGGTCCAGGCCACCGGCGGCGAACACCGAGGCGATCAGGCTGGTGGTGGTGGTCTTGCCATGGGTACCGGCGACGGCGATGCCATGGCGATAACGCATCAGCTCGGCCAGCATCTCGGCACGTGGCACCACCGGAATACGGCGCTCTAGGGCGGTGGCCACTTCCGGGTTGGAAGTGTTCACGGCACTGGACACCACCAGCACATCGGCTTCGGCGGCGTTCTCGGCACGGTGGCCGATAAAGATCTGGGCGCCGAAGCTTTTCAGGCGATCAGTGACCGGCGACTCTTTCAAGTCCGAGCCGGACACCTGGTAGCCCAGGTTCAGCAACACTTCGGCAATGCCGCACATGCCCACGCCGCCGATACCGACGAAGTGGATACGACGGATGCGACGCATCTCGGGATGTGGCATGGCTTTCTGATTCTCAACCATGGGCCACCTCCAGGCAGATATCGACCACGGTACGGGTTGCGTCAGGTTTGGCCAGGCGGCTTGCGGTGCTCGCCATGCTGTTGAGTCGTTCCGGTTGCATCAAAACCTCGGTCAGGCGTGCGGCCAAATCGGCGGCGCCAGTCGTTCTTTGCGGCAGCAGGAAGGCAGCGCCCTCCCCGGCCAAATATTCGGCGTTGCGGGTCTGGTGATCGTCGATTGCGTGGGGCAAAGGCACCAGCAAGGACGGCAGACCGGCGGCGGCCAGTTCACTGACGGTCAACGCGCCGGAGCGGCAGACCACCAGGTCGGCCCAGCCATAGGCTTGGGCCATGTCTTTGATGAAGGGCTGTACGTTCGCCTCCACACCGGCTTCGCGATAGCGCGAGGCGGTGACTTCACCATGATCTTTACCGGCCTGATGGAAGACCTCCGGACGCAATTCCACAGGGAGTTGCGCCAGGGCTTCCGGCAGCAGTTTGTTCAAGGGCTCGGAGCCCAGGCTGCCGCCCATGATCAGCAGGTGCGCCTTGCGCCCGCTCAGTGCTTCGCGAGCAATGTCCATGAACAGTTCGGTGCGCACCGGGTTGCCGGTGGTGCGCAGTTTGTCGGATGCGTCGAAAGTCTTCGGGAAGGCCTCGCACACCCGTGCAGCCAGGGGCGCCAACAGGCGGTTGGCAGTCCCGGCCACGGCGTTCTGCTCGTGCACGATCACCGGCACACCGGCGAGCCTGGCGGCGACGCCACCCGGGCCTGTCACATAACCACCAAAGCCCAGCACACACACCGGCTGCAATTCGCGAATCACCTTGCGCGCCTGCCACACCGCCTTGAGCAACACGAACGGCGCCTTGAGCAGGGACAACTTGCCCTTGCCACGCAGGCCGGTGACGTTGATCAAGTGCAGCGGCAAACCGGCATTCGGTACCAAGTCGTTTTCGATACCGCGCGGCGTGCCCAACCAGTGCACGGTGTAGCCACGGTTCTGGAACTCACGCGCACACGCCAAGGCCGGGAACACATGGCCCCCGGTGCCGCCCGCCATGATCAGCACGTTAGCGCCCATGGGTTGGCTCCTCGGCAAAATCGCTCTCACTGAATTCCATCTCTTCGCTGCCCAAGTGGGTTCGACTCTCCCACTCGATGCGCAGCAACAAGCCCAGGCACGCGCAGCAAATCACCAACGAACTGCCGCCGTAGCTGAGGAACGGCAAGGTCAGGCCCTTGGTCGGCAGCAGGCCGACGTTCACGCCGATGTTGATCAGGAACTGGCCGATCCACAGGAACGACAAGCCGTACGCCACATACGCGGCGAAATACTGTTTGGCCTTCTCGGCCCACAAGCCGATGTACATGCCCCGCACACACACGAACACGAACAGCGCAACGGTGCACAGCGAACCCACCACGCCGAGTTCTTCGGCGAGCACCGAAAACACGAAGTCGGTGTGGGCTTCCGGCAGGTAGAACTGCTTCTGCACGCTGTTGCCCAGGCCCACGCCCAACCACTCGCCGCGCCCGAATGCGATCAACGCCTGGGTCAACTGGTAGCCGGAACCGAACTGGTCGGACCACGGATCGGTAAAGGTAATCAGACGGGCCATCCGGTAGGGTTGCGCCTGCACCAGGATGGTCACGGCCGCGACGGCCAGTACCACCATCAAGGTGAAACGGAACAGGCCGACGCCGCCCAGGAATAGCATCGCCGCCGCTGCCCCCATCATCACGACGGTGGCACCGAAGTCGGGCTCCATCAGCAACAGGCCAGCCATGGGCAGCAGCACGATGAACGGCTTGAAGAAGCCCATCCAGCTTTCGCGCACTTCTTTCTGGCGACGCACCAGGTAGCCGGCCAGGTAGATCACCACGAACACCTTGGCGATTTCCGACGGCTGCACGTTGAACGCACCGAAGCCGATCCAGCGCATCGAACCGTTCACCTCGCGGCCGATGCCGGGCAGGATCACCATGATCAGCAAGCCAAACGCACCGATCAGCATCAGCCAACCCAGGCGCTGCCAGGTGGCGATGGGAATCATCATGGTGACAATGCAGGCGCCGAGGCCGAGCAACAGGTACACCAGGTGACGGATCATCATGTACAGGGTGTTGCCCGACTGCACGGCGGCCACTTCGGACGACGCCGACGTGATCATCACCAGGCCCAGGCCCAGCAGCGCGAGGCAACCGGCAAGCATGGGGAAGTCGAGGTCGATACCGCGCCCGGTGATGATCGGCGACGGGTACGGCTTGATGATGTTTCTCAGACCGAGGCTCATACCAAAGCCTCCACGGCGCGGGCGAACAACTGGCCGCGCTCTTCGTAGTTCTTGAACATGTCGAAGCTGGCACACGCCGGCGACAGCAGCACCGCATCGCCCGGCTGGGCCAGGGCCTTGCACTGGGCAATAGCGTCGTCCAGGGACGTGGCGCGCACTTGCGGCACTGCGTCACCAAGGGCGGCGGCGATCAGATCGGAATCGCGGCCCATCAGCACCACGGCGCGGCAATGTGCGGCGACCGGACCTTTGAGGTCCTTGAAGTCGGCACCCTTGCCATCGCCACCGGCGATCAGCACCAGCTTGCCGTCGATATCGGCACCCAGGCCTTCGATGGCAGCCAATGCGGCGCCGACGTTGGTGGCCTTGGAGTCGTTGTAATAGCTGACGCCATCGAGATCGCGTACCCACTGGCAGCGATGCTCAAGGCCGCCGAAACTGCGCAGCGCCGCCAGCATGGCGTCGAACGGCAGGCCCACGGCATGCCCCAGCGCCAGCGCCGCAAGAGCATTGGACTGGTTATGGGCGCCACGGATTTTCAGCTCGCGCACCGGCATCAGGTTCTGGAATTCGAAGGCCAGGTATTTCTCGCCGTTCTCTTCCCGAATGCCAAAGGCTTTGAAATCGGGTTTGCCGAGACCAAAGGTCCAGCAAGGCATGCCCTCCCCCATCAGCGGACGGCTCAGGGCATCCTGGCGGTTGACCACAAATTGCTTGGCGCCACGGAAGATCCGGTGCTTGGCCAGGTGATAAGCCGGCAGGCCGCTGTAGCGGTCCATGTGGTCTTCACTCACGTTCAACACAGTGGCCACTTCGGCACCGAGGTCGTGGGTGGTTTCCAGTTGGAAGCTCGACAGCTCCATCACGTACAACTCGACGTCGTCGCTGAGCAGGTCCAGTGCCGGCACGCCAAGGTTGCCGCCCACGGCCACGCGCTTGCCGGCCGCAGCCGCCATCTCGCCGACCAGGGTGGTCACGGTACTTTTTGCATTGGAGCCGCTGATGGCCACAATCGGCGCCTTCGCGTTACGCGCGAACAGGTCGATGTCACCGGACAGCTTCACGCCACGTGCGGCGGCGGCTTGCAGGGCCGGTGTCGCCAGGGCCAGGCCGGGGCTCACGTAGAGCTCGTCGGCACGGCAGAGAAACTCGACATCCAACTCGCCACAACGCACTTCCACGTGCGGGTAGTCACGGCGCAGCGTGACCAGCTCCGGTGGATTTTCCCGCGTGTCGGCGACGGCAAACGACGTGCCCCGGTTCGCCAGGAAGCGAACCAGGGACATGCCGCTCTTGCCGAGGCCGACAACGATGCGGAAGTGGTCTGAAGCGATCAGGGACACTCGTTTCTACCTCAGTTTCAGGGTGGCAAGGCCGACCAGCACGAGAATCACGGTGATGATCCAGAAACGGACGATCACACGCGGCTCAGGCCAGCCCTTGAGTTCAAAGTGGTGGTGAATCGGCGCCATGCGGAACACGCGGCGCCCGGTCAACTTGAAGGAGGCCACCTGGATGACCACCGACAGGGTTTCCATCACGAACACACCGCCCATGATGAACAGCACGATTTCCTGGCGCACGATCACGGCGATGGTACCCAGGGCTGCGCCGAGCGCCAGTGCGCCGACGTCGCCCATGAACACTTGCGCCGGGTAGGTGTTGAACCACAGGAAGCCCAGGCCGGCACCGATCAGCGCGCCGCAGAACACGATCAGTTCGCCCGCGCCCGGTACGTAAGGGATCAGCAGGTATTCAGCGAATTTCACGTTACCCGACAGGTAGCAGAAGATGCCGAGCGCGCCGCCCACCATCACCGTCGGCATGATCGCCAGGCCGTCGAGGCCGTCGGTGAGATTCACCGCGTTGCTGGAGCCGACGATCACGAAATAGGTCAGCACCACGAAGCCCACGCCCAGTGGAATGCTGGCGTCCTTGAGCATCGGGATGATCAGGGTGGTTTCCACCGCACTTGGCGCGGTCACGAACAGGAAAATCGCTGCGCCCAGGCCAAACACCGACTGCCAGAAATACTTCCAGCGGCTTGGCAGGCCTTTCGAATTTTTCTCGATCACCTTGCGGTAGTCATCGACCCAGCCGATGGCGCCGAACAACAGGGTCACCAGCAACACCGTCCACACGTAGCGGTTGTGCAGGTCGGCCCAGAGCAAGGTGCTGATGCCGATGGACGACAGAATCAGCGCGCCGCCCATGGTCGGGGTGCCGGATTTGGACAGGTGCGACTGCGGGCCGTCATTACGAACCGATTGACCAATTTGCAGGTTCTGCAGGGTGCGGATCATCCACGGCCCCAAAAACAGCGACAACGACAGCGCGGTCAGCACACCCAGGATCCCGCGCAGGGTCAGGTACTGAAAGACCGCGAAGCCTTTGTGGAACTGTTGCAGATACTCAGCCAGCAGCAGCAGCATTAATGTTTCTCCGTACTTGAGCCACACAAGGCCGCGACGACGTTTTCCATCACCGCGCTGCGCGATCCCTTGATCAAAATGGTTGTGTGTTTGTCTTGTTCGGCCGCAGCCAACGCCTGGATCAACTCGGCCTGGGTGGCGAAATGCCGTGCGCCAGGGCCGAAAGCGTTGACCGCGTGGGCCATGTTCGTACCCACGGCATACAGCGCGTCGACCTTGCCGGCGGCGTAGGCACCGACTTCGCGGTGGCCTTGCTCAGCCCAGTCGCCCAGTTCGCCGATGTCGCCCAGCACCAGCACCTTGCGCCCGGCAAAGCCCTTCAGCAGATCAACAGCGGCATTAATGGAGGACGGGTTGGCGTTGTAGGTGTCATCGATCACGCGCATGCCATTGGTCGCCAACTGCGCCACGGTACGGCCCTTGACCGGCTGCACGGCGCCCAAGCCCGTGGCGATACCAAACAGCGACACGCCCAGGGCGTGAGCGGCGGCGGCGGCGGCCAGTGCATTGGCGACGTTATGGTTACCCAGCAGGTTCAACTGCACCTGCTCGCTGCCTTGCGGCGTGTGCAAGGTGAAGGACGGGCAGCCACGGGCATCAACGGTGATGCTGGACGCATGAAAATCAGCCGCGGCATTGCACACGGCAAACGTCAGGACCTTGCGACCGGCGGCGCGTACACGCCAGGTCTCGAAGGCCTTGTCGTCGAGATTCAATACAGCGGTGCCCGATGCATCGAGGCCTTCAAGGATTTCGCCCTTGGCTTCGACGATTTTCTCCGGGCCGCCGAACTCGCCAACATGGGCGGTACCGGCGTTGTTGATGATCGCTACGTGGGGCTTGGTCAGCGCCACGGTGTAGGCGATTTCGCCAATGCGCGACGCGCCCAGCTCGATGACGGCCGCCGTGTGTTCCGGGGCCAGTTCGAGCAGGGTCAGCGGTGCGCCAAAATCATTGTTCAGGTTGCCACGGGTAGCGAGCACTGGGCCGCGCGTGCGCAGGATGCCGGCAAGCAGCTCCTTGACCGTGGTCTTGCCGCTGGAGCCGGTGATGGCTGCAACAGGCTTATCGAACGCGGCACGGTTCAGCGCGCCCAACTGGCCCAGGGCCAAGCGGGTATCGGCGACCAGCAATTGCGGCAAGGTGGAATCTGCTACTTCGCGCTGCACCAAGGCGCCCACGGCACCGTTGGCAGCGACGTCATTCAGGTAGTCGTGGCCATCGAAACGCGGGCCTGCCAAAGCGACGAACAATTGGCCCGGCTTGATGTTGCGGCTGTCGATACTGACACCGTCGAAGCGGCAATCGCTCGACAGAACACGGGCCGCCAGGGCCTGGGTCAGTTCGCTGAATGTCATCGCTTTAAGCATGGGCGACCTCCCAGGCGGTCAAGGCGTGATCGGCCTCGACCAGATCGGAGAAGGCATGGCGTTCGCCGTTGATTTCCTGGTAGTCCTCGTGCCCCTTGCCGGCCAGCACCACGACGTCATCCACACCGGCGCTGGCAATCAGTTGGGCAATGGCGGCGCCACGACCGGCGACAAACGTCACCTTGGACGCGTCTTGGAAGCCGACACGGATGTCGTCGAAAATCTGGCTCGGGTCTTCGCTGCGCGGGTTGTCGTCGGTGACGAGCACACCGTCTGCGAGGCGCTCGACGATCTCGGCCATCAGCGGACGCTTGCCGCGATCACGGTCGCCGCCGCAGCCGAACAGGCAGAGCAATTTGCCCTTGGCATGTGGGCGCAGGGCAACCAGGACTTTTTCCAGGGCATCCGGGGTGTGGGCATAGTCGACCACCACCAGCGGCTGCGAACCGCCACCCAAACGCTGCATGCGCCCGACCGGGCCTTCCAGCTTGGGCAGCACCCGCAGGATTTCGTCCAGGGCGTAATCCAGGCCAAGCAACGCGCCAACGGCAGCGAGGACGTTGCTCAGGTTGAAGCGACCGAGCAGGCTGCTACGCAAGTGGTGCTCGCCTTGTGGCGTCACCAGCGTGGCACGCACGCCCTCGTCATTAAATTGGGCCTCGCGGCAATACAGGTACGCGCTGGAATCTTCCAGGCTGTAGCTGATCAGGCGCGACTCATGCTCTTGCGCCGCCAACTGGCGACCGAATTCGTCGTCCAGGTTCACCACGCGGCACTTCAGGTCATTCCAGGCAAACAGCTTGGCCTTCTCGGCAGCGTAGGCCTCCATGGTGCCGTGGTAGTCCAGGTGATCGCGGGACAGGTTGGTCATCACCGCCACATCAAAGGCCAGCGCAGCAACGCGCCCCTGGTGCAGGCCGTGGGACGAGACTTCCATGGCAACCGCCTTGGCACCGGCCTTTTTCAGGTCGGCCAGGGTCGCTTGCACGGCGATCGGGTTCGGCGTGGTGTGCAGGCCGCTGTGCAGCGCGCCATAAAAACCGGTGCCAAGGGTACCGATAATGCCGCAGTGCTGGCCGAGCAGGTCCAAGGCCTGGGCGACCAACTGGGTCACGCTGGTCTTGCCATTGGTGCCGGTGACGCCCACCAGATTGACGTGACGGCTCGGGTCGCCATAAAAACGTCCGGCGATGTCCGACAGCTGTTTGGCCAGGCCCTTGACCGGAATCAACGGCACGTCGGTGATCGGCAGCACGGTGGCGCCTTCCACTTCATAAGCTACTGCCGCCGCACCGCGCTGCAAGGCATCGGCGATATGGTCACGACCATCGACCTTGCCACCTGGCACAGCCAGGAACAGGTCACCGGCACGCACATTGCGGCTGTCCAGGCTCAGCTCGCGGATCAGCAGATCGCGGCCAGCGTGGGCGAAAATCTTGTTCAGGCTAAGAGACATCAGCCGCGCCCTCCATTGGCTTTTACGGCAGCGGCCGGTGGTCCGGCGTTCGCTTGTTGGGTCGGCGGCAGGTTGTCCGGCGTGATGTTCATCAGGCGCAGGGTGCCGGACATCACTTTGCTGAACACCGGCGCCGATACCAGGCCACCGAAGTAGCCCGCTTTACTCGGTTCATCGATCACTACGACGATTGCGTAGCGCGGGTCGCTCATCGGGCCAAAGCCGGCGAACAGCGAGCGATAGGAGTTTTCGGCATAGCCCTTGGTACCCACCGACGTTTTACGCGCGGTACCGGACTTGCCTGCCACGTGATACGCCGGCACCTGCGCACGGAACACACCGCGCGGGGCTTCGATCACTTGTTGCAGCATGCCTTGCATGGTCTTGGCGACGTTTTCCGGGATCACCTGGGTGGCTTTCGGCGCTTCGTCGACATGGATCAGGCTCAGCGGAACCATGCGGCCATTGTTGGCCAAAACAGAGAACGCGTGAGCCAGTTGGATCGCGGTCACCGACAGGCCGTAGCCGTAGGACAGCGTGGCGGTCTCGGCTTTTTTCCAGTCGCGGTAGTTCGGCAGGTTGCCCACGCGCTCACCTGGAAAATCGAGGCCGGTGGGTTGGCCCAGGCCGATTTTCTGCGCCAGGTGGTAAATGGTTTCACCGCCGATATCGAAGGCGACCTTACTCATGCCCACGTTACTGGAGTTGATCAGGATACCTGTCAGATCCAGCACCGGACCTTCGGTGCGGGACACGTCACGAATGGTGTATTTGCCCAGCTGCAAGGTACCCGGATACACCTCGACCTTATCGCTGGGCTTCCAGCGGCCGGTTTCGAGGGCGGCGCTCATGGAGATGGCTTTCATGGTCGAACCCGGTTCGAACACGTCGATCATCGCGCGGTTACGCATCATCGCCGGTTGCAGGTTGCGACGGTTGTTCGGGTTGTAGGTCGGCTGGTTGACCATGGCGAGGATCTCGCCGGTCTTCACGTCCATGATCACCAGGCTGCCGGCCTTGGCGCCGTTCTCGATGATAGCGTTACGCAACTCGCGGTTGGCCAGGTATTGCAGGCGCAAGTCAATCGACAACGCCAAGGGCTTACCGGCCTTGGCGTTTTTGGTGACTTGGACATCCTTGATCAGTCTGCCGCGCCGATCCTTGATGACTTGTCGTTTGCCGGGAACCCCGGCCAGCCATTCATCGTAGGCCAGTTCCACGCCTTCGCGACCGTGGTCGTCGATGTCGGTAAAGCCGACCATATGGGCGGTGGTTTCACCGGCTGGGTAGAAACGGCGGAATTCCTCGATGCCATAGACGCCGGGGACTTTAAGGTCGAGCACTTGCTGACCTTGTTCAGGGGTGAGGCCGCGAACAAGGTAGATGAATTCTTTGTTGGCCTGGGCTTCCAGGCGTTCGGTCAGGGCTTTCGGGTCTTGGCCGAGGGCACCGGCCAGCGCCGGCCAGCGGTCCTTGGCTACCTGCAATTCCTTGGCGTTGGCCCACAGGGTGGTCACCGGAGTACTGACGGCCAGGGGCTCGCCGTTACGGTCGGTGATCAGGCCGCGGTGTGCAGGAATCGGGATATGACGCAGGCTGCGGGCGTTACCCTCGCCGATCAGGAAGTCGCGATCGACCACTTGCAGGTCGATGATCCGCCAGGCAATCGCGCCCACCATCAATGCCAGCAAGCCGAGCATCAGGCGGAAGCGCCATGGGTAGAGTGCGCCTTCGAGTTTCATCATGGCGCCACCATGCGGACTTCGGCCGCGCCAGGGATGTGCATTTTCAGCTGTTCGGTGGCCAGCACTTCGATACGGCTATGGGCCGTCCAGGTGCTTTGTTCCAGGATCAGCCGGCCCCATTCCGCTTGCGCCTTGTCGCGCACACTCAACTCCCCATACAGGGTGTTGAGCAATTGGCGGTTGTAGTGGGCGCTGTAGGACACCGCAATCGCGGACACCAGCACGCCGACGTACAGCAGCATCATGAAGAAGCTGCCGCCCGGGAGGGGCTTGGCAAAAAGCTTGCTCACCGCAGCTTCTCGGCAACGCGCATGACAGCGCTGCGGGAGCGTGGGTTGGCCTTGAGTTCGGCTTCGGAAGCGAACTGCGCTTTGCCATGGATTTTGATTTTCGGCACAAAGGCTTCGAAACGTACCGGCAGGTTGCGCGGCAGGTTGTCGGACTCACCCTTGACCAGGCGACGCATGAACAGTTTGACGATACGATCTTCCAGGGAGTGGAAGCTGATCACCACCAGGCGACCGCCCACTTCCAAGGCGTCCAGCGCGGCTTCGAGGCCCGCCTCCAGATCGCCCAATTCGTTGTTGACGTGAATGCGCAGGCCCTGGAACGCACGGGTTGCCGGGTTCTTGCCCTTTTCCCACGCCGGGTTGGCGACTTTCAGCACTTCGGCCAGGTCGGCGGTGCGCTCGAACGGCTGTATTTCCCGACGCTCGACCACGGCACGCGCCATGCGGCCGGCGAAGCGTTCTTCACCGTATTCCTTGAACACGCGAGTGATTTCTTCATGGGGCGCGGTGGCGATGAACTGCGCAGCGCTGATGCCCCGGGTAGGGTCCATGCGCATGTCGAGGGGACCATCGTTCATGAAGCTGAAGCCACGCTCCGGGTCGTCGAGCTGTGGCGAAGACACGCCCAAGTCGAGCAAAACCCCGGCCACCTTGCCTGCCATGCCGCGTTCGGCCACTTCGGCACCCAGTTCGGCAAAGCTGCGCTGCACAACGACAAAGCGGCCGTCTTCGGCCGCTAGCGCTTGCCCGGTGGCAATCGCTTGGGGGTCTTTATCGAACCCGAGGAGTTTACCGTCGGACCCGAGCTGGCTGAGTATCAACCGGCTATGCCCGCCCCTGCCGAATGTGCCATCCAGATAGCAACCATCCGCGCGCACGGCGAGAGCCTCAACGGCTTCGTCAAGCAATACGGTGATGTGGTTAAAGCCGCTATCAATAGTCACAGGATCAAATCACGCAGTTCATCAGGCATGGCGCCCGGTTGTTGAATAGCAGCCAGGTCAGCTGCAGAAACAGCATCCCAGGCATCTTCGTCCCACAATTGGAACTTGTTCAGTTGGCCCACCAGCATTGCGCGCTTGTCCAGCTTGGCGTACTCGCGCAAACGCGGCGGCACCAGAAAACGACCGCTGCCATCGAGCTCGAGGTCGACGGCGTTGCCAATCAGCAAACGCTGCAGGCGGCGGTTTTCTTCACGCAATGAAGGCAGGGCACGCAACTTGGTTTCAATCAGCTCCCACTCATCGAGGGGGTAAACACATAAACAAGGGTCAACGGCATCGATCGTGATGATCAGTTGCCCGGAACTTCGCGAAATCAGCTCGTCACGATACCGGCTCGGCATAGCGAGACGGCCTTTTGCATCGAGACTGATAGCGTTAGCTCCGCGAAACACAGATGCGTTTCTCCAAATCTTAGCGTTTTACGTTCAAAAAACCCACTTTGTGCCACTTTCCGCCACTTGCGCACACTATAGGAATGCGCCTACCACACCGTCAAGGCGCGGATTCAAGGAAAAGCCTTACAGAACGGAGATTTAGGAGCGTAAAGGGAGGAGAAACGAGAGTTTGGCGATGTTTTTGACCCAACAAGCACAAACAGCTCAAAGAGCTATGGCTCGAAGTTAAAGTAATTTATTAAGAGTAAGATTTTTTTGGTATTACGAAGATGCATCTGCCAATGATTCGGCAGGGAGGGATTCTTGCGTTACTACCGGGTTTCTGCCCGAGATTCGGACAGAAGGAAAAAAGGTGGAGAGTCGATCTGTAAGCCGGGTTCTGTCTTGAACAGTCATTCGTCTACGATGGCCATCACTGGACACCTTTAGCAACCTACCCGGTCCCAGCGCGGGCCACGCCTTGGGACCCTATTTGGTCTTGCTCCAAGTGGGGTTTACCTAGCCACGAACTGTTGCCAGTCGTGCGGTGCGCTCTTACCGCACCTTTTCACCCTTACCGGCACCGAAGTGCTTAGGCGGTTATTTTCTGTGGCACTTTCCGTAGGCTCACGCCTCCCAGGCATTACCTGGCACTTCGCCCTATGGAGCCCGGACTTTCCTCCCCCCCCTAATTTTCATAGAGGGCAGCGACTGTCCAATCGACTCTCCGCCGCGCAGGTTAACGGCACGGCGGACTTAGGACAAGTAATAAAAGTTCAGAATTGCCATCACGTTCAGACGAAATACAGCTTTCGCCCCTGAACTATTCGCCTTTCTGTTTATCCAGCGCCACTTGATACAACACGTTCTTGCGCAGACCGGTAATTTCCGCAGCCAATGCAGCGGCACGCTTGAGGGGCATCTCCTTGAGCAACACGTCGAGGATGCGCATGGCTTCGCTGCCCACGGCATCTTCGCTCTCCGGCGCCGTCCAGCCCGCGACCAGCACCACACACTCGCCGCGCTGCTGGTTGCTGTCACCCTCGACAAAGGCGCGCAGCTCTTCCAGAGGCAGGCCCTTGAGGGTTTCAAAGGTCTTGGTCAGCTCGCGGGCCAGCAGCGCCAGGCGCTCGCCGCCGAATACCAACTCCATATCCTGCAGGCATTCAAGGATGCGATGGGGCGCCTCATAGAAGATCAACGTGCGCGGCTCCTCCTTTACCGCCTCAAGGCGCGCACGCCGCCCCACCGCCTTGGCCGGCAGGAAACCTTCGAAAATAAAGCGGTCCGACGGCAGGCCCGCTGCAGACAATGCAGCAATCAGCGCGCACGCCCCCGGAACAGGCACTACATTGATACCAGCGGCCCGCGCCTGGCGCACCAGGTGATAACCCGGGTCCGAGATCAACGGCGTGCCCGCATCGGAGATCAGTGCCACATCGTCACCGGCCAGCAGGCGCACGATAAAACGGCTGCCTTCTTCACGCTCGTTGTGCTCGTGACAGGCCGCTAGTGGCGTGCTGATACCAAAGTGCTGCATCAAGCGTTGGGAGTGCCGCGTGTCTTCCGCCGCGATCAATTTAACGTCACGCAACACTTTCAGCGCCCGGGCACTGATGTCGTCCAGGTTGCCAATGGGCGTCGCCACGACAAAAAGCGAGCCTGCAGTGGAATTCAAAGGACCTGGAGCAGTCAAAACGCACACCTCGATGGTTGGCAAAAGTCGCATTGTAGCGCGTAGACGCCTGGAAAATATGCCATCAGGGTCGATGCCTTTTCAGCCACGGACGGTCACCCGCAACATTTGCACGACCTAATTCGACGGTTTCACGCCAGTAACATCGCGCCTGGGCCAGTGCTTGGGTACAATTCCACGCTAATTTGATCGGTATCAGGAACACTTACATGATCGCTTGCCTGCGGCTGCTCTCCGCCCTCTGCCTCGCTGCCCTCCTGGCGGCCTGCGCCAGCTCGCCCTCGTCCAGCCTTGGCGACCTTCCACGGACCCCGGACGCCAGTATCGAGCAATTGCTCGAACAGGCCACCACCGCCAAGACGCCAGAAAAGGCCGCATTGCTGCGCCTGAGTGCGGCAGACATGGCCTACAAGCAGAACAACCCTGGCCGCTCGTCGCAGATTCTTGCGCAAGTGCCCCTGGATGTCCTCAAGCCCGCCGCGCAAGTCTTTGCCAGCACCCTGGCCGCCGAACTGGCCATGGCGCGCAACCAGCCCAAGGCCGCGCTGACAGCGCTGAGCCATCCCAGCCTGCTCAGCCTGAAGGACCTGCCGACCGAGCAGCAGCTGCGCACCGGCAGCGTGCATGCCCGCGCCTATGAAGCCGATGGCCAGACACTGGCCGCCGCCCGCGAGCGCGTGGCCATGGCCCCGCTGCTCAGCGGCGATGCCGCCAAAAGCAATCACGAAGCTATCTGGGCCCTGATTGCCGCTGTGCCTGCAGACCAACTGCAAGCCAGCGGTAACCCGACGCTCGACGGCTGGATCACCCTGGCCCAGGCGGTCAAGGGCGCCGGCACCCTGGAGCAGCAGCAAGCCGCCATCGACACCTGGCGCGCGCAGAACCCAGGCCATCCTGCGGCGCTGCAACTGCCGACTCCGCTGATCAAACTCAAGGAACTGGCCAGCCAGCCCCTGACCAAGATCGCCCTGCTGTTGCCGCAGGAAGGTCCGCTGGCTTCCGTTGGCAAGGCACTGCGTGAAGGCTTCATGGCCGCGCACTACCAGGCTGAGCAAGCCGGGCAGAAGCCACCGGTCATCGAGTTCTTTGACAGCTCGCGCCTGACCTCCATCGATGACTTCTACGCCAAGGCCCAGGCTGCCGGCGTACAACTGGTAGTCGGCCCGCTGGAAAAACCGCTCGTCAAACAGCTGAGCGCCCGCCCGCAATTGCCGATCACGACCCTGGCACTGAACTACAGCGAGGCCGACCAGAACCCGGCGCAGCTTTTCCAGTTCGGCCTGGCGGCTGAAGACGAAGCTCGCGAAGTCTCGCGCCGCGCCCGCGCCGACGGCCTGCATCGTGCGGCGGCCATGGTGCCGCGTGGAGAATGGGGCGAGCGTGTCTATAAAGCCTTCCGTCAGGATTGGGAAGCCAATGGCGGCACCGTTGTCGGCGTCGAATACGTCGATCAACCGGTGGCCCTCGCCCAGCAGATCGCCGACCTGTTCCAACTGCGCAAAAGCGAAGGCCGCGCCAAGAGCCTGCAAAGCACCGTCGGCACTGACGTTGCTGCACAGCCTTCGCGCCGCCAGGACATCGAATTCATCTTCCTGGCCGTGACCCCGCAACTGGCCCAGCAGATCAAGCCGACCCTGAACTTCCAGTACGCCGGTGATGTACCGGTGTATGCGACGTCCCACGTGTTCAGCGCCAGCGGCGACAAGAACCAGTACCTGGACATGACCAACGTGATGTTCTGCGAAACCCCTTGGCTGCTCAACAGCACCGACCCGCTGCGCAATCAGGTTGCCGCACAGTGGCCACAAGCCAATGGCAGCCTGGGTCGCCTGTACGCGATGGGTGTTGACGCCTATCGCCTGGCGCCGCGCCTGGGCCAGCTCAAGGCATTGCCGGACACCCGCATTGATGGCCTCTCTGGCAACCTGGGCATCAGCGCCAGCCAGCGCGTTGACCGCCAGATGCCATGGGCCAAGTTCGTCGGCGGCGACATCCAGCGCCTGCCCGACACACCGCGCTGATGCCCGAACGGTCAAACGTACAAAGCGGCAAGGACGCCGAACTGCAAGCTCTGAAGTATTTGCAACAGCAGGGTCTGCGCCTTCTGGCGCAGAACTGGTTATGTAAACGCGGTGAGCTTGATCTGGTCATGCTTGACGGCGATACAGTAGTATTCGTCGAAGTCCGCTACAGAAAACACGCACAATGGGGTGGCGCGCTCGCCAGTATCGACGAGCGCAAGCGTCAGAAACTGATACTCGCCGCGCAGTTTTTCCTGCAAAAAGAGCATCGCTGGGCCGACGCCCCCTGCCGTTTCGATGTGGTTGCCATACAAAGCACACCGTCTGGTCAGGCTGATCTGAACTGGCTCAAAGATGCCTTCGACAGCTGATTCGCCGGACATCTTCACCACACACTTTTGCTCTTTGCTTTGCGGGCTGCACATTCCTGTGCCAAACAGCCGCGCTACTTAAGGTCACACAGATGGACATGCAATCCCGAATTCGCCAGCTTTTCCAGGCCAGCATCGACACCAAGCAACAGGCGATGGACGTACTTGCACCGCACATCGAGCAAGCCAGTCAGGTCATGGTCAACGCCCTGCTCAACGAGGGCAAAATGCTTTCGTGCGGCAACGGCGGTTCGGCCGGTGATGCCCAGCACTTCTCGTCCGAGCTGCTCAACCGCTTCGAACGCGAACGCCCGAGTCTGCCGGCCATCGCCCTGACCACCGATTCGTCGACGATCACCTCGATCGCCAACGACTACAGCTACAACGAAATCTTCTCCAAGCAGATCCGCGCCCTGGGCCAGCCCGGCGACGTGCTGCTGGCGATTTCCACCAGCGGCAACTCGGCAAACATTATTCAAGCGATCCAGGCCGCACATGATCGCGAAATGATTGTCGTAGCATTGACCGGCCGCGATGGCGGCGGCATGGCGTCGCTGCTATTGCCAGAGGACGTGGAGATTCGCGTCCCGGCCAACGTCACTGCACGTATCCAGGAAGTCCATCTGCTGGCGATCCACTGCCTGTGCGATCTGATCGACAGCCAATTGTTTGGGAGTGAAGAATGACCGTTAACCGCCTCAGCCTATTGGCCATCACGCTGTGCCTTGCTATCACCGGTTGCAGCACCGCCATCACCGCAACACGTGACACGCCGATCCAGGACGACAAGGGCACTCGCACCTTCGGCAGCAAGATCGACGACTCGTTGATCGAAACCAAGGTTGAGGTCAACGTCGCCAAAGCCGCTACCGACCTGGGCAACGGCGCATCGCGCATCGTCGTCACCAGCTTCAACGGCGTGGTCCTGCTGGCCGGCCAAACCCCGCGTGCCGACCTCAAGGCCCAGGCTGAACAAGCCGCCTCGGCTGTGCAGCGCGTGAAAAAAGTCCACAACGAACTGCAGGTCATGGACCCGATCACCCTGCTGGCCATCAGCAATGACGCGCTGCTGACCACCAAGATCAAGGCCCAGATGCTGACCGACAACGCCATTCCCGGCTCCCGGATCAAAGTCGTCACCGACAACGGCATCGTCTACCTGATGGGTCTGTTGACCCAGGCGGAAGCCACCCGCGCAGCCAACCTGGTGCAGGGCGTGTCCGGTGTGCAGAAGATCGTCAAGGTGTTCGAGTACATCGACTGATGTAACCAAGCAGCCACAAAAAAGGGCGCCGTGCATTGACTGCACGGCGCCCTTTTTATTGGTGCGGCGTTATTGGTACTGCGAGTACGGGTTGCCCTGGAACTGGTTGTTCTGTTGCGGCGCCTGGGCGCCTGGCTGGCCGTACTGCTGGCCTGGGATCGGGCCGAGGTTCACTTCTACGCGACGGTTCTGGGCACGGCCGTTGACGTCAGCGTTGCTGGCAATCGGGTTATCCGGGCCGGCACCACGCACACTCAGGTTGGCCGAGCTCACACCCTGGGAAGTCAGGTAGTTGGCCACGCTCTGCGCACGGCGCTGGGACAGGTCCATGTTCAACTGGCGGCTGCCGGTGCTGTCGGTGTAGCCGACGATCTGGATGGTGTTCTGGTTGAACTGCTTGAGGGAGTTGGCCAGGTTGTTCAGCGGCTGGTAGAAGCTGCTGGAGATCGCATCCGAGTTGGTGGCAAAGGTGATGTTGCCCGGCATGATCAACTTGATCTGGTCACCCTGGCGCTGCACTTCAACCCCGGTATTGGCCATGCTTTCACGCAATTTCTTTTCTTGCTGGTCGGCGTAGTAGCCGTAACCCGCAGCACCCGCGCCGGCCACCACGGCACCAATCAGCGCACCCTTGCCACGGTTGTTATGGTCGATGGCGGCACCTGCCAATGCACCGGCCAGAGCACCCAGGCCACCATATTTGGCAGTCTTGCTCATGCCGCCGGATTCATTACTTGCCTGCCCCTGGCTGCTGCCGTCATAAGGGTTAGGCGTAGCGCAGCCGGATAACAGGGCCACGACGGTAGCGACAACAAGCAGACGACGGGAAGTGAACATGAAGGAAGCTCCTACTTTTGCATTCTGTGATGCAGAGGACATTGGCAATGGACCTGTGCCGAGTTTGGAACACGAGAAAGGGTAAAAATTCCATGGGCGGCAGGCGCCCGCTCTACAACAGGTGGGCACACTAAAACCCTAGCAGACACTAGCTGAACGGGAATTGTCTTTTTCTCTGTAAGTTTCGTCGGACGATTGCCACTGGGTATCCGGAAAAATACCCAGGAGCTCCTCAAGCCCTGACAAACGGGTTCTCACGCATCTCGTCACCCAGTCGCGTGTCCCGCCCATGCCCGGTCACAACCGTCGCGTCTTCGTCCAGGGTATACAAGCGCTGCTTGATCGAGCGCACGATGGTTGCCTGATCCCCGCCCCACAAGTCCGTGCGCCCCACACCGCGCCGAAACAAGGTGTCCCCGGCAATCAGCAGCTTGGCATCGGCAAACCAGAAGCTCATCGAACCCGGCGTATGCCCCGGGGTATGCAGCGCTACACCACAACCGCAGGCCAGCTCCTCATCATCTTCCAGCCAGCGATCCGGCGACGGCACCGGGGTGTAGGGCACGCGAAACATCTGGCACTGCATCTCGAGGTTGTCCCACAGGAATTGGTCTTCCTTGTGCAGGTGCAAGGTGGCGCCGGTCTTCTCTTTCAACTGGCCGGAAGCGAGGAAGTGGTCCAGATGGGCGTGGGTATGGATGATGCTCACCACCTTGAGGCCCAGCGCATCCAGACGCGCCAGGATCAATTCGTGATTGCCACCCGGATCGACCACGATGGCTTTTTTGGTGATGGGGTCGCCGATGATGGTGCAGTTGCACTGCAACGGGCCGACGGGGAAGGTTTCGCGGATAAGTGTCGGTGTCACGGTTTCCATGAACGGTCCTCTAGTGCAAATCACATGGAATTTTCGGGCGACTATCGCCGGAATAATTGCACTATTAAACCAGACTGGCCCCACCCTTCAGCCAATCAACCGCAACTCCTGCGCCCGCGCCACCGCCTGGGTGCGTCGCTCCACACCCAGCTTGCTGTTGATATGGCTCGCGTGGGTCTTGACCGTGTGCAGGGAGATAAACAACCGGTTGCTGATTTCCTGGTTCGAACAGCCCTCGGCGATCAATTGCAGCACCGCCATCTCCCGCGCGCTCAGGGTTTCCTGCATGGGCAAGGCGTCCGCCACCACGACCGCCGGCAACAGCGCCAGCAACGCCTGGTTCAATAGGCCGTGGGGGTCTTTGCCCAGATGTTCGCGCATCCACTCGGGATGGTTTTCCAGCAGGCGCTGGAACGGTTGCAGTGCGCCGCCGGCGCCCGACTCCAGAGCCTGGGCCACGATCAGGCGGGCCTTGGCGTCGTGGCCACTCTCCAGCAGCAACTGCGCCTGCTGGGTCAGGGCCATGAGGGCGATCATCTGCCGGCCGCTGTTATGTGCCTGTTGCGCCAGCTCTTCAAGGCGATGCAGGGCAGCAGCGGATTGATGGCGCGTGGCATCCAGCGCGGCCTGCTGCAAGCCGATATGTTGCGGCAGGTGCGGATGAAACTCCGGCGCGGCCGCGGCGTGTTCGCCGTTGTAGGTTTGCCCCAGCCGGGTCAACCAGGCATCGGCCAGGTCGGTGCGGCCCTGGGCCAGCCACAGCTCGCATTTGATCAGGGTGATCATCGCCAGGTAGTAGATCGGCGGCACGTCCCAGATATGCATCAAGCGCTCGGCTTCGGCCAGCTCGGCGAATGCCTTGGGGAAGTCACCGCGCCGCCCTTCGAAGTTGGCGATCACGCAATGCCCAATGAGTACGCTGATATCGCGGCAAGCGCGGGCTTCGGCCAGGCCAGCACGCAAACGCGTGATCCCGGCTTCGGGCTGGCAGCGCATCAGCAACAAGTAGCCTTCGTACAGCGCCAGGCGTGCACGCACCGCGTACAGCCGCTGCGGCGCAAGGCCCTGCAAGCGTTGCAAGCCCTGGCGGACTTCGTCCAGGGAACGCAGGATTTCGCCACGGGCCTGTAGGACGCGTGCGCGATCGTAGTGGGCCAAGGCTTCAAACAGTGGATTGCCGACACGTTGCGCCAGCTCCAGGGATTCGCGGTTCAAGCCACGGGCGCGCCACAGATCGGCATCGACGATGGCCAGGTTGGAGAGCGTCGACAGGCACATCAACCGCTGGCCGTAACGTCGCTGCGGCAGGCTGTCCAGCGCTTCAGTGCAGTAACGCTGGGTCAGCTCGCGATCACCCCGGCCGCGCGCAATGATCCCGCTCAGCGCCAGCCACTGGGCCAGCATCGATTTTTGCGCAGTGGCCGACGGCGCCGGCAGGAAGCGGCTGAGGTAGCCGGACAACTCTTCCGCCGCATCCAGTTGGCACGCCAGGCCCAGGGCCCAGCTATAGAGCACGATCAAGCGCGGTGTGCTGATCAGCAGGCTGTCGGGCAAGTCCATCTTCCAGCGCAGCAGCATGCCGACATTCTGCTCGGCCAGCAGTTGCTCCTCGGACAGGTTCTGCACCAGGTTGGCCGCCACATCCAGGTGACCGGCGCGCAGCGCCTGCTCCACCGCCTCGTCGATCAAGCCCTGGGCATTGAACCAGCGGCAGGCGCGCAAATGCAGGCTGGCGGGCGGCAATACGTTGCTGCTGGCACGACGGGTGCGCAGCAAATCAGAGAACAAATGGTGATAACGGTACCAGTGGCCCTGTTCGTCCAGCGGCACCAGGAACACTTGGTGGGCTTGCAGGTAGCGCAGGATTTCGGCGCTGTCGTGGGCTTCGCGGACGGCGTCGCATAATTCGCTGCAAAACCGCTCTTGCGGCGCGGTGTCGTAGAGAAACGCCTGCACTTCCGGGGGCAGGCAGTCGATGACCTCTTCCAGCAGATAGTCACGGATCAGCCCTTCACCACCATGCAGGCTTTGCGGCAACGCAGCGTCGCTGCCGGCTTCGGAAGCCGCCAGCACCCAGAAGCGCAGGCCAGCCACCCAGCCTTCGCTGCGGCGAATCAGGTTGTCGAGGGCTTCGCCGCGCAATGAGCTGCTGTGGCGGTCCAGCACGGCCAGGGACTCGGCATGGGTCAGGCGCAAGTCTTGCTCATGCAGCTCCAGCAAGTGCCGCGACAAACGCAGCCGCGCCAGATGCCAATCGGGACGCTGGCGGCTGGTGACCAATACCACCAGGCCATCGGGCAAATGATTGAGGAAAAATTGCAGGCAACGGTCGAGTACCGGGCCCTGGGCCAGATGATAGTCATCCAGCACCAGCAACAGCGGCGCGCGGGTGGACAGGTGCACGGTCAACTCATCGAGCAGGCCATCGAGCCATTCTTCAAAGGCAAACGGTTGATGACGCTGGCGCATCTTCAACAGACCCAGGGATTGGGCGCCGAGTTGCGGGAAATAGTGCTGCAAGCCGTCGAGCAGGCGTTCCAGGAAACGGCCGGGATCATTGTCTCGTGGGCTCAGGCCCAGCCACAGGCTTTGCCAGTGCGCGGGCAGGCTCTGGCAGAACTCCACCGCCAGCGAACTCTTGCCGAACCCCGCCGGCGCGCTGACCAGCAACAGTCGCCCATCCAGCCCGGCAGCCAGCCGTTCACACAGCCGCGGTCGCAGCACGTAGCCGTCAGGCAGGGGGGGCCTGTAAAAGCGACCTTCCAGGGTCGGAATCACCGCACTGGCAGGCCCTTGGATTCGGGACAGATCAGTCATCGCCGGGCTCTTGTAGAAGGCTATTGTCGGCATTGCAGATGTCCGCAGACTAGCGGTAAAAGCGGCAGGTTTGTAGATCTTTGCAACATTTGCCTGAAAAAGAACTGCGACAAAAAAATTCGACACAAGCAAATGTGGGAGCTGGCTTGTGTGGGAGAAGACTTGTCCGCGATGCAGGCACTTCGGTTTATCAGAGCTACCGAGGTGATGCTATCGCAGGCAAGCCAGCTCCCACACAAGCCCAGCTCCCACATAGGTGAATTACATCGTTATCGCAGGTTAGCGAACACCGTCCTGGCGCAGGGCCGCTGGGGTGAAGTCGCTGGTGCTGGCCTTGAAGCCGAAGTCATACGCCTGTTTCTCTTCGTTCTTCATACCCAGGGCCAGGTAGCGACCGGATTGCAGGTCGTAGATGGTTTCCACGGCATACCACGGCACTTGCTTGTCGTAGTAGTTCTCGGCATGGGCTTCCGAAACACGCCACAGCTGGTTGCGACCGTCGTACTGGTCGATCACCGCAGCCTGCCAGGTATCTTCGTCGATGTAGAAGTCACGCTTGGCGTAGATATGACGCTGGCCTTCCTTCAAGGTGGCGACCACGTGCCAGACGCGGCGCAGCTCGTAGCGGGCCAGGTCCTGGTTGATGTGGCCGGCCTTGATGATATCGGCATACTTGAGTTTCGGGTCGTCAAGCTTGTAGCTGTTGGAGGCGATGTACATCTCTTTCTTGCCTTCCAGCTTCCAGTCGTAGCGATCCGGTGCGCCGTTGTACATGTCGAGGTTGTCGGACGTGCGCAGGCCATCGGCGGCCGTACCCGGGCCGTCATAGGACACTTGCGGGGCCCGGCGCACACGGCGCTGGCCAGCGTTGTAGACCCACGCCGAACGCGGTTCCTTCACCTGGTCCAGGGTTTCATGCACCAGCAATACGGTACCCGCCAGACGCGCAGGCGCGGTTACTTCCTGCTTGAAGTAGAACAGGATGTTTCCCGGGTTTTTCGGATCGTAATCCTTCATCTTGTCGCGGAAAACAAACTGGTCCTTGAAGTACACCAGGCTGTAGGAACCGTTCGTTTGCGGAGTAGCCTGGGTTACCAGGCGCGTCACACTGCCGCCGCGATAGCGGGTGATGTGGTTCCAGATGACTTCGACGCCGCTTTTCGGAATAGGGAACGGAATGGCGGACTCGAAGTTTTCCAGGCCGTTGCCGCCGGACACCAGGTTGGTGCTGGTGGCGTTCTTCTTGATCGAGGCAAACACATCAGCCGGCACCGTGGCGCCACGATGGGTCGGGTAGACCGGGATCTTGTAGGTGTCTGGGTAACGCTTGAACATCGCGTACTGGCCAGGGGACAAGTTGTCCTTGTACTGATCGACGTTCTGCGCGGTGATGACGAACTTGGGCTGCTCGTTGGCGTAAGGGTTGGCCAGGAAACCACGGGCGTCAACGGCGCCCGCGTTGGTCGCCAACGGCTGCCAGGCGGTGATGGTGCCCGCAGCGTTGGCGCCGCGCTCAGCGCCCATCGGGGTCAGGGTTGTGTCGAGCTTGGCGGCCTCGCTCGCCGAGACTGCCGCCATGACGTTGCTCGCCAGGATCGACAGCCCAAGCACACCCACGTGCAACAGACTTTTAGTTATTTTCATGTTCTGGTTCTTCCTGAAATACGGTCGCTTAGAAGTTCATGCCGAAGCTGAGCGCAACAAAATCCCGGTCATCCACCGTGGTGTACTTGCCATCAAAGAAGTTGGTGTACGACAGGCCGGCGGTGTAGGTGTTCTGGTATTCCGCATCCAACCCAAGGCTGACAGCCTTGCGGCCTTCTTCGAAGTTGCCACCAGGGCCAGGGGAATAACCGCTCACGTCATGGGACCAGGCCACGCTTGGCTTGAGGTTGACGCCGGCGAATACGCTGTTGTAGTCCCAGATTGCCCGCCCGCGGTAACCCCAGGAGTTGGCCGTGGTGAAGCCGTCGTTTTCGCAGTAGCGCGACACGTTGTTCATGGCTGCGCCGGCCAATGTGCTCGCATTCAGAGTCTGGCAGCGGCCATTCGGCAGAGGACCTGGCCCATAAACCGGGTCGCGGCCATAACGTGCTTTCGACGTGCTTTCCAGCCCGCCCACATGGGTGAAGCCAATCTCGCCCACCAGAGTCAGCCGCTCTGCGCCCATGACTTGGTCGAAGAAGTGGGTGAACGTTGTCTGCAGTTGGGTGATTTCCTTGCGGCGATAGCCCGGCTGGTCGGTATCCGCCTTGCCTTGCAGAACCGACGCATCCTTGTCCAACGGGGTCAGGCCGGAATAGAGGATATCGGTAGTATTGAGCTGTACAGGCGCGTTCGGGCGATAGCTGATTTCACCGCTCCAGGCCGTACCGGTAGGCAACGTGGTGGAGAAGCTCAACCCGTAGAGGCGGATGTCTTCAGGGTACTCGACGTAGTAGCTGGAGTTACCCGCAACCACCAACGGCATAAGGGATGCCAGTAGCGCTGGGTTGGTCGCGATCCCGGCCGGGACGCCCGCCCCAATCAAGGAACCGGCCAATGCATTAGGGTTGTAGGCACTTGCAGGCGCCCCTCTACCGCTGAAGATCGGAGCACGGCTGTGGTAGTTCATGAAGTAGGCACCGAACTCGGTGTCCAGCGGCTCGAACATGTAACGCAATGCCAAACCGAACTGACCGCTGTCACGCGCGTCGCGATCAGGGCCGCGTTTGACAATGGTGCCCTCATCCGGGCTACCGAAATTCACGCCTCGTGCCTGCAGGGTGTTGATGATCGAGGAACGGAAGTTGGCCGGAATCCCACGGGCAGCCAGGCCATTGTTCAAGTTGTTACGGGTAGCCAGTACGGCCAGGTTGTTATTGCAACCGTCGGAAATCACGTCAGGCTGCGAAAAGAAGGTACCGCAGTTATCGGTGACGGTCTGATCCCATTCAAGCTGATAAAAACCTTCGGCCGAAAGGTTGTCGGTAATGCTCTGGGACAGATAGAACATGTTGACCGGAATCAAGCCTTCCTTGATCTCAGCCCCCGGACGACGGAACGCAGACACGTCGATCGGGTTGATGGAGTTGATACCGCCGCCGATGAAGGTACTTTCACCCCAGCTCACAACTTGCTTGCCGAAACGCACCGAACCCGGCAGATCGGCAATGTTGTAGTTGTGATAGATGAAGGCGTCGAGGATCTGCGCGCCCGAGGACTTGGCGCCCTCTTTGCGGTTGCTGTCGCTGATGTCCTTGAACGGACGGCTTTCATCCTTGAGTTCGAAGTCGTACCAATACTTGCCACGCACAAATACACCGGTGTCGCCGTACTTCAGTTCCAGGTCGTGGATACCCTTGAAGATCTTCGAGAACGTTTCGCCGCGCTTGAAGTTCAAGTGCCCGTCGTCGGAAGTCTGCGAGAGACCATGCCCGCCGTTGTTGGAGCCGATGAGGTTCTTGTTGGCTTTTTCTGTAGACCAACTGGCACCCACGGAAAGAGACGAGTCAAAACTCCCTTCGATTTCACCGACGTTGAAACTGACGCCGAATGCGGGCCCGGCGAGCGTAGAAGCGAGACTGACGGCCAGGGGCAGTCTTGCCCGGCGCCAGAACTGGTTTACTGAGGTCATCGACGCTACTCCATGTGCATTATTGTTATGGCAGTGAGTTCAATCTTCTGGATGCATGTAACGGCCGGAATACAACGATTCCAATGCCGGACGGCAACCGAGCCCCCATGGCCCGAAGCGCAACATCCTTGAAAAACTCAGGGGGGACTATAGCCAGCAGGGGGTAGTGCTTGATCCCTCTAAAGTGTGATTTGCATCACCGACCCGTCTGCCTCAACCCTTTCGCCACGTCGGCGAGGGCCGACGCGGCAAGGATGGCTGAAAATCGGCAAATCACAAGTAAAGGTGCCAGATAGAGCGTTGCCGTGCCCGAACGGGCACGGCGAAGGGCGTCAGAGGGTGGACAGGAACGTGCTGTTGTTGGCCTGCCATTCAATGATGTCGATACGGATACGTTTTTTGTCGAGCTTGCCGACACTGGTCTTGGGAATTTCCGTAACAACGGCAATCTGGCTCGGGATCGCCCACTTGCTCAAATGGCCCAATTCCACAAACGGCTTGAGGTGTTCCTTGAGCTCGCGGGCCCCTATCACATGGCCATCACGCACCACCAGCAAGGCAAACGGGCGCTCGCCCCACTGCGGATCGGCAATGCCCACCACCGCTACTTCGCGTACCGCCGGGTGACGGCTGACCAGGTCTTCGAGGGCCAGGGACGAAACCCACTCGCCACCGGTCTTGATCACATCCTTGATGCGGTCACGGATATCGATCACCCCGAACGCATCCAGCGTGGCCACGTCGCCGGTGTGCATCCAGCCGCCCTCCCACAGCTCGGCGCCCTTCTGCGGCTCGTTGTAATAGCCTTCGGTCAGCCACGGCGCGCGCAGCACCAGTTCGCCCTGGGACTCGCCATCGGCGGGCAGGAAGTTGCCGTCACCGTCGACAATCGCCGCCTCCACCAACGGCCCGGGCACGCCGGCCTTGATGCGGTAGGTGGTGCGCTCGTCTTCGCTGCCGGCCATCAACTCTTCGTTGAGGTGCGCACAAGACACCAACGGCCCGGTCTCGGACATGCCGTACGCAGCCGTCAGCTGGATCCCACGCGCCTTGGACGCTTCGTACAGCGTTCGGTTAAGCGCACTACCACCAATGACGATTTTCCACCCGCCAAAGTCCACGCCCTGCGCCGCCTTGGCGTTGAGCAGCATTTGCAAAATGGTCGGCACGCAGTGGGAGAAGGTGACCTTTTCCTTGCGCCACAGCTCCACCAGGTATTCCGGGTCGTAACGCCCGGGATAGACCTGCTTGAGGCCAAGCATGGTCGCCACATACGGCAGGCCCCAGGCGTGTACGTGGAACATCGGCGTGATCGGCATGTACACGTCGTTGGTGCCCAGCAGGCGCACGCTGTCGACGCTGCCCATGATGGTCGCCACACCGATGGTGTGCAGCACCAGTTGGCGGTGGGTGAAGTACACGCCCTTGGGATTGCCGGTGGTGCCGGTGGTGTAGAAGGTGGTCGCGACGGAATGCTCGTCGAAGTCCTGGAAATCGTATTTCGGGCTGGCGGCGGCCAGCAGGGTTTCGTACTCGCCCACGAGGTTGGGCAGCTCGGCGGTTTTCGCGTCCCCATCGGTCAACAGCAAGGTCTTGTCGACGGTGGTGAGCTGCCCGGCAATCGCTTGGTAAAGCCCCACGAACTCACTGTTGACCAGCACGAAGCGGTCCTCGGCGTGGTTCATGGTGTAGAGGATCTGCTCTGGCGACAGGCGCACGTTGATGGTGTGAATCACCGCGCCAATCATCGGGATGGCAAACATGCATTCCAGGTAACGATGGCTGTCCCAGTCCATCACTGCCACGGTATCACCGGCCTTGACCCCGGCTTCGGTCAACACATTGGCCAGGCGCGCGACGCGCTCGATCAGGGTCGGGTAGGTGTAGCGCAGCTTGTCGCGGTACACGATTTCGCGGGTTTTCTCGTAGCGGGCCCCGGACATCAACAGGCGCTTGATCAACAACGGGTACTGGTACGCGCCTTCGGCGGGCGGGATAACACGGGTCTGCAACATAGGAATCCCTTTTTATGACTGCACGGTCTTGGCTGAAAGATCTGCACTGTAGAGCGCTTATGTTTCAGCCAAATCAGCCAAAGGAATGATTTGCAGAGGGTGGTGAATGCTGTCTTTGCGCCACTATCTGACCCTTTTCTGTTACTAATCCTTGCATAGAAGGATCAGGAAGCCCCCCTCGCCACAAAGCGAACTTTCCGACACCCATCATCGATAACAACTCTTTACGCTCTGGCTTTCACGCGTTCAGGAGTAAAGGAATGGCTTCCAACGGATTACCGGGCCCACTTTTCGATCACAGCCGGCAGGCGGCTGGTGTTACATCTGGCTGGGTTGCCTCGAAATTCGCTGAGTCCCTAGATGATGAAATAGAAGAATTTACCAAATGGAAAATCAGCTAGAACAAAGAAAGCTCTGGTCGGCGCTCTCTGATTTATTTGTAGACTCTAAAGTCGATTACAAGCAAATCGCAGAAACAGTAAAAAACTTTTCCATTGAAGAAATTGAGTTCGCCTTGTTCGAAAGAGTAGCGCCTGTTTGTATCGGCAACATGCTCGCCCCCATACCGCCCATTTGGTGGTACTTCGACGAAGACCAATTGGTCTTGGACATTGAGTCCTTGGTAAAGAAAAGGGCTCGACAGGGAGTCATCGCCAACTGCGCATGTGCGGTGCAGAGGCGCCTGATACGACGTATTAGCTCGGGTACGTGGGCTGAACTAAAAGTGGAAATTGAGAACGCCAAATCAGCCAAATAAATGATTTGCAGAGGGCGGGAAACGCTAGCTTTGCGCCATCAGTGTGGGCCGATGGGGATCAAATGTGGGAGCGGGCTTGCTCGCGAAAACGGAGTATCAGTCGAAAAATATTGTGACTGATCTAGCGCATTCGCGAGCAAGCCCGCTCCCACAGGGACTGTGCTCGCTCAAGTTTTATTTCATGCTGGTGAAGGCTAGCTTTACGCCGATAGCAATCAGCACCGCCCCCATCGTCCGATCAAACCAATGCCCCATCCGCGCAAACCCCGCACGCACGCGTTGCTGGCTGAACAGCATCGCCACCAGGCAGAACCACACCGCCGTCGCCACCGCCAGGTACAGGCCATAACCCGCCTGGATCGCCAACGGCGTGTGCGGGTTGATCACCACGGTAAACAGCGACAGGAAGAACAACGTCGCCTTGGGGTTCAATCCATTGGTCACGAACCCTGCGGTAAACGCCCCGCGTGGGGTGCGCTCGCCGGCTTCGCGGTGCAGCTCGCCTTCGGCGGCGGGCTTGGCCGGTTGGGCACGCAGGGCCTTGAAGCCGATGTACAGCAGGTACGCGGCGGCGGCCCATTTCAGCGCGTTGAACAGCACGATGGACTGGGACACGATCAAGCCAATCCCCAGCAGCGAATACCCCACGTGCAGGAAAATCGCCGAGCCGACGCCCAGCGCGGTCCAGGTTCCGGCGCGGCGGCCGTGGGTAACACTTTCGCGTACCACCACGGCGAAATCCGGGCCCGGGCTGGCCACCGCCAACAAGTGAATCAAGGCCACGGTCAAAAACTCGGCGACGTACATGCGCGCTCCAATTCAAGTAACTGATTATTTCATCTGATAGGCTCGGGAGATTACGCCTTCGAACCCTGTCGCAAAAGGTACAGTTGATGACGAACAATCGCCGCGCGGTCTTCCTCGATCACCCCTCCCTGGACCTGGGAGACCTCGACCTCAGCGAGCTGCGAGACAGCTTCAGCGAACTGCAATTATTCGAGCAGACCACGCCGCAGAATGTGCTTGAACGCCTGCAGGGCGCCCAGGTGGCAATCAGTAACAAAATCGCGATCAACGCCGAAACCCTGGCGGCCTGCCCAGACCTCAAGCTGATCCTGGTGTCAGCCACCGGCACCAACAATATCGATCTGCAAGCCGCCCGCGCCCATGGCATCACTGTGAGTAACTGCCAGGGCTACGGCACGCCGTCGGTGGCGCAGCATACGATCATGTTGCTGCTCAACCTGGCGACACGCTTGCAGGACTATCAACGGGACGTCAGCGCCGGCCAGTGGCAGCAAGCCAAGCAGTTCTGCCTGCTGGACCATCCGATTGTCGAACTGGAAGGCAAAACCCTCGGCCTGCTTGGCCACGGTGAGTTGGGCAGCGCCGTGGCGCGCCTGGCCGAAGCCTTTGGCATGCGCGTGCTGCTCGGGGCGATTCCCGGGCGCCCTGCCCGCGCCGATCGCGTGCCGCTGGATGAGCTGCTGGCCCAGGTGGATGCCCTGACCTTGCACTGCCCGCTCAACGAACACACCCGTGACTTTATCGGTGCCCGCGAGCTGGCGCTGCTCAAGCCGGGCGCGTTTATCGTCAATACTGCACGCGGTGGCTTGATCAACGAACACGCCCTGGCCGATGCATTGCGCAACGGTCATCTGGGCGGCGCGGCGACCGACGTACTCAGCGTGGAGCCACCGGTCAACGGCAACCCGCTGCTGGCCGGTGACATCCCGCGGCTGATCGTTACCCCCCACAACGCCTGGGGCAGTCGCGAAGCGCGCCAGCGCATCGTCGGCCAACTGGCGGAAAACGCCCGGGGCTTTTTCAGCGGCGCCCCGCTACGTGTCGTCAGTTGATAAACTGCGCTCCTTTTCAAGGAGCAGACCATGGATCCGCGCAGTGAAGTACTGCTTCGTCAGGCCGAACTTTTTCAAGGCAACCTGCTGCTGGTAGGTTTGCCCGCCGACGACCTGCTGGGTCGCCTGCCCAACGCCCACGGCTGGTGCTGGCACGCCGGCGACCAGGCGGCACTCGATGCACGCTTCCCCGAACGCAGCCAGTTCGGGGTAAACGTGCCCGAACGTGCATTTGATGCGACGGTGATTTTCCTGCCCAAATCCAAGGACCTCACCGACTACCTGCTCAACGCAGTCGCCGCGCGCCTGCCCGGCGCCGAGCTGTTTCTGGTGGGCGAGAAAAAAGGCGGTATCGAAAGCGCCGCCAAGCAAATGATCCCTTTCGGCAAGCCACGCAAGCTGGATAACGCGCGGCATTGCCAACTGTGGCAAGTCACCGTGGCCAACGCACCGCAGGCGGTCGAGCTGGAAAGCCTGGCTCAAATGTTCGAAGTGCCGTTGCCTGAAGGTCCGCTCAAGGTCGTGAGTCTGCCGGGGGTATTCAGCCACGGCCGCCTGGATCGCGGCACTGAACTGCTGCTGGAACATTTGGACAAACTGCCCAGCGGTCACCTGTTGGACTTCGGTTGCGGCGCGGGCGTGTTGGGCGCTGCGGTCAAACGTCGTTACCCGCATAACACGGTAACGATGCTCGACGTGGATGCATTCGCCGCTGCCAGCAGCCGCCTGACCCTGGCTGCCAACGGTCTGGAAGCCGAGGTGCTGACGGGCGACGGGATCGACGCCGCACCGATGGGTTTGAACACGATTCTGAGCAACCCGCCATTCCACGTCGGCGTACACACGGATTATTTCGCTACGGAAAACTTGCTGCGAAAAGCAGCGAAACACCTGGCAAAAGGCGGCGAACTGCGCTTGGTCGCCAACAGCTTCCTGAAGTACCAGCCGCTGATCGAAGAGCATCTGGGCGTGTGCGCAATCAAGGCCGAAGGCAATGGTTTCCGCATCTACCGCGCCAAGCGCGGCTGACGGGCGTTTGAAAAAGAAGGCTTGCCGAATGGGTTTTGCCTAGGCAGAATCCGCTCCGTCCTAGGGGAGTAGTCTCCCACGAGCGCCATGCTCGTCCGGCATACGTCAACATACTTGGTCAACAGACCATGGCGTATGCGACCCAGGTGTCCGCACAGACGGACCGGGGTTTGACAAGACCTATGACACGCACACCTTACCCGGGGCGGGAAGGCTGTACGTGTCATAGCCGTGTCGACCCGCCCCTGGAAACCTACCTGATGCTGGATTCATTACTCGTTCCTACCGCAATCGTTGCCTTGGCCGAAATCGGCGACAAGACGCAACTGCTCGCGCTCATACTGGCCGCACGCTTTCGCAAACCCTGGCCGATCATCGCCGGCATCGTCGCCGCGACCCTGGCCAACCATGCAGCCGCCGGTGCCGTGGGGGCGTGGTTTGGCAGCTTCTTCTCGGATGCGGTGCTGCACTGGATCCTCGCGGCGAGCTTCTGCGCCACCGCGTTGTGGACCCTGGTGCCGGACAAACTCGATGACGACGAAGCCAGCACCACCCGCAAGTTCGGGCCGTTCCTGACCACGCTGATCGCATTCTTCATCGCCGAAATCGGTGACAAGACCCAGATCGCCACGGTGATGCTGGCGGCACAGTATCCGGAGTTGTGGCTGGTGATTATCGGCACCACCCTGGGCATGCTGATTGCCAACGTGCCGGTGGTTCTGGCGGGGAATTTTGCGGCTGAGAAGCTGCCGCTGACCTTGATTCGTCGATTGGCGGCTACGGCGTTCTTTGTGCTGGCGGTGGTTGCGGTGTACAAGGCCATGCAGAGCAGCGGCTGGATCTAGATTTGTAAACCCATTCCCATGTGGGAGCGGGCTTGCCCGCGATAGCGGTGGATCAGCTCAGGATGTGCAAGCTGACATTCCGCTATCGCAGGCAAGCCAGCTCCCACATTTGGATCTTCACAAGACTTCGATCATCAAGACTTCTTGGCCTGCTGATACAACGGCATCACCTTCGGAATCGCCGCCTGCAACGAGGCGATCCGGCTGTCCGACGCCGGGTGAGTACTCATGAACTCCGGTGGCGCTCCTTCCGAAGCCTTGGCCATCTTGTTCCACAGCGTGATCGCCGCATTCGGGTTGTAACCGGCGCGAGCCGACAGCTCCAGGCCGATCAGGTCTGCTTCGTTTTCATTGGCGCGGCTGTTGGGCAAGGTCATGCCGTAGTTGGCCACGGTATCGGCCAATGCCAGGCTGTCCTGACCCAGGCCGAACAGCGCACCAGCGCCCTGCTTGGCCATCTGGATACCATAGGCCTTGGACATGGCTTCGCGGCCGTGTTCGCGCAAGGCGTGGGCGATTTCATGGCCCATCACCGCAGCCAGTTCGTCATCCGTCAGCTTGAGGTTGTCGATCAGCGCGCTGTACACAAAGATCTTGCCGCCAGGCCCGCAGTTGGCGTTCATCTCGTCGCTTTTGATCAGGTTCACTTCCCACTTCCACTGCGCCGCATCGGGGCGGAAGGTCGGTGCCTGGGCGATCAAGCGGTTGGCGATGGCCTGCACACGTTTGGCATTGGTGCTGGTCTTGTCCAGTTGGCCCTTGGTGCTGGCTTCGCCCAAGGTCTGCTGGTAGGACTGGGCATACATCTGGTCGACTTCCTGGCTCGACAGCATGCTGAACATATATTGCTTGCGCTCAACCCCGACGGCACCGCCGCTGGTGGTGTTGACCGACTGGCAACCGGCCAGCAGCAGCGCGGCTGCCAGTACGTTTATTGCCAATGATTTCTTCATGAACACTCTCCCTGAAAACATGGCGCGTATCGTAGGCGGTCATTTGTATCGACGCCAGATACAACAGACGTGTAACCGCAGAATTTCAGATACATCCCACTCGCCGCTCAACCTGGCGTCAAACATTCCGGCCCGTTCAGCTTCGGATCGTTGACCATATTGGCCAAGACACGCTCACGCAACGCCGCAGGCTCGCTGGCCAATAACGCCTGAAGGGTGTGCAACGGTGTCTCAGGATTAAGCCAGGCCTCTTGCCCCGCCGCATCCAGGATCAGCGGCCGGCGCTGGCTCTGCGCCGGCTGGGTGACCACCGCCGTGCTCAGCCACACTTGCTCCTGCACCGGATAGGCCTCCCAGATCGCCGCAAAAAACAGCGTGGAGCCCTCCCCCGGCGTCAACCAGTACGGGCGCTTGCGCTGGGTGCCGCGCCATTCGTAGAAGCCATTGGCGGGCAGCAGGCAGCGGCGCTGGCGAAACGCTTCGCGAAACATCGGTTGCTCGGCCAGGGTTTCGGCGCGGGCATGGGCGGGCGTGCGCGAGAGGTCGGTCAGCCAGGGCGGTGTCAGGCCCCAGCGCGCGCGGGCCAGGGTGCGTTGGCCGGCGTCGGAACGCTGGATCAGCACCGAGTCATTCGGGGAGATGTTCCACTGGGCCTGCTGGTCGGCCGGAAAGCCCGGCAAGGCAGCAAAGGAGGGGTTCCAGCGAAACAGGGCATAACGTCCACACATGGGGCAACACGACTCTTGGGTAAACCGACCGACAGCCTAACAGACCAACACGTCGGGGAAGCTGTCGGGTTCATCGCCCGGCATGGGTTGCGCGCCGATGTAGGCAGTAATCAACTCACGGGCACACGCGGCCTGGTCGTTGTCCACTTCCAGCCCCAGCAAGCCGAAAATCGGCAGCTCGCCGGTGCCTCCGAGCAAATGGCGCCCCACCAGGTGCGCCTCGATACCCTCGCTGGCGAGCATCTGCTGCAGCAACTCGCCCTCCATCAGGTTTTCCGGTTCGTAGATTCGCTGCATGGGCGGTCCTGTCATTCGTTTTCACTGCGGGTTTCAAGCATCCACTCGTCGCCATGGACCTGTAGATCGAAAATGATCGGGCGGCAACACACCTGGCAGTCCTCTATATAGTTCTGGTCACCGCCAGACAAATCCACCGTTGTCTCAACCTCTTCACCACAATAAGGACAATCGTACGTCGCGGTTTCCAGCATCGCAGCCTCCAGAGTGACTTGTGCGTATAATCGCCGGTCTATTTACAGGGCTATTTCCGGCCGGGCCCATTTCCCGGACCGTTCCCTGGCATTTCCTTTACTTACCCTAGCCGTTTCTAACAAGAGAGCATGATGGGCCAATTCGATACCATCCGACCTTACAACGACAGCGAAGTCCCGGCAGTGCTGGACCGGCTGTTCAGTGACAAGGCCTTTCTGGACATCCTGACCCACTTCCGCTTTCCGCGCTTCGCCGGCGCCCTGGGCTGGCTGCTCAAGCCGATGATCGCCCGCAAGCTGCGCCGTGAATTCGCCGGCGTCACCACCGTGGCGACGCTGCAGGACAAAGTCGAGTACTACGTCGACCACACCATCGACCGCGCGACCGACGGCGTGACCTACACCGGCGTCGAGCAGCTCAAGTCCGGCACCGCCTACCTGTTCCTGGCCAACCACCGCGACATCGTGATGGACCCGGCCTTCGTCAACTACGCCGTGTACCACGCCGGCCTGCCGACGCCGCGCATCGCCATCGGCGACAACCTGCTGCAAAAGCCGTTTGTCAGCGACCTGATGCGTCTGAACAAGAGTTTTATCGTGCACCGCTCGATCACCGGGCGCAAAGAGAAGATGGCGGCGTTCAACCTGCTGTCGGCCTACATCAACCATTCGATCCGCAACGACTGCGAGTCGATCTGGATCGCCCAGGCCGAAGGCCGTGCCAAGGATGGGGATGACCGCACCGAGTCGGCGATCCTCAAGATGTTCCACGTCAGCCGCAAGGACGAGCCGTTTGCCGAGGTGATCCAGTCGCTGAACCTGACGCCGGTGTCCATCAGCTACGAATACGACCCCTGCGACTCGGCCAAGGCCCGCGAGCTGTACATCCGCGCCACCACCGGCACCTACTGCAAGGCACCGGGCGAAGATGACGTGAGCATCGCCCTGGGCATCACCGGCTACAAGGGCCGGGTGCATGTGAACTTCGCCCCGCCGATCACCGAGCGCTTCGAAGACACCAAAGTGCTGGCGATGGAAATGGACCGGCAGATTCTCGGCGGTTACCGGTTGTTCCCGGTGCATTACCTGGCGTATGCGCAATGGAGCGAGGCTGACCCGCAGTTGCAGGTACCAACGGCAGCCGAGGTGTTCCCGGCGGATGAACTGGCCAAGGCGAAGGCGGAGTGGGAACGGCGCTTGAACGAATGCCCGGTTGAGCATCGGCCGTTTCTGGTGGTGCAGTATGCGACGCCGGTGCGTAACCAGTACCGCGTGAAAGCTGGTATTGCGCTATAAGCGCCGATGCAAAAAAATGTGGGAGCGGGCTTGTGTGGGAGCGGGCTTGCTCGCGAATGCAGTGGGTCAGTGAATGCATCTTTGCCTGACACTCCGCCTTCGCGAGCAAGCCCGCTCCCACACAAGCCAGCTCCCACATTTGTTTTAGGGTGTTGCTAAAGGCGGGTGCTGATCCAGGAGATCAGCAGCGCCAACCCCAGGCAGGCGAACCCGATGCGGTACGCCAAGCGATGCGCCCGTTCGGTGCGCACATCCAGAAACAGCATCGGCTGGTCAATCGCGCGCGCTTCGCTTTGTGCGGTCAGGTCGGCCATCGCACGTTGCTCGCGCAGGCGGGTGATCGCCAGCAGCGCCGCCCCCGGAAAAGCCAGCGTTAAAGCCACAGCATTGATCAATAGTGCGGGCAGCGCCATCGCAAACCTCGGTAACACAGTGTCTGGGTATCAGTTCGGATACATATCGGGACGTAACAGCCTCGTCAGCCACCACTCTTGCATCCCAACATGAACGGCTAATGTATCCAGTAATTTACGGCGTCACCTGAACGTCACCTTAACAAGCCACTCTGTTGCCCTTCGAACGTTCGGGAGCTTGTCATGCTGCACGCGCACAACCAGGATCGGCTGTATCTGATCGCCCCCAGCGACGAGCAAGAGGCGCTGGTCGGCGGCCTCGCGTTCAACGTGCAGGATCGCCACTGGCTGGTGTATTGCGCCCTCGGCGGGCACCAGCATGCGGACTTGCCGGAAGCGGATTTATTGACCGGTGTGAGCCTGCTGGACTTCTGTATCGACACCGCCGCGTGAAACTCAAGGCGCAAAAAAAACGGGCTCATCGCTGAGCCCGGTTTTTTTATGCAGTGGTTATTGCGAGCTGAGCAACGAACCGATGCTTGGGTCCTTGAACAGGCGGGTCAAGGCGTCGCTCAACACGTCGCTGACCAGCTTGGTGTTGGTTTCCTGGTTCGGCGACATGCCGAAGCGCTGGTTCAGCGATGCGCCGTAGCGGCCACTGTAGCGACGGGTGCCCGCCGTGACGTCGGACTTGAACGTCGCGCCGATCGAGGCTTCGGTCACATACAGGCCTTCCTTGGGCGACTGGTATTTCAGTTCAGCCAAAGTGATGGTCAACTGCGGTGCGCCCGGCGCGTTCGGGCTTGGGGTAAAGCCCAGCAGACGTACGGCGGCTTCAGCCTGGGCTTGCAACTTGGGCAGTACGTCCTGGCCGGTGACCGAAATCAGCGCAGTCTCCGGGTACAAGCCACCACGGGAGCCCAGGGTTGGCGACGGACGGCCGTCCACCACACGCACCGACACCGGCTGGCCGTGGCCCACTGGCGCCAGCTGCGTGGTGAGTTTCGGTTGCGGGCTGAGTTGTTGCGGGCTGTTGGCGCAGCCAACCAGGGCCAAACTGGTCACAGTGATCAAACCGAACAACAGGCGTTGCAACATGCGCTTCTCTCCAGAAATCAGGTACCGACAGACGGGCAGTATAGCGGTGCGCCACTGCCGGGAACTAGCATCAGTTACATCCTGTGACCGGCACCGGTCGCTACGGTTCGATGTCACCGAGATGTCACAGCCGATACATGCGCTCGTCATCCCGGGATGACAAGCTTTGCCTCAATCTCAAGAGGCAATCACCATGAATTTTCTCTGGTCGCTGTTCATGCGCAAACCCGCCCTGCGTCAGTTCGCCCTGCTCGATGCGCAAGGCCGCTGCCAGGCCTTCAAAGAGTGCAACCAACCACCGGTGGGTAATGGCTGGGTGGAAATCGACGAGATTCGCCTGAGCTGGATGCACCGCCCGCTGCCGGCCCGAGCCCGCGTAAGCCCGCGTCCAGCGCAGTCGTCCCGGCACCAGCCGTTGGCCGCCTGACCGAACACCTAATAAAAGTCATAAAACACGCCCATTTCCTTGGCGTTCTTCGCTACAATCTCCCCCCGATTATAAGGACGTCTCCTGATCGGGCCCCGCAACATCGTTAATGCCTCGGTATTAACCCCCCAATCGCCCACAGAGAGCCGCCCACACAGATCGAATAGAGCTGGCGTGCTTGCTGTTTTCGTTGCAAACCACCCCTCTTTATATCGCATCTGCCAGAGCTGCCATTGCGCTCGGCCACTTGAGTTGTTTGCCCGTTTTGCCGCGTGTCGGCAAGGTATCCGGGCCAGGTGCCAGGCTGAGGCAGCCCTTTTTTGAGGTTCACGTCTTCAAAAGAGCGTGAAAAAAACGGGTTTTCACAACTTCACAAGAGTGTGGCGAGCAAATGAATAGTTTGGCGTTTGTACAAGCACCATCAGCGTCTTTAACAGCCCAACCACACAGGACCGAGCACTCCTCAAAAACCGGAGCTTGAGCCTGTCCGCTACGGATTGGTTGCACGAATCGCACGCTTTGACCATAAGTCGAATTGCCACAGGCGCCCATGAATGCGTTCATAGGCAGATTAGCCCGGCAGGAAGCGTGTGCTGAAGTTGCAAAGAATTGCGAAACGGACATGGCGATCCTGGCCATGGGTAACCTGGGGCAACACGTGAACCGCCCCGTCACTCCTGGCAGCCATGCCGTCAATTTGGTGCTGCAGATTTTGGAGACGCGTTAAATGGCGCATAACGAAGCAGTCGACGTAGTACTGGTAGGGGCCGGCATCATGAGTGCCACCCTGGCCGTGCTGCTCAAAGAGCTCGACCCCGGCCTCAAGCTGGAAGTCGTTGAGCTGATGGATTCGGGTGCCGCGGAAAGTTCCAACCCGTGGAACAACGCCGGTACCGGCCATGCTGGGCTGTGTGAGCTGAACTACACGCCGCAGGCCGCCGATGGCTCCATCGACATCAAGAAGGCCGTGCACATCAACACCCAATTCGAGGTGTCGAAGCAGTTCTGGGCGTACCTGACCCAAAAGGGCACCTTTGGCTCGTCCAAGTCCTTTATCAGCCCGGTGCCGCACCTGAGCTTCGTGCAGGGCGAAAAAGGCGTGGACTTCCTCAAGAAGCGCTTTGAATCCCTCAGCCAGCACCACGCGTTTTCGGACATGCACTACACCGAAGACCGCAGCGAGATGGCCGAGTGGATGCCGCTGATGATGCCGGGCCGCCCGCTCGACGAAAAAATCGCCGCCACCCGCGTGCTCAACGGCACCGACGTCAACTTCGGCGCCCTGACCAACCAGCTGCTGGGTCACCTGACCAGCTCGCCGGACGCCCAGGTCAAGTACTGCAAGCGCGTCACTGGCCTCAAGCGCAATGGCGACGGCTGGACCGTGAGCATCAAGGACGTCAACAGCGGCAACAGCCGTGAAGTGGACGCCAAGTTCGTCTTCCTCGGCGCCGGTGGTGCGGCCCTGCCGCTGCTGCAAGCCTCGGGCATTGAAGAAAGCAAAGGTTTTGGCGGTTTCCCGGTCAGCGGCCAGTGGCTGCGTTGCGACAACCCGGACGTGGTCAAGCACCACCAGGCCAAGGTCTACAGCCAGGCCGCCGTGGGTTCGCCGCCGATGTCCGTGCCGCACTTGGACACCCGTGTGGTCGATGGCAAGAAATCCCTGCTGTTCGGGCCATACGCCGGCTTCACCACCAAGTTCCTCAAGCACGGCTCGTTCCTCGACCTGCCGCTGTCGATCCGCGCCGGCAACATCGGCCCGATGCTGGCCGTGGCCCGCGATAACATGGACCTGACCAAGTACCTGGTCAGCGAAGTGCGCCAGTCCATGGAGCAGCGCCTCGAATCCCTGCGCCGCTTCTACCCTGAAGCGAAAGCCGAAGACTGGCGCCTGGAAGTGGCCGGCCAACGGGTGCAGATCATCAAGAAAGACCCCAAGAAAGGCGGCGTGCTGCAATTCGGCACCGAGTTGGTCGCGGCCAAGGACGGCTCGCTGGCCGCACTGCTGGGCGCATCCCCGGGTGCTTCGGTGACGGTTTCGATCATGCTGGAACTGATCGAGAAGTGCTTCCCGCAGAAAGCGGCTGGTGAATGGGCAGCCAAGCTGCACGAGATCTTCCCGGCACGGGAAAAGGTTCTGGAAACGGATGCCGACCTGTACCGCAAGATCAACACGCAGAACAACATCAGCCTGGAACTGGTTGAGCCTGCCGCCGAGACCGAGAGCTACGCTTGAGGTTGTGCCGCATAGCGTCACCGGATGCATTCCCACGCAGAGCGTGGGAACGAGCGCCCCGCCCTCTGCATGAGGACGGGGCGTTTTTTTATGCCTTGGGAATCAGCCGCGGGCTTTTTCGATCAGTTCGATGTACTCGTCCGCGTTGCGCTGATCCTTGATCAGGTCAACGAAGGTCTGGCCATGCTCGTCCTTGCCGTCGAGGTCCAGGCCGGCTTCCTTGAAAAAGCCCAGGAAACGCTCGAAGTCGTCGATACGCAAGCCACGGTAGGCCTTGATCAGTTTGTGCAGGGACGGGGAAGTCGCGTCAACCGGCTCGAAGTCCAGGAACAACTTGATTTGATCGTCGCCGATCTCATCGCCAATCACCTGTTTCTTATCTTTACGCATTACCGACTCCAGCCTGCAGACATTTACACGGGACTGGAAGTCTACCTGCGAGACGCCGCCTTCGAAAGCGCTGGAGGACCAATGTGGGAGCGGGCTTGCTCGCTCCCACATTTGGATCTACGGTGTTCTGACTATTTGGTACGGACGGCACCGGTGTGCAGGTCTGCCCAGATGTGGCCATTGGCATAGCTGAGGAATTGCACATACAGGGTGTCGTTACGCAGCAAGTCGACGATGACGCGGTACTGCGCCACCGGATACGACAAAGTCAGGGTCTTGCTCTTATCGTCATACGCCGGCTTTTTCAGGCTTTTGCTTTCAGCGTCGAAATTGAGCACCACTTGAGTAATGGTCGCGCCCTTGTTCAGGGACTTGCCCTTGAGGCGGATCATCAGTGGCGACGTCACCGGAATCGGTTGCTGGCTGGATTGACGCTGATTCCCCACCACCACCGCGTACTCGGTGACTTGCAGCAATTGCTGCTGGTCGGGCGCTTCAGCGCGCAGGGTCAGGTCGTCTGGTGGCAGGAATTGGCTGTGCAGGGGGGCTGCAGCCAGGGGCAAACTGAGGGTCAGCGCCAGGGCGGCGCACGTGCGGATCAACAGGCTCATGACAGGCTCCAGACGCAGGGCCAGGCACTCTAGCATGCCGGCCCCACACCTGATGAAGCGCGTTTACATGCCTTTGACGGCGTAGATGCCGTTGGCATTGCGCCAGTAGCCTTTGTAGTCCATGCCGTAACCGAAGATGTAACGGTCAACGCACGGCAGGCCGACGAAATCCGCTTTCAGCTCAGGGCGTGCCTTGCGGTCGTGATCTTTATCGATCAGCACGGCGGTGTGCACTTTGCGCGCGCCGGCGTGTTTGCAGAAGTCGATGATCGCGCCGAGGGTGTGACCTTCGTCGAGGATGTCGTCGATGATCAGCACGTCGCGGTCGATGAACGACACTTCTGGCTTGGCTTTCCAGAACAGGTCGCCGCCGCTGGTTTCATTACGATAACGAGTGGCATGCAGGTAAGAAGCTTCCAGCGGGAATTGCAGATGAGTGAGCAATTTGCCGGCGAAAATCAGGCCGCCGTTCATCACACAGAAAACCACCGGGTTGGTGTCGGCCATTTCGCGGCTGATATGGGCGCCGACCTTGGCGATAGCCTCTTCGACTTGCGCTTCGGTGTACAGGCAGTCAGCCTCGCGCATGATTTGACGGATATGCTCGAGATCAGCGGACATGGCGCTCTCCAAGGGGGTGCTGTGGCAAGAAAAGCGGGCGAAGGTACGCTTCTCGTGCGCTTGGATCAAGCCTTAATGGACTAACGTACTAGATGTCTATAGGACAACACCCTCGGATAGATTAATCTAGGCCGGTTTTTTTGCCCGCCGCCGGAGCCTTTCCCATGCCCACTCGCGAGATCCGCCACCCGCTGATCCAACACAAACTCGGCCTTATGCGCCGCGCCGACATCAGCACGAAGAATTTCCGTGAGCTTGCTCAGGAAGTCGGAGCGTTGCTCACTTACGAAGCCACCAAGGATCTGCCCCTGGAAACCTACGAGATTCCAGGTTGGGCCGGTCCCGTCCAGGTCGAGAAAATCGCCGGCAAGAAGATCACTGTGGTGCCGATCCTGCGCGCCGGTATCGGCATGCTCGAAGGCGTGCTCAGCCTGATCCCGGGCGCCAAGGTCAGCGCTGTGGGCGTCGCCCGCAATGAAGAAACCCTGGAAGCGCACACCTACCTGGAAAAACTCGTCCCGGAAATCGACGAGCGCCTGGCCATGATCATCGACCCGATGCTCGCCACCGGCAGCTCCATGGTTGCCACCATCGACCTGCTGAAAAAAGCCGGTTGCAAGGACATTCGCGCCATGGTGCTGGTGGCCGCTCCCGAAGGTATCGCTGCCGTCGAGAAAGCCCACCCGGATGTGCAGATCTACACCGCGTCCATCGATCAGTGCCTGAACGAACACGGCTACATCATCCCAGGCCTGGGCGATGCCGGTGACAAGATCTTCGGCACCAAGCAGAAGGACGCGTGAGCATGCAGGATGAATTCAACGACCCGCTTTGGCGCCAGATCCTGTCTGGCGCACAAATGCTCTTCGTGGCATTTGGCGCGCTGGTGTTGATGCCGCTGATCACAGGTCTTGATCCAAACGTTGCACTGTTTACCGCTGGCCTGGGCACGCTGTTGTTCCAGCTGGTCACAGGGCGGCAGGTGCCGGTTTTCCTGGCGTCGAGCTTTGCCTTTATCACCCCGATCATTCTCGCCAAGCAGCAATTCGGCCTGGCGGCGACCATGGGTGGGGTGATGGCGGCCGGTTTCGTCTACACCTTCCTCGGCGCTGCCGTGAAGATCAAGGGCACCGGTTTCATCGACCGCTTGCTGCCACCGGTGGTGATCGGTCCGGTAATCATCTCCATCGGCCTGGCCATGGCGCCGATTGCCGCCAATATGGCCATGGGCAAAGCCGGTGATGGCAGCGAGCTGATTCACTACCAGACGGCGATGATGATTTCGATGCCGGCGCTGCTGACCACGTTGATCGTGGCGGTGTTCGGCAAGGGCATTTTCCGCCTGGTGCCGATCATCTCTGGCGTGCTGGTGGGCTTTGCGATGGCGTTCTACTTTGACGTGGTCGACACGGCGAAGATCGCCGCCGCGCCATGGTTCGCCCTGCCCCACTTCACCGCGCCGGAATTCAACTGGCAGGCGATCCTGTTCATCGTCCCCGTGGCCCTTGCCCCGGCGATCGAACATATCGGTGGTGTGATTGCGGTGGGCAGCGTGACCGGTCGCGACTACCTGAAGAAGCCGGGCCTGCATCGCACCCTGCTGGGTGACGGCATTGCCACCACGGCTGCCGGGATGTTTGGCGGCCCGCCGAACACCACCTACGCCGAAGTGACCGGCGCCGTGATGCTGACCAAGAACTACAACCCGAAAATCATGACCTGGGCCGCGGTGTTTGCTATCAGCCTGGCGTTTATCGGCAAATTCGGCGCACTGCTGCAAAGCATCCCGGTGCCGGTGATGGGCGGGATTCTGTGCCTGCTGTTCGGTTCGATTGCTGCGGTGGGGATGAACACGCTGATTCGCCACAAGATCGACCTGGGTGAGGCGCGCAACCTGGTGATTGTCTCGGTGACCCTGGTGTTCGGGATTGGCGGTGTGCTGGTCGGCACCGGTACTGGCCCGGACGATTTCGGCCTGAAGGGCATTGCCCTGTGTGCGGTGGTGGCGATTGCCTTGAACCTGCTGCTGCCGGGCAATGATGGCTGGAAGAACAAGAAGCCTGACGAGCCACTGCTGTAACTAACGCCGCAAAACCAATGTGGGAGCGGGCTTGCTCGCGAAAGCGGAGTGTCAGTCTAGAGATGTTTGACTGATACGCCGCCTTCGCGAGCAAGCCCGCTCCCACACAAAGCGCCTACCACATTCTTTGATATTCAGCGTGGCTTACAGCTCGCCTAGCCCATCAATCAACGCCTGGTTCTGCTCCGGCGTACCAATGCTGATCCGCAGGAACTGGGCAATCCGCTCCTGCTTGAAGTGCCGCACGATCACACCCTGCTCACGCAACTTGGCCGCCAGGCCGGCAGCGTCGTGCTTGGGGTGACGGGCAAAGATAAAGTTGGCCGCCGACGGCAACACTTCAAAACCCTTCCCTTCCAGCTGCGCAACCACGGTGTTGCGACTGTCGATCACCAGTTGGCAGGTCTTCTCGAAGTACTCACGGTCTTCAAACGCCGCCGCCGCGCCGACAATCGCCAGGCGATCCAGCGGATAGGAGTTGAAGCTGTTCTTGACGCGTTCCAGCGCCTCGATCAGGTCCGGGTGGCCCACCGCCAGGCCCACGCGCAAACCGGCCAGTGAGCGCGATTTGGACAGGGTCTGCGTCACCAGCAGGTTCGGGTAGCGGTCCACCAGGCTGATGGCAGTTTCGCCGCCGAAGTCGATATAGGCTTCATCGACCACCACCACCGAATCCGGGCTGGCCTTGAGGATCTGCTCCACCGCGTCCAGCGCCAGCACGCAGCCGGTCGGCGCGTTCGGGTTGGGGAAGATGATCCCGCCGTTCGGCTTGGCGTAGTCCGCCACGCGGATCTGGAATTGCTCGTCCAGCGGTACCGGGTCGGACTTGATGCCGTACAGACCGCAGTAAACCGGGTAGAAGCTGTAGCTGATATCCGGGAACAGCAGCGGCAAGTTGTGCTGAAACAGGCCGTGGAAGATGTGTGCGAGCACTTCATCCGAACCGTTGCCGAGAAACACTTTGCCCGCATCCACGCCATAGTACTTTGCAACGGCCTGCTTGAGCAGGTCGCTGTTGGGGTCGGGGTACAGGCGCAGGTTGTCGTTCAACTCGGCCTGCATCGCGGCCAATGCCTTGGGCGATGGGCCATAGGGGTTTTCATTGGTGTTGAGTTTGACCAGCTTGGTCAGCTTCGGTTGTTCACCCGGCACGTAAGGCACGAGGTCCTTGACGAAGGGGCTCCAGAATTTGCTCATGCCTCACTCTCCCTTGACGATGCGGTATTCGGCGCTACGTGCGTGTGCGCTCAGCGATTCGCCACGGGCCAGCACCGAGGCAGTCTTGCCCAGCTCGGACGCGCCTTGTGGCGAGCAGAAGATGATCGACGAACGCTTCTGGAAGTCATACACCCCCAGCGGCGACGAAAAGCGTGCAGTGCCAGAGGTCGGCAGCACGTGGTTGGGGCCTGCGCAGTAGTCGCCCAGGGCTTCGCTGGTGTGGCGACCCATGAAGATCGCACCGGCATGGCGAATCGATGGCAGCCAGGCTTGTGGGTCGGCTACCGACAGCTCCAAGTGCTCCGGCGCGATGCGGTTGGCCACTTCAATGGCCTGCTCCATGTCACGCACCAGGATTAACGCGCCACGGCCATTGATCGACTTCTCGATGATCTCGGCGCGCTCCATGGTCGGCAGCAGCTTGTCGATGCTCGCGGCGACCTTGTCGAGGAACTCGGCGTCCGGGCTGACCAGGATCGCCTGGGCGTCTTCGTCGTGCTCGGCCTGGGAGAACAGGTCCATGGCGATCCAGTCCGGGTCGGTCTGGCCATCACACACCACGAGGATTTCCGAAGGGCCGGCGATCATGTCGATACCTACCTGGCCAAACACGTGGCGCTTGGCGGTGGCGACGTAGATGTTGCCTGGGCCGACCACCTTGTCCACTTTCGGCACGCTTTCGGTGCCGTAGGCCAGGGCGGCAACGGCCTGGGCACCGCCGATGGTGAATACGCGGTCAACACCGGCGATACACGCAGCGGCCAGCACCAGTTCGTTGATTTCACCGCGCGGGGTCGGCACGACCATGACCACTTCGGTCACGCCCGCCACTTTGGCCGGAATCGCGTTCATCAGTACCGACGACGGGTACGACGCCTTGCCGCCCGGCACGTACAGGCCGGCACGGTCCAGCGGAGTGACCTTCTGGCCCAGCACGGTGCCGTCGGCCTCGGTGTAGCTCCAGGAATCCTGCTTCTGCTTTTCGTGGTAGCTGCGCACCCGCGTCGCCGCCACTTCCAGCGCTTCGCGCTGCGGGGCAGTGATGCGCGTCAGCGCCAACTCCAGGCGTTCGCGGGGCAGGATCAGGTCGGCCATGGACGCCACGTCCAGGCCGTCGAACTGGCGGGTGAAATCCACCAGCGCCGCATCACCGCGCTCGCGCACGGCCTTGATGATGTCGAGTACTCGCCCGTTGACCGACTCGTCGGACACGCTTTCCCAGCTCAGCAGATGATCCAGATGATGGGCGAAATCCGGGTCGGCAGCGTTGAGTCGGGCAATTGCAGTGGACGTGGTCATAGCGAGGGCCTCAATAGAATTGGCAAAAACTCAGGCGCCCTAAACTAGCAGTCGTTTCCGCTTGGGCACCTGAGAATTCTGGCTATGAGGCGGATAGACGGGCGCGACCTAGGGCCGCGCGGGTGAGTCAACCGCGGTGTCGCGACTCCACTGCCGTGCGCAGGGTGTCGATCAACGCCTGGATACGGGCGTGCTGCATCTTCATCGAGGCCTTGTTGACGATCAGGCGAGAGCTGATGTCGGCAATGAATTCCTGCGGTTCAAGACCGTTGGCACGCAGGGTGTTGCCGGTGTCAACCACGTCGATGATCTTGTCGGCCAGGCCAATCAGCGGCGCCAGTTCCATCGAGCCGTAGAGCTTGATGATATCGACCTGGCGGCCTTGCTCGGCGTAGTAGCGCTTGGCGACGTTGACGAACTTGGTGGCCACGCGCAGGCGGCCCTTGGGCTCGACGTCACCGACACGGCCGGCGGTCATCAGCTTGCACAGGGCGATACGCAGGTCCAGGGGCTCGTACAGGCCCTGGCCGCCGTATTCCATCAGCACGTCTTTACCGGCGACACCCAGGTCGGCCGCGCCATGTTCAACATAGGTCGGCACGTCGGTAGCCCGCACGATCAACAGGCGAACGTCGTCCTGGGTCGTGGGGATGATCAGCTTGCGGCTCTTGTCCGGATTCTCGGTCGGCACGATGCCCGCTTCAGCCAGAAGCGGCAAAGTGTCGTCAAGGATGCGGCCCTTGGACAGTGCGATGGTCAACATGGGAAACGTCAGTCCTTCATCAGGCTATTGCGGTCCGGTCGCAAACGGCGCCGGACACAGATCGAGGCCATGACAGCCTCGATTTGAAACAAATCCTGTGGTGAGAGAGCAAGCTCCCTCACCAGCATTGCAGCCTCGGGAACTAGCCCGGTACGCGGCGGATTTTCGCGCCGAGCATCTGCAGTTTTTCTTCGATGCACTCGTAGCCACGGTCGATGTGGTAGATGCGGTCGATCAGCGTGTCGCCGTCGGCGCACAGTGCCGAAATCACCAGGCTGGCCGAAGCACGCAGGTCGGTGGCCATGACTGGCGCGCCCTTGAGCTTTTCGATACCGGTGACGATGGCAGTGTTGCCCTCGACCTGGATCTTCGCGCCCATGCGGTGCAGTTCGTACACGTGCATGAAGCGGTTTTCGAAGATGGTCTCGATCACTGCGCCGGTGCCTTCGGCAATCGCGTTCAGGGAGATGAACTGCGCTTGCATGTCCGTAGGGAACGCTGGGTACGGAGCGGTACGCACGTTGACGGCTTTTGGCCGCTTGCCGTGCATGTTCAGCTCGATCCAGTCTTCGCCGGTAGTGATGTCTGCGCCAGCTTCACGCAGTTTTTCCAGGACGGCTTCCAGGATGGTCGGATCAGTGTCCTTGACCTTGACGCGGCCACCGGTGACGGCAGCGGCAACCAGGTAGGTGCCGGTCTCGATACGGTCGGGCATGACCTTGTAGGTCGCGGTGTGCAGACGCTCGACACCATCAATGGTGATGGTGTCGGTGCCAGCGCCGGAAACCTTGGCGCCCATGGCGTTCAGGAAGTTGGCCAGATCGACCACTTCCGGCTCGCGCGCGGCGTTCTGCAGGACGCTGCGGCCCTTGGCCAGGGCAGCGGCCATCATGATGTTCTCGGTACCGGTCACGCTGACGGTATCAAAGAAGAAGTTGGCGCCACGCAGGCCGCCTTCCGGCGCCTTGGCCTTGATGTAGCCGCCCTCGACGTCAATCACTGCGCCCATGGCTTCAAGACCACGGATGTGCAGGTCAACCGGACGCGAGCCAATGGCGCAACCGCCAGGCAGTGCGACTTCGGCTTCGCCGAAACGGGCAACCATCGGGCCCAGTACCAGGATCGACGCACGCATGGTTTTCACCAGTTCGTACGGTGCGATCAGGGTCTTGATGGTGCGCGGGTCGATTTCGACCGAGAGCTTCTCGTCGATCACCGGCTCAATGCCCATGCGACCGAACAGCTCGATCATGGTGGTGATGTCGTGCAAGTGCGGCAGGTTGGCCACGGTGACCGGGCCATCACACAGCAGGGTCGCTGCCAGGATCGGCAAGGCGGAGTTTTTCGCGCCGGAGATGCGGATCTCGCCATCAAGGCGGGCACCACCGGTAATAATCAATTTATCCATAAGAATCTCGACGCCTTGGGGGCTCAGGTGCGCTCGGCCCAGGCCGCGCGGCTGAAAAATTTCATAGTGACCGCATGGATGCTGCCATCGGTGATCCACGGGTTCAAATGGGCATAGATCTGCTGCTGACGCTTGACCGGGCTCAATGCCGCCAGTTCATCGCTAATCACGTTCAGCTGGAAATTGCAGCCTTCGCCTTCAACTGCAACCTCAGTATCCGGCAGCTTTCCTTCAAGGAAGCTCTTAACTTCTAGGGCCTGCATGCTCAACCTCTATCGGCGCCCAGTGCGCACGGGTCGCACATCATACAAAAAAGCCCCGCGCCTGCGAACCCCGCATAGCAGGACTCTGACGGGGGGCTTCTCTAATAATGTGTATTAAGGATGTGCCAACAGCTCGGTCAGACCGGAAACTTCGGCAATTTCACGCATGTCTTCGGGCATGGCACGGATGCTGACCGTTTTATTGGCCGCCTCGGCGTCACGCATGAAGCACAGCAGCAAGGACAAACCCACGCTGCTGGATTTGGTCACTTGCGAGCAATCCACCACCAGTGCGGGCGCGGTGCTGCTGTTGATCAGAGCCTGGCCCTGCTTGCGCAGGCCCGGCCCGGAGCGATAGTCCAGCACGCCACTGATGAACAACTCGCCGGCATCGCCGAGACGAACGGCCGATTCGGTCATTGCGCAGGCTTCCCGGCAGCTTGCTTGTCGGTTTCTTCCTTGGCCTTGGCGACTTCACCGGCCCAACCATTGATGGTCTTGTCCAGGTCGTTGCCATTGCGCTGCATGGCGTCGGCGAACTGGTCACGGAACAGCTTGCCGATGTTGATGCCGTTGATGATCACGTTGCGCAGTTTCCACTCGCCGTTGATCTTCTCCAGGGTGTACTGCACAGGATAGACCGCGCCGTTGGTGCCCTTGACGGTCATGCCAACGCTGGTGCGGTCACCGGATTCATCCTTGGCCGGATCGACGGTAATGCCCTGGTTGTTGTACTCAAGCAAAGCGTTGCCATAGAACTGGAACAGGCCTTTCTTGAAGTTTTCCTGGAAGGTCTGCATCTGTGCAGGCGTGGCCTTGCGCGAATACTTGACCGTCATGATGCTGCGGGAAATACCTTCGGCATCGACCACCGGGCCGACAATGGTGTTCAGCGCGTCGTAGAACTTGGTCGGGTCTTGCTTGTACTGTTCTTTGTTGGCCGTCAGGTCAGCCAACATTTTGTTGGTCGTATCCTGCACCAGTTCGTGCGCAGAACCTGCCGCGTTGGCCATCAGCGGCAACGCTGCAAGCAGTACCAGCAGGCCACGTCGCAAGGTAGAGATCATGAACAGATTCCTCATTTGGCGTCTTTATTGACCGTATTGAGCAGGAATTTACCGATCAGGTCCTCAAGCACCAGCGACGACTGCGTGTCGTGGATGGTCGAGCCATCCTTGAGCAGGGCTGTCTCCCCACCCACGCTGACACCGATGTACTTCTCGCCCAGCAAACCCGCAGTGAGGATAGATGCCGTGGAGTCAGTCGGCAGATTATCTACCTTCTTGTCCAACTGCATCGTCACTCGACCGGTGAAGCTGTCGCGATCCAGATCGATTGCCGTGACCTTGCCGATGGTTACACCAGCCATGGTCACTTTAGCTCTGACAGTCAAACCGGCGATATTGTCGAAGTACGCGTAAAGTTTATAAGTATCGGCGGTCGGGCTGGCCGAAAGGCCGCTGACTCGCAGGGCCAGCAACAGTAAAGCCAGGATGCCAGCCAGCAAGAAAAGGCCGACACCGATTTCCACAGTGCGGTTTTGCATCAGAAATCTCCAAACATCAAGGCGGTCAAAATGAAGTCAAGGCCCAGTACCGCCAGCGAGGCGTACACAACGGTCTTGGTGGTGGCGCGACTGATCCCTTCTGAGGTGGGCTCACAGTCGTAGCCTTGGAATACGGCGATCCAGGTCACTACAAAGGCGAAGACAATGCTCTTTATGATGCCATTGAGCACGTCACCGCTGAAGGTCACGCTGTTTTGCATGTTGGCCCAATAAGAGCCGTCGTAGACCCCCAGCCAGTCCACCGCCACCCACGAACCGCCCCAGATACCGACCACGCTGAAGATCATCGCCAGCAGTGGCAGGGAAATGAAGCCGGCCCACAGGCGCGGGGCAACAATGTACTTGAGCGGGTCCACGCCGATCATTTCCAGGCTGGACAGTTGCTCGGTGGACTTCATGTTGCCGATCTCGGCGGTCAATGCAGAACCTGCGCGCCCGGCGAACAGCAAGGCGGTGACCACCGGCCCCAGTTCCCGCAGCAGCGTCAGGGCCACCATCTGCCCTACCGCCTGCTCCGAACCGTAGCTGGAGAGGATATTGAAGCCCTGCAACGCCAGCACCATGCCGATAAAGACCCCGGAGACCACGATGATCACCAGGGACATCACGCCCACTGCGTGCAGTTGCTTGATCAGCAGGCCAAAACCGCCACCAATGCCGCCGCGGCCCAGCAAGGCGTGAAAGAGGAAAATCGTCGAACGGCCGAGCACTTCGATGATGTCGATGCCGGAACGACCGAAAAGGCGGACCTTCTCGATAAGTGAAGTCTTGCGCATCAACGCTTCCCCAGAAGATCTGAGCGGTAGTCCGCTGCCGGAAAATGGAAAGGCACCGGGCCATCGGGGTCGCCCGTCATGAATTGGCGAATGCGCGGGTTATCGGCGTTCATCAGTTCTTCAGGCGTGCCCTGCCCCAGCACCTGGCCATCGCCGACCACATAAAGGTAGTCGGCAATGCTCGCGGTTTCTGCCAGGTCGTGGGAAACCACGATACTGGTAATGCCCAGCGCATCGTTGAGCAGGCGGATCAGGCGCACGAGCACGCCCATGGCGATCGGGTCCTGGCCCACGAAAGGCTCGTCGTACATGAGGATCTGCGGGTCGAGGGCAATGGCACGGGCCAGGGCCACACGGCGCTTCATGCCGCCGGACAGCTCGTCGGGCATCAGGTCGATGGCACCACGCAGCCCTACGGCCTGTAGTTTCAGCAACACGATGTCACGAATCATTTCATCGGACAGCTGGGTATGCACCCGCAGCGGGAAGGCTACGTTTTCGAAAACATCGAGATCGGTGAACAGCGCACCGCTCTGGAACAGCACACCCATGTGCTTGCGCGCATCGAACAGATCGCTGCGCGACAACGTCGGCAGGTTCTGGCCGTTGACCCATACTTCACCGGCAGTCGGGCGCAATTGCATGCCCATCAGGCGCAGCAAAGTGGTCTTGCCGCAACCGGAAGGCCCCATGATGCCCGTGACCTTGCCGCGGGGAATGCGGATATCGACGTTATTGAAGATGCTGCGCGTCCCGCGCTTGAAGGTAAGGCCCTTCAGCTCGACCGCGTAGGCGTTATCGGCACTCATCTAAACTCCTTGGGATGCAGCCTTTCACTCAGACACCATGTTTGCGCCAAACGTTTGCAACGTTCGTGCAATAGTTAGCCACATGGGCTGGGCGGACCGAACTGGCGGCGAACTATATCACTGCTGGTACAACGCGCCCAAGGCCGGAACCGTGCTTGTTCAGACACAGGACAGGGAAAAAGCGTTGCTTTAGATGAATCTCACGGGCATTGCGAATAAACCCTGACGAACTTGCGTGAGGGAATTGCGCATTGCCGCTATAATCGCCGACTTTTCGTCAGGCTATACGATTTCAGACATGAGCCAATCCAGCGACCTTATTCAATCCGCACAACGCACCATCCGCCTTGAGCTTGAAGCCGTAGAAGGCTTGCTGGCCCATATCGACGCGGATTTCGTACGCGCTTGCGAGATGATTCTGGCCAGCAAGGGCCGCGTTGTCGTGGTCGGCATGGGCAAATCCGGCCATGTCGGCAACAAGATTGCCGCCACCCTGGCCAGCACCGGGACCACCGCATTTTTTGTGCACCCCGCCGAGGCGAGCCACGGCGACATGGGCATGATTACCAAGGATGACATCATCCTGGCATTGTCCAATTCGGGCACCACCAACGAGATCGTGACCCTGTTGCCGCTGATCAAGCGCCTGGGCATCAAGATGATCAGCCTCACCGGCAACCCCGATTCGACGCTGGCCAAGGCTGCCGAAGTGAACCTCAATGTTCACGTAGCCCACGAAGCCTGCCCGCTAAACCTGGCGCCGACCTCGTCCACCACCGCCGCATTGGTCATGGGCGACGCCCTGGCCGTGGCGTTGCTGGAAGCCCGCGGCTTTACTGCAGAAGACTTCGCATTTTCCCACCCGGGCGGCGCCCTCGGCCGTCGCCTGCTACTGAAAGTAGAAAACGTCATGCATTCGGGCGATGAATTGCCCCACGTCCAACGCGGCACGCTGCTGAAAGACGCGCTGATGGAAATGACCCGCAAGGGCCTGGGCATGACAGTGATCCTGGAAACCGACGGCAAACTGGCCGGCGTCTTCACTGACGGCGACCTGCGCCGCACCCTGGACCGTACCATCGACATCCACACCGCGACCATCGACGCAGTGATGACGCCCCACGGCAAGACTGCCCGCCCCGAGATGCTGGCGGCCGAAGCCTTGAAAATCATGGAAGACCACAAGATCGGTGCGCTGGTGGTCGTTGACAGCAACGATTGCCCAATCGGCGCCCTGAACATGCACGACTTGCTGCGTGCGGGAGTGATGTAAATGACCAGCGACCTGCTGCAACGCGGCAAACACATCAAATTGGCGATTTTCGACGTGGACGGCGTGCTGACTGACGGCCGCCTGTATTTCCTCGAAGATGGCAGCGAATTCAAGACCTTCAACACCCTCGACGGCCAAGGCATCAAGATGCTGATGGCGGCGGGCGTGCAAACGGCGATTATCAGCGGCAGAAAAACCCCCGTTGTGGAACGCCGCGCACAAAACCTGGGGATTCCTCACCTGTATCAGGGCCGCGAGGATAAACTGGTGGTCTTGGACGAGCTTCTTGGCCAACTCAACCTAAGCTATGAGCAGGTCGCCTACTTGGGCGACGACTTGCCTGACCTGCCGGTGATCCGCCGGGTCGGCCTGGGCATGGCCGTTGCCAATGCGGCGGCGTTTGTTCGCGAGCACGCCCACGGCATCACCACCGCCCGCGGCGGTGAAGGTGCCGCCCGTGAGTTCTGCGAGCTGATCCTGCGTGCCCAAGGCAGCCTTGAAGCGGCCCACGCCGCCTACCTATAGAGCGTTTTATGCTGAGTAAAAAGATTCGCAACTTCCTGTTATTCGGGGTCATCGCCGCGCTGTTCCTGGCGGTGGGCTACTGGAATATCAGCCCGGAGCGCTTTCTCGACCAGCCTGTCGCGCAGGTTGATGAAGGCGCTATCGACTATTACGCCACCAATGCCTACAGCATCCAGTATCTGCCGGATGGCAAGGTGCAGTACGAGATCACCTCGGACAAGGTCGAGCATTTGAAGACGTCCGAAGTCACCCTGCTGACCAACCCGGACATGAACATCTACCGCGGCACCGAGTTTCCGTGGCACGTCACCAGCAAGCGTGGCGAGGTCAACCCGGACGGCACCGAAGTGGAACTGATCGACTCGGTACGCGTTGCGCGTACCGATGATAAAAACCGTGACACCGTGATTACCAGCAGTCGCATGACCGTATTCCCGCAGAAGCAATATGCGCAGACCGAGCAAGACGTTAGAATCGACGGCGCTGGCGGGGTATCGACTGGCAAGGGAATGAAAGCGTATTTGAAAGAAAGCAGGATACACCTGCTATCGAACGTAAGAGGACAGTATGAGGCTCGTTAAAACTCTCCCTATTTTGCTCAGTCTGGGCGCAGCACTGGGAAGCGTGAGCGCCTGGGCTCTGCCGAACGATAGCCAGCAACCGATCCACATTTCGGCTGACGATGCGCAACTGGATGACAAGCAAGGCGTCGCCACCTACACCGGCGGCGTAATCATCACCCAAGGCTCGATGAAGATCACCGGCAACACGGTGACCCTGACCCGTACCGCCAATGGCGACATTGACGTGGTGACCTCGGTGGGCAACCTGGCTTACTTCGAACAGAAGCAGTCGCCTACCGACACCGGCCCGATGAAGGGCTACGGCAAGACCATCCAGTACCACGCCCAGCAGAACCGCATTGTCCTGATCGACCAGGCCAAGGTGCTCAGCCCGGACGGCAACTCCACGGAAGGCGAGAAAATCACCTACGACACCGTGAAGCAAATCGCCAACGCCGGCCGCGCCAATGGCACCAAGGTGACTGCACCACGTCCGCGTATCGACATGGTTATCCAGCCGAAGAAGAAGGCCGAGTAATGGCAACCCTGAAAGCCCAGCATCTGGCCAAGGCCTACAAAAGCCGTCAGGTCGTGCGTGACGTCAGCCTGTCGATCGACAGCGGCCAGATCGTCGGCTTGCTCGGCCCCAACGGCGCCGGCAAGACGACCTGCTTCTATATGATCGTCGGCCTGGTCCAGGCGGATCAGGGTCGCGTCCTGATCGACGACCTGGACGTGAGCCACCAGCCCATGCACGGTCGTGCACGCGCCGGCATCGGCTATCTTCCGCAGGAGGCGTCGATCTTCCGCAAACTGTCGGTAGCCGACAACATCATGGCGATCCTCGAGACCCGCAAGGAACTCGACCGTGACGGCCGTCGCAAGGAGCTGGAAAGCCTCCTGCAGGAATTCCACATCAACCACATTCGCGACAACCTCGGCATGAGCTTGTCGGGTGGTGAGCGTCGTCGTGTAGAAATCGCCCGCGCCCTCGCCACCGCGCCAAAGTTCATCTTGCTGGACGAACCGTTTGCCGGCGTCGACCCGATCTCGGTCGGCGATATCAAGCAGATCATCCATCACCTCAAGGCGAAGGGCATCGGCGTACTGATCACCGACCACAACGTGCGCGAAACCCTCGATATCTGCGAAACCGCGTATATCGTCAACGATGGCCAGTTGATTGCCGAAGGCGACGCCGAGACTATCCTTGCCAACGAACTGGTGAAGGAAGTGTACCTGGGTCACGAGTTCCGCCTGTAAACACCGTGGTGTCACGGCCGCTGCCAAGATGCGCGGGAGTCAATGAAAACCTCTGGATTTTTATTGTTACCGCGCTCTAGGCAAAGCCCGCGATATCAGGCATATAATTTGCTTATGTTTGGCGCTCACGCGCCCTGTCGTGGATGGCGCATTGCGCCGGCGAATAAGGTGTTAAGCCCCTGCCATGAAACCATCGCTAGTCCTGAGAATGGGCCAGCAGCTGACGATGACACCGCAGCTGCAACAGGCCATCCGCCTGCTCCAATTGTCGACCCTGGACCTGCAACAGGAAATCCAGGAGGCCCTGGAGTCCAATCCGATGCTCGAACGCCAGGAAGAAGGCGACGACTTCGATAATGCAGACCCGCTGGCCGACAACATCGAGCAAAAACCCAACTCCGACGTGCAAGAACCCTCCTATCAGGAAACCGCCCCAACGGTGGATAACCTGGAAGAAGGCGAATGGAACGAACGCATTCCCAACGAGCTTCCCGTGGACACCGCCTGGGAAGACGTCTACCAGACCAGCGCCAGCAGCCTGCCCAGCAACGATGACGACGAGTGGGACTTCACCACCCGCACCTCCGCCGGTGAAAGCCTGCAGAGCCATCTGCTGTGGCAACTGAACCTCGCGCCGATGTCGGACACCGATCGCCTGATCGCCGTGACCCTCATCGACTGCATCAACAACCAGGGCTACCTGGACGAGACGCTGGAGGAGATCCTCGAAGCGTTCGACCCGGAACTGGACATCGAACTGGACGAGATCGAAGCCGTCCTGCACCGCATCCAGCAGTTCGAGCCCGCCGGCATTGGCGCCCGCACCCTCAGCGAATGCCTATTGCTGCAACTGCGCCAACTGCCCGCCAAGACCCCTTGGCTCGCTGAAGCCCAACGCCTGGTCACGGATTACATCGACCTGCTGGGCAGCCGCGACTACAGCCAGTTGATGCGCCGCATGAAGCTCAAGGAAGACGACCTGCGCCAGGTCATCGAGCTGGTGCAGAGCCTCAACCCGCGCCCAGGCTCGCAGATCGAGTCCAGCGAAGCCGAATACGTGGTCCCTGACGTGATCGTGCGCAAGGACAACGAGCGCTGGCTGGTGGAGCTGAACCAGGAATCGGTGCCGCGCCTGCGGGTCAACCCGCAATACGCGGGCTTTGTGCGCCGCGCCGACACCAGCGCCGACAACACCTTCATGCGCAACCAGTTGCAGGAGGCCCGCTGGTTCATCAAGAGCCTGCAAAGCCGCAACGAAACCCTGATGAAAGTCGCGACCCAGATCGTCGAGCACCAGCGCGGCTTCCTGGAGTACGGCGACGAAGCGATGAAACCGTTGGTGCTGCATGACATCGCCGAAGCGGTTGGCATGCACGAATCGACGATTTCACGGGTGACCACGCAAAAATTCATGCATACCCCACGGGGTATTTATGAGCTGAAATACTTTTTCTCCAGCCACGTCAGCACCTCCGAAGGCGGCGAATGCTCGTCCACGGCGATCCGCGCGATCATCAAAAAACTGGTTGCCGCGGAAAATCAGAAAAAGCCATTGAGTGACAGTAAGATCGCTGGTTTACTGGAGGCACAAGGCATTCAGGTCGCCCGTCGAACCGTCGCCAAGTACCGCGAGTCCCTCGGGATCGCGCCTTCCAGCGAGCGTAAGCGTTTGATGTGACGGGCGGGCCACAGCGTTCCAGTGGCAGGCGCTTTTGCCTGCCGCTTTATGCACTGGCAACGAAGGAGAAGCTGTATGCAAGTCAACATCAGTGGACACCAACTGGAAGTGACCGAACCGCTGCGCGCCTATATCGGCGAAAAACTCAAAAGAATTGAGGGGCATTTCGACAAGATCACCAACGTGCAAGTCATCATGACTGTCGAAAAGCTGAAGCAGAAAATCGAAGCCACCTTGCGTATACCCGGCGGGGAAGTAGTCGCCAATGCCGAGCATTCAGATATGTATGCCGCCATTGACGACCTGACCGACAAGCTGGATCGCCAAATCAAAAAGCATAAGGAAAAGCAGCAGAGCCTTCTCCAGGGCACTGGCCGCTAACACTCCCCACCCATGATTCGACTTGAAACCATCCTGACCCCCGGCCGTTCCCTCGTGAACGCGCCGGGTGGCAGTAAAAAGAAAGCCCTCGAACAAATTGCCAACCTGATCAGCCGCGAAGTGCCTGACCTGGAGATGCAAGATGTGTACGAGGCTCTGATTGCCCGTGAAAAACTCGGTTCCACCGGTTTTGGCAACGGCATCGCCATTCCCCATTGCCGCCTCAAAAGCTGTGAGGCACCTGTCAGCGCCCTGCTGCACCTGGACGCTCCCATCGATTTCGACGCCATCGATGGCGCCCCGGTTGACCTGCTGTTCGTCCTGCTGGTCCCGCAAGCCGCCACCGATGCACACCTGGAACTGCTCCGGCAGATCGCCAGCATGCTCGACCGCAAGGAAGTACGCGACAAACTGCGCAGCGCCAGCAGCAACGAGGCGCTGTACCAGGTTGTCCTGGATGAACAGAACGGGCAGTAATCATGCGTTTGATCATCGTCAGCGGCCGCTCCGGCTCGGGTAAAAGCACCGCCCTCAACGTTCTTGAGGATAACGGTTTCTATTGCATCGACAACCTGCCCGCCGGCTTGCTGCCGGAGCTGGCGGAGCGCGCGCTGATCCACACCGAACTGGCGCAACCTCTGGTGGCCGTTTCGATCGATGCCCGCAACCTGCCCAGCCACCTTGAGCGGTTCCCGCAACTGCTTGAGGAAGTTCGCGCCAAGCACATTCATTGTGATGTGCTGTACCTGGACGCCGACGAAGAAACGCTACTCAAGCGCTTTTCCGAAACCCGCCGGCGCCACCCCCTCAGCAGCCCACATCGCTCCCTGGCAGAAGCCATCGAAGACGAAACCAAGTTGCTGGGGCCGATCATCGACCTCGCCGATCTGAAAATAAACACCACCAGCCTCAACCTGTACCAGCTGCGCGACGCCATCAAGCTGCGCCTGCTGAACCAGCCAGAGCCTGGCACCGCGTTCCTCGTCGAGTCGTTTGGCTTCAAGCGTGGCATGCCGGTGGATGCCGACCTGGTGTTCGATGTGCGCTGCCTACCGAACCCCTATTGGAAACCCGAGCTGCGTGAGCAGTCCGGGCTGGATCAGCCCGTGGCCGATTACCTGGCAGCGCAGCCGGATGTTGAAGAGATGTTCCAGGATATCTCCAGCTACCTGCTCAAATGGCTGCCGCGCTTTGCTGCAAGCAATCGGGCGTATGTCACCATTGCCATTGGCTGCACCGGCGGCCACCACCGCTCGGTCTACTTGACCGAACGCCTGGGCCAGGTGCTTCAACAAACTCTCAAGAACGTCCAGGTTCGCCACCGCGACCTTAGCTGAAAGGATCACCCCCGCGATGCCCGCTCTGGAAATTGAAATCATCAACAAGCTGGGCTTGCATGCCCGGGCTTCTGCGAAGTTCGTCGGCGTCGCCGGGCAGTTCCCTTGCCAGATCCGTGCGGGGCGCACCCCGGAATCCATGGTCGATGGCAAAAGCATCATGGCCATGATGATGCTGGCCGCCGGCAAGGGCACCAGGATTCACCTGAAGACAGAGGGTGAGCAAGAGCAGGAAGCGATGGACGCCCTGGTGGCGCTGATCAACAACTTCTTTGATGAGGGTGAGTAAACTCACCCTTTGAGGCGGGCGTGAAGTCGCAACGACTTCAGCCCAATGCGGTATCCATCACCATCATCAAGCAAAAACCGATGCACAACCCCAGGCTGGCAAGCTTTTCGTGACCGTTGCGCCGCGATTCGGGGATCACTTCATGAGTCACCACCAGCAACATCGCCCCGGCCGCCAACGCCAGCCCGAGTGGCAGCAGCACCTCTGCCAGGCTCACCAACCAGGCACACAGCACGGCGAATACCGGCTCGACCAAACCTGAAGCCGCACCGATCAGGAACGCCTTGACCCGCGACATCCCTGCCCCGGCCAATACCAAGGCAATCACCAGACCTTCGGGTACATCCTGCAAGGCGATGCCCATGGCCAGGCTATCGGCATCAGGCATACCGCCGCCTGCCGAAACCCCCACCGCCATGCCCTCCGGGATGTTATGGGCAATGATGGCAAACACGAACAGCCAGATACGCGGCGGTATCACCGGGTGATCCGTTGTCCCCACCAACATTTCCGGGCTCGCGCCGGAGACCTTGCGATCAACCAGATACAGCCCGAACGCGCCCAGCATGATACCGAAGCTGATTAACCCACTGGCGCCCCAGGGCGTGAGCCCCAGGCTTTCAGCAGCGGCGATCCCCGGCACGATCAGCGAAAAGGCTGTCGCCGCCAGCATCACCCCGGCACCAAAACCCAACAATGTGTCGCTCAGCGCTACCGGCATCCGTCGTATGACCAATACGGGCACCGCGCCAAGCGCCGTGCCCAGTGCGCAAATCGATCCACCTTGCAGGGCGCGCAGAATGCGCGGCTCCAGGTTCAGCCAGTCCAGCCCATGGGCCACCAGCAATGCAGTACCTGCCAATAGCAGCAGCGAGCCAAACGCATAACGAAACATCCGCCCGCTGCTGATCGCCAGTGTTTCAATGCCCATAGTCGGCCTTAGATCTTGTTGTGGTGGTCAATGTCAGGCCAAGGCGGCCTGATAGCGTGCGGCGACTTCCGGCCAGTTGATAACGCTGTAGAAGGCGTTGATGTATTCCGGGCGACGGTTCTGATACCGCAGGTAGTAGGCGTGCTCCCAGACGTCCAGGCCGAGGATCGGCGTATTGCCATTCATCAGCGGGCTGTCCTGGTTACCGCTGCTTTCCACTACCAGGGTCTTTTGCGGGGTCACGCTGAGCCAGGCCCAACCGCTGCCGAAACGGGTCAACGCAGCCTTGGTGAAGGCTTCCTTGAAGCTGTCGAAACCACCGACTTGCTCATCGATAGCCTTGGCCAGCGCGCCTTCAGGCTTGCCGCCACCTTTGGGCGACATCACCGCCCAGAACAGCGAATGGTTGGCATGGCCGCCACCTTGGTTGATCACGGCGGCCCGCAGTTTTTCCGGCAGCTGCTGCACGCTGGACACCAGTTTCTCGACCGGCCAGCCCGCGAATTCGGTGCCCTCGACAGCGGCGTTGAGGTTGTTGATATAGGTCTGGTGGTGCTTGGTGTAGTGAATCTCCATGGTTTGCGCATCGATGTGCGGTTCCAGGGCGTCGTAGGCGTAAGGCAAGGCAGGCAAGGTGTAGGACATTTCAATGTGCTCCGTAATAAGGACTGTTGCGAGTCGACGCATCCTGTTGCGCCGCGGTACCACCCAGCAGGCGATGGGTACGCGGGTACTCGCCGTGATCGCTGATGAAGTTCAACAGTTCGACATAGGTCTTGCTGCTCTGGCGCAGCGCCGCCTCACGCAATTGCGGGGTCAGGCGCGGGTCCTGCATGGCTTGCAGCAGGCGCTGATGGATAGCGCAGAGGTATTCCGCGCTTTCCTCCGGCTGGTTCAGGCGCAGATGCAGGTCCGCCAGGTTGTGATGGGAAATGACGCAAGCCGCCACTGCTTCGTCGGCATCCGCCCAGCGTTCGAACAGCACTTGGGCCAGGGCCAGGGCTTGCAAATAGGCCTCGCGAGCATCAACCAGTTCGCCCGCCATAAAGCAGCGATTGGCCCGTTCGATCGTGCGTTTCCAGTGCTCCATGGTGAGCCTCCAAAGCAGGGTCGGTGATTACACGCCGCCGGCCGTGAGCTTTTCCGGGTCCAGCAGGACTTCCAGTTGGCTGCGGGGCAAGTCGGTGTGTTCAAGGGCCACATCAATCACCGGGCGGCCTTGTTGATAGGCTTTCTTGGCAATTTCAGCGGCCTTCTGGTAGCCAATGATCGGGTTGAGTGCCGTAACCAGGATCGGGTTGCGCGACAGCGCTTCCTTGAGCTTGGCTTCGTTGACCTTGAAGGTGGCGATGGCCTTGTCCGCCAGCAAGCGGCTGGAATTGGCCAGCAATTCGAGGCTGCTGAGCAGGTTCTGGGCGATGATCGGCAGCATCACGTTCAGCTCGAAGTTGCCGGATTGGCCCGCGACAGTGATGACCGTGTCATTACCGATCACTTGCGCGGCGACCATGGCGGTGGCTTCCGGGATCACCGGATTGACCTTGCCCGGCATGATCGAAGAGCCCGGTTGCAAGCCTTCCAGCTCGATTTCACCGAGGCCGGCGAGCGGGCCGGAGTTCATCCAGCGCAAGTCGTTGGCGATTTTCATCAGCGACACGGCAGTGGCTTTCAACTGGCCGGAGACGGCGACGGCGGTGTCCTGGGAACCAATCAGCGCAAACAGGTTCTTGCCCGGCGTGAATGTCACGTCCGTCAGGCTGCTCAACTGCTGGCTGAAACGTGCCGCAAATTCCGGGTGGGCGTTGATCCCGGTGCCGACTGCCGTACCACCTTGGGCCAAGGCCTGCAGGCTCGGGAGCAAATCCTGCAAGTGACCGATGTTGGCCTTGAGTTGCTGTGCCCAACCGTTGAGCACCTGGCTCATGCGCACCGGCATGGCGTCCATCAGGTGCGTGCGGCCGGTCTTGATGAACGGGTGGACTTCCTCCGCCTTGCGCTCGATCACCTGCACCAGGTGCAGCAACGCCGGCAGGGTTTGCTCATGCAGGACCAGCGCAGCGCTGACGTGGATGGTGGTCGGGATGATGTCGTTGCTGCTTTGGCCGCAGTTCACGTGGTCATTGGGGTTGACCGCCTCGCCCAGCAAACGGCTGGCCAGGGTCGCGATCACTTCGTTGGCGTTCATGTTGGAGCTGGTGCCGGAGCCGGTCTGGAAGATATCCACCGGGAAGTGCTGCATGAAGTCGCCTTCGAGCAAGCCCTGGGCGGCATCGACGATGGCCTTGCCCTGCCCTTCGGTGATTTGCTTGAGGTCGACGTTGACCTTGGCGGCGGCGGCCTTGGCCAGGATCAGGGCGCGAATGAATTGCGCCGGCATGCGCTGATGACTGATCGGGAAGTTGTTCACCGCGCGCTGGGTTTGTGCGCCATACAAGGCCTCGGCCGGCACTTGCAGTTCGCCCATGCTGTCGCGTTCGATACGGGTGTTACTCATCGTTAGATCCTTGCACCAGGTCAGAAACAGAAATCGAGGGCAGCAATTCGCAGGTCGCCAATCGCCACGCAAAGCTCTGCCAACGCTTGAGGCGGCAGGCACAGTGAGAGAGTTTTTCCAGGTCACGCAGGGGGCGCCAGGCCTGGTCCAGGCACATGGAGCGCCAATGCCAGGGCAATGCGATATCGCTGGCGGTATCGAGCAGCAGACGGAATGAGGTTTCAGCGATCGTCCACGGATGGGTCGCGGTGCAGCACGCCAGGTAGCGACCCTCATTGAGGTAATGCTCGATCAGGCGCGGCTCGTTGGGGTTGAGGCCGCAGCGAATCTGGCGACTCATCCAGCGCCAGCTCTCCAGGTAAGGATCCTCATGCAGGACTGAACTCATGATCCACACTCATCCGGTAATGATATTTATTATTAAATGATATTGAGAATCAAAACAAGAGTGACCGATTAATCTGCCTGCAACGCGGCCACAAAAAAAGGCGCGCCATCGTTGAGATGGCGCGCCTTTTTTAGGTGAAGCGTCGGAAGGATCAGCTGCCGGCGACCGTCATCCGCTCGATCAGCACCGAGCCTGTGCGAATGTTGCTGCGCAGTTCCAGATCGTTACCGACCGCGACAATTTGCTTGAACATGTCGCGCATGTTGCCGGCGATGGTGACTTCCTGGACGGCGAACTGGATCTCTCCGTTTTCCACCCAGAAACCCGCCGCACCCCGGGAGTAATCACCGGTCACCATGTTCAGGCCATGGCCCATCAACTCCGTCACCAGCAGGCCACGCCCCATGCGACGCAACAACGCTGCCTGGTCTTCATCACCATGGGTGACGAACAGGTTGTGCACACCACCGGAGTTGGCCGTGCTTGGCAGGCCGAGCTTGCGGCCGGAGTACGTCCCCAGCACATAGGACACCAACTCGCCGTTTTCGACGAACGGTTTGGCATAGGTCGCCAGGCCATCGCCGTCAAACGCCGAGCTACCCATGGCGCGCATCAAGTGTGGACGCTCATCGAGGGTCAGCCACTCCGGGAACAGCTTTTGCCCGATTGCGCCCTCAAGGAACGACGACTTGCGGTACAGGTTGCCGCCGGAAATCGCGCTGAGGAAACTACCGAACAAACCACCGGCCAACTCCGCCGAAAACAGCACCGGCACTTCGCATGTTGGCACCGGGCGGGCGCCCAAGCGGCTGGCGGCACGTTGCGCGGCACGCTGGCCAATGCTGACCGGGTCCGCCAGCAACTCGCCCTGGCGGCTTACGTCGTACCAGTAGTCGCGCTGCATCTGGCCGTTGGCTTCAGCGATCATCACGCAGCTCAAGCTATGGCGGGTGGACGCATAACCGCCGATAAAACCATGGCTGTTGCCATACACACGGCAACCTTGATGCGTGCTCAACGTGGTGCCATCCGCGTTCTTGATGCGGGCATCAGCGTCAAACGCAGCTGCTTCACAGATCAAGGCCTTCTCGATGGCCTGCTCTGGGGTGATGTCCCATTCATGGAACAGGTCGAAGTCTTTCAAATCCTTGGCCATCAGCGCCTTGTCGGCCAAGCCCGAGCTTTCATCCTCGGAGGTGTGCTGGGCAATCGCCAACGCGGCGGCGACGGTCTCGCGAATCGCTTCCGGGCCGCTGGCCGAAGTGCTGGCCGAGCCCTTGCGATGCCCCACATACAGGGTGATGCCAAAACCCTGGTCACGGTTGAACTCAACGGTTTCCACTTCGCGCTGGCGTACCGACGTCGACAGCCCCTGCTCCAGCGACACCGCCACTTCACAGGCACTGGCCCCCTGGCGCTTGGCCTCGGCAAGGATCTGCTCGACTTGTTCCTGCAGTGCCGGTAACGCTTGCGGACCGACGCTTTGGGCTGCACTCATGGTTTTCTCCACTCAAATTCTGCTTTCGGTTAAGGCCATCGAGCGACCGGGCCGGACAAGCGGCCCCCGACTGGTTATCATGGCGGCGTTTCTTTGCGGACTGCCACCATGGTTGATTCTTACGACGACTCCCTCGATGGGGAGAAAAGCAAAACCCAGGTCAAACGTGAGCTGCATGCTCTGGTTGACCTTGGCGAGCGCCTTACAACGCTCAAGAAAGACTTGATTGCAAAACTGCCCCTGACCGACGAAATGCGCCGGGCGCTTGCGGATGCACCCAAGCACACCGCGAATATCGCGCGTAAACGGCACATTATGTTTATCGGCAAGCTGATGCGCGATCAGGACACTGACGCCATTCTGGCCCTGCTCGATCAAACCGATGCCTCCACTCGCCAGTACAACGAACGCTTCCATAACCTGGAACGTTGGCGTGACCGCCTGATCGCGGGCGATGACGCCGTGCTGGAGAAATTCGTGCTGGACTACCCGGACGCGGACCGCCAGCAATTGCGCTCCCTGATCCGCCAGGCCCAGCATGAGCAGGCGCATAACAAGGCGCCGGCCACCAGCCGTAAAATCTTCAAGTACATCCGTGAGCTGGACGAGACTCAACGCGGTCTGCGCTGATCCTCTTCCCCGGGTGGCGATCTTCGCCACCCGAAGCTCCACCTTTCCTACGAGCCCGTGCCACCCACGGTGATCGCATCAATTTTCAGCGTTGGCTGGCCGACACCTACCGGCACCGACTGCCCATCCTTGCCGCATGTGCCCACGCCGCTGTCCAGCGACAGGTCGTTACCGACCATCGACACCTTGCTCATGGCTTCCGGCCCGTTACCAATCAACGTTGCCCCTTTGACCGGCGCGGTAATCTTGCCGTCTTCGATCAGGTACGCCTCGCTGGTGGAGAACACGAACTTGCCGCTGGTGATGTCCACCTGGCCGCCGCCGAGGTTGGCGCAGTAGATACCGCGTTTTACCGAGGCGATGATCTCCGCCGGGTCGCTTTCGCCGGCGAGCATGTAGGTGTTGGTCATGCGTGGCATCGGCAGGTGCGCGTAGGACTCGCGACGACCATTACCGGTACGTGCCACGCCCATCAGGCGGGCGTTGAGCTTGTCTTGCATATAGCCCTTGAGCACGCCGTTTTCGATCAGCGTGGTGCACTCGGTCGGCGTACCTTCATCGTCAACGCTCAGCGAGCCACGACGGCCAGCCAACGTGCCGTCATCGACAATGGTGCACAGCTTGGACGCAACCATCTCGCCCATGCGCCCGCTGTAGGCGGAACTGCCCTTGCGGTTGAAGTCGCCTTCCAGACCATGGCCCACGGCTTCGTGCAGCAGTACACCGGACCAACCCGAGCCCAATACCACCGGCAACGTACCGGCCGGTGCTGGAATGGCCTCCAGGTTGACCAAGGCCTGGCGCAGCGCTTCACGGGCATAACCCATGGCGCGGTCATCACTGAGGAAATAACGGTAGTCGGTACGCCCGCCGCCGCCATGCCCGCCGCGCTCACGGCGGCCATTCTGCTCGACGATCACACTGACATTGAAGCGCACCAGCGGCCGTACATCCGCCGCCAGGCTGCCGTCGGTGGAGGCCACCAGGATGCGCTCCCACACACCGGCCATGCTCACGGTGACTTGCTGGATACGCGGATCAAGGGCGCGGGTAGCCGCGTCGACACGCTTGAGCAGCTCGACTTTTTCCGCACGGCTGATCACTTCCAGCGGGTTATCCGGCCCATACAACTGCGCCACGTCCTGGGTGGTAAACGCTTGCACCGTGCCGTTCTGGCCTGCACGGGAGATAGAACGTGCCGCACGCGCCGCCAGGCCCAGGGCTTCCAGCGTGATGGCATTGCTGTAGGCAAAACCGGTTTTTTCACCGGATTGCGCGCGCACGCCTACACCCTGATCCAGGTTGAAGCTGCCTTCCTTGACGATGCCGTCTTCGAGGGCCCAGGACTCGGAAATCTGCCCTTGGAAATACAGGTCGGCCGCGTCGATACCCGGCCCGGCCAGATCGCCTAGCACGGTTTGCAAGCTTTCGATGGTCACGCCACCGGGTGCCAGGAGGTGTTCACTGACTGAGGACAACAACTCGCTCATAGGTTTGGCCTTAAATTCATCGTTCCGAAGCAGGCCGCTGTGCGCCCTGCGAGAAAAAGCGCCGATGGTTGACCACCGGCATGCGCGCCCGTATCGACGCTTGTTCACTGCTGTCGCGTTCGGCCAACAACACCGCTTCGCCTTGGTCCTGTTGTGCCAGCACGCGCCCCCACGGGTCGACAATCGCCGCGTGACCATGGGTTTCCCGCGGCCCTGGGTGCACGCCACCCTGGGCCGCCGCCAGCAGGTAACACTGGGTTTCGATGGCGCGTGCGCGAATCAGCACGTCCCAATGCGCGGCGCCGGTCACCGCCGTAAAGGCCGACGGCGCAGTAATCAATTCAGCCCCCGCCGCCCGCAATTCACTGTACAGCTCGGGAAAGCGCAGGTCGTAACACACGGTCAGGCCCAAGCGCCCCACCGGCGTATCTGCCACCACCACGTTGCTCCCGAAAGCATAGTCGTCGGATTCGCGATAACGACCGCGCGCATCGGCAACATCCACATCGAACAGGTGCAGCTTGTCGTAACGAGCAACGATTTCGCCCCGGTCATCGACCAGCAGCGAGCAGGCGTTGGACTTGGCGTTCGGCTGATCCTTGGGCGGCAACGGCAAGGTGCCGGCCACTATCCATAAGGTGAGGTCGCGGGCGGTCTGTTTCAACCACGGCAGGATCGGCCCTTCGCCCAACGCCTCCGCGCGGCCGATATCGGCCACGTCACGGCGGCCCATGGCGGCGAAATTTTCCGGCAGCACGGCCAGCTTTGCACCGCCTGCCGCCGCCTGTTCCAGCAGGCGCCGGGCCTGGGCCAGATTGGCCAGCACATCGCTCTGGCTGACCATTTGAATTACCGCAAAGGACATGGGCCGACTCTCCGTAATGGGCGTGCGGCCATGCTACTCCACAGCCTCTCAGTTTGGCTTTTCAAATGGCTTGTCGAAGGTGATTTTCGGGTCCTTCCAGGGCCCTTCCACTTTGTATTGCACGCTGGCAAACCGCGACACACGGTCACCGATCAGCTTGTCGATCAGGAACAACGCACCGCCAATGGCCGGCGCGCCCACGATCAGCGCGGCAATCGGCAAGTTGTTGGTGACCGGCAACGTCACCAGCAGCTTGGCGTCGACACGGTCAGCCACCAGGTCCAGGGTGCCGTTAAGTTCCAGGTTGGTCGATGGCCCGGTCATGGTGATCGGCTCACGGGTGACAAATACGCCGTTACTCGCGGCCAACAAGCCTTTGACCCGGTCGTAGCTCAAGCCCTTGCCGAGCAAGTCGGAAAAGTCCAGGCGCAGCCGGCGCCCGATGGAGTTGAAGTTGAGCAGGCCAAACACACGCAGCGCCTGCGCACCGCCTTCCACTTCAACAAACTGGCCGCTGCGGAATGTCGCATCCAGGCTGCCGGAGAAACGTTTAGGCCCCACATAAGCCGGCGAACCCGGCCAGCGGCCGTCCACGTCCAGATGGAAGTCCTTGCTCGTCACGGTCGGCGCATAACCCCAGCCTTTGAGCACATCGCCGATATTCTTGCCGTCCAGGCGCCCCTTGTACCAACTGCTGCTGGTCCCGGGTGCGCCTTCCCAGCCGCCGTCGCCCTTGAGCTGCATGCCCTTGAGGCCCAGGTCCAGGTTATTGAAGGTCAGGCCCTTGGTCGTCGGGCGGATCTTCAGCGACCAGGCGCCGATCAGGTCCGGGCCCTGGAACAGTTGATCAATGGCGATATCCAGCGCGGGAATGTCCTTGGGATCGATGTTGGCCAAGGGGTCCGGCGCGTTTTCGTCGGCCTGGACGCTCGGGTCCACCGCCGGCAACTTCACGTACTGCAGGTTGATCGCAATCGGCGCGGCCTTGGCGTCCGGCAGGTTGACGCTGCCCTTGGCCTGCTGGCTGTCGAGCTGCAAGGCCCAGGCGGCGGGCTTGCGGTCCAGCTGCAGTTTGACCTGGTCGAACTGGGTGCCGAAACCGGTCAGCTTGCCGACCTTGAAATCGGCGCCACTGAGCAACTGCTTGGCGCTACCGCCGGGGTCATTGCCGGCATAACGGTCTACGAGTTTTTTCCACGGATCGATGTCGAGTTCCGACAAGACCCCGCGAATACGCAAGCCTTTGACCGTAGGCAGCAGCGCATCGCCATCACCGAGGAACAACTCGCCACGGCCTTCGTTGAACTTGTCTGGCGGCGCGGCAAAGGTGAAATTCGCCAACTCGCCATAATCGAACCAGTAGCGCCGCTCGTTACCCTGCAGGGTCATGCGGAACACGCTGTCACGCCCCTGGCTGGCCGGCATGCCGAAAGGCGCCGGCAAATCCACCGCCACGCCCTTGAGGTTGGAGCTGACCATCAGTTGGCTGTCGGCCCCATCCAGGTTCAGTTGCAACTGGTAGGGAATGTCGCCGGACACTGGCAACGGCTGGCTGACTTTCAACCAGTCCATCAGCCGCTTGACCGTGACTTGGCCCTTGGCAGTCACGCGTGTGCTGATATTGCCCGCCTTGCCGTCGGCAAAGATCTGCGCGGTGATGGGCCGATCAAATGCCTGGGCCGTGATGTTCTGGCCGCTGAGGCCCTTGGCACTGTCGAAACGGAAATCGCCCTTGAGCTGGGTCAGGTCCAGTGTGGGCTCGGCCAGTTGCAGGCGTGCCTTGTCGGTCTTGAAGTCCACCACGATTTTCGGCTCGGTACCCTTGGCCAGCGGCACATCCAGGTCCAGGCTGCCTTGCAGGTCGCCCTCGCCCTTCCAGCCGGCAAAGGTTGCAGCCGTACCAATCGGCGCTTCCTGGAGGATCTTCAGGCCATCACCCAAGCCTCCGGCGAAACCACCGGTGAGCAATAGATGGCTGTCCTTGCCAGCGGGCGCATGGGGAATATTGACGTAGATATCCTTGACCTTGGTGTCGAGCAACTGCCCCTTGCTGGCGAGGATGCGCACGCCGCTTTCCTCGACAAACACCTCACCCTTGACCTTGCTCACATGGGGCCAGCCGGGCTGGAACGCCAGCTCGGCGTCATGCACCTTGAAGAACAGGCTGATATTGCGCGAGGCCGGCAGCGCGTCGTGGTTCAGCGAGCCTTGGTATTGGAAGAAACCCTCGTCAACCGCGCCCTTGAGAATCGCCGTACGCAGCCATTCATCCAGCGCCGGGCTCAACACCGCAGGCAGGTATTTGGGGGTGAAGCGCCCATCACCATCGACCATGCCGACCCGCAGGTCCATGTAGTCTTCCTGGCTGTGGTCGAAATGCAGGCGGATCAGGAAGTCGGCAGCGACCTTGCCTTCTTCGCCCAGCACCTTGATATACGGCGCGATCAGGGTGAAGCCTTCTTTATCCAGCTTCCACGTCAGGCGTGCGTTGGCCTGGATGTACTGCCAGGGCTTGGCGAAGATCGGATCTAGGTGCAGGGAGAAGTCCTTGCTGTCCATGCGCAATTCGCCATGGCCAAGGTCACCGCTGATGCTGCCGGAAATGTTACGGGCAGCCGGCGCACCGAAGTAGGCGTCAAAACCGACCCGCTCCAGGTTGGCGGCAAAACTGACTTTTTGATCCGTGGTGTCCTGGGGGCGGAAGTCCACCAGTACATTGCGCAGCAGACCCGTGGCTTTCAAGTGTTCGATGGTTTTGGCAAAACCCTCCGGCAACGGTGCCAGGGCATTCAACAGCGGTGTGATGGGAGTCAGGTCCAGGCGGTCAGCCTGGAGTTTCCAGGTTTCCTGCTCCTTGTCGGTAGCCAGGCTCTGCTGCAATTGCAGGCGTGATTCCCAGCGGGTCTCCCCGAGGTTCATCGCCAGCGAATCGAACACCACCTTGAGGCCCGTATCACTGCGTTGCAGGTAGGCGTTGAGCGCAAGGTTTTCAATGTGCACCGGCTTACGCTCGGCGTAGCTGCCCTTCACCTGTGGCGAGTTGAGGCGCACCACTGCGCTTTGCACGGCGCCCTTGGCCCAGGTCAGCCAGAATTCGCCGCCGGCCTTGAATTGGGTGAGTTTCCACTGCTGCGTCAGCCGGGCCGGAATCCACTTGGCCCAGTCGCTCTGTGGCAGGCTCAAGTAAGCCTGGACTTCACCGTCCTGCCATTGGCTCGCGCGAATCCGCGTGCGCAAGCTCAACGCCAGCGGCTGGCCGTCGGGCAGGGTCAGGCGTGCGTCGAGGCGCTGACGGGTAATGCCGGTGTGCAGGCTCAGGCCGACGTAGGTCAGGGTCAACGGCGGCTGGTCGAAGGGTTGCAGGGTGACCTGGCTGTCGAGCAACGACACGCGCTTGACCATCTGCATGCGCTGCAACAATTGCTGCGGGTCCAGCGGTTGCTCATCCTGCACCGGCAGGCCTTGCAGCGCCCAGTGGCCGTCCTTGTCTTCCTTGACGCTCAGTTGCAGGCCGCTGACTTCCAGGTGGGCAATACGCACCTCACGGGCCATCAGGCTGGCCCACACATCCGGCACCACTTCGACCTGGTCCAGGCGCAAGGCACTGCTGCCCTCGCCGACCATCACGTCGTGGGCCAACAGCACCGGGGCAAAGCCGCTCCAGCGGCCTTCAAGGCTGCCAATGTGCAGGGGCATATCCACCGCTGCCTGGGCCTTGGCTTCAACCTCGGCACGGTATTCGGCCACCAGCGGGGTCAATTCACGACCCAGGCTCACATACACCGCCGCCAGGACCAGCAGCAATGCACAGAGGCCCAGGCCCCAACGGGTCAAAGCGGCAAAAAAGCGTATCAGACGCTCCATGTCAGGCGACCCTCAAGGCAGTAAATAGAAAGCGAATGGGGATCAGAGCAGCACCACGTCGTATTGTTCCTGGGAATACATGGTTTCAACCTGGAAACGAATCGTGCGCCCGATAAACCCCTCCAATTCCGCGACGTTGCCGGACTCTTCATCCAGCAGCCGGTCGACCACTTTCTGGTTGGCAAGCACTCTATAACCTTCAGCCTGGTAGGCTCGCGCCTCTCGTAAGATTTCCCGGAAAATCTCGTAGCAAACCGTTTCCGGGGTCTTCAACTTACCGCGGCCCTGGCAACTGCTGCACGGCTCGCACAGCACTTGCTCAAGGCTTTCGCGGGTGCGCTTGCGGGTCATTTGCACCAGGCCCAGCTCGGTGATGCCGATGATATTGGTCTTGGCGTGATCGCGCTCCAGCTGCTTCTCCAGAGTGCGCAGCACCTGGCGCTGGTGCTCTTCATCTTCCATGTCGATGAAGTCGATGATGATAATGCCGCCCAGGTTGCGCAGGCGCAGCTGACGGGCAATCGCGGTGGCCGCTTCCAGGTTGGTCTTGAAGATGGTTTCTTCGAGATTGCGATGGCCCACGAACGCGCCAGTGTTGACGTCGATGGTGGTCATGGCTTCCGCCGGGTCGACCACCAGGTAGCCACCGGACTTGAGTGGCACCTTGCGCTCCAGGGCTTTCTGGATTTCATCTTCGACGCCATACAGGTCAAAGATCGGTCGCTCACCCGGGTAGTGTTCCAGGCGATCAGCAATTTCCGGCATCAGCTCGGCAACAAACTGCGTGGTGCGCTGGAAGGTTTCCCGCGAGTCGATGCGAATTTTCTCGATCTTCGGGCTGACCAGGTCACGCAGGGTGCGCAGGGCCAGACCGAGGTCTTCATAGATCACACTCGGCGCGCCAATGGTTTTGATCTGTGCGCCGATCTGGTCCCACAGGCGTCGCAGGTAACGAATGTCCATGAGGATTTCATCGCCACCGGCACCTTCGGCTGCCGTGCGCAGGATAAACCCGCCGGCTTCCTTGATGCCTTCGGCGGCCACGCAGTCGCTAACGACCTTTTTCAGGCGCTCACGCTCGGCTTCGTCTTCGATCTTCAGGGAAATACCGACATGGGCGGTACGCGGCATGTACACCAGGTAGCGCGATGGAATCGACAGTTGCGTGGTCAGGCGTGCGCCTTTGGAACCGATGGGGTCCTTGGTGACTTGCACCACCAGGCTCTGCCCTTCATGCACCAGGGCGCTGATGCTCTCTACTGCCGGGCCTTCGCGCAGGGAAATTTCCGATGCGTGGATAAACGCGGCGCGATCCAGGCCGATATCGACGAACGCCGCCTGCATCCCCGGCAGCACGCGGACGACCTTGCCTTTGTAGATATTGCCGACAATCCCGCGCTTCTGGGTGCGCTCGACGTGCACTTCTTGCAGAACACCGTTCTCTACCACCGCCACGCGCGATTCCATCGGCGTGATATTGATCAGAATCTCTTCACTCATGGCTGGGTCTCGTTCAGGCGTTTTCACAATAGTGACCGATCGCTTATGGCTGGGCGCTGGAGTAAGGCGTTCAGCGCGCGGTAAGGTTTTGCCAACAGGGTATGCCGAATTGGTCGAGCAGTTGCGCGGTTTCGCACACTGGCAGGCCTACCACGGCGGAATAACTGCCATTGAGCCCGGCGACAAACACCGATCCAAGCCCTTGAATAGCATAGCCGCCCGCCTTGTCCTGGGGTTCGCCACTGTGCCAGTAGGTTGTAGCTTCCTCGACAGTAATAGCGCGAAAACGTACACGACTGCTTACACAAACGGTTTCGCAACGCGAGCCGTCGGTGAGCGCAATGGCAGTGAGGACTTCATGTTCACGCCCCGCCAGGGCCATCAACATCGCCAGGGCGTCCGCCTGATCCACCGGTTTGCCGAGGATCTTGCCGTCCACGATCACCGCCGTGTCAGCGCCCAGCACACAGGCACCGGAGGTGTTTTCGAGCACAGCAAAACCCGCCGCTGCCTTGCCGCGCGCAAGACGCTCGACGTAGGAAACGGCAGATTCATTTGTAAGAGGGGTTTCATCAATCGCGGCGCTGACCACGGTGAAAGGCACACCGATCTGGGTCAGCAGTTCACGCCGCCTCGGAGAGCCCGAGGCCAGATAAAGCGAATTCATGCAGACTCTCCCTGTAGGGCGCGATAACCAGGCAGAGCCTCGCAATCCATTCAATTGATCTTATAGCGACGACGTAACCCACGCAGGCCAAAACTGATCCAAGGCCACAGCAACGCACTCACCAACGCCGGCAACACCAACGCCAGGGTTGGCTGGCGATTGCCGGTCAAGGCGCTGAGCCACAGTTGAACAAGCTGCGCCAGGCCGAAGATAACCAGGATCACCAGGCACTGCTGCCACATCGGAAACATCCGCAAACGCTGCTGCAACGACAACACCAGGAACGTGATCAGCGTAAGGATCAACGCGTTCTGGCCCAGCAAGGTGCCATACAGCACATCTTCCGCCAAGCCCAGAAACAGTGCGGTGACCATGCCGATTTTATGTGGCAGGTTCAGCGCCCAGAAGGCCAGCAGCAATGCCAGCCACAGCGGACGCAGGATTTCCATGAATTGCGGCAAGGGTGAAACGCTGAGCAGCAAGCCGACCGCAAAGGTCAGCCAGACGATCCAGCCATTGCGCGAATGAGTACCGGCCATTATTCCTCCCTCTGCCGCGTGGTTGCCGGGGCCGTTGCCGCTGGACGGGCAGCTGGGGCAGCAGCAGGCGGTTTAGTCGCCGGCGTTGCAGTGGTGGGCGTCGAAGCCGGTGGCTTGGTGGCCGCAGGCTTGACCGGCTGCGCGTTGTGCGCGGCAGGCTTGACGGGGGTTGCAACAGGCGCGGCCGCAGCGGGAGCAGGTGTGGCCGGGGTGGCAACGGCAGGCTTGGGCACGGTTGCTGGGACAATCGGCGTGATGCCGTTCTGCTTGTCTTCTGCTTCCTGGGCCTGGGCGGCCTCATTGGCGCGCTCTTCCGGCGTGCGGTTGTCGCTGAACACCAGCAGCAGGTAGCGGCTGCGGTTCAGGGCGGCCGTCGGCACGGCGCGGACGATGGCAAACGGCTGGCCTGAATCGTGGATCACTTCCTTGACCGTCGCCACCGGATAACCCGCCGGGAACCGCTGACCCAGGCCGGAGCTGACCAACAGGTCGCCTTCCTTGATATCGGCGGTGTCGGCCACGTGGCGCAATTCCAGGCGCTCAGGGTTGCCGGTGCCGCTGGCAATCGCACGCAAGCCGTTGCGGTTGACCTGCACCGGAATGCTGTGGGTGGTGTCCGTCAGCAGCAGTACGCGTGAGGTGTAGGGCATCAACTCGACCACCTGGCCCATCAGGCCACGGGCGTCGAGCACCGGCTGGCCAAGGACCACACCGTCGCGCTCACCTTTGTTGATGATGATGCGATGGGTGAAGGGGTTGGGGTCCATGCCGATCAACTCGGCGACTTCGACCTTCTCATTGACCAGCGCAGAAGAGTTGAGCAGCTCGCGCAGCCGAACGTTCTGCTCGGTGAGGGCCGCGAGCTTTTGCATGCGCCCCTGCAACAGCAGGTTTTCAGTCTTGAGTTTTTCGTTCTCGGCGACCAGTTCGGTGCGGCTGCCAAATTGGCTGGCCACGCCCTGGTAGAGACGTTGCGGCAGGTCGGTGATCCAGTAGGTCTGCATCAACACCAGCGACATCTGGCTGCGCACGGGCTTGAGCAATGCAAAACGGGCATCGACCACCATCAGCGCGACCGAAAGCACGACCAGCACCAGCAGGCGCACGCCCAATGAGGGGCCTTTGGCAAAAAGCGGTTTAATAAGCCGCTCCTCCCAGGCAAATGTTTTCTTTATTCATACGGCTTCTAACCGGCCTGGATGCAGATTGAAGAAGATAAACGCCAACAGGCAGCACTGCAAAGTGCTGCCTGTTGGCCAAGCCTGTACCGCTCAACGCAGCTTATTCGCTGGAGAGCAGGTCCATGGTGTGTTTATCCATCATTTCCAGTGCACGACCACCGCCACGGGCAACGCAGGTCAGCGGGTCTTCGGCGACGATCACCGGCAGGCCAGTCTCTTGGGCCAGCAGCTTGTCGAGGTCGCGCAGCAAGGCGCCACCACCGGTCAGCACCAGGCCACGCTCGGCGATGTCGGAAGCCAGTTCCGGCGGCGATTGCTCCAGGGCGCTTTTCACAGCCTGAACGATGGTTGCCAGGGACTCTTGCAGAGCTTCCAGCACTTCATTGGAGTTCAGGGTGAAGGCACGCGGAACGCCTTCGGCCAGGTTGCGACCGCGAACATCGACTTCGCGCACTTCGCCGCCCGGGTAAGCGGTACCGATTTCCTGCTTGATGCGCTCTGCGGTGGATTCACCGATCAGGCTGCCGTAGTTGCGACGCACATAAGTGATGATCGCTTCGTCGAAACGGTCGCCGCCAACACGTACGGATTCGGCATACACCACACCGTTCAGGGAGATCAGGGCGATTTCAGTGGTACCACCACCGATATCCACCACCATCGAACCGCGGGCTTCTTCAACCGGCAGGCCGGCACCGATCGCAGCAGCCATTGGCTCTTCGATCAGGAACACTTCACGGGCACCGGCGCCAAGGGCCGATTCACGGATGGCACGACGCTCCACCTGGGTGGATTTGCACGGAACGCAGATCAGCACACGAGGGCTGGGCTGCAGGAAACTGTTTTCGTGAACCTTGTTGATGAAGTACTGCAGCATCTTCTCGCAGACACTGAAGTCGGCGATCACGCCGTCTTTCATCGGACGAATGGCAGCAATATTGCCTGGTGTACGGCCGAGCATGCGCTTGGCCTCGGTGCCGACGGCAACGACACTTTTCTGATTACCATGGGTCCGAATGGCCACAACCGATGGCTCATTCAGGACGATACCGCGCTCGCGCACGTAAATAAGGGTGTTGGCAGTGCCCAGGTCAATGGAAAGATCGCTGGAAAACATGCCACGCAGTTTCTTGAACATGGGGAAAGGACCCTAGGCAACGCGTGGGTAAAAAAGTGCGGCAAACTCTAACAACGACAGGGATTTTGGGCAAGGCGCCAATGTGCTAAATTGGCCGACTTTCTACGCACCAACCCCCACAATCGCGGCCATATGACCGTAGAAATGCGGTAGTGTTCCGACAATCTAACACACGGACGCCCTCCGTTCTGTTTTCCACTGGAGAATCCCATGGCGCTTGACCGCTCCGACGTGGAAAAAATCGCTCACCTCGCCCACCTGGGCCTGGCTGAAGCCGATCTTCCACCGATTACCGCAGCCCTGAACAGCATTCTCGGGCTGGTTGACCAAATGCAGGCCGTGAATACCGACGGCATCGAGCCCCTGGCGCACCCGCTGGAAGCCAGCCAGCGCCTGCGCGCAGACGTTGTAACCGAAAGTAATAATCGCGAGGCCTACCAGTCCATCGCGCCAGCGGTCGAAAACGGCCTGTACCTGGTTCCGAAAGTCATCGACTAAAGGGAAAGAGCCTTTCATGCATCACATGACTCTGGCCGAGATCGCCCGCGGTCTCGCCGACAAAAAGTTTTCTTCCGAAGAGCTGACCAAGACCCTGCTGGCGCGTATCGCCGAGCACGATCCCAAGGTCAACAGCTTCATCAGCCTCACCGAAGAACTGGCCCTGAGCCAGGCCAAGGCCGCCGACGTACGTCGCGCCAACGGTGAAAACGGTGCGTTGCTGGGTGCTCCCATCGCCCACAAGGACTTGTTCTGCACCCAGGGCATCCGCACCAGCTGCGGCTCGAAGATGCTCGACAACTTCAAGGCGCCCTACGACGCCACCGTGGTGTCCAAGCTGGCTGCCGCCGGGGCCGTGACCTTGGGCAAGACCAACATGGACGAATTCGCCATGGGTTCGGCCAACGAATCGAGCTACTACGGCGCGGTGAAAAACCCGTGGAACCTGGAGCACGTGCCCGGCGGTTCGTCCGGCGGCTCGGCGGCAGCCGTGGCGGCGCGCTTCCTGCCGGCGGCCACTGCCACCGACACCGGCGGTTCGATCCGCCAGCCAGCGGCGTTCACCAACCTCACCGGCCTGAAGCCGACCTACGGTCGCGTGTCCCGTTGGGGCATGATCGCCTACGCCTCCAGCCTCGATCAGGGCGGCCCTCTGGCACGCACTGCGGAAGACTGCGCAATTTTGTTACAAGGCATGGCAGGGTTCGATAAACAGGACTCCACCAGCATCGATGAGCCAGTGCCGGACTACAGCGCCAGCCTGAACACCTCGATCAAGGGCCTGCGCATCGGCGTGCCGAAGGAATACTTCAGCGCCGGTCTCGACCCACGCATCGCAGAGCTGGTGCACAACAGCGTCAAGGAGCTGGAAAAGCTCGGCGCCGTGATCAAGGAAATCAGCCTGCCGAACAACGGGCACGCGATTCCTGCGTACTACGTGATCGCGCCAGCAGAGGCCTCGTCCAACCTGTCGCGTTTCGACGGCGTGCGTTTCGGCTACCGCTGCGAAAACCCGAAAGACCTCACCGACCTGTACAAACGCTCCCGTGGCGAAGGCTTCGGTGCCGAAGTACAACGCCGAATCATGGTCGGTGCCTACGCCCTGTCGGCCGGCTACTACGACGCGTACTACCTCAAGGCGCAAAAAATCCGTCGCCTGGTGAAGAACGACTTCATGGCGGCCTTTGAAGAAGTCGACGTGATCCTCGGCCCAACCACGCCAAACCCGGCCTGGAAGCTTGGCGCCAAGAATGGCGACCCGGTAGCTGCGTACCTCGAAGACCTGTACACCATCACCGCCAACCTCGCGGGCCTGCCGGGCTTGTCCATGCCTGCCGGTTTCGTCGATGGCCTGCCGGTCGGCGTGCAATTGCTCGCCCCGTATTTCCAGGAAGGCCGCCTGCTCAATGTGGCGCACCAGTACCAGTTGAATACCGACTGGCACACCCGCACCCCTACCGGCTTCTGAGGAGAACACTATGCAATGGGAAGTCGTGATCGGGCTGGAGATTCATACCCAGCTCGCCACCCAATCGAAGATTTTCTCCGGTAGCGCCACCACGTTCGGCTCCGAGCCCAACACCCAGGCCAGCCTGGTCGACCTGGGCATGCCCGGCGTGCTGCCGGTGCTGAACCAGGAAGCGGTGCGCATGGCGGTGATGTTCGGCTTGGCGATTGACGCCGAGATCGGCCAGCACAACGTGTTCGCGCGCAAGAACTACTTCTACCCGGACCTGCCCAAGGGCTACCAGATCAGCCAGATGGAATTGCCGATCGTCGGCAAGGGCCACCTGGACATCCCCCTGGAAGACGGCACCATCAAGCGCGTCGGCGTAACTCGTGCGCACCTGGAAGAAGATGCCGGCAAGAGCCTGCATGAAGAATTCCCGGGCGCCACCGGTATCGACCTGAACCGTGCCGGCACGCCGCTGCTGGAGATCGTCTCCGAGCCGGACATGCGCAGCGCCAAAGAGGCCGTGGCCTACGTCAAGACTATCCACGCGCTGGTGCGCTACCTGGGCATCTGCGACGGCAACATGGCTGAAGGCTCGCTGCGTTGCGACTGCAACGTGTCGATCCGTCCAAAGGGCCAGGCCGAGTACGGCACCCGCTGCGAGATCAAGAACGTCAACTCGTTCCGCTTCATCGAGAAGGCGATCAACAGCGAAGTGCGTCGCCAGATCGAGCTGATCGAAGACGGCGGCAAGGTCATCCAGCAGACCCGCCTGTACGACCCGAACAAAGACGAAACCCGCGCCATGCGCAGCAAGGAGGAAGCCAACGATTACCGTTACTTCCCCGACCCGGACCTGTTGCCGGTGGTCATCGAGGACTCGTTCCTCAATGACGTGCGCGCCACCCTGCCGGAATTGCCGCAGCAGAAACGCGAGCGCTTCCAGGAGCAGTTCGGCCTGTCGGTCTACGATGCCAGCGTCCTGGCTTCCAGCCGTGAACAAGCCAACTACTTCGAAAAAGTCGTGAGCATTGCCGGTGACGCCAAGCTGGCGGCCAACTGGGTGATGGTTGAGCTGGGCAGCCTGTTGAACAAACAGGGCCTGGAAATCGACGAAGCCCCGGTCACTGCCGAGCAGTTGGGCGGCATGCTGCTGCGCATCAAGGACAACACCATCTCCGGCAAGATCGCCAAGACCGTGTTCGAAGCCATGGCGGCAGGCGAAGGCAACGCTGACGAAATCATCGACAAGCGCGGCCTCAAGCAAGTCACCGACAGCGGCGCGATTTCCGCCGTGCTGGATGAAATGCTCGCGGCCAACGCCGAGCAGGTCGAGCAATACCGCGCGGCAGACGAAGCCAAGCGCGGCAAGATGTTCGGCTTCTTTGTGGGCCAGGCGATGAAAGCCTCCAAAGGCAAGGCCAACCCGCAACAGGTGAACGAATTGCTGAAAAGCAAGCTCGAAGGCTGACAGCGATGAATGGTCCGGGTGGATTCTCACATCCAACCCGGATCCCTTGTGGGAGCGGGCTTGCTCGCGAATGCGGTGGATCAGTAAATGAATGCTGAGCTGACACACCGCATTCGCGAGCAAGCCCGCTCCCACATTTGAAAGGGGGATAACCTGGAAATGAAGCGTCTATTAGGCCTCCTGGCCTTGTTCTCCCTGTTGACCGGCTGCGCCAGCGGCCTCGTCAACCCCAACGGCTACGACGAAACCGGCACCGCCTCCTATTACGGCGCCAAACACCACGGCAAAAAAACCGCCAGCGGTGAACCCTTCAACCAGAACGCCCTGACCGCCGCCCACCGGCAATTGCCGTTCGGCACCCAGGTCAAGGTGACCAACCTCGCCAACGACAGATCCGTGGTGGTGCGTATCAATGATCGCGGCCCGCATACCCGTGGGCGCTTGATCGATCTTTCACGCAAGGCTGCCGAGCAGCTGGGTATGCTCAACAGCGGCACCGCGCGGGTGCGCGTGCAAGCCCTGAGCAACTAACACGGAGCCCTGGCCATTTTCGGATTAACTGCCCTCTCGCCCTGGAGCCTGCTGGAACTGGTCAGCGGCTTGCTGTTGCTGATCACCGGCGCGGAAATCCTGGTGCGTGCCGCGGTGCGCCTGGCCGCCAGCCTCAAGGTGCGGCCGCTGATCATCGGCTTGACCATCGTCGCCTTCGGCAGCAGCGCGCCGCAGATGACCGTCAGCCTGCAAGCCACCCTGGCCGGCAACACCGATATCGCCGTGGGCAGTGTGATCGGCAGCAGCATCTTCAACATCCTGGTGACCTTGGGCCTGTCGGCGCTGATCATTCCGCTGCGGGTCTCGCGCCAGCTGGTGCGCCTGGATATCCCGGTGATGATCATCGCAGGCCTGCTGGTGTTTACCCTCGCCGCCAATGAAGCGCTCACACCTGCCGACGGCTTGCTGCTGTTGGTGGCCCTGCTCGCCTACCTCGGCGTGTTGCACTACCAGACCCGCCACTCCCGCCGCCCGCGCACCCTGGACACGGTGGCCAAGGCGCCCTGGCTGAGCAGTGTGCTGCTGTTGCTCGGCGGGTTCCTGGTGCTGGTGCTGGCTGGGCACTTGCTGCTGGGCGCAGCGGTGGATGTGGCCGGCGACCTGGGGCTGTCGGAACGCGTGATCGGCCTGACGCTGATCGGCGTCGGCACCTCCCTGCCGTGCCTGGCCACCTCGCTGATCGCCGCCCTGCGCGGCGAGCGGGACATTGCCGTGGGCAACGTGATCGGCAGCAACCTGTTCAACCTGCTCGGCGTGCTGGGGTTTACCGCGCTGGTGGCGCCGACGCCGCTGTCGGTCTCGCCCAATGCCCTGGACTTCGACCTGCCAGTGATGCTCGCCGCCTTGACGTTGTGCCTGCCGGTGTTCTACACCGGCTACCGCGTGACCCGCGCCGAAGGCCTGGTGCTGCTGGGGCTGTACCTGGCGTACGGGCTGCATGTGATGTCGTTCACCACCGGCATGCCCCTGGCCACCAAGCTTGAACACCTGATGCTCTATTACGTCCTGCCAGTGCTGGTGGCTTTCCTGTTGTTCAGCACGCTGCGAGCCTGGCGCCGCCAACACAAGAGGGAATCGCAATGACCGATCAGAAAAAGTCCGGGGTTGAGATGCGTCGCCAGGTCATGGGCGATGTGTTCGTTGACCGCGCCCTGGGCAATGCCACTGAGTTCACCCAGCCGTTGCAGGATTTCGTCAACGAGCACGCCTGGGGCGGTGTGTGGAATCGCGAGGGTTTGCCGCTGAAAACCCGCAGCCTGATCACCCTCGCCGCCCTGACCGCGCTCAAGTGCCCGCAGGAACTCAAGGGCCACGTGCGCGGCGCGTTGAACAATGGTTGTACCGTGGAGGAGATTCGCGAGGCGCTGCTGCATTGCGCGGTATATGCGGGTGTGCCGGCGGCGATTGATGCGTTTCGGGCGGCGCAGGAAGTGATCGAGGCGTATCAGGCTGATCAACAGTGACTGCTAGATAGCTATCGCAGCGATGCGGCGACCCGACAAGCCAGCTCCCACAGTTGACCGCATTCTCATGTTGGAACTCGGTCAACTGTGGGAGCTGGCTTGCCTGCGATTGGCCCTCACAGACACGCAAAAACTCAGATCCAGCCACCCGCCTGCAACACAAAAATCCCGATATTCGTCGTCACCGCCGCCATCAGCGTAGTAATCACGATAATCGCCGCCGCCAGCTCATGATTGCCCTCTGCCGCCCTGGCCATCACAAAACTGGCCGCCGCCGTCGGTGCACCGAAGTACAAGAACAGAATCCCCAACTCCGGCCCCCGGAACCCCAGCAGCCAGGCGCCCAACGTGGCCACCAGGGGCAAACCGATCATCTTCACCAGGCTCGCGCTCAAGGCCATGCCGCCGCTTTTGCGCAGCGCCGCCAGCGACAAGGTGCCGCCAATGCAGATCAGCGCCAGCGGCAGGGTCATGTCCGCCAGGTAGCGGCCCGACGACTCCAGCCAACCCGGCAAGCCGATCTGGAACACCGCGAACGGCGTGGCGACGATCACGCTGATGATCAACGGGTTGGCCACCACGCTTTTGAGGATGCTCCACGGGTCGGACTTGATCACCGGGCTGTACACCGCCAGCACAATGGTCGACAGGGTGTTGTAGAACAGGATCACCAGCGCGGCGAGGATCGCGCCGAGGGAGATGCCGTAATCGCCGTACATGCTGGCCGCCAGCGCCAGGCCGATCACGCCGTTATTACCGCGAAACGCGCCTTGGGTGTAGATACCACGGTCTTCACGCGGGCAACGCCAGATCGCCCAGCCCCAGGCCAGGGCAAAACTGAGCAAGGTGGCGACAGCGAAGTAGATCAGCAAGCCCGGCTTGAGCGCCGAGTGCAGGTCGGCATGCAGGATGCCCAGGAACAGCAGCGCCGGCATGGTGACGTTGAACACCAGGGACGACGCCGTGTGGATAAAGTTGTCGTTGATCCAGTCGATGCGCTTGAGCAGCACACCCAAAAACAGCATGGCAAACACCGGCGCGGTGATGGACAGGGTAGTGAGGAAAATTGCCAGCATGCCGGGGAGAACCTTGGTGAGCGTCGTTAGGTGGCTAATGATAAGCCATGCTGGCCTGTGGCGCCTGGTAAGACGCCTTCGACTTGCTCGCGAAGCAGGCGACTCGGTCTCAGGTAATGGGCGCCGGATTGAACAGGGTAATGTCGTTATGCAGCTTATGCCGCTCCGCCCAGGTCTGCTTCTTGCCGCTGGCCACATCCAGGTAGAAGTGGAACAACTCCCACCCCAACTCCTCAATGCTCGCACGCCCCGTGGCAATGCGTCCGGCATCGATATCGATCAAATCCGGCCAGCGCTGCGCCAATTCCGTACGCGTCGACACCTTCACCACCGGCGCCATCGCCAGCCCATACGGCGTGCCACGCCCGGTAGTGAACACATGCAGGTTCATCCCCGCTGCCAACTGCAAGGTGCCGCACACAAAGTCGCTGGCCGGCGTCGCGCAAAAGATCAGGCCCTTGCCCTTGAAACGCTCGCCCGGGCCCAGCACGCCGTTGATCGCGCTGCTGCCGGACTTGACGATGGAGCCCAAGGACTTCTCGACAATGTTCGACAGCCCGCCCTTCTTGTTGCCCGGCGTGGTGTTGGCGCTGCGATCGGCCTCGCCCTTGGCCAGGTAACGGTCGTACCAGTCCATTTCCCTGACAAGCTCTTGGGCGACTTCCTTGCTCTCGGCGCGTGAAGTCAGCAGGTAGATTGCATCACGGACTTCAGTCACTTCGGAAAACATCACTGTCGCCCCGGCCCGCAGCAGCAAGTCCGAGGCATAACCCAACGCCGGGTTGGCGGTGATGCCGGAAAATGCATCACTGCCACCGCACTGCATGCCCAGGATCAGCTCCGACGCTGGTACGGTTTCGCGGCGGCGCTGGTCGAGCTTCTTCAAGCGCGTCTCGGCCAGTTCCATGATCTGCTCAATCATCTCGGTAAAGCCGTGGCTGGCGTCCTGCAGCCGATACAACCACGGCTCGCTCAGGTCCACCGAGCTGTCGTTGTCGTGCATCACCTGCCCGGCCTGCAATTTTTCGCAGCCCAGGCTGATCACCAGGGCTTCGCCGCCCAGGTTCGGGTTGCGCGCCAGGTTGCGCACGGTGCGGATCGGGATGTAGGCATCCGTCGCGGTAATCGCCACGCCGCAGCCGTAACTGTGGGTCAGCGCCACCACGTCATCGACGTGGGGGTACTTGGGCAGCAGTTCGTCCTTGATGCGCTTGACCGCGTGGTCCAGCACCCCCGTGACACACTGCACGGTGGTGGTGATGCCGAGAATATTGCGCGTGCCCACGGTGCCGTCGGCGTTGCGATACCCCTCGAAGGTAAACCCCTCCAACGGCGCCTGGGCTTGCGGCACCTCGGTGGACAGCGGCAAGCTGTCCAGCGGCGGCGCAGTGGGCATGCGCAGTTGATCTTCCTGGACCCAACTGCCGCGCGGAATCGGTGCCAAGGCGTAACCGATGGTCTGGCCATAGCGAATAATCTGACCGCCCTCGGGGATATCTTCCAGGGTCACCTTGTGGCTCTGGGGGATGAAATCCACGGTCACCAGGCCGTCCGGGAACTCGGTCCCGGCCGGTACGCCCTGGTCGTTCACCACGATCACTACGTTGTCGCGCTCGTGCAAACGAATGGAGCGCGGCGAGTCGGCATGTTCAATCAACTGCATTACATCGCCCCTCAGGAGTGCGCTTCGGTAAGTTGGGTCAGCTCTGGGCCCTTGGTTGGCGGCTCTTTGAGCACCACGCGCTTGATCGGGCCAACGATGACCAGGTAGCTGAACACCGCCACCAGCGCGTTGGCGCCGACGAACACCAAGGCCCATTTGAACGAGCCTGTGGTGCTGATGATGTAGCCGATGACAATCGGCGTAGTGATCGATGCGAGGTTACCGAAGGTGTTGAACAAGCCGCCACTGAGGCCGGCGATTTGTTTCGGCGAAGTGTCGGACACCACCGCCCAACCCAGTGCGCCAACGCCTTTACCGAAGAAGGCCAAGGCCATGAAGCCCACCACCATCCATTCGATATCCACGTAGTTGCAGGCCACGATGCTGCTGGAGATCAGCAGGCCACCGATGATCGGCGCCTTGCGGGCGAAGGTCAGCGAATGGCCCTTGCGCAGCAGGTAGTCGGAAATCACCCCGCCGAGCACACCGCCGATAAAGCCGCAGATCGCCGGCAACGAGGCGATAAAACCGGCCTTGAGGATGGTCATGCCACGGTCCTGCACCAGGTACACCGGGAACCAGGTCAGGAAGAAGTAGGTAATGCCGTTGATGCAGTATTGGCCCAGGTACACGCCAAGCATCATGCGGTTGGTCAGCAGTTGACGGATGTAATCCCACTTCGGACCGTCAGTTTTTTTACCTTTGCCCTTGTCTTGGTCCATATCCACCATCGCACCATTGGCGGCAATGTGGTTGAACTCGGCTTCGTTGATCAGCGGGTGCTGGCGCGGGCTGTGGATAACTTTCAGCCAGATCAGCGAGAAGATGATGCCGATCACGCCCATCACGATAAACACATGCTGCCAGCCGAAGCTGTAGACGATCCAGCCCATCAGCGGTGCAAACAATACCGTGGCGAAGTACTGCGCCGAGTTGAAGATCGCCGAAGCCGTACCGCGCTCGGCCGTAGGAAACCACGCCGCGACAATACGGGCGTTTCCGGGAAACGAAGGCGCTTCGGCCAGGCCCACCATGAAGCGCAGCATAAACAGCGCGACGACGGCGGTGGAGACACCGAACTCACCGACATAGCCTTGCAGCACGGTGAACAGTGACCAGGTGAAGATGCTCAGGGCATAGACTTTTTTCGAGCCGAACCGGTCCAGCAGCCAGCCACCGGGAATTTGCCCGGCCACGTAGGCCCAACCGAATGCAGAGAAGATGTAACCGAGGGTGACCGCGTCGATGCCGAGGTCTTTTTGCAGGCTGGAGCCCGCGATGGCGATGGTGGCCCGGTCGGCGTAGTTGATCGTGGTCACCAGGAACAGCATGAGCAATATCAAATAGCGGACGTGGGTCGGCTTGGTCGCTTGCATAAAGAAGTACTCCCACTAATTATTTTTTTTGCGGGTAATTATTTGTTGTTGCCACTGAGGACGGCTGTCTGTGGGAGCTGGCTTGCCTGCGATAGCATCACCGCGGTGTGCCGGACACACCGAGGTGCCTGTATCGCAGGCAAGCCAGCTCCCACAGGAACCGGCGCCTACAGGTGTTGCGTATTACGAACCGATGTAGCTGGTCTTCACCACGGTGTAGAACTCTTGCGCATAGCGACCTTGCTCACGCGAACCATAGGATGAGCCCTTACGGCCACCAAATGGAACGTGATAGTCCACGCCGGCGGTCGGCAGGTTGACCATCACCATCCCGGCCTGGGAATGACGCTTGAAGTGGTTGGCATACTTGAGCGACGTAGTGGCAATGCCCGCCGACAAGCCGAACTCGGTGTCATTGGCCATGGCCAGTGCTGCTTCGTAGTCCGCCACGCGCACCACGTTGGCCACCGGGCCGAAGATCTCTTCGCGGCTGATGCGCATGGCGGCTTCGCTGTCGGCAAACAGCGTCGGCGCCAGGTAGTAACCTTCGGTGTCGCAGGTCACCAGGCCGCCACCGCTCACCAGCCGTGCGCCTTCGCTTTGGCCGATGTCGATGTACTTCAAGTCCTGATCCAACTGGGCCTGGGAAACCACCGGGCCGATGTCGGTGCCGCTTTTCAGCGCGTGGCCGACCTTGATCGACTTCATGCGCTCAGCCATCGCCGCGACGAACTGGTCGTGAATACCGGCTGTGACGATCAGGCGGCTGGAAGCCGTGCAACGCTGGCCGGTGGAGTAGAACGCGCTCTGCACCGACAGCTCGACAGCCTGCTTGAGGTCGGCGTCGTCGAGAATGATCTGCGGATTCTTGCCGCCCATTTCCAACTGCACCTTGGCCTGACGCGACACACAGCTGACAGCGATCTGACGGCCCACACCGACGGAACCGGTGAAGCTGATGCCATCGACTTTCGCGCTGTTGACCAGCACGTCGCCGACCACGCGGCCGCTGCCCATCACCAGGTTGAACACGCCAGCCGGGAAGCCGGCGCGGGAGATGATTTCCGCCAGGGCCCAGGCGCAGCCCGGCACCAGTTCGGCGGGTTTGATCACCACACAGTTGCCGTAGGCCAGGGCCGGGGCGATTTTCCACGCAGGGATCGCGATCGGGAAGTTCCAGGGGGTGATCAGGCCTACCACGCCAAGGGCTTCGCGGGTCACTTCAACGTTGACGCCCGGGCGCACCGACGGCACGTAGTCGCCGGACAAACGCAGGCATTCACCGGCAAAGAACTTGAAGATATTACCGGCGCGGGTCACTTCGCCAATGGCTTCGGGCAGGGTCTTGCCCTCTTCCCGGGCCAGCAAGGTGCCGAGCTCTTCGCGACGGGCGAGGATTTCGCTGCCGACTTTATCCAGGGCATCGTGGCGCGCCTGAATCCCGGAGGTGGACCAGGCCGGGAACGCGGCGCGTGCTGCCTCGATGGCGGCGTTGACTTGGCCGACATCGGCCTTGGCGTATTCGCCAATCACATCGGACAAGTCCGACGGGTTGAGGTTGACGCAATAGTCGGCACCGGCCACCCATTGGCCGTTGATGTAGTTTTCAAAACGCTGGGCTTGGGACACGAATCTTCTCCTGACGCAAAAGGCCGCTGATCTCTCAGCGGCCTTGTAGATAAGTTATTGCGCGCCTTGCTTGTCGATCAGCGCGGCCAGGGCTTCGTATTCTTCCGGCAGCAGGTCGGTCAGCGGGGTGCGCACCGGGCCCGCGTCATAGCCGACGATCTTGGCGCCCGCCTTGACGATGCTCACGGCATAGCCAGCCTTGCGGTTACGGATGTCCAGGTACGGCAGGAAGAAGTCGTCGATGATCTTGTCGACGGTGGCGTGATCTTCGCGGGCAATGGCGTGGTAGAAATCCATCGCGGTTTTCGGGATGAAGTTGAACACCGCCGAGGAGTACACCGGCACGCCCAGGGCCTTGTAGGCCGCAGCGTAAACCTCTGCAGTCGGCAGGCCGCCGAGGTAGCTGAAACGATCACCGAGGCGACGGCGGATCGAGACCATCAACTCGATATCGCCCAGGCCATCTTTGTAACCGATCAGGTTCGGGCAGCGTTCGGCCAGGCGTTCCAGCAGCGGCGCGGTCAGGCGGCAAACGTTGCGGTTGTACACCACCACACCAATCTTGACCGACTTGCACACCGCCTCGACGTGGGCGGCAACCCCGTCCTGACTGGCTTCGGTGAGGTAGTGCGGCAGCAGCAGCAGGCCTTTGGCCCCCAGGCGCTCGGCTTCCTGGGCGTACTCGATGGCCTGGCGGGTCGAACCGCCCACACCGGCGAGGATTGGCACGCTGGTGGCGCAGGTATCAACCGCGGTTTTCACCACTTGGGAATACTCGCTGGCGGCTAGGGAGAAAAACTCACCGGTGCCGCCGGCCGCGAAAAGGGCCGTAGCGCCGTAGGGCGCCAGCCATTCCAGACGCTTGATGTAGCCCGCCTGGTGGAAGTCACCCTGCGCATTGAAATCGGTCACGGGGAAAGACAGCAGACCGTGGGAGAGGATGGACTTCAGTTCTTGTGGATTCATTATTCGAACACCCTGGGCGAAGACTTTCTGTCGAAAGGTTGTTGTTGGTTTTGGTGATGTCGTACGTCATCGTACAACTATAAAAAGATTCGTCAACTGCAATTCGTCGAGGTCCGTCCAGGGCTCGATGTCTTGCCTGCCTTCTTGACGTAGGAAATTATTCCTCTATGCTGGCAGTAACTGTATATACATACAGTTATTACGGAAGATTCCTACGACATAGCAAGGAGCTAACATGTCAGGTCTTGAACTCGCAGCACCCGCAAAACACCTACCGATCCTGCGCTTCGAAGGCGGCGAACACACTGCCATCGGCGACGACACCCTGTTGCGTTTCGCCAAGGACGCCCCGGCCATCCCCGCCCGACAAGTCGAGCTGCACCTGCCCAACGGCCTGGCGCTGACCTACGGCCAAGTGATCGCCCTGGGCGGCGACTTCTATGGCATTCCCGGTCAACCCATCAGCGATGGCGCCTCCCCTGCCGATCGCGTGCAGCGCTTTACCGCCGCGTTCAACTCGCTGGCGGTTTTGCCGGCGTCGCGGGAAGAAGCGCGCAAGATCCTCGCGGTGATGCAAAAGGAGATTAACGCGGTCAACCAGGCGATCAGGGACGGCAAGCAAGCCCATGAAGCCTACGACGCGCTGGGTGATACGTTGTCCGAGGAGTGGAACCGTATCACCGGTGGCGGCAGTGCGGTTTCGGCTTTGATTCCGTTGGGACGCTATTTGAAATTGGCGGCGGACAATGCCGACCACTTTGGTGAATGGGCGCTGTCGGCGTATCTGGCGGGGCATACGGCGGCGCTGCAACAAGCCGTCGTAGCTCACCAGACCGGCACCGACCAAGCACTGGAACTGGCCTATGCCATGAACAGTTTTGCTGATCACTTTTTGACCGACCTGTTTTCCGCAGGGCACTTGCGGGTGCCACGCAAACAGTTGGCGGCCGTAGTGACGCCGGGGGAATTGGGTTCGCTGATCAGCCGCTTCATGCACGATGAAGACAGCAAGTTCGGGCTCAAGGTGCGCAATGCCCTCGGGGATCAGTGGCATGCCTATGGGGACAAACGCTACTTCGATGCCATTGATGCGGATAATCGGGTACAGGTCAAACGTGCGGTGCAGGCTTCGGCGGATGAAATCTTCGACACCTTTATCAGCGGCGTGGCGCCCTCCCCGGCCAACTTCAAGGCACCGCTGCATGTGCCGGACTTGAACGCCGCGCAAAACCCGGCGAACAACTTTTCGCCGCTGTTCAAGATGGACGGAGACAAGGTGCTGCGGCGCAAGGAAGTGAATGACTTGAACGACAAGCGCTGGACGGATGATTGGTGGGGGTGGAGTACGTATCTGTTGCTCAAGGACTACAAGCCGAATCAGCCAGCTGCTTAAACGCAGATCAAATGTGGGAGCTGGCTTGCCTGCGATGGCGGCGGGTCAGCTCAATAGTTGCTGGCTGATACACCGCCATCGCAGGCAAGCCAGCTCCCACAGTTGACCGTATTCCACCCAGCTTGAATTGGGGCTCACACACTCAATTACTGAACCTCAGTTGCGCTGCGATTCTGCTTCTTCATGGGCATGGCGCAGCCGCTCACGGCTATTCGTCAGGTGCAGGCGCATGGCCGCTCGCGCCGCATCCGAATCCTTACGGGCAATCGCCTCGTAAATCTCTTCGTGCTCACGGCTCAAACGCCCCATGTAGTGCTGCTGGTCATCATGGGCCAGGCGCGCGGAATTCAAGCGCGTACGCGGAATGATGCTGGTGCCCAGGTGGGTCATGATGTCGGTGAAGTAGCGGTTGCCAGTGGACAGGGCAATTTCCAGGTGGAAGGCAAAGTCGGACGCCACCGCATCGCCGGCATGCGCTGCGCTTTCATTCAGGGCGTCGAGGGCGGCGCGCATGGTCGCCAGTTGTTCGTCGGTGCGGCGCAATGCAGCCAAGCCAGCGGACTCGACTTCCAGGCTGATCCGCAACTCCAGGATTGCCAGCACATCACGCAGGGTCACCACCGTGGCCGGGTCGATACGGAAGCCGCTCGGGCTTGGCGTATCCAGCACAAAGGTGCCGATGCCGTGACGGGTCTCCACCTGCCCCGCCGCCTGCAAGCGCGAGATGGCCTCACGTACGACGGTGCGGCTAACCCCGTGGGCTTCCATGATCGCCGACTCGGTGGGCAGCTTGTCACCGCGCTTGAGTTCGCCGTCGCGGATTTGCTCGGACAACACCGTGACCAATTCCTGGGCAAGGCTGCGGCGCTTGCGGGGAAGACGAGGGGCGGTGTTGGTGTTTTCCATGATGAATCATCTTTCTCGGCGAACTTGAGCAGGCATCATAGCCCATGGCGGTTGTACGATCACCGTCCGTACACGACTTTCATCCATATCCTGGGCGCAAAAAAATGCCCCGGCACAAGCCGAGGCATTTTTCAGGCGTGCCCGAGGGCGACCGCCGTTTACTTCACCACTTTCAGGCTCGGCCGGCCGCTTGGACGCGGTGGCTCGGCATCCGGTGGCAGATCACCGTCGTCATCGCCTTCGATCGATTCATCGCCGTCGAACGGCGACTCCAGATCAAACACCATGCCTTGGCCGTTCTCCCGGGCGTAGATCCCGAGAATGGCGCCAATCGGCACGAACAGCGTATGCGGCACACCGCCGAAACGCCCTTCGAAGCTCACCGCTTCGTTGTCCATGTGCAGGTGGCGCACGGCACTGGGCGATACGTTCAGCACAATCTGCCCGTCACTGGCAAAACCCTGCGGTACCTGAACCGCAGGAAATTCGGAATTGACCAGCATGTGCGGGGTGCAATCGTTGTCCACAATCCACTCATAGAGCGCGCGGACCAGGTAAGGTCGACTGGAGTTCATCAGCGGCTCCTTAAGCCTTAGCGCATATCGCGTTCGACACCAGACAGACTCGCCTGGAAAGCCTCACGCGCAAACTGGCGCTCCATGTAATCAAGCAGCGGCTTGGCTGGCCGCGGCAGTTCAATACCGAGAATCGGCAAGCGCCAGAGTATCGGTAATAGGCAGCAATCCACCAAGCTTTGTTCCTCGCTGAGGAAAAAAGGTTTATCGGCGAACAGCGGCGAAACGCCAGTCAGGCTCTCGCGCAATTCCTTGCGCGCCTGCACCCGAGCGGCTTCTTTGGAACGCGAATCCAGAATCACATCCACCAGCCCGCACCAGTCACGCTGGATCCGATGGATCAGCAGGCGGCTGTTGGCACGTGCCACCGGGTACACCGGCAGCAAAGGTGGATGCGGGTAACGCTCATCCAGGTATTCCATCACCACGGTCGACTCCCACAACGCCAGGTCACGATCGACCAGGGTGGGCAAGCTGCCGTAGGGGTTCACTTCGATCAGTTTCGGCGGCTGACGGCCCGCCTCCACACTGATGATCTCGGCGCTGACACCCTTCTCTGCGAGCACGATACGTACTCGGTGGGAATAGTGGTCGGCGGGGTCGGAGTAACAGGCCAACCGATTGGTCACGCCCATGGCGGTCCTCCTCGCTTGTTGAAATTATCGAAAGCTCAAAAACGAGCGCGCCCAGGGAGCATCTCTGTAACAACCGGTTCAAACAGGCTGCTACGTATTCAGAGATGCCGCTGGGCGCGCAAGATTAACAGCAATTGCTTACGGTTGGATCAATGCACATCCTTCCAGTATTCACGTTTGAGCAGATAGGCGAATACGAAGAAGAAAGCCAGGTACAGCAAGACGTAGGTACCGATGCGCTGGTGCTGCAGTTTGACCGGGTTGGCCGAGTAGGCCAGGAAGGTCACGAGATTTTTTACTTTCTCGTCGAACTGCTCTTCGTTCAGCGCGCCGGTCTTGGGCACGATGGTCAGTTGATCGCACGCTTCGTGAGTCAAAGGCGTACCGGTCAACGGGTCATATTGCTTCTTGCCGTCTTCGACGACCTGAACCTGCTTGCATCCTACCACTTGGCGACCCTGCAGGCCGACCAGAACGTTAGGCATGCCGACGTTCGGGAAGACCTTGTTGTTCACGCCATAAGGGCGCGCCGGGTCTTCGTAGAAGGATTTCAGGTAACCGTACAGCCAGTCGGTACCACGTACGCGTGCTACCAGGGTCAGGTCGGGCGGTGCAGCACCGAACCAGGCCTTGGCGTCGGCAGGCTTCATGCCGATGTTCATGTGGTCGCCGATCTTGGCGCCGGTGAACACCAGTTTCTCCAGCATCACTTCGTGTGGGATACCGAGGTCATCGGCAACCCGCTCATAACGCTGGAACTTGGCGCTGTGACAGCCCATGCAGTAGTTGGCGAAGGTCCGCGCGCCGTCTTGCAGGGCGGCTTTATCCGACACGTCGATATCGACTTTTTCCAGCTCCGGGCCGCCGTGCTCGGCAGCGAAGGACAGCAGCGGCAGGGCCGCAAGCATCAATGCAACGAATAATTTTTTCATCAGCCAGTCACCCTTTCCGGTACCGGTTTGGTCTTCTCAAGCCGGGTGTAGAACGGCATCAGAATGAAGTAGGCGAAATACAGGAAGGTGCACACCTGCGACAGCAACGTACGCTCAGGGGTTGGCGCCAATACGCCCAACACGCCCAGGATCACGAAGGCAATGCAGAACACCCACAGCCAGATCTTGCTCAGCCAGCCCTTGTAGCGCATGGACTTGACCGGGCTACGGTCGAGCCAAGGCAACACGAACAGCACCGCGATGGCCGCGCCCATGGCGATCACGCCCATGAGCTTGTCGGGGATCGCGCGCAAGATCGCGTAGAACGGCGTGAAGTACCAGACCGGGGCAATGTGCTCAGGTGTCTTGAAGGCGTTGGCCTGTTCGAAGTTAGGTTTCTCCAGGAAATAACCACCCATCTCCGGGAAAAAGAACACGATCGAGCAGAACACGAAGAGGAACACGACCACGCCGACAATGTCCTTGACGGTGTAGTACGGGTGGAACGGAATGCCATCCAGCGGGATGCCGTTCTCGTCCTTGTGCTTCTTGATGTCCACGCCATCCGGGTTGTTGGAACCGACTTCGTGCAGCGCCAGGATGTGTAGTACCACCAGGCCGAGGATCACGATGGGCAAGGCCACCACGTGCAAGGCAAAGAAGCGGTTCAAGGTGATGCCGGAGATCAGGTAGTCACCACGGATCCACTGGGTCAGGTCGTTGCCGATCACTGGGATAGCACCGAACAGCGAGATGATCACCTGGGCGCCCCAGTACGACATCTGGCCCCACGGCAGCAGGTAACCCATGAACGCCTCAGCCATCAGCGCCAGGTAGATCAGCATGCCGAACACCCACACCAGCTCACGAGGCTTCTGGTACGAGCCGTAGAGCAGGCCACGGAACATGTGCATGTAGACGACGATAAAGAACGCCGAGGCGCCGGTGGAGTGCAGCAGGCGCAGGATCGAACCGTACTCGACGTCACGCATGATGTATTCGACGGAGGCGAACGCTTCTTCTGCCGACGGCGTGTAGCTCATCGTCAGCCAGACGCCAGTGACGATCTGGTTGACCAAGACCAGCAGTGCCAGCGAGCCGAAGAAGTAGAAGAAGTTGAAGTTTTTTGGTGCGTAATATTTGCTGAGATGGTCTTCCCACATTTTTGTCGCGGGGAAGCGCGCATCCACCCAATCCATGAACTTGCTCATCACGCGTTCTCCTTATCGAGGCCAATGACAATGAGGTCGTCAGTTTCGTAGGTATGCGGAGGCACGGGCAGGTTCAGGGGAGCAGGTTGGGACTTGTAGACGCGACCAGCGAGGTCGTAGTGCGAACCGTGGCAAGGGCAGAAATAACCACCGACCCAATCCTTGCCCAGATCGACCGGAGCAACTTCCGGGCGGAAGGTAGGCGAGCAACCCAGGTGAGTACAAAGACCGACCAGCAGCAGAATTTCTGGCTTGATCGAACGCGCTTCGTTTTTGGCGTAGGCGGGTTGGTCGGACTTCTCGGATGTCGGGTCAGACAACTGGCCCTCGATCTTCTTGAGATTCCCCAGGATTTCCTCGGTACGACGAACAATGAAGACCGGCTGGCCGCGCCACTCAGCAATCATCTGCTGGCCTGGCTCGATCTTGCTGATATTCACCTTCACCGGTGCACCTGCGGCTTTCGCCTTGGCACTGGGAAACCATGACCCCACGAACGGGACCGCAGCCCCCACCGCTCCTGCAGCACCCACCACGGATGTGGCTGCTACCAAGAAGCGACGCCGGCCTGCATTCACGCCGTCATTGCTCATTCAGTCCTCTCCCATCAGCTTTTTGGCCTGTTAAATCAGGCGTCTACTAAGTGTTGAATCTTTACTTATAAAAATTTTGCCGAATGGTAATGAAAAGCCCCACGGTTGACAAGGTAATTGCCCAGGGCTCAGCCTCCAGGCCTTGTAGTATAGGGGGTCTACGGATGTGGCAAGTTGTCACGCACAAATTTGTGCATAAATCGCAGGCAATAAAAAACGCCCAGCTCCGTGAGGAGGCTGGGCGTTTTTGTGGAACGTAAAGCGAATTAACGCTTCGAGTACTGCGGACGCTTACGCGCTTTACGCAGACCGACTTTCTTACGTTCAACTTCACGGGCATCGCGAGTCACGAAGCCAGCTTTGCGCAGAGCGCCACGCAGGGTTTCGTCGTACTGCATCAGAGCGCGAGTGATACCGTGGCGGATTGCGCCAGCTTGACCACTTACACCGCCACCGATAACGGTGACGTAGATGTCGAACTTCTCAACGGTCTCGGTCAGTTCCAGCGGCTGACGAACTACCATGCGGGCAGTTTCGCGACCGAAGAAGTTTTCCAGAGTGCGGTTGTTGATCGAGATGTTACCAGTGCCCGGACGCAGGAAAACGCGTGCGGTTGCGGTTTTGCGACGGCCAGTGCCGTAATTTTGAGTCGCCGACATAATGAACTATTCCGTTAAAACTTCAGTTCTTGGGGCTGCTGAGCAGCATGAGGGTGTACAGCGCCCGCATAGACTTTCAGCTTGCGAAACATATCGCGACCCAGTGGGCCCTTAGGCAGCATACCTTTGACCGCGATTTCGATCGGGGCTTCAGGCTTCTTGGAGATCAGGCCTTCGAAGTTCGAAGACTTGATACCGCCTGGGAAACCGGAGTGACGGTAGTACATTTTGTCTTGCGCTTTGTTGCCGGTAACACGTACCTGCTCAGCGTTGATGATCACGATGTAGTCACCGGTGTCAACGTGAGGGGTGTACTCAGGCTTGTGCTTGCCACGCAGACGGCTGGCGACTTCAGTGGCCAGACGACCCAGGGTCTGACCAGCGGCGTCGACGACAAACCAGTCGCGCTGAACTGTTTCCGGTTTTGCAGTAAAAGTTGTCATTCTTTAATAGCCTCAGGGGCCGCCCTGTAAATTAGACGGCGGATCTTACTGAATAGTGCGTACTTTGACAAGTCAAAGGCAGCCGGATACAGACGCTATCGGGGGCTCGGGTCGGCGCGTCCGTTCAACGGCAAGATTCTTCGGCAGGCGGCGCATCACTTCCACTGCAGAAAGAGGTGGGCAATTATGCAGATTGCGAAAAAAAATTCAACCTGCTTTTATGATTGTTTTCCCTGAAGGAGTACCCGATGGATTATCGACAGCTGGGCCGTACGGATCTGAACGTGAGCGCGATAGCCTTGGGCACCATGACCTGGGGCGAGCAGAACAGCGAGGCAGAGGCCTTCGCACAGATTGAGCGGGCCAAAGCCGCGGGGATCAACTTCCTCGACACGGCGGAAATGTACCCGGTGCCGCCCAAGGCCGACACCTATGCCACCACCGAACGTTACATCGGTAATTACTTCAAAAGCCGTGGCGATCGCGCCGACTGGGTCCTCGCCAGCAAGATCGCCGGCCCCGGCAACACCATCGACTACATCCGCGACGGCCACCTGCGTCACAACCGCAAACACATCGGCCAAGCCCTGGATGCCAGCCTCAAGCGCCTGCAAACCGACTGGATCGACCTCTACCAACTGCACTGGCCGGAGCGCAGCACCAACTTCTTCGGCCAACTGAGCTACAAGCACAAGGACGAAGACAACCTCACCCCGCTGGAGGAAACCCTCGAAGCCCTGGACGAACAGGTGAAGGCCGGCAAGATCCGCCACATCGGCCTGTCCAACGAAACCCCTTGGGGCACCATGAAGTTCCTCGCCCTGGCCGAAGCCCGTGGCTGGCCCCGCGCAGTGTCGATCCAGAACCCCTACAACCTGCTCAACCGCAGCTTCGAAGTGGGCCTGGCGGAAATCGCGATTCGCGAACAATGCGGCCTGCTGGCCTACTCGCCCCTGGCGTTTGGCATGCTCAGTGGCAAGTACGAAGGCGGCGCACGCCCGGCCAAGGCGCGCCTGACGGAGTACAGCCGCTTCAGCCGCTACTTCAACCCGCAGTCGGAAGCGGCGTGCAGCCGTTATGTGGCGCTGGCGCGCGAGCATGGTCTGGACCCGGCGCAGATGGCGTTGGCGTTTGTGACGCAGCAGCCGTTTGTGACCAGCAATATCATTGGGGCGACGTCACTGGAGCAGCTGGATAGCAACATTGCCAGTGCCGACCTGAAACTGTCGAAAGAGGTGTTGGAGGGGATTGAGGCGATTCAGAAGGATCATCCGAACCCTGCGCCTTGATTGATCTGTAAACCGCTATCGCAGGCAAGCCAGCTCCCACATTTTGATTGGTGAACACCGTCAAATGTGGGAGCTGGCTTGCCTGCGATGAGGCCCTCAAACACACCACATCACTCAGAGCGCCCGCGCAATGATCTCCTTCATGATCTCATTGGTCCCCGCATAAATCCGCTGCACCCGCGCATCCGCCCAGGCCCGCGCAATCGGGTATTCCCACATGAAGCCGTAGCCGCCGTGCAACTGAACGCACTCATCGAGCACCTTGCATTGCAGGTCCGTGGCCCAATACTTGGCCATCGCAGCGGTAGGCACATCCAGCTTGCCTTCCAGGTGCAAGGCCATGCACTTGTCCACAAACACGCGACCGATCTGAATCTCGGTGGCCATCTCCGCCAGCTTGAACCGAGTGTTCTGGAAATCCGCAATCGCCTTGCCAAACGCCTTGCGCTCGCGGGTGTAGTCCAGGGTCCATTCCAGCGCTGCTTCGGCAGATGACACGGCACCGATGGCCACGGTCAAACGCTCCTGCGGCAGCTCCTGCATCAAGTACGCAAAGCCCGCGCCGGCCTGGCCCAACAGGTTTTCCTTGGGTACGCGCACGTCCTGGAAGAACAGCTCGGAGGTGTCCTGCGCCTTCATGCCGACCTTCTCCAGGCGCTTGCCCTTGGCGAAGCCCGGCGTGTCGGCTTCCACCAGGAACAGGCTGGTGCCCTTGGCGCCGGCCTTGGGGTCGGTCTTGGCGACGACGATCACCAGCTCGGCCAGATAACCGTTGGTGATGAAGGTCTTGGAGCCGTTGATCACGTACTCATCACCGTCCAGCACGGCGGTGGTCTTGACCCCTTGCAGGTCGGAACCGGCGCCCGGTTCGGTCATCGCAATGGCCGTGACCATCTCGCCGGAGATCAACTTGGGCAGGTACTTGTGCTTCAGCGCCTCGCTGCCGTAATGCAGGATGTACGGCGCAACGATGTCCGAATGCAGGGAAAAGCCGATGCCGGTCAAGCCCAGGCGGCTGACCTCTTCGATCACCACCGCACTGTAGAGAAAGTCCGCGCCGAGGCCGCCGTATGCCTCCGGCAGATGGGAACACAACATCCCCGCCTCCCCCGCCTTGCTCCACAAGTCGCGATCGATATAGCCCTGTTTCTCCCATTGCCCATGGAACGGCGCGGCGTGTTTTTCGAGGAAGGTGCGCACGCTCTCGCGAAAGAGTTCGTGTTCCGGGCTGTACAAGGTTCTGGGGATCATGGCTCACCTGCGGGGATTGTCGGACAAAAACAAGCCCACAGAGACTATGCCGCGAAGGCATCACAGGACACTGGACACATGCGACAAAAAATAAGACGATCCAGCCGTCTGGTGACCACTTTCCCCTATAAGAATAAATGAAATTATGTCTAACCAAATCTCCACGCCCTTGCGGCGCGTCAGCATTTTGGCCATTGATCGGGTATTCGCTTCCACCCTCATGCAAGCCAAGGATTTCTTCCACCTCGCGAGCCTGCGTTACGGCAAGCAACAAGGCCTGGGCCTGACCCCGGCGTTCGAAACGCGCCTGGTCAGCCCCGACGGGCAATCAGTGCGTAGCTTCAGCGATGTGATCATGCCGGTGGACGGCGGCCTGGAAGACGCCGATATCATCGTGCTACCGGCCTTCTGGGACGACTTCGACGCCCTCTGCACCCGCTACCCACAAGTACTGCCGTGGCTGCGCGCACAACACGCACGCGGCGCCGTGCTCTGCGGCGAAGCCACCGGGGTGTTCTGGCTGGCCGAAGCCGGCTTGCTCGATGGCAAGGAGGCGACCACCTACTGGCGCTTCTTCAACGCCTTCAGCGAACGCTTCCCGAGGGTCCAGCTCAACCAGGACAAGCACCTCACCGACGCCGACAACCTGTATTGCGCCGGCGGCACCACCTCGGCGTGCGACCTCTACATCTACCTGATCGAACGCTTCTGCGGCGCCAACATCGCCCAGGCCGTGGCCCGCGATATCCTCTACGAAGTGCAGCGCAGCTACGCGCCGGGACGCATCGGTTTTGGTGGGCAGAAGCTGCACCAGGACGTGATCATCCTGCAGATCCAGCATTGGCTCGAAGAACACTTCGCCGACAAATTCCGCTTCGAAGACGTCGCCCGCGAACATGGCATGAGCATCCGCAATTTCATGCGGCGCTTCCAGACGGCGACCGGTGACAAGCCGCTGCATTACCTGCAACGCCTGCGTATCGAGACAGCCAAGGGCCTGCTTTCGGGCAGCCGCAAGAGCATCAAGACCATCAGTTATGAGGTGGGGTATGACGATGCGAGTTTCTTTGCACGGTTGTTCAGGCAGCATACCGAGCTGTCGCCGAACCAGTATCGGCAGCAGTTCCAGCAGGCCGCCTGACCCGAGGCAAACACAAACCTAATGTGGGAGCTGGCTTGCCTGCGATAGCGGTGTACCAGCCAACAGATAAGTTGGCTGACAGACCGCTATCGCAGGCAAGCCAGCTCCCACATTTTGATCTCCATTGTGATGGAGATTGGTTTACGGCTTGTGGCCGCGTGCGAGGAACTCGTGGGACTGCATCTCCAGCAAGCGACTCAAGGTCCGCTGGAATTCGAAGGTCAATCGACCACCGGTATACAAATCCTTCAGCTCAACTTCCGCCGAGATGATCAGTTTCACGTTGCGGTCGTAGAACTCATCGACCATGTTGATAAACCGTCGCGCGATGTCGTCGGTGGTCACGCTCATCTGCTCCACACCGCTCAAGATCACCGCATGGAAGATCTTGCCCAGTTCGATGTAGTCGTTCTGGCTGCGCGGGCCGTCGCACAGGGCGCGGAAGTCGAACCATGCCACGTCATCGCACGTACGCAGCGCGATGATTTCGCGGTTCTCGATCATCAACTTGTCGTTTTCCACCGCCTGGGTGCATTCCGGCGTCAGGGCGCGGAAGCTCTTGCGCAGGCTTTCGTGCGCCGCTTCGTTCAGCGGGAAGTGGAACAGCTCCGCTTGCTCCAGGTGACGCAGGCGGTAGTCGACGCCGCTGTCGACGTTGACGATCTCGGTGTTCTGCTTGATCAGCGCGATGGCCGGCAGGAAGCGCGCGCGTTGCAGGCCGTCCTTGTACAGGCCGTCCGGCACGATGTTCGAGGTGGCGACCAGGGTCACACCGTTCTTGAACAGCTCTTCCATCAAGGTGCCGAGGATCATGGCGTCGGTGATGTCGGAGACGAAGAATTCATCAAAGCAGATCACCCGCGCTTCGTCGGAGAAGCGCTTGGCGATGATGGTCAGCGGGTTTTTCTCGCCCGGCAGGGTCTTCATCTCTTCGTGCACGCGCTTCATGAAGCGGTGGAAGTGGGTGCGGACCTTTTCCTTGAACGGCAGCGCTTCAAAGAAGGTGTCTACCAGGTAAGTCTTGCCGCGGCCGACGCCGCCCCAGAAATACAGGCCTTTGACCGGCGTGTGGTCTTTCTTGCCAAACAGCTTGCTGAACATTCCCGGCTTGCTTTGCGAGGCCGCGACGAGGTCGTCGTACAGGCGCTGCAAGTGACGCACCGCCGTTTCCTGGGCAGCGTCATGGAAGAATTCAGGGCGTTTCAGATCAGCTTGATATCGTTCTAGGGGCGTCATAATTTCGTTAGCAAGGCAACAAAAACGGGCCGTCACTGTAACGACGGCCCTGATTAATGGCAATCAACCCTTGGTCGGGTCAATCTTCGATTGGCGTCAACGCGATGCGCAGGGCGGCGATGGCGGCGTCGCGGGAGGCGGCGTCGGCGAACTCGGCGCTGTCGGCCACGGCATTGCCTTCCAGCCAGACGCTGAAGCTCAGGGCTTCAGTGCGCACGTCCAGCGCGTCACCGTTTTGCAACTGCTTGGTCACCGCACCGGCGGCCTTGCCGTCAGCAAAGTTGCGCGACAGCAGCAGTTGCTCGCCATCAGCGGCCAGCAGGCGGAAGCGGAAGCTGCCGTCGTCTTCGCGGAAGCTCACAAAACGTGCGGCTTTCGCGGCTTTCTTCTTGGCGGCAACCGGCGCAGCGGCTTGCTCGACGAACGAGCGCAGGCCAACCGCCTCGCGCAGCTCGGCGAGGAACGGTGCAGCCACGGCGCGGGCTTTCTTGGCGCCGATCAGCAGCAGGTCTTCCATGTCCGACGGGCGCGACATCAGTTGATGGTAACGCTCGCGGGCTTCGCCGAGTTGGCCGTCCAGCAGCTGGAACAGACGGCTCTTCGCCTCGCCCCAGCCCAGGCCTTGCAGCAGTTCGGCGCGGAACTCTGCTTCCTGGGCCTTGCTGGCGAATGCCTGGAACAAGGTGAACAGGTGGGAGTTGTCCGGATCTTTTGCTTCGCCAGGGGCGCGCGAATCCGTGACGATGCGCGAGATCGCGTCCTTCATGTCCTTGGCGCTGGTGAACAACGGGATAGTGTTGTCGTAGCTCTTGGACATCTTGCGGCCATCCAGGCCCGGCAAGGTGGCGACGCTTTCTTCGATCAGCGCCTCGGGCATGGTGAAGAACTCTTTACCGTTGCCGAACAGATGGTTGAAGCGCTGGCCGATGTCGCGGGCCATTTCCACGTGCTGGATCTGGTCGCGACCTACTGGAACCTTGTGCGCATTGAACATCAGGATGTCCGCCGCCATCAGCACCGGGTAGCTGTACAGGCCCATGGTGATGCCCGCATCCGGGTCTTCGCCGGCTTCCACGTTCTTGTCCACCGAGGCCTTGTACGCGTGGGCGCGGTTGAGCAGGCCCTTGGCGGCAACGCAGGTGAGCAGCCAGGTCAGCTCGGGGATTTCCGGGATGTCCGACTGGCGGTAGAAGGTCACTCGGTTCACATCCAGCCCACCGGCCAGCCAGGTCGCGGCGATTTCCATGCGCGAGCGCTGGATGCGCTGCGGGTCATCGCACTTGATCAGGGCGTGGTAGTCGGCCAGGAAGTAGAAGGAGTCGGCATTGGCGTCCTGGCTGGCGAGGATCGCCGGGCGGATCGCACCGGCGTAGTTGCCCAGGTGCGGCGTGCCGGTGGTGGTGATGCCGGTGAGGATACGGGTACGAGTCGTCATGGGTAATCGCTTATCAGACTGCTATCAATTCGAGAGGCGCGGCAGCACCAGATCCTTGAGATCGGTGAGCTTGCCATGAAAAAAGTGCCCGCATTCTGCCACTTTCAGCAGCTCATGGGGGCGATTCAGGGCGGCGGACCAGTCGTAGACGGTCTGCGGGTCGACCACTTCGTCGGTTTCTGGCTGGATCAACGTCAACGGGCAGCCCAACGGCAGCAGGTCGGTGTCGCGCAGGCGCATCACCGCCGCGGCGACCATGAACAGGTGCGCGAGCTTCTCACCCTTGGCTTCCAGGCGGCCGCCGAGGCTGGCGGCCACGTAGCCACCAAAGGAGAAACCGAGCAGGGTCGTCGGCAGGTCGGGGTGTTTTTCCCGCAGCCAGGTGGCGGCCGCTTCGGCATCGTCCACTTCACCGGTGCTCATGTCGTGGGTGCCGGCACTCGCGCCGACGCCACGGTAATTGAAACGCAACGTAATCAAACCGGCATCGCGGGCGGTGCGTTGCAGGGTCGAGACGACTTTATTGAGCATGGTGCCACCCTGCACCGGGTTGGGGTGGCAGATCAGCGCCAGGCCCCGTGGTTCGGGGTGATCCAGGTACAGCGCTTCCAATTGGCCGACCGGGCCATCGATCAAAACGGGGGTTTCACGCATGAGCAAGAGATGAACTCCGTGACCTCTCAAAGGGTCAACTCGTCTAGCTAAAAGTCTGTGCTTGGCATCATTGCGAGCTTAATCGCGGTATACAGCGCAGGTTTGAGCCGTTAACGTAAAGCAAAGCCGTTTATAGAGGAAGGACTCGTGGAACACTCGCTCTTAGTTTGGTTGTTGCCGACTCTTGCCCTGGTTGCCGGTGTCGCCATTGGATTCCTGGTTGCTCGCCTGCTGCCGAATGCCGCGCCTAACCGCACGCAGCGTCAGTTGGATGACATTCAGGAACGTTTTGACAGTTATCAGAACGAGGTTGTTACCCACTTCAACAGCACCGCGACCCTGGTCAAGAAGCTCACCCAGAGCTACCAGGAAGTACAGGACCACCTCGCCGATGGCGCCAACCGCCTGGCCCTCGACGACATCACCCGTCAGCGTTTGCTGGCCGCGCTGCATTCCGATGCACCGCAAACACCACGTGAGCGCCTGACCCCACCCCGGGAAAACCAGGAGCCGCCACGGGACTACGCGCCAAAAACGCCGAACGCCCCAGGCATGCTGGATGAGCATTACGGTTTGAAGAAGTAAGTTTTCTTCAAGCACTAAAAAGCCCGGCTGATCGATGATCAGCCGGGCTTTTTGTTGGGTGCTCTCCATCTGGCACCCCGGTCAACTGTGGGAGCTGGCTTGCCTGCGATGCTAGCGCCTCGGTCTGTCAGTTAAACCGCAGCGATGCCATCGCAGGCAAGCCAGCTCCCACAATGATTGAGTACAACCTTAAGCGGGTTGTTGCTCCTCGAGACGCCCACCCTCGATCCGCACATGCCGCCCATGGAAGCGCTTGAGGCTGCTGCGATGCCCCACGCTGACGATGCTCAGCCCCGGCAACTCATCGATCAACGCCTGGTACAACGTCGCCTCATCCTCTTCGTCCATGGCCGACGTCGCTTCGTCCATGTACAGCCATTGCGGCGCGAACAACAACGCACGGGCAAACGCCAGGCGCTGCTGCTCACCCGGCGAAAGCATGCGCTGCCAGTGGTTGGCTTCGTCCAGACGCTCAACCAGGTGCGGCAAGCGGCAAGTCGCCAGCACCTGTGCATAACGTTCTGCTGGGTAGGCGCTGTCGTCTTGTGGATAACTCAACACCGCCTTCAACGTACCGATCGGCAGGTAAGGCTTCTGCGGCAAGAACAAATAACGCGCAGCCGGCAAGCGAATGCTGCCGTGCCCGGCAGGCCACAGGTGGCCCATCGCACGCAGCAGTGTACTTTTGCCGCTGCCGGAACGCCCACTGAGCATCACCCGCTGGCCGGGCTCCACTGTCATGTCCGCATCGGTGAGCAAGTGGCGGCCATCGGCCAGGTCCATGCCCAAGCCCTGCACCACCAGGCGCTCGCCTTGCGGGCGCACGTCGATCGCTGGCGGGCGCTGCTCGTTGTCAGTCATGGCCTGCTGAAAGCTCAGCAGACGATCACTGGTGGCACGCCACGACGCCAGGTCCGAATACGCGCTGATAAACCAGCTGAAGTTCTCCTGCACGTTGCCGAACGCCGAGTTGATTTGCATCAGCTCGCCCAGTTCGATCTTGCCGGAAAAGTAGCGCGGTGCGGCGACGATAAACGGGAAGATAATGGCGATCTGGCTGTAGCCGGCAGTGAAAAACGTCAGGCGCTTGGACACTTTCATGATGTCCCAGAAGTTGTGCCAGACCTTGCTGAAACGTGCGCTCAAGCGCTGCTTTTCATTCGGCTCGCCGTTGTACAGCGCGATGCTCTCGGCGTTCTCACGCACCCGCACCATGGAAAAACGCAAGTCCGCTTCGAAACGTTGTTGTTGGTTGCTCAGGCCGATCAAGCGACGGCCGATCAGGTGGGTCAGCCAACTGCCCACGGCGGCGTACAGCAGCGCGCACCAGAACATGTAGCCGGGGATGGTGAGGCCAAACACTTCGATACTGCCCGACACGCCCCACAGGATGATCGAGAACGACACCAGGCTGACCACGTTGCGCAACAACCCCAGGCCCAGGCTCAAGGTGCTGGAGGTGAAGTTGTTGAGGTCTTCGGAAATCCGCTGGTCCGGGTTATCGGTGTAACCGCCCTGCTCCAGCTGGTAGTAGTTTTTGTCGGCGAGCCAGCGTGCGAAGTGCTTCTCGGTGAGCCAGGCACGCCAGCGGATGGTCAACATCTGGGTCAGGTACAGGCGGTACACGGCCCCCAGGATCGCCACGGCGGCAATCGCGCCGAAATAGCCGATCAACTGCCAGAACGCGGCCGTGTCCTTGTGTTCAAGGGCGTTGTAGAAATCCTTGTACCAGCGGTTGATCCACACCGAGATCGCTACGCTGAACAGCGACAGAGCAATCACCGCCGCCAGCAGCAACCAGGCTTTGCCTTTCTCTTCACTGCGCCAATACGGCGTGATCATCGCCCAGGTTCGGCGCAGGAATTGCCCACGCACCGCGTCATTCACGGCGCCGTACTCAGCGTTCTGGTTCATCGTTCGGCTCGGCGCAATAGTGTGAGTTGAGCATAACGGATGGTTTAAGTGCATCGGTTAATTCAGACCGCTCATTCAGCCGATGTTCAGTGTTTATTTGACACATCTCGACGGGAAACCCGCATTTGAAAAAAACCCACTCACTCCCGGCACTTTAAAACGCCTGCCGAGAGAGAAAGCCACATGATCGCATCCACACCGCCTCAGTTTGTACGCCTGCCATCCCTGCCCTTGCAGCCCGGCGCACCTGCCGCCCAGGAACAAAGCATTGACGATGCCAAACAAGCGCCCGCCTCGCCGGGCCGGGACACCGAAGTCTATGAAACAGTCGACGCCTCCCACTGCAGCCCAAGCGTTGAGCGCCTTATAAAAAACGCCAGCCAAGCCATGCTGACGCCGGCCCAGGAGACCTCGAAAATAATTGCCAACGCCCTGCGCCAGAAATTCAACCTTCATGTGGACCCCGACCGCACCTACATCGTAACCACCAACTATGACGCCACCCAACCGACGCCGTCGAACGGCAAGATCCTCAACCAGGTCAGCCTCACCGAAGCCGCGCTGAAGAATCTCCGTTCGATGAACACGAACGATGAGTCGTCTACCTCAATAGCGAAACAGCACCCCTGGCTATCCTTGTTAATAACTGGCGCTCGGATCCTTCCCGTCGGACAAATCGCCCAAACAGCCCACGAGTTGCTGAACCCGTCGTACGAATACGTCGTTCGAGGCACCGGCAACACCCGGGACTCGGCGCCGGACCTTTCGTCAAAGGTCTCGATCACCCCACAACAGTTCCGGGACCTTGTCTGGGACACCGAGTTGGTGGCCCCCTACAAAACCTACCTGGACGGGTTCTGGGCAAGCCATCAACAGCCCTATGAATTGCTCACCCGAATAGCGCTGATACAGGCCGCCCATACGCAGCAAAAGGAGGGTAGCCTGAGTGAAGAGGAGACCCGGCTGGTCCTGCGCGCATCGGGCCTTCGACCTGACAAGCCGTGGCTTGAGACCAGTGTGAACAACCTGCAAGCTCCGTATGCCAAGGATCCCGGTGTGGACGTTGGCCTGCTGTCGATCAATGGCGACGAATCCTCCGACCTTCTGTACATCGTCGACAAAACGGTCCGCCTTGATCCCGACGGCAAAGCGATTAAAACCACCCTGCTGCATATTCCGGGCAACTCGTCACCGATCCACCGATTCGACAGCCCCGAAGCCATGAAAAGCTGGCTGGCGGAACAGGCAGCCGACCCGATCAAACGGGCAGCATTGCTGACCCACTTCAGCAAAAACGACCAAGACGACAAGATGCTGTCTGATGGCGTGAAACAGTCCCTCGAAGGACTGGGGGATTGGATCGAAGCACAAAAACCCAATGCACTGGGCTTCACCGGCCTCAGTGACTGGGACCCACAGCGCTATATCACCCTGGAGCCCTTGAAGGGCGACCCCTTCAAGGCCATGACCCAGCGCCATAAAGAGCGCGCCTACGCCGACGCCGATCACGACATCACCACCGATGGCGATGTGATCAAGAACGCCGCAATGAAACTGGCAGAGGCCGCAACCGCCACGGCCCTGCTGCTGACACCCTTGGCGTTTGTCATGCCGGAAGTCGGCCTGGCGCTGGATGTGATCTACGCAGGAGCGGGCATTACCCAGGTCGGGGTCGGTATCGATGACCTTGCCCACGGCAAATCCCGCGGCACCGAACGGATCGTATTTGGCGTACTCAATGCGTTGCCCGGCATCGCTGGAGGCGTATCCAGGATAAGCAAAGGGACAGAGTTGATTGAGTCGGCGGCGGTGCAGAATGCTATCGAGGAAGCCCCCGTGCCACCTGCCGAGGACGTGGCACCACCGCCCCCCGCCGAAACCGCCAATCGCCTGCGCGCCGAAGAATCCAGCAACATCGGCGAGCATGCCGTCGACGGTGGAGAGGAACTCATAGAGCACGCAACGAAAAACGCCCACAACATCTATCGCGTCACCGACGCTGAAGGTCTGGACCGATGGTTCATTCGCCATACCGATCGCTCCGCCATAGAACGGGTTTATGAAATCAAACACAATTTCAAACCGAGCGATCAGTACGTCGAGATTATCGACCCGACCTCCAGAAAACCGGTCATGACCGTGCATCTAGACAAGCGGGGCAATTGGATCCGCCTGGACAAGGGGGCCGGCATCACTTTCCCGTGGAGCGCCGGTAGACCTTCCCCCAAAGCTCAGCTCGCCCAAGACATCAGCCAAATCAATAAAGACAAGGACGCGCTCAGCGATGCCGAGCGCAACAAGGTAGTGGACGAGTTGACCCGGTTGATACAGCAATCCAAAGCTGAAGGTTACGAAAGCCTGGACGAGTACACCGAAGCCGGTTCGGACGAAATAAACAAAGTCCTTCGCACCCAGCACGACCCAAACAACTACCCGTCGAATGTGAAGGAATTCCTGTCCGACTTGAGTGAACAAACCAACTACGACGGTAAAGCCTACCGGTACGCCGTCGTGACATCGGAGGGCGCCCAAACGCTTAAAAATGGGGTTGGAAAAGTCTTCAGGGACAGCGGTGTTCAATCGGCGTCCACTCAGGCCTTCAACGCGAAAGGCTGGGAAACCTGGGCAAAAGACGCAATGCCCGGGCAAAACCGGCAACCGGTGATTTACATCTTCGATGAATCGATCACCAAGAAGAACCTGTCCAGCAGTACCCTCCCCGACCACGTGGCGATCAAGCCGGAGGCCTCACTTGAAGTGAGCGCGACCAAGATGAAGGACGGCATTTTGTATGTCTCCTTCAAAGCGCCCGCCAAACTGCCAGATAAACGCTATGACCTGTTCGACGGCCGCGTCGCGTTCCCTTACTGAGTCCCCCGCAGCGCCAAAAAAACAGCCCGGAAGTCCGGGCTGTTTTGATCAGCTATCGTTCAGCGGCGTACCGGGCGTTTCTGCAACTTGCGCTGCAAGGTACGACGATGCATGCCCAGGGCGCGGGCGGTGGCGGAGATATTGCCTTCGTGCTCGGTCAGCACGCGCTGGATGTGTTCCCACTGCAGGCGGTCCACCGACATCGGGTTTTCCGGCACCAGGGTATCGAGGTCGGCGTGCTCGGACAGCAGCGCAGCCAGTACGTCATCCGCATCCGCCGGTTTGCACAGGTAGTTGCAGGCGCCGCGCTTGATCGCCTCGACGGCGGTGGCAATGCTGGAGTAACCGGTGAGGATCACCACGCGCATTTCCGGGTCGAGTTCCAGCAGCTTGGGCAACAGCACCAGGCCCGAGTCGCCGTCCATTTTCAGGTCGAGCGCGGCGTAGTCCGGCAGGTCGGCCTGGGCGATGGTCAGGCCTTCTTCGGCGGAACCGGCGGTGCTCACGCGAAAGCCGCGACGGCTCATGGCGCGTGCCATCACGCGGGTAAAGGTGGCGTCGTCATCTACCAGCAACAGGTGCGGCAGTTCTTCGCCTTCGACTTGGATCTCGTCACTCATCGATATCTCCTCGTGCGACACGGGGCAGGCGCAGCTCGGTGAGCGTGCCACCTTCCTCATGACTATAGAGCTTCACTGAGCCGCCCGCGCGGGTCACGCTGGCCTTGCTCAAAAACAGGCCGAGGCCGAAGCCTTTGCCCTTGGTGGTAAAGAACGGTTTGCCGATCTGCTCGGCAATGGCCAGCGGCACGCCCGCGCCGTGGTCACGAATGCTGATGGTCACGTCTTCCGCATCCCAGTCCAACTGCACGCCCAGGCCTTCGGGGCAGGCGTCGGCGGCGTTGTTCAACAGGTTGAGCAACGCCTGGGTCAGGTCTGGCGGCGGAGCCATGCGCGGGACCGCGCCCTGGCCAAGCAGGTGAAAGCGGTAACTGGCTTCGGGGCGCATCAGGTGCCAGCGGTTCAGGGCTTCGTCGAGCCACTGGGTCACGTCCTGCATCTCGACCGCCAGGCGACGATTGGCTTCAGCGGCGCGCACCAGTTGCTGCAAGGTCTGCTTGCACTGCTTGACCTGTTCCTGCAACACACTGAGGTCTTCCTGCAGGGCTGGGTCGTGGTGGTCCTGGATGATTTCCTTGAGCAGTACGCTCATGGTCGCCAGCGGCGTGCCCAACTCATGGGCGGCGCCGGCTGCCTGGGTGGCGACGGCCAATAGTTGCTGGTCGCGCAGCCCTTCTTCACGACGGATGGCGCGCAGCTCTTCCTGGCGGCGCAGCTCTTCGGCCATGCGCGCGGCGAAAAAGGTGATAACGGCGGCGGACAGGGCGAAGCTCAGCCACATCCCGTAGATCTGCAAGTTTTCCCGGGCGATGGGGAAGGTTTGCAGCGGATAGAACCGCGCCAGCAGCAGGGTGTACAGCGTCAGCGCGATGCCCGACAGCACCACCGAATAGCGCCACGGCAAGGTCACTGCGGCAATGGTCAACGGCACCAGGTAATACGACACAAACGGGTTGGTGGAACCACCGGAGAAATACAGCAACACACTGTGGATAAACAGGTCGCAGGCCAGTTGCAGTGCATATTCCAACTCGGTCACCGGCCAGGTGGTACGCAAGCGGATCGCGGTAAACACACACAGCACGGTGGAGAAGCCCAGGGTCACCCCCAGTTGCAGCCACGGCAGTGGCAGCAGGTCGAACCAATAGGCAAGCCCAACGGAGCCGGCCTGTGCGGCCAGGACCAGCGTGCGAATGAACGTCAGGCGCCAAAGGTTCTGGCGGGTGGCGGAAGTCAGTTTTACGGCGGCGAGCATGAGCTCTCCCGGTGAGCGCTGCAGGCGGATCGGCAGGAGTATAAACGATGCCGGCCGGCTGGCACGGCGTGTGTGGCTCTTTGCCGCAGGCTGGGTAAATGACCGTTCGTCGGCACCTGCACAACTTGTAGCGAATGTGTAAACCCGAAGAACCGGATGCCACCGTCTACAGTCATACCGAACACGACTATCTCAAGGAGCTCTCATGTCCCGTTTCACTCGCAGCGCAGCTGTCATCACCCTCGGCGTAGCCACCCTTGCCAGCCTGCCGGCCGTGGCTGCCGAAGGTCTGAACTACAACCAGATTTCCCTGCGCGCCGAGGCCAGCCAGGAGGTGGCACGCGACAAGATGATCGTGACCCTCTACACCGAGTCCCAGAACAGCGACCCGGCCAAGCTCGCCGCCGAAATCACCACTGCGGTGAACAAAGCACTGGGCCAGGCCCGCGAAGTCAAGGGCGTGACCTTGCGCCAAGGCAGCCGCAACAGCTATCCGATCTACGACAACAAGAACCAGAAGATCACCGGCTGGCGTGAACGCGCCGAGCTGCGCCTGGAAAGCGCGGACTTCCCGGCGCTGTCCAAACTCACCGGCGAATTGCTCAACACCCTGAAAATGGACAGCATGGACTTCGCCATCGCCGACGCCACGCGCAAGGCCAGCGAAGACGCATTGCTCAAGGACGCTGTTGCTGCCTTCAAGGCACGCGCCCAACTGGCCACCGATGCACTGGGCGGCAAGGGCTACAAGATCGTCAACCTGAACTTCAACACCAACGGTTACCCGCAGCCCTACGCCCGTGGCGGCATGATGATGAAAGCGGCTGCGATGGATTCTGCGCCGACCCCGGAAGTGGAAGCTGGCACCAGCCAGGTCAGCATGAGTGCAGACGGGGTGATTGAAGTCCTGCAATAACTGCACGAAAAGGCGGTAACAACGGCGCATCCCTCGCAGGTTTGCGCCTTTTTTTTGGGGCATTGTCATATGCCGCAGCATGTTCGCTGGAATCCTCGACCGGGTTTTCCCGACACAGACAATGCCGCAGCGACAAGGAGTGCTGCGTAGGCATTTTGTCTACCTCACGAGAACCCTGATCATGTCTATCCCTGCGATTTACGCCACGCCCCCCCAACAACATTCCACCCATTTACCCGCGCACTTCCCCGTAACGCCGGTGCCACAGACGGACGCCGGTACAACGGTGTCGCCTCACGAGACCGCTCTGCTCAACGCATACATTGCAGCGGTACAACGTAAAGTGCTGCACAACGATGCCGGTCTGGTGAAGGTGCCCCCCCAAAGCACGCTGGGCCAATGGCTGGCGCTGTATCGGGCCCAAGTGGAGCACCCGGTTGTTCAAGGCTGGATGCGCGATCAGAAGATCGACCCCTCTGCCTTGCTTTCAATCGACCCCTTCAAGGGCACGCTGACCGTCGGGGTCGAGGCACAGACCAAAACCTTTTCTCTCTCGGACACCTCCGGCTGGGGCCAGGTTTCTGGCCCGTTGCTGGCCGCTGCAAAAGTGATCGCGCCCGAAAACAAAGGTGCCTTGCGCGTGCGATTCGGTGACGGCGACACACAGGTCAGCGCCAAAGTGGTGGCGAACTTCCAGGGCATTGCGCTGCCTGCAAGCCGTTCCAAGGCCAGCGACCAAATAAGGCATCTGGAGCAGCAAAAAGCCTTCGACCCGATCCCGACGGACGACCGTGCGCGCCCGGCCAGTAGCCGCTCAGCCGGCGCCCTGGAGGTGCACAAAAAAAATGCAGCCACGTTCTACAGCAGCGCTCCTCAAACGCTGGAGTACAAGCGTCTGGCAGTCGATGTTGCTACTAGCCTGCCTGACACACGGGCAGAAGCAAAGAAGTGGGCGGAGGCACTCATTTTCAAGTTGACCGGCAAACATGTCGACGCGGACACCCTCTATTTCAATCGCTTCGACAACTACAACACACCGCTGAACGGAGCCACCGCATCAGGCGCCGAGCATCTCAACGATGAGCCAAAATCGTCGTTGCGCCTGCCCGATGCGCTGCTGAAAAACTTCTCCGAACATGACGGAATACCAGGCGAATTGGATACTCACGCCGGCCTATACACCGTTGGATACGGCGCAGGTGCAACAGGCGGATACGGCGCCCGTAACGAATTCCCCTTGGCCCCCTCCAAACTCATGCACGAGAGCTGGAAAACCGATTTCCAAGGCCAAATGGACAAAAAGATCGACAAGTTCTGGAGCACGCATACCGAAAACTATGAGGCCGCAGTCAAAGGCGAGTTCACCTACCAGGCCCGCAAGCAATTGAAGGCGGCCGAGGCCAAACCCCCGGCAGAACAAGCGGTGCAGGCGCCCGAACATCGATTTACGCGTGACGACTACCGCTTGGTTATGGGCGCCGTGTCCAACCTGCCACTCGATGAAAACGCGCCGCTAAGCGTTGAGCAGCTCAAGGCCAAGGCTCCGGTCAACGGCGTTGTGAAGGCGTACGCCCTCAACATCCACGGGATTACGTCCAGCGATATTGTGCGATTCAGTGCGCACGACGGTAGCCGGCAAGTCATCTACATACCGGGAGCCGTGCCGGCGTTTCTGAGATTTGACTCTCTCGACCAGTTGAACAAGTGGATCACAGACCAAGCCAATGACCCTAAAAAACGCGAGGCCTTGGCCGCTCATTTTCCGCTGGCCTCTCGGCAAGACCATACGCATAAACCAGGCGTAGGTGAGAGCATTCTTGAGGGGTTGATCCCAGGACTCGCTCTTGTAACTTCGGCTGCTAAATCCAAAGGTCTGGACACCGTACTCAGCGAAATGGCAGACGGTAGCCTGAAGGGGCCGGCCGTCAGTGCCAGCCACTCAAAGATCGAAGGCGATGTGTTTTCCACACTCGCATCTGCCAGCAAAGTGCGTATGAGCAGCGATGCAGACGTCGTGATCAAATCCAACAGCGAGGTGATCCGGGATACTTGGCTGAACGACATTACCGTGGCCGCAGGCTTACTGGCCAAGCTTGCCCCCATCGCGGCACCGGTAGCGGCTGCCGCGGTCATCACAGGATTGACTGAGGTGGCGCTGGGAACAGAAAAGGCCTCGTCCGGTGACACCGAGGCGGAACGCAAGGACGGTGCGTCCAAGGCGTTCGATGGGGTGCTGAACGTGTTGTTCTCGGTCGGCGCCAGCAAAGTCCCCGAAGACCCCTTTGCCATTCCTCCCGAGAAAGAGATACCCGCCGTAGAGCCACGTTCTCAACCAGAAATCCCTGTAAATGAAGAACCCCAGCCTGGACCGTCCACAGGCCCGGCACCTACCAAGCCGCCCGTGCCTGCACCCTTGCCACGCGCCCCATCCCTGCTTCCCATCGCGCAATATGCCGCCCCCGACGGAGAAGAATTGATCAAGAACGCCACCCGGGATGCAATGGGGGTTTATCGAATGACCGACAGCACCGGAGCCTACCGTCAGCTCGTGCGCATTACCGATGAGACAAACACGAGCAGGGTGTTTGAAATACATTTTCAGCACAGATCGGGTAGCGAATTTGCCGGGGTCATTAATCCAAAAAGCGGCAAGGTGATATCGGTGGTAACACCAGGGAACAATGGCGAGTGGGCCCGTGTAGCAGGCGATGGTGGGCTCAAGTGGCCTTGGCAACGCGCGTCTTCGCCAACGCCCTCTAACAGTCTCAACCCTCAGTTTTCAGACTTGTTCGCTGATGTCGATGAGCAGGCCGTCACGCAGGCGAAAAAGTTCGACGAGTACTTGAACGTTGATGAAGCGACCCCCTACTCGGTATCCACACGTGGATTTGAGGACAATGGTGTTCTTAAAAGAAAGCTCAACTTTTCATGGCAGCGCACTGCCGATGAGAAAGTTGAAATTTATGCTTCGGAAAAGGCCGGCCCTACGCAACTCAGCACCAGCACGTATTCACCCAACTTCCTTCTTGACCTTAACCGCAATGACTATACGGTCATCAAGGCAGCAAAAGACGGGGACCTTGTGATACCACTGAATGCTAAAGGCGGCTCTGGCGAAGCGATCAGACAGAACAGGCTCAAACAGTTCGAGGACGCGATTCCCAGCGCAGACCTGCGCGCCCGTATTTCGGAGGTCGCTCATCAAGGGTCGGCCTTCCCTGCCAATGCTGAACTGGTGATGATGTTGAAAGAAGGCTACGGCGCCAAAGTAAGTAACACGTCTTACTTCGTAGACTACGACCCACTCAAAAATGAAACCACAGTCAGAGTTGTCGCCAAGTGGTATATCAATGACCTGACGAGCGTCAACCCCACGGCTATCCCGGACATCGAAGCAACGTCTACCCGAACCTTCACAATCCGCGAGAGCAATGAAATATCGGGTGACTCCTACCTCATCGACGATGTCGCCCCCACTCATCTGGAGGTATCGTTGCCAGCCGACCTTCCCGCGTAATTCAAACACTGTCATTCCAGTGTTTGTCTCTACCTGAGCAACCAAAACGGCGGTAACCTCGGTGACCGCCGTTTTCGTATGGGCAGGCCATATATGCCTGCCACCTCAGGGGACTCCATGGAAAGAATCACCGTCAAACCGCTGTTCCTCGCCATCGGCCTACTGGCTGTTATGCCAATGGCCCACGCCGCCAGCACCCTGGTCTACTGCTCCGAAGCCAGCCCCGCCGGTTTCGACCCCAGCCAATACACCAGCGGTACCGATTTCGACGCCTCGGCCGAAACCGTGTTCAACCGCCTGACCCAGTTCAAGCGCGGCGGCACCGAAGTCGAACCTGGCCTGGCCACAAGCTGGGACGTGTCCAAGGACGGCCTGACGTATACCTTCCACCTGCGGGATGGCGTCAAGTTCCACACCACGGACTTCTTCAGCCCGACCCGCGACTTCAACGCGGAGGATGTGCTGTTCACCTTCAATCGCCTGCTGGATGCGCAAAGCCCGTTTCGCCAGGCCTACCCTTCCGAGTCCCCGTACTTCACCGATATGGGCTTGAACACCACGATCAAGGGCGTCGAAAAACTCGACGACCGCACTGTACGTTTCAACCTCAACAACGTGGACGCTTCGTTTGTACAGAACCTGGCCATGAGCTTCGCCTCGGTGCAGTCCGCCGAATACGCCGCGCAGTTGTTGAAGCAGGGCAAAGCCGAAGAGATCAACCAGAAGCCGGTCGGCACTGGGCCGTTCGTGTTCAAGCGTTACCAGAAAGACTCGCAGATTCGCTATGTGGCCAATAAACAGTATTGGAAGCCCGAGGACGTGAAGCTCGACAACCTGGTGTTTGCCATCACCCCCGATGCCGCCTCGCGCCTGCAAAAACTCAAGGCCGGCGAGTGCCAGGTCAGCGGTTACCCACGCCCATCCGACATCGAGGTGATGAAGCAGGACCCCAACCTGCGCGTGCTGCAACAGGCCGGTTTCAACCTGGGCTTTCTGGCCTATAACGTGGCCCATCCGCCGCTGGACCAACTCAAGGTGCGCCAGGCCCTGGACATGGCCATCGACAAGCCGGCAATCATCAAGGCCGTGTACCAGAGCGCCGGGCAATTGGCGCAGAACGCGTTGCCGCCAGCGCAGTGGTCTTATGACCCGACTATCAAGGACGCGCCCTACGATCCCACCAAGGCCAAGGCGCTACTAAAAGAAGCAGGCGTTGCGCCAGGCACCACCATCAACCTGTGGGCCATGACGGTCCAACGCGCGTCCAACCCGAATGCGCGCATGTCGGCACAAATGATCCAACAGGATTGGGAAAAAGTTGGCATCAAGGCCAACATCGTCAGCTATGAGTGGGGCGAATACATCAAGCGCGCCAAAAATGGCGAACACGACGCGATGATTTATGGCTGGACCGGCGACAACGGCGACCCGGATAACTGGCTCGGCGTGCTCTACAGTTGTGCTGCGGTGAAGGGCAGCAACTACGCCAAATGGTGTAACCCGGACTACGACAAGCTGGTGCAACAGGCCAAGGTCAGCAGTGACCGCGAGCAACGCATCAAGTGGTATCAACAGGCGCAAAAAATCCTTAAGGAACAAGTACCTATAACGCCTATTGCGAACTCGACGGTTTTCCAGCCCCTGCGCAAGGAAGTGCGCGACTTCAAGATCAGCCCGTTCGGGCTCACGCCCTTCTATGGCGTCAGTCTAGATAAGTAACAGTGACGCCCCAACCGAGTGCGCTAGACGCCTCGGTTGGTCTCTTTTGGTGCGCCCGACGCACCGAAAAAACCCTCAAAATGTACTCAATTATGTAGAAACTTTCATAATTGCGACATTCCTGTACGTTCGTACCACTCTTTCAGCCTCCTAACGGTTCTGCATCTTGCAATGGGTATGGCCCCTGCATAAGTATCCGCAGGCCGGCTCACGAGGTCGCCCTCACCACCAAAAATGACAACAAATCATGAGGCCAACATGCTTAAACACGCAGTCATTCCGTTAATTGTTAGCGCTGGCCTTATGGCCGCAGCTCCTTTCGCCCAAGCGGCGACTAACCTGGTGTTCTGCTCCGAAGGGAGCCCGGCCGGTTTCGACCCAGGCCAGTACACCACCGGAACAGACTTCGATGCCTCGGCCGAAACCATGTTCAACCGTCTGACCCAGTTCGAGCGCGGCGGCACCGCTGTGATTCCTGGGCTGGCCACTAGCTGGGATGTATCCGCGGATGGCCTGACGTACACCTTCAAACTGCGCGACGGCGTGAAGTTCCACACCACCCCGTACTTCAAACCGACCCGTACCTTCAATGCCGATGACGTGCTGTTCACGTTCAACCGCATGATCAACAAGGACGATCCGTTCCGCAAAGCCTACCCCACCGAATTCCCGTACTTCACGGATATGGGGATGGACACCAACATCAAGAACATCGAGAAAGTCGATGACCACACCGTCAAGTTCACCCTTGGCACCGTGGACGCGGCTTTCATCCAGAACCTGGCCATGAGCTTCGCTTCGATCCAGTCGGCCGAATACGCTGCCCAGCTGTTGAAAGAAGGCAAGGCCCAGGACATCAACCAGAAGCCAGTCGGCACTGGTCCGTTCGTATTCAAGAGCTACCAGAAAGACTCGAACATTCGCTACACCGGCAACAAGGATTACTGGAAACCTGAGGACGTGAAGATCGACAACCTGATCTTCGCCATCACCACCGACCCGTCGGTGCGTATCCAGAAGCTGAAGAAAAACGAATGCCAGGTGACCCTGTTCCCGCGTCCGGCCGACCTCAAGGCGCTGGGCGACGACAAGGACCTGAAACTGCCGCATCAGGCCGGTTTCAACCTGGGCTACATCGCCTACAACGTGATGCCGGTGCTCAAGGGCCAGACTGACGCCAACCCATTGTCCGACCTGCGTGTACGCCAGGCACTGGACATGTCGGTGAACAAACAACAGATCATCGACTCCGTGTACCAGGGCGCCGGTCAACTGGCGGTCAACGCCATGCCGCCAACCCAATGGTCCTACGACACCACCATCAAGGATGCGAAGTTCGACCAGGCCAAAGCCAAGGAATTGCTCAAGGAAGCCGGCGTCAAGGAAGGCACCAAGATCACCCTGTGGGCCATGCCTGTTCAACGTCCGTACAACCCGAACGCCAAGCTGATGGCCGAGATGCTGCAGAACGACTGGAAACAGATCGGCCTGAACGTCAACATCGTCAGCTACGAGTGGGGCGAGTACATCAAGCGCTCCAAAGGCGGCGAGAACCAGGCCATGATCATTGGCTGGAGCGGCGACAATGGTGACCCGGACAACTGGCTGAACGTACTGTTCGGCTGCGATTCGCTGGCCGGTAACAACTTCTCCAAATGGTGTGACAAGAAATTCGACGACACCGTGAAAGAAGCCAAGGCTACTTCGGATGTCGCCAAACGCACCGAGCTGTACAAGCAGGCGCAACATATCCTCAAAGATGCTGTCCCGATGACACCTATCGCGCACTCGACGGTGTATCAACCCATGCGCAACACCGTGCAGGACTTCAAGATCAGCCCGTTTGGCTTGAACTCCTTCTACGGCGTGAGCGTAAGCGGCAAGTAAGGGTCACTGGCGGCGACGTTTCATAACGTCGCCGTTATTGCATCCGCCCAGGAAGTAGGAAATAGACCACAGCCGAACCCGTTGCCGTCCTACGGCAACAAACTTCGACCTGCGTCTCCGTTACCTACAACAACAGTCAGATTTTGTGCATTTACTGCGCAACCCTCGACCCATAACGTCGTAGGGCCGCAGAAGCTTCAATCTGATAGGGCACTTGCCGTGTGGGGTCAGCGATGCATCCCGGTCCTCAAAGACCGGGTGATTGCTCGCTGACGACAACTACAAACAAGGATCGGGATCGTCATGCGCCATACCACCGTTCTATCCGCACTATTTGCCACCAGCCTGCTGGCTGTGGCCACGATGGGCCAAGCCGCCGACAAGAAGAGCCTGGTGTTCTGCTCCGAAGGCAGCCCCGCTGGTTTTGACACCGCGCAATACACCACCGCCACCGACAACGATGCAGCCGAACCGCTGTACAACCGCCTGGTCGAGTTTGAAAAAGGCGAGACCAACGTAGTGCCTGCTCTGGCAACCAAGTGGGATATTTCGCCAGATGGCCTGACCTACACCTTCCACCTGCGTGAAGGGGTGAAGTTCCACAGCAACAAGGAGTTCAAGCCGACGCGCGATTTCAACGCCGACGACGTGCTGTTCACCTTCAATCGCATGCTTGACCCCGAGCACCCATTCCGCAAGGCCTACCCCACCGAGTTTCCGTACTTCAACGGGATGAGCCTGAACAAGAACATCGCCAAGGTCGCGAAAACCGACCCGCACACCGTGGTGATGACCTTGAACACGGTAGACGCCGCGTTCGTGCAGAACATCGCCATGAGCTTCGCCGCCATCCTGTCGGCCGAGTACGCCGAGCAATTGCTCAAGAGCGGCAAGCCCAGCGACATCAACCAGAAGCCGATCGGCACTGGCCCGTATGTGTTCCAGCGTTACCAGAAAGACTCGCAGATCCGCTACGCACCCAACAAACAGTACTGGGACCCGAGCAAGGTCAAGCTGGACCAGTTGATCTTCGCCATCAACACCGACGCGTCGGTGCGCGTGCAAAAGCTCAAGGCCGGCGAATGCCAAGTGACCCTGCACCCACGCCCTGCCGACGTCGACGCCCTCAAGGCCGACCCGAACCTGCAATTGCTGACCAAGCCGGGCTTCAACCTCGGCTACATCGCCTACAACGTGCGCCACAAGCCCTTCGACCAGCTCGAAGTGCGCCAGGCGCTGGACATGGCGGTGAACAAGCAAAGCATCCTCAACGCGGTGTACCAGGGCGCCGGGCAACTGGCGGTCAACGCCATGCCACCGACGCAGTGGTCCTACGACGACACCATCAAGGACGCCGCCTACAACCCGGAAAAAGCCAAGGAACTGCTCAAGGCTGCCGGCGTGAAAGAAGGCACCGAGATCACCCTGTGGGCGATGCCCGTGCAACGCCCCTACAACCCCAACGCCAAGCTGATGGCAGAAATGCTGCAGAACGATTGGGCCAAGATTGGCCTGAAAGTGAAGATCGTCAGCTACGAGTGGGGCGAATACATCAAGCGCACCAAGAACGGTGAGCACGATGTGAGCTTGATCGGCTGGACCGGCGACAACGGTGACCCGGACAACTGGCTGGGCACCCTCTATAGCTGCGACGCCATCGGCGGGAACAACTACTCCATGTGGTGTGACCCGGCGTACGACAAGCTGATCAAGCAAGCCAAGGTCGTCACCGACCGCGAACAACGGACTGTTCTGTACAAACAGGCGCAGCAACTGCTCAAGCAGCAGGTGCCGATCACGCCGGTCGCCCACTCGACGGTCAACCAGCCGTTAAGCGCCAAAGTCGAAGGTTTCAAAGTGAGCCCCTTCGGCCGCAACGTGTTCTCGGGCGTCAGTATCACCCCATAAGAAAATAACCGGATGGCGCAGAGCGAAATTGGCTCTGCGGCAAACGTGCAGCCTTATTTCGGGAATTCCCCTTGGGCAAACGTTTGCAAAGGCTTGAACGAGTTACAAACCCAATAGCCGGATCACCTAATAAGACCGGCATAAAAAAGAGAACCAAAGGAGCTTCACCCATGAAACTGAGCAGCAAAGCGCTTCTGGCCCTGGCCATCAGCACCATCACGGCAACCGCCTACGCTGAAACCCAAAGCCAGGACTTCGTTCCTACCACCCTGGCCGGCACCAGTGCCCAAAGCGAGGCCAAAGGCTTTATCGACGGTCAAAGCCTGGGCGGCACCACGCGTAACTGGTACTCCAACGAGATGTTCCGTCGCGACACGCGCATCGGCTACTACAAGAACGAAGGCGACGTCAACAAGACCCGCGTTTCCCGCCGTTACAACTGGGACCAGGGCACCATCCTCAACTACACCTCGGGCTTTACCCAAGGCACCGTTGGCGTGAGCACCGAAGTCGCGGCCTACAACGTGATCTCGCTGATCCGTAACCGGGACGACATCGCCGGCGGCTCCAACCGCACCCTGGCCCACTCCTACGGTGACGCCGTAGACCAGTGGAGCAAACTGGGCCTGGCCAACGTCAAGTTCCGCGTGTCCAACACCACCCTGACCGCCGGTCGCCAGAACTTCAGCAGCGGCATCGTCGACACCATCGGCAACCGTGCCCTGCCGTCGAGCTTTGAAGGTGTGAGCTTCAACAGCGAAGAATTCACCAACCTGTCGTTCCAGGGCGGCGTGTTTGACCGCGTTTCGCCACGTACCGAGCAGAGCCTGTCGAAGTTCCGCAGCGAGTACAACAGCAAAGGCGCTGATGGCGTCGAGACCGACAAGGTCTACACCCTGGGTGCCAACTACCAGCCGTTCAAGAGCCTGAAAACCAGCTTCTTCGGCGCCAACGTCAAAGACTTCTGGAACCAGTACTACTTCGGCGCCACCCACGAACTGGGTGACAGCTCGGTGCTGGGCCTGACCACCGGTTTCAACTACTACAAAACCGTCGATGAAGGCAAAAAGCTGATGGGGGATATCGACAACGATACCTTCTCCCTGTCCCTGGGCCTGACTCACCAGGCTCACAGCCTGACCTTCTCCTACCAGCAAGTGAACGGTAACGAGTACTTCGACTACCTGCACGAAACCAACGGTATCTACCTGGCCAACTCCCTGACCTCGGACTTCAACGGCCCGAACGAGAAGTCCTTCCAGGTTGCCTACGGTATCAACATGGCCGAATACGGCGTGCCAGGCCTGAAGTTCAACATCTACTCGGCTCGCGGCTGGGGCATCGACGGTACGCACTACACCGGCAACCGTGGCGTAGAAGGCAAAGGCTATGACGGCGTCCAGTCGCAGGACGGCGAACACCACTACGAGTACGGTATCGGCACGTCCTACGCGGTACAGAGTGGTCCATTGAAGGCCACCACCATCCGCGCGACCTATGTCGCTCACCGCGCAACCAAAGAACAGTCTGACGGCAACCTGAACGAATTCCGTCTGGTTACCACCATCCCGTTCAACATTCTTTAATTAGCGCCAGGTAGACGGCGGGCTCAGGACGAGCCCGCCGTCTACGCTTGTCTGGTCCCATCGATTGCAGAGGGCTCCGAATGAAATTGCTCCCACTACAAGCCGCTATCGCCGCTGCTCTGTTGAGCGTGGCCGTCGGCATTTCGGCCAAACCGCTGGTGGTCTGCACCGAAGCCAGCCCGGAAGGCTTCGATCCGGTCCTGTACACCACGGCCGTCACCGCCGACGCTGCAGCAGAAACCCTGTTCAACCGCCTGGTGGACTTCAAGCCCGGCACCACCGAAGTGGTTCCGGCACTGGCCAAGGCCCTGCCTGAAATCAGCGAAGATGGCCTGACCTACACCTTCCACCTGCGTGATGACATCAAGTTCCACACCACCGACTACTTCAAACCCACGCGCAACCTGAATGCCGACGACGTGCTTTGGAGCTTCCAGCGCCAGCTGGACCCGAACCATCCGTGGCACAAAAAGTCCCTCGTGGGCTACCCGTATTTCGAAAGCATGGGCTTCAAGGAACTGCTCAAGAGCGTAGAGAAAACCGACGATCACACCGTCGTCTTTACCCTGACCCGTCCTGAAGCGCCGTTTTTGGCCGACCTGGGCATGGCATTCTCTTCAATACATTCGAAGGAATACGCCGACCAGTTGCTCAAGTCCGGCAAGACCGATGACCTGAACGCCAAGCCGATCGGCACCGGGCCGTTTGTGTTCACGCGCTACGCCAAGGACGCCCAGGTGCGCTACAAGGCCAACCCGGAATACTTCCGTGGCAAGCCGCCGGCCGATCCGCTGATCCTGGCGATTACCACCGACAACAACGTGCGCCTGCAAAAGCTCAAGGCCAACGAGTGCCAGATCGCGCTGTATCCAAAACCGGATGACGTGGCGAGCATGCAAGCCGACCCGAACCTGAAGGTCGATGGGTTGGCGGCAATGACCACCAGCTACATCGCCATGAACACCACCCACAAGTACATGAGCGACCCACGGGTACGCCACGCCATCAACATCGCGTTCGACAAAGCGGGTTATACCGAAGCACTGTTCGGCAAAGGCAACGCGGTGGTGGGCACCGGCCCGTATCCACCGACCTTGCTGGGCTTCAACGACAAGCTGAAAAACCCGCCACGGGACCTGGACAAAGCCCGCGCCCTGCTCAAGGAAGCCGGCGTACCGGAAGGCACCGAATTTACCTTGTTCACGCGTAACGGCGGCGGGCCGACCAACCCCAACCCAATGTTGGGTGCCCAGCGCATGCAGGCCGACCTGGCGCAGATTGGCCTGAAGATCAATATCAAAGTCATGGAATGGGGCGAAATGCTCAAGCGCGCCAAAGGTGGCGAGCACGACATGGTATCGGCCGGCTGGGTGGGCGATAACGGCGACCCGGATAACTTCCTCACGCCGAACCTGAGTTGCGATGCAGCGAAAAACGGCGAAAACTACGCGCGCTGGTGTAACAAGGAGTTTCAGGACTTGATCGACAAGGCCCGTGCCGCCAAGGAACCCGCAACACGCGCGGCGCTCTATGAACAAGCACAGGACGTTTTCGAAAAAGACCAACCATGGCTTCCCATGGCGTACCCGAAACTGTTCACCGCCATGCGCAAAAACGTAGAGGGCTACACCCTTAGCCCTCTCGGCACCAATAACTTCGCCACCACCCAGGCGAAGTAAATAAGAAAAACGCTCGGCACCGCCCACCTGGGTGGTGCCGGACCTGCCTAACCGGCTGATTGAGGTACACGACAAGATGTTTAGTTTTATTGCCCGCCGACTGGGGTTATTGATCCCCACGTTTTTCGGCATCACGTTGCTCACGTTTGCGTTGATTCGCATGATCCCTGGCGACCCCGTCGAAGTGATGATGGGTGAAAGGCGCGTCGACCCCGAGATGCACGCACAGGCAATGGAACGCCTTGGCCTGAACAAGCCGTTGTATGCGCAATACCTGGACTACGTCGGCAAGCTCGCCCAGGGTGACCTTGGCGAATCCCTGCGTACCCGCACCAGCGTGTGGACCGAGTTCACCGCCCTCTTCCCCGCGACCCTGGAACTGTCCATGGCCGCCCTGTTGTTCGCCGGTATCCTGGGCCTGCTGGCCGGGGTGATCGCGGCCTTGAAGCGAGGATCGCTGTTCGACCACGGGGTGATGGGCATCTCCCTCGCGGGCTATTCGATGCCGATCTTCTGGTGGGGCCTGATCCTGATCATGTTCTTCTCCGTGAGCCTGGGCTGGACCCCGGTGTCCGGGCGTATCGACCTGCTCTACGACATCGAGCCGCGCACCGGCTTCATGCTGATCGACACCCTGCTGGCTGACGAGCCGGACGCCTTCTGGGACGCGCTGCACCATCTGATCCTGCCGGCCATCGTGCTCGGCACCATTCCGCTGGCGGTGATCGCGCGGATGACCCGTTCGTCGATGCTCGAAGTGCTGCGCGAAGACTACATCCGTACCGCCAAGGCCAAGGGCCTGTCGCCAGCGCGCGTGGTATTCGTCCACGGCCTGCGTAACGCGCTGATCCCGGTACTGACCGTGGTCGGCCTGCAAGTCGGCACGCTGCTGGCCGGTGCGGTCCTGACCGAAACCATCTTCTCGTGGCCCGGCATCGGCAAATGGCTGATCGAAGCCATTGGCGCACGGGACTACCCGGTGGTGCAAAACGGCATCCTGTTGATCGCCTGCCTGGTGATCCTGGTGAACTTCGTGGTGGATATCCTCTACGGCTTCGCCAACCCACGCATCCGTCACCAGCGCTGAGATTATGACCATGACCACACCTACTCCCGTGTCAGCAGTCGATCAAAGCCTGCTGTACCCGTCCCCGTACAAAGAATTCTGGCAAGCCTTTTCCAAGAACAAAGGCGCGGTGGCCGGCCTGGCCTTCATGCTGCTGATCGTGTTCTGCGCGCTGTTCGCCCCTTGGGTGGCACCGCACAACCCCAGCGAGCAATACCGCGACTTCCTGCTGACGCCGCCGGCCTGGCTGGAAGGTGGGCAGATCCAGTTCCTGCTGGGCACCGACGAACTGGGCCGTGACCTGCTCTCGCGCCTGATCCAGGGCTCGCGCCTGTCGTTGCTGATCGGTTTGTCATCGGTGGTGATGTCGCTGATTCCGGGCATCCTGCTGGGCCTGTTCGCCGGGTTCTTCCCGCGTTTGCTTGGCCCGACCATCATGCGCCTGATGGACATCATGCTGGCCCTGCCGTCGCTGCTGCTGGCCGTGGCCATTGTCGCGATCCTCGGCCCTGGCCTGATCAACACCGTGATCGCCATCGCCATCGTCTCGCTGCCGTCCTATGTGCGCCTGACCCGCGCCGCCGTGATGGGCGAACTGAACCGTGACTACGTGACCGCCGCCCGCCTCGCTGGCGCCGGCCTGCCGCGCCTGATGTTCATCACCGTGCTGCCCAACTGCATGGCACCGCTGATCGTGCAGGCCACCCTGAGCTTCTCGTCGGCGATCCTCGACGCGGCCGCCCTGGGCTTCCTCGGCCTGGGCGTACAACCGCCAACCCCGGAGTGGGGCACCATGCTGGCTTCGGCCCGTGACTACATCGAACGCGCCTGGTGGGTGGTGAGCTTGCCTGGTTTGACCATTTTGCTCAGCGTGCTGGCAATCAACTTGATGGGTGACGGCCTGCGCGATGCGCTGGACCCGAAACTCAAGAACGCCGCCTGAGGAGATTCCCATGTCATTGTTAGAAATCAAGAATCTCAACGTACGCTTCGGCGACAAGACCGCTGTGCCGGTGGTCGATGGCCTCGACATCAGCGTCGACAAAGGCGAAGTACTGGCGATCGTTGGCGAGTCGGGCTCGGGTAAATCCGTGACCATGATGGCGCTGATGGGCCTGATCGAGCACCCCGGCATCGTCACCGCCGACGCCCTGAACTTCGACGGCAAGGACATGCTCAAGCTGAGCAACCGCCAGCGCCGCCAGATCGTCGGCAAAGACCTGGCGATGGTGTTCCAGGACCCGATGACCGCACTGAACCCCAGCTACACCGTGGGTTTCCAGATTGAAGAAGTGCTGCGCCTGCACCTGAAAATGTCCGGCAAGCAAGCGCGCAAGCGCGCCATCGAACTGTTGGAAAAGGTGGAAATCCCAGGCGCTGCCAGCCGCATGGATGCCTACCCGCACCAACTGTCCGGCGGTATGAGCCAGCGCGTGGCAATCGCCATGGCGATTGCCGGCGAGCCGAAACTGCTGATCGCCGATGAGCCGACCACCGCGTTGGACGTGACCATCCAGGCGCAGATCATGGAACTGCTGCTGGCCCTGCAAAAAGAACAGAACATGGGCCTGGTGCTGATCACTCACGACCTCGCAGTCGTAGCTGAAACCGCCCAGCGTGTGTGCGTGATGTACGCCGGCCAAGCGGTAGAAGTCGGCCAGGTGCCGCAGTTGTTCGACATCCCGGCGCATCCGTACAGCGAAGCGCTGCTCAAGGCGATCCCCGAGCACAGCCTGGGCGCCACGCGCCTGGCCACGTTGCCGGGTATCGTTCCCGGCCGTTATGACCGCCCGCAGGGTTGCCTGCTGTCGCCGCGCTGCCCGTATGTGCAGGAATCCTGCCGCGCCCAACGCCCGGGGCTTGATCCAAAAACCAACAGCCTCGCGCGCTGCTTCTACCCCTTGAACCAGGAGGTGGCGTAATGGCCGTCGTTCTTACCGCCCGCGACCTTACCCGTCACTACGAAGTGTCCCGTGGCCTGTTCAAGGGCCATGCGCTGGTTCGTGCACTCAATGGCGTGTCCTTCGAGCTGGAAGCCGGCAAGACCCTCGCCGTGGTCGGCGAGTCGGGCTGTGGCAAATCCACCCTGGCCCGTGCACTCACGCTGATTGAAGAGCCGTCTTCGGGCTCCTTGAAAATCGCCGGCCAGGAAGTCGCTGGCGCCGACAAGGCCCAGCGCAAGCAATTGCGCAAAGACGTGCAGATGGTGTTCCAGAGCCCGTACGCGTCGTTGAACCCTCGGCAGAAAGTCGGCGATCAACTCGGCGAGCCGTTGTTGATCAACACCAACCTGTCCGCCGCCGAACGTCGCGAGAAAGTGCAGGCGATGATGAAGCAAGTGGGCCTGCGCCCCGAGCATTATCAGCGCTACCCGCACATGTTCTCCGGTGGCCAGCGCCAGCGCATCGCGTTGGCCCGGGCGATGATGCTGCAACCGAAAGTGCTGGTGGCGGATGAACCGACCTCGGCACTCGACGTATCGATCCAGGCCCAGGTGCTCAACCTGTTCATGGATTTGCAGCAGGAATTCAACACGGCTTACGTGTTCATTTCCCACAACCTCGCGGTGGTGCAACACGTCGCCGATGACGTGATGGTCATGTACCTCGGCCGTCCGGTGGAAGTCGGCCCCAAGGAAGACATCTACGCGCGCCCGCTGCACCCGTACACCCAGGCGCTGCTGTCGGCGACCCCGACCATCCACCCGGACCCGAACAAGCCGAAGATCAAGATCGTCGGCGAACTGCCCAACCCGCTGAACCCGCCGCCTGGCTGCGCCTTCCACAAGCGCTGCCCGTATGCGACGGCGCGGTGCAGCAGCGAGGAGCCGCAACTGCGTGCCTTGGATAACCGTCAGGTGGCTTGCCACTACGCGGAGCAGTTTGTGGCGTAATCACGCAACAAAAATGCCCTGGGTGATCAAACCCAGGGCATTACAGGAGTTCTACCGCCCCACTCGTCGGATTGCGCATCAGTCCGGCAAGTGGGGCTTTTTTTCGCCTCGACTCAAGTGTCGCTGTCACCTTCGCTGTCATCGTCTTCCGGTGGGGCTTGCTGGTCATCGTCATCCGCGGAGCCGCCTTGGTCTTTGTCACCGGCTTCTGATTCGCTCTTGGCCAGAAGCAAGCTCTTCGCCGCCACAAACCCAGGCGCCTGGCTTTGCACGGCGCTATTGGCCCATGCGGTGGTGGTGCCCAGCGTTAACAGCACCAACACTTTCAGCAACAGCACTACACGTTGAAAGATAGTCATGGTCGGTTTCCGTCCAGTCAGTGAACTATGCGCCCCGGCGTTCGGCCGGTGCTCACAATCAAGCTAGTTCCGATCCAGGATTTGCGCCACTCGCCCGTCAGGTGTCGCCGTCGTCGTAGGTTTCGCTGTCTTCCCCTTCGTTGTAGGGGTTTTCGGCGTCTTCCTTGGGCGCGGGTTGGGCCTGGGGCTGCCAGCTGCCGGAGTTGACCTCCTGTTGCTTGCGCTTGGTGACGGGGCCGGTGTCTTTCCATTGGGGTGTGCCGGCGCCGCCCAGGGCGGGGGCGGTGGGTAGCGCCAGGCCGGCGAGTAGAACCAGATGGATAACGCGTTGAATACTAAACACAGCGGTCTCCTTTACGGTCGGTGGGTAAAAACTAGACCCGATATACGGTTCTCGCCAATCCCAAGGCTGATGAAGACCAAAATGTGGGAGCGGGCTTGCTCGCGAATGCGGAGTGTCATTCACAGCATCTGCTGGCTGATCCACCGCATTCGCGAGCAAGCCCGCTCCCACACAAGCCCATTCCCACAGTTAGTTTTGTGTTGGCATGAAAAAGGGTGAAGCCATGACAGCTTCACCCTTTTTTACCGCTCAGCCCTTAGTGGTGCTCGCGGGTCGCGCGGAATTTCACATCCGGCCAGCGCTCTTCCATCAACGCCAGGTTCACCCGGGTCGGCGCCAGGTAGGTCAAGTGACCACCGCCGTCCACCGCGAGGTTTTCCACAGCCTTGTTGGAGAACTCTTCCAACTTCTTCTTATCGCTGCAATCGATCCAGCGCGCGGAGTACACGGTGATGGGCTCGTAGGAGCATTCGACCTTGTATTCCTCTTTCAAGCGGCTAGCCACCACATCGAACTGCAGCACCCCCACGGCGCCGAGGATGATGTCGTTGCTGCGCTCGGGGAAGAACACCTGGGTGGCGCCCTCTTCCGCGAGTTGCTGCAGGCCCTGGCGCAGTTGCTTGGATTTCAGCGGGTCACGCAGACGTACGCGGCGGAACAGTTCCGGGGCGAAGTGCGGGATACCGGTGAAGCCCAGCGCTTCGCCTTCGGTGAAGGTGTCGCCGATCTGGATGGTGCCGTGGTTGTGCAGGCCGATGATGTCGCCGGCGTAGGCTTCTTCCAGCTGTTCACGCTCGGAGGAGAAGAACGTCAGGGCGTCGCCGATGCGTACGTCCTTGCCGGTGCGCACGTGGCGCATCTTCATGCCTTTTTCGTATTTGCCGGAGCAGATGCGCATAAAGGCGATGCGGTCGCGGTGTTTCGGGTCCATGTTCGCCTGGATCTTGAACACGAAGCCGGTGAATTTCTCTTCCACAGGCTCGACGGTGCGCTCGTTGGCGACACGGGCCAACGGCTTCGGCGCCCAATCCACAACGGCGTCGAGTACGTGGTCGACACCGAAGTTGCCCAACGCAGTACCAAAGAACACCGGGGTCAGTTGGCCGTCGAGGAATTCCTGCTGGTTGAATTCATGGCAGGCGCCCTGCACCAGTTCCAGCTGCTCGACAAAGCGGTCGTACTCGTCACCCAGGTGGGCGCGGGCTTCGTCCGAATCGAGCTTCTCGATGATCTTGGTTTCGGTGCGTTCGTGACCGTGGCCGGCGGTGTAGACAATGATGTAGTCGTCGGCCAGGTGGTACACGCCCTTGAAGTCGCGGTAGCAACCAATCGGCCAGGTGATCGGCGCGGCCTTGATCTTCAGGACGGCTTCGATTTCATCCAACAGCTCGATCGGGTCGCGGATGTCGCGGTCGAGTTTGTTGATGAAGCTGACGATCGGCGTGTCACGCAGACGGCACACGTCCATCAGGGCGATGGTACGTGGCTCGACGCCTTTACCGCCGTCGAGGACCATCAGCGCCGAGTCCACGGCGGTCAGGGTGCGGTAGGTATCTTCGGAGAAGTCTTCGTGGCCCGGGGTGTCGAGCAGGTTGACCATGTGGTCGCGATACGGGAACTGCATGACCGACGTGGTAATGGAAATACCCCGTTGTTTTTCCATTTCCATCCAGTCGGAGGTGGCATGGCGGTCGGATTTGCGGGATTTCACCGTGCCGGCCACAGCGATTGCCTTGCCCATCAGCAAGAGTTTCTCGGTGATGGTGGTTTTACCGGCATCGGGGTGGGAAATAATGGCGAAAGTGCGGCGTTTCGCGACTTCGGCGGCCTGGTGGGTCATGGGAAATCGCCTGGCAGGTGAGTCAAAAAAGGGCGGCGAGTATAGCGCAAACCCCGGGCGCCGGACCACCGTTCACCCGATTGGGGGTGGCTAAATGCTGCCAAGTATGGAACCTTTTAAAAGGTCGAGACGTCCACTCCCCTGCTACCGCACTCGGAACAGGGGCTGATAAATCAGCAAGTTAGCCTGACGAGGCTGCGCTCATGGCTCGGATTTTTACCGCGTTGCCGGTATAAGCGAGCTGCTTTTCGCGACCACATTCGCCGACAGCCAGGAATGGCATTGCCGCTCGGAAATGTGCTCGCCGACAGAAGAAAAAAAGGAGTCCGCCTGTGGCTATTCGCTATGGCAAAGGGCTGATAGGAGGCGCGGTTGTCGTCGCCCTCCTGGCCCTGCTGATCCACTGGATCGGCATCAACACGATCGAACTGTACCGCGACGATTTGTTGTTTTACCTGCAAGCACACCTGATCCTCGTTCTAGTCTCCATGCTGGCCGCCCTTGTTGTGGGCATCCCCGCCGGTATCCTGCTCAGCCGACCGCACATGGTCGGGCGCGCAGAACGCTTCATGCAGATCTTCAACATCGGCAACACCGTCCCTCCCCTGGCCGTACTGGCCATCGCCCTCGGCGTCCTCGGCATCGGCAGCGGCCCGGCGATCTTCGCGCTGTTCCTCGCCTCCCTCCTGCCCATCGTGCGCAACACCTACGAAGGCTTGAAAAACGTCCAGGGTTCCCTGAAAGAAGCCGCCACCGGCATCGGCATGACGCCGCGCCAGATCCTGCTGCGCGTGGAATTGCCCAACGCCGTGCCGATCATCATCGGCGGCGTGCGCGTGGCCCTGGCGATCAACGTCGGCACCGCACCGCTGGCGTTCCTGATTGGCGCCAACAGCCTGGGCAGCCTGATCTTCCCCGGCATCGCCCTGAACAACCAGCCGCAATTGCTGCTCGGCGCCGCGTGTACCGCGTTGCTGGCCTTGCTGCTCGACGGTCTGGTGACCCTGGCCAGCCGCCTCTGGCTGGAACGCGGGTTGCGCGCGTCTTAAGGCTTGGCAAAGGAATCGACATGAAAAAACTTAGCTTGATATTAGGCTGCGTCCTGCTGTTCGCAGGCATTGCGCAAGCCGCTGAAAAACCCGTGATCCGCATCGGCGCCCGGGTGTTCACCGAACAGACCCTGCTCGCCGAAATCACCTCCCAATACCTGCGCACCAAGGGTTACGACACCCGCGTGACCGGTGGCCTAGGCAGCAACCTGGCGCGCAGTGCCCAGGAAAGCGGGCAACTGGACCTGATCTGGGAATACACCGGCGTGTCGCTGGTGGCCTACAACCATGTGGACGAGAAACTCGACAGCGAACAGTCCTACGCCCGAGTGAAAGAACTCGACGCGAAAAAAGGCCTGGTCTGGCTCTCCCCATCGCGCTTCAGCAACACCTACGCCCTGGCACTGCCGGAAAAAGTGGCCGCCGAGCATCCCGAGATCAACAGCATCAGCGACCTGACCCAAGCCGTGGCAGACGATGCCCAAGCCCATCGCCTGGTGGCCCTGGACACCGAGTTCGCCAACCGCTCCGACGGGCTGGCCGGCATGGTCAAGCTGTACGACATGAACCTGACCCGCAAGAACACCCGGCAGATGGACGCTGGCCTGGTCTACACCGCGCTGCGCAATGGCCAGGTGTTTGCAGGCTTGGTCTACACCACCGACGGTCGCCTCAACGCCTTCAAACTGAAGCTGCTGGCAGACGACAAACACTACTTCCCGGACTACACCGCCGCGCCGGTGGTGCGTCAGGCTTATCTCGACGCCCATCCGGAACTGGCCGCTGACCTCAAGCCATTGGCCGATCTGTTCGACGACGAAACCATGCGCCAGTTGAACGCGCGGGTCGATGTCGATCACGAAAGCCCTTCCGCTGTTGCCGCAGATTTCCTGCGCCAACATCCGATCAATCAATAAGAGGAGAAGACATGGAATTCCTGAACGCCTTTTCCCATCTTGATTGGGCCCAAGTCCTGCACCTGACCTGGCAGCACATCACCCTGGTGGGTATCGCCGTGATCCTCGCGATCTTCATCGGCGTGCCCCTGGGCATCCTGATGACGCGCTTCCCGAGCCTGGCCGGCCCGCTGCAAGCCAGCGCCACGGTGCTGCTGACCGTGCCATCCATCGCCCTGTTCGGCCTGCTGCTGCCGTTCTACTCCAAATTCGGCCAGGGCCTGGGGCCGATGCCGGCGATCACCGCCGTGTTCCTCTACTCCCTGCTGCCGATCATGCGTAACACCTACCTGGCCCTGACCGGCGTGGAACCGGGCATTCGCGAGGCCGCGCGCGGCATCGGCATGACCTTCGGCCAGCGCCTGCGCATGGTCGAGTTGCCCATCGCCGTGCCGGTGATCCTCGCCGGCGTGCGTACCGCCGTGGTGATGAACATCGGCGTGATGACCATCGCCGCCACCATCGGCGCCGGTGGCCTGGGTGTACTTATTCTGGCTTCCATCAGCCGCAGCGACATGTCGATGCTGATCGTTGGCGCCGTGCTGGTCAGTCTCCTGGCCATCTTCGCCGACCTGCTCTTGCAATGGCTGCAACGCTCGCTGACTCCAAAAGGATTGCTCAAATGATCGAACTTCAAAACCTGTCCAAGACCTTCCAAAGCAACGGCAAGACTGTCACCGCCGTGAACGATGTAAGCCTGACCGTCAACGAAGGCGAAATTTGCGTATTCCTCGGCCCCTCGGGCTGCGGCAAGAGCACCACGCTGAAAATGATCAACCGCCTGATCAAGCCGACCTCGGGCAAGATTTTGATCAATGGCGAAGACACCACCGACCTCGACGCCGTGACCCTGCGCCGCAACATCGGTTATGTGATCCAGCAGATCGGCCTGTTCCCCAACATGACCATCGAGGAAAACATCGTGGTGGTGCCGAAACTGCTCGGCTGGGACAAGCAGAAGTGCCACGACCGCGCCCGCGAGTTGATGAGCATGATCAAGCTGGAACCCAAGCAGTACCTGCATCGCTACCCGCGTGAGTTGTCGGGCGGGCAGCAACAGCGGATCGGCGTGATCCGCGCACTGGCAGCCGATGCGCCGCTGCTGTTGATGGACGAGCCGTTCGGCGCGGTCGACCCGATCAACCGCGAGATGATCCAGAACGAGTTCTTCGAGATGCAGCGCGCGCTGAACAAGACGGTGATCATGGTCAGCCACGACATCGACGAAGCCATCAAGCTGGGTGACAAGATCGCGATCTTCCGCGCCGGCAAGCTGCTGCAGATCGACCACCCGGACACGCTGCTGGCGCACCCGGCCGACGAGTTCGTCAGCAACTTCGTGGGCCAGGACAGCACCCTCAAGCGCCTGCTGCTGGTGAAGGCCGAGGACGCGGCGGACAACGCGCCATCCGTCAGCCCGGAAACCCCGGTAGCCGACGCGCTGGAACTGATGGACGAACATGACCGCCGCTATGTGGTGGTGACCTGCGCCGAGAACAAGGCGCTGGGCTATGTACGACGTCGCGACCTGCACCGTCAGACCGGTACCTGCGGCCAGTACCTGCGCGAGTTCAACGCCACGGCGGCGTATGACGAGCATTTGCGCATCCTGTTGTCGCGCATGTACGAGTTCAACCGCTCGTGGTTGCCGGTGATGGATGCGGAGCGGGTGTTCCTTGGGGAAGTGACCCAGGAGTCGATTGCCGAGTACTTGAGTTCCGGCAAGTCCCGGGGGGGCAAGACCAGCATCGTTTCGCCTGCCGAAACTGCGTTGGCTTGATCTGACACCCTGCGGTTAAAACTGTGGGAGCGGGCTTGTGTGGGAGCGGGCTTGCTCGCGAAGGCGGTGTATCAGTCAAACATCTATCGACTGACACGCCGCCTTCGCGAGCAAGCCCGCTCCCACATTGGATCTCCATTGTGTCTGAAACACCTCAATTTGCCCCATCCGGGGAACATCATTCCGTCACACCTGTCGGTTACATAAGTAGCTGCACGGGTCCTCGCGACGAACGCGTGCAAAAACGCGACATTTTTAGTTGATCTCAAGCCCCTCACGCCCTAAAGTTCGCGCCGAACGTCCATGCTGGAAACGATCCATCCGGCTCAAGTACTGACGACGAGACAGCAAGGCCAAGGGAAGCGGTTATTCCCATGGCCTTTTTGCTTTCGGCGACATGCCTTGGGAAGTAGGCGAACCAAAGTGGGGATACGGAGGACGTTCATTTGCACCCATTGATCAATCTAGTTTGCCCTTAGGAGTTCCCAGCATGTCGATCAACGTCGAAGACTATTTCGCGCGCGCCACTTTTGACAAAATGAAGGCGTTCGCCGACAAGCAAGAAACCCCATTCGTGGTCATCGACACCGCGATGATCAGCCAGGCCTACGACGACCTGCGCGCCGGTTTCGAATTCGCCAAGGTGTACTACGCCGTCAAGGCCAACCCGGCTGTCGAGATTATCGACCTGCTCAAAGAGAAAGGTTCGAGCTTCGACATCGCCTCGATCTACGAGCTGGACAAGGTCATGGACCGCGGCGTCAGCGCCGACCGTATCAGCTACGGCAACACCATCAAGAAATCCAAGGACATCCGCTACTTCTACGAGAAGGGCGTGCGTCTGTTCTCCACCGACTCCGAAGCCGACCTGCGCAACATCGCCAAGGCCGCCCCGGGTTCGAAAGTGTATGTGCGTATCCTCACCGAAGGCTCGACCACGGCTGACTGGCCTTTGTCGCGCAAGTTTGGCTGCCAGACCGACATGGCCATGGACCTGCTGATCCTCGCCCGCGACCTGGGCCTGGTGCCGTACGGCATCTCGTTCCACGTCGGCTCGCAACAGCGCGACATCAGCGTGTGGGACGCGGCCATCGCCAAGGTCAAAGTGATCTTCGAACGCCTGAAAGAAGAAGACGGCATCCACCTGAAGCTGATCAACATGGGCGGCGGCTTCCCGGCCAACTACATCACCCGCACCAACAGCCTGGAAACCTACGCTGAAGAAATCATCCGCTTCCTCAAGGAAGACTTCGGCGACGACCTGCCGGAAATCATCCTGGAGCCGGGCCGTTCGCTGATCGCCAACGCCGGTATCCTGGTCAGCGAAGTGGTATTGGTTGCACGTAAATCCCGTACCGCCGTCGAGCGTTGGGTGTACACGGATGTGGGCAAATTCTCCGGCCTGATCGAAACCATGGACGAAGCCATCAAGTTCCCGATCTGGACCGAGAAGAAAGGCGAGATGGAAGAAGTGGTCATCGCCGGTCCTACCTGCGACAGCGCCGATATCATGTACGAAAACTACAAGTACGGCCTGCCGCTGAACCTGGCGATTGGTGATCGTTTGTACTGGTTGTCGACGGGTGCGTACACCACCAGCTACAGCGCGGTTGAGTTCAATGGCTTTCCGCCACTGAAATCCTTCTACGTCTGACCCTGTAGAAACCGGCTCCCTGTGGCGAGGGAGCTTGCTCCCGCTGGGCTGCGCAGCGGCCCCACGATTTTGGGAGCGCTTCGCACTCCAGCGGGAGCAAGCTCCCTCGCCACAGTCGGTGTTTACAGGTTCAGTTGTGTGGCGCGCGCCTCGTATGCATCGGCCATCGCGCGAATCTGCGGATCATTCGCCGCGGCCAGTGCCTTCTGCGCCGTGCGCAAAAACTTCAAATTCCCCCCCGCCAACGCCTTGCGCAACCACTCCAACGCCGCATCGACCTGGCCTCTGTCCGCCAGCACCGCCGCATAACTGAACTGCCCGCGAAAATCCCCGCCTTCGGCCGAACGACGATACCAATCCACAGCTGTGTCCAGATCCTGCGCACAGAACCGCCCGTCTTCCAGATAACGCCCCAGCAGGTTCATCGACTTGGCATGGCCTTGCTCGGCTGCCCGGCGATATAAAGTCAGCGCTTGCGATTGGTCTTCAGCAACACCACGCCCGGTAGCCAGCAGATTGGCGTAGTTGTACTGCGCCCAATCCAACCCAGCCTCGGCCGCCAAGCGATACGCCTTCGCCGCAGCAACCTCATCGGCGCTACAGCCCCAACCATGCTCCAAACACCGCCCGGCCATATTGCGCGCCATCAAGTGCCCGCCCTGGGCCGCGATCTGGAACCAGCGCAACGCCAGCGCTTCATCCCGCGCAATACCACGGCCTTCCAGGAGGATTTGCCCGAGCAGCGCCTGGGCATCCACCACGCCCTCCTTCGCCGCCATCAGGATCGCCTGGGCGGCGCGCACCGGGGAGTCGTCGAGCATGGCTTGCAGTTGCTCGACGTTGAGCACTTCTTCGCGGCGCAGCAGGAAGCCCATGTCAGACCTCGACCCAGCGGCGCAACAGGTTGTGGTACGTGCCGGTGAGCTGGATCAGTGCCGGATGGTCGGGCACATCGGCGGTCAGTTGCTGGATCGCGCCGTCCATTTCGAACAGCAGGGTGCGCTGACTGTCTTCGCGCACCAGGCTTTGGGTCCAGAAGAACGAGGCGTAGCGCGCGCCACGGGTCACGGCGTTGACCTTGTGCAGGCTGGAGCCGGGGTACAGCACCATGTCGCCAGCCGGCAACTTGACCCGTTGCAAGCCAAAGGTGTCCTGGATCTCCAGTTCGCCGCCGTCGTATTCCTCCGGGTCGCTGAAGAACAAGGTGGACGACAAGTCCGTGCGCACCCGCTCAATGCTGCCCCGGGCCTGGCGCACGGCGTTGTCGATATGGAAGTCGAAACTGCCGCCACTGGTGTAGCAGTTGAACAGCGGCGGGAAGACCTTGTGCGGTAACGCCGCTGACATAAATAGCGGGTTTTTCCACAGCCGCTCCAGCATCGCCGCGCCGATTTCCTTGGCCAACGGGTGGCCTTCGGGCAGTTGCAGGTTGTGCTTGGCTTTGGCGGACTGGTGCCCGGCGGTGATTTTGCCGTCGGCCCAATCGGTGCTTTCCAGGGCTTGGCGGATGCGCTGCACTTCCTCACGAGAGAACAGGCCGGGAATGTGCAGCAACATGGGCGATACCTGAATGCAGAGAGACGCCAATGGTATTGATTCTTATCAAGCCTGTAAAACGCCGTGGACGGATGACATCGTAAAAACCGTAAGCAAAAAGTGTAAAGAATGTAAATTCAATGCAATTAGCAATGTATCGCAATTGATAGAAAGTCGTGTTCGCCCTATATTCCGCCGCCTCACATCCTTGGGGAAAGGACACGTCATGTCGCGCACTTCAATAAAAACACCTGCCAGTTCACCACGTCTGTTGGCTTCGGCCATCGGCGTCGCCCTGACCGCCGGCTCTGCTGCCCACCTGGCGCAAGCGGCTGACGACACTGAACAAAAAGGCGAGCGCAACAGCATCTCCCTGGGCGCCACCAGCATCACCGGCCAGGAACAGGACCAGACGTCCTACCAGGTCGAAAAGGCCTCCTCGCAGAAGTACACCGCGCCGCTGGTAGATACCCCGCGTTCGGTCACCGTGGTGCCGCAACAAGTCCTCAAGGACACCGCCGCCACCTCGCTGCAAGATGCCTTGCGCACCGTGCCGGGGATCACCTTCGGCGCCGGCGAAGGCGGCAACCCACAGGGCGACCGTCCGTTCATCCGTGGTTTTGACGCCCAGGGCGACACCTACCTCGATGGCGTACGCGACACCGGCGGCCAGAGCCGCGAGATCTTCGACATCGAATCCATCGAAGTCAGCAAAGGCCCGAACTCGTCCTTCGGCGGTCGCGGCTCGGCCGGTGGCAGCCTCAACCTGGTGAGCAAGACCCCACAAGCGCGGGACTTCACCAACGGCGGCTTCACCTACGGTTCCGACCAGACCCGCCGCTACACACTCGACGTGAACCGCCAGTTCCTCGACGACAGCGCCGCGTTCCGCCTCAACCTGATGAGCCACGAACAGAACGTCGCCGGCCGCGACGCGGTGAATTACGACCGTTGGGGCGTGGCCCCGTCGCTGACCTTTGGCCTGGGCACCCCGACCCGCGTCAACCTCAGCTACTACCACATGGAAAGCAACGACCTGCCGGATTCGGGCATTCCGTACGGCTACGGTTCGGCCACGACCACCACCCACGTCCACGACAAACCCACCGACGGCGGCGACAGCAGCAACTTCTACGGCCTCAAGGATCGCGACTTCCGCAAGACCCGCGCCGACATCAGCACGATCTCCGTCGAGCACGACCTGAACGACAGCATGACGCTGAAAAACACCCTGCGTCATGGCAGCACCGGCCAGGACTACGTCCTCACCCAGCCGGACGACAGCAAAGGCAACGTCAACAAGTACGGCACCGTGTGGCGCCGCGCCAACGCCCGCGTCTCCACTACGACCACCACCACCAACCAGACCGATCTGTTTGGCAGTTTCCAGGCGCTGGGCTTCAAGCACAGCTACTCCACCGGCCTGGAATTCACCGGTGAAGAAACCCGCGTCAGCGGCTACACCATCACGCCAAATGCCAACCCAACACCCAACGGCTGCTTGCCGGGCATGGTCGGCAACAGCGGCGGCAGCTGCACCTCCCTGGGCAACCCGAACCCGGACGACGCCTGGACCGGCAGCGTCGCACGCAACTACATGGGCACCAACACCAAGGCCACCAGCCGCGCCGCCTATGTGTTCGACACCATCGAGCTGGACCCGAAATGGCTGCTGAACGTGGGTGTCCGCTACGACACCTTCGACACCGAAGCCAACACCAATGCCACCACCGGCCGCAGCAAGGTCAAGGACGACAGCCAATTCTTCAACTGGCAGGCCGGCCTGGTCTGGAAGCCGCTGGAAAACGGCAGCATCTACACTTCCTACGCCACCTCGGCGTCGCCAGCGGGCGGCCTGGTGGGTGAAGGTGTGGATAGCAACGCTATCCCGACCGGCATCAACACCAGCGACCTGAAACCGGAAGAAACCGTCAACTACGAGCTGGGCACCAAGTGGGACCTGTTCCACAACCGCCTGTCGCTGTCGGCTGCGGTGTTCCGTACCGAGAAGAAAAACACCCGCATCCTGGTGGATTCCAACACCTACGAAACCGCCGGTGAGTCCCGCGTCGACGGCCTGGAATTGTCCGCCAGCGGCAAGATCACCGAGCAATGGCAGGTGTTTGCCGGCTACAGCTACCTGAAAAGCGAACTGGTTGATCCAGGCAGAAACGGCACCCGCCTGGGCGTCGTCACGACCGGTTCGAACAAAGGCAACCAGATGCCGAACACCCCGGAAAACTCGTTCAGCCTGTGGACCACCTACAACGTGACGCCGAAGCTGACCATCGGTGGCGGCGCGTTCTATGTCGACCAGGTTTACGGCGACGCGGCCAACACCGTGTACGTACCGTCCTACACCCGCTACGACGCCATGGCCAGCTACAAGCTGACCAAGAACGTCGACCTGCAATTGAACGTGCAGAACCTGACCGACAAGACCTACTACGACAAAGCCTACGCCTCGCACTTCGCCAACCAGGCGGCGGGTCGCACGGCGCTGCTGTCCACCAGCTTCCACTTCTAAAAGCGGGCAGCAAACGGCAAAAGCCCCACGCATCGAATGCGTGGGGCTTTTGCGTGTAAAACAGAATATTTCTCGATAACCCACGGCATAATGCGCGCCGTGCATTTACATCCAGATAGACGAGGCGGTCAGACGTGTTGAAGAAAACCCTGTTCCAGTTGCACTGGTTCTTCGGCATTACGGCCGGGCTGGTGCTGGCCTTGATGGGGATCACCGGGGCAGCGGTTTCGTTTCAGGATGAAATCCTGCGGGCGCTCAACCCCACCGTACTGACGGTGGAAAAACGCGACGCCGGCGTGCTGCCGCCCGCCGAACTGGTGCGCAAACTGGAGGCCACCGAAGGCCAGACCGTGGCCATGCTCTTCGTCGACAGCGACAGCGGCAACGCCGCCCGCGTGTTCTTCACCCCGCCACCCGGCGAGCGCCGTGGCCAGTTGCGCTATTTCGATCCTTACACCGGCGATTACATGGGCGACGTGGTCGGCCAGGACGTGTTCGGCTTCCTCCTGCAATTCCACCGCTTCCTCGTGATGGGCGACACCGGGCGCAACATCACCGGCGCGTGCACGCTGATCCTGGTGTTCTTCTGCCTGTCGGGCCTGTACCTGCGCTGGCCGCGCCAGGTCGCCAGCTGGCGCGTGTGGCTGACCCTGGACTGGCGCAAGAAAGGTCGCAGCTTCAACTGGGATTTGCACTCGGTGTTCGGCACCTGGTGCCTGCTGGCCTATCTGCTGGCGGCGCTGACCGGGCTGTATTGGTCCTACGACTGGTACAACCAGGGCGTGACCAAACTGCTCTCCGACGCGCCGCAAAACGAGCGCATGCGCAAGCGCGGCCCACCTCCGCAAGGCCCGGCGCCCGTGGCCAACTATGACGCGATGTGGAGCAGCATCTACAGCAGCGCAGGCCCTGGCTTGAGCAGCTACAACATCCGCATGCCCGCCGTCGCCGGGCAACCGGCCACGGTCTACTACCTGCTGAAAGACTCGCCCCACGACCGCGCGCTGAACCAGCTTAACCTCGACACCGCCACCGGCGAGGTCAAATCCCACGACCGTTACGCCAGCAAGACCCTCGGTTCCCAGTTGCTGACCAGCGTCTACGCGCTGCACACCGGCAGCTACTTCGGCCTGGCGGGGCGCATCATCCTCACCGTCAGTTCGTTGCTGATGCCGTTGTTTTTCATCACCGGCTGGCTGCTGTACCTCGACCGTCGCCGCAAAAAACGCCAAGTGCGCGACGCGCGCAAAGGCCTTGGCGCCAACAACAGTGATGCCCCGGCGTGGCTGATCGGCTTCGCCAGCCAGAGCGGTTTCGCCGAACAACTGGCCTGGCAAACCGCCGGACAATTGCAGGCCGCCGGCCTGCCGGTGAAGGTGCAGCCCCTGGGCAGCGTCAGCCAGGATGACCTGCGCCAGTCCGAAAACGCCTTGTTCGTGGTCAGCACCTTCGGTGACGGCGAAGCGCCCGACAGCGCCCGTGGTTTTGAACGCAGCGTGCTGGGCCAGGACCTGTCCCTCAAAGGCTTGAACTACTCGGTATTGGCCCTGGGTGACCGGCAGTACGAACACTTCTGCGGTTTCGCCCGGCGCCTGCATTTCTGGTTGACCAACCAGGGCGGCAACCCGCTGTTCGCCCCCGTGGAAGTGGACAGCGGCGACACCACTGCCCTGCTGCACTGGCAACAACAGCTTGGGCAACTGACCGGTCACGCCCCCGCTGCAGCATGGCCGACCGCGCAGTACGAAAACTGGACGCTGGCCCAGCGCACCCTGCTCAACCGCGACAGCAGCGGCTCCGACGTCTACCTGCTGGGCCTGACCCCGGCGTCACCACAGACCTGGCAAGCCGGCGACCTGGTGGAAATCATCCCGCGCAATTGCCCCTGGGCCATCGAACACTTCCTCGAAGGCCTCGGGCTGGCCGGCAGTGACGGCGTGTTGATCGACGACCTGGCGCACACCCTCGATCAGGCCCTGGCCACCCGCCAGCTGCCAACGCATCGCGCCCATCTGGTGGGCCTGCACGCCCAGGCACTGGTGAATGCGCTGGTGCCCCTGGGCATGCGTGAATACTCCATCGCCTCGATTGCCAGCGACGGCGTGCTGGAGCTGATCGTGCGCCAGGAACGCCACCCCGACGGCAGCCTGGGCCTGGGTTCCGGTTGGCTCACCGAACACGCCGCCCTTGGCTCAGCCATCAGCCTGCGCCTGCGCCGCAACAGTGGCTTCCACCTGCCGGACGCACCGGTGCCGATGATCCTGCTGGGCAACGGCACCGGCCTGGCGGGCCTGCGCAGCTTGCTCAAGGCACGCATTGCCGATGGCCAGCAGCGCAACTGGCTGCTGTTCGGCGAACGCAATATCGCCCACGACTTCCTCTGCCGGGACGAGCTGCAAGGCTGGCTGGCCAGCGGCGACCTGGCGTTGTTGGACCTGGCGTTTTCCCGCGACCAAGAGGAAAAAATCTACGTGCAGGACCGCCTGCGTGAATCGGCGGACGTGCTGCGCAAGTGGCTGGCCGAAGGTGCGGCGATTTATGTGTGCGGCAGTTTGCAGGGAATGGCGGCTGGGGTGGATCAGGCGTTGGTGGATATTCTGGGCAATGAAGCGGTAGAGCGGTTGATCGAACAGGGCCGCTACCGTCGGGATGTCTACTGATCCCTCAAAGCCACCGAGGATCAAAATGTGGGAGCGGGCTTGCTCGCGAATGCGGTGTGTCATTCACAGCATGTGCTGGCTGATCCACCGCATTCGCGAGCAAACCCGCTCCCACAGTTTTAATTGCATTCCAAGTCAGACAGGTTGGAGTTTTTGCTGGAACACCGACACACCATCCAAATCCCGCAGAACCACCGTCAACTCCGCCGTCTGCCCATCAATCTGCACCTCACCAAAAAACTGAAACCCGGCAAACGGCGAAGTGTTCTGCGCCGGCGGCGCCTTCTCGAACACCACCTCAGGCCCAAAGGTCTTATCCAACGGATTCGGCCCAAAACTCCCCGCATTCAAAGGCCCCGCGACAAACTCCCAAAACGGCTCGAAATCCTGGAACGCCGCGCGATCCGGGTGGTAGTGATGCGCCGCGCAGTAATGCACGTCGGCGGTCAGCCACACATGGTTGCGCACCTTCTGCGCCCGTAAAAAACCCAGCAGTTCGGCAATCTCCAGCTCACGCCCTTGGGGCGCGCCTGGGTCATTGTTGGCAATCGCCTCCCAACGCGGCACACCTGGGCTCACCTCGCCATCCGGCACGCCAAGGCCGATGGGCATATCGGCGGCAATGACTTTCCACTGCGCCTGCGAGCCCTTGAGCTCACGCTTTAGCCAATCCAATTGCGCACGGCCGAGGAAGGGCTTTTCGCCGCCCAGGTTGTCATCGTTGGGCCCGCGATAGCTGCGCATATCCAGCACAAAGACATCCAGCAGCGGCCCGTAGCTGAGCTTGCGATAGATCCGCCCGCCACCGTCGGCGGCCTGGCGGCGCATCGGTGAATATTCCAGCCAGGCCTGGCGCGCGCGGCCGACCAGGGTGTTGATGTCCTTGGTCTGGTAACGCTCATCGAGCTGCTTGCTCGGCGACCAGTTGTTGACCACTTCGTGATCGTCCCACTGCCAGATCTGCGGCACTTCGGCATTGAAGCGGCGCACGTTTTCATCCAGCAGGTTGTAGCGGTAGTTGCCGCGATATTCGTCGAGGGTTTCCGCGACTTTGCTCTTGGCTTCGGTGGTGATATTGCGCCAGATGCGCCCGCCTTCGGTGACCAGTTGCGCGGGCACCGGGCCGTCGGCGTAGATGGTGTCGCCGCTGTGGATAAAAAAGTCCGGCAGGCGCAGGCGCATGGCTTCGTAGATGCGCATGCCGCCGATGTCCGGGTTGATGCCGAAGCCCTGGCCGACGGTGTCGCCGCTCCACACAAAACGGATGTCGCGGCGCTGTTGCGGCACGCTGCGCAGGTGGCCGAACCAGGGCTCGCTGGCAACGCCGGTCTGGGCGTCTTCGAAGTGCACGCGGTAGAAGATCGCCTGGTCGGCGGGCAAGCCGGTGAGTTCGACGCGGGCGGTAAAATCGCTGCGGTTGTCGGCCAGGGGCGAGATGAATTTGCGCGGGTTGCTGAACGTGCTGCGGGTGTCCCACTCCACCACCATGCGGGCGGGGCGGTCGCTGCGGCTCCAGATCATCGCGCGGTCGCCAAGCAAGTCGCCGGACTGCACGCCATCGGTGAGTTGTGGCCGGTCCTTGACCGAAGCAATCACCGCCGGCGCCAGGCCCGGCAGCAACAACCCGGCGCCGACGGCTTGCATCACACGGCGACGGCCGAGATCGAAGTGGCTCATGCAAGGTGCCCTCTTGAAGATCAAAAGGACAACTTAAACACGGGCAGATGACACTAATCTTGCGACCAATAAAGATCTAATGTGGGAGCTGGCTTGCCTGCGATTGCGGTGTATCAGTAACAGATGTACAAGCTGACCCACCGCCATCGCAGGCAAGCCAGCTCCCACAGTTTTAACTGCATTCCAGGTCAGGCCTTGGCGGGTGCGACCGACAGTTCGACCACTTCTGGGCGTTTGATCACTGCGTACACCAACCCTGTCAGCAAGCTACCCGCGACAATCGCCAGCAAATACGGCAACGCATGGTTCATCGCATTCGGGATGACCAACACAAACAACCCGCCGTGAGGCGCCGCCAGCACGCAGCCAAAATACATCGACAACGCCCCCGTCAACGCCCCCCCGGCAATACTCGCCGGGATCACCCGCAGCGGGTCCTTGGCGGCAAACGGGATCGCACCTTCGGAGATAAAGCACATCCCCAGGATCATCGCCGCCTTGCCCGCCTCGCGTTCGGTCTGGGCAAACTTGCGCCGTGCCAGGAACGTCGCGATGCCCATGCCAATCGGCGGCACCATGCCAGCGGCCATGACTGCGGCCATCGGCGCGCCGCTGTGGGCTGCCAGCAGGCCGACCGAGAACGCATACGCCGCCTTGTTGATCGGCCCGCCGAGATCGACGCACATCATGCCGCCAAGCAGGATGCCGAGCAGCACGGCGTTGGTGGTACCCATGGTGCTGAGGAAGTCGGTCAAGCCCGCCAGCATGCGCGCCACTGGCGGGCCCACCAGGTAGATCATCGCCAGGCCGGTGATCAGACTCGCCAGCAACGGGATGATCAGGATCGGCTTGAGCGCCTCCAGGCTCTGGGGCAATTTCACCGCACGGGTGATCAGCTTGACGCAGTACCCGGCGAGGAAACCGGCGAAGATCCCGCCGATAAAACCCGCATCCAACGTACCGGCCAGCAGGCCACCGATCATGCCGGGCGCGATGCCAGGACGGTCGGCAATCGAGTAGGCGATATAACCCGCCAGCAGCGGCACCATCAACATAAAGGCGCGGTCGCCGACGGTTTTCAGCGCAGCGGCCAATGTGCCTGGCTGCTCGGACGCGTGAATGCCGAACATGTATGACAAGGCAATCAACAACCCGCCCGCCACCACCATCGGCAGCATGAACGACACACCGGTGAGCAGGTGTTTGTAAACGCCGGTCTTTTCCGACTTGGTCACCGCCGCGCTGGCGCTGCTTTCCACCGCGCCTTCGGCCAGCGCCTTGTTGAGGGTTGCTTCGGCTTGCTTGAGGGCAATACCGGTGCCGCAGCGGTAGATCTTCTTGCCGGCAAAGCGCTCGGTGGCGACTTCGATATCCGCCGCCAACAACACCACATCGGCATCGGCGATGGCTTGCGGGCTCAACGGCGTACGCGCGCCGACCGAGCCCTGGGTCTCCACCTGCAAGTCGTAGCCCAGGCGCTTGGCGGTCTGCTGCAAGGCTTCGGCGGCCATGAAGGTGTGCGCCACGCCGGTCGGGCAAGCGGTGACGGCAACGATACGCGGCGCGCTCTTGGCGGCGCCTTCAGGGGCGACATACACCGCCGCCTCTTCGGCGCCACGGCGCAACACTGCTTCGACATCCGCCAGCGCCTGGGCCGGCGTGCTCTGGAATACGCGCTTGCCGACAAACCGCTGCATGTCCACCGGCGTGCTGCTGACCAGCAATACCCATTCGGCGTCGTCGATGATCCCTTGGGACAACTGGCGTTCCGGGCGCTGCACGTCGACCACTTCGACGCTGGTGCTCCAGCCCTGGCGTTGCGCGGCGGCGTCCAGCAAGCGGGCGCACAGCACACTGGTGACCATGCCGTTCGGGCAGGCAGTAACAATGGCTAACTTCATCACAAACCCTCTTATTGTTCTGTCAGCGTGCGTACATCGACGCCGCTTTCGAGGTGCGCCAACTGCGCGTCATCGCTGATGCCAAAACCGATCTGTGTCACCGCCATCGCGGCAATCGCCGTGGCGCGGCGCAGGGTCTGCTCCGCGGTGTCGCCACTGAGCAAACCGTGGAGCATGCCGGCGAGCAGCGAGTCGCCCGCGCCCACCGTGCTGGCCACCGTGACCTTGGGCGGCGTGGCATGCAGCGCGGCGCCAGGGCGGTACCAGTTCACGCCGGCGGCGCCGTCGGATACCACCACATGTTCCACGCCCAACCGGTGCAATTGGCTGATGGCATCGGGGGCATTGCCCAGGGCTTCGGCCAGCTCTTCAGTGTTGGGTTTGACCAACCACGGGCCCGCCTGCAAACCGGCGCGCAACGCTTCGCCGCTGGTGTCGAGGGCGACTTTCAAGCCGAGGTTTTTCAGCTGCGCCAGCAAGTGCTGAAACCACTGCGGGCTGACGCCGCGCGGCAAGCTGCCCGCAACGACGACCGCATCAAAACCGGGAGCCATCTGCACCAGTTTTTCGAGCAGGGCGCGTTGCGCCTGCTCACTGACTTGCGGCCCCGGCGCGTTGATGTCGGTGACCCGGCCATCCTGTTCGGCGATCTTGATATTGCTGCGGGTTTCGCCAGGCACGCGGATAAACGCGTCGGCAAACCCACGGCGGGCGATCAGCGCGTCAAACGCCTGTGGATTGTCTTCACCCAGGAAGCCACCCACGGTCACTTGATGGCCGAGGTCAGCCAGCACCTGCGCCACATTCACGCCTTTGCCGGCGGCATGGGTGAGCATGGTTTCGCTGCGGTTGACCTCACCCGCCTCCAGGCGCGCCAGGCGAATGGTCAGGTCCAACGCCGGGTTCAGCGTCAGGGTCAGAATCCTTGCCATCTACACGGCCTCCACAAGGGCACGCACTTCGGCGGGCGAGCCCACCGCGAGTGCTTTTTGCGCTAGACCCTGGGCCTCGCTCAGACTGAATTCACGCACCCGCGCCTTCACTTCGGGAATGCTGCGGGCCGACACGCTCAACTCGTCCACCCCCAGGCCGATCAGCACCGGCACGGCCAGCGGGTCTGCCGCCAACTCGCCGCACACACCAACCCATTTGCCATGGGCATGGGCCGCGCGCACGGTGATGTCGATCAGTTGCAACACCGCCGGGTGCAGGCCATCGGCCTGGGCGGACAAGGTTGGATGACCACGATCGATGGCCAGGGTGTATTGGGTCAGGTCGTTGGTGCCGACGCTGAAGAAGTCCACTTCCTTGGCCAGCACCGGGGCGAGCAAGGCCGCCGACGGCACTTCGATCATGATGCCCAGTTGCAGGTCGGCCACCGGGATTTCCAGGCGCAGGCGCTCGGTCATGTCGCGGGCGGCGCGCCATTCATCGACGCTGCCGACCATGGGGAACATGATGCGCAGCGGGCGGCTATCCGCGGAACGTAATAGCGCCCTGAGTTGGGCTTCCATGATCTGCGGACGCTGCAAGGTGAGACGGATGCCGCGCACGCCGAGAAAGGGGTTTTCTTCCTGGGCAATCGGCCAATACGGCAGCGGTTTGTCGCCGCCCACATCGAGGGTGCGCACCACCAACGGACGCCCGCCAAGGCCATCGAGAACGCGACGGTATTCGGCTTCCTGGGTGGCTTCGTCCGGCGCTTGTGGGTGGGCCATGAAAATCAGTTCGGTGCGCAGCAAGCCAATGCCTTCGGCACCCTGCTCCACCGCACTGGCCACACCCGCGCTTTCGCCGATATTGGCGAACACTTCCACGGCGTGACCGTCACGGGTCAGCGCCGGTTCATGGCGCTGGGCCGAGGCAGCTTGCAGGCGTTGCTCGCGGGTGTCGCGCTCGACAGTGGCCCGTTGCAGGGTCGCCGCGTCGGCGTCCACATGCAGGCGGCCGCGCTGGCCGTCCAGCAGCAACGGCGTGCCGGAGGCCAGCAGCAACACGGCGGGGCCCGCGCCCACCAACGCCGGAATGCCGAGGGCACGGGCGACGATGGCGCTGTGGGCCGTCGCGCCGCCACGGGCAGTGAGGATGCCGGCGACGCGGGCCGGATCAAGGCGCGCCACGTCGGACGGGCCGACTTCGTCCATCACCAGGATGTACGGCTCGCTGGGCTCGCGGGGGGTTTCGACGCCGCACAGTTGCGCCAGCACGCGACGGCCAATATCCCGCAGGTCGGCGGCGCGCTCAGCGAGCAAGGCGTCCTGCAACGACTCCTGCTGCTTGGCAGCGGCTTCGATCACGCTCATCCACGCGGCTTCGGCGCTTTCGCCTTGTTTGAGGCGGGTGTCGACTTCGTCGCTGAGTTCCGGGTCGTCGAGCATTTCCTGGTGGGTGATGAAAATCTCGCGGATCGCCTTGGCCTGGCTGCGTTCGATCAGGCCCTGGATATCGCGGCGCACATCGGCCAGGGCGGCTTGCAGGCGCTGGCGCTCGATGGCCGAGGACTCGCCGCGCAGCGGGTAGTCGAACACCTGTTGAATCTGGATATGCGCCGGGCCGATGGCGATGCCCGGCGCGGCGGCGATGGCCTGGAGCTGGCTGCCGCTCAGCGGTGCACTGAGCAGCGGTTCGATATCGACCGTGGCCGGTTGCGCGCTGACGGTCGGCAGCGGCTCGACCTCTTCACCCAGGCCTTCTGCGACGGCGGCCAACAGCGCTGGCAGCGCGTCGCCGGCGATTGTCGGTTCGGCGACAAATTCCAGCACCTGGCCACGGCGGGCGCCGAGGCTCAGCAGTTTGCTCAAGCTCTTGACCGAGACGGCGCCCACCGGGCCATCGACGATGCGCACGCGCAAGTCGCCGTCAAAACTTTTTGCCAATTGCGCGAGGATCTTCGCCGGCCGCGCGTGCAGGCCGTGGGCGTTGGCCAAGGTGATGCGTGCGCTGGGCCAGTCGGGCGGCAGTTCGCCGCCGAGCACTTCGAGTACGGCGCGGCTGCTGGTGGCGCGGCCCAGTTCCTGGCCACGGCCTTCGATCAGCAGGGCGCACAGGCGCTCCAGCAAGGTTTGGTGGGCTTCGCCAAGGCTGGCCAGGCAGAACAGGCCGTTGAGCGGCTGACCGAGGTAGCGCATGGGTTTGTCCGGGGTGACAAACGCCAGGCCCGGGCGCTTGACCGTCTGCTCGCTGTGCAGCCACCACAGGCCATCGCCCAGGGGCAACGCATCAACCTGCTGCAACACGGCGGCGAAACCGTTGCTTACACAGTCGGCCTGGCGCAACAGGCGCGCACCTCTCCAGACAAGCTCTTCGAAATCATCGGCCGACACGCCCAGGCTGATCATCTGCGCATCCAGCGCCAGTTCCTGCGGCGCGCCTTGCAGCAGTTTGAGCAAGGCTTCGGCGCTACCGGCGCGGCGCAGTGCCTGGCCGAGGTCGGTCTCACCGAGGGCGCGGGTCAGCAGTTGCAGCAGGCGCAAGTGTTCATCGGATTTGGCCGCAATGCCAATCGCCAGGTAGACGATCTGGCCGTCGCCCCAGTCCACCCCTTCGGGGAACTGCAGCAGGCGCACGCCGGTGGCAAACACCTGGTCGCGGGTCTCGGGCGTGCCGTGGGGGATCGCAATACCTTGGCCGAGAAAGGTCGAGCCTTGGGCTTCACGGGCTTGCAAACCGCTGAGGTAACCCTCGGCGACCAGGCCGTCGGCCACCAGTTTTTCAGCGAGCAGGTGCAAGGCAGCAGACTTATCCACAGCCACCTGGCCCATGGAAATCTGCTCGTGGGTGAGCTCAAGCATGCCGTTCTCCTAGTTAGTGCGATGGGCGCACTAGGTATTGTTTTGAATAAACAGTGTAATGGCGTTGCGTAATAGCTGACTGAGTAGTCAATTGGCAGTGGCCACTCAGTAGCGAAGATCGTAAAAATACGCTTGCTGAAACGTTTAATCTAGAATTTATGGCAGATTACGCGTTAATTGAGCATCCTTGAAGGACCACTCGGCACTTGAGCTTGGACATTGGTCGTGTGCAGTAATCGGTTACGATTGGACAAAATGTCGGGGCAAGCTCCAAAAAACAAGGAAATCCCGGTTTGAAACTCAGTGATATTGCACGCTTGGCCGGTGTGTCAGTGACCACCGCCAGCTACGTCATCAATGGCAAGGCCGAACAACAACGGATCAGCAACGCCACCGTCGAACGGGTGCGTGCCGTGGTTGAAGCCCATGGGTTTACGCCCAACCCCCAAGCCGCTGGGCTGCGTAGTCGGCACACGCGCACCTTGGGTTTTATCCTGCCCGACCTGGAAAACCCCAGTTACGCACGCATCGCCAAGCTATTGGAGCAAGGCGCACGGGCACGCGGCTATCAGTTGCTGATCGCCAGCTCCGACGATGACGCCAACAGCGAGCGCCAGTTGCTGCAACTGTTTCGCGCGCGGCGCTGCGATGCGCTGTTTGTCGCCAGTTGCCTACCGGCCAGCGACGACAGCTACCGCGAACTGCAAGCCAAGGGCCTGCCGGTGATTGCCATCGACCGGGTGATGGAAACCGCGCAGTTCTGCTCGGTGGTCAGCGACGACCGCCAGGCCTGCCAGCAACTGACCAGCAGCCTGTTGCAACCGCTGCCCAAGCAGATCGTGCTGATCGGCGCACGGCCGGAACTGAGCATCAGCCAGGAGCGCGCGGCGGGTTTCCGTGACGCGCTGCAGGGGTTCAGCGGCGAGGTGATCGTCGAACAGGGCGAAGCATTCAGCCGTGACTGTGGCCGACAGTTGATGGAGCAACTGCTGCAACGCCTGGGGCATTTGCCTGACGCACTGGTAACGACGTCCTACGTGTTGCTGCAAGGCGTGTTTGATGCGCTGCATGACTTCCCGCTGAAGTCGCGGCCCCTGCGCCTGGGCACGTTTGGTGACACGCAACTGCTGGATTTCCTGCCGCTGCCGGTCAACGCCATGGCCCAGCAACATCAGTTGATCGCCGATACCGCGCTGAAACTGGCCCTGGCGGCGATTGAAGAACAGCACTACCAGCCGGGCGTGCATGCCATCGGCCGGACCTTCAAGCAGCGTATCCGCGAGGCCTGAACGTGGAGCTGATCGACACCCACACCCACCTGGACTTCGCGGACTTCAACAGCGACCGCGGCGAAGTCCTCGCCCACAGCCGTGCACTCGGTGTGCGGCGCATGGTGGTGCTGGGGGTGTATCAGCAGAATTGGCAGCGGTTGTGGGATCTGGTGCAAGCGGATGAAGGTTTGTTCGCAGCCTTTGGCCTGCACCCGGTGTATCTCGATGACCATCGCCCCGCCGACCTGGTGGAACTGGGGGATTGGCTGACCCGCCTGCACGGCCATCGGCAACTGTGTGCAGTGGGCGAGATCGGCCTGGATTACTTTCTCGAACACCTGGACCGCGAGCGCCAGCAAAACCTGTTTGAAGCCCAGCTGAAACTCGCCGCAGACTTCCAACTGCCGGCGCTGCTGCACGTACGCCGCAGCCACGCGGCCGTGATCGCCACCCTCAAGCGCATCCGCCTGCCACGGGGCGGCATCATCCATGCCTTCGCCGGCAGCTCGGAGGAAGCCCGCGAATACATCAAGCTGGGCTTCAAACTCGGCCTGGGCGGCGCGGCCACCTGGCCCCAGGCGTTGCGCATGCATAAGGTGCTGGCGCAGTTGCCGCTGGACAGCGTGGTGCTGGAGACCGACTCGCCGGATATGGCCCCCGCCATGTACCCCGGCCAGCGCAATAGCCCGCAGCACCTGCCGGATATTTGCCGCGCCCTCGCGGAGCGTATGGGCATCGAACCGTTATTGCTCGCGCAGGCGAGTACACGCAATGCGTGCGAGCTGTTCGATTGGTAGCCGGCTGACGCTATGCAGGTTGAGGGTCATGCGTTGCCGGTAGCGGGCATAACGCAATACCAGGAAATGAATCAGCACCGTTACCAGCGAGATATTGAACTGCCCGATCACGCTGACCAGCCCCACCCACTCGGCCACCAACGCCACCAGCAAGGCCGCGCAGGTCAGGATGATCATGCTCGGGCGCACCAAGGCCCACTGGTTCAAGGCGCGGAACTGACACAGCTGTTTTTGGCTGACCAGCCTGAGACACGACTGGCAATACGTGCATTCAAAGGGTTCGTCGATGGCGATGGAATTTAATTGCCAAGGCTTTAGTTCAAACGTCATGTTGCATTGGGCGCAATGGCCTCGAATGCCGATTATTGCGGTCATCGCCGAGTCTCCCGAGACCGTGGTTAGATGAAACAAAATCTCACCAACTCAGGTCGCAAGGAAAGATCAGCAAGCAAATCAAGACAAACGCCACGCCTATCAAGATTAAATCCTACTCTCGATTCCTACACTCGAAATGCCCCAATCAGTTGCTTCAACTCAATCACCTGCATCGACAACTGCCGGCTGGCCGCTTCGGTCTGATGCGCACCGTGGGCCGCATGCTCGCCAGCGCGATTGATTTCAACGATGTTCTGGTCGATATCGTGGGCGACCGCCGTTTGCTGCTCCACGGCGGCAGCAATCTGCTGGTTCTGATCGACGATCATGCCTACAGCGCCGAGGATGTTTTCCAAGGCCTGCTGGACTTTTTCCGACTGCCCCACCGTGCCATTCGCCATTTCATGACTGCTGCCCATGGCCTTCACCGCTGCGGCCACGCCGTTGTGCAAGCGGCTGATCATCTGCTCGATTTCTTCGGTGGAGTGTTGCGTGCGCCGGGCCAGGGTGCGCACCTCATCGGCCACCACTGCAAAGCCACGCCCCTGCTCGCCGGCACGCGCGGCCTCGATGGCGGCATTGAGCGCCAACAGGTTGGTTTGCTCGGCAATGCTTTTGATCACTTCCAACACGCTGCTGATGGACTGGCTGTCGGTGGCCAATTGGTTGATGACCCGCACCGATTGGTCGATCTCCGAGGCGAGCCGCGCGATGCTGCCCTGCTGGGATTGCACCAGGCTGCGCCCGCTGACGGTTTCATCGTTGACGCTGTGGGCGCTGCTGACCGCCGCCGCCGCGCTGCGCGCCACTTCCTGGGCGGTGGACGACATCTGGTTCATCGCCGTCGCCACTTGTTCGATCTGACTGCGCTGGCCGGACACCGCGTGGTTACTCTGGGCCGATACCGTCTCCACCTGGCCGGCCTGGACTTCGACCTGGCTGACGGTGTGGCCGACGCGTTCGATCAGGTCATGGATTTTCGCCACGGTGCCGTTGAACACCTGGCCCAGCTCGCCCAGTTCATCGCGGCTATGGGCAACGAAAGTGACCGTCATATCGCCCGCCGCGACTTTGTCCATCATCGCGCCCAGGCGGCGCAGGGTGGTGCGGGTGGACGCGTAGAAGCCTGCGTACAGATAGAAGATCAGCAAAAACACCGCCGAGAGGGCGCAAACCAGCCCGATCATGTGCGTGCGGTTTTGCGCCAGCCGCTGCTCCAACTGCTGCCCGAGGAAGGTCAGGGTCGCCTCGTCGAGTTGGTAGGTCTGGGCCATCAGTTGGCTGACGTGGTCGTAGAACCCTTTCCAAGGCGCGTCGAGGGTTTCGGCCATGACCACCTGTTCTTCAAACAGCTCGCTGCCTTGCTTGAGGCTGGCATTGCTCGCCTGGGCCAGGCCATCGAGCGCGGCGTGGGCGGCCTTGCTGGAACCCAGGGCATCCTGCAATTTCAGCGCGTATTCGCCGTGGAGTTTTTCCAGTTGCTGCAGGAGTTCGTCAAAGCGCGTGCTGGAGGATGAGTTGAGAAAACCCTGGCCCAGGGAATACGCGCCCATCGCCCGGCCTTCGCCGAGGGTCTGGGTGACTTGCGGGGTGATACTGGTGATCAGCTCGGTGAGTTGGCGCAAATCGCCCTGGGGGTCGCGGCTCAGGCCGGACTGACTGGCAATCACCTGGCTGAGCATTTGCGCCTTGTTGAGCAACTTGCCGATCAGCGCGCTTTTGCTCAGCAACGAGGTTTCCTGTTGCTGGGCCTTGAAGGCGGCAATCAACTCATCGCGCTTGGCGTCAAACGCAGCGATTTGCTCGGGCTCGGTGGCCATCGCATTGAGGCTTTGCAGGCGGCTCAGCACACTCTGTTCCAAGGCGCTAATCTTGCCCTCCAGGTCACCGGCCTTGCCGGACTGGCCGAGGGTCGCGTTGATCTGCACCTGGTTGTTCAAGGTTTCGAGGTCGCGGCGCAGGGCCAGGCTGCTGCCGAGCAAATCCAGGCTTTGCAATTCGATGCGCGTGCCCTGGAATTCGCGCCAGGAGTCGCGCACAAGGTAATAGTTGGTGGCCAGCATCGGCAGCAGGAACAACACGCTGATCAGGCTGAATTTCATGCCGAAGCTCAAGCGATTCATCAGCGCGACGGCGGGATAGAGCAAGCTCTTCACAGGTGAACTCCCTTTCTTTTATTTTTATTGAGGCGCAGGGCAGCGGCAGAACGCCATCACCTATATAGCTCAATTTGAAAGGGAGTTTTGTAACGTAAGGTTAACGACCGCCAAGACACCACAAAACAAATGTGGGAGCGGGCTTGCTCGCGAATGCGTTGGGTCAGTCAACATATCCTTCGACTGACCCACCGCATTCGCGAGCAAGCCCGCTCCCACATTTTTGACCGCGTTCACTTGATTAGGGCAACACGGTCCAGATCGCAAAGCCGGCATACCACAGCACCGCCGCACGCAGCAGCAGTTCCCACAGCCGGTCCAGGCTGTTGATGCCGTCGGCGCCTACCACCGGTGGTGGGATTTCGGCGGCGACCAGGCCAACTTTCTCCACCAACTGAGCCGCGCTGATATCCCAACTCAGCAGTTCGTGGAGCATCACGCGGCTGACCGCGACGAAGTTGCCCACCAGGGCAAAGCTGGCCGCCAGCAAGCGCACCGGCAGCCAGTCAAAGGCATGGCGCAGTTGCCCGGCGCGCTCGGCCACCAGCGGGTTTTTACTGTGCTCGCTAGCCAATGCCAACAGGCGATACGCCAGTGCAGCAACCGGGCCCAGCAGGAAGTACCAAAAGATCACCGCAAAAAAGCTCTGGTACGCCTGCCACAGCAAATGCCCTTGAACGCGTTCGAGCAGTTGTTCGCCACTGTCGGCGCCCAGGTTCAGGTCGCGCTCAGCCACGTGCTCGGCGGCTTGCAGGTCGCCACGCCGCCAGGCGTCACGAAACGGCCCGAGCCCGGCCAATAGATCGCCACGCCCCAGGCTGTAGATCACCACCAACAGGTGTACCGGCAGGGCCAGCAGGCCGTAGGCCACGGGTTCCAGCACCAGCAGCAACAGCGCCAGCAATGCCACGGGCAGCAACACCAGCAGCACCAGGATCAGCCAAGGCTGCTTGCCCATGCGCGGGCTCGATTCCAGCTTGGCCAGCTCGCGCAGCCATCCACCATCGCGCTGCAACCGCTGGCGCAAGGCCGAGAATTTCTCGATCCACACTGCCAGCACCAATACCAGGAAACTCATTGTGCGTGTCCTCCATCCTGCAGGGCGCCGCGAAAGCGCGCCCAATCAAAAGCCGGGCCGGGGTCGGTCTTGCGCCCCGGGGCGATATCGCTGTGACCACAAATACGCTGGCGGGTAATGCCGGGATAAGCCGCCAGCAATTGACGGGTCAGGTCGATCAGCGCCGTGTATTGGGCGTCGGTGAACGGCAAATCATCCGTGCCTTCCAACTCGATACCCAGGGAAAAGTCATTGCACGTCTCACGGCCCTCGAAACACGAGACCCCGGCATGCCAGGCCCGGTCGATGCAGGACACAAACTGCGTCACGGCGCCGTCGCGTTCAATCAGAAAATGCGCAGACACGCGTAGGTCGGCGATCCCTTCAAAGTAAGGGTGTTCCGTGACATCCAGGCGGTTCTGGAAAAATTCCTGCACCTTGCCGGTGGCAAACTGCGCCGGTGGCAGGCTGATGTTATGCACCACCAACAGCGAGATTTCGCCGGCGGGGCGCTCGTTGAAGTTGGGCGAAGGGCAATGACGGATGCCCTTGCACCAACCGCTGAGGGGGTCCAACTGCATACAGGGTCCTTGAGCGTGACAAAGTGTGACCAGTATGCCGCGTTCAGCCCTGTGGTTGCGATGGTTTGCCGCGATTGAGTTGGCGCAGGTTGCCCAACACCGAGGCCAGCGCCCGGTCAAACAACAGCCCGTCGTCAAGCCTGCGCAGGGCGCCACGCTTGAATGCCTGGGCCAATTGGCCGAGGTTTTTCTCAAGCACCTTGAGGCCGCTGTGGTTGATGAAAATGTAACGATTGGCCGGCGCCACAATCGCCGTCAACTTGCAGCGCAGCACGACGTCGGGGCCTTGCTGGAACTCTATCCAGTCACCGATGCGCATCTGCAGGGCACTGATCAGGTCGGGGTCATCACCCGGCAAGTCCTGGGCGGTGTCGGGCAACTCGGTGCCAAAGGTGAAAGGCTCACGAACAACGCTCAACACTTCGACGCCCGTCAGGGGCTGCACGTGCAATACCTGCAAGCGCACAAAAAATTCACGGGTGCTGAAAGGGTCAAACGCGGCGCTGGTCAAGCCGTCGCGCAACGCTTTGAGCAGCCCCGGCAGGCGCTCCAGCAGATGCCGCCCAGCCTCGGTGTCGCTTTGCAGGCCCACGCTCCAGATCAACTCATCCAGGGTGCGCAGCGCCGACTGCCACTGCACCGACTGCTCGCCATGCTTGAGGCTGGCCAGCAACATCACCTGGCTCCACGCCTGCTGTATAAATTGCACCACTGCGGGCGGCAATGCCTTGCCCAGCAGCCGTTGATTCAGCACCTGGGCAACCCGCTCGCGGGACGCGTCGTTCAGCACCCGCACTTGCTCAGCGTCACGGGTGTGCTGCTCGACCAGTTCGCTGCGGCGCTGCTCATCGGCAATAAATTCCGAGAACTGCGCGAGCAACAGGGAAAAAATCGCCGGATCTTCGACAAACTCATTCAGCAGACGCTGCACGACTTGCTCGATATGCAGGTACAGGCTGTCACGCTGATAATCTTCCCGTGGGCTCCACTTCGCGGCGGCACAACCGACTTCATTGAGCAGCCGCCGTACCGGGTGGCTGGGGCGGCTGAAAAAACTCTTATCCAGCACCGCGACTTTAAGCAGCGGAATCTGCAACCGGGCAATCAACGCCCTGAGCGCCCCCGGCAAGTTGCGGTCCTTGCGGATGAACTCGAACAGCATGGCCATCAGGTTGATCACGTCTTCGTCCGCAACCTCCACCACCCGGGACTTGCCGCTCTTGACGCTGACCCGGGTCAGCAACTGCCCAAGCTGGTTGCGCAGGTCAACATCGTCCTCGGTGTCTGGGGTGGGCACGTACTGCTGCAAATGGGACAGCAGCCGCAGCAGGTCGCGCGTGGCGATCGGCTGAAGTTCGGCGCTGGCTTCCAGGGTCGGCGCCACGCTGCCACGCACGGCCTTGAGCAGTTCCTGCAAGGCGCCGAACGCTTGTTGGCCGTTTGCGTCCAGCGGTGCATCGGTGGCCGGCACGCTGTCTTTACGCAAGTCTTCACGGGCAGCCCGCCCGCCGGGGCGCCGCGAGGGCGCCGCCTTGAGCTCAGGCAACACGCCGGTGGCGACCAACAGCTGATTGGCTTCGCCATACAGTTGATCGGCGTCGCTGAGCACGTACTTCTCAAACAGCTTGAGCATGATCAGCTTGACGCGGATTTCCACCCCCAGGCTGCGCCCCGCCCGCAGGAAGAACTCGCACAACAGTGCCGGCCCCAATGGGTTCTCGCGCTCATCCAGGCCCTTGACCAGCACGGCACTCAAGCGCGCCGTCAATTGCCCCAGGGCCAGGCCGTCGCGGTGTCGCACCCGCCCCAACATGGCCTCCAGCGCCACGGCTTTCTCCAACTCGTCGCGGGATGTGCCCGGCACCGCGTCGTAGGACACCACCGGCACCAACTGCCGCTCACCCTGCCCCGCCAGGCCCAGGTTGGCGAAGGCAGCGAACAGCTGCTCCATGAACACGCGCTCGAAATTCTTGCGCTTGAGGCGCAGGTCGCGCATGGCTTCAAAGAAAATATGGTGATCGAGGTTGTTGCGCGCCTTGTCGGCCATTTCGAAGAGGGTGTCGTCGGCGTTATCGAACAGTTCCTGCAGACCTTGCTGCAACTGCTGCGCGGCCTTGTCACGGACCTGCATCAACACCACCGGCAAGCGCGCGAGCGGCGATGGCATAGCCTGTGCCTTGTTGATTGGCACCACCTTTCCGTCATTGTGCATCCTGGCCTCCTGATACGGCGGTGTCTGTTGGGGAATGATGGCGCGGGCGCTGCGCGATTCCAGTCATCACCAGGACGTCAAAGCTATGACGCCAATTGCAAGGCGCGAGATTATCTTGCAAATGGGGGTAGTTGCGCCAGCAAACTCTGTCATTCGGCTGTAATTGAGCGGTGGGTTATGGGTTCGAACGCACACTGCCCCTATAATCCAGGCACTTTGTTTGTGGAGCCTGTTATGCCGAATCTCCGTCTTGCCGACCTCACCGCCGAAATCGAAGCCAACGTGCGCCGCGCGCTGCTCGAAGATATCGGCAGCGGCGATATCACCGCGCAATTGATCCCGGCCGAACGGCTGGCCAAGGCCACGATCATTACCCGCGATGCGGCGGTGATTGCCGGCACTGCCTGGGTAGATGCGGTATTCCGTCAGTTGGACCCACGGGTTGCCGTGCATTGGCAGGTGGCCGACGGTGAACGTGTCAGCCCCAACCAGGCGCTGTTCCACCTCGAAGGCCCGGCCCGCTCGCTGCTCAGTGGCGAGCGCAGCGCGCTGAACTTCCTGCAACTGCTCTCTGGCGTGGCGACCCGCGCCCAGTTCCTGGCGGACTTTGTCGCCAGCACCCAGGTCAAGCTGCTGGACACCCGCAAGACATTGCCGGGCCTGCGCCTGGCGCAGAAATATGCGGTCACTTGCGGCGGCTGTCACAACCACCGTATCGGTTTGTATGACGCCTTCCTGATCAAGGAAAACCATATTGCCGCCTGCGGTGGCATTGCCCAGGCCATTACGGCCGCCCACAAGATCGCGCCGGGCAAACCGGTGGAAATCGAAGTGGAAAGCCTGGAGGAGTTGCGTGAGGCGCTGGCGGCGGGCGCCGACATCATCATGCTCGACGAACTGAGCCTGGACGATATGCGTGAAGCGGTTCGCCTGAATGCGGGCAAAGCCAAGCTGGAAGCCAGCGGCGGGATCAATGAAAGCACGCTGCTGCCCATCGCTGAAACCGGCGTGGACTACATCTCCATCGGCGCGATGACCAAGGATGTGAAGGCGGTGGATTTGTCGATGCGCCTCAGTCTCTGAGGCAATGCACTAGCGCGCTGTTGTGGCGAGGGAGCTTGCTCCCGCTGGAGTGCGAAGCGCTCCCAAAATCTTGGGGCCGCTACGCAGCCCAGCGGGAGCAAGCTCCCTCACCACGGCAAACTCGCCGTGCCTGGCTTAGACCACCAGATTATTCATCTCGCAATACTCTTCCCACTCAACACCCAGCACTTCCGCTGCCTCCTTGTGCAAGGCCAGCCGTGCGGTGTCGAATTCGTCCGCTGTCGAGGTGTACTTGAGGGTCAGCTCCCAAGGCTGCAAGCCCTGGCTCTCTGCTTCATCCTCGAATGCCCACTGGATCTGGTCACGCTGGTCATCAGCGCTCAGGTCCTTGATCTCTTCTTTAAGCTGCGGCGTGCCTTCAAGGTATTTCTTGAGGGCTTCTGCGTGCCGAACTTCCTGGGTCATTTCAGTCGTGGTCATGTCGTTCTCTTAGATCGAGGAATGGGGATGCATCTGGGTCATCAAGGTTGCGCAGATACAAAAGAGCGGGCGTGAATACCGACTCGTCTGGCCTTCAGAACCATTCTGGGATCATCTGAAAACAGTGCTGCCTTTTTGCCCGAGACAGGAATCGAACCTGCGACCTTCGCGTTACGAGTGCGCTGCTCTACCAACTGAGCTACACGGGCGGTGGGCTAAAGCTAGCACCGCATCGGGTGTCCGGCAACTCACGACCCAGGCAGTGCAATCACCCCCTGGGCCCAGAAGCGCGGCTGGAGGCGGTTGTGGGTGTCGCCGACATAACGTTGCTGGGCCTGCGCGATGTGCGGCACATCACGAACGGCAACAACTATCAGCAGACCAACGGCCAACACGCTCAACAGTTTCCACAGGTGACTGACCGGTGCCGGTAATGCAGTTGGCGCCACCGCCCAGCAGTGCAACGCCATCAGCCAACCCACCACCAACGCCAACCACAGCTGGGAAATGGGCATCACGATCACGCCATCGACCATGGACTGCGTCAGCGCGCCGACTAATGCGGCAAACAGGCAAAGGCGCAATACGTCCGAACGCTGCGCCGACAACGCCCGCTCACGCAGCACGCTGAAGGTGGCCCAACCGCCGCGCCAGGCCAATACGGCTACGCACAGCGTCGAGGGCACGCCCCACTCACTGGCCCATTGGAGGATCGCCTGATGAGGATGGGTCGCCACGTCGTTAGGGATGTCGGCAAACTGCATCGGCCCAAAACCCAACCAAGGGCGCTCGACGATCATGTGCCAGGCCTGCCACCAGATCTCGGCACGCCCCGACAGTGAAGTGGTGAGGCGATCGCCGGCATCGCTGGAGGTCTCGATACCCAAATATCCCGCCAGCATCGTGAACAACAGCCAGTACAGCAATAGGCCACCGCCCACCGCCGCCAGTTGCCAGGCCAACCAACGTCGCCCAAAGGGCCCCAACGCCACCAGCAAGACACCCGCCGCGCCCATGCCGAGCCATGTGCCCCGTGTCCCCCCGCTGATGGCGATCAACCACCACACCGATAGCAAGGCAAACACACCAACGCGCAAGGAACGAGGGAGCTTGGGCATCAGCAGGGGCAGTGCCAGCAATGGCAGGGTGAAGGTCTGAAATTGACCGTAGAAACGCTTGTTGGAGAAACCCGACAGCAACAGATCGAGGTCCAGCACGCGCTGGCCACTGCTGAATGCCTGCATCACTGCATGCAGGTATTGGCTCGACTTGATCAGGCACAGCAGCACAACAACCAGCAGCAGGACACGGTCCAGCGGCTCGCCGCCATAGCGGCGAAGCGTGGCGAACGCCAGCGCAATCACGCCACAACTGACCAGCAACGCCACCTCGGTGAACGCCCAGAGCGGCCGGTGGGCCAGGGCCGAAGACAGCAGGCCCAGAGCGATCACCAGCCCCAGGCCGAGGGCGGTGGGCCGGTCCACCCACGCCGTGTTGGGGGCCGCCAGCCCATACAGCAGTGCGCCCAGCGCCAGGGCAATCTGCAGCGCGCGTTGCAGGTCGTGCCCACTGAAAGGGGCACAGACCCCTAGCACCAGCAAGCACACCGCCAGCACCAGGAACACATTACCGCGCTGCTGTATGGAAAACGCCATCAGCCACCTCTACGTCCGTGTGGATGGTTGGACCGTTACGCCCCGTTGGCGCCGCAGCCCTTGGCGACGTATTTTTCTTCGGCGTTGGTCGCACATTTCCAGCCCTTGGTCGCATCGCGGGTCAAGGTGATGGCCTTGCCCAGCACCGGTGCCGGGGCGTCGAGGATTTCGCAGCTGATGGAACCGACGCCCGTGGCCACATCCCCTGCCACGTCGATCTTGCAATTGGCGGTCGGGCTGGTGCCACCGATCAAGGCCACGGTGGGCACTGTGCCTTGGTTGAAAACGTCCTCGTAACCCGCCTTCAACGCCGTGATTTCAGCCAGCCCCGCCGTGAACTTGGCCTTGGCCTGGTGCGTGGTGTACATCGGCAAGCCGATGGTGGCCAAAATGCCGATGATTGCCACGACGATCAGCAACTCGATCAAGGTAAAGCCTTTCTGACGTATCACATTCACTCTCCAGAATAGAACCTATGACAAGGCGCGTCCTGCGCCCCGTAGTGTGCAGCGGCGCCAGTGTACTCATCCACAACGGGGCAAGCGCCTGCAAGACGCACATTCTGACATTTTATCGTGCGCGGCCAACCCGTCCGAATCCGTCACCTGACTAAGCTATAAATCTTCAACTCCCCGCATGCGGAACCGTGACATGGACAACGCTTCAACGATCTACGCCTGGGAAGGCACCAACCGCAAAGGGCGCAGGGTCTACGGGCAAACCGCTGGCCACAACCCCACGTTGATCAAGGCGCAGCTGCGCCAGCAAGGGATCTGCCCTGGGCGCGTGCGCAAGCGCACCAGTGCCTTGCCGAGCCTCACAGCACCGATCAAACCGCTGGATATCGCCCTCTTCACCCGCCAACTGGCCACATTGCTGAAAGCGGGAATCCCTCTGCTGCAAGCCCTCGACATTGTCAGCGAAGGCTTCGAAAACCCGCGCATGCAAGCACTGGTAAACGGCTTGAAACAAGAGATCGCCGCCGGCACCAACCTGGCTACGGCGTTGCGTAAACAGCCACGCTATTTCGATGAGTTGTACTGCAACCTGGTTGCGGCAGGCGAACAAGCTGGCGCCCTGGAAGCACTGCTGGAACGCGTGGCGATACACCTGGAGAAAACCCAGCAGCTCAAGGCGCGAGTCAAGCAGGCCATGACCTATCCCGCAGCGGTGCTGGTGGTCGCAGGCGTGGTCTGTACGCTGCTGCTGATGCACGTGGTGCCGCAATTCCAGAGCCTGTTCGCCGGCGTCGACGGTGAACTGCCCGGCTTTACCCTGGGGGTGATTGCCCTGTCCGAATGCCTGCAACGCGCCTGGTGGATCGTCGCGCTTTGCCTGGGTGTAGCAATGGCCACGCTGCGCCAGGCTTATCGCGTGTCCCCGGGGTTTCGTCACGGGTTGCAAGCCGGTTTATTGAAAGCGCCCCTGGCAGGCACACTGCTGAAAAAATCCGCCGTCGCCCGCTACGCTCGAACACTCTCGACTACGTTTACCGCAGGCGTTCCCCTGGTGCAGGCCCTGGACTCAGTGGCCGGGGCTGTCGGCAACGGGCCATTCAGACTCGCCATCGAGCGCATGCGCCATGATGTCGCCACCGGCATCCAGTTGAATCAAGCCATGAGCGGCAGCGGCCTGTTTCCCCGAATGGCGATCCAGATGACGATCATCGGCGAAGAGTCCGGTACGCTGGACCGTATGCTGGAAAAGGTCGCCAGCCACTACGAGGCTGACGTAGACAGCCTGGTGGATAGACTCACAAGCTTGATGGAGCCGCTGATCATGGTCGTGCTGGGAAGCATTGTCGGGGGACTGGTGATTGCGATGTATCTGCCGGTGTTTCAATTGGGGAGCGCATTTTGAGCTTGCTGCTGAGTGAACAACCGTGGCTTTTTGTTGGTATGGCGCTGGTGCTGGGCCTGATCGTCGGCAGCTTTCTCAACGTGCTGGTATGGCGCTTGCCGAAAATGCTCGAACGTGAATGGCGCACCCAGGCCCAGGAAGTCCTCGGCCTGCCGACCGAACCGGCCGGGCCGACCTACAACCTGATGTTTCCCAATTCCTGCTGCCCCCATTGCAGCCAGCCGATTCGCCCCTGGGAAAACATCCCCGTGCTCAGCTACCTGATGCTCCGGGGGCGCTGCGCCCACTGCCGTGGACCGATCAGTGGGCGTTACCCCTTCACCGAACTGGCCTGTGCGCTGATTTCGGCCATGGTCGCCTGGCATTTCGGTTTTGGCTGGCAAGGCGCGGCGATCATGCTGCTGAGTTGGGGGCTGCTGGCGATGAGCCTGATCGATGCAGATCACCAACTGTTGCCGGATGTATTGGTGCTGCCGCTGTTGTGGCTGGGGCTGATCCTCAACAGCTTCGACTTGCAGGTGACGCTGGCCGATGCCGTATGGGGCGCAGTGGCCGGTTACATGAGCCTGTGGTCGGTGTTCTGGCTATTCAAGCTGGCCACCGGCAAAGACGGCATGGGCCATGGCGACTTCAAGTTGCTGGCCATGCTCGGCGCCTGGGGCGGCTGGCAAATCCTGCCGATGACCTTGCTGATGTCATCGCTTCTCGGGGTGATGGGCGGGCTTATCCTGATGCGCCTGCGCAAGACCCAGGCGTCGGCCCCCATGCCGTTCGGCCCCTATCTGGCAATTGCCGGCTGGATTGCATTGCTCTGGGGTGGTCAAATAACCGACTTCTATTTGCAGTCTGTCGGTTTCAGATGACCACTTCTGTTGCAACACCCTGGATTCTTGGCCTCACCGGCGGCATCGGCAGCGGCAAAAGCGCGGCGGCCCAGCACTTTATCGACCTGGGCATCGACCTGGTGGACGCCGATCACGCCGCCCGCTGGGTCGTCGAACCTGGCCGGCCGGCACTGGCACGTATCGCTGAGCACTTTGGTGCGGGCGTGCTGCAACCTGACGGTCAACTGGACCGCGCCGCGTTGCGCAAGCTGATCTTTGAAGTCCCCGAACAGCGCCGCTGGCTGGAAGCCTTGCTGCACCCGTTGATTGGCGAAGAGATTCGCAGCCATCTGGCACGTGCGCAGTCGCCTTACGCGATTCTGGTGTCGCCGTTGCTGATCGAGTCCGGCCAGCACAGCATGACCCAGCGCATCCTGGTGATCGACGTGCCGCAATCGCTGCAGATTCAGCGTACCCTGCAGCGCGACGGCATCAGCGAACAGCAGGTGCAGGCGATCCTCAAGGCGCAATCAAGCCGTGAAGAGCGCCTGAAACATGCCGATGATGTGCTGGTCAATGACAAGGACCTCGCCTGGCTGCACAGCGAGGTCGAGCGACTGCACCACTTTTACCTTACTTTGCGTGGAGGCCGATCATGAGCCAACCCTTGACCGTCGATTGCCCAACCTGCGGTGCCCCCGTGGAATGGACTGCGACCAACCTCAACCGGCCGTTCTGCTCGGACCGTTGCAAACTCATCGACCTGGGTGCCTGGGCCGCAGAGGAACACAAGATCCCCGTGGCCCCGGACGCCGAAGATGAGCTGTTTTCCGAAGACCTGACGCCGCGCCACTAAGGCCGCATAAAGGCGTATTCCTGCTGGTCGTCGAGGTTCTCTGCAAGGTATTGCAGCTCGTCGGCCAGGTCTTCGAAACTGCGCACGCCCTTGCTCTGCTGCACCACCGCACTGAGCATGGCGCGCAGGGTCAAGCCTGGGTCAAAGCCGATTTCCTGTGCCGCGTCCTGACTTCTGCGCAACTCCTGCCGTGCCCACTCGTACACACTCATGATCCGTGCTCCTCGAAAATTTCGCAGAGCATGGGCCTGCGCGTGGGCGCGGGATTTGATCTGGATCAACGCGGCGAATCGTCGTCGTTCCAGGGTGCCGAGAGGTAGCGGGTGCGATTGAAGGTCTCCAGCCATTCCGGGCAGAACACCACCAACGCACTGATGACCATGCCGTTGATAAAGGCTTCGGGGAAGATGATCAGCCATAGGTAGCCGACGAAATCTTCCAGCCATTCCGGCATGGCAAACCGTCCGTCGAACCACAGCAGCCCCAGCCCCAGCAACAGACAAAGCAAGGCCGACAGCGCAGCGGCGAAAAAGCCCGAGCAGAAGATATACACAAAGGGATTGCGCGGTTGCGCGCGCTCCACCAGCAGCGCGCAGGTTTCGGTGACCAGCACCGGCAACACGACCAACAGCAGGCCGTTGATGCCGAGCGCTGCCAGGTCCTGGCGCCCCAACACCATCAAACCGAGCTGGGCGGCAAACCCGCCGACGATTGCCAAGGGCCAATCCAGCAGCAGGGTCACGGCGGTCATGCCGATAAAGTGGTAGGAGACCCCGGTATCAAAATCCCGCCGCACCAACCACAACATAAACAGCGCGAACACGGTGCCGAACAGCAAATGCTGGCGCCGTCGGTCGGCAAACAGCTCGACCCAGGGCGAACGCAGGATGGCCCATAGCACCACGGGCACAAACAGCAGCCAGCCGAGGCCCAAGGTTTGTGGTGCGAGCACTGCAGCACTGATCACGACGGCCCCCTGCTTGAATAACAGTCGAGTGAGCAGTCTACACCGACCTTTTGCAACGGGACTTCCTGCGGTCATCATTTGGACGCTAAGCTGCAAGCATGGATGACTCAGATTACTTGCGCCTGCTCACCGTAGCGGCCGAACAAGCCAATGCGTTCTTGTCCAATGCCCGCAAATGGGAGCGTGAGCGTTGGGTCTGCCAGCGCCTGCTGCAAGGCTTGAATGTGCCCTACCGGGCCGAAGAGTTTCACGCCGCCGGGCAAGAGCCGCCGGACGTGCTGTTTCGCGATGCCAGTTTCGAGGTTTTTTTTGTACTGGACGAGGGCCGGCGCCTGAACGACGAATGGCGCGACGAGTTGCTGCGCAGGCGCAGCGCCTTCTCCCTCAGCCAGTTGGTGCGGCGCGAAGCCAAGCCGCGACGCATCCCCGCCCATGAGTTCTTGCTGCGCCTGGCGCCGACGCTGCGCAAGAAGGCGCACAACTATAAAGAGCGCGGAATAGAGCTCGGGGAGCTGGACCTCATCGCCTTCACCAGCCTCAAGCGTGAAGTGCTCGACCTCAACAGCCATTTCCCGCCACCGACGGAATATCTGCGCCAGGGCTGGCGCTCGCTTTCACTGGTGGGGCCGACCTTTGCCCGCGTGCTGTTTGCCCACCCCGACGCACCGGATTTCTTGCGCAACAACCTGGGCCGCAGCATAGTGTTCGACGTGGGCATCAGCCTCTGAGCCCCCGGACTGTAACGTGGCGCCCTTTTGCAACGTCTACCTGACGAGGCCTTTATGACCAGCCGCCTGAACCCCGATGACCAACAGCATGTCGAAGAGTACCTGCAACTCTCCCAAAACCGAGTCGAGCGCAAGCCTTTCCGGCCTTGGCTGCTCCTTGGTGTGGTGCTGGTTGTGGTGATCGGCCTCGGCCTGCTGAGCCGCCTTTTGAGTTACCTGACGCTATGAGCTGCTTAGCGCTCGCGGGGGTAACTGCTCCGATTTCTTTTAGCCTTGCGAGATATCCCCATGACCCATCGTATTATTATCGTCGGCGGCGGCGCCGGCGGCCTGGAGTTGGCTACCCGCCTGGGTAAGACTCTGGGCAAGCGCGGCACCGCCAGCATCACGCTGGTAGACGCCAACCTGACCCACATCTGGAAGCCCTTGCTGCACGAAGTCGCTGCCGGTTCGCTGAATTCTTCGGAAGACGAACTCAACTATGTTGCCCAAGCCAAATGGAACCACTTCGAGTTCCAGCTGGGGCGCATGAGCGGATTGGACCGTGAACAGAAGAAAATCCAGCTGGCCGCCACCCTCGATGAAGAAGGCCGTGAGCTGGTGCCCGCGCGCGTGCTGGGTTATGACAGCCTGGTCATCGCTGTCGGCAGCACCACCAACGACTTCGGCACCGAGGGTGCGGCGCAGCACTGCCTGTTCCTCGACACGCGCAAGCAGGCCGAGCGCTTCCACCAGCAACTGCTCAACCACTATCTGCGCGCCCATGCCGGGCAAACCGATGCGGTCGAGCAGATCAGCGTCGCCATCGTCGGCGCCGGTGCCACGGGCGTCGAATTGGCCGCCGAGCTGCATAACGCCGCCCATGAACTGGCAGCCTACGGCCTGGACCGCATCAAGCCGGAAAACATGCACATCACCTTGATCGAAGCCGGACCACGGGTATTGCCCGCCCTGCCGGAGCGGATTGGCGGACCGGTGCATAAAACCCTGGAGAAGCTCGGTGTGACCGTGCTGACCAACTCGGCGGTCAGCGAAGTGACGGCCGACGCGCTGATCACCAGCAGTGGCCAGGTGATTCCCGCCAGTCTGAAGGTGTGGGCGGCGGGGATTCGCGCACCGGGTTTCCTCAAGGACATCGATGGCCTGGAAACCAACCGCATCAACCAATTGCAGGTGTTGCCGACGCTGCAAACCACCCGTGACGAGAACATTTTTGCCTTCGGCGACTGCGCGGCCTGCCCGCAACCGGGCACAGACCGCAACGTGCCGCCACGGGCCCAGGCCGCTCACCAGCAGGCTTCGCTGTTGGCCAAGTCGCTGAAGCTGCGCATCGAAGGCAAGGACTTGCCGACCTACAAATACACCGACTACGGCTCGCTGATCTCGCTGTCGCGCTTCTCGGCGGTGGGCAATCTGATGGGCAACCTGACCGGTAGCGTGATGCTGGAAGGCTGGCTGGCGCGGATGTTCTACGTGTCGCTGTACCGCATGCACCAGATGGCCCTGTACGGCTTTTTCCGCACGGCGATGCTGATGCTCGGCAGCAAGATCGGACGCGGGACTGAGCCAAGGCTCAAACTGCACTGATCGACTGCGCAGTGACAAAAAATCCCCCTATCAAACGATAGGGGGATTTTTTATTGGGCCGAATAAAACTCCGCCATATGGTCGACAAACGCCCGGACCTTCGGCGCCAGGTGCCGGGACTGCGGATAGAGGGCGTAGTAGTGGCGCTCGCCCAATGAGTAGTTGGGCAGTATCGGCACAAGCAGGCCCTGCGCCAGCTCATTACGCACCGTGGCCAGGGTGAAACAGGCAATGCCCGCCCCCGCCAATGTCGCCGCGTGCAGCGCACTGATGGTATTGCTCCTGAACCGCCCCGCCGGGGTGACCTTGACCAAGCCACCCCGCGCCGCACTCAGTTGCCAATCCGACGAGGCACCGATAAACGTCAGCAAGCGATGTTTGTCCAGTTCCTGCGCCGAACGGGGCAAGCCATGCCGGCCGATATAGCCCGGCGACGCCACCAGCACCTGCCTGGAGACTGCCAATGTGCGCGCCATCAAGGTGGTGTCCGCTAGCGCGCTGGCGATGCGTATCGCCACGTCAAACCCAGCGGCGACCAGGTCGACAAATTGATCGTCGCAATGCAGCTCAAGCTCGATATCGGGGTAACGCCGCTGAAAGCCCGGCAGCCAGTGCGGCAAGTCCAGCGTGCCCACCACCAGCGGCACACTGACCCTGAGCAAACCTTCCGGACGCTGGTGGCCCTGGGCGATGGCCTGGGAAGCCGCCCCGATACGATCGAGGATATCGACGCATGCGGCGTAGTATTGCTCCCCGGCCGAGGTCAGGCTGAAACGCCTGGTATTGCGGTTGATCAGCTGGGCGCCCAGTTCAATTTCCAGCTGTTGCAACTGCCGTGAAATCGTCGAATGCGTGGTATCCAGGCGTTCTGCGGCGGCAGAAAAACCCTTGGCCTCAACGATGCACCGAAAGGCGCGCATGGCAGATAACTGGTTCATGAAGCAGGCGATCCCTGGCTGGTCGGGGAATCAGTTAACCGGCAAGGCAATGATCTGCGACGTGCTCAGCACCGAGCCGAACGTGTCTTCGATCTCAGCCAGCGCCGAGTTGTGCAGTTCATCCTTGCTCACCGAACGGCCATCGGCGCGGGTAATCGCCCGAGTGGCGGTGGCATCGGATGCTACCACAACGTCATAGCCCAACGGCGCGGCGTCCCGGGCGGCGCCGGCGACGCAGGCGTGGGTCATCAGGCCGCTGATGATCAGGGTCTTGATGCCTGCCTGCTTCAATTGCGCATCCAGATCCGTGCTGGCAAAAACGCTGACGGAGGTTTTCTGCACAAGCTTGTCTTGTGGGCGCGGCTTCATCAGCGGGTGGAAATCGACGGTCTTGCCATTGGTGGCAAATACGGCGGCACCGTCTGGGGCGATATGCTGCACGTGAATGACTTGGATATGCTCCTTGTCGGCAAACTTGATCAGGCGCTGGGTGTTTTCCAGGGCTTTCATGCCATCGGGGATCGGCATGCGACCAGTGAAGTATTCATTCTGGAAGTCGATCACCAGCAAGGCAGTGGTTTTCGGGTCTAGACGACCAATGGCTTCGGCGCCCGACATGGCGCGGATGGTCGGGTGCGGATTCGTCGCGGTTTCGGCTGCCACGGCAAATTGACCGAGGCCCATCATCATGCCCAAGCCAACAAGCGTGGACTTGACCAGCGCAGGCAATGAACGGGCAGGCTGAACAGCAAAGAAAGGAGCGGTACGGGTCATGGTGCGAATTCCTGTTGGGTTGATTGACTGACGAGGCCCAGTCTAGGAGGACAGGCTCGCCGCACCAACGCACCAATCAGCACAATATCTGTTTGGAAACTGCACAAGTGTTGCTGAAAAAAAGGCAAAAAAAATCCCCGTATCTTTCGATACGAGGATTTTTAATATGGTCGGGGTAAGGGGATTCGAACTCCTGACATCCTGCTCCCAAAGCAGGCGCGCTACCGGACTGCGCTATACCCCGGTAAAAAAAAGGCGACCTTTCAGTCGCCTTCTTCGATCAGTGCTTTTGGCCTCTGATCTTAAGATCTGATCCCAGCGTTAACTGGTTTCAAAAATGGTGGGTCGTGTGGGATTCGAACCTACGACCAATTGGTTAAAAGCCAACTGCTCTACCAACTGAGCTAACGACCCAAAAATGGTCGGGGTAGGGGGATTCGAACTCCCGACATCCTGCTCCCAAAGCAGGCGCGCTACCGGACTGCGCTATACCCCGGTTTGAAATTGGCTCCGTGACCAGGACTCGAACCTGGGACCCAATGATTAACAGTCATTTGCTCTACCGACTGAGCTATCACGGAACTACATATTTCAAAGTACAACTTCTACTGCGGTGTAACCTTCTCTTCGAGTCTTCCGTATCGCTACGTTGTCATGTCTGAGGCGCGCTATTCTACAATCTTAAAAACCCCTGTCAACCCTTTAAATTGCTTTTAAGACAATGATTTGCGCTTGTTTCTGATTTCTTCTTGGGGAGAAGAAACCCGTGGGCTGACGTTGTTGCGGGGCGCACTTTACTAGCCTTTTCCTTACAGTTCAACGCCCTATCGAAAAAAAAGGCCCCGCGATGCGGGGCCTCCTTTATTACGCCAGTGGCTGGGCTCAGTGGAAGACGATTTCGTCGTTCTCCACCGTCGCCGCGACGCTGGTGCCAGGCATAAAGCTGCCCGACAGGATCAGCTGCGCCAGCGGGTTTTCGATCCAGCGCTGGATCGCACGTTTCAGAGGCCGTGCGCCATACACCGGGTCGTAGCCAACCGCGATCAGCTTGTCCAACGCCTCGCTGCTCAGCTCCAGGGCCAGCTCGCGCTCGGCCAGTCGGCTGCGCAGGCGACCCAGTTGGATCTCGGTGATGCCTGCGATCTGATCCCGTGCCAGAGGCTCGAAGATCACCACTTCATCGACCCGGTTGATAAATTCCGGGCGGAAGTGGCTGGTCAGCGCATCCATCACCGCAGCACGCTGGCCTTCACGATCACCGACCAATTCCTGGATCTGTGCCGAGCCCAGGTTAGAGGTCATCACGATCACCGTGTTGCGGAAGTCCACGGTACGCCCGTGGCTGTCCGTCAGCCGGCCATCTTCCAACACCTGCAGCAACACGTTGAACACATCCGGGTGAGCCTTCTCGACTTCATCCAGCAGGATCACCGAGTAAGGCTTACGCCGCACAGCTTCGGTCAGGTAGCCACCTTCCTCGTAGCCCACATAGCCTGGTGGTGCGCCGATCAAGCGAGCCACCGAGTGTTTCTCCATGAATTCGGACATATCGATCCGCACCATGGCCTCTTCAGTATCAAAGAGGAACTCGGCCAAGGCCTTGCACAGCTCGGTCTTACCCACGCCGGTCGGGCCGAGGAACATAAACGAGCCGCTCGGACGGTTCGGGTCGGACAACCCGGCCCGCGAACGCCGCACCGCGTTGGACACGGCCACCACGGCTTCTTCCTGGCCAATCACACGTTGGTGCAACAGGCTTTCCATCTTCAGCAGCTTGTCGCGCTCGCCTTCGAGCATTTTCGACACCGGAATGCCGGTCCACTTCGAGACGACTTCGGCAATTTCTTCCTCGGTCACCTTGCTGCGCAGCAACTGGTTCTCGGCCTTGCCGTGTTGGTCGACCATTTGCAGGCTGCGTTCCAGGTCCGGGATCACCCCATACTGCAACTCGGCCATGCGGTTCAGGTCGCCTTTACGGCGTGCAGCTTCCAGTTCCTGGCGGGACTGCTCGATTTTCTGCTGGATCTGCGCAGAGCCCTGCACTTCGGCTTTTTCCGAGGTCCAGATTTCTTCCAGGTCCGAATACTCGCGTTCCAGACGGACGATTTCTTCCTGGAGTTTTTCCAGGCGTTTTTTCGCCGCGTCGTCTTCTTCTTTCTTCAGGGCCTGGGATTCAACTTTCAGCTGAATCAGGCGCCGATCCAGGCGGTCGAGCACTTCCGGCTTGGAGTCGATCTCCATGCGAATGCGGCTGGCCGCTTCGTCGATCAAGTCGATGGCCTTGTCAGGCAACTGACGATCAGTGATATAGCGATGGCTCAATTTCGCCGCCGCAATGATCGCACCGTCAGTGATCGCCACCTTATGGTGGACCTCATAACGCTCTTTCAGGCCACGCAGGATCGCGATGGTGTCCTCTTCGCTCGGCTCTTCCACCAGCACCTTCTGGAAGCGACGCTCAAGGGCCGCATCCTTTTCAATGTACTGGCGATACTCGTTGAGCGTCGTGGCACCGACGCAGTGCAACTCACCCCGCGCCAACGCTGGCTTGAGCATGTTGCCCGCATCCATGGAGCCTTCGCCTTTACCGGCGCCGACCATGGTGTGCAGTTCGTCGATAAACAGAATGATCTGCCCTTCCTGCTTCGACAGTTCATTGAGCAGGGATTTCAGGCGCTCTTCGAACTCGCCACGGAACTTGGCACCGGCGATCAACGCCCCCATGTCCAGGGACAGCAGGCGCTTGCCTTTCAGGCCGTCCGGCACTTCACCATTGATGATGCGCTGAGCCAAACCTTCGGCAATCGCGGTTTTACCCACGCCAGGCTCACCGATGAGCACCGGGTTGTTCTTGGTGCGACGTTGCAACACCTGGATGGTGCGACGAATTTCATCGTCACGACCGATCACCGGGTCAAGCTTGCCGTCTTCGGCGCGCTTGGTCAGGTCGACGGTGTATTTATCCAGGGCCTGGCGCGACTCCTCATGGTTGGGGTCGTTCACCGCGTCGCCGCCACGCAGGTTGTTGATGGCATTTTCCAGGGCTTTCTTGCTCACGCCCTGGCCCAGCAACAACTTGCCGAGCTTGCTGTTTTCGTCCATGGCGGCGAGCAGCACCAGTTCGCTGGAGATGAACTGGTCGCCCTTTTGCTGGGCCAGGCGGTCCGCTTGGTTAAGCAGGCGCGCCAAGTCCTGGGACATATTCACGTCGCCGGTCGGATTTTGGATTTTCGGCAGTTGGTCGAGCTCTTTGCTCAACTCCTTGCGCAGGCTGTTCACGTCGAAGCCCACCTGCATCAGCAAGGGCTTGATAGAACCACCTTGCTGCTCCAGAAGCGCCTGCATCAAGTGCGCAGGTTCAATGGCCGGGTGGTCGAGGCCCACCGCCAGGGATTGAGAGTCAGATAATGCCAACTGCAATTTGCTGGTTAAACGATCAATACGCATTAGTCACCTTCCTTTTGAGCAGGCCGGAGATATAAAACATCCTGAATGAAGAAACCTGCCAGATACCCTTATAGATGGGGTGGATTCTGGGAGTTTCAAGCGCCGGGCAGTTGACGCAAGTCAGAAGAGTCTAGCGGTCAAGCCAGATAAGGGAGGCAAACCGGCCGGTACGAGGGCTGCGGCGGTAAGAAAAGAAGCGCGGATCGGTCACGGTACAGAAGCCGCCACCATAGACAGCGGTGACGCCGCGTGCGGCAAGGCGCAGGCGAGCGAGCTTATAGATGTCGGCCATGTACTTGCCGGGGTTGCGACTTGGCACGAAGGCTTCAGCGGTGATCGGCAGTTGCTGCATGAAGGCTTCACGCACTTCCGGGCCGACTTCGAAGGCTTGCGGGCCAATGGCCGGGCCGAGCCAGACCAGAACTTCGCCGGGCTCGGTATCCAGGCTTTCAAAAGCGGCTTCCAGCACGCCCGCCGCCAAGCCACGCCAACCGGCATGGGCTGCGGCGACGCGAGTGCCAGCACGGTTGCAGAACAGTGCGGGCAGGCAATCGGCAGTCATCGAGGTGCAAGCGATGCCAGGCGTGCTGGTCCAACTGCCATCGGCTTCAGCGGTGCGGGTTGGGTCAGCTTCGACCACAGTCACACCATGAACCTGACGCAGCCAGGCCGGCTGGATAGCAAAGGCATCACTTAAACGACGGCGATTCTCAAGGACGGCCTCCAGGCTGTCCTCGACGTGATCGCCCAGGTTGAGGCTGTCGAACGGCGCCAGGCTGACGCCGCCCGCACGGGTGGTAACGCAGGCTTTTACCCGAGCCGGCGCGGGCCAGTCAGGAATCAGCCAGTCACTCATCCGATAAACGCCTCGCGATCCTGCTTGAGCAGCGACAGCAACCAGACCAAATCGTCTGGCAGAGGCGATTCCCAGCTCATGCGCTTACCGCTCGTCGGATGATCCAGCTCCAGGAAACGTGCATGCAGTGCCTGGCGCGGGAACGACTTCAGCGATTCGACCATGGTCTGACTCGCCGCCGGCGGAATACGGAAGCGGCCGCCGTAGGCCGGATCTCCGACCAACGGGAAGTTGATGTGGGCCATGTGCACGCGAATCTGGTGGGTACGACCGGTTTCCAGCTTGACCCGCACGTGGGTGTGGGAACGGAAACGCTCCAGCACACGGTAGTGGCTGACGGCCTGCTTGCCGCCTTCCATCACCGCCATACGCTGGCGCTGCTGGCCGTGACGACCGATCGGCGCGTTAATCTTGCCACCGGCCACCACGACACCGATCACGATGCACTCGTAGATGCGGCTGACGCTGCGGCTCTGCAATTGTGTGACCAACTGCGTCTGCGCCTGAATGGTCTTGGCCACCACCATCAAGCCGGTGGTGTCCTTGTCCAGACGGTGCACGATGCCGCAGCGCGGGACATTGACGATGTCCGGCACGTGGTGCAGCAGGGCATTGAGCAAGGTGCCATCAGCGTGCCCGGCCGCCGGGTGTACCACCAGGCCTGCGGGTTTGTTGATGACCAGGATGTCGTCGTCTTCATAGACGATGTCCAGCTCAATGTCCTGGGCGATCCATTCTCCCTGGGCTTCCTGCTCGGCAGTCAGCTCAAGAATCGCACCGCCATGGACTATGTCTCGCGGGCGGATAACCGCTCCATCCACAGTCAGGCGGCCGTCTTTGATCCAGGCGGAAAGGCGCGAGCGCGAGTGCTCAGCGAATAATTGTGCGGCGACTTGATCGAGGCGTTGGCCGCCCAATTCGGACGGCACCTCTGCGCGAAGTTCAATTTTATCGGACATGCTCAGACTAGGCGTGGCACAGCCTTTGGTTTCGGCTGCGCGCTTGTGGTTAAATACGGCGTCTTTTGCCCCGAGGCTTTCAACGGGGCGCTCATCATAACAGGACGGCCCCGCCCAAGACAGCGGCCGTCATAGGGACGCAAGCCGCCATGCAAGTGAAACACCTGCTGCTGATCGCCATCCTCGCCATGACTGCTGCTTGCTCGTCAACAAAGGACGTCGTCGACGAAAACCTGAGCGAAGTCGAGTTGTACCAGCTGGCTCAGAAAGACTTGGACAATAATAGCTACACCAGCGCCACAGCCAAGCTGAAGGCACTGGAGTCGCGTTATCCGTTCGGCCGCTACGCCGACCAGGCGCAGCTTGAGCTGATCTACGCCAACTACAAGAACGCCGAGCCGGAAGCTGCCAAGTCCGCCGCCGAGCGTTTTATCCGCCTGCACCCGCAGCACCCGAACGTGGACTACGCCTACTACCTCAAGGGCCTGACCTCGTTTGACCAGGACGTTGGCCTGCTGGCGCGCTTCCTGCCGCTGGATATGACCAAGCGTGACCCGGGCGCTGCCCGCGACTCCTACAACGAGTTCGCCCAGCTGACCAGCCGCTACCCGAACAGCCGCTACGCGCCGGACGCCAAGCAGCGCATGATCTACCTGCGCAACCTGCTGGCCTCCTACGAGATCCACGTTGCCCACTACTACCTGACCCGCCAGGCCTATGTCGCTGCCGCCAACCGTGGCCGCTATGTAGTGGAAAACTTCCAGGAAACCCCATCCGTGGGTGACGGCCTGGCCGTGATGACCGAGGCTTACCAGCGCCTGCACCTGGACGACCTGGCCAGCACCAGCCTGGAAACCCTGAAGCTGAACTACCCCGATCACCCAAGCCTGAAAGACGGCCAGTTCGTGCCTCAGGTCGCCGAAGCGGACAACCGCTCGTGGCTGAGCAAGTACACCCTGGGCCTGATCGAATCCCGTCCACCGCTGCCGCCGGGCGAAACCCGCGCCAACCAGGACGTGATGAAGCAGTTCCAGGACGCCAAGGAAGCCATTCCTTCGGAGCTCAAGCCCCACGACGAGAACGGCGACGTAATCGAAGAAGAAGCCCCGCAAGCCCTGGGCAACAACCAGGACCGCTCGTGGTTCAGCTACATGACCTTCGGTGTGTTCGACTGATCCGTTGACGCAACGCAAAAAGGGAGCCCCTCGGGGCTCCCTTTTTTATGGGCAAGAATTATTGCGCTGTGCGCTTGCCATGTCCTTGGCTAAACTGGCGCATTCCTCGTCGAGAAGCTGCCCACCATGGTTCGTCTACTGTTCTGGATTGCCATCATTGCCGCCGCAGTATGGTTCTGGCGTAAATTCAAAAGCCCGGCTGCCAAACAGCAGCGCTCCGCACAACCCGACGCTGCACTGATGGTGCGCTGCGCCCACTGCGGCGTGCATTTGCCGCAAAATCACGCCCTGAGCTCAGGCCAGGCGTGGTATTGCAGCCAACCCCACCTGGAACAAGGGCCGAAGTCTATCCAGCGCTGATTCGACCTTGCGGGGCATACGGCGCCGGATCGATGATCGGCGCACGTCCCAGCAACAAATCGGCAAACAACTGGCAGGACGCCGGCGCAAGCACCAGGCCATTGCGGTAATGCCCGCAGTTAAGCCACAAGCCATTGAACCCCGGCACTTGGCCGATATACGGAATGCCTTCCGGCGACCCCGGACGCAAGCCCGCCCAATGCCCGACCACTTCGGCCTCGGCCAAGGCCGGAATCAGCTCGACCGCCGACGCCTTCAAGCTTTCCAACGCAGTGACGGTCGGCGTCTTGTCGAAACCCTCATGTTCCAGGGTGCTGCCAATCAAGATATGTCCGTCACGCCGCGGGATCGCATAACGCCCCTTGGCCAGGACCATGCTCGACAGGAAGTGCGCAGCACACTTGTACAAGATCATCTGGCCTTTGACCGGCTCCACCGGTAGCGACAAGCCCAGCGTGCCCAGCAACTCACCGCTCCACGCCCCCGCGGCCAATACCACGTGATCGCCGAGGATCGGGCCACCAGTGGTGCTCACCCCCACGACATTGCCGGCGTCCTGTACAAAACCGGTCACCTCGCATTGCTCATGCAGGATCACACCCGGCAACGCCAACAGCGCGGCCTTGAGGGACTTGACCAGCCGGGGGTTGCGCACATTGGCGACATTGGCCATGAAGATCGCCTGAGAATAGCCGCCGCCCAGCACCGGCACCGCATCATGGGCGGCCGAAACATCCACCTTGCTCAAGGGGCGGCCTTCCCGTGCCGCCCAGGCCAACGCTTCGGCCTCATCTTCCAGATCGAGCCAATACAAGCCGGTGGTGTGAACCTCAGGATCGACACCCGTGGCAGCAAACAAGCGCTCGGCCAGTTGTGGATAGAAATCCTGAGACCAATGGGCCAGCGCCGTGACCGCCGGGCTGTAGCGCCACGGGTACAACGGCGAAACAATCCCGCCGCCAGCCCAGGAAGACTCCTGCCCCACGCCAGCACGCTCCAGCAGCACCACCGCCTGCCCCTGGGTCGCCAGGTTGAACGCCGTCAACAAGCCGATTACGCCACCGCCGACCACCACCACTCGCTGTTGCTTAGCCATTATTCGATCCAGCCGATAAATAGGGACAAGCGCACCCGGCGCCCAATCATCCAGCACTGTCATCATTGCCCCCAGCACAGCGTGCGCGACATGTCCGGTGCTGCGCCAGGGTTGGCCCGCGCGCCGGTGCTGGTCAGGCTGAAGCCGCCGCAAGGGTCAGCGGCCATCACCGAATCAGCAATGGGCGTGGCCAGCAGGCGGAAATCCTGAGGGTTCAATACAGCGGTGATTCTATAGCGATCATTGCCCGCACTGACGCCGCTGGCGTCAATAAAACTGCCATTGCGTGCATAAAACCGCTCCAGGTGCTGCGCCTGCTCGGTCAACAGCGCGACAATTTGCCCGCGATAGACCTTTTTGACCTGGCCGCTATACCCGGGGTAAGCAATCCCGGCCAGCACCCCGATGATTGCCACGGCAACCAGTAACTCGATCAGGGTAAAACCCCGGCTGTCCTTGTCCATCCCACCGCTCCTTATTGAAGTTGCCGCCAGGCCACCCGCCGAAACCGCGAGCCGCCCTCCCCGTCTACCCGCGCGTACACGCTCTCCAAGACGGTACGGGATTGGCCGCTTAGCCCAACCGCAGTCACTCGATACACGGCGGCCGATACTTTCGGCGGTAAATGAGCCAGCCCCACGGCAGGCCCCAAGGACTGAATGCCGTAGAAGCCGCCCTTGAGCGCGACCCAGGTGACACCAGAAATCGGATTCGCGCCGGCGACATTCAATGAAAATGCTTCACCCGGCGGCGCGCAGGTGACGACGGACCGGCACAGCGGCAAGGCCGCCGATACCCGCTGTACGACCGACTCTCCCAACCTCAGGCCACTTTCGGCACTTTGCAGCGACTGGTTGCGATGCCACAGGCTCGCGGCGGCCTTCTGTTGGGACACCGCGCCCTGCATCGACGCCAAGCCGATCAGCGACAACAACAGCAGAAACACCAAGCTGATCAGCAGCACCATGCCCGCCTGCCGCACATCCGTACGTTGATAAATGCCCATGTCCGCCCTACCCCAGTCGGTTTCGCAGCGCGGCCACGACGCTGTAGGTTTGATCCTTGACCCGGCCCGTGGGGTCCTGCAGCGTCATCAGGATGCGTACGCTGCGGACCAGGGATTCATCCCCGGGACGGGCGTCATAACGCACCACTTCCAGCGAGTCAGGCTTGGCGGCCATGCCGAAGCTGATAGCGAATGCCTGCACGTTATCCACCAGCACCGCCTTGGCCGGTGCCGCAGGCGTACTGACCTTCAACTGGCCCGCTTCGAAGGTGTAGGTGATCTGGCGTAACGCAAAGCCAATCTGCCCAGGCAAAGGCATTGGCGCGCTGCCGGTAAACGCCTCGGCGATCCCCGTGCAATCGGAAAGCACCGTCCAGTCGGGTTTGCCGCCACCCTCGCCGATATCCGCCGTCACCAACGTCAGCGACGCTGAACCGTTCCCGGCACTCCAACGCACAGGCTGATCAAAGGCCGCCGGGGCATTCTCGATAAACGCCAGGCCCAGGCAGCCAAACATGCCCGCCTGGCGGATGTCCTGAATCATCTTGCCAAGGACAAACCGCGCATCATCCTGCAACAGCATCGCCGCCTGCTGGCTGGCCTGTGTCGCACGGGAGCTGATCACCACCTGGCTACCCCCAGCCACCAGTACCAGCCCGATGGCCAGCGCCAGCAGCAACTCAATCAGGCTGAAACCGCGAAGACGCAAGGTCATGGCAGCACTCCGGGCTCATGACCGATTCGGCTGGTCAGGGTAAAGGTCTCGCGTGCGTCGCTGGTGCTTGTGGCTCGCCGGTCATCCCAACTGATAGTGACGGTCACTTCATTGGCGCTGACCGCCACCGAGCCTTTGGCGCTCGGCCCGGCAAACCCGAGGATATTGGCTTCGAAATCATGCAGGTCCAGGTCACGCACACTGGCGCTGGCACTGCTGGCCGGTGCACGTTCTGCACGGCCCCACGCGTAGTCGGCAGCGGCGTTGGCGCGGATGCGGTCGAGCATGTCGTAGGCAATGAAACTGGCCTGGCTGACCATCCTGGAACTGTCGGTGTACTTGAGCGCATTGAGCTGGATAGCGGCCGCGCCCAACAGGCCAACGGCGAGAATCAACAGGGCGACCAGCACTTCGATCAGTGTCATGCCGGTTTGGCGCCGGGGCAAGGCGCTGGAAAAAAACGTGTCCGGGTAGGCAAGCATTACCATCGTCATCCGTGTCGAAGGCCAAAAAAGAAGCAGGAAAACCCGCTGTGCAGCCCAAGACTAGCGCCGGTTTTTCATCCGAGCTGCTACCGGAACAAAGGGAAATACTTTGGACAAAAAGGCCATCATCCAGGGTCAAGGCGCAGGCGCTATACCTAGGACTGCACCCACATCCACGGAGGGATGACCTATGCAACAACGCGGTTTCACCCTGATTGAACTGCTGCTCGGGCTGATCCTGAGCGGCATCCTGGCCAACCTGGCAGTACCCAGTTTCAGGAACCTGCTCGAATCACAGCAACGACATACCGCCGCACAATCCCTGGCGGGAGGGCTGCGCTACGCGCGTACCGAAGCCATCGCGCGCAACCGGGCCGTAGTCATTCATGCGCAGGACGAAGACTGGAGCCGAGGTTGGCGGGTGATCGTGGATGTAAGCGGGCGTGGCCACCTGGACGAGGGCAATCCAGTGTTGCTGGAGCACCAGGACAGCGGGCGCGTGGCGATTGTCGGCAATGGCCCGGTCAAGAGCCAGGTACGCTTCAGCGGGCTGGGCGAACCGGTATTTTCAGGCGGGGGGTTTCGGGCGGGCACTGTGCATGTGTGCGCCACCGACCAGGCGCAAAGCCAGTACCAAGTGGTACTGGCGCCCAGCGGGCGCATCAGCCTGCGCAGCGACAGGGCCGAGCAGGCGTTGTGCCGGAGCTACTCCGGCACCCTGGCGCTCAGAGCAACGAGCGAACCCGCAGCTCCTTGGGCATGGAGAAAGTGATGTTTTCTTCACGACCGGCCAACTCATCGGCACCAGTGGCGCCCCAGGCGTGCAACTGCTGGATCACACCGCGCACCAGCACTTCCGGGGCCGAGGCACCGGCGGTGATGCCGATACGTTCGACGCCATCGAACCAGCTGCGTTGCATGTCTTCCGCGCCGTCGATCAGGTACGCCGGTGTAGCCATGCGCTCGGCCAGCTCGCGCAGGCGGTTGGAGTTGGAGCTGTTAGGGCTGCCGACCACCAGGACCACATCGCACTCGTTGGCCAGTTGCTTGACCGCATCCTGGCGGTTTTGCGTGGCGTAGCAGATGTCGTCCTTGCGCGGACCACCGATGGCCGGGAAGCGACTGCGCAGGGCGTCGATCACGCGGCTGGTATCGTCCATGGACAACGTTGTCTGGGTCACGAATGCCAGGCGCTCGGGATTGCGCACCTGCAGGTTGGCGACGTCTTTTTCATCTTCGACCAGGTAGATGGCGCCACCATTGCTGGCGTCGTACTGGCCCATGGTGCCTTCTACTTCTGGGTGCCCGGCGTGGCCGATCAGGATGCACTCACGGCCATCACGGCTGTAGCGTGCGACTTCGATGTGCACCTTGGTCACCAGCGGACAGGTGGCGTCGAAGACTTTCAGGCCACGGCCTGCGGCCTCGGTGCGCACCGCCTGGGAAACACCGTGGGCGCTGAAGATGACGATCACGTCGTCCGGCACCTGGTCGAGTTCTTCGACGAAAATGGCGCCGCGGGCGCGCAGGTCTTCGACCACGAATTTGTTGTGGACGACTTCATGGCGCACGTAGATCGGCGGCCCGAAGACTTCCAGGGCGCGGTTGACGATTTCGATCGCACGGTCCACGCCGGCGCAGAAGCCACGGGGGTTGGCGAGTTTGATGTGCATGCTGTGCCTCGTGTCTTGCAGCCACTTGGGTTCAAGCTAGACGCTAACCCACCTGACAATAGAGATCAAAGGTGGGAGCGGGCTTGCTCGCGAATGCGGTGGGTCAGTAAATACATCTGTTGACTGACACTCAGCATTCGCGAGCAAGCCCGCTCCCACATTTTTAACCGCGTCGTTGATCAGAGCGCTTTAACGTCGATGATTTCAACGTCAAAGGTCAAGGTTTTACCGGCCAACGGGTGGTTGAAGTCGATGGTCACTTGCGTGTCATCGAAGGTTTTCACCACGCCAGGCAATTCGGTATTCGCCGCATCATTGAAGATCACCAGCAAGCCTTCCGACAGGTCCATGCCTTCGAACTGCGAACGCGGGATGATCTGCACGTTTTGCGGGTTGGGCTGGCCAAAGGCGTTTTCCGGCAGGATCTGCAGGTTGCGCTTGTCGCCCGCCTTGAAGCCGAACAGGGCTGCTTCGAAACCCGGCAGCAGGTTGCCGTCGCCGACCTTGAAGGTCGCCGGGGCTTTGTCGAACGTGCTGTCGACCGTGTCGCCATTCTCCAGGCGCAGTGCGAAATGCAAGGTGACTTCCGTGTTCTGGCCGATGCGTTGCTCAGCCAATACCTGATCAGTCATTGACGGTCTCTCCGGTTTTCTTACTTTTGAACATGTCCAACGCCAGCATGATCGCACCGACGGTGATGGCGCTGTCGGCAAAGTTGAACGCTGGGAAGTACCAGCGGTTCTGCCAATGCACGAGGATAAAGTCGATCACATGGCCCAGGGCAATGCGGTCGTACAGGTTGCCCAGCGCGCCGCCCAGCACCAGGGCCAGCGCGATGGCCAGCCAGGTGTCGTCGCGGCCCAGGCGCTTGAGCCAGACCACCAGCACCGCACTGACCACCACGGCGATCAGGGCGAACAGCCAGCGCTGCCAGCCGCCACCGTCGGCGAGGAAGCTGAACGCCGCGCCGGTGTTGTAGGCCAGGGTCCAGCTGAAGTAGTCGGGAATGACCACAATCTGCTGGTACATCTGCAAGGCGCCTTCGAAGTGAGCCTTGCTGACCTGGTCGATGACCAGGACCAGCACGCTCAGTACGAGCCAGCCCAGGCGTCCAAAACGACTGGCTGCATTAGGCATAGTGACGAACCTCGCCCGCACCGCTGATGTTGTCGACGCAACGACCACAGATTTCCGGGTGCTCAGGGTTCACGCCGACGTCTTCACGGCAGTGCCAGCAACGGGCGCACTTGGCGAAGGCCGACTTGACCACTTTGAGCTTCAGGCCTGGGACTTCGGTAGCGACCGCGTCCGCCGGGGCCTGGGCGAATGGCGCCAGGCTCGCGGTGGAGGTGATCAGCACGAAGCGCAGTTCGTTGCTCAGCTTGGCCAGGTCGGCTGTCAGGCCTTCCTCGGCAAACAGGGTGACTTCGGCTTGCAGGTTGCCACCGACGGCCTTGGCCGCACGCTGCACTTCCAGCTCCTTGTTCACCGCAACCTTGACGGCCATCACGCCTTCCCAGTACTCGCGGCCCAGTTCGAAGTCGGCCGGCAGTTCGGTCAGGCCTTCGTACCAGGTATTGAGCATCACGGATTCGTTGCGCTCGCCCGGCAGGTATTCCCACAGTTCGTCGGCGGTGAAGGCCAGGATCGGTGCGATCCAGCGCACCAACGCTTCCGAGATGTGGAACAGCGCGGTCTGCGCCGAACGGCGTGCCTTGCTGTTGGCGCCGGTGGTGTACTGGCGGTCCTTGATGATGTCGAGGTAGAAACCACCCAGCTCCTGCACGCAGAAGTTGTGGATCTTCGAGTAGACGTTCCAGAAGCGGTATTCGCCGTAGTTCTCCTGCAACTCGCGCTGCAGCAACAGGGTACGGTCCACGGCCCAACGGTCCAGGGCGAGCATGTCCTCGGCCGGCAGGATGTCGGTGGCCGGGTTGAAACCGGTCAGGTTCGACAGCAGGAAGCGTGCGGTATTACGGATGCGACGGTAGGCATCGGCGCTGCGGGCCAGGATCTGGTCCGACACGGCGATCTCGCCGGAGTAGTCGGTCGACGCCACCCACAGACGCATGATGTCGGCGCCCAGGGTGTCGTTGATCTTCTTCGGCTCGATCACGTTTTTCAGCGACTTGGACATCTTGCGGCCCGTCTCGTCGACGGTGAAGCCGTGGGTCAGCAGTTCGCGGTACGGCGCGTGGTTGTCGATGGCGCAACCGGTCAGCAGGGACGAGTGGAACCAGCCACGGTGTTGGTCCGAACCTTCCAGGTACAGGTCGGCACGCGGGCCGCTCTCGTGGCCCATCGGGTGCGAGCCACGCAGGACGTGCCAGTGGGTGGTGCCCGAGTCGAACCACACGTCGAGGGTGTCGCTGATCTTGTCGTACTGCGGCGCTTCGTCGCCCAGCAGTTCGGCAGCATCCATCTTGAACCAGGCTTCGATGCCTTCCTGTTCAACGCGCTGGGCCACGACTTCCATCAACTCGACGGTGCGTGGGTGCAGCTCGCCGCTTTCCTTGTTCAGGAAGAACGGGATCGGCACGCCCCAGTTACGCTGGCGCGAGATGCACCAGTCCGGGCGGTTGGCGATCATCGAGTGCAGGCGCGCCTGGCCCCAGGCCGGGACGAACTGGGTCTCTTCGATAGCCTTGATCGCGCGGTTACGCAGGGTGTCGCCGCTGGTGGGCTCTTTGTCCATGCCGATGAACCACTGCGCGGTGGCGCGGTAGATCAGCGGGGTCTTGTGGCGCCAGCAGTGCATGTAGCTGTGCTGGATGGTGGCGGTTTGCATCAGCGCACCGACTTCACGCAGCTTTTCGATGATCGGCTGGTCGGCCTTGAAGATGAACTGGCCGCCGAAGAATTCCAGCGACGTCGCGTAGACGCCGTTGCTTTGCACCGGGTTGATGATGTCATCGTTGACCAGGCCGTACTTCTTGCAGATCACAAAGTCGTCTACGCCGTAGGCCGGGGAGCAGTGAACGATGCCAGTACCCGAACCCAGCTCAACGTAGTCAGCCAGGTACACCGGCGACAGGCGGTCATAGAACGGGTGACGGAAGTTGATCAGTTCCAGCGCGGTGCCGGTGGTGGTGGCGATGACCGAACCTTGCAGCTCGTAGCGTGCCAGGCAGGCTTCGACCATTTCTTCGGCCAGCACCAGCAGGCGATCACCGACGTCTACCAGGGCGTAGGTGAATTCCGGGTGCACGTTCAGCGCCTGGTTGGCCGGGATGGTCCACGGGGTGGTGGTCCAGATCACGATGGCGGCAGGCTTGGCCAGCGATGCCAGGCCAAAGGCCTCGGCCAGCTTGGCGTCGTCGGCGATCGGGAAGGCCACGTCGATGGTCGAGGACTTCTTGTCTTCGTACTCGACTTCGGCTTCGGCCAGGGCCGAACCGCAGTCAAAGCACCAGTTCACGGGTTTGAGGCCCTTGAACACGAAACCGCCCTTGACGATTTCGGCCAAGGCACGGATTTCACCGGCCTCGTTCTTGAAGTTCATGGTCTTGTACGGGTTGTCCCACTCGCCAAGCACACCCAGGCGGATGAATTCGGACTTCTGCCCTTCGATCTGTTCGGTGGCATAGGCACGGCACAGTTCGCGGGTTTTATCCGCGCCCAGGTTCTTGCCGTGGGTCACTTCGACCTTGTGTTCGATCGGCAGGCCATGGCAGTCCCAGCCCGGGACATACGGCGCATCGAAGCCCGACAGGGTTTTCGAGCGCAGGATCATGTCCTTGAGAATCTTGTTCAGCGCATGACCGATGTGAATCGTGCCGTTGGCATAAGGAGGGCCGTCGTGCAGGACGAATTTCGGACGTTCCTTGCCAATCTCGCGCAACTTTCCGTACAGGCCAATACTGTCCCAGCGCTGCAGGATCTGCGGTTCGCGCTGTGGCAGGCCGGCCTTCATTGGGAAGGCGGTGTCCGGAAGGTTTAGCGTGGCTTTATAGTCGGTCATTTAAGGCTCTTCGGTTAGCGATGGGCGCTAGGTGCGGCTAGTGCACGGGCGGCGGCGACATCCGCATTGATCGCCGTTTTCAACGCCTCAAGGGAGGCGAAACGCTGCTCTTCACGCAGCTTTTGGTGGAAAACCACCGTCAAACGCCGGTCATACAAATCACCGGCAAAATCCAAAAGGTGAACTTCCAGGTGGGCCTTGCCATCACCTGCAACCGTGGGCCTGACGCCTATGTTGGCGACTCCCGGCCACGGTTGGCCGTCGATATCGACGCTGACCAGGTAAACCCCGGTGAGCGGCACACGACGGCGCTTGAGCTGCACGTTGGCGGTTGGCGTGCCCAGTTGGCGCGCCAGCTTCTGGCCGTGCAGGACCCGCCCGGCAATGCGGAACGGGCGACCGAGCAAACGCTCGGCCAACGCGAAGTCGGCAGCGGCCAGGGCGTTACGCACCTGGGTACTGCTCACGCGCAGGCCGTCCAGTTCGACGGTTTGCGCGGCTTCGACGGTAAAACCTTGGTTAGCGCCAGCCTTCTGCAGGAAATCGAAATCGCCGACGCGGTCGCAGCCAAAACGGAAGTCGTCGCCGACCTCCAGGTGCTGCACGCCCAGGCCGTCCACCAGGATTCGGTCAACGAACTCGGCGGCGCTGAGGCTTTGCAAACGCTGGTTGAAGGCCAGGCAGAGGACACGGTCCACGCCTTCTTCGGCCAGCAGTTGCAGCTTGTCCCGCAAGCGGGCCAGACGTGCCGGCGCCGTCTCGGGGCTGAAATATTCCCGCGGCTGTGGCTCAAATATCACCACGCAGCTGGGCACGCCCAACTCGACCGCACGCTCGCGCAGCCTGGCCAGGATAGCCTGGTGGCCACGGTGAACACCGTCAAAGTTGCCAATAGTGGCGACGCAGCCCCGATGCTGGGGGCGCAGGTTGTGGAGACCTCGAACCAGCTGCATAACGCGCTTCTTGCTCATAAAGTGGTCGATTATAACCACACCCAGCCCCGGACGACAGGCAACAGAACAGGCCAAATGGGTCGAATCGATAAAACAACGGTTTTATCGCGGCAAACGCTCTAGCCAATCGACTTGCGATTGAAATCCCGCAGGCGGAAGCCCTGCAACAGCAACATCCCGAAGTACACCACCACACCGGCCACGACCAGCACGCCAAGCCGCAAGAAACGCTCCAGCATATGGCCTTCGTCCCAGGCCGGCATAAAGTGCATCAGGCCGAGCAATACCGCCGACATTGCCGTCACCGCCACCACCAGTTTGAGGGCAAAAAGGCCCCAGCCTGGCTGCGGCTGGAACATCTGCTGCTTGCGCAGTTGGTAGAACAGCAGCCCGGCGTTGATGCACGCACCGGCGCTGATGGCCAGGGCCAGGCCGGCATGGGCCAGCGGGCCGATGAATACCAGGTTGAGCAGTTGCGTGACGATCAGCGTGAAGATCGCGATTTTCACCGGCGTACGGACGTTTTGCTGGGCGTAGAAGCCCGGCGCCAGCACTTTGATCACGATAATGCCGAGCAAACCGACCGAGTAGGCCACCAGCGCGTGCTGCGTCATCAGGGCGTCATGGGCATCGAACTGACCGTACTGGAACAACGACACGGTCAGCGGCTCGGCCAGAATCCCCAGTGCCAGCGCGCACGGCAACACCAGCACAAAACACAGGCGCAGGCCCCAGTCGAGGATGCGCGAGTATTCCTGGCGGTCCTTGCTGGCGTAGGTGCGGGCCAGGGTCGGCAGCAGGATGGTGCCCAAGGCCACGCCGAGCACGCCGGACGGCAATTCCATCAGGCGATCCGCGTAGTACATCCACGATACCGAACCCGAGACCAGCAGCGAGGCGAACGCGGTGTTGATGATCAGGGAAATCTGACTGACGGACACACCGAGGATCGCCGGCAACATATTGCGCATCACGCGCCAGACGCCGGTGTCCTTCAGATTGAGGCGCGGCAGCACCAGCATGCCGATCTTTTTCAGGTGCGGCAGTTGGTAGAGCAACTGTGCCAGGCCACCAGCCAGCACGGCCCAGCCCAGGGCCATGACCGGTGGATCGAAGTACGGCGTGAGGAACAGCGCGAAGAGGATCATGCTGACATTCAGCAGGGTCGGCACGAAGGCCGGCACCGAAAAACGGTTCCACGTATTGAGGATCGCCCCGGCCAGGGATGACAGCGAAATCAGCAATATATAAGGAAAGGTCACCCGCAGCAGGTCAGTGGTCAGCGCGAATTTTTCCGGGGTATTGGCAAAACCGGGGGCCGTCGCCCAGATCACCCAGGGTGCGGCGAGCATGCCGAGGACGGTTACCAGCATCAGCACCAGGGTCAGCAGGCCCGACACGTAGGCAATAAAGGTGCGCGTCGCTTCCTCGCCCTGCTGGGTCTTGTATTCGGCCAGGATCGGCACGAACGCCTGGGAAAATGCGCCCTCGGCGAAGATTCGCCGCAGCAGGTTGGGCAGTTTGAACGCGATAAAGAAGGCGTCCGTGGCCATGCTGGCACCAAAAATACGCGCCAGCAGGGTGTCGCGCACGAAGCCCAAAACCCGCGAGATCATCGTGATAGAACTGACGGCGGCCAACGATTTGAGGAGGTTCATTGAAAGAGTTTGCGCCTATTAGATAAACAGCAGGCGAACAACGCGCCTACTTATGCGATACTGCGCGCCTGCAACAGCACAGAGCCAAAGCTCGCGAGTTTACAGGTCAAGCGCCGGAAATAAATCACCCGCCTCTTCAGATCGACCACTCAGCAGTTCGCATCAGCCGCCCTTGACAACACATCAAGTCATCGGCATGATTCGCGGCCTATTTTGTTTGCTATTTCCTAAAAAGTCTTTCGAGGAGCTCGACGGTGGCCAACACACCTTCCGCCAAAAAACGTGCAAAACAGGCTGAGAAGCGTCGCAGCCACAACGCCAGCCTGCGTTCCATGGTTCGTACCTACATCAAGAATGTAGTTAAAGCCATCGACACCAAAGACGCTGAAAAAGCTCAAGCAGCTTACGTTCTGGCTGTGCCTGTTATCGACCGTATGGCCGATAAAGGCATCATCCACAAGAACAAGGCCGCTCGTCATAAGAGCCGTCTGAATGGCCACATCAAGGCTCTGAACGTCGCTGCAGCAGCCTAAGTGGTAACAACTGCCGCGTAACTCAGGTTGCGCAACAGTTAAGAAATGCCCCGTACCGAAAGGTTCGGGGCATTTTTGTTTGTGCCCGGAATCACCACAGCTCTCCTTGTAGGAGCGGCTTGTGTGGGAGCGGGCTT
>NZ_QAJM01000002.1 GCF_003852405.1 Pseudomonas sp. KBW05
GCCCGCTCCCACACAAGCTCATTCCTACCGTCGTTCCGCATTGGTCTTAGAGTTGAAAGCGATACCCCACGCCATACAACGACTCAATCGGCGTTTCCCCCGGGCACACCTGCTCCAGCTTGCGCCGCAGGTTGCGGATATGGCTGTCCACCGTGCGGTCGGTCACCACGCGGTGGTCGGAGTAGAGCTTGTCCAGCAACTGGTCGCGGGAGAACACCCGCCCCGGCGCACGGGCGAAGGTATTGAGCAAGCGCAGTTCCAGTGGCGTCAGGTCCAGCGCCACGCCGTCGAGGGTTGCCTGGTATTGCGCTTCGTCGATCACCAGCCGTGGTGCGGCGCCGGTCAACAATTGCGGGCCACGGCGCAGGATCGCCTTGACCCTGGCCACCACTTCCCGTGGGCTGAAGGGCTTGCAGATGTAGTCGTCGGCCCCCAGTTCCAGGCCGAGCAGGCGGTCCACTTCTTCCACGCGGGCGGTGATCATGATGATCGGCACGGCGCTGAACCCCCGCAGGTCCTGGCACAGCTGGATGCCGTCGCGGCCGGGCAGCATCAGGTCGAGCAGGATCAGTTTCGGCGCGTGGGCGCGCACGGCGGGCACCACTTGCAGGCCGTTGTCCAGGCACTGCGTGGTGTAGCCGGCAGCGTTCAGGTAGTCCTGCATCAGGGCGGCGAGTTTGGGTTCGTCTTCGACGATCAGAATGTCCATGGCTTATACGCTGCGGGGCAGGCGCAGGGTCAGCCACAGGCCGCCCAGGGGCGAGTGATCGGCGCTGAGGCTGCCGCCGTGGGCGAGGGCGATGCTGCGACAGATCGCCAACCCCAACCCGGCGCCGCCGCTTTCACGGTTGCGTGAGGATTCGCCCCGGTAGAAGCGCTCGAGCAGACGCGGCAGCTGACTGGCTGAGACGCCGGGGCCGGAGTCCATGAATTCGATGCGCACCTCGTCCCGCTCCACGACGGCGCTGATCCGCACCACGCCGCCCGGGTCGGTATAGCGCACGGCGTTCTCCAGCAGGTTGGAGAACAACTGCTGCAAGCGATCAGCGTCCGCGACCAACTCCAGCGGCTGGCTCGGCAGCTCCAACTCCACGCGTAACCGCCGCGCATTGAGGCGCTCCTGGAACATGGCCACGCTGTGTTCCAACAACCCATTCAGCCCGCACGGCGCCTTGCGATAGGTCAGGGCGCCGACGTCCGCCAGCGACAGCTCATACAGGTCATCCACCAACTTGCTCAGCATGCTGACTTCGCCTTGCAGCGATTTCATCGCGTTCTGGTCCAGGCTGCGCACGCCGTCTTCAATCGCCTCCAGCTCGCCCCGCAGCACCGACAGCGGCGTGCGTAGCTCGTGGGAGACATCGGCCATGAACTCACGGCGCATCTGTTCGTTGCGCTCCAGGGTGTAGGCCAACTGGTTAAAGTCGCGAGCCAACTGGCCGACTTCATCAAAGGATGCAACGGCCACGCGGCTGCTGTAGTCGCCGCTGGCCAGGCGGTGGGTGGCGGCGGCCACGCGCTTGACCGGCTCCAGCAACGTGCGGGCGATCCACCAGGCAATCAGCATCGCCATCAACAGCGAGAACACGCCCATCGCCAGGCTGGTCCGAAACTGGTATTGCTGGAAACGCTCGCCGCCGGCTTCGGTCACGCTCTGGAACGGCGTCACGGCAAGCCAGCCGACGGTTTCACCGGCCACCACAATCGGCAGGGCCAGGGCGTCGTCGCCGATGGCAGGGTAGCCGGTCACGCGTTTTTTGTCTTTATCCAGCAGGGCGATGCGGAACAGGGCGCCGGTCAGGTCGGAAATCTGCGGCGTCTTCAAATCACGAATCGCCTGCTTTACACCCGGCTCGGGGCGCATCACCTCAAACCAGCGGTCTGGCTGGTTGCGAAAGAACTCCCAACTGCCCTCGCGTTCGTAGGCGGCCGCCAGGCGCGGCACCACCGGGGCCATGCGTTCCAGCGCCTGCTCGTTGATATAGCCGAGAAAGCCCCGGCCAAAACTCCAACTGGTGGCCACGCCCATGCTGAGGATGACCAGCAGCACACCGGCCAGCACTGCAATAAATAACTTGGTGGAGATACTCAGCTTCATGCACACAGGGCCGTCATCAAAAAGACACCCGCCCATTTAGGCCCCCAGGCGCGAAAGATTCAACCCGGGCGGGCAATCTTCAATTTTCCTGCACATTTGCCTCGCAGCATAAGGGTAACGCTTGCGCCATCCCGTCTTGCAGAGGCAGATATGTCGACCAAATTCTTCGCCAAATACCTGGTAACCGCCGCCGTTGTCCTTTCCCTGATTATTCTTGCCGTGCTCGGCGGCTGTTCGGCCGGCGACCCGGCGCCGCAGGCTGTCGCGCCAGAGGTCACGGTGCTTACCGTACAACCGAAAGCCCAGGTGCTGACCACGGAACTGGCCGGGCGCACCCAGGCCTTTATGGTCGCCGAGATCCGCCCGCAGGTCGGCGGCATCGTGCAGCAGCGCCTGTTCGTCGAAGGCGCCGAGGTCAAGGCCGGGCAAGCGCTGTACCAGCTGGATGCGGCGCCCTACAAGGCGGCGCTGGCCCAGGCCGAAGCCACCCTGAGCAAGGCGCGCGCCAGCCTCAAGTCGGCGCAAACCACCGCCACACGCAATGCGCAGTTGGTGAAGATCGACGCCATCAGCCAGCAAACCCACGAAGACTCGCAGGCCACGCTGCTGACCGCTACTGCCGACGTACAAGTGGCCGAAGCCGACGTGGCCACCGCGCGCATCAACCTCGGCTACACGCGCATCAGCTCACCGGTGAGCGGGCGCATCGAAACCTCCACCGTGACCCCCGGCGCACTGGTCGTGGCCAACCAGGACACGGCCCTGACCACCGTGCAGCAACTCGACCCGCTGTACGTCGATGTCGTGCAGTCCACCACCGAACTGCTCGGCCTCAAGCGCGACCTGGCCAGCGGCGTATTGCAGGCCAACGCCGACGGTGAAGCGCGCATCAGCCTCAAACTGGATGACGGCAGCACCTACAACCATGAAGGCCGCCTGACCTTCAGCGGCGTCAGCGTCAACCAGAGCACCGGCACCGTGACCTTGCGTGCGGTGTTCGAAAACCCCGAGCACTTGCTGCTGCCGGGCATGTACGTGCGCGGTGTGCTGGAGCAGGCCCGTGACCAACAGGCGATCCTCATCCCGCAACGGGCCGTGAGCCGCAGCGCCAGCGGCGTGACCTCGGTGTTGCTGGTGGTGGATGGCAAGGTCGAGCAACGCCTGCTGACGGTCGACCGTACCGTGGGCAACCAATGGTGGGTGACGGCCGGGTTGCAGGCCGGTGATCAGGTGATCGTCGAAGGCGGGCAAAAAGTTCGCGTCGGCGCCGTGGTGCAGACCAAGGCCGCCGTCGCCGGCGCACTGGCGCAGGAGGGTTGAGCATGGCGCGTTTTTTTATTGATCGCCCGATTTTTGCCTGGGTCATTGCCATCGTGATCATGCTCGGCGGTGCGCTGTCCATCAGCCAGTTGCCGCTGGAGCAATACCCCGACATCGCGCCGCCGACGGTGCGTATCTCCGCGACCTACACCGGTGCGTCGGCCAAGACCGTCGAAGACTCGGTGACCCAAGTCATCGAGCAGGCGCTCACCGGCCTCGACAACCTGACCTACATGTCGTCCTCCAGCAGCTCGGCGGGCAGCGCCAGCATCAACCTGACCTTTGGCGCCGGCACCGACCCGGACGTGGCGCAAATGCAGGTGCAGAACAAGCTGCAACAGGCCGAGTCGCGTTTGCCGCAGTCGGTGCAAAGCGAAGGCTTGACGGTGACCAAGGGCGGTTCGGACTTCCTGATGATCGCCGCGCTGACCTCGGACAATCCCAGTGTCACCGGCACGCAGATCGGTGATTACGTCTCCAGCACCTTGCTCGACTCCATCAGCCGCCTCGACGGCGTGGGCGAGGTGCAAACCCTCGGCTCGGGCTACGCCATGCGCATCTGGCTGGATCCGGAGCTGCTGGAAAAATACGCACTGATGCCGTCTGACGTGAGCAGCGCCCTTGAAGCACAAAATACCGAAGTCTCGGCCGGCCAGCTTGGCGCGTTACCGGCAGTGAAAGGCCAGCAACTCAACGCCACCATTACCGCGCGCAGCAAACTGCAAACCGCCGAAGAATTTCGCAATGTGGTGGTCAAGTCCGGCAGCGACGGTGCGCTGGTGCTGCTGGGCGACGTGGCCACGGTAGAGCTGGGCAGCGAGAGCTATGACATCAACTCGGCGCTCAACGGCAAGCCGGCAGCAGCCATGGGCGTGCAACTGGCGGCGGGTGCGAATGCGCTGAGCGTGGGCGAAGCGGTCAAGGCCAAGCTGGCGGAACTGGAGCCGTTCTACCCCAGCGAAATGCAGCTGAAAAACGTGATTGCCTACGACACCACGCCGTTCGTGAGCCTGTCCATCGAGGAAGTGGTCAAGTCCCTCGGCGAGGCCATCGTGCTGGTGGTGCTGATCATGTTCCTGTTCCTGCAGAACTTTCGCGCCACGCTGATCCCGGCGATTACCGTGCCGGTGGTACTGCTTGGCACCTTTGGCGTGCTGGCCCTGTTTGGCTATTCGATCAACACCCTGACCATGTTCGCCATGGTCTTGGCCATCGGTTTGTTGGTGGACGATGCGATTGTGGTGGTGGAGAACGTCGAGCGGGTGATGAGCGAAGAAGGGCTGCCGCCCCTGGAGGCCACGCGCAAGTCGATGGCGGAGATCACCAGCGCCCTGGTAGGCATCGCGCTGGTGCTGAGCGCGGTGTTTATCCCCATGGCGTTTTTTGGCGGCTCGACGGGGATTATCTACCGGCAGTTTTCCGTGACCATTGTCTCGGCCATGGTTCTTTCGGTGTTGGTGGCGATGACCCTCACGCCCGCGCTGTGCGCCACCTTGCTCAAGCCCACGGACGCCCAGGGCCATGGCGCCCAGCGTGGTTTCTTTGGCTGGTTCAACCGCAGCTTCGAGCGCAGTTCCCTTGCCTATGAACGCCTGGTCGACGGCGTGTTGCAACGCGGGCGCGGTAGCCTGTTGATTTATGGGCTGGTGGCGGCGGCGATGGCAGCGGGGTACGCGAGCCTGCCCACCTCGTTTCTGCCGGATGAAGACCAGGGCACCCTGATGGCGCAGCTCCGATTGCCGGTGGGCGCCACCGACAGCCGCACCCAGGCGGTGATGACGCAGTTCGAGGACTACATGCTCAAGCAGCCGGAAGTCGACGCGATGATCAGCATCACCGGCCTGGGCATTGGCGGCAACAGCCAGAACACCGCGCGTGCGTTTATCCGCCTCAAGGACTGGAGCGAGCGTACGGCCCGCGGCCAGGATGCGGCCTCGATTGCCCAGCGGGCGACGCTGGCGTTGCAAAGCATCGGGGATGCCGACGTGTTCGTCATGCAACCGCCGGCAGTGCGTGGCCTTGGCCAGAGTTCGGGGTTCGATTTGCAGCTCAAGGACCTCGGCGGCCTCGGTCACGATGCGTTGGTCGCGGCCCGTGAACAATTTATCGAGCTGGCCAAGCAAGACCCGCGCTTGCTCGGCGTGCGCGCCAACGGCCTGGACGATACGCCGCAGCTCAAGGTGACGATCGACGACCGCAAGGCCGGGGCCTTGAGCCTGAGCACCAGCGATATCAACACCACCTTGTCCACGGCGTTGGGCGGCAGCTACGTGAATGACTTCCTCAACCAGGGCCGGGTGAAGAAGGTGTACGTGCAGGGCGCCGCCGAATCGCGCATGCAGGCAGCCGACCTGAGCCATTGGTTCGTGCGCAACAGCCTGGGTGAGATGGTGCCGTTTTCGTCCTTCGCCGGCAGTGCGTGGAGCTACGGCTCGCCGCTGTTGGAACGCTACAACGGCAGCGCGTCCCTGGAAGTGGTGGGTGACCCGGCGCCTGGCGTGAGTTCCGGCACGGCGATGGACGCGGTGGAAGCCATCGTCAAGCAACTGCCCGTGGGCATTGGTTATGAGTGGACGGGGCAGTCTTACCAGCTGCGCCTGTCCGGTTCGCAGGCGCCGTTGCTGTATGCGGTCTCGGTGCTGTTTGTATTCCTCTGCCTGGCGGCGTTGTACGAGAGTTGGTCGGTGCCGTTTTCGGTGATCCTGGTGGTGCCGCTGGGGGTGGTTGGCGCGGTGCTGGCGACCAAAGTCAGCGGCCTGAGCAATGACGTGTACTTCCAGGTCGGGCTGTTGACCACCGTGGGCCTGGCGGCGAAGAACGCGATCCTGATCGTCGAGTTTGCCAAGCACCTGCAAGAGCAGGGCGCAAGCCTGCGCGAGGCGACCTTGATCGCCGTGCGCCAACGCCTGCGGCCGATCCTGATGACCTCCCTGGCGTTTATGTTCGGCGTGCTCCCCCTGGCCCTGAGCAGCGGCGCAGGTTCTGCCGGGCGGCAGGCCATCGGCACGGGCGTGCTGGGCGGCATGTTCAGCGCCACGCTGCTGGGGATCTTTTTTGTCCCGCTGTTCTTCGTGATGATCCGCCGCCGTTTCGGTCGCGTGTCGACTCCATCTGCCCCTACAGGTGACGCATGATCAAGTTTCACTGGCCCTTGCTGGCCGTCCTGGCGCTGAGTGGTTGCGTCAATCTGGCGCCGCAGTATGAGCGGCCCGAAGCCCCCATCCCCGTGCAGTGGCAAGCCGGCGTCAAAGGTGATGTCGCGGCGGATATCCAATGGCAGCAGTTCTTTACCGACAGCCGCCTGGCCCAATTGCAGACCCTGGCCCTGGCCAACAACCGCGACCTGCGCCTGGCCAGCCTGAATATCGAAAAGGCCCAGGCCCAATACCGCATCCAGCGTGCGGCGGCGTTGCCGAGCATTGATGCGGGCGTGAGCGGCACCCACAGCCGCACGCCGGGCTCGTTGTCGAGCAGCGGCGCGGCGTCGACCAGCCACGACTACAGCGCGCAACTGGGGTTGAGCAGTTATGAAGTGGACGTGTTCGGCCGCGTGCAGAACCTGCAGGATGAAGCCCTGCAAGCCTACCTGGCGCTGACCGAAACCCGGCGCAGCACACAGATCAGCCTGGTGGCCGAAGTGGCGACGGCCTGGTTGACCCTGGCCGCCGACAACGAGCGCTTGCAACTGGCCCAGGACACCTTGGCCAGCCAGCAGGCCACCTATGAGCTGACCCAGCGCAGCCACGCCCTCGGCGGTTCCGCCGCGCTGGCGGTAGCCCAGGCGCAAACCACCGTCGAGTCGGCGCGCGGCGACGTGGCGGAGTATCAGAGCCAGATCCTGCAAGACCGCAACGCGTTGCGCCTGTTGGTCGGCAGCGACATCCCCGACGCGCTGCTGCCGGGCACGCACCTGGAGTCTGCCGCTGCCTTGGTGCAAGTGCCGGGTGAATTGCCGTCGAGCCTGTTGCAGCGACGGCCGGATGTGCTGGCGGCGGAACACAGCCTGCAATCGGCGAATATCGACATTGGCGCGGCGCGGGCGGCGTTCTTTCCCACCATCAGCCTGACGGCCAACGCCGGTTCTGCCAGTTCGGCCTTGTCCGGGCTGTTCAAGGCTGGCAGTGGCGCGTGGACGTTTGCGCCGAGCATCAGCCTGCCGATTTTCGATGCCGGCAGTAACCGCGCCACGCTGGATGCGGCCAAGGTCGAGAAGGAGATCCAGGTGCAGACCTATCAACAAACCCTGCAAACCGCGTTCAAGGAAGTCGCCGATGCGCTGGCAGTGCGCAGCACCCTTGACCAGCGCCTGGCCGCGCAGCAGGCGTTTACCGATGCCAGCCAGAAAAGTTTCGAGCTGTCCGATGCACTCTATCGCGCCGGGTCGCAAAGCTATCTTGAGGCCCTGGATTCGCAGCGCTCGCTGTACAGCGCCGAACAGGACCTGATCACCTTGCGCCTGGCCGAACAGAGCAATCGGGTGACGTTGTACAAGGTCATGGGGGGAGGGTGGCAGTAAGCCTGCGTTGATCCCTTGTAGGAATGCCACTAGGATCATGCCCTTTTTCAAGGGAATGAGACGATGCTGGCAAACTTGCAAAAGATTGGCGCGCTGTTCGCGGCGAGCCTGGCCCTGACCGGTTGTATCCATTACGAACACGACAGTGCGAAAGGCAAACCCGCCGAGCAAGTCGTGACGATCCAGCAGTTCGATAAGTCGCTGACGATCGTCAAGATCGACGGGGAGCAGACCCTGTACTGGCTGAGCCGCCAGAGCGAATACCGCGTGGGGGCTGGCGTCCATACCCTGCAGGTGCGCAAGTTCATCACCGCGCAGACGAACACGGCACTGGTTCCGCTGACCGTGGAGCTGGCCCCGGGGCGTACGTATGGGCTGTATGGTTTTTCGTCGTTGAACCAGTGGAGCTATGACATTCGTGACATCGAGACGGGGCAAAGTGCCTCGGTCGTCAAGCCGTGAGGGATCACACTATGCTGCGCAGGTTTTTTACCCATGCCTTGGCGCTGAGCGCCGTGTTCGCGAGTTCCGGTGCCTGGGCGTGGTACAGCGAGGGCGACAAGATCATCATGACCGTGCAGGAGCGCCAGTACTGCCGCACGTGGGAGGCTGATGGCATTGCCGCCATGTGGGCGCGGCAGGAAAACACCGAGCCGCCTTGGCAGGGGAGCGGCACCACTGATATGGAAAAAAGCATACGCACTGTGTTTATGCGTCAGGTCCAGGACTACCCGATCGAAAGCACCAAGGAAGCCCGCATGGCGGTTATTGAAAAATACGGCAAGCAGATGGAGATGCGCTGCTTCGGCGCCATTACCTCCAAGCCCTCAACCAAAGCACCTTGATCACGGCCACGGTGTGGGCGCAGGTTTGGGCTGCTTCTTGAAGTAGCCCGTGCGCAGGTAGCGCGCCAGGCGCCAGATGCCGTAGGCCACCGCCGCCACCAGCACGCCGCCGATGACGTGGCCGATCGCCAGGCCATGCTCGTAGGACGTCAAATAGCCCCGGCGCCACAGGTGTACGGCGTCGGCAATCGTCCTTGGGGTTTGAATCCACATCATGATGGACAGGACATATACCGGGAGCGAGGCCACAAGACGTAGCCAGTAAGCGGTCTTGCTCATCTGTTGTTTCTTCCTTGGGGTGTGTAACCGAGCGCGGCATATTATAGCTTTTTTGATACCAAGTTTACCCCGGCGAAGCTGGCGTAATGATGGCTACGCGGCGTATAAAGTTCGCCAATTGCTATCGAGAACTTGCCATGAACGTCACTATCGCCAGTACCCCCAGCGCAGCAACCACACCCGCGGTCAGCAGTGCCAGCAGCACTGACACCACGGCGACGGACACCACCACCAGCGAAGCCTCCAGCAGCACCAGCGCCAGCACGGATAGCAACAAGGCAGGCGGCGCAGGCGCAGGTGCAGGCGCGGCAACCACCTCGACCTCGGAAGAGTCCGATACCGTCAAGGCCCTGAAAAAACAGATCGAAGAACTGCAAAAGCAACTGCAAGAACAACAGCAAGCGGTGCAGAAAGCCCAGTCCAGCAAACAGAGCGAAGACGCCAAGGTCGCGGCAGTGGCGGCGGCGCAATCCCAGGTGAGCGCTACCTCAGCGGCATTGCAGACCGCGACGGCGGCATTGTTGCAGGCGGTCACCGCTGAGGGCGGCGACACCTCGGGCACGCTGGTCAGCACCACGGCCTGACGCCACGCTTCACTTCGCCACGGCGGCCATCAGCAGCTTGCGAATCTCCCCGGTAATCGCACTTTTGGTGCCTTGCTCCAGAATCCCCACCCGCCGTACCGCCAAGTCGCCCGGCAGCGGCAGGACGCGCAGGCTGGGGTCTTTGTGCCAGTCAAAGTTCTTCAGCAACGGCACGATTGCCACCCCGACTTGCTGGCGTACCAGATCGGCGATGCCGATGATCGAGTTCAGCTCCAGGATCTCCAGCGGCTCCACCGACTCACTCTTGATGATCGACTGCACCTTGCGGCCCACGGCGGTGGAGCGGTCATAGCGAATGAACGGCTGGGTGCGCAGCAACTCCACGGCATCGTTGATCCCGGCGGTCTGCGTGGCATTCGCGAGCATCACGATGGGTTCGTTGTAGAGCAGGGTCCAGCTCAGGCCGTCGAAGTTTTGCCGCGCCGTCTCGATCAGCAAGGCGGCGTCGAGCTTGGCGGCGTGGACCAGGTTGACCACTTCGTCGGAGCGCGCGGTCATCAGGTTGACCGAGATGCGCGGGTGGAGCTTTTTCAGTTGCACCAGGCAGTTGGCAAGCAGGCCCATGCCCGAGGTAATCCCGCCAATCGACACCTCACCCTCCATGGCCTCGCCATCGGGCGCTTCGGCGATCATCTGCTCGTAGTCCGCCAGCAGGCGCTTGGCCTTGGGCAGCAACAACACGCCGTCGCGGCTGAGCTTGATCTGGCGCTGGCTGCGGTCGAACAGCGGGCGGCGCATTTCCTCTTCAAGGGCGCGCATTTGCTGGCCAACGGCGGCATTGGTGAGGGCTACGCGGTCGGCGGCAGCGGCAAAGCTGCCGTACTCGGCGACGGCGATAAAGGTCTTGAAGAAGCGAATGCTGCTCATGGGGAGCCTACAGAAATCGGGAAAAAGACGACGCTAGCGATCTTCTCGGCTATGCCACAGGCGCAGTAGATAGACAGTAGAGTCCACTATTTCGTAACGCATCTCATAGTGGCCAATCTGGATTCGCCGCACATCCCTTGGCTCGAACTCTTCCAAGCGTTCGCCAATTCGCGGGTTGACCAGCAGCGTCGTCGGCGCTGACGTGAGTTGCTGCACGGTTCGCGCGGCGGCGGGCTGATTTACCACTGCCAGAAACTCGTATAAGCGGGCAATGTCGGAAAGCGCCTTGCTTGTCCACTTCAACTCCATCAGCGCGGTACCGGCAGCGGAGTATCAGTGCTGAGGCTATCCGCCCAGGCCTGGACAGCTTGATGATCAATCACACGGCCCGCATCAACGTCAGCCAAGGCTTCGTGCGTTAGGCGACTGCGCTCTTCTTCCTGGTCGATCCACGCGGACAAAGCCTGTTTGACGATCCAGTTTTTCGAGCGCTCCAGGCGCTCCGCCATCAAATCGACTTTTTGCGCCAATTGCTCAGGCACATGAGCCGTGACCGATCTGGTTTTTGCGGTGGTTGCCATGATGGGGTGACTCCTGATAATTGGTCGATTGAAAATTAATCATAGTGAATAACAATAGGTCGTCAAGCGAGCCGTCAGACTGAATGGTAAAGGTTTTGTTTACTCAGGCTAAAGTTTAATTAGTTTTTCTTTTTATAGCGCCCGGCCAATACTCAAATCCGAACTGACTCGGCGAATGAACCCCATGAGCAATGCAGATACCAGCCCTGAAGACGCAGCCCTGCGCGCTGCCAAGAACGTCTACCACCTCGGCGCGACCACGGTGTATTCCCACGCCCAGGACAGCCGTTTTGCCTACACCCTCTACGTACCCGAAACCATCGAAGACGCCACCCGGCCCATCGACCTGGTGGTGTCGCTGCACGGCTCGACTCGCGCCATGGAGATCTACCGCAATGGCTTCGCGGAGTTTGGCCGCTGGAACGATTGTGTGATCCTGTCGCCGCTGTTCCCGGTTGGTGTGCTGGGGGATGGCAATGGCGATGGCTACAAGCAGATGGTCGAAGGCGATATCCGCTACGACCAGATCCTGCTCGACATGATCGCCAACGTCGGCGAGCGTTACGGCCGGCGCTTCGATACGTTCGCGCTGTTCGGTTATTCCGGTGGTGGGCAATTCACCCATCGCTTCTGCTACCTGCACCCGGAAAAACTCTGGGCCGCCTCCATCGGCGCGCCGGGCTCGGTGACCTTGCTCGATGCCGATCAGGACTGGTGGGTCGGCGTGCGCGATTTCGCCGTACGCTTTGGCAAGCCCCTGAACCTCAAGGCCTTGCAGCAGTTGCCAGTGCACATGGTGGTGGGCGACGCCGACCTGGAAACCTGGGAAATCACCCACCGCGAAGGTGGCAAGCACTACATGGCCGGGGCCAACACGGCGGGGCGTACGCGCCCGGAACGCCTGGCCAGTTTGCAGGCCAGCTTCGAAGCCGCCGGCGTACAGGTGCAGTTCGACCTGTTGCCCAACGTCGCGCACCAGGGCATCAAGGCCATGCCGGCGGCCCAGGACTTTTTCGCCAAGGTGTTGCGCCACAAGCGCAGCCTGGGCTGATTCACCGCTGCACGCTGCACTCAGAACAGACCGTATAACAATAACCAAGGATTCACTCATTCTGATGCCGGTCCTGCCTTGGCCCACGCCAACGACCGGAACATTTCTTCAAGGAGTCTTTCTCCCGTGAACAACTACGTAAAGACGGCACTGGCCGTCGCGCTCTCGGCGTGCACATTTTCCATGGCCGTCGCCCAGGACAAGGTCATCAGCGTTGGCCTCAATGGTGATATCCGCAGCACCGACCCGGGCGTCAACCGCGACGACAATACCGACGCGGTGATGATGCACATCGTCGAAGGCCTGGTGGCGTACCGCGAAGACACCAGCATCGCGCCGATGCTCGCCAGTGCGGTCGACGTGTCGGCGGATGGCCTGCGCTACACCTTTACCCTGCGCGATGGCGTGCACTTCCAGAATGGCCAGGTGCTGACCGCCAAGGACGTGCAATGGACCTGGCAGCGTTACCTCGACCCCAAGACCCAGTGGCGTTGCCTGGCGGAGTTCGACGGGCGTGGTGCGGCCAAGATCGTCGATGTCGCCGTCCCCGACGCAAACACCGTGGTGTTCACCCTGGACCAGGCCAACGGTTTGTTCCTCGCCGCCATGGCCCGCCCGGATTGTGCCGGCAGCGGCATCCTGCACCCGGACTCCCTGGCCGCCGATGGCAGTTGGCGCGCACCGATTGGCACTGGGCCGTTCACCCTGGGCAAATGGCAGAAAGGCCAGTACGTCGAACTTGACCGGTTCAAGGACTACAGCCCACGGGCCGAGGCCACGGCGGACGGCTACACCGGCAACAAGCAGGCTTTTGTCGACAAGGTGCGCTTTGAAGTGATCCCGGATTCGGCCTCAGCCAAGGCCGCGTTGCTGTCGGGTGGCGTGGACCTGCTGCCGGATGTCACGGCGATGGACGCTGCGCAACTCAAGCAGGTGAAGAACCTGCAAGTGCAAGTCAGCCCGATCATGACCATCAGCGGCCTGCTGTTCCAGACCCGCGACCCGCTGCTCAAGGACGTGCGCATCCGCCGTGCGGTGGCGTTGTCCCTGGATTACGCGCAGATGGTCGCAGCGTTGTCCGATGGTTTGTCGGTGGTCAACAACTCGGTGATCCCCACCGCCAGCCCTTACTACGACGCCACTGCGCACCAGGGTTACACCTATAACCTCGACGAGGCCCGGCGCCTGTTGAAAGAGGCTGGTTACCGCGGCGAAAAAATCCGCATGCTGGTCAACAAGCGCTACCCGCAGATGTTTGACCTGGGCCTGCTCAGCCAAGCCATGACCCAAGCGGCCGGCGTGAACATCGAGATGGAAACCCTGGAGTGGGGCACCCAGCTGGAGCGCTACCAGACCGGCAGCTACCAGATGATGGCGTTCTCTTATTCGGGGCGTTTCGACGCCGCGCAAAGCTACGAGTCGGTGATCGGCGACAAGGACAAGGAACCGCGCAAAGTCTGGGACAACCCCGAGGCCCTGGCGATTCTGCGTGAGGCCCAGCGCGAAGTGGACCCCGCCAAGCGTCGGCCGCTGTTCGACCAATTGCACACGCTGATGCTCAAGGATGTACCCATGGTGGTCGTCTACAACGGCACCGCCATCGGCGCCATGGGCAAGCGTGTCGAGGGTTATCGTTCCTGGCCTGTTGCCAAGCCGCGCCTGTGGGGCGTGAAGCTGGCCGACATTTCCAAGTAAGGCGTAGCGCTATGTTTCGATTCATCTCACACAGGCTCGGCATGGCGGTGCCGACCCTGTTGCTGATCTCGGTGATTGTGTTTGCCTTGATCCGCCTGATCCCCGGCGACCCGGCCTTGCTGATGCTCGGCGACATGGCCGACCCGCAAAGCCTGGCCGACATGCGCAGCAGCCTGGGGCTGGACCACTCGGTGGTGACCCAGTACCTGATCTGGATCAAGTCGGTGCTCAGTGGCGACCTCGGGGTGTCCATCAGCAGCCGCCAGCCGGTCCTGGATTTGCTGGTGGAGCGCTTCAGCGTCAGCGCCACGGTGGTGCTGGTGGCGGTGCTGCTGGCGACCCTGCTGGCGGTGCCAGTGGGTCTGCTCGCGGCCTGGAAGCAAAACAGCGCGATGGACCTGGGCCTGGTGGCGACGGCGACGCTGTTGCTGTCGGTGCCGAGCTTCTGGTTGGGCCTGTTGCTGCTCTACGTGTTCGGCATCCAGCTGGGCTGGTTGCCGGTGATCGGCTACGTCGGCTTTGGCAGCGACCCGATGAAAGCGCTGACCTATGTGGTGCTGCCAATTGTGACCCTGACCCTGGTGGAGTTCGGCGCCATTGCCCGCATGGCACGGGCCAGCACCATTGAAGTGCTGCGCCTGGAATACATCGCCCATGCCCGGGCCAAGGGCTTGTCGGAGGGCGCGGTGCTGTGGAAACACGCCTTGCGCAATGCCTTCGCGCCAACCTGGACCCTGATCGGCCTGATCCTCGGCAACCTGCTCGGCGGCATCGCGGTGCTGGAAACCGTGTTCACCTTGCCCGGCATCGGCCGGCTGATGGTCGACGCGATCTTCTCCCGCGACTACCCGGTGTTGCAGGGTTGCCTGCTGCTGATCACCTGCATCTATGTGTTGGTCAACCTGTTGGTGGACCTGCTGTATCCGCTGTTCGATCCAAGGGTGAAGCTATGAACCTGAAGACGCCTGCCTTGCCCGGCGTAACGGCAATCGCGCCGCGCCGACGTCGGCGCTACCCACCGCTGAATGCGCTGATTGGCGGCGGCTTGCTCGCAGCCCTGGTGTTGCTGGCCTTGCTCGGCGTGGTGTGGACACCGTACGACCCGCTCAAGCTCGACCTGCTGTCGCGTCTGCATGCGCCGAATGCCGTGCACTGGCTGGGCACCGATGAATTTGGCCGGGATGTGTTCAGCCGCTTGATCATCGGCGCGCGCACCAGCCTGTGGATCAGCCTGCTGTCGGTGAGCGTGGCGGTGGTCTGCGGCACACTGATCGGCATGCTCGCCGGCTACCTGCGCGGCTGGACCGACCGCATCCTGATGATGCTCAACGATGCACTGCTCGCGTTCCCCGGCATCCTTATGGCCCTGGGTATCATGGCGATTGTCGGGGCCAGCCAGTACGGCATCGTGCTCGCCCTCGGCATTGCCTACACGCCGTCGGTGGTGCGGGTGGTGCGCGGCAGTGTGCTGTCGTTGCGTGAGCTGGAGTTTATCGAGGCGTCGCGGGTGATCGGCAACTCCGAGCTGTACACCATGTTCCGCCACATCACGCCCAATTGCCTGGCGCCGTTGTGTGTGCTGGCCACCAGCATGTTCGGCTGGGCGCTGCTCTCGGAGAGCGCGCTGAGTTTCCTCGGCCTTGGCGTACCACCACCGGCCGCGACCTGGGGCAGCATGCTCTCGGCCAGCCGCACCTATATCTCCAACGCGCCGTGGCTGGGGATCTTCCCTGGCATCTTTATCAGCCTGACGTTGCTGGCGATCAATCTGTTCGGCGATGCCTTGCGTGATCGTCTCGACCCGCGCATGAGGAAATGAGCATGAGCGTACCCGTGCCTTTGTTGGCTGTTGAAAATCTACAGATTCGCGTTGGTGTGGACGGCCCGCTGGCTGTCGATGATTTTAGCTTTACCCTGGCCCCCGGTGAAATCGTCGCCCTCGTGGGCGAGTCCGGCAGCGGCAAGACCATGGCCGCCCGCGCTGCGATTGGCTTGCTGCCGGCGCCGATGCAAGTGTGCGGCGGGCGCATCACCTTCCAGGGCGAGCCGCTGGACAGCAACAACGCCAAGGCCATGCGTGAAGTGCGCGGCGCGCGGATCGGCATGGTGTTCCAGGAACCGATGGTCTCTCTCAACCCGGCGCTGACCATTGGCCGGCAGATGAGCGAGGCACTCAAGCTGCACACCGCGCTGGATGCGGCGACGATCCGCGAGCGCTGCGTCGCCATGCTGCAACGCATCGGCATCAAGGACGCGGAAAAGTGCCTGGCGTCTTATCCGCATCAGTTCTCCGGTGGCATGCGCCAACGCATCATGCTCGCCTCGGTGATGTTGCTGCGCCCGGCGCTGTTGATCGCCGATGAACCGACCACGGCGCTGGACTGCCTGGCCCAACTGGACGTGATCGAGTTGATGCTGGAGCTGACCCGCGAACAGGGCACGGCGATTCTGTTTATCAGCCACGACCTGTCGCTGGTGGCGCGCTATGCGCACAAAGTGGTGGTGATGCGTGCGGGCAAGGCGGTGGAGCAGGGGCGTATCGAAGATATCCTCTTCGCGCCCAAGGCCGAATACACCCGCCAGTTGCTCGAAGCGCTGCCCCGGCGCGGCGAGTTGGTGCCATTGCCTGCGGCGGACGCAGCGTTGTTGCAGGTGCGCGACGTGTGTATCGAACATCCGGGCCCGCGCAGTTTCTGGGGGCGCAGCGTGCCCAAGCGCGTGGTGCATTCGGTGAACCTGAGCATCGCCCCGGGTGAAACCCTGGCGTTGGTCGGCGGCAGCGGCTCGGGCAAGACCACCCTCGGGCGGGCGGTGGTCGGCTTGGTCAATCCGTGTGCCGGGGCGATCCTGTTCCAGGGCGTGGATATCCTCAAGGCCGCCAACCGCGTGCATCGCCTGCAATGCCAGATGATTTTCCAGGACCCGTACTCGTCCCTCGACCCGCGCATGACCGTCGGCCAGATCCTGGCCGAACCGCTGCGCCATGAACCGGCCCTGAGCGCCGCGCAAAAACGTCAGCGCGTCACCGACACCCTGGTGGACGTGGGCTTGCCCGAGCAGTTTCGCGAGCGCTTCGCCCACCAACTCTCGGGCGGTCAACGCCAGCGCGTGGCGATTGGCCGTGCGTTGGTGCGCCGGCCGAAACTGGTGATCGCCGACGAGCCGATTTCCGCGTTGGACATGACCATCCAGAAGCAGATCCTCGAACTGTTCGAGCGCCTGCAACGCCAATACGGCTTCGCCTGCCTGTTTATCTCCCACGACCTCTCGGCGGTGGAGCGTATTGCCCATCGGGTGGCAGTGATGAACCAAGGCGAGGTCGTGGAAATGGGCCCGCGTGACACGATCTTCGATAGCCCGCAACACCCGTACACCCGCCGCTTGCTGGCGGCGGCAAGCCCCTTGGAGAAACGTGCGGACGGCAGTTATCGCCTGCGCGCCAGTGTGATTTAGGTACTGCTGCACCCCAGGCCATGCGTTGCACCCCATCCCTCGTCAGTCGCGGATTGACGAGGTGGGCGAAGCCATGGCCGAAGAAAACAAAAACAACCCCACTCAACCTGTCTGCCAGGAACCTGCACATGAATAACCGCATCACTAAAGTCGTCACCGGAGCCAGCGTCATGGGCGCCGGTTTCATGCCCTTGCTGGCCCACGCCGACTTCATCGCCGACAGCAAGGCCGCGCTGGAATTGAAGAACTATTACTTCAATCGCGACTACCGCGAAGACAGCGGGCAGAACAAGCGTGCCGAATGGGCGCAGGGTTTTATTCTCAACGTTCAATCGGGGTTTACCGAAGGCACGGTTGGGTTTGGCTTGGACGCGGTGGGCATGCTTGGCGTGAAGCTCGATTCCAGCCCGGACAACTCCGGCACCGGCCTGCTTGCACGCTCCAGCGTGGCCGAACCGGGCTCACCGAGCTATGCCCGCCGCGCCCACGACAACTACTCAAAACTGGGGATCACCGGCAAGGCGCGCCTGGCCAAAAGCGAGCTGCGCGTGGGCTACATGGTGCCCGACCTGCCGACCCTGCAACCCAACCTCAGCCGCCTGTTCCCGCAGAGTTTCAGCGGCACGGCCGTCACGTCCAAAGACATCGACAACCTGACCTTGAGCGCCGGCCAACTGGACCAGGTCAAGCAGCGCGACTCCACGCACTACGAAGACATGGGCCTCACCAGCCAGTACGGCGCCTACAAAAGCAGCGCGAAAAGCGATGAGTTCCGTTATGCCGGCGGCGAGTACAAACTCACGCCGAACACTGCGCTGACCTATCAATACGCGCAATTGGAAAGCCTCTACCAACAGCACTACCTGGGCGTGAAAAACAGCTTCAAGTGGGGCCCCGGCACCTTCAAGACCGACATTCGCTACTTCAATGCCAGCGAAGACGCCGCCGCCCTGGCCGGTAAGGTGGATAACCGTGCGTTGAGTACGCGCATCGGCTACAGCCTGGACGGCCACAACCTCAGCGGCGGTTACCAGGCGCAGTACGGTTCGACACCGTTCACCTACGTGGACGGCACCAACACCTACCTGTTCACTGAGTACCAACTGGCCAACTTCTCCCAGACCGGCGAGCGCGTGTGGCATGCCCGCTACGACTATGACTTCGCCTCGCTGGGCCTGCCGGGCCTGCTGTTCTCCACGCGTTACGCCAAGGGCGACAACGCCAAGGTCATTGGCTTCAACGGCGAAGGGCGCGAGTGGGAACGCGACTTGAGCCTGGGCTACGTGGTGCAGAGCGGCACGTTCAAGGACGTGTCGCTGCGTTGGCAGAACGCCAGCGCTACCAGCAACTTCGCCCGTGACACCAACGAAAACCGCGTGATCCTGGGCTACACCGTGGCGCTCTGGTAGCCGTCATGGCGTGCAACAGGCTCGGCCTGTTGCACGCCCACGCAGTGCACATTAAGGGATAGATCAAATGACAAGTTTGCCGTTGCGCCGGGCACTGCCCAGCCAACAACGTGTATCGGCGCGGGGCGTCAGTGATTTCATCGAAGCGGTGAATGCTGCGGGCCTGGAGTTGCACAGTTTTATGCTCTACCGCGACGGAGCGGTGGTGGCCGAGGCGTTCTGGGCGCCGTATCGCGCCGAGCGCCTGCATGTCCAGCATTCGGCGACCAAAAGCTGGGTGGCCATGGCCGTCGGGCTGTTGGTGGATGACGGTGTGCTGTCGCTGGACGCCAAGGTGGTGGACTTTTTTCCCGCCGATTGCCCGGCCGCCATCAGCGCCAACCTGGCGGCCATGACCGTGCGCGATCTGCTGACCATGCGCACCGGGCACCGCCAGGGCATCTCCGGTGGCGCCTGGCGTGGGCGCAGTGACAGCTGGGTCAAGTTGTTCCTCAATGAACCGGTGGAAGACGCGCCTGGGCATCGGTTTATCTACAGCAGCGCGTCAAGTTTCATGCTGTCGGCCATCGTCAGCGTGGTCAGTGGCCAGACGGCATTTGAGCTGTGCAACGCGCGTATTTTCCAACCTATGGGCATGGGCCCGATTGAGTGGGACCTGGCCCCTGGTGGCTTCAACACCGGTGGCAATGGTTTGAGTTGCAGCACCGAAGATTTGCTCAAGTTTGGCGTGCTGCATTTGCAGCAAGGCCAATGGGAAGGGCAGCCATTGTTGTCCGCAGAGTGGGTGGCCGAAGCCACCCGTGGCCACGTCGATGATGTGTGGATGGGCGCCTTCGATGGCAAGCGCTACCTGGGCCGCGATGAATCCAGCGACGCCGCCGTCACGCGCCGCGAAGGCTACGGCTACCAGTGGTGGATGACCTTGCACGGCGGTTATTACGCCTCAGGCGTGTTCGGCCAGCAGTGCATCGTCTTGCCCCGGCATAACGCGGTGATCGCGTTTACCGCCGGCTTGCCCCTGGGCGAGCGGCGCCTGCACAGCCTGCTCTGGGAACACCTGCTGCCCGCGCTGGGCGTGCCCACCGATGGCACAGCGGATGGCGAATTGGCGCGACTGTTGGCCCACCAGCGGCGGCCGTCGCTGACGGGAGCTTCGCGTTCGTCACGCCAGGCTGAGTTCAGCGGCACGTTCGTGATGCAGGCCAATGAAGACCAGGTCAGCCAGGTGCGCCTGGAGTTCGGTCCTGACTATTGCGACTTCTACCTCACCGACCCCCGTGGCACCCATTGCATCCGTGCCGGGCTGGTGGATGCCATCGAAAGCCAGACAGGCATGACCGGCCACTATCTGCATCACCAATACCAACCGGACATCACCCCCGTCGTGGCGCAGGCGCGCTGGCGCGAAGACGGCGTGCTGAACATGACCTGGCAGTTTGTCGAGACGGCGTTTTGTGACCAGGTCACGTGCCGGATCGAGGGCGGCACCTTGTCGGTGGACCGCCGCGTCAACGTTAACGCCGGCCCGTTGCAGCGCCCGACGCTGATCGGCCATCAGACCACCGTTTTGCAGGAGTCGTTATGAGCACTATTGCCAGCCCCGCCTTTTGGGCGCCGTTCACCCCGATGCGTCAGTTCCAGCAACAACCAATGATGTTCGCCAGTGCCGACGGCATGCACTACACCACCACCGACGGGCGCCGTGTACTCGACGCGATGGCCGGGCTGTGGTGCGTGAATGCCGGGCATGGCCAGCCGAAGATCGTCGAAGCGATTCGCGAAGCGGCGGGGCGCCTGGACTTTGTCTCGTCCTTCAAGATGAGCCACCCCCAGGCGCTGGAGATGGCCGAGCGGTTGATCGAAATCAGCCCGGCGGGCATGGCGCAGGTGTTCTTCACCAACTCCGGTTCCGAGGCGGTGGACACGGCGTTGAAGATCGCCCGGGCGTATCACCAGGCGCGGGGCGATTGCCGCCGTACCAAGCTGATCGGGCGGGCCAAGGGTTACCACGGCATGGGCTTCGGCGGGCTGTCGGTGTCTGGCATTGGTCGGCAGAAGCGCGACTTCGGCCCGCTGCTGGGGGAGGTGTCCCACCTGCCGCTGCCGTACGACGCGAGCATGCGTTTCAGCGCCGGCCAGCCTGAACACGGCGCGAGTTATGCCGATGCGCTGACGCAACTGCTCGACATCCAGGACCCCAGCACCGTCGCCGCCGTGATCGTCGAGCCGGTCACCGGTTCCGGTGGCGTGTACCCGCCGCCCCAGGGTTATTTGCAGCGCCTGCGGGAGATCTGCACGCGCCACGGTGTGCTGTTGATTTTCGACGAAGTGATCACCGGCTTTGGCCGCGTGGGCGACAGCTTTGCCGCGCAAGCCTTTGGCGTCACCCCGGACTTGATTACCACCGCCAAAGGCCTGACCAACGGCGCCGTGCCCATGGGCGGCGTACTGGTCAGCGCAGCGGTGTATGAAGCCTTCATGGCTGGCCCCGCCAACGTGATCGAACTGATGCACGGCTACACCTATTCGGCGCATCCGCTGGCGTGTGCGGCCGGGTTGGCAACCATCGAGGTGCATCGCGAGCTGGGCATCAACCAACACGTCAACGCCGTCAGTGGGCTTTGGCAGGCGGCGGCGCTGGCGTTGCGCGGAGTGGGCCCGGTGCTGGACGTGCGCACCCTCGGTCTGCTCTGCGCCGTCGAACTGGAACCACGCGCTGGTGCGGCCGGTGCACGGGGCAGCGAGGTTGCGCAGTGGTGCTTCGACAACGGCGTATTGGTGCGCGGCTCGGGCGACACCATCGTGATTTCGCCGCCGCTGGTCATCAGCCCGCAGGAAATCGCCCAGGTGTTCGACACCTTGGCGGGCGCCTTGAATCAAGTGTCTTGAAGGGAGTGCAGGGCATGTCGGATCTGTTTGAGTTCTACATCGACGGTGCTTGGGTCAAACCTCACGGCAGCAGTGTCGAAGCAGTGGTGAACCCGTCCACCGAACAGGTGATCGGCCGCGTGATGCTCGGCGATGGCGAGGATGTGCATCGCGCCGTCAGTGCTGCCCGGCGTGCATTCCCGGGGTTTGCCGCAAGTTCGGTGGCGGCGCGCATCGACCTGCTGCAAGGCATCATCGAAGCCTATAAACGCCACAGCGAAGCGTTGATCGAAGCGGTGCACCTGGAGATGGGCGCGCCGCTGTCCCTGGCCCGCAGCGCCCATGTGCCGGCCGGCCTCGGCCATCTGGTACAGGCGCTGGACGTGTTGCGCGACTACCGCTTCGAGCGGCGCCTGGGCAACACACTGGTGGTGCGCGAGCCGATTGGCGTCTGCGCGCTGATCACGCCGTGGAACTGGCCCCTCAACCAACTCACCTGCAAGCTGGCGCCGGCGTTGGCGGTGGGTTGCACCGTGGTGCTCAAACCCAGTGAACGGGCGCCGTTGTCCGCGCAGATCATCGCGCAAGTGCTGCACGAGGCCGGGGTGCCGAAGGGGGTGTTCAACCTGGTCCATGGCGACGGGCCCGGTGTGGGCGCGGCGCTGGCCAGTCATGCTGACGTGGACATGGTGTCCTTCACCGGTTCGACCCGCGCCGGCGTCGCGGTGGCCAAGGCGGCGGCGGACACGGTGAAGCGTGTCTCCCAGGAATTGGGCGGCAAGTCGGCGAATATCCTCCTCGACGATGCGTTCCTGCCAAGCGCCGTACGCCATGCGGTATTGGGCTGTATGCGCAACAGCGGCCAGTCGTGCAATGCCCCGACGCGCCTGCTGGTGCCGCGCGAGCAGCAAGGGGCGGTGATCGCGATTGCCCAGGAAGTGCTGGCCCAGGTGTGTCATGACGACAGCAACCCGCTCACGGCCGTCGGCCCGGTGGCGAACGTCATGCAGTTCGAGCGGGTCCAGGCGATGATCGCCGCGGCCATCGCCGAAGGGTCGCGGTTGGTCGCCGGCGGGTTGGGCCGGCCCCAAGGGATTGAGTGCGGTTACTACGTGAAACCGACGGTATTTGCCGACGTCACGCCGGCCATGCTGGTGGCGCGGGAGGAAATCTTCGGCCCGGTGCTGGCGATCATGCCCTACGACAGCGAAGCCGAAGCGATTGCCATCGCCAATGACAGCCCGTATGGCTTATCGGGCTATGTCACCTCGTTGAGCCTGGAACGCAGCCGCGCGGTGGCGCGCCAATTGCGCACCGGCATGGTCCACCTCAACGGCGCACGGGCCGACCAGGCTGCGCCGTTTGGCGGCTACAGGCAGTCGGGCAATGGCCGTGAATGGGGCGAGTTGGGGTTTGATGAGTACCTGGAGAGCAAGTCGCTGTTTGGGTACTAGGGGGAGGGCGGGGCGGCTGAATGTTCAGCCGCCGTTTGTGGATTACGGGGCGCTCAGCGCCTTGAGAAAGGCCGTGTGCTGCAACGTCTGCGAAAACATCGGCAGGGTGAAGTTTTCTGCGGCGTGTTGTTGCTCGTCGGTGAAGGTTGCCGTGCAATCGGTCAAGGTGACCACGTTGTAGCCTTTCTCATAACCCGAACGAACGGTGCCTTCGACGCAACAGTTGGTGAGGAAACCCGCGACGACGAGGTTCTGGATGCCATTGTTGCGCAGCACCAAGTCCAGGCCAGTGGTGGCAAACCCATCGAGCCCGCGCTTGCCTTCCACCAAGATGTCTGCGGCCTCACGGCTCAGCGCCTCACTGATGTCGGCGCCCCAACTGCCGGAGCGAAAGGCACTGCCATCGGCCACACCTTTGAGAATCCCGTAGTCACGGGTGGTCAGTTCCGGGTAACCCTCGGCGAACTGGATCGGCAAATGGATGATTTTCACGCCCAGCTGGCGCGCCTGCTGCACCGTGGTTGCGGTGTTGGCGAGCATGTCGGATGCGTGCATGACGTCTTTGACGGCGTCATGGAATACGCCGCCTGGCGTGGTGAAATCGTTCTGGAACTCGATCAGGACAAGGGCGGTAGTGTGCGGGTTCATGGCAGCTCTCCGGTTAGTGGCTTCAAGCGTAGTTCGCCTTGAGACTCCCAGGATGGGAAATGTGCCCTGGTCCTACCTCAGCCGCGTGTGCCGTAGAAGTGGTTCAGCAGGATCAGCTCAACCAAGGCCACAAATACGCACACAGCAATGAAGCCAGGACTGAAGACGCGCTTTCGGTTCGATAATCCCTCGGCAAGACAAGTCAGGTCGGTGCCGTTGGAAAACGCCACCAGGCAGGCCAGGAGGGCATAACCCGAGGCCTTTTTCCAGAAGCTCTGGTTTTGCGCCGCCGGGTTATCGAGTGCCGACGGCATCAGGGAAACCTCTTCTCTGGAGCAGCCTGCTGGCGAGTGTTTTTTATAGGGTCGCTGAGTTTCATCGCGCAAGTATTACGTAGGCGCCCGTGCGCTTGCAAATCGGTACTTTCAACTCAGTAGCGAATCATCACCGATTTCAGCTCCGTGTAATCGTCGATGAAGGCCGCGCCAAACTCACGGCCGATCCCCGATGACTTGGTGCCGCCAAAGGGCACCGCCGGGTCGAGCAGGGTGTGCATGTTGACCCACACCGTACCGGCCTGGATTTGCGGCACCAGGCGCAGGGCCTTGGACAGGTCGTTGGTCCACAGGCTGGCGCTGAGGCCGTAGGGTGTGTTGTTCATCAGGTGCAGCAGTTCTTCTTCGGTGTCGTACGGGAAGAACGTCGCGATGGGGCCGAAGGTTTCTTCGTTGAGCAAGCTGTCGTTGACGTCGTTGGCGAGAATGATCGTGGGTTCGACGTAGCAGCCGGGCCCCTCGATCAGGTTGCCGCCGTAGACAATCCTGTTGTTTTGCGCGCGTGCCGTCGCAAAGAAGCCGGCGAGTTTGTGTTGATGCTGTTTGTGGGTGACCGGGCCGAACTGGGTGGTTTCATCCAGGGGCGAGCCGATTTTCAAGGTGGCCAGGCGCTGGGCGAGTTTGTCCATCAGGGGTTCGATCTGCGAGCGGTGGGCAAAAAAACGCTCGGCGGCGGCGCAGATCTGGCCGGAGTGCAGGAAGCCGGCCTCGATGATGCCGTCGGCGGCTTTATCCAGGTCGATGTCGCGCAGGAACGCAGCCGAGTTCTTGCCGCCCAACTCCAGGGTGGCGCGGGTCAGCTTGGCGTCCATCGCGCCTTTGCCCACGGCAATCCCGGTGGGCACGGAGCCGGTGAAGGAGACCTTGTCGGTGCCCGGGTGCTCGATCAGCGCTTTGCCGACGGTGCCGCTGCCGGTCACCACGTTCAAGGCACCGGGCGGCAGGCCGGCGTCGCTGGCCAGTTCGGCGATGCGCAGGATCGTCAGCGGGGTGAATTCACTGGGTTTGATGATCACGCTGCAACCGGTGGTCAGAGCCGAAGCCAGCTTCCAGATGGCGATCATGGTGGAGAAGTTCCACGGCACGATGCCCACCACCACGCCGACGGGCTCGCGCAGGGTAAAGGCGGTGTAGCGTTCCCCCGCGAAGGAAGGCAGTGACGGGGTGATGGTCTCGCCGGTGATTTTCGTCGCCCAGCCGGCGTAGTAGCGCAGGAAATGGGCGGCCTGGTCGACCTCGAACGCGCGGGCAATGTGAATGATTTTGCCGGATTGGCAGGTTTCGATCTGCGCCAGTTCCTCGCGGTGTTGCTCCAGCAGGTCGGCCAGCTTGAACAACACCGCCGCGCGTGCTGCCGGGCTGGTGTTGGACCAGGTCTTGAAACCCCGGTTGGCGGATTCGACGGCACGATCAACATCGCTTTGGGCGGCATCGCTGACCTGGGCGATGACTTCGCCATTGGCCGGGTTGATGACCTTGAGTTTGCTGTGGCTGCTGCTGGCGACATAGCCGCCATCGATGTAAAGACCGTGATCGCGCCCGAGAAACTGGCTGACGCGGGGTAGCAGTGGGATATCGCTCATGGGGGGCAGGCTCCAATAATCCAGCAGGTGACAGTGCCGCTGTTTAGGCGCGGGCATTGGCAAGGAAAAGTACGCTGGGCGCCGCCATTTATCTTGTCTGTGCGTGTCACGGGCATGACCGAGCCTGCCAGCTTGCAAGCTATGAAAAGTACAACCTTCTACGTGGAACGTGCATTTTCCACGGCTTTTGCGCGACGCATACTGGCCCGGTACTTTTGCCTGTTCCCGGCCAGAAGCCACGGTTTACCTGAGAACCATGGCTGCTCGGCACGGGAGGCGCTCACCTCCAATAATAAAGAGCCCCGCCATGAAAAAGCCCAATCCTCTGCTCGAAGACCTCAAGGCCGTGTTGCCTGCCATCGCCGCCAACGCCTTTGCCGCCGAGAAGGATCGCAGTGTTCCTGCCGAGAATATCGCCTTGCTCAAAAGCATCGGCCTGCACCATGCGTTGCAGCCGCGCAAGTATGGCGGCCTGGAGATTTCGCTCCCGCAGTTTGCCGATTGCATCGCGCTTCTGGCCGCGTCTTGCGCCAGTACCGCCTGGGCGATGAGCCTGTTGTGCACCCATAGCCATCAATTGGCGATGTTCTCGTCGACGTTGCAGGACGAGGTGTGGGGCGATGACCCGGATGCCACCGCCAGCAGCAGCATTGCGCCCTTCGGCCGCACCGAGGAAGTCGACGGCGGGGTGACCTTCAGCGGTGAAATGGGCTGGAGTTCGGGGTGCGATCACGCGGAGTGGGCAATCATGGGCTTTCGCCGCAAAAACGCCGAGGGCAGCCAGGACTATTGCTTCGCGGTATTGCCCCGCAGCGATTACGCGATCCGTGATGACTGGTATGCGGTAGGCATGCGTGGCAGCGGCAGCAAGACGTTGATCGTCAAGGATGCCTTCGTGCCTGATCACCGCATCCAGAAAGCCAAGGACATGATGGAAGGCAAGTCGGCAGGCTTCGGGCTGTACCCGGACAGTAAGCTCTTCTTCGCACCGTACCGGCCTTATTTTGCCAGCGGCTTTTCCACCGTCAGCCTGGGAATCGCCGAGCGCATGCTGGAGGTGTTCCGCGAAAAAACCAAAACCCGCGTGCGCGCCTACACCGGCGCTGCGGTGGGGGCCGCCACGCCGGCGTTGATGCGCCTGGCCGAGTCCACCCACCAGGTGGCAGCGGCGCGTGCCTTGCTGGAAAAAAGCTGGAACGAGATCGCCTGGTACAGCGAGCAGCATCAGTACCCGAGCCGTGAAACCCTGGCGTTCTGGCGGACCAACCAGGGCTATGCCACCAAGATGTGTATCCAGGCCGTGGATCGCTTGATGGAAGCCGCCGGCGGTGGCGCCTGGTTTGAGAGCAACGAGCTGCAACGCCTGTTCCGCGATTCCCACCTCACTGGTGCGCATGCCTACACCGACTATGACGTGTGCGCGCAGATCCTCGGGCGCGAGTTGATGGGGCTTGAGCCCGATCCTTCGATGGTCTGATCCCCGCCGTAGCGCTATCCCCATAACAACAAACAGGGCTGGTCTGTGGGCCAGCCCGGGAGTTTTTCATGTCTGAAGTCCTTGCATCCCAACCCGCCAATCCATTCGACGCGCGCGCGTTTCGCCGTGCCTTGGGCAACTTCGCCACCGGTGTCACGGTGGTGACGGCGGCCACCGCCAGCGGCCGTAAAGTCGGCGTGACGGCCAACAGCTTCAACTCGGTGTCCCTGGACCCGCCGTTGATCTTGTGGAGCATCGATAAGCGCTCCAACAGCCACGAGGTGTTTGAAGCGGCGAGTCACTTCGCGGTCAACGTGCTGGCGGCGGATCAGATCGATTTGTCGAATAATTTTGCCCGGCCCAAGGATGATCGTTTCGCTGAGATTGAGTTCGAACCAGGGGAGGGCGGTGCACCGGTGTTTGCGGACTGCTCGGCGCGTTTTCACTGTGAAAAGTTCCAGCAGGTCGACGGTGGCGACCACTGGATCATGATCGGCAAAGTGGTTGCGTTTGACGATTTCGGCCGTTCGCCCCTGCTGTATCACCAGGGGGCCTACTCGATGGTGTTGCCCCACACCCGCATGACCAAGCGCGACGAAGGCCAGCCGCCCAGCAGCCATTTCCAGGGGCGCCTGAGCCATAACCTCTATTACCTGATGACCCAGGCGTTGCGGGCTTATCAGGCCAGCTATCAGCCGCGCCAGCTGTCCACCGGGCTGCGTACCAGTGAAGCGCGGATGTTGATGGTGCTGGAAAATGACGCCGGGCTGGATCTGAACCAGTTGCAGCGTGAAGTGGCGATGCCAGTGCGTGAAATCGAGGAGGCGGTGGCCAATCTCAAGCGCAAGGGCCTGGTGGTGGATGATAACGAGCGTGTGCGGCTGACCGTCAAAGGGGTGGATGAGACCGAGTCGCTGTGGACCATTGCCCGGGAGCAGCAGGACAAGGTGTTCGCTCAGTTCTCGGCCGAGCAGATCGACACGTTCAAGGCCGTGCTCAAGGCGGTGATTGCCAGCTGAGGTTTGTTGTATCTGTGGCGAGGGAGCTTGCTCCCGCTGGGCCGCGAAGCGGCCCCAACAATGGGACTGCTGCGCAGTCCAGCGGGAGCAAGCTCCCTCGCCACATTTTGCTTTTACTCTTTTAAAACGGCACGGCAACTGTCACCTGGCTGTACAGGTTGGTGCCATTGCCGCCGACTTGATTGCCTCCGGTGTTTTCATCCTGCTTGGGCTTATAGAGGCCGACAAGCGGGGTAATGATCAGGTGCTCGTTGACCGCCCACTCTGCAAACACATCCAGTTCCCGGCCGCTCAGGTCGAGGTTGCCCCGCTTGTGGGTGGTTGAATAATCAAAGAACAGCGTGCCCAGCGTGAGGTTTTCCAGCGGGTGCACCTTGAGCGCCACATGTTGGATCTCGGTATTGCTGTTGAAGGGCCCTGCGTAGTTGGCGGCCACTTCTCCCTGGAACCAGGTGCCATAGCCGGTGCTGTAGCCGTTGAACATGGAGTCCCAGCCTTCGGAGTAACGGCTGTAGCGGTAGGTGATGTCGGGGCTCCACAGGGAATCGGCGAAGGTGTAGCCCGCTTCGGCATACCAGGCTTTCTCGGCGCCGGCGTCTTTGTCTTGCCAGGCGTATTCAAACCCGAAGTGGGCGTTTTGGATGCCGGCGTCGCCGCTGCCGCGCAGGCTGTAGATGTCCATGCCTTTGCGTTGCTGCTGGAAGTCGCTGGCGTAGCGCTTATCCACGTCGATGCCATGGATGTAGGTCAAGCCCAGGGTGCCGGGGGCTGCGGTGTAGTCCAGGGTGCCAGCGGCCATCTCAGTCTTGGCCTGGGCGCGGTTGTCCGACTTGATCCACATGACACTGCCGTGCAACCCGTCCTTGCCACCCAGGCGCAATACTGCGGTTTCATCGAAGGCGTGGCGGGCAGCGAGGTAGTAGGCACCGCCGCGATTCAACTCGCCGTCCGCCGGGCCTTTGCCGAAATTCAAACCGTCATCGTTGATGATAAAACCGTTGCCCAACTGGATGATCTGCCGGCCGAAGGACAGGTCCACGCCATCCTTGCCCAAGGCCGGGAACAGCTCGCCTGAGCGCCAGCCGGCGAAGGCTTCGTCAAATTTTGTGGTGCGTTCACTGCCGTTGCTCAGGCCCACGGCATCGCCGTCACCCCAGGTGCCTGAGCTGACCAGGTTGGCCGTGCCATACACGCTGCCGTAACTGCCTAGCGTACGGTCCAGGCTTAAGCCATATTTGATGAACCCTTCGCGCCAGGTGGAACCACCGGTCGTGCCGTCGTAGTTCTTGCGGCTGTTGAACAAGCCATAAACGGCAAGGAAATTGCCGTTGATATGGGTGTCGCTGTCGGCATACAGCTCATAGGCTTGTGCGGCCTGGGCGCACGCAGCGCTGGCCAGTCCCAGCGCCACGGCCATTGAGAGTGAACGGGTAGTTGAGGTGTGCCCCATGGTTATTGCCCCTGTTGTTGATGTGCGGTTGAAGATCAAGCGCGCCATTAATGGGGGCGTGAGGGCCAGGCGTCTTTAACCACCGTGCCAGCCATTTGACTCAGCTCGCCAGCTGCACGCCGTTGGCAGGCTGCAACAAATCCGCCGGCAGCCGTGGGCAAGACGCTCATGGAACAGGGGCGCACAGTGAGGGTGTGCGGCGACGCCAGCCTCCTGTAGAAAGGATCAGCCTGTCGCTACTTACGCCAACCTAACGTCAGGGACATTAAAAAATGTCGAGCAACCATAAGCTCACTGAGCACTTGAATCGCGGATCGGTGGGGTTTCCTACTGCACTGGCCAGTACGGTAGGCCTGATCATGGCCAGCCCGGTCATCCTTACGGCCACCATGGGCTTTGGCATTGGCGGCAAAGCCTTTGCCGTGGCGATGGTGATCGCGGTGGTGATGATGCTGGCCCAGGCCACCACGTTTGCCGAAGCGGCGGCGATCCTGCCCACCACCGGCTCGGTGTATGACTACATCAACTGTGGCATGGGGCGTTTTTTTGCCATCACCGGGACGTTGTCCGCCTACCTGATCGTGCATGTGTTCGCGGGGACCGCCGAAACCATCCTGTCAGGGGTCATGGCGCTGGTGAACTTCGAACACCTCAACACGCTGGCCGAGTCGGCCGGTGGGTCGTGGTTGCTGGGGGTGGCGTTTGTGATCAGCTTCGGCATTCTCAACGCCTTTGGTGTCAGCGTGTTTGGCCGTGCGGAAATCATCCTGACCTTCGGCATGTGGACCACGCTGATGGTGTTTGGCGTGCTGGGGTTGATCGCAGCGCCGGCGGTGGAGCTGGACGGCTGGTTTGGCGAGTCTCTGGTGGGCAGTGACCCGATGACCATCCTGTCGTTGGTGGGCATGGCCATGTTCATGTTTGTCGGCTGTGAGTTTGTCACGCCGCTGGCGCCGGACTTGCGCAAATCCGCCTCGACCATGCCCAAGGCGATGCTCCTGGGCCTGGTGGGCGTGGCATCGTGCATGTTCATTTATGGCGCGGCGATGAAGCGCCAGGTGGAAAACCTGGTGTTGGACCCGGCGACCGGCCTGCACTTGCTGGATACGCCGATGGCGATTCCCAAGTTCGCCGCCCAGGTCATGGGGGATATCGGCCCGGTGTGGCTGGGCATCGGCTTTTTGTTTGCCGGCGCTGCCACCATCAACACCTTGATGGCCGGCGTGCCGCGCATCCTGTACGGCATGGCGGTGGATGGGGCGTTGCCGAAGGTGTTCACCTATTTGCACCCGCGCTTCAAGACGCCTCTGTTGTGCATTCTCGTGGCAATGCTGATTCCGTGCCTGCATGCCTGGTACCTGGGCGGTAACGCGGACAACATCCTGCACCTGGTACTGGCAGCCGTGTGTGCCTGGAGCACCGCTTACCTGCTGGTCACGCTGTCGGTAGTGATCCTGCGTATCCGTCGCCCGGACTTGCCACGGGCCTATCGCTCGCCGTTCTTTCCGCTGCCGCAGATCGTTTCCAGCGCGGGGATTTTGCTGGGAATGTGGTTTATCACTCCGCCCGGCATGAACCCGGCGGACGTGTACATTCCGTTTGGCGTGATGTTGGGCGGCACCGCCGTGTACGCGTTGTTCTGGACGCTGGTGGTGCAGAAGGTCAACCCCTTCAAGCCGGCGCGGGTGGAGGACGTATTGGCCAAGGAGTTCGCCATGGAACCTGGTGTTCTGGCTCGTGAGGAATTTGATCATGCTTGCAAGGCTGTCTGAGCTGTTCGGCGCCCAGCGTGCGCCGACGGGGTATTGGCCGGGGGCGACGCTTGAGCGTGTGCGCCGTAACCTGGGCCAGCCCTCGTTTGAGTGTTCGGCCCCGGTGTGCGCGCAGTTCCAGTTCAGTCCAGAGGGGCCGCTCATCGAGGTGCATGAGCGTGCCGAAGCGCAGTTGCTGATGCATGTGGTGCTCACGGAGTTTCGCTTCCACACGCCTGCCTCGCCGTGGAGCGAGGGGTGTTACCAACTGCACCACACGGGGGCCATTACCCGCACGGGGTTGGTCTGCCGCCGCCGCAAAGGGCCGCAGGACTTTGCCGATTGGCTGACCCTTCAGCTGAGCGCCAACCAGAGGTTGCGCGAGGCGCTGATGCCGTTGGATTTCAAGAAGATCACCCTTGAATACACCAGAGGCGGCTGGAGCGTGGCGTTGGAGCATATGGGCGGCAGCGAGGTGGTCAATCGGATGCCGGCTTTTCGCCGCTATATTTCGTTGAGTATTGAACAAACCCGCCTGTTGCAGCAGAGCATTTTGGCTCTACACCAAGTACTCAAGACGCTTTAAGCCTTGAATGGCATGGCTTGTGCTTATGTACTTTGCATAGATCTACAGTTGTGCGCCTATAGATAACATGTTAACTATTGGCGCACAAAAATAAGCATCGCGTGCGGAGGTATTCATGAGCATCCATCAGGCTGCCTGGGACGGGTTGGACCACTGGACCACCACCATGCAGGCATTGTGTGGTCGTTTCGAAACCCAACTGGCGTTTAATCGCTCGCTGTTTATCGGCGAGATTTCCACCTGGTCCCATGGCGGGCTGTCATTGGCCAATATGCGCACCAATGCTGGCAACATTGTGCGCTACGGTGATCGTGCCGATTGCGACAACGACGAACACTGTTTCCTGGTCAGCCAGCGCACCGGTTACTCCCACATCACCCAGGGCGGCGTGACCATCCAGTTGGCGCCCGGCGACCTGATGCTGATGGATTCGGTCGGTCCTTGCGCCATTGCCCCCCATGGCCTGATCGAGCACGTGTCGCTGTCCTTGTCGCGCGCGCAAGTGCAGCGCCAGCTCAAAGGCGTGTCGCCGATCTTCGGCAAGATCTCGTCGACCAAAGCCTGCGGGCGCATGCTGCATTTGTTGATGGACCAGGCCTGCAAGGGCAGTGACGGCAACGACAGCGCGGCGGCCGAGGGTGAAGCCTTGCAGAGTGCCTTTATCCTGCTGTTGGCTTCCGGGTTCGAGCAGGCCGAGGAGAAGACCAACGACGCTGCCGTGCTCGGCGGCGTGAACCTGCGCAGCTATGTGCAGAAGGTCATCGACGAGTCCCTGGCCCAGACCAACCTGACACCCGCGTGCCTGGCGGGGCGCCTGAAAATCTCGGTCAGGCACCTCTACCGACTGTTCGAGGAAGAGGGCGACAGTGTGTGCCGTTACATCCAGCGCGCCAGGCTGGAGCGCAGCGCTACGGACCTGGCCAATCCCTTCCTGCGTGCGGAGTCGATCACCTCGATTGCCTATAAGTGGGGGTTTACCGATTCCGCGCACTTCAGCCGTTCCTTCAAAAAACACTTCGAGCAATCGCCCAAGGATTTCCGCGCGCAGGCGCTCTCGGGCGCCTTGGCCGGTGCCGCCTGACTGTTAATTAATTAACGGCTTGACCTTTCGCCAGGGCATTGGCTAACCTCACGACTTCACCCTACCGACCGGTAGGTTGCAAGTCGTGAGCTTATGATGAAACCGATCAATTCAAACCATCCTTCGTTGAAATTTGCCGTGGCCTTGGGTGCCATTGGTGCCCTCGGCCCGTCGGCCGTCGACATGTACCTGCCCAGCTTGCCGGAGATGGCGGTGGAGTATTCGGCCAGCGTGGCCAGTATCCAGCTGACACTCACCGTGTTCCTGCTGGCGATGGGCCTCGGCCAATTGCTGTTCGGCCCTGTCGTCGACGCGTGGGGGCGCAGGCGCCCATTGATTGCCGGCCTGGCGTTGTTCAGCGTGAGCGCACTGGTGGCCGGTGCAGCACCGACGCTGGACTGGTTGCTGCTGGCGCGCTTCGTTCAGGGGCTGGGCAGTGCGCTGACCCTGGTGGTGATCATGAGCATGGTGCGTGATGTCACCCAGGGCGTGCAGGCGGCCAAGTTGTTTGGCTTGCTGATGACCATCGAAGGCGTGGCGCCGATTATCGCGCCGGCACTGGGCGGCTACATTGATGCGCACTTTGGCTGGCGCGCGGTGATGGTGGTACTGGCGGCCCTGGGCGCGTTGGTGGCGGTCAATTCCATGGTGGTGTTGCGGGAAACGTTGCCCGCGAACAAGCGTGAGCCGCTGAACTTCAAGCGGGCGATCCGCACGTACGCGCGCATCGCCCAGGACTGGCGTTTTCTGCAACCGGCGCTGGCCCTGTCAGCGGTGTTCTTCTTCCTGTTCGCCTACATCGGCGGGGCGACGTTCATCTACCAGAACGACTTCGGGTTGCCCGCTGCCCAGTTTGGTACCCTGTTCGGCGCAACCGGTATTGCGATCCTTGTCGGGGCCTCGCTGGCGGCGAAGCTGGTGGGTAAATACGGTCTGGCTACCCTGGCCGTGGCGGGCTCTTGCTGCATCGGCGCCGGTGCGCTCATCGCCTGTGCTGCCGCAGCCGCCGGGCTGGGCTTGTACTGGCTGGTGGCCGGAGTGGCGCTTGCGTTGCTGGGCGTGGGGATCGCCGAAACCACGCTGATGACCCTGGTGATGTCTTCGCAAACCACCGCGCTGGGTTCGACCGCCGCGTTGCTGGGGGCTTTTCAACTGGGCATCTCGGCGTGCGCCACACCCCTGACCGGCCTGGTGAGTAACCACGGCGCCACGGCGTGGGGCGGCTTGCTGGTGCTGTGCGCCGCGGTGGTGGGGTTGCTTACCTGGATCAGCGTGCGCCAAGGCAAGGCGGATCAGGTCACCGCGTTAAATCATTGATAAAAGATTGCTGGCAAGGATATTCACATGAAAGTGCTCAGCCCTTCAGCGGGCAGAATTTGCGACATCGCCCTGGTGCATTTCGCCGAGCGGGGCTACGACGCCTCCTCACTCAACGACATCGCGGTGCTGGCGGGCATGCGCAAGCCGTCGTTGTATGCGCATTTCAAAAGCAAGGATGACCTGTTCAGTGCGGTGCTGGCATTGGCATTGACCACCGAACGCCAGTACCTCGAGGAGCGGTTTGCCGTGGCTGCCAGCCCTTCGGTTGGCCTTGACACGCTGTACACCGACCACCTTGCGCAGCGCTATGAGTCTTCGGCGGCGCTGCGCTTTCTGCTGCGCACAGCGTTTTTTCCACCTGCCGAACTGAAGGGGCAGGTGAGTGCAGGTTTTGAAGCTTACCTTGAGCGCATGCGCGAACTGTTCGGGATCAGCCTCAAGGCCAAGTACCCCGCGCTGAACGCCACCGATCTCGGGATATTCCAGGACGCGTATATCGGGCTGATCGACAGCCTGCACGTCGAGCTGATCTACGGTAACGAGGCCACCTACCGCCGCCGCGTCGCTGCGTTGTGGCGAATCCTCGGGGACTCGATTGCCCTGGCGGCCGGGCAGGCATAAAAAAACCACTGCCGAAGATCGGCAGTGGTTTCAAGGCAGCGACCGCAACGCGATCAAGCGACAGCGAAGTAGTGCTTGACGAACTCTTCGCTGACGATCTCCCACACCACGGCAGTGCCCTTGGTCACGAACCAGCTGTCACCCACGCCATAACGCGTGCTGTTGCCGGTGGCTTCTTCCGTGAGGATGACTTCACCGGTGACGACGGTGGCTTGCTCGTTGAACGGGTATTCCATGCGGAACTTGCCCTTGGTGGTGCCGAAGTAGGCGCTGCTGACCGGGTCGGTGGGCGCGCCAAAGGTCATTTTGCCAAAGGCTCTGACTTCGCCTTCGAGGATGGTCGAGCCGAGGTCGGCCACGGTGCCCCAGGCATCCAGTGCCGACAGCTTGACGTGTTGCTCGATAGTGGTAATGGTCATGGCAGTTCTCCAGTGAGTAGGGTGAGCGGGGCAGTCAACGGCGGCCGTTGAAGTAGCCCGAGAGTTGGTGAAGGCTTTTGCCGGCGGTGAGGATCAAGGGGCGGATATGATCCTTGCCGAGGATTTGTGCGTGTTTGACGGAGCTGATGAGGTTGTAGCGTGACGAGCCTTCGCTCATGCCCTCGGCCAGTACCTTGCAGATAATGTGGCTCGGCGTGACGCCGAAGCCGGCGTAACCCTGGACGTAAAAGGCGTTGGGGCGCCCGCTCAGCGTGCCGATTTGCGGGAACAGGTTGGCGCCCGTCGCCATCGGTCCGCCCCAGGCGAGGTCGATCTTCACGTCCTTGAGGTAGGGGAAGATGTTCAGCATCAGTTGGCGATTCCACGCCTTGAGGTCTTTGGGAATATGCTCGATCACCGGCGTGGCCGCGCCGAACAGCAGGCGGTTCTCATTGGTCACACGGTAGTAGTCGATCACCGGGCGGATATCGCTGTAGGCCCCGCGAATCGGGCTGATGCGCTGGATCAGCGCTTCGGGCAAAGGCTCGGTCATCATCTGGAACGCGTAGGTGTTGATCGTGGTTTTGTGCAGTTCCGGCTCCAGCTTGTTGAGGAAGCTGTCGCACGCCCATAGCAACTTTTCAGCCTTGACCGAGCCACGGCCAGTGCGCACGGTGATCTGTTCACCGTAGGTCACTTCGAGGGCCGGGCTGTGTTCAAAGATGCGTACGCCGAGGCCGGATGCCGCCTTGGCTTCGCCCAGCAGCAAGTTGAGGGAATGCACATGGCCACCGCCCATGTGCAGCAGGGCGCTGCTGTAGGCGTCGGAGCCGATGATCTGCTTGACCTCGCGGCCTTCCATGAAGCGAATCTCATCGCGGGTATTGATGCTCTTGAAGTCCTTCTCCCAGGCCCGCAGGGTTTTCGCCTGGCGAGCATTGAAGCCCATGTAGCCATAGCCATGGCAGAAGTCCGCATCGATGGCATATTTGGCGATGCGGTCCTTGATGATGCCCGCGCCCAATTCACTGATTTCAAAGATCTCGCGCAGGCCTTGTTCGCCGACGCTGCTCTTGATCTTTTCCAGGTCGTGGCCGATCCCCGCCATGATCTGGCCGCCATTGCGCCCCGTGCCGCCGAAGCCCAGGTAGCGCGCCTCCAGGACCACGGTATTGGTGATGCCTTTTTCGGCCAGTTCAAGCGCGGTGTTGATGCCCGAAAAACCGCCACCAATGATCACCACTTGCGCTTCGATATCCTGTTCCAGGGTCGGGAAAGCGAGGTTGTATTTTTTGGTGGCCGAGTAATAGGTTGGCGTTTCGATAGTGATCATGGCGCGGCCTGAATAGATTGAAAAAACGTCACGACAAGGCGTTAGCAAGCCCTGTTCCATGGCGTACATTAAGGGCCTAACGAGCGGTAGGTGTCTTGACTGTGCCTGCCTTCGCTTTTGTACCTGCGTGCCATCGCCAGCGCCAGATGGCTGATGCAGAACCACAGGCTGGGCAGGCTGTGATAAGTTGGTTAACGTATTAACAAAATAGCTGGCTGTGAAGCATGTCCAAACCCCGTCCGTCCTTGACCCTCAATCTGCTGCAAGCACGCGAAGTCGCCATGAGCTTTTTCCGGCCTTCACTCAATGAACATGGCCTGACTGAACAGCAGTGGCGCGTTATCCGCATCCTCACTCAGCAGGGCGAACTGGAAACCAATCGCCTGGCCGACCTGGCCTGCATTCTCAAACCCAGCATGACCGGTGTCCTGAGCCGTATGGAAGCGGCTGGCCTGGTGCATCGGCGCAAGGCCGACCAGGACCAGCGTCGGGTCTTGGTGACGCTGGCAGCAGGCGGGCAGGCGTGTTTTGCCTCGATGAGCGATTGCATGGAGCAAAACTACCAGCGCTTGCAGGAACGCTTCGGCGCCGAGAAACTCCAGACCTTGCTGGCCTTGCTCACAGAACTGAAGGCGATCAAGCGCTAAGCAAAAAGACCGCTTCATTCACATGAAAGCGGTCTGGGTACAGGATGATGCCGGCCTTAGTAAACGCCGCCGCCAGCATTGCCGGGCAGCGGCGAGTCCTTGAATTTACCGGCCAGGGTTTGCAGCCCGCGCATCAGCACAGTGGTGTCGACACCGACCGCGACAAACGCCGCGCCCAGTTCGATATAGCGGCGGGCCAGGGTTTCGTCAGCGCTCAGAATGCCAGCCGCTTTGCCCGCCCGTTGAATGCGCACGATCGCGTCCTCGATGGCCGCTTGCACGTCAGGATGGCCAGGGTTGCCGCGATGGCCCATGGCGGCGCTGAGGTCGGCAGGCCCGATAAACACCCCGTCGACGCCTTCCACTGCAACAATCGCGTCGAGGTTGGCCAGCCCTTCGGGGTTTTCAATCTGCACCAGCAGGCACATCTGCGCGTTGGCCAACTCCAGATACCCGGGGATGCTGTTCCAGCGCGAAGCCCGCGCCAGCGCACTGCCAACACCGCGAATGCCCTGGGGCGGATAGTGCATCGCACTCACCAGCTGGCGCGCCTGCTCAGCGCTTTCCACCATCGGCACCAGCAGGGTCTGCGCGCCAAGGTCCAACACTTGCTTGATCAGCGCCGTATCGCCAATCACCGGGCGAATCACCGGCTGGCTGGCATAGGCCGCCACCGCTTGCAGCTGGCTCAACATACCGCGCAGGTCGTTGGGCGCATGTTCGCCGTCAATCAACAGCCAATCGAAACCGGCATTGGCCGCCAGTTCGGCGCAATAGGCGTCCGCCAGGCCCAGCCATAAGCCGATTTGCGCGGTGCCGCTGCCCAGGCGTTGCTTGAAGAGATTTACCGGCATATCCATGACAGGTTCCTCGTCAGACAAAACGGCAGGAGATGGAACCGAGCATGTCGTAGTCGACATGGAAGGTATCGCCGGGATTGGCGGCCACTGGGCGCGTAAACGAGCCGCCCAGGATGATCTGCCCGGGCTGCAAGGTGACGTCATACGGCGCCAGCTTGTTCGCCAGCCAGGCCACGCCTTTTGCCGGATGGTTAAGCACCGCGGCGGACACCCCGGATTCCTCGATCACGCCGTTGCGGTAGAGCACGGCGGGGACTTTGCGCAGGTCGATGTCCGTCGGGCGCACCGCGCGTCCGCCCATGACCACGCCGGCGTTGGCCGCGTTGTCGGAGATGGTGTCGAACACTTTGCGGGTGGCCTTGGTCTGCGGATCGATTTGCTGGATGCGCGCGTCGATGATCTCCAGGGCGGGGATGACCCATTCGGTCGCGTCGAGTACGTCGAAAATCGTGCAGTTCGGGCCTTTGAGCGGCTTGCCGAGGATAAAGGCCAGCTCCACTTCGACCCGCGGCACGATAAAGCGGCTGAACGGGATGTCGGTGCCTTCGTCAAAAATCATGTCGTCCAGCAGCGCGCCGTAATCCGGTTCGGTGATGTTCGAGGAGACTTGCATCGCGCGCGAAGTCAGGCCGATCTTGTGGCCGACGAGCTTGCGCCCGTCCTGGATTTTTTTCTCGACCCAGGCCCGTTGAATGGCATAGGCGTCTTCGATGGTGATGTCGGGGTAGTCCAGGGAAAACTGGCGCACTTGTTCGCCCGTGCGTTCGGCCTGGTCCAGTTGTGCGGCGGCTTGCTTTATCACGCTGGAAGGAAGCATGTTCAGGGTCTCTTACTGTGGATTGACGATGGCGGCCTGGGTGCGCAGCACCAGCAAGGCGCCCAAGGTGATAAAGGCCGCGAGGACATACAGGGCCAGGCTGGCGCTTTGGGTGTTGTCGCGCATCCAGCCGATCAGGTACGGTGCCAGGAACGACGCAATGCTGCCGAAGGAACTGATCAGGGCGATGCCCGCCGCTTGGGTCGAGTTGGATAAGAACGCCGGAGGCAGTTGCCAGAACATCGGCAGGGCGGCACTGGCGCCCATGCCGGCGATGATCAAGCCCGTCATCACCAGCAGCGGGTTGTGTGGCAGCAGGCCGGCGATGGCAATGCCGGCGGCGGACATCAGCAGCGGCACCAGCAAGTGCCAGCGGCGCTCGCGGCGACGGTCCGAAGAACGCCCGCAGGCGATCATGAAAAAACACCCCGCCAGGTACGGCACGGCACTCAGCAGGCCGACCTTGCCATCGCTGCCGATACCGGCGCCGTGGATCAGCGACGGCATCCAGAATGCCAGGGTGTTCACCGCCAGCATGACGGCGAAATACACCGCCACCAGGACCCAGACCTGGGTGTCTTTTAGGATGCCGGCAAACGAGGTGATGGCTTTGCGTTGCTCTTCGCTGTGCAGTTGCTCACGCAGTTGAGCCTTTTGTGCATCGGTCAGCCAGTTCACGCTTTCAAAAGAGTCAGGCAGGCATTTGAGGACCACCAGCCCCAGCAGCACCACGGGTGCGCCTTCGATCAGGAACATCCACTGCCAGCCCCGCAGGCCGCCGAAGTCGTGGAAGGCCTCAAGGATGCCACCCGACAATGGGCCGCCGATCACCCCGGCCATGGGCACGGCAATCGCGAACAGTGCGGTGACCTGGGCACGCCGGCGCGCCGGGTACCAGCGATTGAGAAACACCAGGATGCCCGGGAAGAATCCCGCTTCCGCCACGCCGAGCAAAAAGCGCAATACGTAGAAGCCAGCGGCATCGTTCACGAACAGCATGCTGGTGGACAAAATCCCCCATACCACCATCAAGCACGCGATCCAGCGCCGCGGACCGAAACGGTCCAGCGCCAGGTTGCTGGGCACGCCAAACAAGGCATAGGCGACAAAAAACAGGCCGGCGCCGAAGCCGTACACGGTATTGCTGAAGTGCAGGTCGGCACTCATCTGCATCTTGGCAAAGCCAATGTTGATGCGGTCCAGGTGGGCAAACAGGTAGCACACCAGCAACAGCGGCATGAGCCGCCAGGTGATGGTGCTGTGGGTGTTGTCTTGCGAATGGCGCAAAGGCTGTGTGGCAGTGTTGGCTGTGCTCATGATGTTGTACTTCTTTTTATATGAGATAGGCACGGGGAGGAGGGCGGCGGGCCGCCCTCAAGTGGGTTTGGTGAACAACGGGTGCAGGCTGCTGTGCTTGGCGTCGTAGACCTGCGCCGCGCTTTCATCGATTTGCAGGGTGATGCCCAGCGGGCGGCGCTGGAGAATCGGCTCAAGATGGGCGCGCAGCACCGCCAGCAAGCTGTCGCCGACGGCCTGGTGCACCGCTGGGCTGCGGCCGCTGCCCATGCGCAGGTTGGCGTAGCAAAAGCCGTAGTCGCCCTTGCCGTCGGCGACGGCGCTGTGGGCCGCCGGGTAGGCCAGCACGCGGGTGCCGCCGGTGGGGAACACGGCTTTGCCGGCCTCGTCGCGCTGTTCCAGCATGGTGTCGGCCAGGGCACGGCAGAGCGCAGAAACGTCGGTCTCTTGCTCAAGCTCGGGGGTGTAAAGCAGCACCAGGTGCGGCATGTCGAGTCTCCTGCGCTTAGAGGCGGCTGGTGGATAACACTGCGCCAGGGTTGGCCGCTTGAGCCGGGGGAATGTTGGCGCCGTCTTGCGGGGTCACCGGGAACACCACGTTGATCTGCCCCGTGCCGGAGGAACCGAAGTAGGGCGTCAGCACCTCGGCCTTGCCGTCATAGTCGCTCCAGCCCAGCGCGCCAAGGAGCATGGCGGTGTCGTGCATGAACCCTTCGCCGTGGCCTTTGGCTGCGTATTCCGGGAGCATCCCGCAGAACTCCGGCCACTCGCCGTCCTCCCACATTTTCACCACGCGGTGGTCGAGGGTTTCCAGGAAGGGGCTCCAGACCTTGGTGGCAAAATCCGGCGCCTGGCCGTTCTGCGCAAAGCGGTGCGACAGCGAGCCGCTGGCGAGGAACGCCACCGTGCCGTCGTAGTGGTCTTCGACGGCCTTGCGCATGGCCCAGCCCAGGCGCGCGCTGTCCGCCAGATAGTGCGAGGTGCACAGGGCGGACACCGAGATCACCTTGAAGTCCTGGTTCTGGTTCATGTAGCGCATCGGCACCAGCGTGCCGTACTCCGGGCCGAGGGTGGTGGCATGGTGCGCCATGGTCTCGACCTGGAAACGGTTGCAGGCTTCGGCGAGCAACAGCCCCAGTTCAGTGTTGCCGGGGAACTCGTACGGCATGTTGCTGATGAAGTGCGGCAGTTCATTGCTGGTGTACACGCCCTTGAAATGCGGGCCGCACAGCACGTGGTAATTGGCGTTGACCAGCCAGTGCGTGTCGAACACCACGATGGTATCGACCCCCAGTTCGCGGCAGCGGCGGGCGATTTCATAGTGGCCGTCGATGGCCGCCTGACGAAAGCCCTGGCGTGGGCCGGGCAGTTCAGAGAGGTACATGGACGGAACGTGGGTAATCTTGGCGGCTAGTGCCAGCGTGCCCATGATGAGGCTCCTTTCTTGTTGTTGGGTGCTTGTGCGGCGGTCTTCGACGAATATAAGTGAAGCCCGCCGCACACGGTGGTCCGGTTACACGCCCCAGCGCGGGATGTGGTGGCTGCCCATCGAGATGCACACGTTCTTGATCTCGGCGAACACTTCAAAGCTGTATTGGCCGCCTTCGCGCCCGGTCCCCGAGCCTTTTACGCCGCCGAACGGTTGACGCAGGTCACGCACGTTCTGGCTGTTGATGAACACCATGCCGGCCTCGATGCCACGCGCCAGGCGATGGGCCTTGCCGATGTCCTGGGTCCAGATGTAAGACGCCAGGCCGTACTCGGTGTCGTTGGCCAGTTGCAAGGCTTCGGCTTCGTCCTTGAACGGAATCAGGCACACCACCGGGCCGAAGATTTCTTCCTGGGCGATGCGCATGTTGTTGTTCACATCGGCGAACACGGTGGGCTGGATGAACTGCCCCTTGGCCAGATGCGCGGGCAGGTTGGCCGGGCGCTCAAGGCCGCCCGCCAGCAGGGTGGCGCCTTCTTCAATACCGATCTTGATATAGCCGGTGACCTTGTCGTAGTGGGCCTGGGTGATCATCGAGCCCACTTGGGTCTTCGGATCTTGCGGGTCACCGACGATCAGGCGCTTGGCTCGCGCGGCGAACTCGGCGACAAAGGCGGGATACACGCTTTCCTGAATGAACACCCGGCTGCCGGCGGTGCAACGTTCGCCATTCAACGAGAAAATCGTGAACAACGCTGCGTCCAATGCGCGCTCCAGGTCGGCATCTTCGAAGATCACCACCGGCGATTTGCCACCCAATTCCATCGAGTACTTTTTCAGCCCGGCGGTCTGCATGATCTTCTTGCCGGTGGCCGTACCGCCGGTGAAGGAAATGGCACGCACATCGGGATGCCGCACCAGTGCGTCACCGGCCGTCGCGCCGTAGCCCTGGATAATGTTGAGCACGCCATTGGGAATGCCGGCCTCGACGGCCAGGCGCCCCAGTTCGTTGGCGGTGAGCGGTGACAGCTCGGACATTTTCAGCACCGCGGTATTGCCCAGCGCCAGGCACGGCGCGGTCTTCCAGGTGGCGGTCATGAACGGCACGTTCCATGGCGACACCAGCGCGCACACACCCACCGGCTGGTACAGGGTGTAGTTGAGCATCTGGTCATCGACCGGGTAGGTGTGGCCGTCCATGCGGGTGCACACTTCGGCGAAGAAATCGAAGTTGTGGGAGGCGCGCGGGATCAACACGTTCTTGGTCTGGTGGATCGGCAAGCCGGTGTCCAGGGTTTCCAGTTCGGCCAGGTGCGGCACGTTCTGCTCGATCAGCTCGCCCAGTTTGCGCATCAGCTTGGCGCGTTGTGCGGCCGGGGTATTGGCCCACTTGGGGAAGGCTTCCTTGGCCGCGGCCACGGCTTGCGCGACTTCTTCGGCGCCGCCGCTGGCCACCTCACCAATCGCCTCGCCGGTGGCGGGGTTGTAGTTGATGAACACGTCTTTGCTTTCGACTTCGCGGCCGTTAATCCAGTGCTTGATCATGCTGTTCACGCCTCTTGCTCAGCGAGTTTTTTGTTCTTGAGAGTTTGCTGCTTGAAGAATTCGGTTTCGCTGACAATCCGGTTGACCAGGCGGCCGACGCCCTCGACTTCCACGATCACTTCATCGCCCGGGACCACATCGGCGAGCCCTTCCGGGGTGCCGGTGGCGATCATGTCGCCCGGTTGCAGGGTCATGAAGCTGGACAGGTATTCGATCAAGTAGGGGATGTCGAAAATCATGTCTTTGGTGCTGCCTTCCTGGCGCAGCTCGCCGTTGATCCAGGTGCGCAGCTTCAGGTCCGAGGCGTCGGGCAAGTCTGCCACGTCGACGATCCACGGACCGACCGGGGTGGTGGCGTCGCGGTTTTTCACGCGCAGGTTGGGGCGGTAGTAGTTTTCCAGGTAATCGCGGATCGCGTAGTCGTTGCACACGGTGTAGCCGGCCAGGTAGTCCAGCGCATCCTCACGCTTGACGTTGCGGGCAGGTTTGCCGATGACTGCCACCAATTCGCACTCGTAGTGCATGTAGGCGACGTTGTCCGGGCGCCAGGTGATCTGCTCGTGGCCGGTGTAGGTGCCTACGGATTTCACAAAGGCGAGGGGTTCGGTCGGCGGCGCGAAGGCCAGTTCCGCCGCGTGGTCGGCGTAGTTCAAGCCCAGGGCGAACATGCTGCCGGTGGCAGGCGGCAGCCACTCGACGGCGCTGGCCGGGACGCGGCGGCCGTCGGCGAGGAGCAGGGTGTTGTCGTCGCCTTCCACGGTGGCGGCATGAATGGCGCCTTCAAAACGGATACGTGCGTGTCTCATACAGCGGCCTCCTGCTCGGCGACGATGTGATTGACCAGGCTACCCAGGCCGCTGATCTGCACTTCGACCCGGTCACCCGGCAGCACGTCGACGCGGCCTTCCGGTGTGCCGGTGATCAATACGTCACCGGCGTGCAGGGTCATGAATTCAGTGATTTCAGCGATCAGTTGCGGGAGGCTGCGCACGAAGTTGGCCGTGGAGTTTTCCTGGCGCAGTTCGCCGTTGACCCACAGCCTCAGGCTCAAGTCGTGTGGGTTGTTAACCTGGTCGCGGGGAATCAATTCAGGGCCGATCGGGCAAAAACCATCACGGCATTTCGCCTTGACCGCCGGGCGGTAGTAGCTGTCTTCCGGCAGGCTGAACTCATTGACGATGGTGTAACCGGCCACGTAGTCGAGTGCCTGCGCCTCACTGACGCGGCTGGCGTCTTTGCCGATCACCACACCCAGCGCGGGGCCGGGTTGCAGGTGTTGGATACCCGCAGGGTAAATCACTGCCTGATCGTGGCCGTTGCGCGTATTGGGCGTCTTGATAAACAACACCGGTTTGACCGGCGGCTGTTTATACGGCGCTTCGTGGAATTGAGCGAGATGCTGATCAACCAGACCCTGGTAGTTCAGTGCAACACCGAACAGGGTGCCGGTCGCAGCGTCATGCAAGGCACGGCTCATGCTTTTCTCCTGGCAGGGGCGGGGCGCGGTTGGCCTCACCTCAATTGTTAATGTGTTAACGTTATAATTAAGATGTTAACGATCGTCAAGGCCTGCGCTGGTGGCGAAAGTCTTTTCGCAGGCGCAACATGAGCGGCGCTGCAGGCGATACCGATAAAAATAATGAGTACAGACAGATGAATGATCGTCACCCGATCCCCAACATCAACATCGGGCAGGTCTACGACCAGCGCTACAGCGACAGCGAGGTGCACTACGACAAGCTGGGCAACCTCGCCGGCTTTTTCGGGCGCAATATGCCGGTGCATCGGCACGACCGTTTTTTCCAGGTGCACTACGTCAAAAGCGGCGCGGTGCGTGTCTACCTTGACGACCAGCAATACCTGGAGTCGGGGCCGATGTTTTTCCTCACGCCGCCGACGATCCCCCATTCGTTCGTCACCGAAGCCGACAGCGACGGGCATGTGTTGACGGTGCGCCAGCAACTGGTCTGGCAATTGATCGAGAGTGACCCGCAATTGGCACCGGGCTCGCAATTGGCGGCGGCGTGTGTTGCGCTGGATCGGCTGGCCCCCGAATACCAGGGCGAAGCGCGGCGCTTGGCATTTTTGTTCGAAGAGTTGCGCGTCGAGATGAACAACACGGCGGCAGGTCACAGCGCGGCGCTGTTGAGCCTGACGCGCTTGATCATGATCAGCCTGTTGCGCCTGTGCGCCAACTCCCTGGAGGCAACACCCGCGCGCCATGAGGACCTGCAGATCTTCCATCGCTTCAACGAGCTGATCGAAGCCCATTACCTTGAGCACTGGGCGTTGGCACGTTATGCGCAGGCCGCAGGCGTCACGGAGGCAAGGCTTAATGACGTGTGCCGGCGTATCGCCGACTTGCCCTCCAAGCGCCTGGTGCTTGAGCGCGTCATGCAGGAAGCCAAGCGTTTGTTGCTGTTTACACGGGGTTCGGCCAACGAAATCTGCTACCAGCTGGGCTTCAAGGACCCGGCTTACTTCAGCCGTTTTTTCCAGCGCTACGCCCACATGACCCCGGGGGAGTATCGGCAACGTCAGGCGGGTTTGCGCTAGCGTCAGCATCGGTCTGTTCCGTCTTCATCCAACGGCTGCGAAAAAACCGCGCAGGGCGCGGCTGAAGAAAGAGAGACCCATGCTGATGGATTTTACGCGGCACGGACATGCGCTTTACGGTGGATCGATTGCACTTTCCACGGCGTTAGAACAGCGACAGGTTGTAGCCCACGATCAGCCGGGTTTCGTCGATGTCGGTGGTCAAGCCGCCGCCGGAGCGCAGCGTCGCATTGCGCAGACGGATGTTGAGGTTCTTGAACGTGCCGCTCTGCACCACGTAGCTCAGGTCTGTGTCTCGCTCGCGCTCGGTGCCGCCACTGACGCGGTTGGTGTCGATGTGGGAACCGCTGACGTAACGGGTCATGAAGGTCAGCCCCGGCAGGCCCATGGCGGCGAAGTTGTAGTCGTACCGCAGCTGCCAGGCGTCGGTTTCGGCTTTGGTGAAGACGTTGATCGTGACCAGGTTGACGGAGTAGGGGTCAAGGCCCGGGTAGGCGAAATCACCTTGGCCCGACAGGTTCTGATACCCCACGCCGAGTCGATGACCGCCGATGCTCAAGCTTTCCATGCCGTTGAAGAACCGGTTGTTGATCCGCCCGCCATCCACGCGGGTGGCGGCGCGCAGGCGGTGGTCGCCGTCTTCACGGGTGACGAAGTAGCGTAGGTCCGAGCGCAAGCTGACCCCACCGCCCAGGGGCATATCGTGGGTAAAACCGGCGAAGTCCTGGCTGTAGATGTCCTTCATGCGCGCATGGTAGTAGCTCGCGGTGAGCGTCGGGGTCAGCGCATAGCTGCCGCCGGCCAGGTCCAGATAGCGGGTGTTGACGCCGGCGTAGCTCATGGAATCGTTGCTGCTGGAGTCCCGCAGGTTCTGTTGTTCCAGGCGGCCGAGGTTTACGGTCAAACCGCCGACTTCCTTGGAGGTGATGAGTTCGCCGCTGTAGGTGGAGGGCAGCAGGCGCGTGTCGTTGAACGCGGCCACCGGCAGTTGCGGTTGCAGGGTGCCCACTTTCAGCACGGTCTGCGACAAGCGCACTTTGCCGGTCAGCCCTAGCTCGCTGTAACTGTCGGCAGCTCGGCCACTGGCGCCGTAGGGCAACAGGCCAGTGCCGTGGCGGTCCGGGCTTGAGTCCAGCTTGAGCCCCAGCTGGCCCAGCGCATCCAGGCCGAACCCCAGTGTGCCGTCGGTGAAGCCGGACTCATAACGCAAGACCAGGCCCTGGGCCCATTCGGTGGCTTGGCTTTGCGGCGCATTTGCCTGGCGATAGTCGCGGTTGAAGTAGTAATTGCGGGTTTCCAGCGTGGCCTTGCTGTCCTGGATAAAGTCGGCAAAGGCCTGGAACGGGAGGGCGGTGGTGCACAGGCTCAATGAGGCCAAAGCACTGCGGGTGCTGACGCGCATGGGGGTGATTCCTTGTTGTTTTTATTGGGATCGTTGGCAGGGACTATGGGTGCCCCTTTGTGTCGTTAACATATTATCGATAATGCAAAAAAGCAAAGCCTTCCTGCGACACTTCGTGTGGGTCGAAGCGACATGCCATCCGTCCCGCTGTTGCACCCGAAGGCCGTCGACCTTAATCTGGCCGTTCTTCCACAGCGCGCACACGAAATGGCCAATCCCAGACCTTCTCTGACCCTCACATTGCTCCAGGCACGCGAGGCCGCAATGGCCTTCTTCCGTCCAGGGCTCAACGAACACGACCTGACCGAGCAGCAATGGCGGGTGATCCGCATCCTGCGTCAGCAGGGCGAACTGGAAAGCCATCAGCTGGCCAACCAGGCGTGCATTCTCAAACCCAGCATGAGCGGTGTGTTAAAGCGCCTTGAGCGCGATGGTCTGGTAACACGGCGCAAATCCACCGAGGATCAGCGGCGTATCTTTCTCAGCCTGACGGTGCAGGGGCATCAGTGCTTCCTGTCGATGAGCGAGGGCATGGAGCGCGGTTATCTGGAGATCCAGCGTCAGTTTGGCGAAGACAACATGCAGCAGTTGCTTGAGTTGCTGGGCGAGCTGAAAAAGATCAAGCCTTGATGTGGCAGTGTGTGACGATCAAACGAAAAAACCGCCAGGAGGCGGGTTTTAAAGGGGGCCGTGGAGGGATCCATGAAAAAAACTATTGTCGTGCTTTTACTGGTCATTCTCGGATGTGGAGCAGCCGCTTATAGATGGAGCGAACTGCATAGCCGGGATAACGTGGCAAAAGCGTCATCAATGGTGTCCAGGCATCTGCTTGCTTTTAAACGGGAACCGAAACTAGACCTGTCCAGCTACTTGGCGCGCGGTGAAGATGCTGAGAAGGAGCTGGCGGCCGACCTGCTTGAGATGCAATCTGCCGATTGGTCGGGCGCCGAGACGAAAAGAGAGGCGGCAATAGAATTCACAACTCGCGCCTTGAACGTCATACGCACCCAGACGCGCTTTCGTACGGCAAGTTTGCGGGTCGGTATGACTGAGCGGCGACTGCTAGAGGATGAGCGCGCGCTAGCCCAAGAGACGGATCCGAACCGCAAGGCCCTGGCATCTGAGCGCCTGCAAGCCTACAAGGATAAGTACATGCAGGAGCGGTACGAGTATTACCATCAAGAGGCCGCTCTTGGGATGCACAGTGAGATGCTGCTAAGGGCAAATGAGGGGGTTAAAGTTGTATTCGGTGAAGATCGTGGGCTGGATGTAACGACTCAGGAATTTATGAAACAACTTTTCTAGCATTGCGGAGCAGAAACACAAAGGGCCTGCATGAAGTTAATCACGCAAGCCCTTGATATATATGGTGCCCGAACCCGGAATCGAACCGGGACGCCCTTACGAGCGGGGGATTTTAAGTCCCATGCGTCTACCAGTTTCGCCATTCGGGCGGTAGCGCGTTGTCGCAGGGTTGGGAATATATAGACCCAGGCGCTTCGGTGCAAGGCCGAGGGGCAGCTTTATTGCACCAAGGCGCAGAAGAAAAACCTCGATAGATCAGTGATCTACGCCGACTTTCCGGGGGGAAACAGAGGATTCCTACGGCGCGGGAACAAGATTCATATCGTGCAGTCATAGCGATATGCCATCTTGGCATTCTGGAAAGGAATCAATGATGCTCAGTGTTCGCAAGCGTGCCTGGATGATTGCTGCAAGTGTTGTGGGGATGTTGGCGGGTGCGGCGCAAGCGGCAGATACGGTGCAGTGGGGAGTGTTTAGTGCGTCAGGCGGCGACCGGCTGACCGGCGCCTCGCAGGAGGCCGGGAACAGGTATGTCCTGAAGACCTCGGCCATCTCCGTGGCTGACATCGAAGGCCTGCTAGCCAGCCAAAAGCGTACTGATACCGACCTGCAAAACGTTAAAAGCAAACTGGATGCCCAAGGCCGCGAGTTCGACGAGTTCAAGCGCAAGAACGGCTCCAGTTCCAGCGCCAGTGACAGTCAGTTATCGGATCTGCAGCGCACGGTGGCCGATCAAAAAAGCACGATCGAGCGACAAAAGAGCGATATCGACAGCCTCAAGCGCAGCCTGGACGATTTGAAGCGCAGTGTGGATACCTTGAGCAGCAAGGTGAAGTAACGCGTGCTGGAGCGAGCCTGCTCGCTCCAAACCCGGTCTTAGTAGGCGCCTGCCACCGCAGTGGCGCCGCTGACAATCGCGATCCCGGAGCTGCTGCCCAGTCGCGTCGCGCCAGCTTCGATCATCGCGTGAGCGGTCGCCACGTCGCGTACGCCGCCGGAGGCTTTCACGCCGATCACCGGGCCAACCACTTCGCGCATCAGGCGCACATCGGCCAATGTCGCGCCACCGTGGCCGAAGCCGGTGGAGGTCTTGACGAAGGCGACGTTCAACTCACGGCAGATCACACAAGCCTGGGTCTTCTGTTCATCGTTGAGCAGGCCGGTTTCCAGGATGACTTTGAGTGGTACTTCGCCACAGGCCTTGAGCACTTGGGCAATGTCATCGCGCACCAGGTCCAGCAGGCCGTCCCTTAACCAGCCGATGTTCAGCACCATGTCGATTTCCCGCGCACCGGCCTCGATCGCCAGGTGGGCTTCATGGGCCTTGGCGGCACCGAGGCCTGCCCCAAGCGGGAAGCCCACAACGGCGCACACCAGCGACGGCGCGCCTGCCAGGCACTCGGCGGCCAGCGGCACATTGGCACTATTGACGCACACGGACTTGAAGCCATATTGACGGGCCTCGTCGCACAGCAGGCGAATGCTCGCCTGGGAAGCGTCGGCGGCTAATAAGGTGTGGTCGATGTAGGCGGCGAGGGAGGAGGCGTCTTGGGGCATGGCAGAAGTCCTGTGGGAGAGGGTGCTGGCAAAAGCCGGTTTGTGTTAAGTTGAATGCATTAAATGTGAAATAAATAACATTGTAAATGGATTTTGTGAGCCGTTTTGTCATTCGGCCACAATCGATCAGGGTGAAAGCGCAGTGGATTCAAAGAAAACCGAACGATTCAAAGCCATGCACCGGGCCCTGCAAGGCGAGGCCGCGGTCCACCTGCGGGATATGGCTGCGTTGCTTGGGGTGTCGGAAATGACCCTGCGCCGCGACCTCGTGGACAACGTCCAGGGCTTGCGCCTGCTGGGTGGGCACGTCACCCGCAGCGGCGCGCCTGAGCCAGATTACCAAGTGGCCGAGCAGGACCTGCGCAACATCGCCGAGAAGCGCCAGATCGGCCAGCGCGCCGCCAGCCTGGTGCGCCCAGGCGATACGATCTTCATCGATTGCGGGACCACCACGCCGTTTATCGTCGATGCGTTGCCCGACGACCTGGAGTTCACCGCGCTGTGCAACTCCCTGAACGTGCTGCTCAAACTCCAGCAGAAGCCGCTGTGTACGGTGATCGTGTGTGGCGGCATGCTCGATCGACGCAACCTCGTATTTGAAAGCCGCGCCGAGGCGGGGATCGTTGACGGCATCCGCGTCGCCTGGGCGTTTATCTCTGCCGCCGGGGTCAGCGCGGCCCATGGCGTGACCTGCTACAACCTCAATGAAGTGGACGTGAAACAGCGCGTGATGGCGCGGGCGCAGACCTGTGTGCTGGTGGCCGACCACAGTAAATTCGATCAGGTGCGTGCGGCGCATTTTGCCGAGCTGGCGGATTTCCAGCGGGTCGTCAGCGACCCGGCTTTGTCCCAGGCCCACCAGCAAATCATCCAGGAGGGCGGAGCAATACTGATGGTGTGATTTTTATATCGTATGTTTGGATTCTAACAAAATAGCCTTGACACCTTCGGGCACAAGGCATAGTTTTTCAAATGTGATCGCGGTTCACATTTGTGAGCACGGCCTCCCTGAAGGTCGCGCCCGAATCCAGACAACAATAAAAATAGGAATCACCATGCTACAGATAGCCCGTAAACCTGTTCATGTGCTGTCCCTTGCTTTGGCTGTCGCGGCCTCGGTACTGGCGTTGAACGCCCAGGCCAAGGACCTGAAGATCGGTTTCAGCCAAGTGACCCTCCAATCCCCTTTCTATGTGCAACTGCGCGATGGCGCCAAAGCCGCCGCCGCCAGGGACGGCGACGAGCTGATCTTCCTCGATGCCAACGGCGACATCAGCAAGCAGAACAACGATATCCAGGACTTGCTGACCCGCAAGGTCGACGTGCTGATCATCAACGCCGTCAACCCGGATGCGGTGGGCGCCTCCCTCGAAGCGGCCAAGCGCGCCAAAGTGCCAGTTATTGCCGTGGACCGCGCCATCAACGCGCCCGTTGCCGCCACCATCGGGCGCAACAACGCCGAGATGGGCGAGCTGTCCGGCAAGGCGCTGGTGGCTGCCCTCAAACAAAAAGGCGTGGTCAACGGCAAGATCATCGAGATCCAGGGCGATGCCGGCGGCACTGTGATGAAAGAGCGCCGCAAAGGCTTCCACACGGCGCTGGCCGGTACCGACTTCAAAATCATCGACGGCCCCTACAGCGAATACATGCGTGCCAACGCAGTGACCGCAATGCAGGATCTGCTGCAAGCCCACCCCGACCTCAAGGCTGTGATCGCCCACAACGACGACATGGCCATGGGCGCCCTGCAAGTGCTCAACGAAAGCGGCAAGAAAAACGTACTGGTCGCCGGTGTGGATGGCTTGTCGGAAGCCATCAACGCCATCCAGAACGGCGATCAATACGTTGCCACTGCCCTCAACGATCCACGCTACCTCGGCGAAGTCGCGATTGAAGCGGCGCGAGGCTTGATCAGCGGCAAGACCATCCCGGCGTTTGTCGATGCCGGCACCAAAGTCGTGACCAAGGCCGATGCGGCCGAGATCAAGCACGACGCCACCTTCGGCGAATACCGTCCCGGCGCACTCTGAGTCGCGCTGAACACCTACATTGCCTATCCAACAGGGGAATTCACTGTGAAAGCTGCCGTCATGTACAAACCGGGTGATATCCGGGTCGAAGACGTTCCAAAACCTGGCGTAAAACCTGGCCATGCCCTGGTGCGTGTCGCTGCCTGCGGCGTGTGCGGCTCGGACATCCCGCGCATGTTGAGCAAAGGCGCCCACGTGATGCCGTTGATCTGCGGCCATGAGTTCGCAGGCTTTATCGAAGAGATCGGCAGCGGTGTCGAAGGTTACTCCGTCGGTGAACTGGTGACCGTGCCACCGATGATTCCCGATGTGACCAGTGACCAGTACGCCCGTGGCTTCCCATCCCGCTGCGAGCGCTACGACTACTTTGGCAGCCGCCGCGATGGCGCCTACGCTGAATACGTCAACGTGCCGCTGAGCAACCTGATCAAGGTGCCGGCGGGCATGGACCCGATTGCCGCGTCCCTGGTGGACCCGGCGGCGATTGCCCTGCACGCCATCTGGAAGTCAGACTTCAAGGCCGGGCAGAGCGGGGCGGTGGTGGGTTGCGGGCCGATTGGCCTGTTTGTGATCCAGTGGCTGCGCATCATGGGCGCCAAGGACATTGTCGCCATCGATATTGCCGAAGAAAAACTCGCTATGGCCCGTGAAGCCGGTGCGACCCACACCTTGCTCAGTGGCGCTTCGGATGTCGACCTGCCACGTTGCCAGTTGGTGATCGAAGCGGCGGGCCATCCCAGCTCGATCAACCAGGCGGTGCAATTGACCAAGGCCGGCGGCCACGTGGTGTTTATTGGTATTCCTGCCGGTGAAGTGCCGCTGAGCACCGCGACCTTCTCGCACTTTCTGCGCCAGGAAATCTCCCTGCACGGCGCCTGGAACTCGTTCTCTGCACCGTTCCCGGGGGATGAGTGGACCGCCTCAATCGACAAGCTGGCCTCGGGTGACTTGCAGTGGAAATTCATGATCACCCACGACCTGCCGCTGACCGAGTTGCCGGCGATGTTCCAGCGTTACGCCGACCGTAGCGAAGTGGCGGCCAAGGTGATTTTCCGCCCTTGATGCACGCTTGCTTGGCCCCGCCCTGCAACGCCCGCCGTTGCAGGGTTTAAAACAAAAAGCGTCGGCAGCACAAGACGCAGGAGGACGACCGATGACCTTGTTGTTGGGACTGGATTTCGGAACAGGTGGCGTGCGGGCCGGGTTATACGACCTGCACAGCCACAAACTGGTGCAGGTGGCCGAGGCGCCCTACACCACGCAATACCCGCAGCTGGGCTGGGCCGAGCAGGCGCCCGCCGACTGGTGGTCGGCATTGGGCAAGGCGTGCAGGCAGCTGATGAGCCAGGCCGGGCATCCCCAAGTGGCGGCGGTGTGCGTCGCCACCACCGCTTCAACGGTGGTCGCTGCACAAGCGGATGGCCAACCCCTGGCCCCGGCACTGTTATGGATGGACTGCCGTGCCGCCGTTGAGTCGGCGCGCACCGCCCACATCAGCCACCCCATGATGAACCAGGGCGGCGACGCGGTGGAGTGGCTGGTGCCCAAGGCCATGTGGCTGGCCGAGCACGAGCCTGAAGTGTATCGGCGTGCCGCGCGGATTTGCGAAGCGGTGGACTGGATCAACTTCCAGCTCACCGGGCGCTGGGTGGCTTCCCAACTCAACGCCAGCTGCAAATGGAACTACGACACGCAGCAACAACGCTTTCCCGTGGAGCTGTATGCCGAATTGGGTATCCCGGAACTGGCGCAAAAGCTGCCGCCGGAAGTGATCAAGGTCGGCGGGCGCATCGGCCCTCTGACCTTTGATGCGGCCAATCACCTGGGGCTGAGCCGTGACACGCTGGTGGCGCAAGGCGGCATTGACGCCCATATGGCCATGCTCAGTGCCGGTACCACCGGCGCGGGCGAACTGCTGTTTATCGGTGGCACGTCGGTGGTGCAATTGATGCACACCCCCAAGCGCATCGATGTACCTGGTATCTGGGGGCCGTACCCTGACGCGTTGCTGGACGGCCAATGGCTGATGGAAGGCGGGCAGGTCTCGGCCGGTTCGATTCTCAATTGGCTGGCACAAAAGATGTTCGGCCTGGATGACGCCGGCCATCAGCAATTGATCCGCCAGGCGGGTGCGTTGCAACCGGGCTCCACCGGCCTGTTGGTGCTCGATTACTGGATGGGCAACCGTACGCCATATCGTTCACCGGATATGCGCGGCGCGATCATGGGCTTGTCCCTCAATCACGACCGGCACGACCTCTACCGCGCCTCGGTGGAAGCCATCGCGCTGGGCTCGGCGAATATTTTTCACACCTGGCGCAATGAAGGCATCGAGATCACCCGGGTGGTCGCCGCCGGTGGGTTCCAGAAGAACCCGTTGTGGTTGCAGGCCACCGTCGATGCCACTGGCGTGCCCTTTGAGATGGTGCCCCACGACAACCTCACGTTGATCGGTACCGCCGCCGCGGCTGCATGTGCCCTCGGCGAGTTCACTGACTTGCAGCAAGCCGCCACCGCGTTTACCACCGTCGGCCGCCTGATCGAACCCGACCCCTATGCCCACGAGCAGTACATCGAGCTGCTTGGCCGTTATCGCGCCGCCACCGACAGCGTGGCGCCCATCAGTTGCAAGCCGCCCGCCAACCGTGTGCTCGGCGTAAGGCCAGCAGCATGAGCGCCGAATCGCTGTCACCCAAGCTCACCGGGGACTCCCAGCGCGACGACTTGATGGTGCAGGTCGCCAAGCTGTACTTCGATCTGGAAAAGACCCAGAGCGAGATTTCCAAAGAAACCGGCCTGACTCGCTGGCAGGTCAGCCGCTTGTTGCGCGAGGCGCGGGACTGTGGCGTGGTGCGCATCGATATCGTCGCCCACTCTGCGCGCGTGCCTGCGCTTGAGGTGGCGTTGCAGCGCCGCTTCGGCCTGCGTGAAGCCCTGGTACTGGACGTCGAGGACGACGACGCCCTCAACGTGGTCACCCAAGCCGCGGCGCGCTACCTGTGCAACCTGCAACCCCAACCCGCGCTGATCGGCGTGTCCTGGGGCCGCACCCTGACCAAGATGGCCCAATGGCTGGTGCCGCGCTGGAACGAAGGGGTCAATGTGGTGTTGCTCAATGGCGCGATCAATACGCGCTCCTCAGGCGAGCCCAACCATAACGTCGCCGAGCGTTTTGCCCAGGCGGCGCGCGGCCAGGCCACCTTGCTGCCGGTGCCGGCGATTCTGGGGCATGCCCATACCCGCGAAGCGCTGGAGCAAGACCCGGTGATCGCCGAGGTCATGCGCCTTGGCGAGCAGGCACCGGTGGCGTGCTTCAGCCTTGGGGAGTTGTCTGATCATTCGGTGCTGATGGAGTCCGGCTACATCGACCGGCCTTTGCTCGCCGAACTGGAGCGCCTGGGAGCCGTCGGCGACATCATGGGCCGCTTTATCGGCATGGACGGCGAGCCGGTGCTGCCGGAGCTGGACGCTCGCACCCTCGGCCTGCGCCTGTCGGCCCTGCGGGAAAAAGACTGGTCGATTGCCGTGTGTGTCGGCGCCCACAAGCACCGCATCGTCCACGCCAGCGTCAAGGCCGGCTACGTCAATGTGCTGGCCACCGACGCCGCGACCGCCCGTTATTTGCTGGAGCAGGATCATGAATGAGTTGGCCCTGGAAATTCGCCATGTCAGCAAGCGCTTTCCGCCGAATGTGATCGCGTTGACCGATGCGTCCCTAGACCTACGTCCCGGTGAAGTGCACTGCCTGCTGGGCGCCAACGGTGCGGGCAAAAGCACGCTGTTGAAGATCGTCGCCGGTGCCCATCGCCCGGATGGCGGCAGCCTGTCCATCGCCGGCAGCCCGGTGGAGTTGAAGAACCCGCAACAGGCGCGTCAGGCCGGGATCGCGATGATCTACCAGGAACTGGACCTGATCCCGCAGATGACCGTCGAAGAAAACCTGATGCTCGGCTACGCGCCACGGCGTTTCGGCATGATCGACCGCCGCAAGCGCAGCGCGTTGGCCAAGGCAGCGCTGATGCGGGTTGGGGCAAACTTTGCCAGCACCGACCGGGTGGGCAGCCTGTCGATTGCCAACCAGCAACTGGCAGCCATCGCACGGGCATTGACCTGCGAGGCCAAGGTCGTGGTGATGGATGAACCGTCTGCCGCACTCAACGAAACCGAGCTCAAGCAGGTGTTCCAGGTGATCCGCGAAATCACCGCTGCCGGTGTGGCGGTGTTGTATGTGAGCCACCGGCTCAATGAGATTCGCGAAATAGGTGACCGCGTGACGGTATTGCGCGCCGGGCGCACCTTGCAAACCCACGAGCTGGCGCACATTGACGACCAGGCATTGATTGCGGCGGTGGTCGGCGAGCACCGTGACCTGCTGGAGCGCAGCCCGCGACAGGCGCCGCGTGAAGCGTTGGCCCTGGATATCCGTCGACTGCAAGGCGCGCAAGGATTGGATGTACGCGCGTTGCAAGTGCGCCAGGGCGAGATCGTCGGCTTGGCCGGCCTGAACGGCGCCGGCCGCAGCACCTTGCTCAAGGCGTTGTTCGGGGTAGGGCGCAATGACAGCGATGTGGAGCTGTTCGGCGAACCCTATCGGCCGCTGACCTCACGCCAGGCGATCCGCCAAGGCGTCGGGCTGGTCCCGGAAAACCGCAAGACCGAAGGCCTGTTGCTGGACGCGCCGATCTACCGCAATGCCTGCCTTGTGCATGCACGGCATCTGCGCTGGTTTTCCCACCGCCAGGCCAAGGACCGCGCCGGCCCGGTGCTGCAACGCCTGCAAACCAAGCTCGACAACCTGGAGCAACCGGTGCGTCAGCTTTCCGGTGGCAACCAGCAGAAAGTGGTGATGGCCAAGTGGGTGATCGACGGCGCGCGCCTGCTGCTGCTGGACGAACCGAGCCGTGGCCTGGATGTGGGCGCCAAGGCCGACCTCTATGCCCTGGCCCGCAGCCTGGCCCAGGAAGGCGCGGGCGTGCTGGTGGCCAGCAGTGAGCTGGATGAGTTGTACGTCAATTGTGACCGGATCTGGGTCATGCACGAGGGGCGCAACGCAGTCTGTTTCGACCCATTGAATGCCAGTCGCGACCAGATCGACCAGGCCATCCTTATTGGTAAAAGAGTGTAGAGCCATGACTATCGCCAGTAACCCCACACCCGTATTCGACAAGCCCGTGACCCTTGCCGCCAGCCGCCGCAGCGCCGTGCTGGAATGGGTGATGCGCTACAACTTTGTGTTCATCTTCCTGTTTGCCGTGGTGGTGGCAACGTTTTTGTCGGATGACTTCCTGACCTTCGGCAACATCGCCAATCTGTTCCAGCAAGGGGCCATTGTGGGGATTGTCGCCATCGGCATGACCTTTGTGATCCTGACCGCTAATATCGACCTGTCGGTCGGCAGCCTGTGCGCCTTCGGTGGCATTCTGGTGGCGGTGCTGTTGCAGAACCAGGTCAGCGGCTGGCTGGCAGTGCCGGCCACCTTGCTGGTGGGCTTGGCCATCGGCACCTTGATGGGCAGCCTGACCGTATTCGGCAAGGTGCCTAGCTTTATTATCACCCTGGCTGGGTTGGTGTCGCTGCGCGGGGCCACCTTTCTCGCCTCCGATGGCGCGCCGATTGGCGGCTTGCCGGCCAGCTTCACCGGGTTTGGCTCGTCGATGATCGACATCCTGCCGAGTGCCGGCATCGTGTTTCCGGTGCTGGGGCTGATCTTCATCCTTATCACCCTGATCGCCTGGCTGGTGCTGCGCTATACCGTGTTTGGCGAGTATGTGCTGGCTACCGGCGGCAACCTGGAAGCCGCACGCCTGTCCGGTGTGCCGGTGCGGGCGGTCACCATTGGGGTGTTTGCCATCTGCGGCGCATTGGCGGCATTTGCCGGGTTGTTGATGACCTCGCGGCTGCATGTGGGTCAACCCACGGCCGCCCAGGGCCTGGAGCTGGACGCTATCGCCGCCGTGGTACTGGGTGGCACCAGCCTGTTCGGCGGGCGCGGCAGCGTGGTGGGCACGGCAGTGGCGGTGATGCTGCTGCAAGTGCTGCGCAATATCTTCAATTTGCTGGGGCTGGGTTCGTTTTATCAAATGGCGATTACCGGCGTGATCATTGTGTTGGCCATCCTGCTCAACCGCTTGATCGACCATTACGCCGGGCGTACTTGAGGATAACGACGAATGAATGCACCACAGATCAAGGCCGTGATCTTCGATATGGATGGCTTGTTGCTCGACACCGAGGGCGTCTATACCGAGGTCACCCAAATTATCTCCGACCGCTACGGTGGCCGGGCTTTTGACTGGCAGTTCAAACAGCACACCATTGGCCTTGGGGCGTATGACCTGGCGAGCTACATCGTGGGTTCGCTTGAGCTGCCGATCAGCCCCGAGGCGTTCCTGGAACTGCGTACGCCGCTGATGAACGAACGTTTCCCCCGCGCCGGCGCCATGGCTGGGGCCGAAGCCCTGGTGCGACACCTGTCGGCCAAAGGCGTACCGATTGCGGTGGGGACCAGCTCATCGCGGCATTACTTCGATTTGAAGATCAGCCGTCATCGGCAATGGTTCGGTTTGTTTGATGCGATTGTCACGGCGGACGACCCACACGTCGGCGCGGCCAAGCCCGCACCGGACATTTTCCTGGTGGCAGCCCAACGCCTGGGCGTGGCCCCGGCGGATTGCCTGGTGTTCGAAGATTCACCGTTTGGTGTTACGGCGGCGAAGGCGGCGGGGATGTATGCGGTGGCAGTTCCTGATCCGGCGATGCCGGATGAGAAATTCCAGCATGCTGACCATCGTCTCGTCAGCCTCGAAGCCTTCGAACCCGTTTCATGGGGCTTGCCTGCATACTAAAAAGCACCGCAAGTCCCTGTGGGAGCGGGCTTGCTCGCGAGTGCGGTGTGTCAGTTGGTGCATTTGATGCTGATACACCGCTTTCGCGAGCAAGCCCGCTCCCACACAAGCCCGCTCCCACCTAGTGGTGTGCACACTTTGGGAACGGTGTGGCCTCAGACAAACGGCTGCCCGCTGAACCCGCGTGGCAAACGCTGCAATCCCGGCAAATCAGTAAGGCGCTGCGTCCACGCGTTGCGCCAGTCGCCGGCGGTATGAGCCTTGGCTCTGCGGTTGGCACGCCGGGTCGCATTGCGTTGCACGCGGCGGGCTTCCTTGTAGGCATCGGTGTTGCGGCAGGTGCGGCACTTGACCCGATTCAGCTCGGTGCTGGAGGGGAGGTTGGTGCCGTGGTGGCCGCAGGCAAGATGGCCGGCGACCTTGAAGTGAATGACCATAGGAGCATCTCCTTCTTATAGGGGAGGGTGGGAAGGCTTTTCCCGGTGCCTCAATGTTGTGACCCCGCCTGCACAGCCGCGTTCGCTTTAGTTTGGTACCCTGACGCGCACCCAATCATAAAAAGGAAGCAATGATGAGCGTCGAAACCCTGCCACACGAGGGCAGTTGCCGCTGCAATCGCGTGCGTTTCAGTGTCAGCGTGGCCCCGGTGATCACCATGGCGTGTCACTGCACCGGCTGCCAGAAAATGTCCTCCAGCGCTTTCTCCCTCAGCGCCTTGATACCCGCTAGCGGCTTCACAGTGACCGCTGGTTGCCCGGTGATCGGCGGGTTGCAGGGGGTGGACCGTCACTACTTTTGCCCCCATTGCATGAGCTGGTTGTTTACGCGCCCCCATGGCATCGATGAGTTCGTCAATGTGCGCGCCACCTTGCTGGATAACGCCAACGAGTACGTGCCTTTCATGGAAACCTGGACTCGGGAAAAACTGGCCTGGGCCACCACCCCTGCCGTCGAAAGCTTTGCGCAATTGCCGCAGCCGGAGGCGTTTCCGCGATTGTTGCAGGCCTACGCTGAGTTTACCGCGCGCTGAGTTCAGTCAATCAAGGCCAGCAGGTCGGTGTCGCCCACATCCACACCGGCCTGGCTCAGCAGTGTGGTCACTTGGCCGCGATGGTGGGTCTGGTGGTTGAAGAAGTGCAGCAACAGGCTGAAAAAGTCCTTGTTGGCCGCGACGCCGCGCATGTTGTGGTACTGCAAGCGCTGGTCTAGCTCGGGCGCTTGCAGGGTGTTGACCCAGTCGATGATCAATCGATCCAGCCAGATGCGATAGGCGGCGAGTGCACGCAGGTCGGCGAAGGCCAGTTGCCTCAGGTCGGCCGGCATGGCGACAGCCTCCAGCGGTACCAGCGCCAAATAACCTGCCGGGTGTTGGGCAAAGCGCTTGAGCCACACTGTATCGCCGAGGGCCAGGTGGTTCAGCGTGCCGAGGATCGAGTCGAAAAAGGCCCGTCGATCTTCCAGCAGTTGCGCGTCCGTGAGGTGGCTGGCGGCGTCATACACCTTTTGGTTCATCCACTGGTTGTAGCTTGCCATCAGCGTGATGTGTTCAATCCGGTTCACGGGGTTGCTCTCTTGAAAGCGGGGTGGCGCCATCATAAGCCGCGCCCGCCCGGCGGTCATGGTGTTCCGGCAGGCACGGGCTATGGTTGTTAGACGCCAACAGTGCGCCCTCGGAGGGTCACAGCATGAACACCAGCGATCTACTGGAACAACTCCTGCGCGCCGGGCAATCGGGCGGCGGTGGCTCGGGCAACGGCCTGGGCGGGTTGCTCGGCGGTTTATTGAAAGGCACCAGCACCGGCAATGCATCGGCGGGCGGCGGTTTAGGCGGGTTGTTAGGCGGGCTCGGCGGCCTGTTGGGCGGCGGCGCGACTGCACGGCCTGCGCAGGGGCGCGCTGGCGGGATGAATTACGCGGCACTGGCGTCGTTGGGCATGATGGCCTTCCAGGCGTATCAGGCCTGGCAGAGCCAGCAGGCCAGCCAACTGCAAGCCGCCTTCCAGACGGCGGACCAGCTTGATGGCCCCGAGGCCGAAGCCCATAGCCATGCGGTATTGCGCGCCTTGATCGCGGCCGCCAAGGCCGATGGGCGTATTGATGAAAAAGAGCAGCAGATGATTTCCAACGAGCTGCGCCAGCACACCGACGATCCGCAGTTGCAACAGTGGCTCGACGCCGAAGTCGCTAAGCCGCTGGATGCCGCGGATTTCGCCGAGTTTGCCGGCGACCCCGCGGTGGCTGCCGAGGTGTATCTGGCCAGTGTGCTGCTGGTGGATGACCAGCAGGACGCCGAACGCAATTACCTGGATGATCTGGCGGCGCAGCTGCAACTCGATCCGCAGTTGCAGCTGCACCTGGAGCAACAGGCCAAAGCCTAGAAGCGCAACGTGGCGCCGGTGGTCAGCCATTGATCGCGATCACCGCTCAGGCTGCGCCCGACGATCAGGTCCACATCGACAAACTCGCCAAGGTGCAGGCGCGGCCCGGCCTGCCAGGCCTGGTCGCCGCCGCGCTGGCCGTAGCGCTCACCGATCAGCGTGAGGGCGGGCGCCAGTTGATACTCGAAACCGCTGCCCCAGGTCAGGCGATGGTTTTGTTCACCGTCATCATAGGCATGGGTCCAGCCGGCATTCAGGCTCAGGCGCAGCGACTGCAAGGGCTGCCAGGTCAACGGCAGATTCAGGTCCGCCCCATCAAAGGCGTGCCGACGATCCAGCGCAACGTGCGCCCCGGCGGCCACCGCCATCTCCAACCCCAAGTCTTCCCGCGACAACACCTGTGCCTTGAGTTGCGGGCTGATCTGGCTTTCGCCTCCAGCCCGCGAAAGTGCCGCGCCCCATTGCACGGAGGGCAGGGCGCTGAAGGTGCACGCGGGAGACAGTGTTTCGCTGTGGCTGCTGCCATCGTGGCGGTTGGCGCTGAACCAAGCGTCCACGTTGCAGGTGCCCGGCGCATTGATTGCGCCATCGTCGACCACATAGGCCCCGCCAGCGGCATGGGCCTTGGACAGCAGTGCTATCAGCAACAGCATGGCCAGGGTCAGGCCGATAAATACCAGGTTGCGCCGTAATGCACGGCGTTTGGCCGGCGGCAACAGCAACAAGGTGTGGCGTGCGCCGCGATAGTGACGCGCACGGTATTTGGCAAACCCATCCGGGCGTTGCGGCGTGTGTTTGTTGTGCATGATGCACCTCGCGTGAATTCAGCTTTCTACGGTCAGCACCGAAATGCCGCTGGCTTTGGCCTGGCAGACCAGCTCTGACGTGTCTTCACCACCCGGCAGGGCAATGACCACGTCGGGCCGGCTGTCGGTCAGCATGAAATGGTTGCGCTGGCGTTCCGCCTGTTTGCCGTGGCGTTGCCAGTTGGGCGGGTAGCGCACCACGTCGATGCCCAGTTCCCGTGCCCACTCCTCGACGTCGCTGCCCAGGAACTGGTTGCCGCCATGGATCAATACCTGCACCGGGCGCAGGCGGTGGTAAGCGTCCAGCACTTGGCGGGACTTCTTGGTGTCGGCGTAATGACGACCTGCACAGATCAAGACGCGCATATTCGAATCCTTGTGATGCACGGTGACGGCCGGGCGACCGCCACCGTTTGAACGGCGGGGGGATCAGTACCACTGCTTGAAGCGGCGGATGTAGATCGTTTTCATCAGTTGCGCCACGCAGCAGTAGCTGAGCAGGGTGCCCACCAGCCATGGGAAGTACGCCAGCGGCAGCGGTTGCAGGCCGACCAGGGTGCCCAATGGCGAGAACGGCACGTAGATCCCCAGCGCAATCACCACGCAGGTCATCATCAATACCGGCCATGCGGCGGTGCTTTGGAAGAACGGGATCTTGCGGGTGCGCAACATGTGCACCACCAGGGTTTGCGAGAGCAGCCCCTCGATAAACCAGCCGGACTGGAACAGGGTCTGCATCTCCACGCTGTTGGCGCTGAACACGTACCACATCAACGCAAAGGTGGTGATGTCGAAGATCGACGAGGTCGGCCCGATCCAGATCATGAAGCGGCCGATGTTTTTCGCGTCCCACTTGCGTGGCTTGGCCAAGTATTCCTTGTCCATCTTGTCCCACGGCAGGGCCAGCTGGGAGATGTCGTACATAAGGTTTTGCAGGAGCAGGTGAATCGCCAGCATCGGCATGAACGGGATAAACGCGCTGGCCACCAATACCGAGAACACGTTGCCGAAGTTGGAACTGGCGGTCATGTTCAGGTACTTCATGATATTGCCGAAGGTTTCGCGGCCCTTGAGCACGCCTTCTTCCAGCACCATCAGGCTCTTTTCCAGGAGGATGATGTCGGCCGATTCCTTGGCGATATCAGTGCCGCTGTCCACCGAGATACCCACGTCAGCGTCACGCAGTGCCGGTGCATCGTTGATGCCGTCACCGAGGAAGCCCACGGTGTGGCCGTTGGCTTGCAAGGCCTTGAGTACGCGGGATTTCTGCAGCGGGGTCAGCTTGGCAAACACCGTGCGTTCTTCCACGCGGCGCAGGAGTGTGGCGTCGTCCATCGCTTCGATTTCTGCGCCGAGCAGCGGCTGGCCTGGCTCCAGGCCGACCTGGCGGCAGATCTTGCTGGTGACCACGGCGTTGTCGCCGGTCAACACTTTTACCGCCACGCCGATTTGTTGCAGCGCGGCAATCGCCGGGCCGGCGGTTTCCTTTGGTGGATCGAGGAAGGTCAGGAAGCCCTGGATCACCAGGTTGCGTTCATCGGCGGTGGTGTATTGCGAGCGCGCCAGGGCCTTGGGAATGTTGCGCGTGGCCACCACCAACACACGGAAACCGTCTTCGTTGTAGTCGTTGGCCAGTGCCAGCAACTCGTTGCGGCGGCGCTCATCCAGCGGTACAGCGTCGCCGCCTTCCATCACATGGGTGGAAATGCTCAGCATCTCCTCCACGGCGCCCTTGCACACCAGCAACTGATCATCGGCGGCATCCTTGACCACGATGGACAGGCGACGGCGGACAAAGTCGAAGGGCAATTCATCCACCTTGCTGTAGGCAAATGGCACCTGGAACTTCGGGTTTTGTTCGGAGAACTGCACCACGGCCTGGTCCATCAGGTTTTTCATGCCGCTTTGGTGATGGCTGTTGAGCCACGCCAGGGACAGTACCGCATCATCGCGCTGGCCGAAGGCGTTGACGTGATGTTCGAGGATGATCTTGTCCTGGGTCAGGGTGCCGGTCTTGTCGGTGCACAGCACGTCCATCGAACCGAAGTTCTGGATCGCGTTGAGGCGCTTGACCACCACTTTGCGCTTGGCCATCGCCGTGGCGCCCTTGGCCAGGTTGGCACTGACGATCATCGGCAGCATTTCCGGGGTGAGGCCGACGGCAACCGCCAGGGCGAACAGGAACGCATCGCCCCAGTCACCCTTGGAGAAGCCGTTGAGCAGGAACACGATCGGCACCATCACCAGCATGAAACGGATCAGCAGCCAGCTGACGCTGTTGACCCCACGGTCGAACGCGGTCTGCACCCGCGAGCCAACAATCGCCTTGGCCAGCGAGCCAAAGTAGGTGCGTGGCCCGGTGGCCACCACCACGGCCTTGGCCCGGCCGCTGACGACGTTGGTGCCCATGAAGCAGATGTTCGGCAGGTCCAGCAGGTTGCCCTGGTCGGCGGCCGGGGGCGCAGCGGATTTTTGCGTGACGTCGCCAAGGGTGTCGTACTTTTCCACCGGCAAGGCTTCGCCGGTGAGCACCGCCTGGCTGATGAACAGGTCGCGGGATTCGATCAGGCGGATGTCGGCCGGGATCATATCGCCGGCGGATAGCTGCACGATGTCGCCGGCCACCAGGTCACGCATCGGCACTTCACGCAGGGTCGGCTGGGCACCGACTTGTTCGCGGCGCAGCACGGTGGCGGTGGTGCGCACCATGGCTTTCAAGGCTTCGGCGGATTTCGCCGAGCGGTGTTCCTGCCAGAAACGCAGCAGGCTGCTGAGCAGGACCATGGTCATGATGATGATGACTTTGGTCAGGTCGACTTCTTCACCGGCTTGCAGCGGCAGCCAATAGTCGGTGACAAAGCTGATGCCGGCCAAGGTCAGCAGCACGTAGATGAACGGGTTGTTCAGCGCTTGCAGGAACTGCACGATGGCGTGTGGCGGCTTGTCATGGGCGACTTCGTTGTAGCCTTCCCGGTGCAGGCGTGCAGCGGCGTCCAGTTCGGTCAAGCCATCCTGGGTGGCACGCACGTTGGCCAGGGTGGCCGACAGGCCGTTGTGGGCTTCGCGGGCGGCGCGCATCGACAGTTTGGTGTCGGCGTCGGTGGTGGTTTTCTTGTGCAGTGGCGTGTTTTTTACGGCGCTCATGGTGTGTACTCCTGTCGCCAATTCTCGACAAAACATACCCGGTACTTACCTGCTGACAGGCGAGCGAAAGCATGCCGAGCCGCGGACTTCGCGATCGGTTTAAATAAGGTGTCTGGACAACTTTTTGCAGCGGCTTTAGTTAACTAGCGCGCAGCGGATTACAACTGGAATAGTTCATAAAGAACTCCAGGGTATTGATCAGTTAGTTGCTGTTTCCAGCAGGATTAACCGGCGCGCGCGCTCAGGTAGAAACCGAGCAGCAGACCGGCTTGTGCCAGGCTGGAAACCTTCGGTCTCTGTGGGTCCTGCGGATCGGCGTGATCCCAGTGCTGCGCCAGTTGGCCGCTTTCCGGGCAGATACGCCAATGCGCCAACGGGCGAGCCGGGCGCACTTGAGGGGAGGGTGTGGCAAAGGCCGAGCGGGTCGGGGAAAACCCCATAGGCTCGCGGCACAGCTTGGCGCGCAGGGCTGCCGCTAGCGTGCGAACATCATGTAAAACAAAGGCTTGGAAGGTCATAACACACCTCGGGACCGGACGGGCGACCGGTGAGGCAGTTACGGTGGAGCATCGAGCTCTAGCGCAGCTTACCGGACCGGGAAACGAGTCCTGTCATATTCTGGGTTGGGCGCCCGATGCCCGCAAAGGCGGTGCTCGGACAGCGACTAGATACTGTGTCCATTGGCTTCTTTTGTGAGGTTTAAAAAAGGCCCCAGTTGCGGGCACGGGCAATCTACTCAGGCAGTTGCAAAATGTCAACGGATGATTAATTAAATCACCCGCTGTTCAGAGTTTATTCAGACAAGAGGCACTTGGAAGTTGCTCGACATATAACTTCAAATACCCTGGGCCGCGAGAATGGCCAGATAGATCAATACCACGCCACAGGCGCCGTAACTGATGCGCTGCCAAGTGGGCGAGGCGTTCTGGCGCAACAGGTTCACCAACCCGGCAACCAGAAAGCATGACAGCACCGACGCCAGCATGAACCCGGCAAAAAACATCAGCGTCTGCCCATGGCTCGGCGTGGCACCGACGATGCCCGACAGCGCACTGCCCAAGGCGCCCCAGTAGACGATGTTTTTCGGGTTGGCCAGGGAAATCGTCGCACCCACCGCCAAGGCATTCTTCGCCGAACTGGCAGGTGCGCTGTCAGCTTGCGGCAGATTCCACGCATCCATCAGGCTGCGCACGCCGAGCCAGGCCAGGTACAGCGCGCAGGCAACGGTCAGCGGCACGCGCACGGCGTCATGCTGGATCAGCAGCGCAATGCCGGTGAGGCCAATCACCGCCCAGACCGCGTCACCCACCAATGAGCCAATCTGTACCAGCAACGCGGGGGTGAACCCCTGGAGCAAGCCACGGCGCAGGGTCTCCGCCAGCACGGCGCCGGGGGACAGGCAAAACACAAAACCAAATACCAGCGCGTAAAAGAAGATCGTCAGCATGCCCGCGTCCTTTCGACAAAGGGCACGAGCATACGCTGCTCGGGGGGATCAGATCGACCGTTGGTTGACGCGCCGGGACAACTCGTCAGCGCTTTCCTTGCGTTCTGAGTAGCGGTCGGTCAAGTCCGGGCGATCACGCAGCAACAGCGTGAACTTGACCAACTCTTCCATCACGTCCACCACGCGGTCGTACAGCGGCGAGGGCTTCATGCGGTGCTGGTCATCGAATTCCATGAATGCTTTGGGCACGGAGGATTGGTTGGGAATGGTGAACATGCGCATCCAACGGCCCAGCACGCGCAGTTGGTTGACCGTATTGAACGATTGGGAGCCGCCAGACACTTGCATCACCGCCAGGGTTTTACCCTGGGTCGGGCGAACGGCACCCATGGCCAGTGGCACCCAGTCGAGTTGGGCCTTGAATACCGCCGACATGGAACCGTGGCGTTCAGGCGAACACCACACCTGTCCTTCGGACCACTGCATCAATTCCAACAGTTCCTGCACTTTTGGGTGATCACTCGGGGCGTCATCGGGCAAGGGCAAGCCGCTGGGGTTGAAGATGCGCGTTTGCGCGCCGAAGTGCTGCAGCAGGCGCGCGGCCTCTTGCACCAGCAAACGGCTGAACGAACGTTCACGGGTCGAGCCGTAGAGCAGCAAGATGCGCGGTGGCTGGGCGCTGTCGGTGGGGCGCGGAGTGATCAGCGACAGGTCTAGATTGGGCAGGGTGGTCATGGTTTCTCCGGTTATAACAGCGCGATACGCTCAAGTTCAGCCTTCAGCTCAGCAGCGCCGAGGCGCGCAAGCGGCAGTGCGAAAAAGGCCCGGCAGCGGCTTTCGATGGTTTCCAGGGTTGCGTGAAAGGCGGCGTCAAGCATCGCTTCGTCGCCGTCAACCTCTGAAGGGTCTTCCAGCCCCCAATGCGCCTTCATCGCTGGCCCGAAATACACCGGGCAGGCTTCACCGGCGGCCTTGTCGCACACGGTGATCACCAGATCCGGCGGGCTGTCTTCAAACGCGTCATTGCCTTTGCTGTACAAGCCTTCGGTGTTGATACCTGCGGCTGCCAGCGTCGTCAGGCTACGCGGCAAGACCTGGCCCTTGGGGAAGCTGCCGGAACTGACGGCCACGAAACCCGCTGGCGCCAAGTGGTTGAACACCGCCTCAGACAAAATGCTGCGGCAACTGTTGGCGGTACACATGAACAGGACTTTCATATTCAAATACTCAGGCGCAGAGCGAGGGCGGCAAGGGTGATCAACAGCACCGGCAAGGTCAGCACAATCCCGACCTTGAAGTAGTAGCCCCAGGTGATAGTGATGCCCTTGCGCGCAAGGATATGCAGCCACAACAACGTGGCGAGGCTGCCAATCGGGGTGATTTTCGGGCCGAGGTCGCTGCCGATTACGTTGGCGTAGATCATCGCGTCCTTGACCACACCCACGGCATGGCTGGACTCGATGGACAACGCGCCGATCAGCACCGTCGGCAGGTTGTTCATCGCCGAGGACAGCAAGGCCGTCAGCACGCCGGTGCCCATGGCCGCACCCCACACGCCGTAGGTGGCGAAGGTATCCAGCCAGGTCGCGAGGTAGTTGGTGAGGCCGGCGTTGCGCAAGCCGTACACCACCAGGTACATGCCCAGGGAGAAAATCACGATCTGCCACGGCGCTTCCTTCAGCACCTTACGCGTGGAAATTTTGTGGCCCTTGGCGGCGATCACCAGCAGAAGCAGGGCGCATACGGCGGAGATCGCACTGATGGGAATGCCCAATGGCTCCAGAGCGAAACAACCGACCAAGAGGATGCCGAGCACCCACCAGCCGGCGCGGAAGGTGGCGCGGTCATGGATCGCACTGGCCGGATCAGCCAGGTCAGCGGGGTTGTAAACCTGCGGAATATCGCGGCGGAAAAACCACAGCAACACGGCCAGCGTGGCGGCGACACTGACAAGGTTCACCGGCACCATCACGGCCGCGTATTCGTTGAAGCCAATCTTGAAGTAGTCCGCCGAAACGATGTTCACCAGGTTCGACACCACCAGCGGCAGGCTCGCGGTGTCGGCGATAAAGCCTGCGCCCATGACAAAGGCCAGGGTCGCCGCCGGGGAAAAGCGCAGCGCCAGGAGCATCGACATCACGATGGGCGTGAGGATCAGCGCGGCGCCGTCGTTGGCAAACAGCGCCGAGACCAACGCGCCCAGCAGCACCATATAGGCAAACAAGCGTCGCCCGCGCCCACGGCCCCAGCGTGCGACATGCAGTGCGGTCCAGGCGAAGAAGCCGGCTTCGTCCAGCAACAGGCTGATGATGATTAGCGCGACAAAGGTGCCGGTGGCATTCCAGATGATGTGCCACACCACCGGAATGTCCGCCAGGCTGATCACGCCACAGGCCAGGGCGAGGATGGCGCCCATCGTCGCGCTCCAGCCGACGCCGAGGCCCTTGGGCTGCCAGATGACCAGAATGATGGTGAACAGAAAAATGCCAATGGCGACAAGCATCAATAAAAGCTCCGAAGGCTCAGCAGCAGGCGCTGGCCCGTTGTGGTCTGTTGCCCATTGCATCCAGACGTTGGGTGTCGGCATGCAACCACGGCAGGTTGGCTTGCAGGGTGATGTCCAGCACTTGGGTGACCCACGCGGGCAGTGCCGGGTTGATGCGGTAGTAGATCCACTGACCCTGGCGACGATCCAGCATCAGCCCGCAACTGCGCAGCTGCGCCAGGTGACGGGAGATTTTCGGCTGGCTGTCCTCCAGGGCATGGATCAGTTCGCACACGCAAAGTTCGCCTTCGCGCGCAACCAACAACGTCAGGCGTGCCCGGGTGGCATCGGCCAGGCATTTGAACAACTCGGGAGGGGAGATGAGCTCGGACATGGCCAAGACCCTATACATATGGAAAAACGAATATACGTATTTCCATATGTATCGGTCAAACCGATTTTCGCTTGATCTGGATCAAGTGCCCGCAAATCTGCCGCAAGTGTTTGAAATTAAAATGAAACACGAATGTCCTAAAGTGCCTGCCATTGCTAATGAAGGAAGAACCCGCGTGACCCGTGCCACTCGCAACCTGCGCAAGACCCTCGATTCCGTCGCGGAAAATAACGAAACCGCTGCGTTCGACCTGATGCGCGCCGTGGAAAAGCTCGGCGATGAAGTGCTGCGCCAGCGTTTGCTCAACACCATTCACCGGTTGAACCAGGACGCCTACGAACTGCGCGAAGCGCGCGACTCGGTGGAGCAGGTGTCCGTCAGGCTCGCCTGAGCAAGATCGTTCAAGACAAGCGCCTTGTTGCGCTGGCATGCTTGGCGACTGTCTGTCGATGAGCCGTCTCCATGCCTACCGCCTTACCTCATTACGCCTTCGCACGCGGCGCCATCGCCGTCATTCCGCTTTCCCTGGCCTGTGCGCCGTGGGGGCTGTTGGCCGGCTCCATGGCCATTGATGCGCAATTCACCCCGCTGCAAGCCCAGGGTTTGTCCGCCATTGTGTTCGCCGGCGCCGCGCAGTTGGTGGCGATCGGCATGGTCAAGAGCGGCGCGAGCCTGATCTCCATCGTGCTGACCACCTTGCTGCTGACGTCCCAGCATTTGCTCTACGGCATGCACATGCGCCCGACACTTTCGGCGCTCAACACACGCTGGCGGATGAGCCTGGGGTTTCTGCTCACCGACGAATTCTTCGCCCTGGTCAGCCACTATGACCGCCAGACGTTTAATCGCTGGTATGCCCTGGGCGTCGGCTTGACGTTCTATATCGCCTGGAATTTGTTCACCCTCGCCGGCATCGTGTTGGGCAAGAGCATTCCCGGCCTGGACCAGTTGGGCTTGGAGTTTTCGATTGCGGCGACCTTTATTGCGCTGATCACTCCGGTGGTCCGCGATGTGCCGACCGTGGTCTGTGTGGCCGTGTCGTTGCTGTTCTCGGTGTGGCTGAGCTTCCTGCAGTGGGAATCGGCGGTGGTGGTGTCGGGTGTATTGGGGATGAGCGCCGGGTATGCCTGCAAACGACTGGGAGTAGGGCAGCGATGATCTACCTCATGATTGTGACGATGGGCCTGGTGGTGTTTCTCAACCGTTACCTGTTTATCGAGCCGCGTTTGCCGGTGCGCCTGAACCGTGGTGCGCGGGAGTTTCTCGGGTTTGCGGTGCCGGGGATGCTCACGGCGATTTGCGGGCCGATCATCTTCCTGGCCGATCACCAGCACCTCAACCTGAGCCCGACCAACCCCTATCTGCTCGCCGGGATCAGCGCGGTGGCGTTGATGTACTGGACGCGCAATGTGCTGCTCACGGTGCTGTTGAGCATGGCGTTGTTCTATCTGTTTCGCTGGCTGCTCTGACGTGCAGGCGAAAAAAAGCCCGCGGGAGGGCGGGCTGAAGGGAGACTTCTAAAAATGAGCGTGGCCACTATAGGTGGCCCATTCTCCCTTCACAGTGAAACTAAATTCATGCTGGCGTGTTGCATCAGCTCTTGGCGTTGAGCTTGCGCAGTTCTTCATACGTGGCCGACTGGACGAACCAGAAGCCGGAAATGATGCACCACGTCAACGTGCCGCCGATCAGGACCGCCAGGCCCGTCAGGAAACTTGCACCGAACATTGTCACCAAACCCATCAGCCAAACGAAGGCCAGGGCGATGTAGAGCACAGTGTTGTTGACGCTGATGACGAAATCTTTCATGACGCTTCCTTGTAGAGAATATCCCGTTGACCTCCTCAGTGAGATCAACGTTGGCATCATAATGCCATGTGTCAGCAGGCGCTACCTTTGACCCCTCGTTCGCCGGCAAGTGGTAGAGTCGCGTTTTTTTGCGACGGAGCAATGGCATGCACAAGGTGGTAATGGGCGCATTGGTACTGGCGGCACTGGCCGGTTGCGCAGGTTCGAAGATGAAAGACGCGCGCGCGGGCACGCCCTACAAGACCCTGGCTTCGGATAAGGCCACCTTGGTGGTTGCCGAATGCATCCAGTTCGGCTGGCAGGACGAAAGCGTGTTTGGCGTGGACGCGGGTGGTTTCAAAGAACCCAACGGAGCAGGCGGTTTCACCGTGTACACCACCGGCGGCGATTACTTTGTCGATGTGCAAAGCGCAGGTGCCGGTGCCACGGTCAAGTACTACGCCGTTGACGACAACATGCCCGCCAAGCGCCGCCTGGCGGCACTCGCGACTTGCCTGTAATCCGTTGCCTTAGTGGTTTTAGGAAATGCCCGGCGGGACAGCCGCCGGCCATTCGCTTATCATTCGTCCCGCTCGTTCGGCGTGATGGCTCTTTACCAGTACACGGACGTCGAGGCCGACACGCCGGGCGAGCATCCTTTTTTCTCTAGCGCGGCATATAACCCAAGTGCCAGCGCCGTGGAATCTTCAGCGACACCACCCCCAGCAACGCCGCCAACCCACCGCTGACCAGCAGCGCCTTCAGGCCCATCTGCTGTTCCAGTAGTGCGCCGAGCACCGCCCCGACAAACATTCCGCCCCATGGAATCAGTTGCACACGCCAGCCATTGCGCCGCTCCCCCAGCATCCAACGCCCCAGGCCGCGCCCAAAACGCGAGAGCGCGCCCGTCACGTACGTCAGGCCCACCGGCAACCCGTTGACCTCTTCCACCGCCGCATTGAGCATGCCCATCGCAATGATCGCCGCCAACAAGGCGGGCAAGGCATCGTCCGTGGGCAACAATGCGCCAGCGCAGAGCAGGGCGGCGATGCACAGCAGCAAGGGCAGGGCATGCCGGCGGCTGAGGCGGCTGACCATCACACCCAACGCATTGCCGACGACAAAGGTGGCCACCAGCAACAGCAATCGCCCCGTCAGGCCAAGATCACCCGCACTGATCGCCACCGCCAGCCGCGTGGTGTTGCCACTCATGAACGAGACAAAATCGCCACTGGCCATAAAGCCAATGGCATCGGTCATGCCCGCCAGCACCGAAAGGCTGGCGACCAACATCAACCCGACCCGGCCGCGCCAGCGTTGGCGGTGAGCGTGTAGGGCATTGGCGTAAGGCTTGGGGGACGACGGCAGCATAGGGCTGGGCTCCGTGTGAGATTATTCGGCCACTACCGTAGGACGCTTTGCCAGCCCGCGCAATGACCTCAAGCACACTCCAGGCGCCAGCCTGCGCTTTCCCAGCTCAGGTAATGCGTCGGCCGGATTGCCCGCATGAACGCCTCATCATGGGACACCGCGACTATCGCCCCGGTAAACCCTTGCAGAGCCTGCTCAAATGCGACCACCGATTCCAAGTCCAAGTGGTTGGTGGGCTCGTCCAACAACAGCAACTGCGCAGGCGTTTTGCGCCACAAGGCAATTGCCATCGCAGCCTTCAGGCGTTCGCCGCCGCTGAGCTGTCCTGCCGGTTGAGTCACGCGCAACGCGTCCAGTTGCAAAAGGGCCAGACGCGTACGCAGTTCGGCTTCTGTCATCGGCGTGTCGAGGCGGTTGAGCTGTTCGACGATGGAGCGCTGGTCATCGAGCAGCGCGAGCTGTTGATCGATATAGGCGCAGGGCACATGCACGCTGCAAACCCCGCCAACGGCCTGCCAATGCCCCGCTAGCACCTTGAGCAACGTGGATTTGCCGCAGCCGTTCGGCCCGCGCACCGCAACGCGAACGGGGCCCGCTAGATGAAGGTCGAGGCCTGTGCGTGCGAGCCAAGGCAGGTCAACATCCACCAGGTGCAGCACCTGTCGGCCGTTGGGCACGGTCGAGGCGGGCAACGCGAGCATCGTCGGCGTTTCATCCAGTACACGCTCGTAGGCCTGGCGTACCTGAGCGTCGAGTTCGTGCTTGTGGGCACGGTGTGCACTGCCCACATTGCTGAGGATTTCGCTGGCGGCGCCTTTCCAGCGAGCCTTGGTGAAACGGTCCACGTTGGCGGCGTCTGCCTGCTTGCGCGAACGCGCGGCGTGCCGTTGCAAATTGTCATGGTCTGTTTGCAGGCGCTGTCGTTCGCGGTTGCGGGTCAGGCGTGCGTGTTCCAGGGCCGCGACTGCCGCATGCTGTTCGGCGTCACGCTGCTGGCGGTAGGCATCGTAATTGCCGCCATAGACCTTGGCGCCAAGGGGCGAAAGTTCGATGATGCGCCCCAGGGTATTGAGCAGTTGCCGGTCGTGGCTGACCACCACCAGGCCGCCGCGCCAATCTGCCAACCGTTGCAGCAGCCAGGCGCGACCGCTGCGGTCGAGGTGGTTGGTCGGTTCATCGAGGACCAACAACTGTGGTGCAGCCAGCAGCGCGCCGATCACCGCCACCCGCGCCAATTGGCCGCCGCTGAGTTGATCGGCCAGGCTGTCAGGACCTAGGTGTGGCAGTCCAGCGTTATTCAGCGCGTGGCGCAGGCGTTCGCCGAGGTCCCAGCGGTCGTCGATCAGTTCTAGATCTTGCAGTTGCGCCGTGCCGCTGGTCATTCGCTCAAGGGCCGCCAAGGCCGGGGCTGTACCGGTGAGATGGGCGATGGTGTCGCCGGGGGCAACGTCCAGGTTTTGCGGCACGTAAGCCACACTGGCCGAGCGATTCAGCGTGCCGCTGGAGGGCTGCAGGTGCCCGGCAATCAATTGGGCAAGGATGCTTTTACCCTGGCCGTTGCGTCCAACGATGCCGGTAGGCGTGTGATCGATGGACAGGTTCAGGTCTTGCAGTAACGTTTCGCCATTGGCGAACTGAAAGCCCAGGTGTTGCAGGGAAACGAGTGCGGGCAGCCGGTTGACGTCAGTCATCAGCACCTCCAAAAAAATGTCGAACAGGCCAACAAGCGCGCTGGGCGGCTTGTTGCAGATACATTTTGGAAGGCTTAGTTATTCACGTCGGCGGTCGTCCCGATACTCAGAAGGGACGCAAAGGCTAACCCTGCTTGGCGGCTTTCGGCAAGCCCGCTGCCAACTTTTCCAGAAACATCGCCAGCGCCACTTCTTCCGCCTTGAGCCCCTTGCGCACTCGCGGCTTGGGCAATTTGGACAGTTCCCCCAGGCTGAAATGCTCCAGCACTGCCGGGTGGATGTAACACTTGCGGCACACCGCCGGGGTATTGCCCAGTTGCTTGGCGACGTCCTTGACCGTTGCCACCACATGGCGCTTGGCGTCGGATTCGGGCTGCCATTGCAGTTCGCGCAGTACCGCCAGCGCCAAGGCTGTACCGGCCCAGGTGCGGTAGTCCTTGGCGGTGAAGTCGGCGCCGGTGAGGCTGTGCAGGTAGGCGTTGACGTCATGGGAACTGACCGTGTGCCGTTCACCGTCTGCGTCGAGGTATTGGAACAGGTCTTGTCCCGGCAGCTCCAGGCAACGCTTGACCACCGTCGCCAGGCGCCGGTCCCGTACGCTGACCTGGTGCTCCACGCCACTCTTGCCGCGAAACTGGAACTGGATCTCGCTGCCCTTGATGTCGACATGCCGGTTTCGCAGGGTGGTCAGCCCATAGGACTTGTTTTCACGCGCGTACTGGCTGTTGCCGACGCGGATCAGGGTGGCGTCGAGCAACATCACTACCGTGGCCAAGACCTTTTCCCGGGTAAAACCAGGCTCGGCGATCTGTGCTTCGAGTTGCTTGCGCAGTTTTGGCAGCGCTTCGCCAAACGCCTGGAGACGCGAGTACTTGTCACTGTCGCGAACCTCACGCCAGCGCGGGTGATAGCGGTACTGCTTGCGCCCACGGGCATCGCGGCCGGTGGCTTGCAGATGGCCGCGCGGGTCGGCGCAGATCCACACGTCGGTGTACGCAGGCGGCACGGCGAGGGCGTTCAGGCGCTGGATTTCAGCCGCGTCCTTGATTCGCACACCCCTGGCGTCGAAGTACTGGAATTGGCCACGCAGGGTCTTGCGGCGAATGCCGGGCTGGGTGTCGTCAACGTAGTGCAGGTCGCGGGGCAGCGTGGCGTCTGGCATGGCGAAGGTTCCTTGGCAACAATCAGGCCGGTATGCCTGATTGACCGCAGCCCAGCGCCGTCGTGCCAAAAAGCTTGTTTAGGCGAGTACGGCCACCGCCTTGATCTGTGCCCACAGCGTCTGGCCGGGATGCAGTTGCAACTGATCGCGGGAGAACCGTGTGATACGCGCCAGCAGCGGCGTCCCGGCCGCATCCAGGCGCACGAGGACGTGGGCATTGTTGTCGGCACCCAACTCCTGGGTAACCGTCACCGGCAAGCGATTGAGAATGCTGCTGTGTTCCTCCGCCTGCAGGCTGAGGCTCACGTCGCGTGCCTGCACCTTGATCCGCAGCGCTTTGCCCAGCGCCAGCGGCGCATGGGCCACGCGCATGTGCAAGGCACTGGCGGGCAGTTGCAGGGTCAGCAGTTGATAGTGTTCGTCGTAGGCGCTGACCGTGCCATTGATCACCACACCGGCGTCGTCACCGGAGGCCATCGGCAGGTCGAGCCGCGCCAGGGTTTCGCCGATGGGGCCGCTGGCGAGGGCCTTGCCGTCATTGAGCAAAACGATGTGATCGGCCAGGCGCGCCACTTCATCCTGGGCATGGCTGACGTACAGCACGGGGATGTCCAGTTCATCGTGCAGGCGTTCGAGGTACGGCAGGATCTCGCCCTTGCGCTTGCTGTCGAGGGCCGCCAGCGGTTCATCCATCAACAACAACTGCGGACTGGTGAGCAGTGCGCGGGCGATGCCGATACGTTGGCGCTCACCGCCGGACAAGTGTTGCGGGTGGCGGTCGAGCAGGTGGCCAATCCCCAGCAGTTCGGTGGCCTGGGCCATGTCCACGCGGCGCTGCTGGCGGGCAATGCGCTTGAGGCCGAACTCCAGGTTGGCGCGCACCGACAGATGAGGAAACAGGCTCGCCTCTTGAAACACATAACCCAACGCACGCTTGTGCGGCGGCACGAACAGGCCCTTGGCGCTGTCTTGCCAGACTTCATTGTTGATCTGCACAAAGCCTTGCTCAGCGCGCTCCAGCCCGGCGATGCAGCGCAAGCAGGTGGTTTTGCCGGAGCCGGAGTGGCCGTACAACGCGGTGACTCCGCGCCCCGGCAGTTGCAGATCCACGTCGAGGGCAAATCCCGAGTAGTTCAGTTGCAGGCGTACATCAATCATCGCGATCAGCTCCAACCCATCTTGGTCTTACGGCTGGAGTAGAGCGCCAGCAACACGAGGAAGGCGAACACCACCATAGAGCCTGCCAGCCAATGGGCCTGGGCATATTCCATGGCTTCGACGTGGTCGTAGATCTGCACCGAGACCACGCGGGTCTTGTCCGGGATATTGCCGCCGATCATCAACACCACGCCAAATTCGCCGACGGTGTGAGCGAACCCGAGAATCGACGCGGTGATAAACCCCGGGCGGGCGAGGGGCAGGATCACCGTGAAAAACGTGTCCCAGGGATTGGCGCGCAACGTTGCCGCCACTTCCAGGGGGCGCGTGCCGATGGCGGAGAAGGCGTTTTGCAACGGCTGCACCACAAACGGCATGGAATAGATCACCGAGCCGATCACCAGCCCGGCGAAGCTGAAGGTGAGGGTGCCCATGCCCAGCCATTGGGTGAACTGGCCGAAGTAGCCATTGGGGCCCATGGTCAACAGCAGGTAGAAACCGATCACCGTCGGTGGCAACACCAACGGCAAGGCGACGACTGCGCCGATGGGGCCGCGCCACCACGAACGGGTGCGTGACAGCCACAGGGCAATCGGAGTGCCGATGACCAGCAGGATCACGGTGGTCAGTGACGCCAGCTTGATGGTCAACCAGATAGCGGAAAAATCGGCACTCGATAGCGGCATTTAGAGCTCGTAACCGTAGGACTTGATAACGGCCGCGGCTTTTGGCCCTTTGAGGTATTCAACCAGGGCCTTGGCAGCCGCGCTGTCCTTGCCCTTGTTGAGGATCACCGCGTCCTGTTTGATCGGGTCATGCATGGACGACGGGACGATCCACGCCGAACCGCTGGTGACTTTGCCGTCTTTATAGATCTGCGACAAGGCCACGAAGCCCAACTCGGCGTTGCCGGTGGACACGAATTGATAGGCCTGGGTGATGTTCTGGCCTTCAACCAGCTTGTCCTTGACCTTGTCGGTCAGGCCTTCCCGCGCCAGCACTTGGGTGGCGGCCAGGCCGTAGGGCGCGGCTTTCGGGTTGGCGATGGACAGGTGTTTGAAGTCGTTCTTCTTCAAGACCTCGCCCTTGGCATCGACATAACCTTCTTTCGCCGACCACAGCGCCAGGGTGCCTACCGCGTAAGTGAAGCGCGAGCCTTTGACGGTGTCGCCTTCGCTTTCCAGTTTTTGCGGGGTGGTGTCATCGGCGGCAAGGAACACTTCGAACGGCGCACCGTTCTTGATCTGCGTATAGAACTGACCGGTGGCACCGTAGGCGGCGACCAGTTTGTGACCGGTGTCTTTTTCGAAGTCGGCGGCAATCGCCTGGATCGGTGCAGTGAAGTTGGCCGCGACAGCGACTTGCACTTCATCGGCGTGGGCCGAACCGAAGGCAAGGGCGGCGACCAGCGCGGCCAGGCGTGAAACACGAATCTTCATGGAGCAGCTCCTAGTGGATGTACGGCTTGTTATAGGTAGAAGGTGTTACCGCTATTTACGGGAATATATAGCGGTTAGCCATTGCCGGTACAGTGCCAAGTTGCCCCAGGTGTCAGTTTTTCGTGAGTTTGGCCAGCGCCTGTTCGGCCAATTCACGGGTCAGGTCATAGGTGGAAATGTCTTTGCCCAGGCGCAACGCCTGGCCCGACCACAGGTTGCTGAAACCCGCTTCGTCCTTGGCCTTGAGCGGTATCAGCGCGCCGCCGGAGGTAGGAAATGCCGGCGCTGCCGGGTTGATCGCGCCCAACTCACGCATGACCCGATTGACAATGCCCCGCGCCGGGCGGCCGGTGAACAGGTTGGTCAACGCGGTTTCACTGGCCTGGGCATGGCGCAAGGCGTGGTGATGGGACGGCGTGACATTCGCTTCCGGGGTGAACAGGTAGGCAGTGCCGATCTGCACTGCCGAGGCGCCCAGGGCAAAGGCCGCGACAATCCCCCGCGCATCACCGATGCCACCGGCGGCGATCACCGGCACGCTGACGGCGTCGACGATTTGCGGCAGCAGGGCGAACAAACCGATCTGGGTGTTGAGGTCGTCGGTAAGGAACAGGCCACGATGGCCCCCGGCTTCACTGCCCATGGCGATGATTGCGTCACAGCCGCGTTGTTCCAGCCAGATGGCTTCCTCCACGGTGGTGGCCGAGGACAGTACCTTGGCCCCGGTGGCTTTTACCCGATCCAGCAAGGCTTTTTCCGGCAGGCCAAAGTGAAAGCTGACCACCTCAGGACGGAATTCTTCGACCACTTGGCAGGCGGCGTCGTTGAACGGTTCGCGATTGGAAATGGGCGTCGGTGCGTCAAAATCCGCGCCTAGTTCGAGGTAGTAGGGTTTGAGTAATTCTTTCCAGTGCTGATCGCGTGCTGCATCGGGCTCAGGCGGCTGGTGGCAGAAGAAATTTACGTTGATGGGCCGCGTGCTGGCCTGGCGAATCGTGCTGAGCGCTTCACGCAGTTGTGCGAGGCTGAGCGCCGCCGCCGGCAGCGAACCCAGGGCGCCGGCGGTATTGGCGGCGATGACCATGGCCGTGGTCGTGCCGACCGCCATGGGGGCCTGGATGATGGGCGTGTCGATGCCCAGCAAATCAATAAGGCGGGTGTCTGGCCAGGTGCTCATGGGATGCGTCTCCAGCGTTAGTAAGATTTTTCGCTGTTTTAGCAGGGCCCTTGGCCGCCGGCCACTCTGTTTTATTCACTGGATGCGGGCGCATTTTCGTGCGGGTCAGCTGTCAGTTTCGCGAGCCAATAAGCGCCGCTTGCGCTCCACCCCCCAACGGTAGCCCGACAGCTCGCCATTACTGCGTACCACGCGGTGGCAAGGGATGGCCACTGCCAGGCAGTTGGCCCCACACGCCTGGGCCACTGCACGGAACGATTTGGGTGCGCCGATACGCGCGGCAATCTGCGCATAACTGGCGGTGCTGCCCAAGGGGATGTCGCGCAGGGCTTGCCACACCCGTTGCTGAAAGGCGGTGCCGCGCAGGTCCAGTGGCAAATCCAGGCCGAGGGCGGGCGCCTCGATAAAACCCACGACGTGCGCGACCGTTTGTTCGAAGCGGCGGTCGGCGCCCACCAGGTCGGCCTTGGGGAACTGGTCCTGGAGGTCGCGTACCAACGTGTCAGGGTCATCCCCCAGCAAAATGGCGCACACGCCAAGGCTGCTTTGCGCCACCAGAATCGCCCCCAACGAACACTGGCCCACCGCGAACAGGATCTCGCAGTTGGTGCCACCGGCCTTGTAGTCACTGGGTTTCATGCCGAGCAATTGATCGGCCGATTCATAAAAGCGGCTGTTGGAGTTGAAGCCCGCGTCATACAGCGCATCGGTGACCGAATGCTGGCCCTTGAGCCCTTCACGCACTTTACGGGTGCGCTGGGCGCTGGCGTAGCCCTTGGGGGTCAGCCCGGTGACGGCTTTGAACACTCGGTGAAAGTGGAAAGGGCTGAGCCCCGCGTGCAAGGCGAGGGTGTTGAGGCTGGGCGGGGTGTCGGCCTGCTCGATATGGCGACACGCCTCGGCGACCAGTTGCGTGTGATGGGCTGCCAATTGGGTCTGGTCACCGCTTGCACGTTTGCTTGCGCGGTAACCGGCGGCCTCGGCTTGTGCCGGCGTGTCGAAGAACTGGATATTTTCCGGGCGTGGCAACCGCGAGGCGCTGCTGGGGCGGCAATACACGCCGGTGGTTTTTACGCCATAGACGAATAATTCATCGGCCTTGGGGTCGCGGGCGACGATGGCGGCCCAGCGTGGATCTTGTTCGGTGTTCATGGGCGGCACTCTTGACGGGTCTTGCGCAGATTAACCGTGCCGCGGTGGACTGGCACCCCGAAGCTTGCGGTCAAATCAGCCGGCGGTGCGAAACGTCAGGTTGATGCGCTGCGGGCCCATGACCGGGTGCAGGCCTTCCTGGATTGGCATCACACCGTGAAAGCGCAGGCGATCGATGCCGCCCCAGACCACGACGTCGCCATGGAACAGCGAAACTTTTTGCGCCCGATCACTGCGCGCGTGGCCACCAAACAGAAAGATCGCCGGCAAGCCGAGGGACACCGACACCACCGGTGCGTCGTAGCGGCGTTCGTTCTTGTCCTGATGCAGGGACATTTTTGCGCCGGGCACGTAGCGGTTGATCAGGCAGGCGTCGGGGGCGAACCCGATGAAACCGGCATCTGCCGCTGCCTGCACAGCCAATTGGCGCAACACGTCAGGCATCGCCGGCCAAGGCCGTTGGCTGCGCGGGTCCAGTGGGGAGTAGCGGTAGCCGTGGGCGTCGGTGGTCCAACCCAATTCACCGCAGCTGCTCAACGCCGCCGACATTGTAAAACCGCCTGGGGTGACCATCTGCCGAAACGGGGATTGCGCCAGCACCTGGCGCAGCGATGGCAGAAGACGTTCGATCCAGGGCAGGGCATAACCCCTTAGCACGTGGGACTCGTCGCCGATTTGTTCACGCCCTGCGGGTTGTTGCAGGGCGTCATCGGGGAACAGGTCGGCGGTGGGGGCGGGCATGGGTTTACAGGGCCTTGCTCACAGTGATGTCGGTGATTTCATCACTGGCATCATGGATTTTCGCCAGAGCTTGCTTGGCTTCCTCCACGCTGTTGCTGTGCAGTTGGGCGAACTCGAAGCGGCGCTCGCCGTTGAGCTTGTACTTGATCACGTATTTGGTGGTAGTCACTGTTTCTTTCCTGTGGCGAGTCCGAATCAGCTCAGCTTGGTGCTGGTGCGACGAACGATACGAATCTTGTGGGACAGTGCGGGTTTGCGCGTCACGCTGATCGCGCGGCGGGTGACCACATCCAGGGTGATGTTCCAAAAACCGGTGCTTGGTGCGGTGATCTTGGCGGGAAACTTGTCGAATGCGCCGCCGTGGTAGGTGTGGCGGCCGCCATTTTTAAAGCTTCGAAAATTCGCATCGCTCATCAGGCGAATATTGCAAGTCTGCGAGCACTCGATGACGACAATGTCCCCCTCGTTGAGGTGCTCGCGCTGGTGGATGAATTTCATGGGGTGTCTCCAGAAGGGCTTTTTCTGAAAAATCAGAACGATACGTAGGTTAAGATGGAGTTTATCAGCCCCAGCGCTTTTATTATCGTGCCGTTGTCGATGACATCGACAATTTAAAACAGTTATTTACCGAGTTATCAGAGATAAATCCTACGTTGGCGGGAGAAATTTACCATCCCCGCTGTCGTAGGGTCTTTATCGGAGGTTTTGTATGAAGTGGAGTGTGTTGGTTCTGGCCGTGGCGCTAGGTGGGTGTGCCTCGGTTGCCGATATCAAGCAGACCCCTCCCACGCTGGCCGTCATTTCTGGCAAGAAGCCGCAGGAATATGCTGCCTGTGTCGTGCGTAAGCTGTCGTCTACACGCCGCCCGCCGCAGATCGAGCCACATAAAGACGGTGTGCAGGTGATTGTCCCGCAGAAATTTTCCGCGGACCCCTCGGCCATTTTCGAGATTGAAGATCGCTCCAGCGGCAGCAGCATCAAGCTCTATGAGAGCATGTCCAATGTGCCGATCCGTCCGGGTGATGTGAAAAAGGCTGGGGAAGATTGCATTTCCGGCTGATGCCGTTGCGGAATATCAGATATGAAACGTGAACACGTCAAAGCGCGCCATGCCGAGGGCCAGATCTCGGCCACCCATGTGATCCAGAATCCTGCCGACCTCGGCGAATGGATCGTCTTTTTCAAGAAAAGCGGTGGGCGCAGCTTTTTCCTGGTGGACGATCAGGATGAGGTCGAATCCTTCGCCAGCCTTGATGCGTTGACCGAGACCCTGCGCGGGCTGGGTATCAAGTTCGCTGAGGTCCACCTGTAACCCGAAGGGTTACTTGCACACCACCACCACGCTGCGGCTTTTGTAGTTGCCGACGTCCTTGCCCAGGGTCTTGTCGCCCTCGCTCAGGGCCGGCGTGCCCTCGGTGCCGACGATGCGGTAACCGGTGCCCGCGCAGGAAGCATCGGCTTTCTCGTAGCAGCTGGCCCACGAGTTGGCCTCGCCCGAGCAATCGACGGTCAGGCCTTGCTCGCCGTTTTTCAGGTAGACGTCAGAAGTGGTGGTGCACCCGGCAAGCGCCAGTACCGCAGTCAGTGCCAGAATCTTGTTCATGGGTAGGTCGTCGTAGAGGGTGTTGGAGGGCGCGTCGAGACGCTGGTTGAGCGTCTGCGCAAGATTATAGCGAACTGCCATCAAGGTACAGGCAAACACAAAAAAGCCCCGTAAACCGGGGCCTTTGCGCAAGGTGCCGAGGCTTACTTGCCTTTGGGACGCTTGCTCGACGCGTGCCCGGCTTCATCCACAAACACTTCAGCCACCGCGGCCGCTTGGCTTTCGGTCGCAAAAGCCCCTGCGACGCTGTCGCCGTGGAAGTTGATCAGGTGCCAACCGTCCGCACGCTTGGTGATCAGGTAGCCGTTTACGCCTTTTGGTTCTGACATCTATTGAGCATCTCGTGGTCGGGTTCAAGGCTGTCATGATAGCGCCAAATGTCGCGGCCCTGCGCAAGTTATTCCAATCCAATGTACAACCGCGAAAAGCGTGCTAAAAAGGTTGCAGCCCTTTAAAACAGTGAGGGGCAGCCTTTTTTCGCCCTGCCGGTGATGACGCTGTCTGTAAGATAAGCGGAACTTACACCGACATTTTTTCTCTATGTTGACATCGCAACGCCAGCAGGACCCATTGTAAGGTGACTGCGGCCTGATTAGACTGCGCCGAATTCCGTACGCACAGCCCTTTGTAAGGACTTATATGATCAAGAAATGCTTGTTCCCAGCAGCCGGTTACGGCACTCGCTTCCTGCCAGCGACCAAAGCCATGCCTAAAGAGATGCTGCCGGTGGTGAACAAGCCACTGATTCAGTACGGCGTCGAAGAGGCACTGGATGCCGGCCTGAACGAAATCTCCATCGTGACCGGTCGCGGTAAGCGCGCCCTGGAAGACCACTTCGACATCAGCTACGAGCTGGAAAACCAGATCAAGGGCACCGACAAGGAAAAATACCTGGTTGGTATCCGCAAGCTGCTCGACGAGTGCTCGTTCTCCTACACCCGTCAGACCCAGATGAAAGGCCTTGGCCACGCGATCCTGACCGGCCGCCCGCTGATCGGTGACGAGCCGTTCGCCGTGGTCCTGGCGGACGACCTGTGCGTCAACCTGGAAGGTGACGGCGTGCTGACCCAGATGGTCAAGCTGTACCAGAAATACCGCTGCACCATCGTTGCTGTGCAAGAGGTTGATCCTCAGGAAACCAACAAGTACGGCGTAATTGCCGGCGACGACATTGGTGATGGCCTGATCCGCGTACGTGACATGGTTGAAAAACCAGCGCCTGAAGATGCTCCGTCGAACCTTGCGATCATCGGCCGTTACATCCTGACCCCGGATATCTTCAAGCTGATCGAAGAAACCGAGCCAGGCAAGGGCGGCGAGATCCAGATCACCGACGCCTTGCTCAAGCAGGCCAAAGACGGTTGCGTGATTGCCTACAAGTTCAAAGGCCGTCGTTTCGACTGCGGTGGCGCTGAAGGCTACATCGAAGCCACCAACTTCTGCTACGAGCACTTCTACAAGACTGGCAAGGCTTACTGATTCACGGTTGCCAAACCGGTTTTAAGCGAAAGCCACCTTCGGGTGGCTTTTTCGTTTTTCAGTACCCCGTAAGTCGGTATGCTGATGTCCTGCCGAGGAGAGTGAAATGGCCTACGATTTTGACTTGTATGTAATTGGCGCCGGTTCCGGCGGTGTTCGCGCAGCGCGTTTTGCTGCAGGGTTTGGCGCCAAGGTGGCTGTGGCTGAAAGCCGCTACCTGGGTGGCACCTGCGTAAACGTCGGCTGCGTGCCGAAAAAACTGTTGGTGTACGGTGCGCACTTTGCCGAGGACTTCGAGCAAGCCAGCGGTTTTGGCTGGTCGCAGGGGGAGGCGAACTTTGATTGGGCGACCCTGATCGCCAACAAGGACCGTGAGATCAATCGCCTCAACGGCATTTATCGCAACCTGCTGGTCAACAGTGGTGTGACCCTGCACGAAGGGCATGCGAGTATGACTGGCCCGCACGAGGTCGAGATCAATGGCGAGCGCTTCAGCGCCAAACATATCCTGATCGCCACGGGCGGCTGGCCGCAGATCCCCGACATTCCGGGGCGCGAGCATGCGATCGGTTCCAACGAGGCGTTTTTCCTCAAGGAGCTGCCCAAGCGCGTGCTGGTAGTGGGCGGCGGCTACATTGCCGTTGAGTTCGCAGGGATTTTCCATGGCCTGGGGGCGAACACGTCGCTGCTGTACCGCGGTGACCTGTTCCTGCGCGGCTTCGATGGCGCGGTGCGCACCCATCTCAAGGAAGAGCTGACCAAGCGCGGCCTGGATTTGCAGTTCAATGCCGATATCGAACGCATCGACAAGCAGGCCGATGGCAGCCTGCAAGCCACCTTGAAAGACGGTCGCGTGCTGGAGGCGGATTGCGTGTTCTACGCCACTGGCCGGCGCCCGATGCTGGACAACCTGGGCCTGGAAAGCACTGGGGTCAAACTCGATAAGCGTGGTTTTGTCGAAGTGGACGACCTGTACCAGACGGCCGAGTCGTCGATCCTCGCCATTGGTGATGTGATCGGTCGTGTACAACTGACGCCGGTTGCCCTGGCCGAAGGCATGGCGGTGGCGCGCCGCTTGTTCAAGCCTGAGCAGTATCGCCCGGTGGATTACGCGATGATTCCGACGGCGGTATTCAGTCTGCCGAATATCGGTACCGTGGGGCTGACGGAAGAAGAGGCGAAGGAGAAGGGGCACACCGTGCAGATCTTCGAAAGCCGCTTTCGGCCGATGAAGCTGACCCTGACCGAGTGCCAGGAAAAAACCCTGATGAAGCTGGTGGTGGATGCCGACACCGACAAGGTGTTGGGTTGCCACATGGTCGGCCCCGACGCCGGTGAAATCGTCCAGGGCTTGGCGATCGCGCTCAAGGCGGGCGCGACCAAGCGGCATTTCGATGAAACCATCGGCGTGCATCCTACGGCGGCGGAAGAGTTCGTCACCATGCGCACGCCTGTGGCGGGCTGATCAGGCGTCTGGCGTTGCCTCTGGTGCCGTTGCAATGACGGCGGCCAGGCGCAATGCCTCGATGCTGGCCTGGGCCTTGATCAGGTCCAGTTCCAGCGTCTTGTTCACCTGTTGGTGTTCGGCCAGCGCTTCCTGGCGTGACTGGCACTCCAGCACGGCCACGCGCAAGCGCTCCTGAAGCAGGCTGCGTTCGCCGTCTATCTGGTTCACCTGTTCGTTCAACTTGACCTGCTGCGCCTGGTCCTTGCGGGCCTGCTCCTGCACGCTCGTCAACTCCTTGGTGGTCACGCGGTGCTCGATCAGCAGTCGTTCGTTATCGCGGTGCAGCTGGGTGATTTCATCCTGGCGCACCATGGCGCTCTGCTGGGCCTGGCGTAGCTCCGCCTGCACCTGTTGCAGTTGGCCCTCATGGCGGCGCTGTTCCTGCTCGCGCTGTTCCTTGATGGCCGTGCGGTAATGCTCCAGGGCGTCGCGGGCGTGCAGGTGTTTGTCTTCCAGTGAGCGGATCTGTTCGTCCTTGTCATTGATGCGCAGCTCGTAATCGCTGCAGGCCTGGCTGAGGCCGGCGTTACGGGTTTGCTCGGTCTGCAGGCTGGTGCTGGTGGTTTGCAAGGCAGCGCTTTCTTCGGCCAGGGCGGCGGCCTGGATATCAAATTGCTGCTTGAGCTGGCCGTGGGCCGCTTCCAGGGTTTCGATCTGGGCGAGCAGGGCGGTTTTCTGTTGTTCGAATTGTGCCAGGGCCTGATCGATGGGCTCCTGGGCTTTCTCTTTCAGGCGTTGCGCCAGTCGCGCTACCAACTCGCCCAGCTCGTCGTCGAGCGGTGCCTGGGTGATGGTGAGGCGCGATTCGCTGTCGTCCAGCTCCTTCAAGTAGCGGTGAATCGTAGTTTTCGAGCCCGTATTGCCCATTTCGATGCGTACAGCATCAATGCTCGGGTTCTCGCCGCGGGCGAGGATCGCCAGGCGTGCCGTTTGAACGACTGCTTTGTTTATGCCGCCACGTGCCATGGGGTCTCCGTCGATTTAGTACTGTGGTACGTAGTATGTAGATACATACTCTATCACGAATAAAAACTCGTTTAAATTCATGATTTAACAGATGGGATATTGGCGTATTATCCCGTGTGATAGACGTTTTAACCGCGTGAACACCCGCAAGCAGTACGAATAGGCCTCCCATGAGCGATCTGGACCGTTATCTCAATGCCGCTACCCGCGACAACACGCGGCGCAGCTACCGCGCGGCCATCGAACATTTCGAAGTGAGCTGGGGCGGCTTCCTGCCGGCCACCAGCGACAGCGTGGCGCGTTACCTGGTGGCCCATGCGGGCGTGCTGGCCGTCAACACCTTGAAGCTGCGGCTCTCGGCGTTGGCGCAGTGGCACACCAGCCAAGGCTTTCCCGACCCGACGAAAGCGCCGGTGGTGCGCAAGGTGCACAAAGGGATACGTGCCGTGCACCCGGCACAGGAGAAGCAGGCCGAGCCATTGCAACTCAAGCATCTGGAGCAGGTGGTGGCTTCGTTGGCAGTTGAGGCGCAAGCAGCCGCCCAAGCCCACGACCAACCGCGCTTGCTGCGTGCAAAGCGCGACACTGCGTTGATCTTGCTGGGATTCTGGCGCGGCTTTCGCAGCGATGAGTTGTGCCGCCTCGAAATCGAGCATGTGCAAGCCACCCCCGGCGCCGGCATCAGTCTGTATTTGCCGCGCAGCAAAAGCGACCGCGACAATCTCGGCAAGACCTACCAAACCCCCGCGCTGCTGCGCCTGTGTCCAGTGCAGGCCTATAGCGAATGGCTCAGTGCCTCGGCGTTGGTGCGTGGTCCGGTGTTTCGTGGGATTGATCGCTGGGGCAACCTGGGGGAGGAGGGGCTGCACCCCAACAGCGTGATCCCGCTGTTGCGCCAGGCGCTGGAGCGCGCAGGTATCGCCGCCGACCTCTACACCAGCCACTCATTGCGCCGGGGCTTTGCAACCTGGGCCCATCGCAGCGGTTGGGATCTCAAGTCGCTGATGAGTTACGTCGGCTGGAGCGACATGAAATCGGCCATGCGCTATGTTGAAGCGACGCCCTTTCTCGGCATGACCTTGGCGACGCAGCCGCTGCTTTAAGATTTCTTCTATTAATACAGTCACCTGATAGAGAAAGCCAATCGCGAGCATCAGGTTTGCCAATGAGCCATCGGCGTAGAGAGTGGGTAGGATTCACCCCATCAACTTGTTAAGCCCTTCTACAAAACCTGACGGAGAATCAACGATGCCTATCATCAACAGCCAAGTAAAACCGTTCAAAGCTACCGCCTACAAAAACGGCAACTTCGTAGATGTGTCTGACGCTGACCTGAAAGGCAAGTGGTCCGTGGTGTTCTTCTACCCAGCCGACTTCACCTTCGTTTGCCCAACCGAGCTGGAAGACCTGGCCGACAACTACGCCGAATTCCAGAAACTGGGCGTCGAGATTTACAGCGTATCCACCGACACCCATTTTGCTCACGCTGCCTGGCACAACACCTCACCAGCCATCGGCAAAATCCAGTACACCATGATCGGCGACCCAACCCTGACCATCTCCCGCAACTTCGACGTACTGATCGAAGAAGCTGGCCTGGCAGATCGCGGTACTTTCGTGATCAACCCAGAAGGTCAGATCAAGATCGTTGAACTGAACGACGGCGGTGTTGGTCGTGACGCTTCCGAGCTGCTGCGCAAAATCAAAGCCGCTCAGTACGTTGCTGCCCACCCAGGCGAAGTGTGCCCAGCCAAGTGGAAAGAAGGTGAGGCTACCCTGGCTCCGTCGCTGGACCTGGTTGGCAAGATCTAAGTCTGTGAAGCACCTCAGGGCGGAATACACCGCACCTTAAGTAAGCTGCATCCGCCCTCAAAAACGCTCGGGCGATATTCGCTCGGGCGTTTTTTTTACCGAATTAAAAGGAATCGCCCGTATGTTGGACGCCAATCTTAAAGCTCAGTTGAAGTCATACCTGGAACGGGTCACCCAGCCGATCGAGATCGTCGCCTCCCTCGACGACGGTGCGAAATCCCAGGAAATGCTTGCTCTTTTGCAGGACGTTGTCAGCCTCACCACGCTGATTACCCTGAAAACCGATGGCAATGATGCGCGCAAGCCATCGTTCTCCATCAACCGCCCGGGTGCCGAGATCAGCCTGCGTTTTGCCGGCATCCCGATGGGCCATGAATTCACTTCGCTGGTGTTGGCCCTGCTGCAAGTCGGTGGCCACCCGTCGAAGGCCAGTGTCGAAGTGATTGAACAGATCCGCGCCCTCAAAGGCGAGTTCAGCTTCGAGACGTACTTCTCGCTGTCTTGCCAGAACTGCCCGGACGTAGTCCAGGCACTGAACCTGATGGCCGTGCTCAACCCGAATATCCGCCACGTCGCCATCGACGGCGCGCTGTTTCAAGCGGAAGTGGATGAGCGCCAGGTCATGGCGGTACCCAGCGTCTACCTCAACGGTGTGAACTTCGGCCAAGGCCGTATGGGCCTGGAAGAAATCCTCGCCAAGCTCGACACCAGCGGCATCGAAAAAGCCGCCGAGAAAATCAGCGCCAAAGACGCGTTTGATGTGCTCGTGGTCGGTGGCGGCCCGGCCGGTTCGGCAGCCGCTATCTACGCAGCGCGTAAAGGTATCCGCACTGGCGTCGCCGCCGAGCGTTTTGGCGGGCAGGTGCTGGACACCATGTCCATCGAGAACTTCATCTCGGTGCAGGAAACCGAAGGGCCGAAACTGGCCAGCGCCCTTGAGGCCCACGTGCGCCAGTACGACGTGGACATCATGAACCTGCAGCGCGCGAGTGCTCTGGTGCCGGCGAAGAACCCTGGCGAGTTGCACGAAATTCGCTTCGAAAGCGGCGCGACCCTCAAGTCCAAGACCGTGATCCTGGCCACCGGGGCGCGCTGGCGTGAAATGGGCGTGCCGGGCGAGCAGGAATACAAGGCCAAGGGCGTATGCTTCTGCCCGCACTGCGACGGTCCGTTGTTCAAAGGCAAGCGCGTGGCGGTGATCGGCGGCGGTAACTCCGGCGTTGAAGCGGCCATCGACCTGGCCGGCATTGTCAGCCACGTCACCTTGCTGGAGTTTGACAGCAAGCTGCGCGCCGATGCGGTGTTGCAGCGCAAGCTGTTCAGCCTGCCGAACGTCGACGTGATCACCAGCGCGCTGACCAGCGAAGTCAAAGGTGATGGTCAGAAAGTCACTGGCCTGGCGTACAAGGACCGTGACAGCGGCGAGTTCAAGACGGTCGATCTGGAAGGCATCTTCGTGCAGATCGGTCTGTTGCCAAACACTGACTGGCTCAAAGGCACTGTCGAGCTGTCGCCTCGCGGCGAGATCATTGTCGATGCCCGTGGCGAGACTTCACTGCCAGGCGTGTTCGCCGCCGGTGACGTCACCACGGTGCCGTACAAACAGATCGTGATTGCGGTGGGCGAGGGCGCCAAGGCTTCCCTGAGTGCTTTTGATCACTTGATCCGCACGTCGTAAGTGGCCTGACTGAAATGAAAAACCCCATGAGTGATCATGGGGTTTTTTTATTGCGCGGGACTTTTACAGCGGTGCTGGCTGGATAATCTCGACCCAGTACGCATCCGGGTCCTTGATGAAGGCCAGGCTCTTCATGCGGCCATCGCTCAGGCGCTTCTGGAAATCACAGCCCAGGGCTTCGAAACGCTCGCAGGCGGCAACGATGTCCGGTACGGAAATGCAGATATGGCCAAAACCACGCGGGTCGGTATTGCCGTTGTGGTAGGCAAAGTCAGCGTCGTTTTCGGTGCCGTGGTTGTGGGTCAACTCCAGGATGCCGGGGATCGACTTCATCCACTGCGTGCGCTCGGCCGCATCGACTGGGATCTGGGACTTGTCCACCAGCGCCAGGAAGTACAGGCTGAATTCCGCTTCCGGGAAATCTCGCTTTTCAACCAGGGAAAAACCCAGGACGCGGGTGTAGAAATCCAGCGATTTAGTGATGTCCTTGACCCGCAACATGGTGTGGTTGAACACGAAGTTCGACGTGGCGGTGTCCGGTTGGGCGGTGACGCCCGGGAAAGTGTTCAGTTCGTGCAGGCTCATGGGCCCTCCAGAAAAAAATGGGGCAAAGCGGTCCCTTGGCTTGCGGCAAGCATCCGTGCAGCCGGGCCATGATACGCAAGGCCTGGCCAGTGCGCCAAATGAAAAAGGTCACGCCGGCCTTGCGGCCCATGGGGGCGGGGCTCAAACTTTGGTGCTGGAACCTTGGGTGTTTTTCGCAATGATCGAATTTCGTAAACCGTTGTTGAGCGCTGTGTGTGTGCTGCTGGCAAGTCCATGGGTACTGGCGGCCGACCCGCAAATTCATTGGCCCAGTGGCTGGCAGGTTGAGGAAGTGGTGCCTGACGGCGAGTTACCGGCAAAGCCCGCTGAGGTATCACGCCAACGCGCGATCAAGAACGATGAAAATGGCACGACTTTGATGGTCATGGAGTTGACCGCTACACCCATTGAAGCCGGGCACAAAGTTAATCTTCAAGGCGTGCTGCTGGAAATGCGCAAATCCATCCAGAAAGAGTTCGCTCAAGGCGGCTATCAAAGTGTGTGTAGCAAAATGCACCCAACGACATTGAGCCGCCTTGACGCACTGGAAACTACTTGCGTGATTACCGAGAACGGACGGCATGTGCTTTCGCAAACATTGGTGGGCGCAGTTGATATCGAAAAGGCGTATGTTTTTTCTTATGCAGGACAGGCGCAAGCCTACGAGACCAGCAAGGATGAAGTCACTTCCGTGCGCGACAGCCTGAAACTTTGAAGGCGTTGCTTTGGTCGATTTTGAACAAAGTGAAATGTTAGTTAAGTTCGTTATCGAACCTGCAAAAAAAGCCCCGCATGTGCGGGGCTCTTTGTTAGTGCGGTCTGATCAGCCGCGTAGCCAGGAATCTACAGTGGCGGCGCCGTACTGTTCTTTCCAGGCTTTGAGGCCGCGGTGGTTGCCACCCTTGGTCTCGATCAGCTCACCGGTGTGCGGGTTGTGGTAAACCTTGACCACACGGGCGCGGCGCTGTTTGGGGGCGGCGGCAACAGCTGCACCAGCCTTGCCTGGGTTAGGGTCGAGGATGGAGATGATGTCACGCAGGCTTTTGCCGTAGCTTTTCATCAGCGCTTGAAGCTTTTCTTCAAATTCGATTTCTTTCTTCAGGCCAGCGTCATTCTTCAGGGTTTCCAGCTGGGCCAGCTGCTCTTGAAGGGCTTTTTCTGCGGCGCGAAATTCGGCGAGTCTGGACAAAATCTGTACTCCAATTATGTAGTTGGCTGATATCAACTGCAGGCAAAGCTATAAGCCAAAAGCTTTAAGGTGGCTCAAAAAGAGGCCTTTCTGCGTGTTTTGCACTGGCACAAAAAATTGTAGTAGTTAATCCCTCGGGAGTAAATAACGTCTTTGTCTAAATAAGATTATTTCATGATGTTAGTCTGTGGCTATTCAATGGCGCTCCAGGGACTCGGTGAACTCATCGCAGGGTAACGGCCGACCGAACAGATAGCCCTGTAGGAAATCCACGCCTTGTGCTGCCAGGTACTCGCATTGCTCCGCTGTTTCCACGCCTTCTGCGACTATGCCCAGGTCGAGCTTGCCAGACAATTCTATGATGCTGTCGAGAATATGCCGCGAGAGTGCATCTACACCGATCATTGCGACAAAGCTTTGGTCGATTTTCAAGTAATCGACATTGAAGTTGCGCAAGTAACCCAAGCTTGAATGGCCGGTGCCGAAGTCATCAATGGCGATCAACACCCCCAATTGGTGCAGGGCATCGAACAACTGGCGGGTGATATCGGTCGGCGTGATCAATTCGCGTTCGGTCAACTCCAACACCAACGTGACCTGGCCAGGCGCGAAGGCGGCGAGAAACTCACGGCAATCTTGCACCAGGTCCAAGTCCTGGCAATGGCGTGCGGTGATGTTCACGCCGATGTGGAACTCCGGGCAAAAGCGCCCGGCATGGGGCGCCAGTTGCGCAGCGGTCTGGCGCAGCAACGAGCGGGTCATGGGGACGATCAGGCCGGAATGCTCGGCCAAAGGAATAAACAAATCAGGGCGTACCAGGCCTTCCTTCGGATGCTGCCAGCGCATCAAGACTTCACAGCCAGCCCATTCGCGGGTGTCGCCACGTACGACCGGTTGGAAATAGGGAATGAACTCGTTCGCGGCCAATGCCCGTTGCAGTTCATGTGTCGGCGCCGAAGAGCGCTTTTGCAGCCAATGCGCGAGGAGGCCGGCCAGAATGCCGAAGAACACCAGCAGGCTGAAGAAACCCGGGTATCGAGCCTCCATATAACGCCACACTTCGCCTGCCGGCATACCGGCTTCCACGCTGTAGTCATAGCGCGTCGACGCCAAGTGCTGATGGGCTACGGCAAACTGCGGCACGGCGGTGTCGTGCACCTTGCCATCAGCCCCCAACCAGTGCGGGCCGACTTGCAAGACCAACTGCGCGTAGCGGCTGATCAAGCGCAGGGCGTTGGTCAGGTGGTAGCCGTCAATCGAGGCAAACGCCGCTTTATCACCCTCCACCAGCCGATAAACCAGCAATGCGGTATCGGGTGTGACCGGGTTGCCATTCATCAGCCACAGGCGGCCATCCACGTAGTCGTCCGGGTTGACCTTCGACGCGTATGTGTCACCAAACAGTGAACTGCAATAGATGTTCTTCTGCCAGGACAAGGTCGTTGCGCGCACAAACGGCCGGCGCGTGACCTGCTCGCGCAGCGCCAGTTGTGCAGCACTGTCACACGGCTGGCCCGCCAGCGGCAGCAGGGCCTGGGCGGCGAGCGCCGTGTTGTCGAGCATCAGGTCGAATTGGCGCACGGCTTCATGGGCGGTTTGCGCGGTGCTTTGTTGAAGGCTGCGTTCGGCTTGCCAGTACAAGATCACCACGCCCAGGGCGATCGGCAACACGGCACTGAGGGACGTGATCAGGTAGCGACTGGCGCGGTTTCGCGGGCCGTTGAGAGTCAGGGGCATTGGGGGCACGGCCTGTTGCAGTATGAAAAAAACGCCGGAGGGCACATCAGCTTGATTCGATGATAGTTGGCCGGGCCAGAATTAGCTTGCCCTACCTAGCCGTTCGGTCAGTAGGTTCCGTCAGAATAAACCCGCTGCGCCACTTGGATAAACGCCAGGGTCGCCGGTGATGACTGGCGCCGGTCCAATACCGCTAGCCCGATGGGGCGGACGATTGCCGGGGCCAGAGGGCGGGACACGTAGCGTGGGTCCGCCACTTGGGGCAATGACCCTTCAGCCACCAGGCTCACACCGTCACCCCGACTCACCGCTTCAAGGGTACTTAACAACTGAGCACAGCGAAAACGCACTTTCGGCACCAGCCGTGCGCTGTTGAACACCCGCGCTACCAGTTCCGCCGAGCCGGCCTCGGTCAGGATAAATGGGTCGTCGCACAACGCTTCCAGAGCAATGGCCGGGCGAGATGCCAGCGAATGATCGGCAGGCAGCAGCGCCACCAATTGATCCTCGAACAGCGCGAACGTGTCGAAACGCTCCTGTTCCAGCACCACAAACCCAACGTCGATGCGCCGCTCGTCCAGCCACTGCATCACCTGGCGATCCGGGCCCTCATCGATATGCACCTCGATCCCTGGATAAGCCAGGCGAAAACGCGCCAGGACGGGCGGCAGCAACCGATTGGACGACGTGGGCCCGAACGAGCCGATGCGCAGCGTGCCGCGTTTCATCCCGCGGGCATCGGCAGCCTCTTGTTGCAGGGTGTTGGCCAGGCCGAGTATGGCCCGGGCGCGCAGCAGCAGTTGCTGGCCGATGTCACTGAGCTCTACCTTGGACTGGTGACGGCGGAACAGTTCCACCCCCCATTCCTGTTCCAGCGCCTTGATGGCGTGGGACACCGCCGATTGGCCGATGCCCAGGCGGTGGGCTGCACTGGTAAAACCTTGCAGCTCGGCCACCAGGGAAAAAATTTCAAGTTGGGTCAGGGTCATGAGTAACTACTCATTTTACGATGATCGGGTATTAGTCGAAGGATATGTCAGTCCTTCTACTACCCGAGCATTGATTGATGAATTTTTCCGCAGACCATCGCACCTATTGGAAACTCGCGGCCGTGACGATGATCTGGGGCGGCACTTTTGTCGCCGGTCGTTACCTGGCCGCGAGTGTCGATCCGCTGTTGGCGGCCAGCCTGCGCTTTGTCGCGGCCAGCCTGGCGTTGTTATTGTTCATGGCGTTTGCGCGCATCCCACTGGTTTTCCCAAGCCCTACGCAATGGTTGCGGTTGGCGTTGTTGGGCTTCTGCGGGATCTATGTCTACAACCTGTGTTTTTTCTATGGCCTGCAGTCCATCAATGCGTCGCGGGCGTCGCTGATTGTCGCGTTGAACCCGGCCGTGATCGGGCTGGCGTCGTGGCTGTTGTTCAAGGAGCGTTTCAGCCGGGCCAAAGGGTTCGGCATTGCCCTGTGCCTGGGCGGCGCTGCGACCGTGATCGTGAGTCGTAATCCGCAACTGCTGCAAGGCAGCGCGCAGGCCTGGCGGGGCGATCTGTTGATTTTTGGCTGTGTGCTGGGGTGGGGCGTGTACTCGCTGTGTTCACGGGGGTTGAACCACAGCCTGGGGCCGTTGCAGACGGTGACGTGGTCGATTCTGCTGGGCACGGCGATGCTGGTGGTCACCACGCTGGCCACGGGGCGCTTGACTGTGGCGGGGCTCAGTGCAATTCATTCGCCCCAGGTGTTCAGCCTGCTGTACCTCGGGGTGCTGGGCTCGGCCCTGGCGTATATCGGTTATTACGATGGGCTGCGTCGCATCGGCGCCACTCGCGCCGGCGTGTTCATCGCCCTCAACCCGCTGACCGCAGTGGTCTGTGGCGCGTTGTTGCTGGACGAGCCGTTGACCTGGCCGATGCTCGGCGGCGGTGCGGTGATCCTGCTGGGTATCTACCTATGCAATAAACCCCTTGCGCAGGCCAGGGTTAAGGGGATTTGATAAGAGTACGGACAAATACGGTTACGCTGTGTAGAATCGATTTACGCATACAAGAATATGGACTTGCGCTCACGCAAGCCTCGGCCGTCAGAGACTGATGCAACCATGAAGCTACTGGGCTCCCCCCTCATCTTTGGTGACTTCCTCGCCCGCAGCGTGCGAGGCCTTTCCTGTGCGCCGCCCTCCGACCTCATCCTTGCTCGCAATTGACCCTGTGTTTATTACAAGAATGATGAGGTGCCACCATGGCAGATCTATACGAAAACCCAATGGGCCTGATGGGCTTTGAATTCATCGAGTTCGCCTCGCCGACGCCGGGCACCCTGGAGCCGATCTTCGAGATCATGGGCTTCACCAAAGTCGCGACCCACCGTTCCAAGAACGTCCACCTGTTCCGCCAGGGCGAGATCAACCTGATCCTCAACAACGAACCCAACAGCATCGCCTCCTACTTTGCGGCCGAGCATGGCCCGTCGGTGTGCGGCATGGCGTTCCGCGTCAAGGACTCGCAACAGGCCTACAACCGCGCGCTCGAGCTGGGCGCCCAGCCGATCCATATCGAAACCGGGCCGATGGAACTGAACCTGCCTGCCATCAAGGGCATCGGCGGCGCGCCGCTGTACCTGATCGACCGTTTCGGCGAAGGCAGCTCGATCTATGACATCGACTTTGTGTTCATCGAAGGCGTGGACCGCAACCCGCAAGGCGCCGGCCTCAAGGTCATCGACCACCTGACCCACAACGTGTATCGCGGCCGCATGGCCTACTGGGCCAACTTCTACGAAAAACTGTTCAACTTCCGTGAAGCGCGTTATTTCGACATCAAGGGCGAATACACCGGCCTGACCTCCAAGGCCATGAGCGCCCCGGATGGCATGATCCGCATCCCGCTCAACGAAGAATCGTCCAAGGGCGCGGGCCAGATCGAAGAGTTCCTGATGCAGTTCAACGGGGAGGGCATCCAACACGTGGCGTTCCTCACCGAAGACCTGGTCAAGACCTGGGACGCGCTGAAGAAGATCGGCATGCGCTTCATGACCGCGCCGCCAGACACTTACTACGAAATGCTCGAAGGCCGCCTGCCCAACCACGGCGAGCCGGTGGACCAGTTGCAGGCACGCGGCATCTTGCTGGACGGTTCGTCCATCGAAGGTGACAAGCGCCTGCTGTTGCAGATCTTCTCGGAAACCCTGATGGGCCCGGTGTTTTTCGAATTCATCCAACGCAAGGGCGATGACGGGTTTGGCGAGGGCAACTTCAAGGCGCTGTTCGAGTCCATCGAGCGTGACCAGGTGCGTCGTGGTGTGTTGACCACGGACTGAGCGTAAAAAAGCCCGGCCGAGTTTTTCTCGGCCGGGCTTTTTATTGCCTGTGCGTCACGCCTTGCGCTGACGTACCAGGTGCTTGAACCCTTCATACACCAACACCATCACCGCCAGCCAGATCGGGATATAGGTCAGCCACTCACCCGCCTTGATGCCTTCGCCCAGCAACAGCGCCACGCCCAGCAATAACACCGGCTCAACGTAGCTGAGCAATCCGAACAGACTGAACGCCAACAAGCGGCTGGCAATGATGTAGCTCACCAACGCGGACGCACTGATAACCCCCAGCGTGGGAATCAATGCGTAAAGCTTCGGATGGGTGTCCAGCACGGCAAAACCCTGCTCGCCGCTTTGCACAAACCACCACGCCACCGGCAGCATCAGCGCCATATCCAGCCAGAGCCCGCCCAGGTGGTCAGTCTTGAGAAATTTGCGCACCACGAAATAAACCGGGTAGCCGATGATTACCACCAGCGTTGCCCACGAAAAACCACCGGCCTGGTACAACTCGTTCAGCACCCCAAGGCCCGCAAAAAACACCGCCAGTTGTTGCAGGCGCGACAGTTGCTCACCCCATACCAAACGACCGGTCAACACCATGGTCAGTGGCAACAGGAAGTAACCCACCGACACATCCAGGCTACGACCATTGAGCGGCGCCCACATGAACAACCACAACTGCACCCCCAGCAAGGCTGAAGACACCAGCACGCCCGCGATCAACTTCGGCTTGGCCGCCAGCACCCGCAGCAGCTCCCACACCCGTCGCCATTCGCCGCTGACAATCATGAACACCGTCATGCACGGCACCGTCAGCAGCATGCGCCAGCCGAAAATTTCCAGGCCGCTCAACGGCGTCAGCAGTGACGTGAAGTAATACATCACGGCAAACAACACCGAGGCCAAAACCGATAACACCACACCTTTAGACACGCAGTCCTCGCGAAAACCGATTGATACAAGAGAGGAGGGGATTATGGAGCTTTTGGCGTGAGAGGGTTGCGCTGTTTTGGGGCGCTTTTCGGGAAAATTTCTCGCGCCGCGATGTCGGGCACAGGGTTGTTGTGGCTAGGGAGCAAGCTCCCTAGCCACAGTGGATCAGGTTATGGGCGGGCAATGCGGCCCGAGACGAAATGGCTGACATCGTTGAACCCCGGTGTGGACGAATGCCCCGGCGTGACCAACGTATCAATGAAGGCTTCATCCTCAGCCGTGATCTGTACATCCAGCGCGCCAGTGTAGGCATCCCACTGCGCCTCGGTGCGCGGCCCGACAATCGCCGAACTCACCGCCGCGTTGTTCAGCACCCAGGCAATCGCAAACTCTACAATCCCCACGCCGCGCCCCTGGGTGTATTGCTGGATTTGCTGGGCAATGCGCAGTGACTCCACGCGCCATTCGGTTTCGAGGATGCGTTTATCCTGGCGCGCGGCGCGACTGCCGGGTTCGGGCGTGACATCCGGCGCATATTTGCCGCTGAGCACACCCCTGGCCAACGGGCTGTAAGGCACCACACCCAAACCGTAGGCTGCCGCTGCGGTGATCTGTTCGACCTCGGCCTGGCGGTTGACGATGTTGTACAACGGCTGGCTGATCACCGGTTTGTCCACGCCCAGGCGTTCGGCCACGCGAATCACTTCGGCGATGCGCCAACCCCGGTAGTTGGACAGCCCCCAATAACGGATCTTGCCCTGGCGGATCAGATCGCCAATCGCCGACACCGTGACGTCTAGCGGCGTGTCGTGGTCTTCGCGGTGCAGGTAGTAGATGTCCAGGTAATCGGTGTCGAGGCGGGTGAGGCTGGCTTCCAGCGCGTTGAAGATACGCTTGCGGTTCAGGCCGCTGCGGTTGGGCAGGCCGTCCGCCGGGCCAAAGCCGACCTTGGACGCCACCACCCAATCCTGGCGATGGCGGGCAATGGCTTCGCCCACCAGTTCTTCGGAGCGCCCACCGGTGTAGACGTCCGCCGTGTCGATAAAATTGATGCCCTGGTCCCAGGCCTTGTCGATGATGCGTAGCGAGTCCTCGGCGCTGGTCTGTTCGCCAAACATCATGGTGCCCAGGGTCAAGGCGCTGACTTTCAACCCGGACTGGCCCAACGTGCGATAAATCATGGATAACTCCTCCTGGTCGTGAAACGTGAGTCATGCAATACCAGACTCGAATGCTCTGGAACAAGCCCTGCACGGGTTTCTTCATGCACTCAGCAAGGCCTGGCAACGCTCCTGTAAAAACCGCTGCAACACTTTCACCCGTTCCGACACCTGTAGCCGATGGGGGCACATCAGGTTGAAGGGCGCCGGCTCGCCCTGCCAGTCCACGAACAACGGCACCAACCGGCCAGCAGCGATATCGCCGACCACATCGAGCCGGGCCTTGTAGGCAATGCCGTGGCCGGCCAAGGCCCAGCGGCGCACGACCTCACCGTCGTCGCTGAGAAAATCCCCGCTCACCTCGACCTCCTGCACCTGCGTGCCCCGGTGAAAGCGCCAGGTCTTGCTCACCTGGCCCTGGCGCATATAGCGCAGCGCGCTGTGCCGGGCCAGGTCCATGGGCTCAAGCGGCATACCGTGGCCTGCCAGGTAAGCGGGGCTGGCGCAGGCGACGCGGCAGTGCTCGGTGGCGATGGGCAGCGCCACCAGGCTGGAGTCCTGGGGCACACCAAAACGCAGGGCAATGTCCACGGTTTCCCGGAACAGGTCGGCGTTGCTGTCATTGAGCAGCAATTGCAGACGGATGTTCGGGTGCTCGGCCTTGAACGCATCCAGCCAGCCCAGCAGCACATTGCGTCCGAAATCCGACGGCGCCGCCAGTTGCAACAAGCCGCTGAGGCCCTGGCTTTGCTGCTTGAGCGCCAGTTCTCCTTCGGCCAAGGCCGCCAATGCGACGCGCACGCTGTCGAGGTAGCGCCGGCCTTCTTCGGTCAGGCGCATGCTGCGGGTGGAGCGGGCCAACAGGCGCATGCCCAAGCGGGTTTCCAGGCGTTTCAAGGCAATGCTGGCCGCCGCCGGGGTGAGGCCAAGCCCACGGGCGGCGGCAGACAAGCTGCCCGTGTCAGCGGTACGCACGAAGACTTCAAGGTCGAGAATCGAGCTCACTTGTAAAAATCCTTTAAAGATCTTGTCGTTTTACCGGGATTTTTCGCTGATTGCCAAGCTGGGAAGATAAACGCTCACTTTTCCAGCCAGGACATTTCTCCATGACTTCTTCCCTTAACGGCAAAACCGTCATCGTCATCGGCGGCAGCAGCGGCATTGGTGCCGCCGTGGCCAAGGCTTCCGCTGCCCGTGGCGCACAGGTGGTATTGGCCGGGCGGCGCCTGGCGTCGGGTGGCGAAAGCGGCCTGCGCAGCGAGCCGGTGGACGTCACCGACGCCGCCTCGCTGCAACGCCTGTTCGACAGCGTCGGGCGCTTTGATCATTTGGTCTACACCTCGGGCCCGAGTGTGCGCGCGAAAACCCTGGCCGAGACCGACCTGGACGAAGCCCAGGACAACTTCAACGTGAAACTCTGGGGCGCGCTGCGGGCGATCCAACTGGCGCTGCCTTACCTCGACGCGCACGGCAGCATCAGCCTGACCTCCGGGCAACTGGGCCGCAAGTTCGTGCCGGGGCAGTTCATCAAGGTCGGCATCAACGCCGCCACCGAAGCACTGGGCAAGCAATTGGCCAAGGAGTTGGCGCCGCGTCGAGTCAATGTGATCAGCCCGGGGGTGATCGACACGCCGGCGTATGCGGGGTTGGCTGAGGAACAGCGTTTGGCGATGTTCGCCAAGGCGGGCGGCGCGTTGCCGGTTGGGCGGGTCGGGCAGGCAGAAGAAGTGGCGGCGGGGTATGTGCTGGCCATGGAGAATGGCTTTATGACAGGTGCCGTCATCGATATCGACGGCGGCGGCCTGCTGTAAACACCGACCCAACATGTGAAAGGAGGCTTATGTGGGAGCGGGCTTGCTCGCGAAGACGGTGTGCCAGTCACCGAATATATTGACTGATTGACCGCTTTCGCGAGCAAGCCCGCTCCCACATGGACCGCGTTATACCTTCAAAGTACGGGTCATCCGCAAGGCCAGCACACTACCGGCCACAATCACCGCCGCCAGCAAGTACAACGCAATATCCGTAGACCCCGTGGCATCCTTCACAAACCCGACGATATACGGGCTGAGGAACCCGGCCATCTGCCCCATCGAGTTGATCAACGCCAAGCCACCGGCCGCCGCGCCGGCACTCAGCATCGCGGTGGGTACCGGCCAGAACATCGGCAGGCCGGTCAGGGCGCCCATCGTCGCGATGGTCAGGCCCAGAATGGCAATGGCCGGCGTGGTGGCGAAATTCACCGCGATCAACAGCCCCACGGCGCCCATCAGCATCGGCACCACCAAGTGCCAGCGCCGCTCCTTGCGCAAGTCGGCAGAGCGGCCCACCAGCAACATGAACACCGCCGCCAGCAGATACGGGATCGCACTCAGCCAGCCGATCACCAGGTTATCGCTGAAGCCCAGGTTCTTGATGATCGACGGCAGCCAGAAGTTGATCGCGTACACGCCGCTCTGGATGCAGAAGTAGATCAGACCGAAGGCCCAGATCGCCGGGTTCTTGAACACTTCGGCGAGGGAGTCGGTGGTGGTTTTCGGTTTGTTGGCCAGGTCGGTCGCCTGGTCGGCTTCCAGCACGGCACGCTCGTGGGGCTTGAGCCATTTGGCATTGGCGAAGCTATCGCTGAGCAGGAAGTAGGCGAGACCACCAAGGATCACCGTCGGCACGCCTTGCAACAGGAACATCCACTGCCAGCCCGCGAGGCCACCTTGGCCGGCGGCGAAGTGGTTGAGGATCCAGCCGGAGAACGGGCTGCCCAGCAAGCCGGACACCGGGATCGCCGACATGAACAGTGCCATGATCCGCCCACGGCGGAACGTGGGGAACCACTGCGAGAGGTACAGCACCACACCGGGGAAGAAGCCCGCTTCGGCGGCACCGGTAAACAGGCGCAGGGTGTAGAAGTGTGTGGGCGTGGTGACGAACAGCAGGCACGTGGACAACGTCCCCCACACGATCATCATCAACGCGATCCAGCGACGTGGGCCGAACTTGGTCAGCGCCAGGTTGCTCGGCACGCCACACAGCACGTAGCCGATAAAGAAGATCCCGGCTCCCAGGCCGTAGACGGTTTCGCTGAACTTCAAGGCATCAAGCATCTGCAACTTGGCAAAGCCAACGTTTACCCGGTCGAGGTAATTGAACAGATAGCAGATAAAAATGAAGGGGATCAGGCGCAGGGTGATGCGCTTGTAGATGGCGTTTTTATCGTCATCGGTGGCCAGTGCGGCAGTGGCGCTCTGTGACATGGCAGTCTCTCTTTATTATGATTTTTTGCGATGCGAGGTTAACGTTGATCGCCCAAACAGTCTCGGCGACGTGACGGGGTACTGTCTTTGTGCCCACGCACAGCGAAGGATCCTTTGCGCTGTGCCAGTGAACAACCACCTTTCAGGAAGTTAGCCCCATGTTCGAGCTCGATCATGACTTGGCGCAGGATATTGTCGATCGCACCATGGCCATCCTGCCCTATAACGTCAATGTCATGGACAGTCAGGGCCTGATTCTCGGCAGCGGCGAGCCGGAGCGCATCAACACCCGCCACGAGGGCGCGCAATTGGTGCTGGCCAATGGGCGCGTGGTGGAGATCGACAGCCAGACCGCCAAGCACCTCAAGGGCGTGCAACCAGGCATCAACCTGCCGCTGCTGCACGACCAACGCCTGATCGGCGTGCTGGGCATCACCGGCGAACCGGAAGGGCTGCGTACTTACGCCGAACTGGTGCGCATGACGGCTGAAATGCTCGTCAGCCACCGTCACCAGCAAGTCGAACAACAATGGCGGCGCCAGCGTTGCGATGACCTGCTGGCGTTGCTGCTGGCCGAAAGCGGCGACTCCCCGCGCCTGGTGGACGAAGCCCAACAACTGGGGCTCAAGCCACAGCTGGCGCGCACGCCGTACCTGTTTGAACTGGGCCCGGGCCAATCGGCAGAAGCCCTGAGTGCCTGGCTGACCGCGCGTTACCCGGACAGCTGGTGTGTCAGCTCGGCGCAGTTTTCCCTGCTCTGGTGCCGGCCAGCGGCGGCGCAGGTGGACAACCCACGGTTGTTGGAAAAGCTCGAAGGCGCAGGCTGGAATATCCTGCGTGTCGCCGTCGGCGGGCAGGCGGATGGCTTGTCCGGCCTGCGCCGTTGCTACCGTCGGGTCGGCGACTTGCTCGCCTACGGCCGCGATGTACTGCCGCACTCGCGCCTGCTCACCCTCAACCGTTTTCGCCTGCCGGTGATGCTCTGGCGCCATCGCAACGATGACGCCCTCGACGAGTTGCTCAACCCCCTGCGCAAAGTGCTGGCCAAGGACAGCAACGGCCAATTGCAGGCGACCCTGCGCAGCTGGTGCGAACACGACGGGCAAAGCCAGGCCTGCGCCGACGCCCTGGGCATCCACCGCAACAGCCTGCGCTATCGCATGGAGCGTATCGCCGAACTCAGTGGCGTCGATCCGCTGACCCTCGACGGCATGCTCGCCCTCTATCTCGGCGTGCAACTCTTGCCCCAGGCTTTGTAGGAATGAACAACAAAGCCAAACCGCACTTGTGCATCCGACCGGCGTCATTGTCGCTGCCAACTGGCAGCATGGGCGTTATAAAAACCGGAGAAAGCCCATGAAAATCATCATCGCCCCCGACTCGTTCAAGGACAGCCTGAGCGCTGAAGGCGTCGCCCAAGCCATTGCGGCAGGCTTGGCCGAGGTCTGGCCGGATGCGCAGTTGGTGCAATGCCCCATGGCGGACGGTGGTGAAGGCACGGTTGAGTCGGTACTCGCCGCGTGCAACGGCGAATTGCGCAGCCAAACGGTGCTGGCTCCGCTGGCCGGCACGGTTGAAGCCCACTGGGGCTGGTTGGCCGACAGCCACACGGCAATTATCGAGATGGCCGAAGCCAGCGGCCTGCAGCTGGTGCCGCCAGAGCAGCGCGACGCCTGTGCCAGCACCACATTTGGCACCGGCGAACTGATCCGCGCCGCCCTCGACCTGGGTGCCCAGCGCATCATCCTGGCGATTGGCGGCAGTGCCACCAACGACGGTGGCGCCGGCGCGATGCAGGCGCTCGGCGTACAGTTGTTCGACGCCGAGGGACACGCCTTGCCCCCCGGCGGCCTGGCCTTGTCGCGTCTGGCCCGGATTGATCTTGAAGGCTTGGACCCGCGCCTGGCAGACGTGCGTTTTGAAATCGCCGCCGACGTCAACAACCCGCTGTGCGGCCCTCACGGCGCTTCCGCCATTTTCGGCCCGCAGAAGGGCGCTAATCCCGAGCAAGTCCAACAGCTGGACGCCGCCCTTGGCCACTTCGCCGACCATTGCGCGCGCGCCCTGGGTAAAGACGTACGCGACGAACCTGGCAGCGGCGCGGCCGGTGGCCTTGGGTTTGCGGCCAAAGCCTTCCTCGGCGCGCAATTTCGCGCCGGCGTCGAAGTTGTCGCCGACCTGGTCGGCCTGGATGCCGCCGTGCAGGGCGCCGACCTGGTAATCACCGGCGAAGGCCGTTTCGACGCCCAGACCCTGCGCGGTAAAACTCCCTTTGGCGTGGCACGCATCGCAAAGCAGCACGACGTCCCGGTAATCGTCATCGCTGGCACCCTGGGCGAAGGCTACGAACAGATGTACGCCCACGGCGTGGATGCAGCGTTCGCCTTGCCTTCCGGGCCGATGAGCCTGGAGCAAGCGTGCAGTGAGGCGCCGCGGTTATTGCGCAAGCGTGCGGCGGATATTGCGCGGGTGTGGCGGGTTGCGAGGCTTCACTGAGGCCTGATAAAGCTCTAGCTCTGGCTTTTCAGCTTTTGATCTTAGGCGCCCCGTTAAACACGCTGGCCGGAATTCGATATGGATTACCGGCATGCCGAGCCTAGGCGAGNNGAGCCCTTTGCTTACTTTGGGCTGGGCCGGCACTCCGGCTTTTCCAAAGTGAGCCGCCGTAAGGGCGGAACCATAGGTAGCCGTTACCCAAATAACGGATATGTACACCGCCAGTCCGCCATCGCAGGCAAGCCAGCTCCCACAGTAGAGCCGGTTTACACCCGGCAAAAATCGCCCGACTGCCAGGCCGTCACGGGAGCAAGCTCCCTCGCCACAGGTCCAGCAGCAATGCTCAAAGTTGTGCAGATACCTATGCCGCCAGGGCCTTGGACAAGTTGGTATCTAGAGCGTCCATCTGTACGCGTTCTACACCCCCAAATTGTTGTCGCGCTCGGCCTACCTTTATTTCACCACCCTATAGGTGTCATGGGTGTTTCGACCTTTGCCAGCCGAGCACAACAATGCCCGGCTGGCTATGACAGCCGCTCGCCCTCTACACTGGTCGGCCACGTGTCTTTCAAAGGATGAAACACCATGCACACGCCTGAGCCCCATATCGTCATCCAGCGCTTTACCGAGGCCCACCTTGAGGGCGTCGCCGCGCTCTATAACGAACCGGCGGTGTGCCGACAGGTGCTGCAAATGCCTTTCCAGTCGGTGCAGGCGTGGCGCAACAAGCTGGAGCTGGACAACGAGCGGCGCCTACAGCTGGTGGCGGTGCATGGCGGCGAGGTGATCGGCCAACTGGGCCTGGAACAGATGCTGCGCGTGCGCCGCAGCCATGTCGGCTCGTTCGGCATGGGCGTGGCGCCGGCCTGGCAGGGCAAGGGTGTAGGCTCGCGACTGTTGGCGGCCGCGCTGGACGTGGCCGACAACTGGATGAACCTGCGCCGCGTGGAGCTGACGGTGTACGCCGACAACGAAGCCGCGCAGCAGCTGTACCGCAAATTCGGCTTCGAGGTAGAAGGCCGCATGCGCGATTTCGCCCTGCGCGACGGCGTGTTCGTCGATACCGTGAGCATGGCGCGCCTGCGCCAATCGGCTTAGTCCTGCAACGCAAACGCCACCGCAGCCTGCGCATGCAGCTCGGTGGTGTCCAGCAGGGGCAGGTCGCTGTGCTCCGGCTTGATCAGCAGGCCGATTTCCGTACAACCGAGAATGATTGCCTGGGCGCCGCGCGCGGCCAGTGACTCGATCACCCGCTGGTAGACCTGGCGCGACGCGTCGCTGATCACGCCGACACACAGTTCCTCATAAATGATCCGGTGCACGGCCTGGCGCTCGTCCGCCTCGGGCACCAGCACGGTCAAACCGTGCGCGGCCAGGCGCGCCTTGAGAAAGTCCTGCTCCATGGTGAACGCCGTGCCCAGCAGGCCGACCGTCAGCGTACCAGCCTCCACCGCTGCCAAGCCGGCAGCATCGGCAATGTGCAGGAACGGAATCGATACCGCCGCCTCGATACGTGGCGCGACCAAATGCATGGTGTTGGTACACAGCACCACACAGTCGGCGCCGCCGGCTTGCAGGCGGCGGGCGGCGTCTTCAAGGATCAGCGCGGTGTCGTCCCAGCGCCCGGCGTGCTGGGCTTGCTCCACCGGACCGAAGTCCACGCTGTACATCAACAGTTGCGCCGAGCGCAGTGGGCCGAGTTGGTCGCGTACGCGCTGATTGATGATGCGGTAATACTCGGCGCTGGATTCCCAGCTCATGCCGCCGATCAGGCCGATGGTGCGCATGCGATGCTCCTTACAAGGAAAGTCGCTTCACCTTACCCATCGGCCGCCGAATAGTCATACGCAGTTGCCCAGCAAATCACCGGAGCAGTTTACATATCCAGGTTGATCCAACCCGGTTTGGCCTGCTCCGGCGCGACGGCATTCACCTGTTTGCCGGTGGCCTGTTCCACCCGCCGCGCCACTTCAGAGTCGTCGGCGAAGGGGATCAGGCTGGCGTCGTCCAGGCTCTTTTCGGATTGCCCGCGCAAGCAATATTCCACGGCGCCATACAGGCACAGCAGCATCAGCCAGCCCCACATCAGGCGATCCGCGCGTCGAGTTGAGCCATGCGCACATCCGCTACACGTACCGTGCGCCAGGTGTTGTAGGCCATCAGCAGCATGCCCGTGAGGAAAAATACGCCCCCGGCGAAACGCACCACAAACCCTGGGTGGCTGGCCTGCAGCGCCTCGACAAACGAGTAGGTGAGGGTGCCGTCATCGTTCACTGCGCGCCACATCAAGCCCTGAGTGATGCCGTTGACCCACATCGATGCGATGTACAGCACCGTGCCGATGGTGGCCAGCCAGAAGTGCAGGTTGATCAGCGGCACGCTGTGCATCTGCTCGCGGCCGAACACCTTGGGGATCATGTGGTACAGCGCGCCGAACGTGATCATAGCCACCCAGCCAAGCGCCCCGGCGTGGACGTGGCCGATGGTCCAGTCGGTGTAGTGGGAGAGGGCGTTGACAGTCTTGATCGCCATCATCGGCCCTTCAAAGGTGGACATGCCGTAGAACGCCAATGACAGCACCAGAAAGCGCAGGATCGGGTCGGTGCGCAATTGATGCCAGCCGCCAGACAAGGTCATCATGCCGTTGATCATCCCGCCCCAGCTGGGTGCCAGCAGGATCAGCGACATGGCCATGCCCAGTGACTGCGCCCAATCCGGCAGCGCGGTGTAGTGCAAATGGTGCGGGCCGGCCCAGATATACAGGGTGATCAGCGCCCAGAAGTGCACGATGGACAGGCGATAGGAATACACCGGCCGCCCGACTTGTTTCGGCACGAAGTAGTACATCATCCCCAAAAAGCCCGTCGTCAGGAAAAACCCCACAGCGTTGTGCCCATACCACCACTGCACCATCGCATCGGTCGCCCCGGCATACACCGGGTAGGACTTGAACCAATCCACCGGAATCGCCAAGTGATTGACCACGTGCAACATGGCGATCACCAGGATAAACGCGCCAAAAAACCAGTTGCCCACGTAGATGTGCCTGGCCTTGCGCCGCACCACGGTGGTGAAGAACACCACCGCGTAAGCCACCCACACCACCGCCATCCACACCGCGCCAGAGAACTCGATCTCGGCGTACTCCTTGGTGGTGGTATAGCCCAGCGGCAGGCTGATCAACATGATCACGATCACCGACTGCCAACCCCAGAAGGTAAACGCGGCGAGGTGATCGGAATACAGCCGCACCTGGCACGTGCGCTGTACCGCGTAATAGCTGGCGGCAAACTGGGCGCTGCCGGCAAAGCCAAAGATCACCAGACTGGTGTGCAAGGGGCGCAAGCGGCCAAAAGTGGTCCAGGGCAGGTCCAGGTTCATCTCGGGCCACACCAGTTGCGAGGCGATCCATACGCCCATGGCCATGCCGACGACGCCCCAAACAATGGTGGCGATGACGAATTGACGGACGACTTTATAGTTATAGGCCTGCCCGATTGTTGCTGTGCTCATGCTCAGTCCTCCCACGGTTCCAAGTGGCGGGCACTGTAGGAAGGGTGGGTAAAACAAAACAGGCTCAGAAAATGTTCATTACTGCGGATCAGTTGATTCGGCCTGAAAGCGCGGCTTTCAGGCGATCTGATCCGCTTTTTAAGACTGCACCTGAATCTTCAACGCACTGCGCCGTAGGTGCATAGTCGCCCCATCATCTGATGAGGCCGTGATATGTACCAATACGACGCATACGACCGGGCGCTGGTGTTCGAGCGCGTGGCGCAGTTTCGTGACCAGGTCCGGCGCTATATCGCAGGGGACTTGAGCGACGCGGAGTTTCTGCCATTGCGCCTGCAAAACGGCCTGTACCTGCAAAAGCATGCCTACATGCTGCGGGTGGCGATTCCCTACGGCACGCTGAGCTCCGGACAACTGCGCACCCTGGCCAGCATCGCGCGGGATTACGACCGGGGTTACGGCCACTTCACCACGCGGCAGAACCTGCAATTCAACTGGATCGAATTGCACCAGGTGCCCGATATCCTCGAACGCCTGGCCCACGTCAACATGCATGCCATCCAGACCTCCGGCAACTGCGTGCGCAATATCACCACCGAAGCCTTTGCCGGGGTGGCCGCCGACGAACTGCTGGACCCGCGCCCACTGGCGGAGATCCTGCGCCAATGGTCCACCATCAACCCGGAATTCCTGTTCCTGCCGCGCAAGTTCAAGATCGCCATTTGTTCGGCCCGTGACGACCGCGCCGCGATCATGATGCATGACATCGGCCTGTACCTTTACCACGACCGCCAGGGCAACAAGCTGCTGCGCATGATGGTCGGTGGTGGCCTGGGGCGCACGCCGATCCTCGGGGTGCAGATCCGCGAGGGGTTGCCGTGGCAGCACCTGCTGTCTTACGTCGAGGCGGTGCTGCGGGTGTACAACCGCCATGGCCGCCGGGACAACAAATACAAGGCGCGCATCAAGATCCTGGTCAAGGCCCTGGGCATCGAGGCGTTTGCCCGCGAAGTTGAGGAGGAGTGGCATTACCTGCGTGACGGCCCGGCGCAATTGACCGACGCCGAGTACGCACGCGTGGCCTCGGCCTTCGTTCCACCCACCTATGCAAACCTGCCGGGCACCGACCTGGCCTATGGCACTGCGCTGACGGAAAGCCCCGCGTTTGCCCGCTGGGTCAGCCGCAATGTGATGCCGCACAAAGTCCCGGGCTATACCAGTGTGGTGCTGTCCACCAAACCGGGGATCAGCGCGCCGCCCGGCGACGTCACGGCCGAGCAAATGGAGGCGGTGGCGCTGTGGTCGGAACGCTTCGGCTTTGGTGAAATCCGCATCGCCCATGAACAGAACATCGTCCTGCCGGACGTGCCCAAGGAGCACTTGCATGCGCTGTGGACACTGGCCTGCGCCCACGGCCTGGGTGCCGCGAACGTCGGCCTGCTGACCGACATCATCGCCTGCCCGGGCGGCGACTTCTGCGCCTTGGCCAATGCCAAGTCGATCCCCATCGCCCAGGCAATCCAGCAGCGTTTCGACAACCTGGACTATCTGCATGACCTCGGCGAGATCAGCCTGAACATCTCCGGTTGCATCAACGCCTGCGGCCACCACCACATCGGTAATATCGGCATCCTGGGCGTGGATAAAAACGGCAGCGAGTGGTTCCAGGTCACCCTGGGTGGCGCCCAGGGCAATCACAGTGCCCTGGGCAAGGTTATCGGGCCCTCATTCAGCGCCGCCGAGATTCCCGATGTGATCGCACGGGTTATCAACACCTTTGTGCGTTACCGTGAAAGTGAGGAGCGTTTTGTCGATACTGTGCAGCGCATCGGCCTGGAACCGTTCAAGGAAAGGGTCTACGCCGGGCGCCTGGTGGACGCGTGAGGCGTTAGTCATACGCGGCCGCGATGCATCTGCCATGATCAGCCTTCGCAACCTGGCTCACCCAAGGAGATCCGCAATGGACGACGTACAACAACTGGGCGAGATGCTTCGTCATTACGCCGACAGCGAAGCGCACAAAAAGCAGCAATTCGACGTGCAGTCAGCCCGTTGGGCGCAAAAGCTCGGCGAGTTATTCGGGCAGATCGAGCTGTGGCTGGAACCGGTGAAGACCGTGGGTTTGCTGGAGGTGCACCGTGAAGCCTACGTCGCCAGCGGCCCCAGCGTGCCGTTGGAAACCTCGACCTTCAAGACCGAGAAACTCAACGTGCAGATCACCGGCAAGGCCGTCGAGTTCGTGCCGGAAGTGATGGGCGCAGGCGGGCTGATCTCGGTGTCAGTGATGGGCCTGACCGCCGCCCGCCACGGCAGCGTGTCGCTGGTGCTGCCGGCGGACAAGAATGACTGGTTGTGGAAGAAGACCAATGGCCTCAAAGACCCGGACACCTTTGGCTTTGACGCGAACTTCCTGGCATCGCAGTTGCAGAGCCTGATCCCGCGCGAACGCATGTAAGGCTCAGGCTACCGAGCAACCTGTGTGGCAAGGGAGCTTGCTCCCTTGCCACAGGTGCGGTGTTCGCCCCGCGCCTATTTCAGCGCAGGGTCGCCGGGGTTGAGCTTTTTCCAACTCTGCATGACCACCTGCGCTTTCGGCTCCTGGCCGTTTTCCAAGTAGTACTGGATCAGCGACAGCCGCGCATTGCGGTTATACGGCTGACGCTGGAGCAGGCTTTCCAGTTGCTGGCAGGCTTCGTCGACCTTGCCGCTGTCATGCAGCGCCACCGCAAGGACAAAGGCGTACTGGGCGCTGGCCGGGTCCAGGCGCACGGCGTTGCGCAAATACGCCATGGCGCTCGCTGAGTCACCGGCGCGAATCGCCATCAAGCCTCGGGTGTGTTGCAACAGGGCCGCGTCCGGGTGCTGCGCCAACTGATCCGCGATCAGGTCTCGCGCTTCTTGCCCACGGCCATTGGCCTCCAGCCACTGCGCCAAGGTCACCAGCGCCGGGAAGAAATCCGGGTCGCGCAGCAGGGCGCTGCGCAACTGGGCTTCGACCTTGTCGCCACGGCCGCTGGCCTGGTAGAGCATCGCCAGGTTGAGGTTGGCTTCGGCGCGCTCCAGCAGGCTCAGTTGCACCTGTTCGTATTCGGCGATGGCGTTGCTCCAGGCCTGACCTTGGCCGGGCACGCTGAGCAAGTCCCGCGCGGCCAGGATGCGTACGGCGCGCACCGGGTCACGCAACAAAGGCCCATAGAGGGCGACACGCTCCGGTGGCGGGAGCAGGGCGCTGACCGCACGCACGGCGCTTTCACGCACCTGCGGCGCCGGGTTGCCAAGGTCCTGGGTGGCGAGTTTCAACGCCTGTTCACTGGGGTAATTGGGCAGCTCGACCAGCAACGTTGCACGCTGGATCGCCGGCAGATTGCCCCGCGCCAGTTGCTCATACAGCGCCTGGGCCGCGCCCGGTTGGCCGCCACGAATCAACGCCATGCTCTCGGCATAGTCTGGCGCCTTGAGTACATCACGGGCGCCGGGTGGGATGCTGAAACTGTGGTCATGACGCAGGTCATTGCCCATGTACACCTTGCCCGGCATATGGCAGTCGACACAGAACGCGCCGGCCTTGCCCATGTGCCCGGCGGAGTCGTAGTCCTTGGCCTGCAAACCGCGCCCATCCACCGTGGCGATGGGCGTCTTGCCTGCGGTGTTGTGGCATTGCAGGCACACCCCGTTGCCAGGCGCCTTGAGTTCATTGCTGTGGGGGTTGTGGCAGTTGCTGCAGCGCACGCCTTTTTCAGCCATTTTGCTTTGCGCGAACGAGCCGTGTTCGAACACTTCATCCTTGATCTTGCCGTCCAGGGTGTACAGCTCGCGGGTCAGCACGCTGGGCAGGTAGTCGTCCATCAGCCGTTTGCCGACGGTAAAACCATCGCCCAATGGGGCGCGGCGCGCGTGGCAGCGGGCGCAGGTTTCGATTTCGACGGTGGCGTCCTTGTCCTTCAGGTCCACGGCGAAGCCGGTGTGCAGCAGGTCGCCTTTTTTCGCCGCCCATTGCAAGTGGTTGGAGGCCGGGCCGTGGCAGGCCTGACAACCGACGCCCAGGCTGTTCCACTGGCTGTCGAAGGCGTTTTTTACCGGATCGAAATTGCGTTTGTAGCCGGTGGTGTGGCATTCCACGCACATGAAGTTGGCGTTCTGGCTGGGCTTGCTCCAGTGCAGCGGGTTCTTGACGTTCACGCCCTGGCCCGGGTACAGGTGAAACCAGCGGTTCTGCTGCATATCCCACGCCACGCCAAGGGCTTGCAGGCGACCGTCGCCGACCTCGATCAGGTATTGCTGCAACGGCGCGATGCCAAAGGTATACGCGACCTTGAAGTCGGCGGGCTGGCCATCGCGGCCCGGCGTATTGACCCAGAACTCCGCGCCCCGTTGATAAAACCGCGTGGTCTCGCCTTCGGCGCTGAACGTGACGTCATTGAAGTCGGCCGGCACCGTCTGCGCCGTCGCCACCTGCATCGCCAATTGGTGGTGGGAGCCTTGCCAGTCCTTGGCCTGGGCCTGGTGGCAACCCTGGCATTGTTGCTCATCGACCATCTGCGCCGGGGCAATCACCGCTGGCTTGGCGGCGACAACGGGCGCTGGCAACCGAGGCGTACTGGCTTGCAGGAAAAACCAGATCCCGGCCATGGCCAACAACAGCAACACAATCAATACGGGGTAGAGGTAACGACGGGATGCATCACGGTGGGGTACAGCTTTGGCTTTTTTGGGCTCTGGCATTCCGACTTCCGCTGTCTTGATGCGTGGACGCTCTACGGCGCGCTTAAGCTGTGTGCAGCTTTGACGCAGGTCACAGGTCTGTCAAACCCGGGGCGTGAAATAACGGTTATTTCCCCAGAGTTGGCTATACCTACAGCTCAATGTTTCAGTGATGACCGCCAGGGAGTTCAATGATGAAACTAAGGCTAGTGATCAGCACGCTGTGTGTCGCCTCGCTCGGACTGACAGGCTGTGCCAGCAAAGTCACCCAACCGGACGAGTATTCCGGCTTTCTCTCGGACTACAGCCACCTCAAGCAAGCCCAGTCACCGTCCGGTGCCGAGGTGATGCGCTGGGTCGATCCCAAGCTGGACCTGAGTCGCTACACCGCCGTCTACGTCGAGCCGACCCAGTTCTATCCCAAGCCCCAGGCCACCGCGAAGATCCCGGAAAGCACCCTCAACGGCATCAACACCTACTACAACCAGGCGCTCAAGCGCGAGCTGGAGAAATCCCTGCCCCTGGCCAACGCGCCTGGCCCCGGTGTGATCGTGGTGCGTGCGGCGATCACCGCCGTGAGCAGCAAGACCGAAGGCCTCGCACCCTACGAATACATCCCCGTCGCGCTGGTCGTGGCGGCCGCCAGTACCGCATCTGGCCACCGTGACCAGGAAACCACCTTGGGCACCGAGGCGCAGTTTCTCGACGGTGCCAGTGGCAAGGTGATCGCCCAAGTGGTACGCAAAGGCACCGGCAAGCCGCTGGCCAATGAAGCCCAAGTGATGAAGGCCGACGACGTGAAAAGCGTGATTGATGGCTGGGCGTCCGACTTGCATCAGTCCTATGTAAAGCTGAAAAAACACTAAACCCGCAACACTACAAAACCAATGTGGGAGCGGGCTTGCCCGCGATAGCGCGGGTTCAGTCACCTGATGTATTGGCTGACACGCCGCCTTCGCGAGCAAGCCCGCTCCCACAAGGGGCTGCGCAAAACCAGCGGTAGTACGGGTTGGCACTGTCCTGCTGCAACACCTCCCGGATGTCCCGCCCCCAGGCATCGCGATCACCGTCATAGGCATGCAGGCTGGCGCGGTAGAACTGCATCAGGCGCTGCTGTTCGGCGCCGAGGGTGCGGCTGAAGGCGGCGTCGGCGTTGAGCAGCGGTGTGGGCACGCGCAGGTCGAGCAGGGCCGGCAAGGCACGGGTGATCTCTTTGCTGCGTACCCACGGTGCGTATTCGATGCGCGGCTGGTCATCGGTGACCGGCAAGGCATCAGCGGCGAAGCGTTCCAGGCCATGGCGATCGGTAACCCAGGTCGCCAGCAAGGTGGCGGCCGAATCGATGCCTACGTCGGCCAGCGCACGGCTGACGCTGGGTTGTTCAAAACGCTGGCGGATGCGCGCCGCGTCCAACTCGATGGGTTCGCGGGAGCCTACCAGCAGCATCTCGTGAAACTCGCTGCTCCACAGCGAGGCATACGGAAACACATTCAGGAAACTGCGTACCAGCGCGCGGGAATCGTCGATGTTTTGCGTCGGCAACGGCAGCCACTGGGCCAGCAGGCCGTTTTTTTCCAGGCGCGACGCGGCCAACTGGTAGAAATCCTGGGAATACAGATTGACCACACCCGCAGCGGAGGGCGGCGGCGGTTCCAGGGTGATCAGGTCATAGGCGTGCGGATTGCGCAGCAACTCCTGGCGACCATCGCGCAGGCGCAGGTCGATGCCAGGGTCAGTGGCCGCATTGAAATTGCCTTTGAACAGCGGCGCCGCGTCGATCACCGCGGGTAGCAGCTCGGCGACCACGCGCTGTTCCAGGCCTGGATAACGCAACAACGCGCCCGCCGTGATCCCGGTGCCGAAGCCGATCACCAGCGCCGACTTGGGTTCACCGTTGTGAATCAACAGCGGCAGCAACGCCTGCACGCGCATATAGCGCAGGGACGGCATGGCGTCACCGGTATTGGATACGCCCTGGATATACAGGCGCTGAAATGCCCGCGCGCCCTGGCCTTGGGTGACCACCGCGACCGTCGCGCCTCGGCCTTCCTGATAAAATGCGAGGCTGGCATTACGCGCCCCCGGCAGCAGTTTCGCCAGGCGATCCACCGGCGTCAGCAGCGCCACAGCCAGTGACACCAAGCCCAGTGCGACCACCGCTTGGCGCCGGCCCTTTTTCACGCCTTGGCCCCGACGCACAGCCAGGTAGCCTACGCCGGCGGCAATCACCGCCAGCAACCCCAAGGTACGCACCAACCCCAGCCAGGGGATCAGTACAAACCCGCAGAGCATCACCCCGACGATACCGCCCAACGTGTTGAAGGCCACGACGGCGCCCACATCACGTCCCACATGGCGGTTGCCGACACTCAGGCGCAGCGCCAGGGGAAACGCCGCGCCCAGCAACAGCGTCGGCACAAACACGATGCACAGCGCAGCGACGGCAAAGCGCGCGCTCATCCCTGGCAACTCGCTGCCGCCCAGGCCCAGCACCAGTGCCTCGGCCTGGGTTTGCAGCAGCACCAGCCAGCGCCCCAGCAGGGCGATTTCCAGTAACGCGACCAGCCCTGCGCCCGCAATCAACAGGCCAAATACCCCCCAAGGATCGCGAATCCGCTCCACCCGGCGCGACATCAGTTGGCTGCCGATAAACAACCCGCACAGATAAGTGGCAAGCACCACGGCAAACGCATAAGTGCGCGTGCTCATGAACTGTACGATGGATTGCGACCACACCACCTCATACCCCAGCGCCACGCCCCCCGCGATGGCGTACAGCACCAGGGCCAGGCGTGCGGGCGGCTCACTGCGTGTGGGCGTGACCACCACCGGCGCGTGATGGCGCACAGCGACCAGCGCACCCGCCGCCGCAACGAGGTTGAAGAATGCGGCCACCAGCGCACTGCCGCGCACGCCAAACTGCGCGATCAGCACAAACGCGGTGAGCAAGGTGCCGACGATCGCCCCAGCGGTGTTCGCCGCATACAAACGCCCGCCGGCCTGGCCCAAGCCTTTGGCGTTGATGTTCAGTGAGCGCACCAGCACCGGCAACGTACCGCCCATCAAAAGCGCCGGCAGGCCCACCAGGGCAAACGGCAGCGCCCAGGCCAGCAGGCCGATACGGGCTTCCAGCCAGGCAAACGGTGCGGCCGCCGTGCCCAACGCCAGCGTGGCGCCAACGCCGAACAGGGCGACCAATAATTCCAGACCTGCATACAACAACAGCGGCCGCGCGAAGCGGTCCGCCAAACGGCCGAACAGCAAGCCACCGAGGGCCAGGCCGGCAAAAAACGCGCTGATACCGGTGGTGATTGCGTACACCTCCACGCCGACCACCAGCGACAGTTGCTTGATCCACAGCACCTGGTACACCAACGCGGCGCCGCCGGAGATGAACAGGAGGAGGGCGGGGATGAGGATTGAGGTAGCGTTGACGGTTTCTATTGGTTTGCTGGCGGTGCGTGCGGTCATGAACAAATCCCAATGTACTTAGATAACCCTGTGGGAGCGGGCTTGTGTGGGAGCGGGCTTGCTCGCGAAAGCGGTGAGTCAGTCAATACATTTAGCGACTGGCACTCCGTCTTCGCGAGCAAGCCCGCTCCCACATTTGCCCTGTGTTGTGTCAGTTATTGAGCACTGCCTGCTTTTGTCTTCTCGGCAATCTTCGCGTCCACCGCTGAACGAATCTGATCAATGCTGAAACTCGCCGGCTTCTGGCTCGGCGGGTATTCAACAAAGGTTTCCAGGAACTTCGCCGACTTGGTCACCGCCACCGCCACCAGGTAGACGTTTTTGGTGCTCCAGTCGTAATACTGATCAGAGACCACGTCCGCACGCTCATACGGGTCCATGCGCAGGTTGAAGATCTTCGGCACCCGCAGGCACACAAAGGGCTCGCTCCACACCTTGAACCCACCGGGCGCGCGTTGTTCGCAGTACACCGCCTTCCAGTTGCCAAAGCGCGCCGAGACCAGTACTCCGTCATCGTTGAAGTAATAGAACTCGTCACGTGCGCCTTTGGGTTGCTGGCCGGTCAGGTACGGCAGCTGGTTGAAACCGTCCAGGTGCACTTTGAAGCTCGCGCCACCGGAAGTCGGCGCCCAGCCTTTGAGCAACTTGTCCTTGACCTCCGTATCCCCCGCAGCCGCTAGCAAGGTGGGGAACCAATCCATGCCCGAGAACATTTCGTTGGAGACTTCGGCCGGCTTGATCTTGCCCGGCCAGCGAATCATCGCCGGTACGCGATAGGCGCCTTCCCAGTTGGAGTTTTTCTCATTGCGAAACGGCGTGGTGGCCGCGTCCGGCCAGGAGAACTGGTTCGGCCCGTTGTCGGTGGTGTAGACCACGATTGTGTTGTCGGCGATTTTCAGGTCGTCGAGGGTTTGCAGGAGTTTGCCCACATCGCCGTCGTGTTCCACCATGCCATCGGCGTATTCGTTGCCGGGCATGCCACTCTGGCCCTTCATCGAGTCACGCACGTGGGTGAACAAGTGCATGCGCGTGGTGTTCATCCACACGAAGAAGGGCTTGTCGGCTTCGGCCTGTTTCTTGATGAACGCCTGGGCGGCGGCCGTGGTTTCATCGTCGATGGTTTCCATGCGCTTGGTGGTCAAGGCGCCGGTGTCTTCGATCTTGCCGTCGGCAAAGCTGTGGATCACCCCACGGGGCGAGTTGGCCTTGACGAAGGCGGCGTCGTCCTTGGGCCAATAGGGGCGTTCCGGTTCCTCTTCGGCGTTGAGGTGATAGAGGTTGCCGAAGAACTCATCGAAACCATGGTTGGTGGGCAGGTATTCGTCCTTGTCACCCAAGTGGTTCTTGCCGAATTGCCCGGTGGCGTAGCCGAGGGACTTGAGGGCCTGGGCAATGGTGATGTCGCGCTTTTGCAAGCCCACCGACGCCCCCGGCGCACCCACCTTGGACAGGCCGGTGCGCAACGGCGTCTGCCCGGTGATAAACGACGAGCGCCCGGCCGTGCAGCTGTTCTCCGCGTAATAGTCGGTGAACATCATGCCTTCTTTTGCGATCCGGTCGATATTCGGGGTCTTGTAGCCCACCACGCCCATGGAATAGGCGCTGATGTTGGTTTGCCCGATGTCATCGCCAAATATCACCAGGATATTCGGCTTTTCAGCGGCCCAGGCAGATGCCGAGGCCCCTATCACCGAAACCGCTACCAGCGCGAGTTTCGGCAGCCACTTACGTATGCGAGTCATAAGACTTGCTCCTTGGTAGGGCGTGCGTCGCAGTGCATGCGACCTGCGTGTTTGCTTATTGCACCTTCGCTTGCACAGCTGGGTCGAAGGGGTAGATACGGCGCCAGTCGCTCACCATGTCCACCACGGTCCAGTGCTGTGTCTTGGCCAGGTCCAACGCCTTGTCCAGGCGCCCCACCTGAGAATTGCGGTCATAGGCCCACTCGCGCTGGGCGTCTGTGTGATGCACCAGGCCCATCAAGCGCTTGCCTTTGCTTGCGGCCGTCCACTGCAGCATTTGCAGGTCGCCGTCGGAGTTGCCGAAGGCCAGGATTGGCCGGCGCCCGATGATTGAATCGATGCTTTCCGGCTTGCCCGGGCCGTCGTCGTTATGGGCCAGCTTGGCGGTGCGCAGTACTTGCGGCTGGCCGTCCTTGAGTTGGTACTGGGTGACGAAATTCGAGCCGATGACCTGCTCCGGTGGCACGCCGTACACCTCTTCGGCAAACGCGCGCATGAATGCGGTGTCGCCGCCGGAGACGATGTAGGTCTTGAATTGCTGGCTGCGCAGGTAGTCGAGCATTTCCAGCATGGGCTGGTAGATCATCTGGTCGAAAGGCTTGCCGGTTTTTGGGTGACGGGCCTGTTTCAGCCAGTTTTTCGCGTTGTCGATAAACGCCTCGGTACTGACCCCGGTGTGGGTGGCGCCGATGATTTTCAGCAGGCCATCCATGCCGGCGGCGGCGAGCGCCTGATGGTCGCCTTCAAGCACCGCCTTGAAGGGCTGAGTGGTTTGCCACTCGGGATGCTGGGGCGCCAGGCGCTTGACTTCGTCAAAGGCGAACAGCACCTCGAAATACGCCGGTTGCTCGGTCCACAGCGTACCGTCGTTGTCGAACACCGCGATGCGTTCGGCGGGTTTGACGTAATCCTTGGAACCTTCGGTGGTGACCGCCTGGACGAACTCGATGATCTGGTGTTTGTTCGCGCCTTCGTTCCACGAGGGCAACGGGTCGGCGGCGAAGGCGGGCAGGCTCATCAGGAACAACAGGGGCAGGGCAGAACGCAGCGACGTCATGGGAAGTCCTTTTCGTGACGGGGGTTCAGTGGAAGCAAGCGTAGTCGACGACACCACCAACGCAATGCAGCCCACGTTTTTCGCGAGGTCCGCGCAATTCGCGGCCATAACGCATGCAACAGATAACCCGCGAGAATCAGCACCGCGACTGATGCGATCCACAGCAGCAACTGCCGGGACAGCGTCCAGTGCTGCTGTTCGATGGAATACGTCGGCGTGTAGGCGCTGATCGCCTGGGCCTCGACCGTCAGCGCCGGCCATTGCGCCACTTGCAGGCGATGGTTGCGGCTGTCCCACCACTTCACGCTGATGGCTGGCAGGGTGTAATGGCCGCCTTGTTCGACGCGGTACACCAGGTAGTCGATGCGCTGGCCTCCGGTGACGGAGCCGCGTCCATCGTCGAGGTTGCTGATACTCGGCGCTTGCGGGTACAGGCGCAGGCCGTTGATCGGCATTGCGCTCGGTGGGGGCAGAGACAGTCCGGGGGTGTTGTCGGCTTGTAGGGTGAGGGTGCGGGTCAGGCTGTCACCGACCTTGAGGTCACGAGCGGCCAAGGTCTGGCTCAAGCGCAAGGCGCTGGCCACCAGCACCGGCTCGTCGGACGCGAAGCCTGCGGGCCGGGTCGCATCGAAGGCCAGTGGCTGGCTCTGCGCGCTCAACGGTGCGCTGGCTTGACCGGGTTGGGCGCTGACCGTCAGCGCTGGCACGTTGAAGTGTTGCGCCACGTTGGGCGTGATGCCGTAGGTGTAACGCATGCCGTAGAAGGTCTGCCCGTCGATCACCTGGGTGGTGTGCTGCGCTTCGCCATTGGGCGGTTGCACCCGAGCGCCGGGCAGCTTTAGATCGGGCAGGGTTGCGGCGGCGGTAAACCAGGTGTCGGTCAATACATCCACTTGCACCTGCAGCTGTTCGCCGACCACCACAGCACTGCCCGGCAGCAATATAGCCTGCACCCGCAATTGCGGTTCGGCCGCCCACAACGGCCCGGCGAGCAGCAACAGCACGGCACAGCAGCGATTCATGGTTGCACCGCCTGGTCCTGAAGGGCGAATTTACGCCGCAGGAAGGTGGCCGGCGAGGTGGTCAGGTTCTGCAACCACAGCGCATCGTTGTTGGCTTGCTCGGTCTGAATCGCCTTGCTCTGGCCCTTGCCGGGCGCCTTGTCGAACTTGACCTCATCGGGCTTGACCTCGGGGGTGTTGTTCGCCGCACTTTCGGTGTCCTTTTTCAAGGCAATTGCCAGGGCCAGGTTGGCGCTGGCTGCGGGGAAGTTCGCTTGCAGTTGCAAGGCGTGTTGATAGGCGCTGATAGCGTCATCGAACTTGAAGCGACGCACATGGATATTGCCCAGGTAGAACGCAGCTTGCGGCGTGTTCATTGCGGCGAAGGTGGCTTGCGCCAAGTCATAGTCGGCCGCGTTGTAGGCGGCGATGCCTTTCCAATACGGGTCGACAAACCGCGCGGCAGCCTCGGGGTAGTGATGGTGCTCGAAGGCCCAGCGGCCTTGCTGGTCCGGTGTGAGGAACGGGTTGGCCTCAGCTTGTGTCGGCGGCAACAGCAGGCCCAGCAGCAACACGGCCGTCCAGTGCAGGCTCCAGCCGCGCCGTATGCTGAACAGCACCAGCAACAACAACGGCCAGCACAGCCAATAGCCGGCGTCTTTCCACTGCAACAGGCGCTGTTGCTCGTCGGCGGCCTGGAAATGTTGCTGGGCGTGGCGTTCGATCCAGTCCAGGTCGTCGTCATTCAGGGTCAGGCTGGCCAGCGGCGCGTGGGTGGCCTCGGCCAGTTGCTGGAGCGTGGGGCTGTTGCCCAGGCCGAGGACCAGCACTTGCAGCGAACCTTCCTTGAGCGCGGGCAATTGCGTGGCGCCATCGGTCACCAGCAGCAACGTGCCAGGCGACTGTCCGAGCAAGCGCTGGGCCTGATCGATCACCCCGGCGACGTCCTTGCCTGGCTTGTCTATCAGATCGGTACTCAGCGCCTGGATAAAGGTGTCGAGCAGGGCGGGATCATCAGTGGGCGGCAACACCAGGTGCGCGCTGCCGGCGTACACCAACAGGGCCGTGCGCGCGCCTTTGCGGCGCTGGACCAGGTCGTGCAGCTTGTGTTTGGTGGCGGTCAGCCGGGTGGGGGGCACATCGGCAGTGTCCATGGACGGTGACAGGTCCACGGCGAGGATCAGCGGCGCGCGGTTTTCCAGGAACTGCGGGCGGTCCTGCTGCCAGGTCGGCCCGGCAGCGGCGACGGCGCCGACCATCAGCACTGCGCAGAGCAGATGCACTGGACGCAGGCGGTGCGGGTCACTGGGCGTGAGCAGCAGATACGGCAACAAGTGTGGGGCGATCGTGCCGCGCAGGCGCCGTTGCAGGTCACGGCTGCGCCGCCACAGCAGCGGCAACACGGCACCCAGCAACGCCAGCAACAGCCAGGCGGGGCGCAGGAAGTGGAACTCACTCAAGTCCATCCGCCACCTCCCTTTTGAACCGTTGCGACCACAGCGCTGCGCCCAGGTGATACACCGCGAGCAACACCAGCGCGGCACCCAGCGGCCACCAGAAGAGGTCGCGCTTGGGCTGGTGGCTCAGGGTGTTGACTTGATGCGGGGTGATTGTGTCCAGGGTGGCGTAGACCTGTTTGAGGCTGTCGCGGTCCTCGGCACGGAAATAGCGGCCGCCAGTCGCGTTGGCAATCCCTTGCAAGGCACTGAGGTTGACCTTGGCTTCACCACTGGCCTGGGGATCGCCGATGCCGATAGTGTGGATGACCACGCCCTTGGCGGCGGCCATGTCGGCGGCGTGATCCGGGGTGATCGCGCTACTGGTGTCGTTGCCGTCGGTGAGCAGGATCAGCACTTTTTGCGGCTCATGGGCCTGGTCGAGCAACTTGAGGCCCAAGCCGATGGCATCGCCGATCGCCGTATTGGGCCCGGCCATGCCGATGCCGCTGTCGTCCAGCAACAGTGACAGGCTGGTGTGGTCGAGGGTCAACGGCGCCTGCGGGAAGGCGCCGCTGCCAAACAGGATCAGGCCGATGCGGTCGTCCTTGCGCTGCTGGATAAAACCCTGCACCACCTGTTTGACGGCGGCGAGGCGGTCGATCTTATGCCCGTCGGCGTCGGTGAAGTCCTGGGTTTGCATGGACTGGGAAATATCGATGGCGAGCATCAAGTCGCGCACCGGTTGCTGGCGTTCGATGGGCTTTTCTACCCAAACCGGGCGGGCGATGGCCAGGATCAGCAGGCCCCAGACCAGCAGGTTCAAGCACATCTGCGGGCGATTATTGCGTACGCCATGGCTGGCGGGAACCTCACCGACCGCCTGGCTCATGCCGCGAAAAAACGGCACCCGCACCGCACTGCGCGCTTCCTGGTACGCCGGCAAATAGCGGTAGGCCAACCACGGCAACGGCAACAGGAGCAGCAGCCATGGGTAGTCAAGCTGCCACATGGTGTTGCTCCACCCAGGCTTTGCACTGGGCCAGTAATTGTGGGTGTTGCACGGCAAGCAGTGGTGGGCCGTAGGCGAGTTGCGCCAGTTGCTGGCTGAAGTCCTCAGGAACCGGCGCACCGGCATGGCGTTGCAGGAAGGCTTGCCACTCGGCCCCACGCAAGGCCGGCACGCGCTGGTGTTCCTGCGGGGGCAGCGGCATCGACAGGGCGACACGCTTGAGCAGGGCCGGCAGCTCGCGCAGGTCACTGATGTGCTCCAACTGTGCCAAGGCTTCGCGTCGATAGGCATTGCGCCGCCAACGCAGCCACCTGCGCACGCCCCACACCAATAAGCCCAGCACAAGCAGCCCCAGCAACACGCCCCAGCCCCAGGTCTGCGGCCAATAACTGACGGGCGCAGGCAAGCTCAACTCCTGGAGTTGTTCGATGCTCGGCACGTGGGCAGTCAACGGCGTTTCCCCAGTTCACTGCGCAACTGCACAGCGGCGGGCAGGGCCGTGCTGATCATCAACAGCGGCACTTGGCTGCGGCGCAACAGGCTGGCGACGTCTTTGAGGCGACCGCCGAGATAATCCCCCAAGGGTTGGCGCACCTTACGTTGGCTCACCGCCAGTTCCACTTGCAGTTGCCCCTGGGTGATCAGCAATTGCCCGCTGCTGGGTACGTTCAGCGCCAGCGGGTCATAGACCTGCAACGCCACCACGTCGTTGTGTGCCGACAGTTGTTGCAGCAGTTGCAAGGTGCGCGGGCCGGCGCCGGCAAAGTCGCTCACCAGGCAGATCAGGTGGTCATGGCCGGCCACGGCCAGGCATTGTTGCAGGACCCTGTCCAGTTGGCTGTCGCCCTCATGGTCGGCATTGCTGGCCTTAAGCTCGGCGTTTTGTTGCGCGATACGGCTGCACAAGGCTTCCACGCGCTTGCGGCTGCGCAACGGCGCCACGCTGTCGATGCGTGCATCGTTGAACACCAGTCCGCCGACCCGGTCCCCGGCGTCAAACACCATCCACGCGGCCAGCGCGCCCAGTTCGGCGGCGACGGCGGATTTGAAGCTGCGCACCGAGCCAAAAAACATCGACATGCGCTGATCCACCACGATCAACGCCGGGCGGTCGCGTTCTTCGGTGAAGGTGCGCACCACCGGTTTGCCGGTGCGCAACGACGCGCGCCAATCCAGATGGCGCAGGTCATCGCCCGGCTGATAGCGGCGCAGCTCGTCAAAGTTCAGGCCACGCCCGCGCAGGCGTGACGCGTGGTTGCCCGCCAGTAGGCTGCTTTGGGGCTGGCGTGCGACAAAACTCAAGCCCCGCGCCTGGAACTGCAAGGCCATCAACTGCGCCAGGCTGACGTAGACCAGGCCGTCGGCGTTCATGCGGGCAGCGCCACTTTGCTTAGCAGGCGGTCCAGCACCTGGTCCGCGCTGACGCCATCAGCCACCGCGTCATAGCTCAGTTGCAGGCGATGGCGCAGTACCGGGTGAAGCACGGCGTGCACATTGTCCGGGGTGACAAATGCCTGGCCCTGCAACCACGCATCGGCTCGGGCGCAGCGGTCCAGGCCTATGCCGCCACGGGGGCTGGCGCCGAGGCTGATCCAGCGCGCCAGGTCGGGATCGTAGTCGGCGGGGTGGCGGGTGGCGTTGATCAGGTCGATCAGGTAGTGGTCGATGGCCGGCGACACCTGGATCGCGCTGACTTCCTGGCGGGCGGCGAAGATCACCGCCTGCGCCAGGGTGAAGCCCTGGATGGCCTGGGTCGCGGCGGCCTGTTCCTCTTCGCGTAGCAGGCGCAACACCTGGCTTTCATTGTCGGCGCAGGGGTAATCCAGCAGCAGCTTCATCACGAAGCGATCCATCTGCGCTTCCGGCAAGGGGTAGGTGCCTTCCTGCTCGATAGGGTTTTGCGTAGCGATCACGATAAACAACGGCGGCAACGGGTGACTGGCGCCGGCCACGGTGATCTGGCGCTCTTCCATGGCCTCCAGCAGCGCGGCCTGGACCTTGGCCGGGGCGCGGTTGATTTCATCGGCGAGGATCAGGTTGCCGAACAACGGCCCGGGCTGGAAGCGGATCTGGTTCTGGCCGTCGACCTGGTGCAGCACCTCGGCGCCAGTGATGTCGGACGGCAACAGGTCGGGGGTGAACTGGATGCGGCTCATCTGCGCGTCCAGGTGCCGGGCCAGGGCCTTGACCGTGCGGGTCTTGGCCAGCCCCGGCAGGCTTTCCAGCAGCAGGTGACCGTTGGCCAACAGGCCGAGCAGGATCTGGCGGATCACCTGGTCCTGGCCCAGTACACTTTCGGCCATGCTGGCTTGCAAGGCCTTCACATCATCGAGCGCTGTCATGCCATTGCTCCTTGAAACGCTGGATCACCAGGGGGCGGCGACCACGATGTACTGCACCGAACTGCCGACGTAACGCGGCTGATACCAGGTCGGCCCGCAATGCTGGTAGGCCACGCCGTTCGCCACCACCGACACACATTCTGCCGGCACCGCGCTGACCTGGGTGCCGATGGCGAGGATCGTGGCCGTGGTGGCCCCGACCACGGCCGCTGCCGCCCAGGGGTGATACCAGTCATCCGGGTGCGGAGGCGGTGGTGGTGGGGGCGGCGGTGGAGGCGGAGGCGGCCTTGGCCCCGGATAAGGGTGCGGCCCCGGCTGCGGGTGGGGCTCGGGGCGCGGCGGCATTGGCCTTGGCGCGGGCATGGGATGGGGCATCGGTGGCGGTGGCCGATACCCACCACCGCCATGGGGCACCACGAAGGTCCGTGCGCCGCCACCGCCACGCACCTGCCAGGCCTGGGCTTCCAGGGGCAAGATCAGCAACACCAGCAAGATCGTCGCCGTGGTTTTCATGGCTGTTCTCCCTGTGAGTCCAGCTGTTGCAGGGGCACAGCACGGGCACCGGGCGGCGGGACAAATTCAAAGTCCTGGGGCTTGATCCCACGGTCGAGTTGCCAGTGATAGTTGACGCTGTGCCGTGGTTGCTCAGGTGTGTCGCGTCGGCTGATCACCAGGCGACAGGGCAGGGGCCGTGGCCCCTGGCGTACCCACAGTTGCCAGTCGATGTCCGGCTGGCGATAGGCGTAGTGGGTGCAGGCGTTACCGTCGATAGTTTCATTGCCGATCAGCAGCGCACTGCTGATGCCCACGTCCTTGGCGGTGCCGGGGTCCCAACGGAACAGGTCGGCGAGGGGCAGTTCGATGCCGTATCGTTCACTTAACTGGTCGAGCAACCCGCTGATATCGGCCGGTGCGGCTTGGCTGGCGAAGTAACCGCTGCGGCTGTCATACAGGGTGAAGCGTTTACCGTCATAGAACAGGCTGCGGCGCTTGCCGTCGCTTTCCAGCGAGACCTGCAGTTTGTCCGGCTGGCGTGCGAGCAAGCGGGCCTGATGGCTGAACTCGACGACCTGGCCATTTTCCAACACCTGGTCGGTGTGGCTGCTGGCGTCGAGGCGAAACTGCTGCAGGCTGCGCAGGTAGGCGCCCATCCGGTCCAGGCCGACGAGGGCCCTGGATTCCAGTTCGTCGGCCGATGCGGTCGTGGCCAGCAGTGCCAGGCAAAGCAGTGAGCAATGAAAGCGGGACATGGCGCACCTCGTTCACAGCATGAAGGTTGGAATCACCGGGATGAATGACAGGCGGAAATTCCAGCGGGGGCTGATCTGATCGTCGGCGTGGATCACCGAATACTGCACTTCACCGGAGATACGCACCGGCAGCTTGCCGAAATTGACGATGCGTCCCGCGCCGAGACCGATGGGGAAGTTGACCCGGTTACCGCCGTCGGCTTTCCAGTCCACCGTGATATTGGGCGTCATGCCGACCCGCCACTGGCTGGGGCCGGGGATTGCCCGTTGGATGAAATACTGGATATTGGTCAGGCTGACGTCCTTGCGCCGTGAGTCGCCGCCCACCGACCACCAGTGCTGCGGGAAGAACCCCAGGGTCCAGTCTTCGCCCAGGTAGGCCGCAACGAATGCCGGGCCAAGGGAATATTTACCAGTGCCGAGCACGTCCTTCTCGGCGGTGGGAAACATCGCCGTCGGGCCAACGCCCCAAACTAGCTTGCCGCCGTTGGCAAAGCGGATCGGTTGCTTGGGCGAGAACACACCCACATAGGCCATGTCGCCAAAACCCGAGGTGCGGTCGAACGGATCGTTGACCACCGAGGGAAAATCGCGATCCGTCAGCACGCCATAGGGGCTCATGCCGATCAGGTTGCCGGCCTTGGCATTGACCGGGGCACTGACGTAGCTCAGGGGGATGCGGTTGATCAGGTTCCAGTCCTCGCCGATGGAAATCGGGAAGGTCGGCATGAAACTGTATTTGCCCAGGTAGCGCGTGCCGTTGCTGTGGGGACCTTTAAGCGCGCTGTAGTCGAACTGGTTGAACAGCAGCACCAGGTTGCCCACCGGGTTGTCCATCAGCTTGGCGATTTGTTCGGTGGAAGGGTCGCAACCGGCCTTGACCACTTGCTTGAGGTCGATATCGAAGTCTTGCTGCAGGCGATGGCAGGTTTCGGGGTCGGACTTGGGGGCGGCGGCGGGTGTACTGCCGAGGTCTGGCAGGTTGGCCGCAGATACGCCGCAACTGGAGAGCATGCCGAAGATCAGTGGCGAAGCACACAAGCAAGCACGTGAAATCATGGCGTTACATATCCTTGTAAGCGGCCTGAAATCGGGGGTACGCGCCCGGCCTGGAGCGGCCGGGCGCGTGGTGTTACTTGAGCGGTGTCAACGGCGGCAGCTTCCATTGACCGTTACCCACCTCAGGCTTGGGCAGGTAAATACGCAGCACGGCATAAAACGGGCCCGGCGGGGCCGGCAACCAGTTGCTCTGTTCGGCTTTCGGCGGCTCGTGGTGTTGCAAGGCCAGGGTCAGGCCGCCATCGGCGTCCAGCTTGAGGTCTGGCAGCATCCGCGAATTGAGCAGGTAGCGTTTCTTGTGGTTGGGCACCAGCAGCTTGGTCTTGGCGTCGTACATGGTCAGCGACCAGAACGCTTCGGCGGGTGGCAATTGGTCCTTGGCGAAATGCACGGTATAGCTGTGGCGCGCGCCATTGGCCGGTTTGCCTTCGCTGTCGACGAAGTAGCTCAGGTAGATCGCTTCGTCGGTGGAGTTGCCGAAAATGCCCAGGTCGGCACCGGCGTAGCGGTACAGGTAGTTGTTTTTCAGGCGGTCACGGCTGCCGAACAGGTCGCCGCTGCTCACCTGATGGGTGTCGATCTTGTCTTTCTTGAACGCGGCAAACTCGGCGCGGCCATCGGCGATCCCGTCTTCCAGGGCCTTGCGTTGTTCAGCCGTCAACTGGTGGGCCTTGAACGGTGCACCCGGCGCAATGCCGATCTTGGCAAAGCGCGCCATCAGGTCTTTTTCACTGTCCTGGGGCGCGGCAAAGGCGAGCATGAAATTCAGGTAGCGAAACAGTTGGGGGCCTTCGGTCATGGTGGCCGTCGGCTTGGGCCATTCGATCTTCGGCACGGCAGCCGGGGCTGGCTGTTTCACGTAGCTGCTCAGGGGCTGCACCTTGTAGCCGGCCTGGATCTGCTTGACCTTGCCCAGGTCTTTGTCATCGAACAGCTGGGTGCGATAGAGGGCGTAGGCGATGTTGCTTTCGCTGTACACCACGCGGTCGATGTCTACCGGCTGCTGGCCTTTCCAGTCCGGGCCGGCAACCATGTAGTGACCACCGTTGTTGCCGGTGCTGCGGGTGCCCAGGTAGGCGAAGTTCTGCGTGTACAGGTCGATCAACTGCACCGAGTAGTAACGGTTGTCGTCGATTTTCGGCAGGGTCAGCACCTGGGGTTCGCGGCGCAGGTCCATCCACACGAACGAATAGGGGGTGTCTGAGTTCGGGGTGACAAACGCGGTGTCCTTGGGGCTGAACACCTGGGCGGTGTTGCCAATACGGTTGAACGGCGCCTTGAAGTTGGCCCCGCCTTTGTCCACGGCCTGGGTGTAGAGGGTCTTGTACATCGCCACCACCGGGTAGCCGTACAGGTAGGCTTCCTTGGCAATCGCCCGTGCTTCGGCCGGGGAGGCGGTGAAGTCGGCCAGGGCGCCGGTGCTCATGAGTATCGAGAGGCTCGCCAACAGCAGGCGCGTCGGTTTTCCAATCATGTTGTTGCGTCCTTCCAGAGATCTTTTTAAGGGCGTGGGATGAAGGCGCCGAGTTAACCGGTTTATTTGCCGAACGTCACGTTAATCCCTGCGAACAACGTGAACTGCGGCAAGCCATCGCCTTTACGGGCCACCGTCCATTGCGGCTCGACAAAAGCATTGAGGATGTTGCTGCCGGCTTTCCAGGCCTTGCCCGCCCCCAAGCCAATCGGGATGTAGTGGGTGTCGTTCTTCAGATCGAAGGTCCAGGTGCCGGTAGAGCGCAGGTACCAGCCCTTGGGCAGGTTATGAATGATAAACGGCTGGAAAGTTGCACTCTCGACATGCGCGCGGTCGCGATCCCCGGCAAAGGAGCTTTGGTATTGCACCAGGGCGCCCAGCAAACCACGTGGCGAGGCATCGATGGCGATGGCGGCCAGGCCGGCCTGCCATTTGCCGGTGCCCAGTTCATCGTGCTCGGCGGTGGGCGCGGTGAGTTGCGGGCCAATGCCCAGTTGCACGCCTTCGGTCTTGAGCAAAAAAATGTCGAAGAGGTTGAGGTCGCCGATGCCGGTGCTGTAGCCGCTGCGGGGATCGGGGCGGGTGCTGAGGGGCAGGGTGGCGCGTAGCAACTGTGGCGCACCGATGAAAGCCGACGGTGCGATGGGCAGGGTCCCGCGCAGCAACAGGTCATTGGTGTGGGCGTTGCTGTCGTACAGGCGGGGGGTGTAGTAGTCCTGCAGGTTGGCGCCCGGCGCGAGATTGAGCGGGTTGTTGCTCTTGTTGGCGGTCTCGGCGTTGTCGGCCCAGGCAGAAAACCCGGGCAATACCAGAGCGGCCAGCAATAATGCCAGTGCTTGCGATGACCTGAACATGCGAGTTCCCCAATTCCTTGGAAACGTGCCCGAAAGTGCAGGAATAGAAGCAGTCGGGCGGTCCTATTCATTTAGTCGTATAGGACATGTCGTTTGAAGCTAGCAGTTAAATCCAGGCACGCTAGCTATCCGAACGAATTAGTTGCTTGGTGTGGGAGATATCACGGTTTTTTAGACCGGCAGCATCGATTTGACTTTGTCACGCAGCTGATCGATGGAGAACGGCTTGCCAATCACCTGCATGCCGGACGGCACGTCGATGTTTTCTGCATAGCCGCTGGCGAACAGGATGGGCAGGGTTGGACGCAGCTCGCGTACCTTGACTGCCAGCTGCTTGCCGTCCATGTCGGGCAGACCAACGTCGGTCATCATCAGGTCGATCACCTGGGCGGCGTTCTGGACCACCGTCAATGCTTCTTCCGCATCGGCGGCTTCAAGCACGTTGAACTCCAGCTCTTCAAGTACATCGACGATCAGCATGCGCACGATGGCGTCGTCTTCGACTACAAGGATGGTGGAGGCAGCGGGCATAGTGAAAATTCCTGAAAAATGAAGGTGCTGGTCTTGATGGGGTGGAAGGCAACTCTGTAGTGAGTGGTGAGAATGCCAGCAAGTTCCGAAACAATTGCTGGCATTGTGACTGGCACGGACAAGAATGTCCCGGGTGTTGAAGGGTTACAGCGCGATGTCTGAAAGATCTGCGACAGCGTTGGCGTCGATACCTGGGCGATTCACATCGGCTGGATCAAAGATGCTGACGCTGTATTGTCGGCCCTCCACAGACGACCTGAGTGTGTTGTTGGTCGCCGCGAGCTTGCCACTGTTCAGCACTTTCTCCATGCCTTCTTGCATCGCCATCGAGTTGTTGAATTTCACCAGGCCTGAGTTGGGGTCATAGAAAAACCATTCTTTCTAGCCGCTTTACACTCTCAACGTCCGCCGAACCGCTGAGTACGTTGCGGTGCGGCGGAGCCCCCCGTGGCGAAAAGTCAGCGATGGGCGGGCCGTAGGGCCTCTTGAGCACGTGGTCATATTTAAACCATTGACCATTTCTGAGAACCGCAACCCCCTGTGTCTCCACGCCCCCGACTTTATAAGCACCGATCAGTGTCGGCCCGTGCTTCTTGCTGATGGTTTTCAGCAGGTCATAATTGCCGGTGGCACCCCGTAAAGAGTTGACGTACTTGATGCCTTTTGATGTAACAAACCCTATACCCTTGGCTGCAAACCTGGACCCGCCCACCAGCGCATCGCCCAGGCCACTCAGCGGGTTGAGCACGCCGATGGTGGCCGAGCCGATGATGTTTGCCACCCTCAGCAGCTTGCTCGCAGTGGACAGTCCGCCACCTGCCACTTTGATCACTTTACCGGCGGCCCCTGCGCCAGCCGTCAGGAAGCCGAAGGCGTCGAGCGCCAGATCCAGCGTGCCCTCGGTATAGTTGCCCTTTTGGAAGTTGACGATCGCCGAGCGAAAAGGCACCAGGTTCAGCGCGAACTCGGTGACAGCCTCAATTTTATTGTCATGTTTATCCTGGGTCGTAAGCCCTCGTGCCTGAGCCTTGATGGCGGGATTGTCCAGGTCCAGATGTTTGACAAACGCCTGGGCCAACACATGCGTTCGGGTGGACGAGAAGCTATCGTGCGGCGCCGGATTCGACGACGGGTTCGCTGTGCGCAAGGATTCGCTGCCTGCGGGGTCGAACGACTTAGTGACCGTTACATCATGCGCGACCTTGGTCTTTTTCTCCCCGACTCGCCACGGATGGGTCTGTTTGATACGGCCCTGATTGAAGTCGATCTCGTACGCACGGGAGGCGCCGTTGTGCGTGACTTTGATCAGCAGCTTTTCCTGCTTCGGGTGATCGACCCTGCTGGAAACGCCAGTGCCTTGGGTGTACGAGGACGTCTGGAACAGCTGCAGTTGACCTTGCTCCAGGTGTTGCCGGTCCTCCACTGGCAACTGGGCAACCAACTGTTTGATATAGGTGGCAATCGCCGCTTTTTTGTCACTGATCGCCTGGTCGAATTGACGATTGAAGGTCGCGACGACGCCAAATGTGCAATTGGCATTCAGGGCGTCGATAGGGATGCGGCTATCTTGGGAAAAAAACACCGCGTCCGGATCCTCCAGCTCCATCATCGCCACATCCAGCATTGAATGGGGGTTTGAAGCATCGGAATTGAAACCCTTGCCGTCATCCAGCCAACGAACTCTGCGCTTTATATCAATGAGTTTTTCTTCAAACAGTGAGCCCAGGTCGCCAAAGCGCTCCTTGAGCCTGGCCAGCGCCAGCTCCTTGCGCGACGGTAGTTCTCTGTCCAGCGCCTCAGAGGCAACCGTCATTTGTTGTTTACGTGCATTGAATTGCTCGGTCAGCGCGTTCAATTCATCGGCGCTGTAGAGGTGATCGCTTTTTCTGCTCAGGACGCCGTTGGCCACCCCCCAGTCCACCAGCGCCTCCAGCTGGGCGCGCTGGGTAATCGCAGGATCAGCCGCCTCGACATTGCGGGCTTCCAACATGACCTGGGCATAAGTCATGTTGGCCACTTTGCCCGGGGTCTGGGCTTCGATGGTGGTCGCCGCAATGGCCAGGTTGACCCAGGCCAGGCTGCCATAGGTCACGCTCTGGGGAATGTTTTTGACCAGCCATGCTGGCGCACGGCTTGCCAACAACAACTTGACCGCCGCATACGCCACCTGCGGGCTGGTTTTGCCCCGGCGGACCAGATGTTCACCCAGTTGCCGTATCAGGGTGGTTGTCGGCTTACCGATCAGTGCATGACCGGACAGGTCAAAGCCGGCAACCTTGTTGCGGTCAGGACTGGTCATGGATTCAGGGTCCAGTTCCAGATTGATGGCCGCAAGCAAGTAGTCCGTTTGACTGCTTTCGTTGGTGATGCCCTGCATGTGCACCTGCAGGGTTTTGCCCAACGCCTGCGCTTGCGTGCTGTCCAACAGGGTATCCAGCAGTTTGGCGGGATCGCCCAGGGTTTCGGCGGACAGAGACAGCGGGTGATACAGACGCTCGAGGATGCCCTTGCCAACCCCGGCGGCCGCCTCTTTCTGGGCAAAACCCTGCAACTGGCGCTGCTCGTCCACGCTCAAGGGCACTGGCCAGGACAGCGCACCACCCAGGTTGCCGAGCGGGTGCTCCATCGCACGGTGCGCCACCGCTGTGCCAAGCCCGGACAGCGAGAAGTGGTCGGTGGGCAGCGATAGCCCAAGGCTGCGAATAAATGTGGCCAGGTCAACCTGGCTACCGGTCGTCTTGGGGTAAGACGAGTCAGCGTGTACCGCCATGACGGTGTTGGTCAGCGCAGCCAGTACAGCCCCCGTAGTGGCGCTGGCGCCTAGTCTGGCAGCGACTTCAGCAAGCTTGAGGCCCAGGGCTTTAAGGTTTTCCTTGTCTCCCAACGCGGTCTTCAGCGGTGAGGCTTGGGTAGGGTTGCCTGTTGCGTCGTTGGCGGACCGGGCGTGTCGGTTTGACGCCAGCATCGGCGTCGGGAAAGTGCTGGATGTCGATGTTTGTGCAATAGGATTCAGCATAAGTGGGTACCTTTTTTATGGAACGATTGCGTCTTTCCAAAAGGAGGCGCCCTGTTCCTTAGACGCTATTTTTGGGTCGCTCGCCAGGGCTCCCGCGTTCCATTCCGGCCATATGCTGTATGTAAGGAAGAAAAACAATTGCGGCAAATATCTGCAGCAAACGTAGTCTATGGGCGATCTTTGCGGCAAACTCCCGGTTTTTCCGCACTTGGCCAAGGCATGCCCATGACACCTGCGTCGTCCGTCGATGAAAAAAGCTTCCGTAATCTGTTAAGCCGAAATGTGGCGCTGCCCTTGGGTGTGGGCGTGCTCAGCGCAGTGTTTTTCGGCTGCCTGATTACGTATCTGCTGACAGTGATCCAGTGGGTGGAGCACACCGATCGGGTCATCAACAACCTCAATGAATCGTCAAAACTGACGGTGGACCTGGAAACCGGCATGCGCGGTTTTCTGATAACGGGAGACGAGCATTTTCTCGACCCGTATGAAGTCGCCAAGCCACGAATCATTGCCGATTTGCGCAATTTGCAGGATCTGGTCGCGGACAACCCCCAGCAGGTGGATCGCCTCAAGCGTCTGGAAGCCTTGCAGACCGAGTGGAACAAGTACGCCGAGTCGATGATTGAGATGCAGCGCACCAGCGGCGACTACCGCAGTGCGGTGAAAGCCGGCCGAGGCAAACGCCTCACCGATGAGATTCGCAAGGAGTACGACGACGCGGTGGCGATGGAGCAGCAGTTCCGTATCACCCGTAACGAGGAAGTCACCCGTACGACCGTTGTCAGCGTCATCCTGTACCTGGCGTTTGTACTGGGGCTCAGTGGTTTTCTGGCGTATATCGGCAGGAAGAATTTAATTTCATTATCAAAGAGTTATGGCGATAACCTCGCGTCGCAACAGAAGATCGCACGGCGCCTGGAACAGCAGGCCTGGCTGCGCAACGGCCAGACCGAACTGGCAGAACAGGTCCTTGGCCAACTGACCCTGAACATGCTGGGTCGCAATATCCTGCAATTCTTTGCCCAGTACATGGGCTCGGCAGTGGCTGCGCTGTACGTGCGTGAAGAACACGGCGGTCTCAAGCGTGTTGCGACGTACGGTTTCTCCCGCGAACAGGAGCAGCTGGAGCAAGCGATTTACAACGACGAAGGCATTGTTGGGCAGGCCGCTCAGCTGGATCGCCTGATTCGCCTGGACGATGTGCCGGTGGACTACTTCAAAGTCAGCTCCGGCCTGGGCGAAGGCTCGACCCGCAGTGTGCTGGTGGTGCCGACCAGCGACGATGGGCGCGTCAACGGGGTGATCGAGCTGGGTTTCCTGCGCCCGCTGGATGAACGTGACGTCGAATTACTGGAATTGATCGCGGGCAATATCGGCACCTCCATCGAGGCTGCCCGCTATCGCCAACGCTTGCAGGAAGTGCTGGCCGAGACCCAGCAGCTCAACGAAGAGCTGCAAGTGCAGCAGGAAGAACTCAAGACCGCCAACGAAGAGCTGGAAGAGCAGTCGCGCATCCTCAAGGAATCCCAGGCTCACCTGGAAACCCAGCAGGCGGAGCTGGAGCAGACCAACGAACAATTGGCCGAGCAGACCCAGACCCTGGCCGACCAACGCGACGCCATGGACCGCAAGAACGTTGAACTCAGCCAGGCCCAGCACGACCTCGAAGATCGCGCCGACGAGCTGCAGCGCTCCAGCAAATACAAATCCGAATTCCTCGCCAACATGTCCCACGAACTACGTACGCCGCTGAACAGTTCGCTGATCCTGGCCAAGCTGCTGGCGGAAAACCCCCAGGACAATCTCAGCGCCGAGCAGGTCAAGTTTGCCGAGTCGATCTATTCCGCCGGCAATGACCTGCTGAACCTGATCAATGACATCCTGGATATTTCCAAGGTCGAGGCCGGCAAGCTGGAAGTACGTCCGGAGAACTCCAGCGTTGCACGCCTGGTGGATGGCCTGCGCGGCATGTTCGAACCGCTGGCGGCCGACCGCAAGCTGGGCTTCCAGGTCGAGGTGCAGGCTGGTACACCGGTCATGCTGTATACCGACCGTCAACGCCTGGAGCAGATCCTCAAGAACCTGCTGTCCAACGCGGTCAAGTTCACCGAACAGGGCGAGGTCAGCTTGTCCGTCTCCCGCGCGCCGGGGGAGGGCATAGCCTTTACCGTGCGTGATTCGGGGATTGGCATTGCGCCAGACCAGCAGGAAAGCATCTTCGAAGCCTTCCGCCAGGCCGACGGCACCACCAACCGCCGTTATGGCGGCACCGGCCTGGGCCTGTCGATTTCCCGCGACCTGGCCAACCTGCTCGGCGGCTACATCAGCGTGAGCAGCGAGCCGGGCAAGGGCAGCCTGTTCACCCTGGTGTTGCCGGAGCAGTACGTCGAGCGCGGCGAAGAAGCCGCGCCGGTCGAGCAGCCACGCCAGGTCGTCGTGGCGCCCGCACCGACGCCGGCGAAGATTTCACCGCTGCCGGTAGCCGATGCCAACCTGATCCCGCGCTTCGCCGATGACCGTGACAAGGCACCGTTCACCACCCGCTGCATCCTGGTGGTGGAAGACGAGCCGAACTTCGCCCGCATCCTCTTCGACCTGGCCCACGAGCTGGGTTACAACTGCCTGGTGGCCCACGGCGCGGATGAAGGCTACAGCCTGGCCGAAGAATATATTCCCGACGCGATCCTGCTGGACATGCGCCTGCCGGACCATTCCGGCTTGACGGTGCTGCAACGCCTCAAGGAACACGCCAATACCCGACACATCCCGGTGCACGTGATCTCCGTTGAGGACCGCGTCGAAGCCGCCATGCACATGGGCGCCATCGGTTATGCGGTGAAACCTACCACCCGCGAAGAGCTTAAGGACGTGTTCGCCCGGCTGGAAGCGAAGCTGACCCAGAAGGTCAAGCGCGTGCTGCTGGTGGAGGACGATGACCTGCAACGCGACAGCATTGCCCGCCTGATCGGCGACGATGACATTGAAATTACTGACGTTGGTTATGCCCAGGCCGCGCTGGACCTGCTGCGCAGCAATGTCTACGACTGCATGATCATCGACCTCAAATTGCCGGACATGCTCGGCAACGAGCTGCTCAAGCGCATGGCCACCGAGGACATCTGCTCGTTCCCGCCGGTGATCGTCTACACCGGGCGCAACCTGACCCGCGACGAAGAGGCCGAGCTGCGCAAGTATTCGCGCTCGATCATCATCAAGGGCGCCCGTTCACCGGAGCGCCTGTTGGACGAAGTCACACTCTTTTTGCACAAAGTCGAATCCCAGCTGTCCCATGATCGCCAGACGATGCTCAAGACCGCCCGCAGCCGCGACAAGGTCTTTGAAGGGCGCAAGATCCTGTTGGTGGACGACGATGTGCGCAACATCTTCGCCCTGACCAGCGCCCTGGAGCACAAAGGCGCCGTGGTGGTGATCGGGCGGAACGGCCGTGAAGCCATCGACAAACTCAATGAAGTGGACGATATCGACCTGGTGCTGATGGACGTGATGATGCCGGAGATGGACGGTTACGAGGCCACCGCCTTGATCCGCCAGGACCCGCGCTGGAAGAAGCTGCCGATCATCGCGGTGACGGCCAAGGCCATGAAGGACGATCAGGAGCGCTGCCTCGCGGCGGGCTCCAACGATTACCTGGCCAAGCCGATTGATCTGGACCGTCTGTTCTCACTGATTCGCGTATGGCTACCGAAGATGGAACGCATTTAAGTGGAGCGAAGTTTTTTGGATAAAAGCAGCGATATCGAGCTGCGCCTGTTGATCGAGGCGATTTACCTCAAGTACAGCTATGACTTTCGCGACTACTCTGGAGCGTCGGTAAAACGGCGCGTGGCCCATGCGTTGCGCCAGTTCGACTGCGCGACCATCTCGGCGTTGCAGGAGCGGGTGCTGCACGACCCGGCGGCGTTCATGCAGTTGCTGCAATTTCTGACGATCCCGGTGAGCGAGATGTTTCGCGACCCGTCGCACTTCCTCGCCATCCGCCAGGAAGTGGTGCCGCTGCTCAAGACCTACCCGTCAATCAAGATCTGGATCGCCGGTTGCAGCACGGGGGAGGAGGTGTACTCCATGGCCATCCTGCTGCGCGAAGAGGGCTTGCTGGAGCGTACGATCATCTATGCCACGGACATCAACCCGGCGTCCCTGGACAAAGCCAAGCAGGGCATCTTTTCCCTGGAGAACGTGCGCGCCTACACCGCCAATTACCAGCAGGCCGGTGGGCAACGTTCATTTGCCGACTACTACACGGCGGCTTACGATTACGCGATCTTTGACAAGACCCTGCGCGAGAACGTGACCTTCGCTGATCACAGCCTGGCGACCGACAGTGTCTTCTCAGAAACTCAATTAATTTCGTGTCGTAACGTACTGATTTATTTCAATAAAAAATTGCAGGATCGCGCCTTTGGATTGTTTCATGAGTCGCTGTGTCATCGCGGCTTCCTGGTGCTGGGCAGCAAAGAGACCCTGGACTTTTCCGCCTACAGCAAGCAATTCGAGCCCTTGGTCAAGCAAGAACGGATCTACCGAAAATCATGAACGACGCTGCAACAGGCCCGATTCGCGGGATTGAAGCCATCGTCGTCGGCGCTTCTGCCGGCGGCGTAGAGGCGTTGCTGAGTATTTTCGGCGACCTGCCACAGGGCTTTGGTGTGCCGATCATTGCCGTGCTGCACCTGCCTGACGAACGTCGCAGCCAACTGGCCGAGGTGTTTGACCGGCGGATCAGCATGCCGGTGCTAGAGGCGCGCGACAAAGAGCTGATAAAGCCTGGCACCCTGTACTTTGCCGGACCAGGCTATCACCTGTCGGTAGAACACGATCACAGCCTGTCCCTGAGCCAGGAAGACCGCGTGCATCACTCGCGACCCGCGATCGACTTTCTGTTCGCGTCCGCCGCCGATACCTACGGCTGCAGCTTGTTGGCCATCCTGTTGACCGGCGCCAACCAAGACGGCGCCCGGGGCCTGGCCCATGTCAAGCAACAAGGTGGAACCACTGTGGTGCAAGACCCCACAGAAGCACGCGTGGCCGTCATGCCCCGCGCGGCCCTGGCACTGCATACTCCTGACCACATTCTTTCGCTGAGCCAGATAGGCTCATTGTTGGCTTCCCTGGAATATTCCCCATGTTAAGTACTGTCCAGGCCAAACTGCTGATCGTCGATGATCTGCCGGAAAACCTGCTGGCCCTCGAAGCGCTGATCAAGCGTGAGGATCGCCAGGTGTTCAAGGCATTGAGTGCCGACGAAGCCTTGTCGCTGTTACTGGAGCACGAGTTCGCCATGGCGATCCTCGACGTGCAGATGCCCGGCATGAATGGCTTTGAGCTGGCCGAGTTGATGCGCGGCACCGAAAAGACCAAGAACATCCCGATTGTGTTCGTCAGCGCCGCAGGCCGCGAACTCAACTACGCCTTCAAAGGCTATGAAAGCGGTGCCGTGGACTTCCTGCACAAGCCGCTGGATATCCACGCGGTGAAGAGCAAGGTCAACATCTTTGTCGACCTGTACCGCCAGAGCAAGGCGATGAAGCAACAGGTCGAAGCCCTGGAGCGCAGCCGGCGCGAGCAAGAGCTGTTGCTCACGCGCCTGCAGGCCACCCAGGCCGAGCTGGAGCAAGCGGTGCGTATGCGTGACGACTTTATGTCGATCGTTGCCCACGAAGTGCGTACGCCCCTGAACGGGCTGATCCTCGAAACCCAGCTGCGCAAGATGCATCTGGCTCGGGATAACGCCGCGGCGTTTACCCTGGACAAGATGCACGCCATGGTTGACCGCGATGAACGCCAGATCCAGAGCCTGATCCGCTTGATCGAAGACATGCTCGACGTGTCGCGTATCCGCACCGGCAAGCTGTCGATCCGCCCCGCGCGCTTCGACCTTGCACAGCTGGTGCGCAACCTCGTGGAAAATTTCGCCCAGCAAGTGGCAGCGGCCGGCTCATCCATGCAACTGGACGCCGTGGGGCCGGTGGAGGGTCACTGGGATGAGTTCCGTATCGAGCAAGTGGTCACCAACCTGTTGACCAACGCATTGCGCTACGGGGCCAAAAGCCCGGTGGACGTGCGGGTCTACAGTGAGCACGGGGAAGCGCGGGTAGAAGTGCGCGACCGTGGTATCGGTATCAGCGAAGACAACCAGAAGCGTATTTTCCAGCAGTTCGAGCGTGTGTCCGCGAGCCAAGTGGCAGCAGGCCTGGGGCTTGGGCTGTTTATTTCCGAGCAGATCGTTTCGGCCCACGGCGGTACCATCGAGGTCGAAAGCCAGATAGGCGAGGGCGCCTTGTTTCGCGTGTGCCTGCCCCTTGAGGCTGCGCAATGAAATCAATCGTCAGCTCGACGCAACCTCTGCGTGACCCCATGGTCGTAATTGCAGCAATTGACCGGACAAAGGCTTCCCATGAGTGAAGATGCACAAGATGTTGTACTGATCGTCGAGGACGACGAATCGATTATGTTTGTGCTGGGTGAGTACCTGGCCGGCCTGGGCTATCGGGTGTTGAAGGCGATCGATGGGGAGCAGGCCTTCGAAATCCTTGCGTCCAAGCCACACCTGGACCTGATGGTCACCGACTACCGCCTGCCCGGCGGCATTTCCGGAGTACAGATCGCGGAACCGGCGATCAAGTTGCGCCCGGAATTGAAGGTCATCTTCATCAGCGGTTATCCGCAGGAAATCCTCGACTGCAACAGCCCGATCACGCGCAATGCGCCGATCCTGGCCAAGCCGTTTGACCTGGATACACTGCATGAGCATATCCAGCGGTTGTTGGCGTAACGGCTGCGTCGGCGCCGCGCCATGGCGCCGATCGTTTCAGTGCGTCAGGGTTGTAACCGGCTGACATTCGCATGGAGCTTGCTGGCCGGTGTATACGCAAATTGCCACCCTGTCGTTCCGTTCACCCCATCGAGGAAGTCCTGCAAGCCTTTGTGCTTGCCATTGTCCAGTCGGTAGACCTGCATTCCACCGATAATCTGTGGGGGATTGCCATTGCGGATCATCGCGATATCCAGATCCGGGCTGTTGGTATTGAATAGAATCAGCTCATTGTCGATGGTTTTCTGCACGTACACCGTGTGGCCGAACTCGCCCCCTTCATGCGCATGCTTGAAGTTGATCAGCCCGGACTCGGTGATTTCGGCAGGTTTGAAGGTTGTTTTGAGGCTGCCCGGTTTGATCCCCATGAGCTCAAGGTAGCGCGGCGAGTAGTTGGTATCTCCCCTGCGGACTGTGCTGGCTATGACAGCGTCGAATACGTTGGGTGACAACCTTTTTTCTGCTTCACCCACGCGTATCGATGCCTCATAGCAGACCAGGCCCTTATTGGCAGGATTGGCATGCAGCACTTCCCAGTTCCTTGCCAGTTCCAGGCTGGAAAGGCCGTGTGACGTGTTGGATGGACCCAGCGGCGCCTCGTATAAGGCTTTGAAATCAGCACTGTTTACGCTGTTTTGCAGCTGCCAGGCATCGTCATGGTCAAACACCTTGAATTCCAGAGCCTTTCGGTCATTTCCATGGGTTTTGTAGTGAACATTCATCTTCTTGTCGTTAAATAGCTTATTCAAGCCGCCCTCCATGGCCCCTGCATCTGCAAACGTCGCCAGGCCATGGTTAGGGTCATAAAAATAAAATGTTTTCTCGCCACCCTCGACCCTGACGCCGGCGGCCATTGCATGATCCGGGGAGTCAATCATGACTGACTTTGAAACCGCCGATGCGTCCAGCTCCTTGACCATGTTTTGATAGGTCATCTGCCGGATCGGTTTACGTGCATGGAAGGCGGTTTCTGCGCCTACTTGCACCTGAAGTTTGCGTAAGGACGCCATGAAGCGCCTGGAGGCGGGATCAGCAGGAAAAGCGGCAGCGAAGTACATGTTCTTGAGCAATACCTGCTCTTTACCTTCGGCGACAGCACTGGCCATAGCGCGCGCAAGCGCCGCGCATTGTCCGTCGGACAATTGACCTGTCCGGGAGAAGTAGACGACTTGCGGCATGGGTATCACACTGCCAAAGCGGGGCTCGATATTATCGATAAAGCGGGCAACACCACGTCGGCCAAACTCATAGGCTATCTCGTCGTATCGCCTTACGAGTACACCCACCTGTTGTGGTGTCATGTCTTGGCGTGCGGCCAATTTCATCAGGTCTTCAATCTTCGAGGAGGCGGAGAGCCCTGGGACACTGCTTAAACTTCCATTGAGGTAGCCGCTTTCGAATGCCAATTTCCCGTCTCCACTCCTATGTCCGATGACGGTTCTTTTCCAAATTTTGACCGTGGCATCGTCAATCCGCTTGACGGGGTCTTTTGCCGTTGCCCACGAACCCAGCTGTGCCGAAGGCACAAAATCATTCAGGGCCTTACCGTAAGGCTGTTGAGTAACGACGTCGAAGGCGTACCACTTATGGTTTTTCAGAATGGCCGATGTCTCGCTTACCTGCTCGCCCACCTTGTATGTACCCTTGGCAGCCGCCTCGTATTTTCGACTGGCCTGCAACAGGTCATAACGACCAGCGGTCCCGCGCAACTTTCCGATTGAAGCGGCTGCCTTTTGCCCCCCACGAAACACCGACGCCCCCGACCCATCCAGGGGGTTGAGTACGCCCAGGGCCGCTCGCCCGAACGTTCTGCTGACTTGACCCAGCGTGGCAACGCTACGCGCAGCCGTGTTCAAGGCTTTGCCACCTTTCGCAGCGGTACCTGCCACCACCAGAAAACCCAGCGCATCAAAGGCCAGGTCGACAATTCCGTCGCGGATATTTCCGGCCTGGAAATTCTTTATCGCCGAATACAGGGGAACCATATTCAGCAGTAGCTCGCGGCCTATTTTGTACCATGGCTGGCGACTTTCAAACCGCGTTTGCCCGCGGGCCTGGGATTCGTAGGAGGCGATATCGGCGTTCTTCACCGCGGCGTCGGCGATCAAGGCTGTACGTTGGCTGGTGAAACTTGCGGGTACCCCTGCCGGCTGCTGGCTATTGCTTGCCGCGCCCTGAGACGCTGGACTTGAGGCCACTTGATCGTACCTGCGATAAACGCGACCGTTGTCATCGGCATGTTCTCCAAGCGTTACGTCTCCCAGTCCCGTGCGTTTAAGGGTGTTGTCTTTCAAATTGAGTTCGTAGGTCAGCACCTCACCACGAAAGGTTGTTTTGAGCAGCAGGCTACGGTCATTTGGCATCCTGTTTTCGGAAACCACACCAAAAGAGTCTTGCGACACCTGTGTGGCCGTCATCACCGTAAGGTTGCCGAACTCGATACGTTGCCGGTCTTCCACGGGCAGCCGGACAATCAGGTGCTTCGTCTGGGTGGCGATGGCCTTATCCATTTCGACGCGGTAGGCCCCAAACTCCCGCGCGAACACCTCGTTCATGTCCGGTGATTGACGCGTGGTGTTCAGACGCTCGAGCGGCACTTCGGGACTGGTGGACTTCCACCCCCGGGCCAGCAACTCCGTGGTGCCTTTGTGCAAATAGAGATCTACGATCGAGTGCGGCCCCACATCATCACGGTCTTGGGCGCGGGTTGTGGACTGCAGGCACTCCTTTTCAAAATCGATACCTTCACCAAACGCCTTTTTCAGCTCTGCGAGTGCCATCTCCCTGCGCGCTGGCATCGGCGTGGAGAACGTATGCGATGCAGCACTCAATTCCAGCATCTGCTGATCGTAAGCCGTTTTGACGGTCTGCATCTGCGCTGGGCTGTATTGCCCGCTGGCGTTCGAACGGATAATGCCATTGGCCACTCCCCAATCCTTGAGCGCGGCGTGTTGTGCGGCGTATTCGACGGCCTGCTCTTGTTGCGTCACGGGAGGGCGATTCGCATGGGGCATCACCTCGGCATAGGTCATATCCGCAGTCGAACCTGGCGCCTTGGCTTCCAGGCGTGCGACGGCTACTTGAAAACTGACCCAGGAATGGGAACCCACAGTGATGGCGGCAGGTATCTGCTTGACGAGATAGGCGGGGGCGCGGTGCGCCAGCAGCAGGTATGCGGCAACGGGGGACAACTCGGCACTGGCCTTTTGTTGACTGTGTAGATGGTTGGCCAGTGCCTGGACCACGGTCGACGGACGTTCGCCGATATGCGACTGATTGGCCAGGTCAAAGCCTGCGATGTTGTCGTGTCGCACGCCTTGCGTATTATCCAACAAGGTTTCCTTATCCAGTGAAACCTGCAGCGCAGCCAGCAGCCAGTCGGCGTGACTGGTGGGGGTGGCCAGTGCCCCGTTTTTGCGCTGCAGCCCTTCACCGATCGCTTTGCCGGCCGCAGAGGCAAGGATGTCGTTGATCACTCTGCGTGGCTGGGCCAGGTCGGTTTTGTCCCACACTTTATGGCGTGTCAGCAGTTTGAACAGTCCGTGGTCTTCCACGTCAGGGAGTGTCTGGATCGGATGGTAATACAAACCCGCCTTATCGTCCGAATGGAGGGGGACGGCCCAGGACAGGGCGCCACCAAGGTCCCCGTTAACCGGTTGTATAGGTGCGAAGGCCGTTACGCTCTGGGCGAGTTGGGCGAGTTCAAAATGGTCGGACGGCATCACCCAGCCTGCATCTTCAATGAACTGCTTCAAGCTGACGCTTTCGCCAGCCCCCAGGGGCATAACCGTGTCCTCCAGGCATTGCAAGAGGATCTCGCTGACCTTGCTGCGCGCTTGGGCCGGGATCACGCGGCTATGTGCTTCGTCCAGCAAGTTGAGATTATCCAGCTCCTTCAGGTACTTCTCGATGAAGGCGGGCATCAACTTATCCATCACGCTCGCCTTGAATGCGTGCCGATGTTCGATGTTGTCCAACAATTCCTGTTGATCTTGGGGAAAGGCAAGGGCGCCCGGCCCGGCAAATTCTTTGCTTTGGGTCAACTGCGCCGCCCGTTGGGAAGCCTGCGCCGCATTGGTTGGAACCGTCTCACCGTAGAACGCCGCGATTTCGCTGACCTGCGCGCTATCGTCCTTTGGGCCAAAAATGTAGGTTTTTCCAGCGGCGAGGGCAGTCGTCGCCTGCAAGATAAACGGCCAGACAAGAGGGAATTCCTTGCTACGGTTAAAACTCGCTGCTCCGAAATATTCAATCGAACCTGCTGGCGATTTGAGGTGCATTGCCGCATAACCCGGCCGGCCGCCGTCAGGTGGAAATAGTGTGATCGGCTTGGAGAGGTCGACGTTATTTGCCTGCGCCCATTGTGTGAAATCAGCCGTCTGCAACAGTCTCTTCAGATGCTGGTGCCATTGACCAAAGCTCGATGCTGGCGAGATCGGGGCAATCCGCTCGCTCCCAATGGAATCTGCATTATCACCGCCCTTGATCAATGCAGCGGCGTACGCTTGGTAAAGGTGCGCGCCGTCGCGCGATGCGGAGGGCGGTAACGGTGCCTGCGCGTGAGCGGCTCGTGCCTTGGCGGCGAGAGCGTTCGGCAATAGGGCCGTGGCTGGCACGGAGGGGCGCAGGGGAAGGGCATTCAGCGTCATCAGCAGTTACTCGATCAGGGCTAATACGCCCCGGTTCTTGAGTACCGGGCGTTGCCCGTTCGTGTCGCCTGATGACGGTTTGATTCCAATGGTCCTACAGCGCTTCGTTTCCAAACACTACAAACTAGGGGAACTACATCCTATTGCTTGATCATCTCCCGCACCTTGGCCGTCAATAAGTCAAAGGTAAACGGCTTGGTGATCAATTGCATGCCCGGGTCTAGGAATCCGCCGCGCACCGCTGCGTGTTCGGCATATCCAGTGATAAACAGCACCTTCAGCTCTGGCCGGATCTGCCGGCCGATTTCCGCCAGTTGCCGCCTGTTCATGCCGGGCAACCCGACGTCGCTGATCAGCAGATCGATCCGCTGATCAGATTCGATGATCGGCACCGCCGTATCGGCATCCCCTGCCTCGACAAAGCCATAGCCCAACTCCTTGAGCACCGCGCTGACCAAGACCCGTACCGCCGGATCATCCTCGACGATCAGCACCGTCTCACCGGCGTTGGCAAACGGCAGCAAGGCCGGGTTGACCACATCATCGGCAACGATCTGGCCAGCAAAACGTGGCAGAAACAGGCTGACCGTGGTGCCTTTGCCGACCACGCTATGAATCGTGACATGCCCATGGGACTGGCGCGCAAACCCGTAGATCATCGACAGCCCCAGGCCGGTTCCCTGACCAATGGGCTTGGTGGTGAAGAACGGGTCGAACACGCGGCCCATCACGCTTTCTGGGATACCGCAGCCAGTGTCGCTGACGCTCAATTCCACGTAGTCACCGGGTTTAAGCGTGCCATAGGCGGCGGTGAAGACGCTGTCGAGGTGGCGGTTGCCGGTTTCCACGGTGAGGCCGCCGCCGCTGGGCATGGCATCACGTGCGTTGATCACGAGGTTGAGCAGGGCGCTTTCCAGTTGGTTGGGGTCGGCTTCGGCGGTCCACAGCCCATCGGCGAGGCGCATGTCCAAGGCAATGCTTTCGTTGATGCTGCGTTGCAGCAGTTCGCCCATGGCACTGACCAACGTATTGAGCTCCACCGGCTTGGAATCCAGGGATTGGCGCCGCGAAAACGCCAAGAGCCGATGGGTCAGGCCCGCCGCGCGGTTGGCCGAGGTCACACCCAGGTCGATCAAACTGTCGAGATCATCCAATTTGCCCCGCGACACCCGCCGGCGCAGCAGCTCCAGGCTGCCGATAATGCCGGTGAGCATATTGTTGAAGTCGTGGGCGATGCCACCGGTCAACTGGCCAACCGCTTCCATCTTTTGCGATTGGCGCAAGGCGTCTTCGTTGTGGCGCAATTGCGCGGTGCGCTCTTCTACCTGCTGTTCGAGGGTTTCCAGGGTGCGTTGCAGGCGCAGCTCGCTTGCACTCAGGTCGATCAAGCGGTCGCGGGCTTCGTATTGGCGGCGCCGACCACGCAAGGCCGTGCTCACCTGGCTGATCAGGGTGACCGGGTGAAAAGGCCGCTCCAGGAACGTCACGTTGCCCAACAAGGGGCTCAGTTGCGAGGAACCATTCTGGCCGCTGCCGCCGTGATGGGTCATCAGCACAATCGGCAAGTCCGACCACGCTGGCTGCTGGTGCAGGATCTCCAGCAACGGTTCCAGCTCCACCCCAAGCAACGCTTCGGCCGCCACGATCACCAAGCCGGCGCCTTGTTCCAGCGCTTCGCACAGTGCACCCAGGTCGCTGGCGACGATGCCACTGTAGCCGGCTTCCTTGAGCATCATCAGCGCCAATGAGCCGTCGCGGCCCATCGGCGCCAGGATGATTGCGCGCTCGGAAAAGGGCGAAAGGCCCGGCATCAGCCCATGTCCTTGAGCAGGGGCGAGCCGGCGCCCATATACGTGGGAATCCCGCGCAGTACGCCCTGGAAGTTGTTCAGTGGCTCGCCCACGGTCATGCCGCGACTGCCGATGCGGTATTCGCGAATGGTGGATTCATGGGAGCCGGTCCTTTTCTTGATGATCGAAATCGCCCGGCGCACCTCACCGATCGCTTCGAAGTAACGCAACAGGATCACGGTGTCGGCCAGGTAAGTGATATCCACCGGCGCCTGCATATCGCCCACCAGCCCGTGCTGGGCGACCGTCATAAAGGTCGCCGCGCCCCTGCGGTTGAGGTACAGCAGCAGTTCGTGCATGTGCAGGATCAGCGCGTTTTCTTCCGGCATCGCAGCGGTGTAGCCGTTGATGCTGTCGATCACCACGGTTTTAATGCCGCTGTCATCGACGCAACGCCGCACCCGGTGGGAAAACTCGCCGGGCGACAGCTCGGCAGCGTCCACTTGTTCAATCAGCAGGTTGCCAGTGGCTTGCAGCGCCTCCAGGTCGATCCCCATGTTTTTCATGCGTTCAAACAGCAGGCCCAGTTCTTCGTCGAAGATGAACAGCGCAGCTTTTTCGCCTCGGGCCACGGCCGAGGCGGCGAAGATCATCGAGATCAGCGATTTGCCGGTACCGGCCGGGCCGAGGATCAGGCTGCTGGAGCCGGTCTCGATACCGCCGCCGAGTAACGAATCCAACTCTTTGATGCCGCTGGTCAGGGTCTGGCGGTTGTAACCGCCCCGGTGTTCAGCCGCCACCAGGCGCGGGAACACATGCACGCCGTCCTGCATGATGGTGAAGTCATGGAAACCGCCACGGTATTTCTGCCCGCGGTACTTCACCACCCGCACCCGGCGACGTTCGGCGCCGTAGTTGGGGGTCAGTTCTTCCAGGCGGATCACCCCGTGGGCGACGCTGTGTACCGTCTTGTCGAGGGATTCGGTGGTGAGGTCGTCCAGCAGCAGCACGGTGGCGTCATAACGCACGAAATAGTGCTTGATCGCGAGGATCTGCCGGCGATAACGCAGGGAGCTTTGCGCCAGCAGGCGAATCTCCGACAGGCTGTCGACCACCACGCGGGTCGGCTTGACCCGTTCCACCACTTCAAAGATCTGCCGCGTCGCTTCGCCCAACTCCAGGTCGGACGAATACAGCAGGCTCTGCTGGTGCTCGGCGTTGAGCAGGCTTTCGGGTGGGGTCAGTTCGAAGATATGGATATTGTCGTCCAGGTCCCAGCCGTGGGACTTGGCACCCTGGCGCAATTCACGCTCGGTCTCGGACAGGGTGATGTACAGCGACTTCTCGCCGTTTTTCGCGCCGGCCTGCAAAAAATGCAGGGCGACGGTGGTTTTGCCGGTGCCGGGTTCACCTTCCAGCAAGAACAGGTGGCTGCGCGATAGCCCGCCGGAAAGAATGTCGTCCAGACCTTCGATACCGGTGGCCGCCTTTTCACTGAACAGCTCGTTGGATGTAGACAAGAAGTGCCCTCGGGTCACGGATCAATAGAGGAACGCGCCGCCTTGGGCGCGCCATATTTACTTGACCGTGATGGCCCGTAGCCGTTCCACGATTTTTTTCCGAGAGCGCTACAGGCCTTGCTGCAAGGCCGGGTCGTCGGGATTTTGCTGTTCCAATTGGGCGAGCAACACCTGGACGTTTTGCAACTGGCCGCTTTCCTTCCAGTAATTGACCAGCAGCACCCGCGCTTTGCGGTTGGCCGGATGGCGTTGCAGGATCTCTTCCAACTGACGCTGTGCCGCTTCCAGTTCGTTCTGGGCGTGGAGGGTGGTCGCCAGGTCGTAGCGGTAATCCTGATTGTCCGGCTCCAGCTCCACGGCCTTGGACAGGCCCAGCAACGCGTACGGGCGTTCACCGTGGTGCAGCAGCCACAGCCCCAAGGCATGTTGCAGATAGGCCGAGTCCGGGTGCGCCGCCAGTTGCCGCGCCAGCAATTGGCGGGACTCCTCACTCTTGCCTTGTTTATCCAGCAACTCGATCTGTGCGACCACCGCTTGCAGATTGTCCGGCTGCAAGCGCATCGCCTGTTCCAGGGCGTTTTGTGCATCGGTCAGCAGGGCGCTGTGGATGTACAGCTGCGCCAGTTGAATCCAGCCCTCGGCGGTTTCGGGCTGGGCCTTGAGGTATTTGACGAACTCGTCGAGCACTTGCTGCAACGGGCCGAAGTACAGGCCCAGGGTGTCGGGCGACAGGCCAAGCAGGGCGTTGGCCGCAGCAAAGCGCACGCTTTGTTCCGGGTCGTCGAGTGCCGGACCGAGCAACAGCGTGCGCTGGCCGCTGGGCACCAGGCCGACAATGCTGTGGATTGCCGCTTCACGCACCTGCGGCGAATCGCTCGCCAGGTCCTTGTCGGCCAGCTTCAAGGCTTGCGGGCTAGGGTAGTTGGGCAACTCGGCGTGCAGCGCGGCGCGGCGCTCCGGGGACAGGTCCGGCCGGCCCAGTTGCTGATACAACACCCGCGCCGCCCCCGGCTCGCCATTGCGCGCCTGTTTCAGGGCTTTGGAATAACCGTGGGCAATTGCCGGCGGCACGGCGACCTGACTGGAACGGGAGAAATACCAAGTGATCAGCACAATCAACAGCAGGGCGCACAGGCCGACGAGGGAATAACGGCGTGACTTAGACATGCAGGCGTCCGCAAGTATTACAAAGCCGTCAGCTTCGACCAGAGCAGGGCAGGTGTCAAACCCGCGTCAGGTCAGCACGTAGTCCACCGGTTCCAGAGGCGGCGGCAAGTCGGTTTCACCGAGGGCGGCGCGCACCTCACGCTCCAGGTTGCGCAGGATGGCGTTGCACGGCAGGTCGTTTTCGTCGAAACCGAAGGGGTCTTCCAAGTCATCGCCGATTTCGTCGAGGCCAAAGAAGGTGTAGCTGACGATGGCGGTGAACACCGGTGTCAACCAACCCAGCGGCTCGGCCATGGCAAACGGCAGCAGAATACAGAACAGGTAAATGGTGCGGTGCAGCAGCAGGGTGTAGGGGAAGGGCAGCGGCGTGCTCTTGATCCGCTCGCACGAGGCCTGCACCTGGCTCAGGCTGACCAGGCGGGTTTCCAGCTGGGTATAGCGCCACTCGCTGATCACCCCGCGCTCGGCCAGTGCGCAAAAGCGCGCCCCCAGTTGTTGCAGCACGCTGTCCGGCAGGTTGGGGTGCGTCGCCGCCACCGCCGCCCAGGGCTTGATCGCCAAGGCTTCGTCTTCATGGCGCAAACGCGCAACCAGCCCATGGGCAAAACCACACAAGCCGCGCAATAGCCCGGCACGTTCAGGCGAATCCCCCAGCACCTGGGTTTCGCGGATCAGCGAACGTACATCAATGATCATCTGCCCCAATTGCTTGCGGCCTTCCCACCAGCGGTCGTAGCAGGCGTTGTTGCGAAAGCTCATGAAGATCGACAACGACAGGCCCAGCAACGTAAAGGGCGTGGCATTGACCTTGGAAAAGTAGGCCGGGTGCCAGGTTTCCACCAGCACGATCACCGATGCCAGCAACGTCACCAGCAGGCTGCGTAAGGCAATGCGCTTGGCAATCGAACCCTTGAGGGAAAACAGGATGCCCACGAGGTTGGGCTTGGGACGGACAATCATCGGCTGGGGAGCTTCTTTGGTGGCGCAGGCCCTCAGGTTAGAAGCTCGCTGCCAACGCGTCCAATCGCTTGGGCTGACCGGTTGATCGGCGGGGTCGATGACTGGCCAAACCAGTCAGCCATGTTGATGGCTTTGACCATTGCTGCTGGGGCGCGCTAGAGCGACTATTTCCGTGGTTTACGTCCTGAAAATAAAAAACACAGAAGGATTTGAAGCGATGCGTGACTACTTGGCCGCCACCACCGGATTTGACTACCCGCACACCGTTGCCGCCGCACTGGCCGGCACCCTGCAAGGCCTCAATGCCTGCGTGGAATGCTGTGACCGCCACGCGCTGCCCGGGCGCATCGCGTTGTTCTGGGAGGGCAAGGACGGCCGCAGCGCCACCTCGACCTTTACCGACTTGCAGGACCAGGCCGCACGCTTCGCCAATTTCCTCCTGGCCCAGGGCGTCAAGCGCGGCGACAAAGTGGCGGGACTGCTGCCGCGCACCGCGGAATTGCTGGTGGTGGTGTTCGCCACCTGGCGTATCGGCGCGGTCTACCAACCGTTGTTCACCGCCTTTGGCCCCAAGGCCATCGAGCACCGCCTGAACAGCTCCGGGGCGGCGCTGGTGGTCACCGACGCGGTGAACCGCCCGAAACTGGCGGAAGTCGAAGGCTGCCCGACCATCGTCACGGTCACCGGCGCCAAGGGCGAAGGCCTGGTACGCGGCGATTTCAGCTTCTGGGCCGAGCTGCCCAACTATTCCAATGTGTGTGAGCCGGTGCTACTGGGCGCTGACGACCCGTTCCTGCTGATGTTCACCTCGGGCACCACCGGCCCGTCGAAAGCGCTGTCGGTGCCGCTCAAGGCCATCGTCGCGTTCCAGAGCTACACCCGCGACGCCGTGGACCTGCGCCCCGAAGACGCGTTCTGGAACGTCGCCGACCCGGGCTGGGCCTATGGCATCTACTTCGGCGTGACCGGCCCGTTGTCCATGGGCCACCCGATCACGTTCTACGATGGCCCCTTCACCCTGGAAAGCACCTGCCGGGTCATCAACAAATACGGCATCACCAACCTCACCGGTTCGCCCACTGCCTACCGTCTGTTGATCGCCGGCGGCGAGCAGTTTGCCCATTCGATCAAGGGCAAGCTGCGCATCGTCAGCAGCGCCGGCGAGCCGCTGAACCCGGAAGTGATCCGCTGGTTCGCCGACAACCTGGGCGTGACCATCCATGACCACTACGGCCAGACCGAACTGGGCATGGTGCTGTGCAACCACCATGGCCTGGAGCATCCGGTGCATGTCGGCTCGGCCGGCTTTGCCTCGCCGGGCCACCGCATCGTGGTGCTGGACGATGACTATCAGGAGTTGCCAGCAGGCCAGCCGGGCATTCTCGCCATCGACCGCGAACAGTCGCCGATGTGCTGGTTCGCCGGGTATGACGGCGTGAAGACCAAGGCGTTTGTCGGCAAGTACTACCTGAGCGGCGACACCGTGGAGTTGAACCCCAACGGCAGCATCAGTTTTGTCGGGCGCAGTGACGATGTGATCACCACGTCCGGCTACCGCGTCGGCCCGTTCGATGTGGAAAGTGCGCTGGTGGAGCACCCGGCGGTGATCGAAGCGGCGGTAGTCGGCAAACCGGATCCTGAGCGGACCGAACTGGTGAAAGCCTTCGTGGTGATCAACAGCCAATACCGCGCCACCCCGGAACTGGCCGAGGAACTGCGCCTGCACGTGCGCAAGCGCCTCGCCGCCCATGCCTACCCACGGGAAATCGAATTTGTCAGCGACTTGCCCAAGACCCCGAGCGGCAAGCTGCAACGTTTTATCTTGCGTAACCAGGAAATCGCCAAGGCGGCGGTGGCCTGATCCACTTTTAAGGAAACAATGATGCAAATTGAAAACAAGGTATTCCTGGTCAGCGGCGGCGCGTCGGGCCTTGGCGCGGCCACCGCCGAGATGCTGGTCGCCGCTGGCGCCAAGGTCATGCTGGTGGACCTCAACGCCGAAGCCGTCGCGGCCAAGGCCAGGCAACTGGGTGACAACGCACGCAGCGCCGTAGCGGATATCAGCCAGGAAGAGGCTGCCGAGGCGGCGGTACAAGCCGCCGTTGCAGCGTTCGGCGGTTTGCACGGCCTGGTCAACTGCGCCGGTGTGGTGCGCGGCGAGAAGATCCTCGGCAAGAACGGCCCTCACGCCCTCGCCAGCTTTGCCCAGGTGATCAACGTCAACCTGATCGGCAGCTTCAACCTGCTGCGCCTGGCCGCTGCGGCCATCGCCGAAACCGAAGCGAATGCCGATGGCGAACGCGGTGTGATCATCAACACCGCCTCGGTCGCCGCCTTTGACGGGCAGATCGGCCAGGCGGCGTATTCCGCCTCCAAAGGCGCGATTGCCAGCCTCACCTTGCCCGCCGCCCGCGAGTTGGCGCGCTTTGGTATCCGCGTGATGACCATCGCCCCGGGCATTTTCGAAACGCCGATGATGGCCGGCATGACCCCGGAAGTGCGCGACTCCCTGGCCGCCGGCGTGCCATTCCCGCCACGCCTGGGCAAACCGGCCGAATACGCCGCGCTGGTGCGTCACATCATTGAAAACAGCATGCTCAACGGCGAGGTGATCCGTCTCGACGGTGCCTTGCGCATGGCGGCCAAGTAAGGAGTTTGAACCATGACTGATCCCATCGTAATTGTCAGCGCCGTGCGCACACCCATGGGCGGCTTCCAGGGCGACCTCAAGGGCCTGACCGCGCCACAACTGGGTGCCGCCGCGATTCGTGCGGCGGTAGAACGCGCCGGTATCGCCCACGATGCCGTGGATGAAGTGCTGTTCGGCTGCGTACTGCCGGCTGGTCTCGGCCAGGCGCCTGCACGTCAGGCGGCATTGGGCGCCGGGCTGGACAAGTCCACCCGCTGCACCACCCTCAACAAGATGTGCGGCTCGGGCATGGAAGCGACGATCCTGGCCCATGACTCGCTGCTGGCCGGCAGCATTGGGGTGGCAATCGCCGGGGGCATGGAAAGCATGTCCAACGCGCCATACCTTCTGGACCGTGCGCGCAGCGGCTACCGCATGGGCCATGGCCGCGTACTCGACCATATGTTCCTCGACGGCCTCGAAGATGCGTATGACAAAGGCCGCCTGATGGGCACCTTTGCCGAAGACTGCGCCGAGCACAACGGTTTCACCCGTGAGGCCCAGGACGCGTTCGCCATCGCCTCCCTGACCCGCGCACAACAAGCGATCAGCGACGGCAGCTTTGACGCGGAAATCGTCCCGGTGCAGGTCACCGTGGGCAAGGAACAGAAAACCATCCAGCACGACGAACAACCGCCGAAAGCCAAGCTGGACAAGATTGCCAGCCTGAAACCGGCGTTTCGCGACGGCGGCACGGTCACGGCGGCGAACTCCAGTTCGATTTCCGATGGTGCAGCGGCGTTGCTGCTGATGCGTCAATCCGAGGCGCACAAACGCGGCCTCAAGCCCTTGGCGGTGATCCACGGGCACGCGGCGTTTGCCGATGAGCCGGGGCTGTTCCCGGTCGCACCGGTGGGGGCGATTCGCAAGCTGATGAGCAAGACCGGCTGGAACCTCGACGAAGTGGACCTGTTCGAGATCAACGAAGCCTTCGCCGTGGTCAGCCTGGTGACCATGAGCAAGCTGGAAATCCCCCATAGCAAGGTGAATATCCACGGCGGCGCCTGCGCCCTGGGCCACCCGATTGGCGCGTCCGGCGCGCGCATCCTGGTGACCTTGCTCGCGGCCCTGCGCCAAAAAGGCCTCAAGCGTGGCGTCGCCGCCATCTGCATCGGCGGTGGTGAAGCCACGGCCATGGCCGTTGAATGCCTGTATTAAGGACTGAACCCCATGCTGCCCAATGACGAACAACTGCAAATCAGCGACGCGGCCCGGCAATTTGCCCAGGAGCGCCTGAAACCTTTCGCCGCCGAGTGGGACCGCGAGCATCGCTTTCCCAAGGAAGCCATCGGCGAAATGGCTGAACTGGGCTTTTTCGGCATGCTCGTGCCGGAACAGTGGGGCGGTTGCGACACCGGCTACCTGGCATACGCCATGGCCCTGGAAGAGATCGCTGCCGGCGACGGCGCGTGCTCGACCATCATGAGCGTGCACAACTCGGTGGGTTGCGTGCCGATCCTCAAGTTCGGCAACGATCAGCAGAAAGCGCAGTTCCTCACGCCCCTGGCCAGCGGCGCCATGCTCGGCGCATTTGCCTTGACCGAGCCCCAGGCCGGCTCCGACGCCAGCAGCCTGAAAACCCGTGCCCGCCTGGAAGGTGACCACTACGTGCTGAACGGCTGCAAACAGTTCATCACCTCCGGGCAAAACGCCGGGATCGTGATTGTGTTTGCGGTCACCGACCCGGCGGCGGGCAAGCGTGGCATCAGCGCGTTTATCGTACCCACGGATTCACCTGGCTACACCGTGGCGCGGGTCGAGGACAAACTCGGCCAGCACGCGTCCGACACCTGCCAGATCCTCTTTGAAGACGTCAAGGTGCCGGTGGCCAACCGGTTGGGCGAGGAGGGCGAAGGCTACAAGATCGCCCTGGCCAACCTGGAAGGCGGGCGCGTCGGCATCGCCTCGCAATCGGTGGGCATGGCCCGCGCCGCCTTTGAAGCGGCGCGAGACTACGCCCGTGAGCGCGAAAGCTTCGGCAAGGCGCTGATCGAACACCAGGCCGTGGCGTTCCGCCTGGCGGACATGGCCACGCAAATCGCCGTCGCCCGGCAGATGGTGCATTACGCCGCCGCCCTGCGTGACAGCGGCAAGCCGGCGCTGGTGGAAGCCTCGATGGCCAAGCTGTTCGCCTCGGAAATGGCCGAGAAAGTCTGCTCGGCCGCCTTGCAAACCCTGGGCGGTTACGGTTACCTGAGCGACTTCCCCCTGGAGCGCATCTACCGCGATGTGCGGGTCTGCCAGATTTACGAAGGCACCAGCGATATTCAACGCATGGTCATCTCACGCAATCTCTAAGGAGCCGATACATGAGTTACGAAACCATCCTGCTCGAAGTCCAGGGCCGCGTCGGGCTGATTACCCTCAATCGCCCGCAAGCCCTGAACGCGCTGAATGCGCAACTGGTCAGCGAACTGAACCAGGCGCTGGACGGCCTGGAAGCCAACCCTGAAATCGGCTGCATCGTGCTGACCGGCTCGAAAAAAGCCTTCGCCGCCGGCGCCGACATCAAGGAAATGGCCGAGCTGACCTACCCGCAGATCTACCTCGACGACCTGTTCAGCGACAGCGACCGCGTGGCCAACCGCCGCAAGCCGATCATCGCTGCCGTGAACGGCTTCGCCCTCGGTGGCGGCTGTGAACTGGCGTTGATGTGCGACTTCATCCTGGCCGGCGATGGCGCCAAGTTCGGCCAGCCGGAAATCAACCTCGGCGTGTTGCCGGGCATGGGCGGCACCCAACGCCTGACCCGCGCCGTGGGCAAGGCCAAGGCCATGGAAATGTGCCTGACCGGGCGTTTTATCGACGCGGTGGAAGCCGAGCGTTGCGGCATCGTCGCGCGTATCGTGCCGGCCGATGAACTGCTGGAAGAAGCGCTGAAAGTCGCCACGCTGATCGCCGGCAAATCGGTGCCCATCAGCATGATGGTCAAGGAAAGCGTGAACCGTGCGTTTGAAGTCAGCCTGTCGGAAGGCGTGCGCTTTGAGCGCCGGGTGTTCCATGCGGCGTTTGCGACGCAGGATCAGAAGGAAGGCATGGCAGCGTTTGTGGCCAAGCGTGCGCCCGAGTTCAAAGATAAGTAATCCCAAACACAGAAGATCCAAATGTGGGAGCGGGCTTGTGTGGGAGCGGGCTTGCTCGCGAATGCGGTGGATCAGTCGCTGCATGTGCTGACTGGCACGCCGCCTTCGCGAGCAAGCCCGCTCCCACATTTTGGTTTTGCATTGAGCCAGTTAGAGTTGGTAGTTCTTCAGTTCGCGAGCAATCACCATCCGCTGAATCTCGCTCGTCCCTTCATAAATCTGCGTGATCCGCGCATCCCGGTAATAACGCTCCACCGGGTAATCCTCCAAGTACCCATACCCGCCATGAATCTGCATCGCTGACGAGCAGACCTTTTCCGCCATTTCCGAGGCAAACAGCTTGGCCTGGGAGGCTTCCGACAGGCACGGCTTGCCGGCGCTGCGCAGGCGCGCGGCGTGCAGGATCAGCAAGCGCGCGGCATTCAAGCGGGTTTGCATGTCGGCGAGCAGGTTGGCCACGCTCTGGTGCTCGATAATCGCCTTGTCGAACTGCACCCGATCACGGGCGTAGGCCAATGCCGCTTCAAACGCCGCGCGGGCGATGCCCAGAGCCTGGGCGGCAATGCCGATGCGCCCGCCTTCGAGGTTGGACAGGGCGATGGCCAGGCCCTTGCCACGTTCGCCCAGCAGGTTGGCCTCAGGCACGCTGCATTGGTTGAGGGTCACGGCGCAGGTGTCCGAGGCGCGGATGCCCATTTTGTGTTCTGTGCGATCCACCACAAAACCGGGCGTGTCGGTGGGCACCAGGAACGCGGAGATACCTTTTTTGCCGAGGTCGGGATCGGTCACCGCAAACACGATGGCCAGCTTGGCGCGCTTGCCGTTGCTGACAAACTGCTTGGCGCCATTGATTACCCACTGGCCATCGCGCAGTTCGGCACGGGTGCGCAGGTTGTGCGCCTCGGAGCCGGCCTGGGGTTCGGTCAGGCAGAAGCAGCCAATCGCCTGGCCACTGGCCAGATCGGCCAGCCAGGTCTGTTTCTGTTCATCGGAGCCGTAGTTGAGGATCGGCCCGCAACCCACTGAATTGTGGATGCTCATCAGCGCACCGGTGGCGCCATCACCCGCAGAAATCTCCTCGACGGCGAGGGCGTAGGCGACGTAATCCACGTAGGTGCCACCCCATTCTTCCGGGACCACCATGCCCAGCAAGCCCAGTTCGCCCATCTTGGCGACCAGGGCATCATCGATCCAGCCGGCTTTCTCCCAGGCTTGGGCGTGGGGCGCGATCTCACCCCGGGCAAAGTCGCGCGCCATGTCGCGGATCATCACTTGTTCTTCTGTGTATTCAATATCTTGCATGGCTTATCTCCCAACCAACTCGAAGTCACGGAAGAAGCTGTCGACATGGTGCGCATCCAGCTCAGCCACCGTGGCAGGGTTCCAGCGTGGGGCTTTGTCCTTGTCGATGATCAATGCGCGAACGCCTTCGATCAGGTCGCCGCGCGCGAACCATTGACGGTCCAGGTGGAGTTCCAGGGCAAAGCATTGTTCCAGTGGCAGGTGACGGCCACGGCGCAGCATTTCGAGGGTCACGGCCATGGCCAGCGGCGAGCGGGTTTGCATCAGGGCTGCCGTGGTCAACGCCCACTCATGGCTGTCGGCAACGGTGACTTGCTGGAGCTGCTCGACGATGCTCGGCACGTCCGGCAAGGCGAAGAAGTGGTCGATGGCCGGGCGCAACGCGGCCAGCGGCGCATCCGGCAAGTGCTGTACGCCGAGCTTGGCGAGCAGGCCTTGCAGGTCCTTGAGGGGCGATTCGTGCCAGTGCAGGCGGTCCAGCTTCTGGTCGAGGTCGGCCAGCTTGGCGCTGTCCAGGTACCAGTCGGCCAAACCGCAATACAGTGCATCGGCAGCACGAACCTGCACGCCGGTAACCCCGAGGTAAACACCCAGCTCGCCGGGGATACGCGGCAGGAAATAGCTGCCGCCAACGTCCGGGAAGTAACCGATGGCCACTTCCGGCATCGCCAGGCGGCTGCGCTCGGTGACCACGCGCAGGTCGGCGCCTTGCACCAGGCCCATACCGCCGCCCAGGACAAAGCCGTCCATCAGGGCGAGGACAGGTTTGCGGTAGTGGTGGATGGCGAGGTCGAGGGCGTATTCCTCGACGAAAAAGTCTTCGTGCAGGGTGTCGCCGTTTTTGAAGCTGTCATACAACGAGCGGATGTCGCCCCCCGCGCAGAAGGCTTTTTCCCCGGCGCCGCGCAGGACTACCGCATACACCGTGGGATCGTCGGCCCAGGCGTGCAGGTGCTGGCTCAGGCTGCGGACCATGTCCAGGGTAATGGCATTCAGGCCGGCGGGGCGGTTGAGGGTGAGGTGGCCAATATGGTTGCGGACTTCGGCGAGTATGTCGTCTTGAAGATGGTCGGTGTGGCTTGCCTCGGATGAAACCTGAGCAGTCATCGCTAACTCCCTGCTTTTATTGTTCTTTATCAAGATGTTCGGGGACGAACCTTCTTGTGATCCTACCAGTGCAAATTTGCCCAGTACACCGGGGAATCATGCAGGTCGTTGTTGCATTTATGCACGGCGGCTGAGCACTTCACCAATGCTGCGCCGCCGTGCATGGCCCTGCGCCGCGTGGATCAGTTGCTCCAGCTCGGACGGTTGCACATCGTAGAACTGCTCCATCTCGGCCAGGGCCAGCTTCAAGTCGGCCGCCGTGACCTCAGGGTCGATGACCGGCGCACTGCTGCCCACCACCACAGGGGACGGCACCGGCAAACCTTTGGGATAACGTGTACGCGTGGCGTTGTTGTAGGCCAACGCGCAGCCCAGCAGCGCGCCGGCGCCGAGCATCACCGCACCCAGCTCCTGCCAGCCGAGGGCAATCGAGGCCGGGTCGGCCAATACCAAGGTCATGGCCAGCCCACCCGCGGGTGGGTGCAGGCAGCGCAGCCAGCAGATCAAGATCACCGTCATGCCCGCGGCGAGGCACGCACTGCCCAGCGTTCGCCCCAGTACACGGGCGACCAGCAGCGCGACGATACCGGCACACAGGTAGCTGCCGATAATCGACCAGGGCTGGGCCAACGCACCGGACGACACTGCAAACAACAATACTGCCGACGCCCCCAAAGGACCAAGCAGGTGCAGCGCGACCTCCATGCCAAATACCTGGGCGCAGGCCCATACACTGAGCAGAGTGCCCAAGGCCATGCCGATGGCGGCACGGCTCCATTCGGCGGGACGGGTGTTGATGGCAGCAGGTAACCAGCGAGCAAGCATTGCGATAGATCCATAAACAGCAGGCGAAAAAAAAGGCTTGCCTGGTTTCCCGGAAAAGCCCTTGAAAGTTCCACATTTGGGGGAGGAACCCGCGCAGTGTGCCCACCTCGATGGAGTGACGCCACTGCATATTAATGCAGGTTAAATGCAATAAAATTGAAGTTTAATAGGTGATAGACGCAGACGAGTGGCTGACGCCCCCCAGGATCCGATCATGGTTCTCTTCGCTCAGCAGCTGCTTATGCAGGTTGTCGCGCAGCCCAGGGTCGTTGGACAAGGGGCCATTCAACGCGACAACCGCGTCGCGCAACCCCATCAGGCGGTGCAGGCCGGCATGTACCTGGTCGGGCACCAGCAGTGAGGGGGGGGCAGGCAATAAGTCATTGGGCACGGTGTGGTCCTTTCCATGAAGCCCGTCGCGTTTGAGTGCACGGCGGGCAGCGTCCTTGGCATGTTCCATTGGTAGTAAATAGTTACCGCAACTGGCGACCGAGTTTACATTTTGGATCCATGAGCGGGAATGGCAAAAGGCACCAGTCATTACGCATAGCTGTGTAGGAGCTTTCGTGAGGGGCCGGCCGAAGCCGGCTGGATCAGGGCTGTGGAGTGGCTGTCAGGTGCAGCAGCACATAGGGATTTTTGTCGAATTCACCCACCAGTGTCGGGGCGAGCGCGCGCAGGCGGGGCTCCTTCAAAGCGGCGTAGTCGTCCTCGCTCATCACCAACCAGGCGGGGGCCTGCAATGGTGCCAGGTCGGTGGTTGACTGGGTGAACAACGGCACACGGTCGCACTCGAGGTTGACCATCAGCTTGATCGCCTTGGCGTCTTTGCCCAGGCCGTGCAGCACCACGGGCGCTGGTTGCTGGTTGATCTGCGCCTTGACCGCCAGGCTGAAGGTGCGCGTGTCGTAGAGCGTGCGCGCCAGCGGTTCGACCACCACGATGTAGGTCGTCCACAACGCCAGTACCGCCGCCAATGCCGGCCCTGCCGGACGCAGGCGTGGCTTGAACCACGCCAGCAACGCCAGTACCTGCAACGCGCCCAGCATGCCAAAGATCAGGCTCAAGTCGCCCACCTGCTCGGCGTAGCGGCGGCGCGCCACCAGCAGGCCAATGATCAGCAGCGATGGCAACAGGGTCCAGAGGCCCAACAGCACACCGCGCAGCCAGGCATACACACGCCCTTGGGTGACCTGGAACGGGTACGCCGCAATGATTGCCGCCATCGGCAGCATCGGCAGCACATAACGCGCTTTCTTCGCCTGGGGGATCGACAGGCCAAGCATCACTAGCAAGCCCGCAGCCGCGCAGTACAACACCAGCTGCAAGGCCGGCTCCGGCGCGCGTTTGCCACCGAAGGCCACCGCCAGCAGCACCAACAAGGCCATCGGATACGCCAACGCGTAGTTGCCCATGGAGCTGGTGAAGTAATACAGCACGCCGCTCGAGCCTTCGCTGCCGTCCATGCGCCCGAGGAATTGCATGCGGATCACGTCCTGCATGAACACCTCGCCACCACTGAGCTTGGCCAACAGCAACAACACCCCGACACACGCCAACAACAGTGCCAGTGCGAGCAAGCCGAAGCTGAACAGTTGCCGCCACTGGCGGTTGATCAGGTAGTAGCTGCACAGCACGCCGGTAGGGATCACCAGGCCAATCGGCCCACGGATCGCAAAGCCTGCGATCAGCAGCAGGTACACCCAGTGCAGGCGTTTGCCAGCGCCGAAGTGATCATGGGCATAACCCAGGTAAAACACCGTCAGGGTCACGGCGGCGAGCATCTGGTCCAGGGACACGGCACGGGTTTCGCTGACGAAGGTGCTGCTGAGCAACAGCATCGCCACGCTCAGCAGGCCCCAGCGCGGGGAGTAGGGCGCCGTGAGGCGGTACACCAGGATCACGATCAGTGCCGAGGCAATCGCCGTCGGCAACCACGCCGTCAAGCTGGTGACCTGGCCCAGCGGCAACGAGAGCAACCAGGTCAGCAGCGTCGAGGTCGCCAGGTAATCGGCGTACGGCTGGCCGTAGGTGGTGGGGAAAAAGCTCGGGCCATGGCGCAGCATCTCCTGGGCGAACAGCACGAAGCGCGAGTCAAACCCGATGATTGCCTGGTGCCAGTTGCCGGCGATAAACAGCAGCAGCGCCAACAGCCCGAGCAGCAGGGACTGACGGCGCACCGTGGCGTCGATGAAGGGCGCTTTGTTCACGTCTCAGGCTTCCACGACCTGATAGGCCGATTGATCTGCCGATTGCGCCACCCACTGTTGCTGCGGCATTGGCAGTTGGCAGGAATCGCCACGGCCGATCGGGAAGTACTGGAAGCCTTTGCGCGCCAGACGCTCGCCGTCGTACAGGTTGCGGCCGTCGAAGATCACCGGGGTTTTCAGGCGCGAGTGGATCAGGTCGAAGTCCGGCGCCTTGAATTGCTGCCATTCGGTGCAGACGATCAGGCCATCGGCGCCGCCCAAGGTCGATTCCGGGGTGCCCATCAGCATCAGTCGTGGGTCATCGCCGTAGATGCGCTGGGTTTCCTGCATGGCTTCAGGGTCGAAGGCACGCACGTTGGCGCCGGCCGCCCACAAGGCTTCCATCAGCACACGGCTCGGCGCATCGCGCATGTCGTCGGTGTTGGGTTTGAATGCCAGGCCCCACACGGCAAAGGTCTTGCCTTTGAGATCGCCTTTGAAGAACGCGTTGACGCGCTCGAACAGCTTGCTCTTCTGGCGCTGGTTGATCGCTTCCACGGCTTCCAGCAGGTCGCTGGAGCAGTTGGCCTGCTTGGCGCTGTGGATCAGGGCCCGCATGTCTTTGGGGAAACACGAGCCGCCGTAACCGCAACCCGGGTAGATAAAGTGGTAGCCAATGCGCGAGTCGGCGCCGATCCCCAGGCGTACCGCTTCGATGTCCGCACCCAGGTGTTCGGCCAGTTCGGCGATCTGGTTGATAAAGCTGATCTTGGTCGCCAGCATGCAGTTGGCGGCGTACTTGGTCAGCTCGGCGCTGCGCAGGTCCATGAAGATGATGCGGTCGTGGTTGCGGTTGAAGGGGGCGTAGAGGTCACGCATCACTTCACGCACTTCTTCACGCTCGCAGCCGATGACAATGCGGTCTGGGCGGCGGCAGTCGGCAACTGCCGAGCCTTCCTTGAGGAATTCAGGGTTGGAGACGATATCGAACTCCAGGTGACGGCCGGCCACGTGCAGGGCTTTTTCGATATGGGCACGCAGGGTGTCGCCGGTGCCCACGGGCACGGTGGATTTTTCCACGAGGATCACCGGGGCCACACGGTGACGGGCCACGGCGTCGCCTACCGATAACACGTATTTCAAATCGGCCGAACCGTCTTCGTCCGACGGCGTGCCCACAGCGATAAACAGCACTTCGCCGTGTTCGACCGCGAGTTTTTCGTCGTGGGTAAAGTGCAGTCGCCCGCTTTCCAGGTTTTCCTTGACCATCGCAGCCAGCCCCGGCTCAAAGATCGTCACATGGCCTTTTTGCAGCGACTCGACCTTGTTCTTGTCTACGTCCATGCAGATGACATCGTGACCGACTTCGGCCAATACGGTGGCCTGCACCAGACCGACGTAACCACTACCAAATACACTGATTTTCATGGGGCATTCCTGGGACTTGTGGTGCTAGCACGGCGAGAGTTGATAACCAGAACTCCAAGGATGACCAACGCCACCCCCAGGGTTTTTGAAAGCGAAAAATGTTCGTTGAACACCGGCAGGCTGGCGGCCAGCAGGTACACCAGTGCGTAGCTGATGCTCAACAACGAATAGGCACGGCCCAGCGGCAGGTGCTTGAGCGCGCCCAGCCAGCAGAGCATCGACAGCGCATAGGCGAAGATCGCCAGCAGCACCGCGACCAGGGCGCCGAGGTCGATACTGTTGTTGCTCAACGCGCTCAGCCATTCGTGGGGCAGCGGCAGGCGCGTCATGCTCCAGCGCATGCCCAACTGGGCCGCACTGACCAAACCAACGCTGCCCAACGCCAGGGCAAACCCTTGCACGCGGCTCATACCTGACGCCCCAGCAGCACGACACCGGCAATCACCAGCGCCACGCCCAGCCAGTGACGGCCATCGATGGGCTCATGAAAGACAAACCGCGCCACCAGCGTGACCAGCACAAAGTTGAGGCTGAGCATGGGGTAGGCGATGCCGACTTCCAGGCGCTGTAACACCAGCAACCACACCAGCAGGCCCAGGCCCAGGCACACCAATGCGGCCCACAGCCACGGCGAGCGCAGTTTCAGTCCCCAGCCGTCCGGCATGTCACGCCAGCTTTCCACAGCGAACTTTTGCGCAATCTGGCCCATGCACGTCAGCAGGCAGGCGGCCAATAACAGGAGCAGGGTGATCATGGAGCAGCCTGCGGGAAGATCAGAATCACGATGTTGCCTTGTTCAAAGCGCTGCCCGTCATTGGGCAGCAAGGCAACTTCGGCCATTTCATCGTCACCTTTAACCCGCATCACCACTCCGACCGGGCCTTTTTTGCGCGCATCGCTCATCCACTGTTGCACTTGGGTGGTGTCGATCTTGCGCGCGGCGCTGTCCGGGAAGGCCAGGCCGTATTTGACTTCGCCGACGGTGTTGTAAAGGGTCACGTCCGGGCGCGCCAGGCGCCAGGACAGCGCCGACGCGGCGCCGAGGTCGTTGCTGAGCAACGCCGTGGCCGGGCGCAGGGCTTGCAGGTGGTCGATGATGAATTGGTCCGGGGTCTTGTTGTAGACCACCGAATGGGGCAACGCGGCCGGTACCAGCGCCACCAGCAACCAGCTGCCAATGACTGGCGCTGCCCACAGTTTCAACGGGCGCGCAGCCTGCAGCAGGTTGGCGATGATCCAGCCGAACAGGAAGACAAATACCAGCACCAGGCTGAAGGTTTCCTGGCCCGGCTCGTACACAGGCTTCTTCAATTGGAACCAAGTGAGTGCCAGCAACGCGACGATGCCCACCACCAGGTTCAACCAGCCGTTGATACGCAGCGCACGGCTGCGGCCCGCGGCGAGTGTGTCGGCCAGGGTCGAGCCCATCAGCAACGCCAGCGGCAGCAGGCACGGCATGATGTAGGAGGGCAGTTTGCCTTTGGCCAGGCTGAAAAACGCCAGGGGCATCAGCAGCCACAACAGCAGGAATGCGGTTTTCGGCAGGCGCTTATCCAGCCACGCCTGCTTGACGGTGGACGGCAGCAGCGCCACCCACGGCAGCGAGAACGCCACCAGCAGCGGCAGGTAGTACCAGAACGGTTCGGCATGCTGGGCATCGTCACCGGCAAAACGCTGGATATGTTCGTGCCAGAAGAAGAAGTTCCAGTAATCCGGCTCTTGCAGGTGCACCGCCAATGCCCACGGCAGGCTGACCACAATCGCGACGACGACGGCGACCAGGCCATAGCCCAGCAGTTCACGGAAACGTTTTTGCCAGATGGCGTAGGGCAGGGCGATCAGCACCGGCAACAGCCAGGCGAGGAAACCCTTGGTCATGAAGCCCATGCCACAGGCAAAACCCAACAACGCCCAGGCACCCAGGCGGCCATTGCGCGTGGTGCTGTCGAAACAGAACCACAAAGCCACGCCGGTCAGGTTGACCCAGAAGGTGAACTGCGGATCGAGGTTGGCGTAACCACCCAGGGCCGCGACGCTGACAAAGCTCATGTACAGCACAGTGCTGATCAGGCTTTTTTGCGGGTCATTCCACAACCGGCGCGACACCAGGTACACCAGCAGGATGCTCAAGCCGGTGCTCAACGCCGAGGCAAAGCGCACGCCAAACAGGTTCTGCCCGAAGATCGCCTGACCCAGCGCGATCATCCAGTAGCCCGCCGCCGGCTTTTCAAAGTAGCGGATGCCCATGAAGTGCGGCGAGGCCCACTTGCCGGTCAGCAGCATTTCCTGACTGATCTGTGCGTAGCGGGTTTCATCGGGGATCCACAGCCCATGGGTGGCCAGCGGCAACAGGTAAAACACGCCGAAGGCCAACAGCAGCAGAGGCAACGCCAGACGCCGGATCATGCCTGCTGCACTCCAAGCCAACCCTCACGCCCGGGCAAGGCGCCACGCACCAGCCGTTGCTGGGGCAGGGTGCTCGGGTCCGCCGGCAACAAATCGCCCAGGGGGTTGAAGTCGATGCCGCGCTGCCCTGCCTGGGCCAGCAACTGGCGAAAATCATTGGCCATCAGAATCCCTTCTACTTCTGCGTGGATCGTATAGACGTTGAGCTTCGACTCGGCAAAGCGGTCGAGGATGAACGTATTGAAGTCTTTGGCAGCCACCACCGGCCCGACGACTTCGTCGAAGGTCGGCAGGTCTACCGGAATTTGTGGGGTGCCCGCGCTGCCATCGGCCAAGGTTGGACGAAACAGGCTGGTGCCCCGGCAATCGCTGTTGTAGCGAAAGTTGAAACCTTGCTTGGCTTGCACCACACGTTCATCGGCACGCCAACCGGCAGCCGCTGAACAGTCGATGCGCTCACCGAGGATGTCGCTGAGGGTGTCGACGCCACGGCGGATCTGTTCGACCAGCTGTGCTTCGCTCCAGCGCCCGGTGTTGGCCTGCCAGCCGTGGTGGTCCCAGGCGTGCAGGCCGACTTCATGCCCGGCGGCCTTGGCCTGGCGCATCAGATGCCCCAGGTCACGGCCAATCGGCTTGCCCGGCCAGGCCGTGCCGGCGAGCAAGATATCCAGGCCATACAGGCCGACGGCATTGGAACGCAGCATCTTCCACAGGAATTGCGGGCGGATGAGACGCCACAAGTGGCGCCCCATATTGTCCGGCCCGACGCTGAAGAAGAACGTTGCCTTCACCCCAGCTTCATCCAGGGTTTCGAGCAGCCGTGGCACACCTTCACGGGTGCCACGGTAGGTATCGACATCAATGCGAAGACCTGCCTGCATTACTTTTTATCCGCTATTTCAAGCATGGCTTCACGCAAGAAGAAGTCGAGCGTATTGCCGATGGTTTCGCTCATCTCCACGGTCGGCTCCCAGTTCAGCAGGCGCTTGGCGTTTTCGATGCTTGGCTTGCGGTGTGCCACGTCCTGGTAGCCCGTGCCGTAGAACGCCTTGCTTTCCACGTCGCGGAAACCGGCGAACGGCGGGAAGTTGCCACGCAGCGGGTGCGCTTCGAACTGACGCAGCAGCTCTTCGCCCAACTGGCGGATGCTGGCTTCGTTTTCCGGGTTGCCGATGTTGATGATCTGGCCGTTGCACACGTCATTGTCGTTATCAATGATGCGCGCCAGGGCTTCGATGCCGTCGGCGATGTCGGTGAAGCAACGCTTCTGTTCACCACCGTCGAACAGGCGGATCGGCGTGCCTTCCACCAGGTTGAGGATCAACTGGGTGATGGCGCGGGAGCTGCCGATACGCGCCGAGTCCAGGCGGTCGAGGCGTGGGCCCATCCAGTTGAACGGACGGAACAGGGTGAAGTTCAGGCCTTTGGCGCCGTAGGCCCAGATCACGCGGTCCAGCAGTTGCTTGGAGACCGAGTAGATCCAGCGTTGTTTGTTGACCGGGCCGACCACCAGGTTGGAGGTGTCTTCGTCGAAGTACTGGTCCTGGCACATGCCATAGACTTCGGAGGTCGACGGGAAGATCACGCGCTTGTTGTACTTGACGCAGTAGCGCACCAGCTTGAGGTTTTCCTCGAAGTCCAGTTCGAATACGCGCAGCGGGTTACGGGTGTACTCGATGGGCGTGGCGATGGCCACCAGCGGTAGGACCACGTCGCACTTCTTGATGTGGTACTCGATCCACTCGGTGTGGATGCTGATGTCGCCTTCCACGTAATGGAAATTCGGGTGGCTGCGCAGGCGCTCGATGGCGTCGGAGCCGATGTCCAGGCCGTAGACTTCGTAACGGTCGTCACGCAGCAGGCGCTCGGACAGGTGGTTACCGATAAAGCCGTTCACGCCGAGGATCAGCACACGGGTACGGCGCGGTTTGCGGCCGGACTCGGCACCGCGCAGCACCGAACCGTCCACCAGGCCCAGTTCGTTGGCCAGGGACGGGCCGGCCAGGTACAGGCCGTTGTCGTTGCGCTGGCCGAACTTGACCACCAGGGAGTCTTCACCGCAGGCGATGCGCAGCGGGTTGACGCTGATCACGCGGCCTGGAGCCAGGCCTTCATTGCCCTTGACCACTTCGGCTTGCCACACGATCAGCTTGTGCTCGCCCACGGCGCAGAAGGCGCCCGGGTATGGTTGGGTTACGGCACGCACCAGGTTGAACAGTTCTTCAGCCGGCTTTTTCCACTCCAGCTTGCCATCGGCGGCGGTGCGACGGCCAAAGTAGGTGGCCTGGCTTTCGTCCTGGGCGGTCTCGCTCAGTTTGCCCGCAGCCAGCTGCGGCAGTGCATCGCGCAGCAGGGTGGTGGCCGCGTCACGCAGTTTGGCGTGCAGGCTCAGGCCGGTGTCGGTGCGGTCGATGATGACCTTTTGCTGGGCGAGGATCGCACCGGCATCGGCACGCTTGACCATGCGGTGCAGGGTCACGCCGGTTTCGGTTTCGCCGTTGACCAGCACCCAGTTGGCCGGCGCGCGGCCACGGTATTTCGGCAGCAGCGAGCCGTGCAGGTTGAACGCGCCTTTACGAGCGGTGGCCAGCAGCGGCTCGCTAAGCAGGTTGCGGTAGTAGAACGAGAAGATGTAGTCCGGGTTCAGCTTGGCGATGCGCTCGATCCACAGCGGGTGGTTGGCGTCTTCCGGCGCGTGCACCGGGATGCCGTTGCGGGCGCAGAGTTGGGCGACGGAACCGTAGAAGTTGTTTTCCTTGGGATCATCGGCGTGGGTAAACACCGCGGCAATGTCGTAGCCGGCAGTCAGCAGGGCTTCAATACCTGCACAGCCAATATCGTGGTAGGCGAAGACAACGGCGCTTGAATTCATGACGAAACCTGATCAGAAGGAGAAGTAGAAGTGGTATGGGAGGACACCAGGCCGTCAACAATGACGACTGGCGCCGGTGCTGCCGGGGTGTTGCGCAGCACTTTTTCGATAAAGAAGCGTGGGCGGGCGCGCACGTCGCTGTACATGCGGCCCAGGTATTCACCCAGCAGGCCCATGCCGATGAACTGGCCACCGGTGAACACGAACAGCACCGCAAACAGCACAAACATGCCGTCGCCGGCCCATTGGGCGCCAAAGGCCAGGCGCATGACGATCAACGCCAACGCAAACAGCACACCCAGGCCCGCCAGGCTGAAGCCGACGATGGACAACAGGCGCAGCGGGGTGGTGGTCATGCACGTCAGCAGGTCGAACATCAGGCTGATCAGGCGCATGGCGCTGTATTTGGATTCGCCGTGCTCACGCTCGGCGTGGTGCACGAGGATTTCCGTAGTGTGGCGGGCAAAGCCGTTGGCCAGGATCGGGATAAAGGTGCTGCGCTCACGGCAGGCGAGCATGGCATCGACGATGGTGCGGCGGTACGCGCGCAGCATGCAGCCGTAGTCGGTCATGGCTACGCCGGTGGAGCGCTGCACGGCCAGGTTGATCAGGCGCGACGGCCAGCGGCGGAAGGCCGAGTCCTGGCGGTTGTTGCGCACAGTGGCGACCACGTCGTAACCCAGGGCGGCTTGCTCCACCAGGCGCGGGATTTCTTCCGGCGGGTTTTGCAGGTCGGCGTCGAGGGTAATCACCACCTCGCCACGGCACTGCTCGAACCCGGCCATGATCGCGGCATGCTGGCCGTAGTTGCGATTGAGGATCACCGCCACCACGTTGCTGCCGTCTTCTGCGGCGGCGTCTTCGAGCATTTGCGCGGATTGGTCGCGGCTACCGTCATCCACCAGGATGATTTCGTATTCGTAGGCCAGTTGCTTGCAGGCTGCGGTGGTGCGGCGCAGCAGTTCAGGCAGGCTTTCTTCTTCGTTGTAGACCGGGATAACGATCGACACGCAATGAATAGGGTAGGGTTTCAAAGATTCAAGACCTCGGGTTTAGAGCAGGTTGGCGCGTGAAAACAGCAGCGATCATCAGGCAAAAATCTATTTGGCCGAGGCCAATGCAGTACCAAAGTGAAAGCATAATCAACAGGTTAGCCGGTGTTGCGCGGTTTGCTCTGAAGTTCTGTCTTAAAGACTAAGCGTAAAAATGTTGAACGAATATGAAAGGCGGATGAAAAACTCGTTTATTTGACAGGTAGACAGCCAGGGTTCAGCTACATGATCCGGCGCTTGAGTAGGGCATTCGTTCAAACCCTGCACAATGCCATTTATTGAAGAATCTTCTCTGCAAGACCCCGCAAGTGCCGGTAAAGTAAGCACTCTCTTGCCAGGGTAATCGGATGAATAGCGTGCAGCTTTTACGGCCAGTGTTGATGGGGTTGTTGATGACCGTGGCGTGTGTCACCACGGTGCGGGCCGACGATGGGGTAGCGCTCACCAGCATTGACCAGGTGCCGGACGGCGTGGAAGTGCGTGGCAAGCAGATCGCCGCTTATACCTGGGACGACCACCAGGGCAAAAACCTGCTGGTGCTCGCCGAGCAGGTCAGCGAGCGCGATGACGATGGCACCCAGTCCGCGTTTGTCTACGCGGCCCAATACCTGATCGATGGCAACCGTCCCAAGCGCCTCTGGATGCTCTACGACGACGTGCAGCATTGTGAGTTCGACGCCTCGCTGCGCTTTGACAGGGCTGCGACCAAGGTCACCGACCTGACTGGCGATGGCATCACCCAAGCCACCGTGGGCTATTCGCGCACCTGCACCAGCGATGTCAGCCCCAATGAATTCAAGCTGATCATGCACGTGGGCAAGTCACAGAAATACCGCCTGCGCGGCGTCGACCGTTATGGCGCCAGCTGGTGGGACGAAGACGCGGGCGCACTGCGTGGCATGCCGCTGCCCAAGGATTGCAGCGTCGCCGCGCAGCAGGCGCTGGTCAGCCAGTACAAGGAGCAGGGCACCGAATTGCCGTTGCCGGGTTGCTACAGCGAAGAGAAAGACTTTGCCAAGGCGCCGGAGGCGTACCTGACCTTTATGCGCCAGCACTGGTTCGCGTTGATGCAGAAGCAGGACACTGAATGGAGCCAGACCCAGACCCAACCGCAAGACGCTGTAGAGGATGATGACACGGCACCCTGATTTTGTGCCGCCGCCATTCCTGCGTTAGACTCAGCCTTCGCCAATTCACTAAATATCTCGATTAAACAAAGGCTTGTTCGAGGTATTTAATCCAAAGGCTGATCTATTTTGACTGAGTCCATTCGCAACCCGCTGACCCTCTACCTCACTCGCCTGGCGCCCTCCAGCCAACTGACCATGCGCTACGTGCTGCAGGACGCCGCCGACCGCCTGGGCTTCGAGGACATCAACCTCGAAGAGATCGATTGGCACCTGCTCCAGCCGGAACACGTGATCGCCCTGGTCGCGGCCCTGCGTGAGGACGGGTATGCGCCGAACACCTCATCGCTGTATGTGAACGCCGTGCGCGGCGTGATGAATGAAGCCTGGCGCCTCAGCCTGATCAGCCAGGAACACCTGTTGCGCATGCGCACGGTCAAGGCCGCACCGGGCACACGCCTGAGCCAGGGCCGCAACCTGCGCCGCACCTTGATCCGCGAAATGATGGACGTCTGCGCCGCCGACCCACGCCCCCAGGGCCTGCGCGATGCGGCGGTGATCGGCATCCTGTACGGCTCGGGCATGCGCAAGTCGGAGTCGGTCAACCTTGACTTGGCGCAGGTCAATTTCGAAGAACGCAGCTTGCGGGTGATCGGCAAAGGCAACAAGGAGCTGATCAAATACGCCCCGGCCTGGGCCTTTGCCAAGTTGCAGGCCTGGCTGGATTTTCGTCGTGAACACCTCAAGGAAGGCGAGCAGGACGATAGCTTCCTGTTCAACCGCATTCGCCGTGGCAGCCACATCACACGGGAGCGCATCACCAAGCATGCGATCTACTACATCGCCCGTCAGCGCGGTGAGCAAGTGGGGGTGAAGATCATGCCCCATGACTTCCGCCGTTCGTTTATCACGCGGGTGATTGAAGAACACGACCTGTCGATTGCGCAGAAACTGGCACACCACACCAATATCCAGACCACTGCCAGCTACGACGTACGCGAGGACAACGAGCGACGGCGGGCGGTGGATCGGTTTGATTTGTAGATAACCACCGCCATTTTTCTGGAGGGATGAAGATCCAAATGTGGGAGCGGGCTTGCTCGCGAATGCGGTGTGTCAGTCAAACATGCATTAGCTGACACGCCGCCTTCGCGAGCAAGCCCGCTCCCACACAAGCCCGCTCCTACAAGGGATGGTATTCCCACATTGACTCAGGAGGAGGGCGGGACACTCGCCAGATGCGCCGGCAAGCGGCGCAATGTCCACAGTGTGGTGAGCATCGCCGCAATGGCGCACAGTGCGATGCCAACCAACATCGGCGCCGGCGTATGGTCGGCGAACACGCCCACGACCGTCATCGACACCGCCCCCACGATCATCTGGATCGCCCCCAGCAACGCCGACGCCGAACCCGCCACCGCGCCATGATCCTCCAGGGATAACACCCCGGCCGCCGGCAGCAACAAGCCGAGGAACCCGAAACCAATAAACAGCAGCGCCATCATCACGGCCAGGCTGTCGATCCACAGCGTGGTAATTGCCAGTGCGGCCAACACCACCGTCACCGCAATCACCGACCCGCGAATCAACGGCGCCAAGCCAAAGCGCGCACTGAGACGTGCAGTCAGCTGGCTCATGGCAAAGAACGACGCCGCGTTCAGGGCAAAGCACAGGCTGAATTGCGTAGGTGTCAGGCCGAAATACTCGATGTACACAAACGGCGCGCTGCCAATAAACACAAAGAACGTGGCCAAGCCAAAACCGCTGACCACCGACAGGCCGGTAAACACCGGATCACGCAGCAGCGCGCCGTAGCTGCCAAACGCGTTGCCCAGGTTTTTCCCCAGGCGTCGCTCGGCGGGATGGGTTTCGGGCAGTTGCACGACGGTCATCACCAGGCACGCCACGGCCACCAGGGCGAGTACGGCAAACACTTCGCGCCAGCTCCAGATCGAAATCACCAGGCTGCCGGCCAATGGTGCCAGAATCGGCGACACACTCATCACCAGCATCAGCAACGCCATCAGGCGCGCGGCTTCGTGGCCGGTGTACAGGTCGCGCACAATCGCCCGGGGAATCACCATCCCGGCACAGGCGCCAAACGCTTGTACGGCGCGAAAGCCGATCAGCACTTCAATGGTCGGCGCCAACGCGCAGCCCACACTGCCTATCGCAAAGATCACCAGCCCGGCATAAATGGGCGGCTTGCGCCCGAACACATCACTGATCGGCCCGTAGAACAACTGGCACACGCCGATGATCATGAAGAACACCGTCAGGCTCATCTGCACCGCTGCCGGCGAGGCGTGCAGGCTGGCGCCGAGGGTGGGGAGGGCGGGCAGGTAGATGTCGATGGCGAAGGGGCCGACAGCCGTGATCAAGCCCAGTAACAGGGCGAGGTGGGCGATGCTTCGAGACATGGGCGATTCCGCGTGGAACAAGGGTCGGTCAGCTTAAGGGATTCGTGCAGATCCGCAAACTTGGGCTTCAATAACAAGCAGTTGATGCCGATAACAGTACAGGCGCAGCCCAACCGGCAGCCAGGCATGGGGATACCAGCATGACGATCAAACTCCGCTTGATGTTGTTGATTGCGACAGGGTTGGCAACGGCCTTGCTCATGAGCCTGGCCAGTTATGTGGGAAATGCGCGGATGGGCAACGCCGTGCAAGAAAACGAAGTGAGCATGACGGTACTGCGCAACCACATGGAAGCCGACATGATGCACGACGCCCTGCGCGCCGATGTGTTGTCGGCCATGTTGGTGGGGTTGGGTAAAAGCACCAGCACCCCAGCCGAGGTCAACAGCGCCTTGCAGGAACACGCCGAACACTTTCGCCAGGTCTTGGCGGACAACCTCAAGCTGCCGCTGGGCGACACGCTCAGGGGCAGCCTGGAACAGATCAAACCCAGCCTCGACACTTATATAAGCACCGGCGAGCGCATTGTTGCCCTGGCCCTGGACAATCCCGAGGCCGCCCGCGAACAATTGACGACCTTTAACAGCGCCTTCAGCCAGCTTGAAGATCAAATGGCGAGCCTCAGCGAACTGATCGAAAGCAACACCCAGCAGACCAGCGCGGGCACACGGCAGACCATTGCGAACGCCAACTTCACCTTGGGCGCGGTATTGATCGCCAGCCTGTTATTGCTCTTGGCTCAGGGCCGCTGGGTAATCCAGAGCATCATGGGCCCGTTGCAGACGGCCAGTCGCATTGCCGCCAGCATCGCCCGTGGCAATTTGAGCGAGCCGATTGTCGAACCCCCGCGCAAGGACGAAGCCAGCGCGCTGATCCGCAGCCTCGCCACCATGCAACGCGACTTGCGCGGCATGATTGAAGTCGTGCGCAGCAACGCCCACGGTGTCAACGGCAAGAGCGAGCAACTGAGCCACGGCTGCCATGAAGTGGCCGGCAGCAGCCAGCAGCAAAGCGCCGCGGCGAGCACCATGGCCGCCGCCGCCAGCGAAATGACCGCCAGTATCGAAGAAATCACCCGCCATGCCGGCCGCGCGCTGGTGATGGCCAACCAGGCAGAAGCCCTGGCCAAAGACGGCGGCCGGGTGATCCACCAAGTCGTCAATGACATGGATGGCATCGCCCGCTCAGCGCAGCAGTCGGCACAGGTTATCCGCACGCTGGACAAGGAGTCAGAAGCGATCTTCAGCATCATCCAGGTGATCAAAGGCATCGCCGACCAAACCAACCTGCTAGCCTTGAACGCCGCCATCGAAGCCGCCCGCGCCGGCGAACAAGGCCGCGGCTTTGCCGTAGTCGCCGACGAAGTACGCAGCCTGGCAGGCCGCACCAGCGCATCGACCCAGGAAATCGCCAGCATGGTCGGGCGTATCCAGCAAAACACTCGGGAAGCGGTGACCAGCATGGAGGAGGGCGTCGCCCAGGTAGATAAAGGCATGGCGGTGACTGCCGAAGTCGAACGCGCGATCCGCGAGATTCTGCAGGCCACGTTGAATACCACGGAGTTGGTGAACGACATCTCCCGCACCATCGGCGAGCAGAGCCTGGCCAGCAACGAAATTGCGCACCAGGTGGAAATGATTGCGGGCATGTCGGAGAGTAACAGCCGAGTAATCGCCGCGACGGCGTCGACCACGGACGAATTGTCGTCGTTGGCGGGGGAGCTTTCGCAGTCGGTGGATCGGTTTCGGTTGTAGGTTGGCGGCTCAACATATAACTAAACTAAATGACTATTTAGTTTAGTTATAATTATATTGAATATTAGACCAGATAGGTCAGGGCGCTTTCTTGTCACTGTCACCGAGGCTGAACAAACGCTTGTTAACGGAATAACCGGCTACACGCCATTGACTGTCATCCTCGCGAAGCACCACCTTTTCCGTTGCGGGCCCGCTGCTGAACGTGGTGACACACTCAACAATCGCATAGCTGCCAGCCGGAGCATCTGGCATCTGGGTAGTGAAACCGATCTGTGCGGAATTACGCTCCACAAACGTACCGAGCCCAACACGCATCGCCTTGATCCCGGCAGTCCAGACCGTCTCGGAAGTCGTCGCCTTGAGCAACGGACTGGCAACCGGCCAAGTCTGATCGACACTGCCTGAATCGAGCAGCCGTAAAAACTCGACCGTAGCGTTGAACACATCGCGCTGTTGTTGTTCGGTGGCTGGTTCGGATGCGATGACCTTGGGCGGGTTCTTGTTGAAGCTGACATCGCAGCCCGATAGCAGCAACGAAGATAAGAGCACAGCGGCGAGTTGCTTCATGCAAAGCCTCATTGGGTAGTGGCGTCCGTGAGGCGAGTAAAGATGAGGATTGCGGGGGGCGCCATTGGTAGAGGGAAAATATGAGGTGTGGGATTTGCAATCAGGGCTGCAACGACCCTGGTGGGCGTATATGGAGTTACGCATAATGTATATTATGTTAAATCATGTGCTATGTATCACGTGTTCATAAGCTATGTAAGTCACTGATTCGACGGATTCGTTTCTGACGCCTACTCTCTCAACGGGCCATGTCCATTCAGCAATCTGCTTTCGCTGGTCGCTTACGTTTTCTCCAATCAGCTTGAGTCTTACGCTTCCTAGCGAGAGCCGGTGGTTCAGGAATATCCCAGCCATTTGGGACAATTGACCTTAGGTCATACCCCATCATGAAAAGCCCAGCCTCAAAACGATGGCAGCGCTCTTCAATTGCCAGCGCCGGAAAAATCTCAACATGGGTTTCCAGAAAGTGCCGGATAATCCAACCTAGCTGAAGCTGGCGGGCTGCCCATTCGTGTGGTTTACCGCGATTCAATCGCTGGGTCCCCATATATTGTGGGCCGAGCATTTGCGGGTTCCTCACCTGAATTCCGGGGCCTTCCTCCCAGGCGAACATTAGGTGGTTAGCTGCAGGCGCGGTCTGATGGCAAACACCCGAGCGATATAAGTGATAAAGGGTCGCCGCAGCACCAGCGACTCGTCCATCCAGAATAGGAGAGCCTGACTCATCGAAGATCGCGTGTATCTTAGTCATTCCGGAGTTGAATACCGGTACAGACTTGAGAGTGATATGGGATATCCGATTACTGCTATCCAGGCGCAGTAAAGCTTCAACGGCGATCAGATAACCAGGCAGTTCACCGCTTGCCGCCAGACCTTGAAGGAATGTGACGGAAGCCGGATTCAACACCCCTCCCCATTTGAGGATCTCTTCGCATACGGTGTACGCCGTCGCCACGTCTTCACCCAGCGCGGCATCGCGCAGGCGTTCACGGAATGCTTTAAGGATCTTGCTTACGTCGTCCCAGCACCCGTCCCACTGGTAGGCCTGCTGCGCGCCCTGAATGCCAATGACCTTTTCCTTTAGCGTTTTTCGTACGTAATTACTGCGAGCAAAGCGCAGATCGACGGTCAGGTTTGGCAGATTTCCCCCCATCCATCTCACAAAGCCTTGTACGTCGGGTTGCTGCAAAAAAGCATCTCGATCCATTAGCCAATCCTAAAGAAATTTATCGGAAGTCTCAGCGCTAGAATTTAAATTCAACGCCCAAGCTCTCGTGATATCCCACGATCCAGTCTCCCAGGGATATGCCCTCGCCCTCCCACTCCGCTTCCCAATTCTGTCGAAGGAGTTCGGCGATTTCCGACCAAGACAATTCCGAGAGATCCTTCTGCAGGTATTTCATGACATCCTTGATTCGCTTGGCTACCAACGAGAGCGTCCGATTTTTCGCTGTCTCGACAGCGATGGACTCACACCAGGATCGGACAAACGCTTCCCAGGCTATCGTGTCTTGCCTGAACCGAGGCATCGCTGGGAATTCGTATCCGTTTACATACCGGCTTTTGAAATCCCCATCCCGTGCAAGCTGAAGATCCTGATCAAGTTTTTTGAGAAAGCGAAGTCGATATGAGGTTGGATTCACTTTGCCATTCCAACCCTCGATGTATTGCTCCGGCGCGACGCCAGCGGCTTCGAGTTCTCTCCATACCTGATTGAGCCTTGCAAGAAGCTGTTCAATCCGACTCTCTATCCACTTTTCGTCGCATCCATTCTCCAGAATGCGGGAGATGTTTCTATTTCGAGCAGCGAACGCCTTGGATGTCATAATTTTGCTGCGCTTGCGATGGCAGTCATTCGAGATCCAATCTCCCAAATGGGTCCACACTGCAAGGCGAGACTTCCAACGGGGTTGTTCACTCTCTGCTGCCTCGGCTTCCTGAGTGTCAGGACCATTCAGGTAGCTGTATCGCACAACGTTACGTTCCCCTTTCTCCGTGAAACTACTTCTGGCGAAGATCCGTGCAACCAGGTCCTGAGGCAAACTCTTCTTCAGCTGGATACTGAGCGTCGCAAATTGGGGGGCATTCCGATATTGAGCCGCTAGCATTCCTTGCTGCAACCATGCATCAAATCCCGATGGCAACTCACCAGGGCGTGCACTTCTGAGTGCGGGGAAGCGGATGAAAGGTAATTGACTCATCCACGTTGAAAGCCCTGGGACGCTTTGCTCCTCTGGCGAGTCGAATGTCGACAAGACATCAGAGAAATAAGCTGCAATCTCCGAGTCTTCATTAATCTTTAGCTCAGATTCAGCGACCAACTCGGCGTTGATACCCCCACTAAACGCGGCGTTTGTCGCGTTTGCCGAGCCAAAAAGCAAGCGGCGCTTTCGCCTTCGAGGGGCTTCCTTGCGCACAAACTCGAAGTAAAAGGCCTTCATATGCATGAGGCCAACCGCGCGAGCAACCCGGATCTCGATTTTGAGCCCTTTACGCTGGCAGTCGTGGATTTTCGAAAGAGCCTCGAGTTGTATTCCGTCATCTACCAAAAGGCAGAACCGGCCAGGCTTCAACTTAGTTGCCAGGTGATTTAAAAACACCGCGTCAACGTAAGGGGCGACGACTAACGCTACTTCCGTGCGATAGCCGTCCGGTACAGACAGTAAGTCATAGCTCATTAAGGAGTCGGATCCGTCCTAACACCCTAGGGCCCTGCGCCCTTAGGTTTTCTTGAGGGGCGATTTTAAGCGAGAGCATGGCTATATGCCACCAAGTCATTCAGTTTGATCGCCGAACGCCAGGGTTGCCCTGCTCCCCGCTAGATATCAGGGTTCTTGCGACACAAATTTACCTGGAACGAAGGATTCATCTCGGCAACCTGTAGGAAACACCCCAGAGACAATCCAAACGAGTTTGAAAAGGTGTCTAGTGCATCCAAGGTAATTCACTCGCCCAATCTGACACCTACCTCGTAGACCAACTGATCCAAGCTCGTAACAACCACTGCATCAAACCCAAAGTGCTGACTATTTATAGCATGGGCCGTCGCGGCGTCTGCCCTAAAGAAATCTACATACGGAAGATAAAGAGCATGCATAACATCCCCAAGATCGCTGGTTTTAGGCACTCTTGACTGCTGCCTTGGAACAACAGATGCTTGAACATAATGCATCATCAGCTTTGATAGTACGAATAACATTGGTGTGGTCTCTATACCTATAACCACGGGTTCCGAATGCGGAGCCCGGTCATCGCTTAGAGTCGCTGCTAAATCTCGAGGGGCGCTGCTCGTTAGATTCGCCACAAACGCTTTTATCTTTTGGTCAACCACTTTGTCAGGCTCACCTAACACCTGCTGCTCTTGATAGTAGGCTTTGAGCTCCCGCGATGCATCAATGAAAATATCGCGAATACCTACTCCAGACTCACGGAGAATATTCGAAAATTCCGTCTGCATTTGCCAATGCTGCTCATGCCAGCTGAATAGATTGGGCAAATCGCTGAGGGATTCGACCATTACACTTTGGAACGCTGCCGAATTATTTGGATTGCTCAAAATCTTAGAGGCACCACTGCGAGTAACAGGGAACTGCCTTATAAGTTTCGCTTTCTCTTTAGCAAAGTCCAGCTCTCCTCGTGACTTCCTTAACTCAGCAGCGAGTAGCCTCCGTTCTTTTCGGTTAAAAGCAGCAGCCTTCTCACCGTCTTCAAAAATCCCATCTGAAAATGCCGAAATCGGAAACCAGCAGCCATCATCATTAACAACACTTTGTTTTTTCTGGGATGACAACTCATCTGTAATGAGCGTAATCTGATCCAAAAAGACCTTTTTCCCGCAAAGTTCCTGTATGCAAGAGAGGCGGTGGCGCCCTAATTCCATGGCTTTTTCCTGTGTGGGAAGTGCCTCCATGATGTGGGTCATCGAATATCGAATTTCGACCTGCCCAGCACCCACCCATTTTTTGAGTTTATTCTTGATGGCAAGATTTTTCTCTTGATCACCTGCAGGATCAGAAAGATATGAAAAATCACTACTATCCAAATAAATGAAAAGCGGCTTCGAAACTACCAATTGAGATGCTTGCATACTTTACCAATCCATTGATATGACTGAATCATCTAAATATTGATAGCATCACATAGTAGCCAAATGATATCAATGCCAAAACGTTAAATTTAAGGAGGCTGTAGGCCGGTGCGCCTGCGATTCAAATCCAGCTTTCAGATTTCAAAATGGTGTATTCCCAAACTTTGTGCGAAAGAACGAATGCTCTCGCAACACGATCGACGTTGCCTGCCTGTGGCAACGGAGTACAAAGCACATCCAAATATTTTTTCTTAAACCGCGTTGCCGGCATGGTATTGAACGAAATATTTTCAAGCGATGGCCCGCGCACCAAATTAGCAGAACCGCTCAAAAGCTCGACTTTCTCAGGCGAACAACCTGCAAAAAATTTTGCGTGAAAATGTCTTAGGGTCACACCCTTGGTGATGATTTTTTCTGGCAGGCCGTAGCGCTCACGTTTTTCATACGGCATTGCCGAGTCACTATAAGCCTCCTTTAAGTCTGCCCATGCCTCTCCTCTTGTAATCACTGTAACTTTCCGCGGATCAGAGTTTCTGAACAACCATTTCCAAATAGCCAAAATATCCTCAGCACTCATGTACTGGTGACCCACAAACGGACTAGCAATTATTATCTGGTCGCAAATGAAGTGCCACCGAATAAGTAGCTTCTCAAGAGAGCTCATCACCTCTGTTTTACTGGCGAGACAATTCAATCTATCTTCAAGGCTTGCAGAGCTGATGTCTATCAGTAAGCAATGATTAACAAGATCCGGCGGGATATGACTCAGTAATGTTGGCGCGCCGAAGGTGGCGCGATGAGGATTTCCGCAAACACAAGGAATTTCAAGCTGGACCAATATTTTATCCATCTCGGGCGCCCTGGTACCTTTTGCTGATATCCAGCTGTGCCATTTAACCCAGAAGGCTTGTAAATGCTCACGCTCGACCTCCAATGCCGCGTACGCAACAAGGTCTAAATCTGACTGATTGTAATCGCAGCGATAGAGCGCTGGGGCTGTTTTATCGTATTTTAAATCCAGCGTTATTGAAGGGATATTGTGCTCAATGATATCGGTTGCTAACTTCAGCGTGGCGATATCTTTCTCGCCGTCTGAATGAGTGACTTGAAACATGTATTCGGTATAAGAGTTGTAGGGATCTCGAATTTTAATTCTGTAACGATCCTCGCAAGCCATGCATTTCACTATCCATTCACCTTGTTCAACGCGATTAGATTCGGCACGCTCTACAAAATGAAAATCTGCATGGCACATAGGACACAAGGCGACGAGCGAACGATGTAGGGACATCATAGTATTGGCATGATTTCTGAGTTCAATCTAACAAGCTCACGGTGCATTCGCGCGGGTTGCTCATGGCAACGTTTAATTGGCCACACCGTATCAAAGTACACGACAAATATCCGAAACCACCTGCATCGTCGCCTCCTCCACCCGCCCCTCATTCCGACACAAAACCCACCCCTGCTCCCCAACCACCCTCTCAAACACCTCCGTACAAGCCACCTGCTCCTCCAACCTGTGAATCACCGTACTCCCCAACCCCCGCCCTCGCCCCGCCGCTCTCGCCCATGAAATCTCCGGGTCCGTCACCACCCCCACATGCAAATCCGGCACCCGCACGCCTCGATCCAGATTCAACTGCAAAATCTCCGCAAACGGCACCATCCTGCGAAACGCCGCATCCGACGGATACCACCGATCAATCAGGATAATGCTATCCACCGGCTGCTTGACCAGCACATGCTGCGAGATCCAAGCCCGACTATCCGCCAGTCGCTCACACACCGCCCATTCCAACTCCCGGCAGGGATCTCTCGCGAGTTTGTTGACGAGGGCCATGGTTTCCCCCCTGAAGGGATCACTCTTTTTCTCACACAGGCGAATGACCTTCTTGCCCTGGGCCCGCAGTTCTCGGGTAACCGCTTCCAACAACGTGGTTTTCCCGGTTCCCTTGGGCCCATCAAGCGCTACAAACAGCGGACGATTCATGCGGCAAACAACAAGTGAAAAATTGGCGTCCACTCTACCCCGATTTCTGCCTAGCCGGGGAGCCTACAGAATTCGGAAAAAATCGTACGCTAATACTTTCGGACGCTCGCAGCGGTATATTTTCAAGTCTGTCATGCAGGTATCTATGAAGGGAAATCAGCATTGTTAATGTCAATGCGTCGTGAGTTACTCTTCGATTTTCACATCCCACTCACACAAGCCACGATCGCGTAGCGGCAACAGCCGGGGCGCATCGTTCAGCTTTACCGGGGGCTTGAGTTGCTAAGACTGAATACCCTGTAATGGCGCGATCATTCGGGGTAACCGGTCGGCAACCCGTGTTCTCTCCACGGGCCAGCCCCTTGATCGGAATGGCCAGTGCCCAGGTGCCCATTTTGTTTTGCCGCTCAGAGGACCGACGAGCTGTCGTCCCCTCGCGGATCTCCGTGTCGTGGCCATCGGGTGGCAAAACCCAGAACTCGGCAGCCGTTAGAAGTTTCAGTGACCTGAGACCTGCAAACGAAAATTACCCGGGCGATCATCGGCCAGCAGGCCTGAGGTGTGAGAAATGAACTGCCGCCTCACGCCCGCACGCCACCATGGACGGGGTTTGTAAACGCAAGCTGATATTCAGATTGAATCTTAAGACCTGTTATTTCTAACAGGTTCGAAGGCAACGGATATCGATGCACAATACACCCAGCGACGCGAGGTCAAGACGTAGAGTCGCACCGATAGGAGGCCCTGAACCATCCGCGAGGAGTGGACCGACATGGAACGTTATACGTAATGGCGGCGTCGCACTGCAGGACCCATGGACGGGATCACCACTGCCCAGCGACGGGCAAAAACCCGGAAAGACGAAAGGAGAAACGGAATGGTTGATTTAATATTAAGAAAGCTCAACCCTGCGATCACATACCAAGACCACATCGAAATCGCCAAGCAGGCGGGTTTAGGGTTTACCTCAGCGACTGTTAATACCACAGACGGAACGGTGGAGTTCACGGATGCAGAATACGGGGGCAGCCCCCTGGAACCAGGCGGGAGCATGGATGCGCATCACCCGTTTGCCGCGAGGTTCTACCCGGCAGTAGGCGGTGGGTTTGCGACAGTGTATCCGCCCGATCCGGTGACACCGACGCGGCGTCCCACGCCGGACAAGGAGGAAGAAGTACAGGCGTTGGTGCTAGATAACGGGAGTGGAATGTGCAAGACGGTTTTAGTAATGAATGTACTGCGGCGGGACGACACATCTACGTAGCACCCCAACGTGGATCCATGCCGTGGCGCGGAGCGGTTCGCAGTGTCGAGCGGTTTCCTCGGGCTGCGTGGGGGAGATGTGATATATGCGGCACGAAGCTGCGGTCGGGCGTCACTAATTATCGCGGAGGAACCGACGTGTAGCCGCTTAACTGTGGCCCCAGCCACCCCCTTCCGCAGGCTACAGGAATTTGTGCATAGATGTGGCGACAAGCGTGCCGCACGGTGCGCATGACTTTACCCAGGCGGTCCACCGTGCGCGATATGCCGCCACATGCCCCCCCCGATCTCGCGGGGGGGGATGCCGCCCGCGCTCGTAAAGCCGGCGGAGTTTCAGGGCATGGTTGGCGAGGGCGCGCGGTGCCACTGCAGCGCATCCCACAGCCGTAAACAGAAATCCCATCCAATCAAAGCCTTTCTCGACCTTGCCGATAAACGTCTTGTCGGAATGAACAATCTGTGTGACCTCCCCTAGCCGAACCGTGGAATCGCCAACCCCAGGCTTTCGCGCAAGGTGGTGCCTTCATACGCCGTGCGATACACGCCGCGCTCTTGCAGCAACGGAATGACTTCCTGGGTGAAGCGGCTGAACTGCTCTGGGTGCCCTATATAGATGTTGAAACCATCCACCGCCCGTGCTTCGAACCAATCGGCGATTTTCTGTGCGACGGTCTCCGCCGAGCCGACGAACGCCCCCGGGCGTAGCTGTCGGCCAAACTCCACCGCTTGGCGCAAGGTGAAGCCTTTCTCCCGCGCTTGGTCGGCAATGCGTTTGGCGGCGGTGAAGAAGCTGCTGCGCGCGGCCTCCAGACTCTCCTGGGGAAACGGCGCGTCCAGGTCGTATTGGCTGAAGTCATGCCAGCCAAAATTGCGCCCGAATTCCTTCAGCGCCAGTTCAAAGCTGTGGTCGACCTGATGGTAGTGCTGTTCGATTTCCCGGGCGTGGGCGTCGTTGTCGCCCACATAGATTTCGGCGCCGGGCATCACCAATAACTGTGATGGGTCGCGGCCGTGTTGTACTGCCCTGCCCTTTATATCCCGGTAAAACGCCTGGCCCTGTTCGATGCTCGCGGCGTGGGTGAAGATCACGTCCGCCGTGGCGGCGCCGAGGTCGCGGCCTTGCTCTGAGTCGCCGGCCTGGAAAATCACCGGTTGGCCCTGGGGCGATCGTTGGATGTTCAGCGGGCCGACCACGGAGAAATGCTCGCCTTTGTGATTCAGGCTGTGCAGTTTGCTCGGGTCGAGGAACTGGCCGGTGGCGCGGTCACGCACGAAAGCATCGTCTTCGTAGGAGTTCCACAGCCCTTGCACCACTTGCACGTGTTCGGCCGCGCGGCCGTAGCGTGTGTCGTAGTCGTAGTGCTCGTCACGGCTGTAATTGCCCGCCGTGCCGGCATCGCCGCTGGTGACGACGTTCCAGCCGGCGCGGCCTTTGCTGATCAGGTCGAGGGAGGCCAGTCGCCGTGCGACGTTGTACGGTGAGTTGTAGGAAGTCGTCAGGGTGCCGACCAGGCCCAAATGTCGTGTGCTCACCGCCAGTGCGGACAACAGCGTCAGCGGCTCCAGGCGGTTGAGGTAGTGGGACGGCGAGCCCGGGGTGATGAACTGGCTGTCGACGATAAACATCAAGTCGAACAGTGCCGCCTCGGCCTGGCGGGCGATGTCGATGTACCAGTCGACGTTCACGCTGGCATCCGCCGGCAATTGTGGGTCAAGCCACAGGTTGTGCCGGCCCGGCCCGCCGCAGCCCATGGTCAGGGCGCCGAGTTTTAGCTGTCGTTTGCTCATGTGTGGGGTGGTCCTTGCGGCGTTCAGGGCTGGGTTTTGGCGACGGCGGGCTGTAAGGCGCCGGCAAAGGTGGCGTCGAAAAGGCTGGCGGCTGCGTAGGATTTGACCAGGCCTTCGCTGGCGAAAAAGTCCACGGTTTTTTGCGCATCCAGCGGCGACTGGGCGGTGACCGGCTCAACCGTCGTGCGGGCGCGGGCAAACCAGGCGCGGGCGATGTCGGCGTCGGCGCGGGTGCGTTTGGCCCAGGCATCGGCATACGCGTCGGCGTTGGCCGGGTTCAGGCGTGTCCAATCACGGGCTTTTTTCAGGCGTTGGAGGAAATCACTGATCTGCGCGCGTTTGGTGTCCACGGCTTTGGTATTGGCCGCGATGTAGCTCTGGGCCGGGATCAAGCCGTCAGCCGTTGCCAGCACCCGCGCACCTTGGCGTTCTTGCTGGGTGACGTAGGGTTCCCAGGTGGCGATGACGTCCACTGAGCCACCTTCCAGCGCATGGGAGGCATCCAACGCGCTGAGGTAACGGAACTCCAGCGAATCCCGAGCAACGCCGGCCTTGTCGAGTGCCGTCAGCAACAGTTGCTGGCTCCAGGAGCCTTTCCAGATGGCCGCGCGCTTGCCGGCAAGGTCCGCCAGGCTATGGATCGATGACTCCTTTTTCACCAGGATGGCCACGCCGTCGAGATTTTGCCGGGTGACGGCAATCACCTTGATCGGCGCGCCCAAGGCGCCGAGGAACAGCACCGGCGCATCGCCAAGCAAGCCGATATCCAGGCTGTTGGCGTTCAATGCCTCAGCGACCGGCGAACCGGCGGTAAATTGTTTCCACTCCAGGGTATAAGGCAGGTTATCCAGCACCCCTGCTGCCTCCATGACAGCCTGGGCGTTGTAGCTTTGGTCGCCGACGGTCAGGGTCTGCGCCTGGGCCGTCAGGCTCAGCATCGCGCCAGCCAGGTTCGCCGCCAGTGTTGTCAGGTAACGCACATCAATCTCCAGATGCCTTCTCAGGCAGGTCAGGTCGATCCGCGCGCGCGGTCTCGGCAGTATTCACAAGGTGGGCTACGATGAGGCCAGGATCACGCCGTGTAAAATACCTGTAATGCATAACCTAATTCTATAATAATGCGCTATATGCATTTTCATCATCGGTGCACCCCACGGCACATTGCGCAGTGCCCGGCACCACCTACACTGATTTGAACCCGGTTTTCCCCGTGTCCTTTTCAGCGAGCCCGCCTGATGCAGATCGGCCTCCCTCGACAAGCCTCTCGCCTGGCCCCCTTGAGCCTGTTGTGTCTCGCCCTCGCCGCCTGCACCGTCGGTCCTGACTTCCAGCGCCCCGAGGTGCCCGCAGGCGCGGGCTATACAAAAGAAAACCTGACCACTACCGCCCACGCCGATATCGACCCCGGTGGCGCCGCACAACGGCTGGTCGCCGGAATGGACATCCCCGGGCAATGGTGGACGCTGTTCCGCTCACCCGCGCTCAATGCGCTGGTTGAAGAAGCCTTGCGCGCCAACCCGGATGTCAGCGCCGCCCAGGCCGCGCTGCGCCAGGCCAACGAGCTGGTCTACGCCGACCAGGCGTCGCTGTTTCCATCGGTCAGCGCCAACGCGTCGAAAACCCGCGAGAAGCTCTCCGGGGTGCAGACCGGCAGCCCGTCGTCACCGATTCTCACGGTCAACTCGGCGTCATTGAGCGTGTCCTACGCCCCGGATGTGTTCGGCGGCACCCGCCGGCAAATCGAGTCCACCACGGCGCAAGCCGAGTACGAACGCTTCCAGCTGGAGGCGACCTACCTGACCTTGACCGCCAACGTGGTCAACACCGCGATCAACCTGGCCTCCGTGCGCGATCAGGTCGCCGCCACCGAAGAAATCATCCGCCTGCAAAGCGGCCAGCTCGATCTGTTGCAGGCCCAGCGCCAACTCGGTGCCATCGGCAATACCGACGTGCTCACCCAGCAAACCACCCTGGCGCAAACCCGCGCGACGTTGCCACCGCTGCAAAAGCAGTTGGCGCAAACCCGCAACCAGCTGATGGCGTACCTGGGCCGGTTCCCCAACCAGGACCGTGGCGAGGCGTTCAACCTCGCGTCCCTGCACTTGCCGCAAGCGTTGCCGGTCAGCCTGCCCTCGGCCCTCGTCGGCCAGCGGCCGGATGTGCAATCGGCGCAAGCGCAGTTGCATCAGGCCAGCGCCAATATTGGCGTGGCCGTGGCCAACCAACTGCCGCAGTTCAGCATTACCGGGTCGCTGGGTTCTACGGTGGCCAGCGGGACCAAGCTGTTCTCGGCCGGTACCGGCGTGTGGAGCCTGGCCGGGGCGATTGCCCAGCCGATCTTTGATGCCGGCGCGCTGGAACACCGCAAGCGCGCCGCCGTGGCCGCCTATGACGAGTCGGCCGCGCGTTATCGCGGCACCGTGCTTATCGCGTTCCAGGATGTGGCCAACGCTCTGCGCGCGCTGCAAGCCGATGCCGACGCGCTCAACCAGCAGGTGGTGGCCGAGCGCTCGGCGCAAGCCAACCTGGACCTGGTGCAGGCCCAGTTCAAGCTCGGCGCCGTGGCCTATATCAACCTGCTCACGGCCCAGCAAACCTACCAGAACACCGTGCTGGCGCGGGTGCGCGCGCAGGCGGCGCGGTACAGCGACACCACGGCGCTGTTCCAGGCCCTGGGCGGCGGCTGGTGGAACCGCAGCGACGTAGACCCCGCCACCGCAGGCCGCCCGGATCGCTTCGGCCTGCCCACTTGGCAAGAACTCCGGCCGGCCCACACGGCGGCGACTGAACCGACTCATTGATACAGCGAGAACCCCCATGGCCGACGTCCAGACTGCCTCTCCCCTGCCCCCGGCCCCGCGCAAGCGGCGGCTGTGGCGGCCCATGCTGATCATGGTCGTGGTGGTCCTGGTGATTGTCGCGATCATTGCCGGGGTGAAATTCGTGCAGATCTCCGCGCTGATCGCCCAGTCAAAACAGCCCATGCCCGCCGCCGTGGTCACGGCCCTGCACGTGCCGTTCGAAGACTGGCAGCCCAGCGTCACCGCCGTCGGTTCGATCAAGGCTGTGCGGGGCGTGGATGTGACCACCGAAGTCGGCGGCATCGTGCGCACCCTCGGCTTCAAGCCCGGGCAGGAGGTGGCGGCCCAGGCGCTGCTCGTACAATTGAATGCCGATTCGGACATCGCCCAGTTACACGCGCTGGAAGCCACCGCCGACCTGGCCGCCATCGTGCTCAAGCGGGACAAGGCGCAACTGGCGGTCAACGCGGTGTCCCAGGCCCTGGTCGACAGTGACACCGCCGACTTGAAAGCCAAGCTCGCCGCCGCCGAACAACAACGCGCGCTGGTGGAGAAAAAGTCCATCCGCGCGCCGTTTGCCGGGCGTATCGGCATTACCGGCGTCAACCCCGGCCAGTACCTCAACCCCGGTGACAAGATCGCCACGCTGCAAACCTTCGACCCCATCTACATCGACTTCACCGTGCCGCAGACCCAACTGGAAGCCATCGCCATCGGGCAAACCGTCGCGGTGACGGCGGACGGCCTGTCCAATCAAACCTTCACCGGGCGCATCACGACCCTCGACACCCAGTTCGATGCGACCACGCGCAACGTCACGGTCGAGGCCACCGTCGCCAACCCCAAGCAAAGCCTGGTGCCGGGGATGTTTGCCCGCGCGGTGGTCAACGCCGGCAGCCCGCAGCGCTACCTCACCGTGCCGCAGACCTCGGTGACCTACAACCCCTACGGCACCACCGTGTTCATCGCCACCGCGAGCAAGAACGACAAGGGTGAAGAAGTGCTCACGGCGCAACAGACCTTTATCAAGACCGGCCCGACCCGTGGCGATCAAGTGGCGATTGTGTCCGGGGTGAAGGAAGGCGACCTGTTGATCACCAGCGGCCAGATGAAGCTGAAAAATGGCTCGCCGGTGAAAGTCGACAACAGCGCCGCGCCCTTGAACGATCCCGCCCCGACTCCCCAAGAACACTAAGGGTGCGCCATGAAATTCACCGACACCTTTATCCATCGACCGGTCTGGGCCGTGGTGGTCTCGCTGTTCATCCTGATCCTGGGGCTGCGCTCGATCTTTGAGCTGCCGGTCAACCAATGGCCGCGCACCGAAAACACCGTGGTGACCATTACCACCGCCTACTACGGTGCAGACGCGTCCACCGTCGCCGGGTTTATCACCCAGCCGCTGGAATCGGCGATTGCCCAGGCCCAGGGCATCGACTACCTGTCGTCATCCAGTATCACCGGCGTGTCCACCATCACCGCCACCCTGCGGCTGAACTATGACGCGAGCAAGGCGCTCACCGAGATCAACACCCAGGTCAACTCGGTCAAGAACCAGTTGCCGGCGCAGGCCCAGGAGCCGGTGCTGACGGTGGCGGTCGGGCAAACCACCGACGCCATGTACCTGGGCTTCTACAGCGACACGCTGCCCACCAATAACATCACCGATTACCTGGTGCGCGTGGTCAAGCCCAAGCTGGACTCTGTGCAAGGCGTGCAAACCGCCGAGATCCTCGGCGGGCGCCAATTCGCCCTGCGCGCCTGGCTGGACCCGGACAAACTGGCGGCGCATAACGTCACCGCCCAGGATGTGGCCACCGCCCTGGCCAACAACAACTACCTGTCGGCCGTGGGTTCCACCCGTGGGCAAACGGTCACGGTGGACCTTACCGCCGGCACCGACTTGCACACAGTGGATGAGTTCAAGCAACTGGTGATCAAGCAAAAAGGCGATGCCCTGGTGTACCTGGAGGACGTGGCCAACGTCACCCTCGGCGCCGAAAGCTACGACAGCAGCGTGGCGTTTTCCGGCAAGCGCTCGGTGTTCATCGGCATCAAGGTGGCGCCCAGCGCGAATATCCTGACCGTCGCCGACAGCGTGCGCGAGGCCTTCCCCGAGCTGCAAGCGCAGTTGCCCGCTGGCGTGCGCGGCGAGATCGTGTATGACTCCACGGCCTTCATCAACACCTCGATTGTGGAAGTGGTGAAGACCCTGGCCGAAGCCATGGTGATTGTCTCGGTGGTGATCTACCTGTTCCTCGGCTCCTTCCGCGCGGTGATTGTGCCGCTGGTGGCGATCCCGCTGTCGTTGGTCGGGACGTTCTTTGTGATGTACCTGCTGGGTTACTCCATCAACCTGCTGACTTTGCTCGCCCTGGTGCTGGCGATCGGGCTGGTGGTGGATGACGCGATTATCGTGGTGGAAAACGTCGACCGGCATATCAAGGAGGAAGGTAAAGGCGTGCTGGAGGCTGCGCTGGTGGCGGCGCGGGAGCTGGGCGGGCCGATCGTGGCGATGACCGTGGTGCTGGTGGCCGCCTACGTGCCCATCGGCCTGCGCAGCGGTCTGACCGGGGCGTTGTTCAAGGAATTCTGTTTCTCCCTCGCGGGTGCGGTGACCGTTTCTGCCGTGGTGGCGCTGACCCTGTCGCCGATGATGACCTCGCGCCTGTTCAAGCCCGGCCAGGAAGAAGGCCGCTTCGCCCGGCGCCTCGACGGCTATTTTGACTGGTTGCGCGGGCGCTATCACCGCATCTTGTCCGGCGGCCTGGATGTCTGGCCGGTGCTGGTGACCTTTGGTTTTGTCCTGTTCCTGCTGGTGGCCGCCAGCGGCATGACAGCCAAGAGCGAGCTGTCGCCCACCGAGGACCAAGGGCTGGTGTTCATGCAGATCAAGGGGCCGCCGACCGCCTCGCCGCAGCAGATGGAACGCATTGCCGACCAGGCGTTCCAGATCGCCAACAAAGAGGCCGAGTACGCGCAAATGTTCCAGCTCACCGGCCTGCCTGAGTTGAACCAGGGCCTGGGCGGCGTGCTGCTCAAATCCTGGGGCGACCGTACACGCTCCCAGGCCGAGCTGATCCTGGACTTGCAGCAAAAATGGAACCAGGTGCCGGGCGCGACCATCGCGGCGTTCCCATTGCCGTCACTGCCGGGGGCGCAAGGTTTGCCGGTGCAGTTCGTGATCACCACCACCGACTCCGTGGAAAACCTCAACGAAGTCGCCCAGGCGGTGATGGCCGAGGCGCAGAAACAACAGCTGTTCTGGTTTGCCGACATGGACCTGAAACTGGACAAGCCCCAAGCGCGGTTGGTGGTCGACCGGGAAAAAATCGCCGCCCTCGGCATGACCCAGGCCGATGTCGGCGCCGCGCTGTCCGCCGCGTTGGGCGGCAACTACGTGAACTACTTCTCCACCGCCGGGCGCTCCTACAAAGTGATTCCCCAGGTATTACAGGTGGACCGCCTCAACCCGGAGCAGATTCTCGACTACTACATCCGCACACCTGCCGGCGCGATGATCCCGGCGCGCACCGTGGCGCATATCGAAACCTCGACGCAGCCGGAGTCGATCAACCACTTCCAGCAACTCAACTCGGCGACCCTGGCCGGCGTGAGTGGCGTGGCCCAGGGCGAACTGCTGGGCAAGCTGAACGCGATCCTCAACAACATCGCGCCGTCGGGCTACACCTCGGATTTCGCCGGCGAATCCCGGCAGTTCATCCAGGAATCCGGTGGTTTTGTCGGCCTGTTGCTGTTTTCGATCCTGATCGTCTATCTGGCACTGGCGTTCCAGTTCGAGAGCTTTCGCGACCCGGTGGTGATCCTCTTTTCCGTGCCGCCCGCCCTGTTTGGCGCGCTTGCGTTCATCACCATGGGCTTCGCCTCGATCAACGTGTACACCCAGGTCGGCCTGGTGACGCTGCTGGGGCTGATCACCAAGCACGGCATCTTGATCGTGCAATTCGCCAACGAACTGCAACGGGCAGGCCGCAGCAAACGTGAGGCAATTGAAGAGGCGGCCGCAGTGCGCTTGCGCCCGATCCTGATGACCACCGCCGCGATGGTGCTGGGCGTGGCGCCACTGGTCTGGGCCTCGGGCGCCGGGGCTGCGGGGCGGCATGACATGGGCCTGGTGATCTTCAGCGGGCTGTCGATCGGCACCCTGCTCACGCTGTTTATGGTGCCGGCGATGTATATGTTTATTGGCGCCACTCACGCCCACGCTGCTGAATCGGTGCAGCAGCCTATGTGAATTGCGCATGGGCCATTCTTAAACGTCATAATCCTACCTTTTCCTACATGGTAATCTGCCACGTCCACCCACAGGCATTGATCGTATGCAGTCAATGGCCCCACCAGGAAAGATCATGCCGAAAAAGTCCCACACAGCCCTGCGCCGTAATTTCCGTGAACTGCTGGCAACGCCTGCGTGCGTTGAAACCGCTTCTGTCTTTGACCCGATGTCTGCCCGCATCGCCGCCGACCTGGGCTTCGAAGTTGGCATCCTCGGTGGCTCCGTCGCCTCCCTTCAGGTATTGGCGGCCCCCGACTTTGCCCTGATCACCCTGAGTGAATTCGTTGAGCAGGCCACCCGCATCGGCCGCGTCGCCCAACTGCCGTTCATTGCCGACGCCGACCACGGCTACGGCAACGCCCTCAACGTGATGCGTACCGTCGAAGAACTTGAGCGTGCCGGCGTGGCCGCGTTGACGATTGAAGACACCTTGCTGCCAGCGCAATTCGGGCGCAAATCCACCGACCTGATCTCCATCGAAGAAGGCATCGGCAAGGTTCGCGCTGCCCTGGAAGCGCGGGTTGACCCCGAGCTGTCGATCATCGCCCGCACCAACGCCGGCGTGTTGCCCACCGAAGCCGTGATCGAACGCACCCTGGCCTATCAACAAGCCGGTGCGGATGGGATCTGCATGGTTGGCGTCAGCGACTTCGAACACCTGGAGAAGATCGCAGAACACCTCACAGTGCCGTTGATGCTGGTGACCTACGGCAATCCAAAGCTGAATGACGCCGCACGCCTGGCGAGTCTTGGCGTACGCATCGTGGTAGCCGGTCATGGTGCCTACTTCGCGGCGATCAAAGCCACTTACGACAGCCTGCGCGCCCAGCGCCAGCTGACCCACAGCACTTCCAACCTCAGCGCGACCGAACTGACGCACACCTACACGTTGCCCGAGAACTACGTGGCGTGGGCCAAAGAGTTCATGGATGTAAAAGAGTAGTCCTTACCTGCCAGGTAAGCGGTGAATGCCCTCCTACTGCCTTGGGCTCACCGCCACCGTTGGCACGGGTCAGTTACCCGTCACCCCCCCCTCTTAAAAGTCATAACGCGCCGTTGCGCCCAGCGTTCGCGGAGTGCCCAGCACCCCGGTATAAGCGCCGTTTGGCGAGTTCCACAGCGTGGTGTAGTAGGTCTTGTCGAAGGCGTTTTTCAGCCACAGCGACACGTCCCATTGCCCATCCCCCCAATTCCCCCGCACCCCGGTAGACAGGTTGACCAACCCGTAGCCCGGCAATTGGGCTTCGCGCGAATCATCCACCGTACCCACCGCGTGGGAGCGCCACGCATAGTTGCCGTTCACATAGGGCTGCAAGCCGTTATTCAACTGCCATTGATAACTCGCGCTGGTGTTGTAGATCCATTTCGACGCCCCGACCACCGCGTGCCCGCTCAAGTCACAGGCAGCCGGCGCTCCCGGGCGCAAGGCGACTTCGGCCGGGCATGGCGCGTCCTCGTAAGATAGGTAGCGCACGTCATTCCATGAACCATTCACGTTGACCGTCAGGCCTCGCAGTGGCCGCCAGCTGCTGTCCAGCTCCAGGCCACGGCTGCGCACGGTGCCCGCGTTGGTCAGGTAGCTGGTGAGGTTGGCGTCATCATAGGCGTTGGTCTGGTAGCCGTGCACCACCGTCCAGAACAGGTTGGCGTTAAGCAGCAGGCGCTGGTCGAGCAAAGTGGTCTTGACCCCCAGTTCGGCATCGTTGGCACGTTCGCTGCCGATCAACAGCGAGTCGGCCCCGGCCACCGGCGCACTGGCCACACTGAGGTTGACCCCGCCGGACTTCTCGCCGTGGGACAACGACGCGTACGCCAGCACGTTCTCGTCCACCTGCCAGGCCAGGCTGGCCAGCGCCGACGGGCTGAAGCTGTAGAGGCTCAAGTCACCCGAATCATAGGCGCCGAGCCGTCCGGCCCTGGCGCCCGCCGCTGCGCCCGACACCGAAGCACCGCCCACCGGCGCGTTGCGCGTCACCTGCGCCAGCTTGCGTTCGTAGGTGCCGCGTACGCCGAGGCTGAAATCCAGGCTCGGCGTCAAATGCCAGGTGCCTTGGGCAAACGTGGCAATACTGTCGGTATCCACCGTGCCGTGCCCCACGCTGCTGACATTGTTCAGCGCACCTTGGGCGGTGCCGTTCCAGGTGTCGGCCAGCGGCCCGTAATCGGTGAACACCGTATTGCTCATCTCCTGGCGGAAGTAATACGCGCCCAGCACATAATCAAAGTGTTCGCCCACCGGCGAGGCCAGGCGCAGTTCCTGGGAGTATTGCTTGTCGCGGGCGGATTGACCGACGTTGTGCATGACATCGACGTTCAGTTCGTCATCGTTGCGCGGGGTGAAATCCCACCAGCGATAGGCACTGATGGCGGTCAGCGTGTAGTCGTTGGGCAATGTCCAGTTGGCTTCCAGCGAGGTGCCGCCCTGGAACACCTTGACGCTCTGCTTGGCGTCCAGATTGACGCGGCGCCCGCTCACCAAGGTCGCGCCCACCGCGGCGGCGCGCTGTTCGTAGCGGTTGACGCCGTTAATGGTCGGCCCGGTGCTGAACAGCGAACGGGTGCCGGCGCTGGAGTCTTCTTCGTGGTAGTCGGCGACCCAGCGCAGGTTGAAATCCGTGTTGGGCTGGAACAGCAACTGTGTGCGAAAACCCTGGCGTTGTCCGCCGCCGAGGGTGTGGCCGTTGTATTGGTTCTCGACGTAGCCGTTTTCATGGGTGCGATACAGCGCAATCCGCCCGGCCAAGGTGTCGTTGAGCGGGCCGGAAAGACTCGCCTGGGTTTGCACGTAACCGTCCTCGCCCAGTGAACTGGCGAGGCTGCCCTGCGGGGTAAACGTGGGGCGCCGCGTGGTGATGTTCAGCACACCCGCCGTGGTGTTCTTGCCAAACAAGGTGCCTTGGGGCCCGCGCAGCAGTTCGATCTGCTCGACATCCAGCAGGTCGAACACCGCCATGCCCGGGCGACCGAGGTACACGTTGTCGAGGTAGATCCCGGCGCTGCCCTCCAGGCCATCGCTGGCCGGGTTGTTGCCCAGCCCGCGAATCGACAGGCTGGATTGGCGCGCATGCATAAACGCAACGTTGACGCTGGGCATCGCCTGCTGCAAGTCCTGCAAGCGATACAGGCGTTGCTCCTCCAGGGTTTGCGCGCCAAGCACGCTCATGGCCACGGGCACGTGCTGGGCGTCTTCGCTGCGCCGGCGCGACTCCACCGTCACCGCTTGCAGCACGGTGTCGGCGGGCTCGGGTAACGGCTCGGCCGCTGCCGGCAGCCCTTGGATCAGCGCGCAAACGCCCAGTGCAGCCACGCGCAAAGGGCGCGAATAAAGCAGAATCATCGGTGGTTCCTTATTGCTGGGATGAGTCGATACTTCGCTGCGCGTGGCCTGCGTGAGCGTGATCGTTGCGGGGTTGAGTCAGTCGCGCAGCCAGGGGATGTCCTGGCGCTGGTAACGGTGTGCGCGGAAGATCGCGTTGTTTTCCCCCGGCAAGTAGCGGCGCGAGGCTGCATCGGGATAGGTAGCGAAGTGCGGGTTGACGTATTCCCACACCACTTCACCGGCCGGGGTGACTTCGAACAAACGACCGAAGTTGGCCTCGGTCACCAGGGTGTTGCCGTTGTGCAGACGCTGGGCGCCGCCCATGAACGGGGTGAAGAACGCATAGCCCGGCGTGTCGGCGTATTGCCACACGATGCGCTGTTGCTGCGGGTCGATTTCGAGGATGCGCGAGTGCGGCATGCTGATGTGCGGGCGGGAAATGCCGTTGTCGAACACCAGGATGTTGCCGTTTTCCAGCTCGCTCGGGCAGTGTTGCTGCGCCACCAGGTCGTGACCGAGGCGCCACAGCACCTCACCGCTGCCACGCTGGATAGCAATCACCGACGACACGCTGCGTAGGCTGAGGATGACTTTGCCGTCACGGCCCGGAGAGACCGCATTGGTCATCGGCCAGTGGTAGCGCTCGAATGTCGCGTGCAGGGGGTAGTCCTCAGGCAGCAGGTGTTCCCAGCTGCGCCACTCCCATACCACCTGGCCCTGGCGGTTGACTTCCTTGACCACATCGGCATAGATCACGCCACCGGCCGCCTCGCTGCCGGGAATGCCGCCGACCACACGGCTGGCCAGTTCCGCGCTGAGGGGCTCGACGGTGGTGTACAGCAGGTTGCCGTTGCCCAGCCATTGGGCATCGTGGTGGTGCAGCAGGTCGGTGTGCTGCCACACCACTTCCCCTTCGGGAGTCACTTCACTGAACGCGCCGCCGTGCCACACCGACCAGCCGGGGAACAGCTCCGGGGAGTCCGGGTGGTTGCCGTTGTAGCCGAGGTTGCCGTTGGCCAGGATCACTGCGTCGCGACCGGGGCGTTGGGGCAGCTTCCAGCGGTGGACGACCTCGCCGTCGAGGTCGACCAGGAACACGTTGCCGTCGGCCGTTTGCGGCGCGAACAAGGTGTAGCCGCCGGCGCTGCGGGCGTGGTCGACGCCGATCAGGCCGGTCTTCTGGCGCTTGAGGGTGGTGCTGTGCATGGCTTTTCTCCGGGTGCAGGAACCCCTGCCGGCGGCACACCGGCAAGGTCAAAAACAGGGATCAGTTAGGGGGAAGAACGGTGTTGAAGCGCGCGTCGAAGATCTGCCCGACGTCCAGCGGGTGCGGGATCACCCGCTCGGCGGCGAACAGATCCGCCAGGCGCTGTTGCAAGGCGATGACCGAGGGATCAATCGGCACATAACGCAGGTTTTGATGAGCGAGCATGTCGCGCACCAATGTCAGCGGGAGTCGCGTGGTTTGCGCGAACACCTGCGCCCAGGCATCCGGGTTGGCCGTGGCCCAGGCTTGCGCGCGGGCGAGCCTGGCGAGCAAATCGCCGGCTTCGGCGGCGCGCTGTGGGTCGGCCAACGCCTTGAGGCTCGCCAGGGTGAAGTTCTGCCCGGTTTCCGGCCAGGCGCCGCCGTCTACCAATACCCGAGCGCCCCGCGAAGTGGCCTGGCCGACAAAGGGGTACCACACCGACCAGGCGTCGAGCCGGCCGCTGGCAAATGCGGTTTGCGCGTCGAGCGGGCTGACGTAGGCAATGTTCACATCCCGCGTCGTCAACCCGGCTTCGTGCAGCGCCGCTAGCAGCAGGTAATGCCCGCTGGTGCCTTTGGCCACGGCCACGCGCTGGCCCTTGAGGTCGGCGACACGCTGCACGGCGGAACCTTCCGGCAGCAACAGCGCATTGTTGTTCTGCGCCCCGCTCGCCACGCCAATGATGCGCACATCAAAACCACCGGCCTGGGCAAACACCGGCGGCGCATTGCCGACCACGCCGATATCGATGGCACCGGCGCTCAGCGCCTCCAGCAGCGTGGTGCCGGCGTTGAACGGATGCCACATCAGCGCGGCCGGTAGGTCCTTGTCTTCCCCGGACGCATGCAGCATGGCCTGGATCAGGCCGCTCTGGTCACCGACCTTTAGCGCCGCCGACACCGGCTGCACCATCAACAGCGTCGCCAGGCACGCCAGCCCGGCCAGGCGGCGCAGTACGGGATGCTTGGCAGCGTCAGGTTTTAGCGTCATTGTCGTGCCCTCATTTTTGCGTTGAACCCAGTATGTCGAGGCACGCCGTGACGCTCCATGCCAAACACCCCTCCTTTACTGCCACGCCGGACAACGGCGTGCGCACGGTCGTCGTGCTGGCGTTCGATGACTTGCTGCTGCTGAACGCGGCCGGCCCGCTGGAGGTGTTTGCGGCGATTCCGCGCCTGTTGGGCGGTGCGGCGCCGTATCGGCTGCTGTTGGCTTCACCGCAGGGGGGCACGATTACGTCCGTGTCGGGGATCAGCGCCAACACCCTGTCAATAGCGCAGATCGACGGGCAGGCGCCGCTGATTGACACCTTGATTGTCGCGGGCGGCCCCGGCATGGCCGCGCTGGAGGCCAACGAACAGGCGTGCGCCTGGTTGCAGCGGCGCGCGGCGCAGATCCGCCGCCTGTGCTCGATCGGCACCGGGGCCTTTGCGTTGGCGGCTGCCGGCTTGCTGGATGGGCGCAAGGTGGTGACCCACTGGAAATTTGCCGATGAACTGCAGGCGCGTTATCCCAAGGTGATCTGCCAGACCGACGTGTTGTACCTGCACGACCGCAACCTGTGGACCTGTGGCGGCGCCACCGCTGGCATCGACCTGGCCCTCGGGCTGGTGGAACAGGATCTCGGCGCCGAGGCCGCGCTGTCATTGGCGCGTTATTTCACGGTGTTCCTGTGGCGTTCGGGCGAACAGCCGCAGCTGAGTGCTTCGCTGAATGCGCAGTCCACGGCCTTGCGCACCGATCCCGATGTGCGTCTGGCGCGTTTGCATGCCTGGATTGCGGGGAACTTGAACGGTGATCTACGGGTAGAACGCTTGGCCGAGCAATTCGGCATGAGCCCGCGCCACTTTGCCCGAGCCTATGTCGCCGCCACGGGCGATACGCCCGCGCAAGCGGTAGAAAGCCTGCGCCTGGAGGCCGCTTGCCGGGTGCTGGCGACCACCAACGAGCCGATCAAGCGGATTGCCGAAACGGTGGGCTTTGGTCGAGAGGAGCGCATGCGCCGGGCGTTTCAAAAACAACTGGGCACCAGCCCGCTCGGTTATCGCACGCAGATGAAGGCTGCGCCCGCCAGCCAGCCGCCGTTCCCGATGGGTATCGCTTTACACGGCTTGGCGCACTAAGCGCCTCAACTTGAAATTATCCCAACAAAAAAATCCGCCGCAGAGTCTGCGGCGGCAACCAAAGGATTTTGTCGAAGCAGAGCGGCTAAGACAGGTCCCACGCTACACCCTGCGACGCTTGAATAACGTGAAGTTTAATTAATCGAGTTTCATCCTTTGCCTGGCTGTAGCCCCCGCAAAGTGGGCTTAGAATCAACTTCGGCAACCACGCCGAACACAATAAAAAACTGTAACGCCCACCTTGTAAAACTCTGCCGATCATACGTTTTGCGCCATTTAAAAAGTGCAGTGTTTCTGTGCGCGCGTTCATTACCCGGGGAAGTGAATACCATGATTAAGCAGTCGAGCCTGTTAGCGCTGGCGGTGTGTGCCGGTATCAGTCAGATGGCCTTTGCCGAGTCCGTGACGGACCAGGCGGATGCCAAGGGGTTTATCGAAGGCAGCAGCATTACCGGGCTGTTGCGCAACTACTACATGGACCGCGATCGCCAAAGCGGCAAGGCCGATAACCGCGACTGGACCCAAGGCGCCATGCTCAATTACGCCTCGGGCTTTACCCAGGGCACCATTGGCTTCGGTGTGGATGCCTACGCCTACGGCGGATTGAAGCTGGACGCCACCCATGCAGACGCCGGCACCGGCAACCTGCCCACCGATCGCCATGGCGATCCGGAAAACGCCTACGGTTCCGTGGGCGCAGCGGTGAAGGTGAAAATCTCCAAGACCGAGCTGAAATTCGGTGACATGCAGCCCACCGCCCCCGTCTTCGCCACCGGCGGCACGCGCCTGCTACCGCAGACCGCCACCGGTTTCGACCTGACCAGCAGCGAAATCGCCGGCCTCGACCTGGAAGCCGGGCACTTCACCAGCACCAACAGCGGCATGACCAGCAACCATGACCACGATATCTATGCAACCTACGCCAACATCCCCGCCAACAGCGCGAGTTTTGTCGGCGGCAAATACACCTTCACCCCGAACCTGAGTGCCACGTTGTATGCGGGTGAGCTGGAAGATATCTGGCGCCAGTACTACACCAACCTCAACTACGTGATCCCGTTGCCGAATGACCAGTCGCTGGCCCTGGACGGTAACCTGTACCGTACCCTCGACACCGGCAGCGCCAAGGCCGGGGCGATCAACAACACCACCTACTCGCTGGCGGCGGCCTATTCGTTCTTGCAGGCCCACACGCTGACGCTGTCGTTCCAGAAGGTGCATGGCGACACGCCGTTTGACTACATCGGCACCGGCAACAACGGCGCGGGCGAAGGTGGCGACTCGGTATTCCTCGCCAACTCGGTGCAGTGGGGCGACTTCAACGGCCCGGGCGAACAGTCCTGGGGCATTCGTTATGACCTGAACATGGCCAGTTACGGCGTACCCGGCCTGAGCTTCATGAGCCGCTATATCAACGGCTCGGACATCGACGGCACGCACACGCCGGAGCATAGCGCCTACGTCAACGACTACGGCTCGGATGGCGCGCACCACGAGACCGACGTGGAAGCCAAATACGTGATCCAGAGCGGCCCGGCGAAGAATCTATCGCTACGGATGCGCGATGCCATCGTGTCGTCGAATGCCGACCAGGGTGATGGCAAGTTGAACGAACTGCGGCTGATCGTCGATTACCCGTTTACCTTGCTGTAGTTTGCCCCTGCGGTCATTTTCGCGGACCATGGGCGCCTTTCTGATACCTGCCAATGAGAGGCGCCCATGGCCAACCACGACCTGTCCTACACCCCCGACCCGGATGCCGACTCGATTTCTTCCGACGTTGTCGGTTTCAACGGCATCCTGGTCTCCACCCAGATCCCGACCCGCGCCGACGGCAGCCTGGAACTGGGCGACATCACCCTGCAAAGCGAATGCACCTTGCAAGCGCTGAAAGTCGCCCTGGAAAAGGCCGGCAGTTCGATGGACCGGGTGATGCATTTGACCATCTACCTGACGGACATGGCTGATCGTGCGGCGTTCAATGAAGTCTATAAGCGCTTCTTTGCCAAGCCGTGGCCGGTGCGGGCGGCGGTGGGTGTTGCTTCCCTGGCGGTTGAAGGCATGCGTGTCGAAGTGACCGCGATGGCCGCAAAAGCCTAAGCCAGACACAGTCTGAAAATGTGGGAGCGGGCTTGTGTGGGTGCGGGCTTGCTCGCGAATACGGTGTGTCAGTCAACAGATTCATGGGCTGACCCACCGCATTCGCGAGCAAGCCCGCTCCCACATTTGATTGGGTTTGCAATCCCAAGGCACAGGAAACCCCCGCCAGCCCTGTGGTAGGTGCCCCCCCAGCGTTTCACAGCTACAATGCCCGCCTCAACCGTGACAAGCCTGACTAAAAAAACTATGTCCTTGCCCAAGCATCACCTTGAATTGCTCAGCCCTGCCCGCGATGTGGCCATCGCGCGCGAGGCGATCCTGCATGGCGCCGACGCCATCTACATCGGCGGCCCGAGCTTCGGCGCCCGCCACAATGCGTGCAACGACGTGAGCGACATCGCCTCGCTGGTGGAATTCGCCCGCCGTTACCACGCCCGCGTGTTCACCACGATCAACACAATTTTGCATGACAACGAACTGGAACCCGCGCGCAAGCTGATCCATCAGCTCTACGACGCCGGTGTGGATGCGTTGATCGTGCAGGACCTGGGTGTGATGGAGCTGGATATCCCGCCCATCGAGCTGCACGCCAGCACCCAGACCGACATCCGCACCCTGGGCCGCGCGAAGTTTCTCGACCAGGCCGGTTTCTCCCAGTTGGTATTGGCCCGTGAGCTGAACCTGCAAGAGATCCGCGCCATCGCCGACGAAACCGATGCCGCCATCGAGTTCTTTATCCACGGCGCGCTGTGCGTGGCGTTCTCCGGGCAGTGCAATATCTCCCACGCGCAGAACGGCCGCAGCGCCAACCGTGGCGATTGCTCCCAGGCCTGCCGCCTGCCGTACACCTTGAAAGACGACCAGGGCCGCGTCGTGGCCTTTGAAAAGCACCTGCTGTCGATGAAAGACAACAACCAGAGCGCCAACATTCGCGCCCTGGTCGAAGCCGGCGTGCGCTCGTTCAAGATCGAAGGCCGCTACAAGGACATGGGCTACGTGAAGAACATCACGTCCTACTACCGCCAGCGCCTCGACGACGTGCTTGAAGACCGCCCGGACCTGGCCCGTGCTTCCAGCGGCCGTACCGTGCACTTCTTCCTGCCCGATCCGGAAAAAACCTTCCACCGGGGCAGCACCGACTATTTCGTCACCGACCGCAAGGTCGACATCGGCGCCTTTGACACCCCGACCTTCACCGGCCTGCCGGTGGGTGTGGTGGAAAAAGCCGGCAAGCGCGATTTGCAGGTGGTGACCCATGAGCCGCTGTCCAATGGCGACGGCCTCAATGTGCTGGTCAAGCGCGAAGTCGTGGGTTTCCGCGCCAACATCGCCGAGCCCAAAGGCGAATTCGAGGAAGACGGCGAGAAGCGCTACCGCTACCGCGTCGAGCCGAATGAAATGCCGGCCGGCCTGCACCAGCTGCGCCCGAACCACCCGCTGAACCGCAACCTGGACCACAACTGGCAACAGGCGCTGCTCAAGACTTCGTCCGAGCGCCGTATCGGCCTGACCTGGGCCGCACGCCTGCGTGAAGAACAGCTGGAAGTCACCGCCACCAGCGAAGAAGGCATCAGCGCCAGCGTCACCCTGCCCGGCCCGTTCGGCGTGGCCAACAAGCCGGAACAGGCGCTCGACACCCTGCGCGACCTGCTTGGCCAACTGGGCACCACCGAATACCACGCCACCGACATCCAGCTGGATGCGCCGCAAGCGTTCTTCATCCCCAACTCGCAGCTCAAGGCCTTGCGCCGCGAAGTGATCGAAGCGCTGACCGCCGCCCGTGTGGCCGCGCACCCGCGTGGTGGGCGTAAAGCCGAAACCACGCCGCCGCCGGTGTACCCGGAAGCGCACCTGTCGTTCCTGGCCAACGTCTACAACCAGAAGGCCCGCGACTTCTACTACCGTCACGGCGTGAAGCTGATCGACGCCGCCTTCGAAGCCCACGAAGAAACCGGCGAAGTGCCGGTGATGATCACCAAGCACTGCCTGCGCTTCTCGTTCAACCTATGCCCGAAACAGGCCAAGGGTGTCACGGGCGTGAAGACCAAGGTCGCGCCGATGCAGTTGATCCATGGGGATGAAGTGCTGACCCTGAAGTTCGACTGCAAACCCTGCGAGATGCACGTGGTGGGCAAGATCAAGGGGCATATCCTCGGCCTGCCGCAACCGGGCAGCGCAGTGGAGCACTTCAACCCGGAAAACATCATTTTCCAGGGTACGCACTGACCCTCTGGGAGCGGGGCCACCACCAGCCCCGCTGCAACCCCGCCGCGGCCAATAGAATCGCCGCCACTCCCAACCATTGTTGCCAGCCCAGGCGATGCCCGAAGGCGATCCAATCGACGAAGATCGCCGCAATCGGGTAGATAAATGACAAGGCGCCGGTCAATGCGGTTGGCAGTTTCTGGATCGCGCCGTACAGCAACACATACATCACACCCGTGTGCACCACACCCAAAGTAACCAGCGCCGCCCAGGCAGTGGGCGCCACGGGCACGCCGCCCCACGGCACCAGAGGCGCCAGCAAGACGGCGCCGGTGGTCACCTGGATCAGCGCCATCAGATGGGGCGGTACGTCTTTCAAGCGTTTGATGATCAGCGCGGCAATCGCATACAGAAACGCTGCGCCCAACGCCAACGCGATGCCCGCCAGGTAATCCCCACCGCTCTGCTGCGAGCCATGGGCGGTCACAATCGCCAACATCCCGGCAAACGCCACGCTCAACCACGTGAGTTTCTGCATGGTGATCTTCTCGCCGAGAAACACCGCCGCCAGCATCACCAACATGAACGGCTGCACGTTGTACACCGCCGTGCTGATGGCGATGGACGCGTGGGAATAGGATTCGAACAGCAGCAGCCAATTGCCGACGATGGCCACGCCACTGAGCATTGCCAGCCCGAGCGTGGCCCCACTCAGCAGGTCCACGCGCAGGTAACCCAACACGGCGCACACCAGCAGCAAGGCCAGCCCGCCGATCACGCAGCGCCAGAACACCACTTCGATCACCGAAACACCTGACACCAGCACGAACCAGCCAATGGTTCCCGAAATCAGCATGGCGGCGACCATTTCCCACGAACCGCGACGGATGGATGTATCCACGATTGCTGCTCCTCAAGTGAGGCTCAATTATGGCAATCTGCTGGGCAGCGCCTCCAGCGACTAAAAAAGGCCAGAACCCCGGATTACCTTTTCTTATTAGGCAAATAGCATGATCGACAGCATCGACCAGCAACTGATCGCCGCCTTGATGGACGATTCGCGCCTGTCCCTCAAGGCCCTGGCGGGCATCACCGGGCTGTCGTCGCCCAGCGTCGGCGAGCGCCTGCGCCGCCTCGAAGAGCGCGGTGTGCTGACCCACTACACCGTGGACATCGACGCCAAACACTTCGGCTACCTGCTGCAAGCCATCGTGCGCATTCGTCCGTTGCCTGGGAAGTTGCAGGAAGTGGAGCGCCAGATCCAGGCGATTCCCGAGTTCACCGAGTGCGACAAGGTCACCGGCGATGACTGCTTTATCGCACGCCTGCATGTGCGCACCATGGAACAACTGGACACCCTGCTCGATCGGCTCAACGTCTACGCCGAGACCAACACGGCCATCGTCAAGAAAACCCCGGTCAAGCGGCGCTTGCCGCCGCTGGGTGGTGGGGATTGAGGATCGAGGTGAGCCCATCGCAGGCAAGCCAGCTCCCACAATTGATCGGGTTCACACGTTCAAAATGTGGGAGCTGGCTTGCCTGCGATGACGGCAGAAAGGCCAATAAAGCCCCTCAGTCATGCAGCGCCTTCGCCGCCGCCAGTAACCCTTTGAACTTGCCATACCGCGCCGCCAACACCGGCTGCTGCCGGGCATCCGGCCAGTAGCGCGCCTTGACCGGCATACCGGCCTGCAACAGGTCAGCCCCCTCCCCGATCGCCATAAACCCCAGCTTCGCCGCCCCCACGCAGGCGCTCAGCTCACTGCCGTGCAATGTGTAGATCTCCCGTTGCAGGATATTGGCCAGCAACTGCGCCCAATACTCACTGCGCGCCCCACCGCCCACCAAGGCACAGGCGCCGACGTCGGCCCCCGCCGATTGCACCGCGTGCAGGGCGTCCAGCAGGCCAAAGCCCACGCCCTCCATCACCGCATAGCCGAGCAGCGCCGGGGTGCAGTCGTGGCCCAGGTTCATGAAACCACCGCGCAACAAGGGGTCGTTATGGGGTGTGCGCTCTCCAGCCAGGTAAGGCAGAAACAGCGGCGCCGACAGTGACACCGCCTGGGTAATCGGCAGTTGTGCCTGCACCAACGCCAGTAACGTTTGCTCATCCGCCGTACCGGTCAGGCGCGTGACCCAACGCAGGCAACTGGCTCCGGCGAGCATGGCGCCCATGGTGTACCAACGATTGGGCAGCGCATGGCAAAAGCTGTGCACGGCACTGGCCGGGTTGCCGGCGGCGTGGTCCGTAATCGCCACAATCGCGGCACTGGTGCCCAGGGTGATAAAGCCGTCGCCGGCGTTGATTGCACCGATGCCCACCGCCGCCACCGGGTTGTCGCCCCCGCCACCGGCGATCACCACCCCGCCGGGCAACCCCAGGCCGGTGGCGGTCAGCACCGCGCTCGCCGCGCCGCCTTCCACCAACCTCGGCAACTGCTGCGGGGTCAGGCCGCTGGCCTGCACCATCGGGCTGAACCATTCGCGCTGGGCCACATCCAGCCACAGCGTACCGGCGGCGTCCGACATCTCGCTGACGCGCTCGCCACTCAAGCGCAACCGCAGGTAGTCCTTGGGTGACAACACACAGTCAATCGCCTGGAACACCTCCGGCTCGTGGCGTTGCAGCCACAGCAGTTTCGGCGCCGTCAGCCCGGCCATCGGCAGGCTGCCGGTGACGTCGGCAAAGCCTGCGCCCAACGCCTCAGCCTCGGCGATGGCGCGGGAGTCGTCCCACAGGATCGCGGGATACAACACCCGGTCGTCCGCCCCCAACAATACGGCGCCGTGCATCTGCCCCGACAAGCCGATACAGGCCACGCGCACAAACGCAGGATGGCCACGCAATTGCGCCAGCGCCTGCAAGCACGCCTGCCACCAGTCTTCCGGCGCCTGTTCGGACCAGCCACTGTGGCGCCGCGACACGCTCAAACGCACGCCGGCGTGGGCCAATACCGTGCCGTCAAGGTCCATCAGGATCGCCTTGAGTTCCGAAGTGCCGAGGTCAATGCCGAGGGAAACAGGACTGCTCATACGCGTTTCATTCCAATCAGATACAGCCACATGAATGGCGCAGTTGCAGGCTGGGCGCCAGGCGCACGGTCGAGCGCGAGCGACTCTAAAGCAGACAGTAGATGAAACGTTTAATCTTGCAACTATGGCTTCACATTCAATTTGCCCGCCTTTCTATCCAATTGAGGGTTTATCGCTGCAATCCAGACATCAAAACGCCACAATCTCTGCTACTGTCCAAGGACCTCATCTCCTCCTCGTCGCCTCACCGCGATCTTCTGTGAGCATGCTCTGCGCCGTCGCCACTTGACGATGGCGGGCCTGAACCTCACGGAATGACCCAGCGATGGACACACCTTTACCCGGCCCCGCGCAATCACGCGCCGAAAAGATCGTCGAGTTCAAACGCCAGAAAACCCTGCTCAAGGCCGGTGCCTTGCAGGATGCCATCTTCAACAGCGCGTACTTTTCCAGCATCGCCACTGACGAAAAAGGCGTGATCCAGATCTTCAACGTCGGCGCCGAACGCATGCTGGGCTATGCCGCCTTTGATGTGGTCAACCGCATCACCCCCGCCGACATCTCCGACCCCGTCGAGCTGATCACCCGTGCCGCCGCCCTCAGCCTGGAACTCGACACGCCCATCACGCCGGGTTTTGAAGCCCTGGTATTCAAGGCCTCGCGGGGCATTGAAGACATCTACGAGCTGACCTACATCCGCAAGGACGGCAGCCGCTTGTCCGCCATGGTCTCGGTAACCGCCCTGCGCAACCGCCATGACACCATCATCGGTTACCTGCTGATCGGCACCGACAACACTGCGCGCAAGCAGGAAGAAGCCGAGCGCAAAGGCTTTGAACGCGCCCTGGAAGAGAAGAACCTGGAGCTGGAGCACGCCAGCCACATGAAGTCCGAGTTCCTCGCCACCATGTCCCACGAACTGCGCACGCCGTTGAACGCGGTGATCGGGTTTTCCGAAGCACTCAAAGACGGGCTGGTGGGTAACATGACCGAGACCCAGCGCGAATACATCGGCGATATTTTCACCAGCGGCCAGCACTTGCTGTCGTTGATCAACGACATTCTCGACCTGTCCAAGGTCGAGGCCGGGATGATGGAACTGGAGCTGGAAGCGGCAGAACTGCCGGGGCTGTTGGCCAACAGTCTGCTGATCGTGCGTGAGAAGGCGGCGCTGCAACGGATCCAGTTGAAACTCGACAGTCCTGACGACTTCGGCCCCCTGGCCCTGGACCTGCGCAAGACCAAACAGATCATCTACAACCTGTTGGCCAATGCGGTGAAGTTCAGCGAACACGGCAGTTGCGTGACCCTGGCGGTGCGCGAGGTCAAGGCTGATCAAGTCGGCAAGGTCCCCGGGGACTGGCCGGTGCGTGGCTTTGACGTGCCGCCCGGCGCACATCAGGCGTTTTTGCAGTTCAGCGTCAGCGACACCGGCCTGGGTATCGCCGAAAACGACATGGGCAAGCTGTTCAAGGCGTTCAGCCAGATCGACAGCAGCCTGGCACGCAAATTCGAAGGCACCGGCCTGGGGCTGGCGATGGTCAAGCAACTGGCCGACCTGCATGGCGGCAGCGTCGCCGTCGCCAGCCGCGAGGGCCAGGGCGCACGGTTTGTGGTGTGGCTGCCGTTGCTGCGCACAGCCAGCCTGGAGAGCCCATGGCCGATATCCTGATCATCGAAGACAACGAAGCCAATATGCGTCTGGCACGCTTGCTGCTGACCAATGCCGGGCACAGCGTGCGCTGGGCCTCCGATGCGGAAAGCGGCCTGACCCTGGCCCGCGAACACCAACCCGCATTGATCCTGATGGATATCCAACTGCCGGGCATGGACGGCCTGGCCGCGACCGCCCTGCTCAAGCACGACCCGCTCACCGCGCACATCCCGGTGATCGCCCTGACCGCCATGGCGATGAAGGAAGACCGCGAAAAAACCCGCCTGGCCGGGTGCGACGCCTATGTGATCAAGCCCTTGCGCTACAAGGAGCTGTATCAGGTGATTGACGCCCTACTTGCAAAGCCCCACTCGGATGAGTCCCCACTATGGCCACGCTGCTGATCGTCGATGATGAACTCCAGGTGCGCAAACTCCTGGAAACCTTGCTGCAATACGAGGGTTACCACACCCAAAGCGTCGCCAGCGGCGAAGAAGCCCTTGCGCTGGTGGCGCAGCAACCGCCGGACCTGATCCTGCTGGACATCATGATGCCCGGCATGGACGGCTATGAAGTGGCTCACCAGCTTAAGGGCGACCCCGCCACGGCAAACATCCCGATCATCATGCTTTCGGCACTGAGCGAACCGAGTGCGCGCCTCAGTGGCCTGCAAACCGGTGCCGAAGAGTTCATCAGCAAACCAGTGGAGCGTGTCGAGTTATGGCTGCGGGTGCGCAACCTGCTGCGTCTGAAGACCTATGGCGACCAGCTGAAAAGCCATAGCCTCATACTGGAACAACAGTTGCGCGAACGTGGCAGCGCAACGGCAAAGATGAACGTTCACAACCTGGCAATGCTCGACCTGGAAAATGCCCTGCGCCAGGCGGTGACTGCGCGTGAATTCACGTTGCACTACCAGCCCAAGCTGGATTTGGCCAACGGTCGGATCAGTGGCGTGGAGGCGCTGCTGCGCTGGGAGCGCCCCGGTTACGGTGCAGTGTCGCCAGGGGTATTTGTGCCGATCCTGGAACGCTTGGGGTTAATCAACATCGTGGGGCGCTGGGTGATCGAGCAGGCGTGCCAGCAAATCGCGCAATGGCAACATTCGGACATTGGCGCGATGGAAGTGTCGGTGAACGTGTCCGGCCATCAATTGATCGAAGGCGACCTGATTACCGATATCGGCCAGCTATTGGCCGATGCCGGGGTAGAACCCCACTGGCTGGAGGTTGAACTCACCGAAAGCTCACTGATGGAAAACACCCCGCACACCATCAGCAGCCTGCAACGCCTGCGAGCGATGGGGGTGAAGATCGCCATTGATGACTTTGGCACCGGCTACTCCAGCCTCGCTTATCTGCGGCGCTTTCCCCTGGACACCTTGAAGATCGATATCGCGTTTGTCCGCGAAGTCACCAGCAACCCTCAGGACGCGGCGATTGCCCGTACCATCATCGAACTGGCCCACAGCCTGGGCCTGCGCGCCGTGGCCGAAGGGGTGGAAACGCCAGCGCAGTTGGCGTTTTTGAAAGAGGCTGGCTGCGATCAGTTGCAGGGGTATCTCTTCAGCCGGCCGCTGCCGGTGGCGGCGCTGGAGCGATGGTTTCGGGGGAAATTGCTCAAGCCTCAATGAACCGGGCCGGATACGCGCGGCAATATAAAACAAGCCCATGACCGGAATCATCGAATGCGCATGTGACACACAGATTTATCCGAGAGGCTGCAATGCCTCAACGAAAAACCTGCCAACCACATGACGAGCGATGCCACGATGATCCATCCAAGCCGTGCGACTTCCAATCACCCATTCCCCTCCGACAAGCTTCAGGTACATGCCGCACCGCAGCGTCGTGCGGCTGATACGCCTCCCCAGGGCGCCCCCACGCTCCTTCCCGTTCCCGCCAATTCGACCTTCGAGCAATGGTGGAACCAACTGGGGCAAGCGTTTCAGTCCCCTGACGTCCAGCAGTGGATACAAGACAGAGGCATAACCCCCAGCTCGATAAGCCTCAACCCAACCTCAGGCCAGATCCAGTTCACGATTAAAACAGAGCCTGGGCAACGGGTGCATACCGTGGGCCTCGACGACCCGGGCTGGGCAGCCGTCAGCGGTCCGATCCTGGATGCTGGCCGTATCATCGTGGCCAACGGCACCGCCACAACGTTTTCCCCACCGTTGTCAGCCACTGCCAATAACGCTCCGTTAGCGCTGATGAAGCATTTTTTCAAGGCAACGGCAGTCTTTTCGCCGTTGCACAACAACCGCAATGAGGAGCGGCTGGCGGAACATCGGGCGCAACTGGCCGATATCCGCAATCGCTACCAGGCGGCTTTCGATTTGCGGCACCTTGCAGACTTCGTCAGGGAAGGCACCCGGGATGAAACGGAGATAGCCGACGAGTTGAGCGCTCGTGTTGTCTATGTCGACAGTTCAGGTACTTACACACCGGCGAACACCGGCAATCATAACAGCGTGAGTTTGAAGCAATTTATTGAGGACCAGGGCTGGACCATCCCCACCACCCTCGATCAATTGGACAATCTCGTCAACGCGCTGCTGACCCCTTTCCCCCAAGCACCCGTCAACGGCAACTACGGCGGCGCGCGCGCCTGGCCTGTGCCGCTGGATACCGAGAGTGCGCAACAATTGAGCGCCCATATCCTGCAGGGCAAGATCGGCGAGATTGACCTCCATCCCGCCACGAGCGTGTTGGAATATTTGCTCGATGGCGAACAAGCGCTTCCTTCACACACCACTGATCCCAGGCGCCTGATCGATCGTCTGATCGCGTCACCCAAAGGCCAGGCATTAGGCCAGGCGATTCAGGCGCAGTTCGAGGCGCGTTCGGTCAAGGGCAATGCCAACGACTGGTTGCTGGCCGCACTGACACTGGACCCGTCCGCACCGGCAGAGGCCGCTCGGGCAACCGGGTCAACCGTTATCGCGGGTTATACGTTGTTAGCCCCACAGAATGCAGGCAAGAGCACCACGACGGTATTGGGTGAATTGACGGCCGAGCTGGCCAAGGCTGGCAAGGGTTCGTCGCCTGAGCAGGCCGCGATTCAAGCCACACTGATGTTGGCCAGCCGGGCACCGGAGTTTCTGGTCAAGGACATTCCGCAGGATCTGGTGGTAGGCACCCACAGCTGGGTCAGCTTTACCACCGCTGTCGCCCGTATCGAAGCACTGGCCCCGGGGGCGACAGCGACAATGAGCTACGCCCAAGTGATGCTCCGGGCGAGCATTGCGCCGATCTCCGAGGAGGAGCAGCGCATTGAGTTTGTCGCCCAGGGTGCAGCGATCAACGAGTGGGCCGTCGCCAATGGCATGCCGTATCCGACCAACAAAGCCGCATTGACACGCGCGCGTGAGGCGTTCTCAGCACAAGTCAACGAACTCAAGAAGGCGTCTGAGGCCTCCATGGTAGAGATGCCGACCGCCAAGGACATGGCACTGGAGCAGCTGAAACAGGCCCTGCCAGATACAGACCCGAAGCTATTCGAAGAAAAGTGCATCAGCGTTCAACCGTCCAACCGACATTTTCCAGGGCCCTATTCGATACTGGATTTGTACATCGATGGCCGGGGGATTCCGAAGGCACCTGATTCTGCGGACAACTGGGGGGAAACGGGCAGAAGCCTGGTGCGGCATTTCACATCTGGCGCGGTGAACTCACCCGAGGACGGCAGACCGGGTGCCTGGGTTTCGTCTTCGGCGGCATTGGACATCAACGCTGTCATGCCAAAGCTTGAACAATTGCCGCCGCTGTTCGAGGCATTCAATACGGCGTTTTCGGCTTATTCGGGTGCGATCAAGACGGCAACTGCCGCGCACATAAAGCACATGGTATCGAAACTGCCCCTGGCAGATCGTCAGAACTTCGAGTTCGGCAAAATCACAATCGCCAAGGAAGTCCATTATGAATGGGGCGGTGTACGCAAAGAAACTCCCGAAGGTTGCCTGCAAATCAAGATCAAGCGCGATGGGAAGGTCCACAACTATCAACTGGACCGCCTGAGCGGAACCATCACCCAACGTCCAGACCTGGGCGACTTCAAGACCGGGGAGCCTTATTACAAGGAAGGACGGCCCTTAAACGAATTCAAGGTCATCACCCCCGAGGGCCAATACCCGGACGGGCTGACCGAAGAGTCCAAAGGCGCGACCGGTCACCCTGACAGCTTCACCAGCGCGAGAATCGCCTACCTTGCAGATGCCATCCTCCACGACATGGACCTGCCCGGGGTGAAAAAATGGGCCAAGGGTCAAACCACCTTTGATACCGAAGTACCAACCCATGAAAAAGCGGCGGAATTTGCCCTCAACCTCATTCCATTCCGATCGGCGATCGTCAACTTCCAAAAGGGTAACGTCGCCCAGGGGTTGGGGGACTTGTCATGGGATATATTCGGCTTCCTCGTTGGCTTCGGCGCCGGGCTCAAAGGCGCGAAAGCGGTAGCCACCGGGGCTTCCGCGCTCGCCAGGATCGGGCATACGCTCAAGATTGTCGGGCGCGCCGGGCTGGGCGCGCTCAATCCAGTGAGCGGGCTGGATGATCTGGCGCGTGGCGCGCTAGGAGCCACGTCAGGCGTATTCAAGGCGGGGTACAGGGGCGTCAACCACCTGAGGAGCTACCGCAGCGGCGACCTGCTCAAGTTGGCCAAACAACCGGACATCGCCGAAGGCACCTACAAGGCAATCAACACCACGGTTGAAAGCAAAGCCCTGGCCAAATTCGATGAGGCGGCAGGCAAGTGGTACGCCGTGGACCCACGCACCCAGCAAGCCTATGGCAAAGCGCTGGACAACTTCGTCGCTGACGGCCCGGGTGCCGCCGCTTCCGACAGTTTGCGAGCGATTGGCAGTGCTGATGGGGTGCTGGGCGCCAGCCAGCGACACGGCCTGGCCGCCAGTGGCAAGTTCAAGGATGGGCAAAAAACGCTGGAAGACACCGCCGTCATGTTCGAGGGCAACTGGCACCGTTACGACGCGATCAAGAAACAACCCTACGGCTCGCCCCTGAAAGACTTCACGCCTAGCCGGATTGCCGCCGGCGGCGAGGTCCGGCCCCTGGACACGACCCTGCTGGGGTATGAAGCCAAATACATTGTCCCAGATGAACTCGCGACCAAGGGTTTGCAAGGCAACGTGTATGTGGGTCGCAGCCAGAAGGAATATGTCAAGATCGATGGCGTGCTGTACGAGTCGCGGCTCAAGGACGGCCAGCGCATCATCCGACACCCCAAGGGCACGGGCCCCGATATTCCGGTCAGGGACCTGGGTACTGCGGGATGGGAGCCCTCAAGCCGGTCCGCTCGCCTGCTCGGTGGTGCAAGCGACTCCACCTCGCGCTGGAAACTGGGGGACCATACCTATGTGGTGCCGATGGACGGCATCAAGGCGGTGGAAAACTCGACGACTCCCTTCAAGCTCAACTACAAGGGCGTGGATCATAAGGTCATCTTCGACAGTGTGGCGGGGGCCTGGAAAGAGGCCAATCTTTCAACCGGGATCGACGTGTTCAACCACCAGTACTTCTGGCGAACCGACAAAGGCAAATGGGTACGAGGGCCGTTCAGCGATTTCCTGAAAGCCAAAAAAAAGGACGCGCATCACTATGCGTTTGTTGATGTCATGCCGGCGTCAACTGTGAAAATCCCGAGTGATGCCAAACCGATCCCCAAGAACCTTCACTATTTTTGGGCGGGTCAGGACATACCTGCCAACCTGGCTGACAACATCGCCCAAAATGCTGCCCAGGCCCCCGGATACACCTCCATCCTGCACGTGGATGCCGACACCCCGGCCCTCTTTCAACAGATAAAGCAGAAACTGGAAAGCAAGGTCCAAGGCCTTGAGGTGAAGAACCTTCACGAAGATGACGTCTTCAAACAATTGAAAAACGACGAGATGTACGATTACTTCCGACAAGGGCAAGGGAAAAACCTGGCCGCGGCTTCAGATGTTGCGCGCTACCCCATTACCAATAAATACGGAGGGTTCTATCTCGATACCGATGATGTCATTCAGACAAAAGTCAGCACCGAGGTGGTGAATGCGGGCGCCAATGATGTGCTGCTCAACAGGCCGGTTGGTCATGTCCTCAGCAACTACAAGCCCTTCTACAACACCAGCAATTTTGGCACCCAGGCAAACAACCCGGTGATTACCGACATGATCACCGAGATGAAAAAGCGTTTCGCTGCCAACAAAGCCTATTTCATGGCCAACCGGCCCACTGTGGCCAGGGACGCCAACGGTGTCGTGCAGTACACCCCTGAGTTCAAGGCCTATGAAAGCAAGATTTTCGAAACAGTCGGCCCGACGCTGTTCAACGACAACCTCAAGCTCAAGCGTCCTGACATGTACGACTTGGGCTTTGACGGGGCGGCCAGGGAGAACAAGGTGGTCCGGGGCAGACTCGAACCGCAGGGTTCGATAGTCAACATTGAAAACGATGTTCGCCAGTCCTTTCTGCGAAGCGGCATCGTCCCACCTGACACACTGGGGAAGCAGATTAAACAACTGAAGGAGCACTACTTCCCGCTTCAGCACCGGTTCAACGTCAAGATCGGCGCCGAGCACTCCTGGATCGATTCCTGATCCGGCCCGCCATCCTTGAGCGGCACCTGCGCATCATCCATCAATGATCCCGGGTCTTCGTTACCCGGGTCGTTGAGCTCCTCGTCCAGTTCGTTCTCACGTTCATCTGACATGACCTGTACCTCTATGAACCCGGGTTATCCACCTGGATATAAAACGCATACGCCCCCAGCAACAGCCAGAACACCATGAATAACCACGGCGCACGCATAGAGAATAGCAGCGACTTGCGATAGCCCTTGTGGGACGACTCGGTCTCGCAAAACAGCGGCGAATCGTCATACGCCAGGCCCATCACCGGTTCGCTGCGCAGCAATTCGCTTTGCTTGTAGTGCCAGTGGTCGATGATCTCGTAGGCGGCACGGATCCCCGGCCAGGCGTTCAGCGAGCTGAGGATACCGAGCAGTACCAGGAGCACCGGCACCACCAAGGTGAACAACTTGCCCCACTCGGGGTTGAGGTTGCCCATGCCCGAGACGAAGGCGATGACCAGAAAGGATTGCGCGGTGAGGTAGGCATCGGTGCGGTTGGCCAGGATCGTCGTTTCGTATTGGATCTCGCGCCGGTAGAAGTCCAGGCGGTCCTTGGGCGAGCCGAAGATCTTGGCGTTGTGTTCACTGTGGTCGGTCAGGGCCGTTTCCGGCGACTGAGGCGAGATGATTCTGGGCACGGCGGTGCTCCAAGAAGATTCGAGAGACGTTAGAAGAACCGCACTGGCCCGAAGTTCAAGTTCGTTCATGCACCAATCCAAGGCAACCCACGCACCTAACTGTGGCGAGGGAGCTTGCTCCCGCTGGAGTGCGCAGCGCTCCCAGGATTTTGGGGCCGCTACGCAGCCCAGCGGGAGCAAGCTCCCTCGCCACAGCAAGCCCACTCACCACAGGGGCGTTGGGGGTTTCGGCACAGGCATTGCTTTATCCATTCATCTGCCCGGATACAGGAGCATTGGTTACCCCCCGACCCAGAGCCGACCCCATCAGAAAGTAAGGACCAGGCCCAGTGGCACCCTTAGCCACGGGCTCATAAAAACATGCGTTTTTCAAAGCGGCAGTGCCACCCAAGCGTCCCTCGGCACTGACAAGGTACTGGAATGGCTCGATCTTTCTTCGATGAAATGAATGACGCAAACGGCGTGTGCCGTGCGCATTATCAGGAATTCTCCCGCTGGCTGGCCAATACGCCACCGGAACTGCTGGCCCAGCGTCGCCGCGAAGCCGACTTGCTGTTTCACCGCGCCGGGATCACCTTCACCCTGTATGGCGACGAGCAGGACACCGAGCGCCTGATCCCCTTCGACATCATCCCGCGCAGCATCCCCGCCAGCGAATGGAGCGTGATTGAACGCGGCTGCATCCAGCGCGTCAGCGCCCTGAACATGTTCCTCGCCGACATCTACCACGACCAGCGCATTATCAAGGCCGGGATCATTCCCGCCGACCAGGTGCTGGGCAACGAGGGTTACCAGAAGGCCATGGTCGGCCTCGACCTGCACCGCGACATCTACTCGCATATCTCGGGTGTCGACCTGGTGCGCGATGGCGACGGCACCTACTACGTGCTCGAAGACAATCTGCGCACCCCCAGCGGCGTGAGCTACATGCTCGAAGACCGCAAAATGATGATGCGCCTGTTCCCCGAAGTGTTTGCCAAGCAACGCATAGCGCCGGTGGACCATTACCCCAACCTGCTGCTCAAGACCCTGAAAAGCTCCAGCCGCCTGGACAACCCCAACGTCGTGGTGCTCACCCCTGGCCGCTTCAACAGCGCGTTCTTTGAACATGCGTTTCTGGCCAGGGAAATGGGTGTGGAGCTGGTGGAAGGTGCCGACCTGTTCGTGCACGACCTCAAGGTGTTCATGCGCACCACCGATGGCCCCAAGGCCGTGGACGTGATCTACCGGCGCATCGACGACGCGTTCCTCGACCCGCAAGCGTTCAACCCCGAATCGATGCTCGGCGTGCCCGGCCTGGTCGCCGCCTACTGCGCGGGCAACGTGGTGCTGGCCAATGCCATCGGCACCGGTGTGGCCGACGACAAGTCGATCTACCCCTATGTGCCGGAAATGATCCGCTTCTACCTCGACGAAGAACCGGTGTTGCAGAACGTACCGACCTTCCAGTGCCGCAAGCCCGATGAGCTGTCCCACGTACTGGCGCACCTGCCGGAACTGGTGGTCAAGGAAACCCAGGGCTCCGGTGGCTACGGCATGCTGGTGGGCCCGGCATCCAGCGCGGCCGAGATCGAGGACTTCCGCCAACGCATCAAGGCCCGCCCCCATGCCTATATCGCCCAACCCACGTTGAGCCTGTCCACCTGCCCGACCTTTGTCGAAAACGGCATCGCCCCCCGGCACATCGACCTGCGGCCGTTCGTGCTGTCGGGCAAGGAAACCCGCCTGGTGCCCGGTGGCCTCACGCGCGTGGCCTTGCGTGAAGGCTCGCTGATCGTCAACTCGTCGCAAGGCGGCGGAACCAAGGACACCTGGGTGGTGGAGGGCTGATTATGTTGAGTAGAACCGCCGCAGATCTGTACTGGATGTCCCGCTACCTGGAGCGCGCCGAGAACCTGGCGCGCATGCTGGAAGTCAGTTATTCGCTGTCGCTGATGCCCCAATCCGGGCGCAGCGATGGCCTGGATGAACTGGCGATGTCGCTGCTCAGCAGCGGAACCCTCGACAGCTACCTGGAACGCCATAAGGAACTGGACGCCGAGCGCATGCTGCACTTCTTCGCCCTCGACGAAGAAAACCCGGCGAGCATCTACAACTGCCTGCGCGCCGCTCGCGGCAATGCGCATGCGGTACGCGGGCGCATCACCGCGGACATGTGGGAAAACCTCAACGCCACCTGGCTGGAAATGCGCAGCATCGCCGCCGGTGGCCTGGCGCGGCATGGCATCAGCCACTTCTGTGATTGGGTCAAGCAGCGCTCGCACCTGTTCCGTGGCGCCACGTCGGGGACGATCATGCGCAACGACGCCTACCGGTTTATCCGCCTGGGTACCTTTGTCGAACGCGCCGACAACACTTTGCGCCTGCTGGATGCGCGCTACGAGATGTTTGGCGAAGAGTCGGAGGAAGTCAGCGACGTCTCGGCGCGCGGCTATTACCAGTGGAGCGCCCTGCTCCGCGCGTTGTCGTCGTTTGAGGCGTACACCGAGCTGTACCCGAATGCGCTGAATGCGCGCTCCGTGTCCGAGCTGCTGTTACTGCGCAGCGACGTGCCGCGCTCCTTGCATGCGTGTATCGAGGAATTGAGCCACATCCTCGCCGACTTGCCCGGCAGTTACGGGCGCACGGCGCAGCGTTTGGCAGCAGAGTTCGAAGCGCGGCTGAGGTATACGGGGATTGATGAAATTCTGGAAGACGGCCTGCACAGCCGCCTGACGGACTTTATCGACACCGTGCGCGAGCTGGCACGGGCGATACACAGCTCTTACCTGGAAGTGGTCTAAGGAACAAAATGTGGGAGCGGGCTTGTGTGGGAGCGGGCTTGCTCGCGAATGCGGTGGGTCAGTACCAGATGAGCCGACTGACACACTGCATTCGCGAGCAAGCCCGCTCCCACATGGGTTTTGCGGTGTTTATTGAGTTTTTACCAAGGTCGGCTCCGCGCTGTACTGCTCAGGAAACAGCTTTTTCAACTGCACCACCTTCGGCAAATCATTGATCACGATGTACGGGTAAGACGGATTCTCGGTGAGAAAGTCCTGATGGTAGGCCTCCGCCGGATAGAACGGCTTGCCCATCTCGATCCGAGTCACGATCGGCTTGTCGAAGGACTTCGCAGCATCCAGTTGCGCGATATACGCCTGAGCAACTTTCTGCTGCTCGGCATTCTGCGCAAAGATCGCCGAACGGTACTGCGTGCCGGTATCCGGGCCCTGGCGGTTCAGTTCCGTGGGGTTGTGGGCCACCGAAAAGTAGATCTGCAACAGCTTGCCGTAGCTGACTTTGCTCGGGTCATAGGTGACGGAAACCGCCTCGGCATGGCCGGTATCGCCCGCGCTGACAGACTCATACTGCGCCGTGCTCGCCGCGCCGCCGTCATAGCCGGAGACTGCGTTTTTGACGCCCTGCACATGCTGGAAAACGCCTTGTACGCCCCAGAAGCAGCCGCCCGCGAACACGGCGGTTTGCAGGTTGGCCGAGGCTGGCAGGTCCAGGGCGGGTGGTGCGATGACGACGGCATCGTCGGAAGAACCAAAGGAAAAGGCCTGGGCTTGGCCGATAAAGGCAACCAAGGCCAGTGCAGGTAGTAATCTGAGAACTTTCATAAATCTCACTCCAGAACACGGTCAACTGTGGGAGCGGGCTTGCTCGCGAATGCGGTGGGTCAGTCAGCATTTCAGTGGCTGACACACTGCATTCGCGAGCAAGCCCGCTCCCACATTGATTGGGTTGTCAGTTCATAAATCGGTTAGCCAAAGGTAAAGGCATACGCCGCCACATTCGGGTCCAGAAACTCAATGCTGAAAGTACGGTCCTGCACCTCACCCGGCTGCCGCACCAGTTGGTACAAGCGCTGCTCAGTCACCGTACCGCTGCCATCCGGCGCCACATCCGTGCCGTGCGCCTCGCCCGGGGCCTGGCCATCGACCGTGACTTTGAAGCGCACCGGCTTGCCATCCGCGCCAGGCGCCAGCACCAGATGCAAGTCTCGGGCATGGAAGCGGTAGACAATGCGCCCACCCGCCTGCTCCAGCGTGACTTGCTGGCCGCCTACATTCCATTGGCCTCCCAGGGTCCAGTTGTTCAACGCCAAGGGGCCAGACTTGACGAAGTTCTCGGCGCGCTGCGCGCCCAGGTAGGTTTCCGGCGACTGCACGGTGTTCAGGTCCGGCGCCTGTTGCACGCCCTTGGCATCCACGTCGATCAAGCCGCCCGCGACGTTTTTTGCCCCGGCCTCGCGCAGCAGTTGCTGGATCACCCGCTCCGATTCGGCATAGCTGCCTTCACCAAAGTGGTGATAGCGAATCTGGCCGTTGGCATCGGCAAAGTAATGCGCCGGCCAGTACTGGTTGTTGAACGCACGCCAGATCTTGTAGTTGTTGTCGATGGCCACCGGGTAGGTGATGCCCAGGTCTTTCATGGCCTGTGTGACATTGCCCACGTCCCGTTCAAAGGCAAACTCCGGGGCGTGCACGCCAATCACCACCAGTCCCTGGTCGCGGTACTTCTCGGCCCAGGCTTTGACGTAAGGCAGGGTGCGCAGGCAGTTGATGCAGGAGTAGGTCCAGAAATCCACCAGCACCACTTTGCCCTTGAGGGCTTCGGCACTCAGCGGCGCGCTGTTGAGCCATTGCACGGCGCCGTCCAACGGCGGCAGCGCGCCTTCGATCGGCAGCGAATCGCTGTTGTGGTTGGCCGCCATCATCATCGCCCCACCCTGCGCTGGCGGCTTGGCGTTCAGGCGGTCCACCAGGCTTTGTTCCAGGCCACCGGTGGACGCTGTCGACAAGCGCGACAACACCCCAGTGTCCAGGCCCAGGGCAATCGCTGCGACACCGGCCAACATCAGTGCGCCAAGGCCGCGACGCAACCACTCACCAGCACCCAGGGACTTCTTCATCAAGCCAAAGACTTTACCGCCGACCAGCAACGCCAGCGCCAGGGACGTCGCCGCACCGGCGGCGTAGGCCAGCAACAGCAAGGTAGTGCCGATATTGGCGCCCTGCAGCGCGGCGCCGGTCAGCAGCAGCCCGAGGATTGGCCCGGCGCACGGCGCCCAGAGCAACCCGGTGGCCACGCCGATCAGGAACGAGGCGCCCGCACGCGGCCTGGCGTCGGCCCCGGCGGCTTCCGACAAGCGACTGCCGGCGGCCACCAGAGGCCGCGTCAGGCGTTCCGACAGTTGCGGCAGCAGCAGCGTGAGCCCAAACAGCGCCACGCAGAGCAACGCGAGCCAGCGCCCGTATTGATTGACTTGCACCACCCAACCGCCGCCCACGGCGGCCAGCGTGGCCACCAGGGCAAATGTCACCGCCATCCCCGCCAACAGCGGCAAGCCACTGCGCAAAAACGGCTGCCCGGTGCGAGCGAAGACAAAAGGCAGAACCGGCAGGATGCACGGGCTGACGATGGTCAGCACGCCGCCCAGGTACGCGAGAAGCAGAAGCCACATGGGATAAGACCTTATAAGAAAGAGACATCGGCTTAAGCCGCCGTGAACGTCATGGCCGCGCCATTCATGCAATAACGCAGGCCGGTGGGTTGAGGGCCGTCGTCGAACACGTGCCCTTGGTGACCGCCGCAACGGCGGCAATGGATTTCGTTGCGTGCCATGCCGAAAGAACGGTCGGTACGGCTGGCCACCGCGTTATCCAGCGGCTGCCAGAAACTCGGCCAGCCGGTATGGCTGTCGAACTTGGTGGTGGACGAAAACAGCGCCAACGCGCAACCGGCGCAGGCAAAGGTGCCGACGCGGTGTTCATTGTTGAGCGGGCTGCTGTAAGGGCGCTCGGTGCCCTCCTCGCGCAGCACGGCGTATTGCTCGGCGCTGAGCAGGCTGCGCCACTCGGCGTCGCTGTGGCTGACCTCGAAGGTTTCAGCCGCCTCGGCTTCGCTGCCCAGGTTGAGCTGCTTCAGCAAGCCACCGGCGAGGACTGCGACACCCAGGCCACCGCCGGCCAGCAGGATTTGTCTGCGTGAGTACATAGGTTTCTCCATTCAAGGCCCTGTGGCGAGGGAGCTTGTTGTGGCGAGGGAGCTTGCTCCCGCTGGAGTGCGCAACGCTCCCAAAAAGCCGGCTCCAACTGCGATGTCGAGCGGGAGCAAGCTCCCTCGCCACATACAAGCCCTTCCCCAACTGCAATGACGCCATCCTGCCCCCCGGCCGGTCGCCAAATCCTCACGCAGAGTTAAACAATTCGTGATAACTACACTGTGGCAAAAGCCGCACAATGCGCCGACTACAAGCCAAGGTTTCGCTTACATGGATCAGCCCAAACGTGTCCTCGTGGTCGAGGACGATGCCCATATCGCCGACTTGATCTGCCTGCACCTGCGTGACGAGCAGTTTGACGTGGTGCACAGCGCCGATGGCAACGAGGGCCTGCGCCTGCTGGAGCAAGGCGGTTGGGATGCGTTGATCCTCGACCTGATGCTGCCCGGCGTCGATGGCCTGGAGATCTGCCGGCGCGCCCGTGCCATGACGCGCTACACGCCGATCATCATCACCAGTGCGCGTTCCAGCGAACTGCATCGCATCCTCGGCCTGGAGCTGGGCGCCGACGATTACCTGGCCAAACCGTTCTCGATGCCGGAGCTGGTGGCGCGGGTCAAGGCGTTGCTGCGCCGGGTGGACGCCATGGCGCGCAACCTGAAGATGGACGCCGGCAGCCTCGACCTGGGCCAACTGTTCATCAACCCGCTGACCCGCGACGTGACCCTGCAAGGCCAGCGCCTGGACCTCACGCCGCGTGAGTTCGACCTGCTGTACTTCTTCGCACGCCAGCCGGGCAAGGTGTTTTCGCGCATGGACCTGCTCAACGCCGTGTGGGGCTACAGCCACGAGGGCTATGAACACACGGTGAACACCCATATCAACCGCCTGCGCGCCAAGGTCGAAACCGACCCGGCCAACCCGGCGCGCATCCTCACGGTGTGGGGCCGTGGCTACAAGTTTGCCGAGACCGCGCCATGAAGCTGACCCTGACCCAGCGCCTGTCGGTGGTGTTTGCCGTGTTGCTGCTGATTTGCAGCGGCACCTCGGCGTGGCTGCAAGTACGGTCCAACCGCATGCACGAGTTGGAAGTGGTGCAAGGCCTGTCCCGCGACCTCGCGGCGCATATCGCCCGTGACACGCAACTGATGGACGCCGATGGCCTCAAGCCCGAGGCGGTGCGCACGCTGTTCAGCCAGTTGATGCTGGTGAACCCGAGCGTCGAGGTGTACCTGCTCGACATCGACGGTCGTGTGGTCGGCAACGCCGCACCCAGCGGCCACTTGTTGCGCGACCGCGTCGACCTGGCGCCGGTGCGGCGCTTCCTCAGCGGCGCCATGCTGCCGATCCTCGGCGATGACCCGCGCAGCGTCGAGGGACGCAAGGTGTTCAGCGCCGCGCCGCTCAAGGCCAACGGCAAGCAGACCGGTTTCCTGTATGTGGTGCTGCTAGGTGAGGCCCACGATGTGTTCGATGCCAAGGATGCCACCGGCATGGCGCTGAAAATCGCGCTGTGGTCCATCGGTCTGGTGGCGTTGCTGTGCCTGATGGCCGGCTTGATCGCCTTTGCCTGGATCACCCGCCCGTTGCGCCAGTTGACTGACAAGGTCGGCCAGTTCGATATCAATGGCGCGCCGAAAACCCCGGAGCCGGCCGCCGAGGCGCTGCACAGCGGTGACGAAATCGCCGTGCTCGACCACGCCTTCGTGCAAATGGAGAACCGCCTGGGCGAACAGTGGCGTGCCCTCACCCACCAGGATCAGGAACGTCGGGACATGGTCGCGAACATCTCCCATGACCTGCGCACCCCGCTGGCGTCGCTGCACGGTTATCTGGAAACCCTGTCCCTCAAGGACGCCAGCCTCAGCCCCGAAGAACGCCGGCGCTACCTGGGCATCGCCCTGGACCAGAGCCGCAAGGTCGGCGGCCTGGCCCAATCCCTGCTGGAGCTGGTGCGCCTGGAACACGGCTTTGTGCAGCCGGTGATCGAAGGGTTTTCCCTGCCGGACCTGGTGCAGGACGTGTTCCAGAAGTTCGAACTGAGCGCCGAAGCCCGCGCCATTACCCTCACGGCCACCCTGCCGCCGCAGGTGCCGACGGTGCTGGCCGACCTCGGTTTGATCGAGCGGGTGCTCACCAACCTGCTGGACAACGCCCTGCGTCACACGCCGGTGAACGGCGAAGTCGAAGTGATCCTCGTGCCAGGGCCCGAAGGTGTCGCCGTGACGGTCAGCGACAGTGGCCCGGGGATTGACCCCGAGCTGCGTGAAGGCTTGTTCCTGAGGGCCTTCACCATTGGCGGCGCGCGCCGCGATGGCGGCCTGGGCTTGCGCATCGTGCATCGCATCCTGCAATTGCACGGGCGCAATATCCGCCTGGTGGAGCGCCCTGGGCACGGCGCGACGTTTACGTTCTCCCTAGAAAGGCAAGCATCAAGCCGTTGACCTGTTGCCCTTGCTCGTTCTGGATCCAGTGACCGCAATTGGGCAGCACGTGCTGCTCAAGATCGGGCACGGTATCCGGCATGCGCTTGAGGGTGTGGGCTTCAAACACGCCGACCGGGTCGCGGTCACCAATCAGGAACAGCGTGGGTTGCAGCACCTGCTGGCCGGCCAGGAACTCGCTGCGCTGCCAGTTGCGCGGGAAGTTGCGATACCAGTTCAGCGCGCCACGAAAGCCCTGTTCGGCAAAGGTGTGCACGTACACATCGAGGTCCGCACGCGTACACCACGACGGCAATGGGCCGGGCGCGGCAACGCCGTCAAGCAAGCGGGCGTTGGCGGGTTTCTGCTGCAAAAACACATCCTGATCCTGCATGAACAGGCGCAGGGTGCGTTCGATATCGGCGTCCAGTTCCTGCTCGGCGACGCCGGGTTCCTGGAAATACAGGATGTAATTGAAGCGGTCGGCGTACAGCTCGCGCATGATTTCAATCACCGGCCGCCGCGCGCGCCCGGCGAACGGCACCGACAACGTGATCAGCCGCGTCACGCGCTCAGGCTCCAGCAACGCCAGGTGCCAGGCCACCACGGCGCCCCAGTCATGCCCAACCATCACCACCTCGGTGTGGCCGAAAGCGTCCATGGCCTGCTGGATATCGGCGCACAGGGTCAGCACGTCATAGTCGGCGATTTCAGCGGGCGCACTGGATTGGCCATAGCCACGCATTTCAGGGACAAACACCCGATAACCCGCCGCCACCAGCGCCGGGACCTGCAAACGCCAGGAGTGCCAGCACTCCGGGAAACCGTGCAGCAGCCAAACCGGCTGGCCATGCTCGGGGCCAGCGATGTGCACACTCAGCGTAATGCCGTTGACGGGGATCAGTTGCTGGCGCATGGGCGGGCCCTGTGTAGAGATTTTCACCCAGCGTGGAGGATTGTCAGCGGCGATGCCAGCATCATTGATACCGGGAATGCCTCACTCCACCGCCCACCAGCGGGGCAACAGTTGCCGCACCCGCGCCTCGCCGAAGCGGTCGTCGATCAGCATCACCACGCCCTCGTCCTGCTGGCTGCGGATCACCCGGCCGGCGGCCTGCACGACTTTTTGCAGCCCCGGATACAGATAGGTGTAGTCATAGCCGGCGCCAAAGATCGCGGCCATGCGCAGCTTCATCTGCTCGTTGACCGGGTTCAGTTGCGGCAAGCCCAGGGTGGCAATAAACGCACCGATCAACCGCGCACCGGGCAGGTCGATCCCCTCACCAAAGGCGCCGCCCAGCACCGCGAAGCCGATGCCCTGGCTGTGTTCGGTGAACTGGTCAAGAAAGGCCTGGCGCTCGGCCTCGGCCATGCCCCGTGATTGTTGCCACAGCGGGATCTGCGGGTGGCGCTCGGCGAGTAATTGCGCCACCTGTTGCAGGTAATCGAAGCTGGAGAAAAATGCCAGGTAGTTGCCCGGCCGTTGCGCGAACTGCTGGGCGATCAACGCGACGATGGGTTCCAGCGACGCCTGGCGGTGCACGAAGCGCGTAGAGATTGCATCGACAATCCGCACCTGTAATTGCGCAGCCTGGAACGGCGACTCCACATCGATCCACGCGGTGTCGGACGGCAGCCCCAGCAGGTCGGCGTAGTAATGCCGTGGGCTGAGGGTTGCGGAAAACAGCACGCTGCTGCGGGCGGCGGTCAGGCGCGGGCGGATGAACTCGGCTGGCACCACATTGCGCAGGCACAGGGTTGAGCTGCTGCGCTTGCCGTTGAGCTGGCGCTTGCTGATGTCGAAGATGAAGTGTTCGTTGAACAGCTCGGCGACCTTGGCAAATTGCAGGGCGTCAAAGTAGAAAGTTTGCAGCTCGCCGTTAAGGGCTTCGGGGTGATCGTTGAAGTAGTCGCCCAGGGCGCTGGTGCACAGGCTCAGGGCTTGCAGGAGTTTTTCCGGGCGGGCCGCATAGGCCTGGTAGGGCGCGAGCTGATCCTTGTGCAGTGCATTCCATTCGCGGTTCAGGCGTTGCAGGGGTTTCTTCAGCGGTTCGGGCGCCGTGTCGCGCAGGGTCTTGAGGCTGTACTGGTCGAGGCTGGCGCTGTACATCGAGCGGGCGCGCTCCACCAGGTTGTGGGCCTCGTCCACCAACACGGCCGCGCGCCACTGGTTGAGCTGAGCGAGGCCGAACAGCATGGCGCCGAAGTCGAAGTAGTAGTTGTAGTCGGCGACCACCAGATCGGCCCAGCGCGCCATTTCCTGGCTCAGGTAATACGGGCACACGCTGTGGGCCAGGGCTACGTCCCGCAGGCTGCGCTGGTCGAGCAGGCGCACCTGGGCGGCGGCGGCGCGCGCGGCGGGCAGGCGGTCGTAGAAGCCTTTGGCCAACGGGCATGACTCGCCGTGGCAGGCTTTGTCCAGGTGTTCGCAAGCTTTGTCACGGGCCACCAGTTCCAGCACCCGCAGGGGCAAATCGGCGCTGCTGCGGTGCAGCACGCTGGCGGCGTCGAGGGCGAGCTTGCGCCCCGGGGTCTTGGCGGTGAGGAAGAACACCTTGTCCAGTTGCTGCGGCGCCAGCGCCTTGAGCAGCGGGAAGATGGTGCCGATGGTCTTGCCGATGCCGGTGGGCGCCTGGGCCATCAGGCAGCGGCCGGTGGTGACGGCTTTGTATACCGTCTCAGCCAGGGCTCGCTGGCCCGTACGAAAGCCGGCGTGGGGGAAACCCAGGCTTTGCGCCCCGCGGTTGCGGGCATCGCGGTGCTGCATTTCCTGCTCGGCCCAACCGAGGAACAGCGCGCACTGCCTGTTGAAGAACGCTTCCAGCTCCGTCGCCTGGGCACTTTGGTTGAGCACGGTCTCGCCTTCACCGACGATATCGAAGTACACCAGCGCCAGGTTGATCTGGGCCAGCCCGAGTTTCTGGCACAGCAGCCAACCGTAGACCTTGGCCTGGGCCCAGTGCAGTTGGCGATGGTTGGCGGGCTGGGCGTCGAGGTCGCCGCGATAGGTCTTCACTTCTTCCAGGCGGTTGGTGTCCGGGTCATAGCCGTCCGCCCTGCCCCGCACCTTGAGTAGTTGGTACTCGCCCTCCAGGGCCACTTCGTTCTGGTAATGCGCACTGCGCCGCGAGGCAACGGTGCGATGGCCGGCAATGCCTTCCTGGGCGCTGGGGGATGGCGTGAAGCGCAGGTCGAGGTCGCCGACCTTGGCCGTGAACTCACACAGCGCCCGCACGGCCACGCTGTAGCTCAAAGCGCAGGTTCCGCCCAGCGCACGTAGCAGACCGTGACCGGCATCTGGTGCTGCGCGCAGAATTCCAGCCAGCGCAGTTGGTTGTCTTGCAGGCGGTCCCCGGGGCCCTTGACCTCGATCATGCGGTAGGTGTTCTGCGCGGGCCAGAACTGGATCAGGTCCGGCATGCCGGCGCGGTTGGCGCGGATGTCCAGCAGCAACCGGTCGAACCAGTGGCGCAGGTGGGCGGCGGGCAAGCAGGCCAGTGCCTGCTCCAGCAGGTCTTCGGTGAGCAGGTTCCAGAACACGAAGGGTGACTGGATGCCCCATTTGTCCACGTAGCGTTGGCGGATCGTGGTTTTGTAGCGCTCATCCGCCAGTTGTTCGAAACAGGCGTCGAACAACGCGGCGCGCCGCTGGTGGAAGTCTTCGCTGTGCAAGTCCACCGGCCCGCGTTGGAACGGGTGGAAAAACGAGCCCGGCAAAGGCGCGAAGATCGCGTCCCAGCACAGCAGGCCAAACAGCGAATTGATCAGGCCGTTCTCGACGTAATGCACCGGTGCCTCGGGCGTACTCAGGTGCAACTGCACACAGATTTCCACCGACTCCAGCGGTTGCGGCAACGCCAGGTCCAGGCGGCTGACTTCGTGCGGCTTGACCTTGGGCAGCGCCGGCGCCCCCAGTTTGCGCCGCAGCCGTGGCAGCACCCGCAGCAGGTGTTGGAGCTCGGCAGGACTTTCCGGCGCCTGTTGCGCCGCGTCCGCCAGTTCCATGGCCTGGGCGTAGTCCTCCTGGCGCTCCAGCACACGGATCAACCTTGCACGCGCGCCAGGATAGGCGCAGGTGCGGTAGATCTGTACGGCCAGCGTCAACTCGGCCAAACGCTCGCAATACTGACCGAGCTGGAACGCCAGTTTGGCCCGTCGCCGTTCCAGCCAGGGGTTGTCGGTGCTCAGGGTGGCGATGTGCGCCAGTACGTCCGCGACCGGCTCACCGGCCTCGAAGGCTTGCTGGCAAGCATGCAGGAACAGAAACCCCTGCACGTCATCACGGCTGCGCAAACCCCGGGATTCGGCGCAGATCTCCACCTTTTCGTAGGTGTAGATGCCCAGGTCCGCCAGCACGAACTCGGACCAGTCCTGGTACAGGTTGCCGAAGAACATCAGGCGCAGGCGGTCGCACAGGTCCATCACGCTGAGGCTGTACAGGGTATCGGCCAACTCCGGGCACCAGGCGGCAAAGCTGCGGCTGTCGGGAAACTGCGCCGCCAAGCCTTCCAGCCAGTCGGCCTTGTTGCCCTTGGGATTGTCGATCCAGGGCTTGAACGCCGCGAGGATTTCGCCTTTTTGCAGCAAGGCGAACAGCGTTTCAAAGCTCAGCGGGCAGTGTTCGTCGATCCACCCCAGACGCAACAACGGCTCCGCCGCTGCACGGGTACAACCGATTTCCAGGTAATTGAGCTTGCCCGCACGAAAATGCACGCCCTTGCGCATGACCATGCGCACCAGCAAGGCCTGGGAGGCTTGCGGCAAGCTGTCAAATTGCTGAATGAACTGTGTTTCGTCCGGGTCGAGCAAGTCGGCATAGCGTTGCCCCAGCCATTGCAGGACCTGACGGAAGTTTTGCAGGTAATAAAGCGGGTCTTCGAGGGGGTTGGCCATGGCGCACAGGGGTCAAATACTGGTTATGCATACAGAGTGCCGCTGCCGATGGCTTGTTGCAATCGGTAATAGATAAATGGCGCACGCAACTTTTTGTATAAAAGTGATCTGATGGGTGAGCCGATGGCGTAAAATTTGTGCCCCGCAGCCTTTAGCGCGGGACTTTTCAGGGTTGATAGGTAAGGGTTATGAGCATGAAGAATTTGGGTCTGCCACTGGTTGCACTCACTTTTCTGGTATTGGCCGGTTGCGCGACGCAAACGGTGGTGACATTGCAAAATGGCACGCAGTATTTGACCAAGGACCTGCCGAAAACCAACGCCGCCGATGGTTTCTACGAATTCACTGATATTGCTGGCAAGCGCGTGCGTGTGAAGGCGGCGGATGTGGCCACGGTTATCAAGGAAAAGTAATTTCCCGATGCCCGAGTGCATTTGAAAATGTGGGAGCTGGCTTGTGTGGGAGCGGGCTTGCTCGCGAAAGCGGTGGGCCAGTCACCGGATATGTATCTGACACTCCGCCTTCGCGAGCAAGCCCGCTCCCACATTTTGAAAGCATTCCAGCTTTAGCTGATCAACACCCCCTCCCCTGACCAGCCGCTCACGCCGACTAGCGTCACCGAATCCGAACCGACACTGATCACCGTATCCCCACCGTGCTCGCGGTACTCCACACTGCCCTGCACCTCCTTGAACACCAGTCTGTCCGTCGGCTGATAGCCAATCACCCGATCCTGACCAAACTGCCCGCTGAACAGAAACGTGTTGTGCCCGCTGCTGTCACGGATCGTGTCATTGCCCTTGCCGCCCTCGATAAAATCCGCGCCCTTGCCGCCCTGGATCAGGTCGTTGCCGTCACTGCCGATGATGAAGGTGTTGCCTTTGTGGGGCTCGGCATTGCGGTTGAGGTCTTGTACCCAGGTCGTCGCGCGGGCCGGGTCGGACAGGTTGGCGACGATCACTGTGGAGTCGCGAGTCATCTGCTCATAGAAACCCGACTCAAGCACGCGCGTCAGGCCGTCGCCATAACCGGTCGGCAGGTGGGAGACCCAGGTCGGCAGGTTGGCAATGGAAAACGGCAGCACATTCCACAGGTTCGAGGCGTAGTGGTCGTTGAAGCTGACGATGTTGTCGGTGCTCGACTCATGGGGCTTGTCATGTACGCCGAGGGACGACAGGTTGAACGTTGAACCGTCCAGCGCACGAAACACCGGGTCGTTCTCGTAGCCGATATTGAGCACCTTGTCGCTGCTGCTCTGGGTCGGCGAGGCGTAGGCCACGTAGTTGGCGTCCGTGTAGAAGCCCGACCATTTATTGCCGCTGAGGTCCGCCATGCTGTTGACCGCCAAGCCGCCCAGGCTGTGGCCGCTGACCACCACGTCCTTGCCGCTGAGGCCATGGGCGCTGGCGTAGTCGGCAACGTGTTTGAGCAAGGTGCCGAACGCTTCGCCGGTGTAGTTCTTCGCGTAGTCCTTGGGGCCCAGCGCGGCCATCAGATCGCTGACCAAGTCGCCGATGGAATCGCTGATCAGGTTTTCCCGGGGCCCGGAGGTGCCGCGAAAGCCGATGCCGATTTCCAGCAGCTTGCCGGCGTCATCGTACTTGCCCAGCACCTCCACCTGCGCGCTGGTGTAGCCGGCTTTTTCGCCAAAGAACGTACCGCGCGCATCGACCTTGCCGGCGTAACCCAGGGTGCTTGCACTGATGGGCGTCCAACCGGCTTGCTGCACCGCCTCCAGGGCGGCTTTTTCCGAGTCCGGGTTCCACGGAATGCCGGGAATTACACCCTGTGAGTCTGCGCCGCCGAGCAGCGCGCCGACCAAGGTGGCCGGCAAGCCCCAGCCCAAACCATTGTGCTGGTAACCCACGGCAAAGCCGTTATCCAGGTTGTGATAGCTGTACAAGGTGATTGCCATGGCGTCGGCGAACAACGCCTTGGAACCCTCGGTGCCCAGGTTTTTGTAGTCGAAGATACCCATGCTGATGCCTCTTTTTGTTGTTGGAAGGGTCGGAATCGGCGATCACCTTGCCGCTGGCCCAAACGCCTCATCCACCTTGGCCAGGTCCGTGTCGCGCAGGTTGCCGGCGTAGTAGTGCAATTTGGTCCAGGCCATCAGGTAGTCATAACGCGCCTGGGCCAGGTCGCGGCGGGTGCTGTAGAGCTGCTGCTCGGCGTTGAGTGCATCGAGGTTGACGCGCTCGCCGCCGAGGATGCTTTGCTTGGTCGACACCACCAGCGCTTCGGCCGACGTCAACGCCTTCTGGTACGCGCGCAACTTGCTCACCCCCGACAGGCAGGCGCTGAACTGGCGGCGCAGTTCGATCAGGGTTTCGCGGGTCTTGCCCTCCAGCTCGTACTCGGCCTGCTCCATGGCCCGGCTGGCCTGGCGGGTGGACGCGGAAATACCGCCACCGGCATACAACGGCAAACTGACCTCGACGCCGATGGTGTTGGTGTCGTAGCGCTGGTTGTAGGTGTTGCCGCTGTCGGACTCCTGTTGGCGCGAACTGGCGTACGCGGTGACTTTCGGCAGATGCCCGGCGCGGTTGCGCTCCACTTCATAACGGGCCACTTCCAGGGCCTGGCGCTGGGACGCTAACGTCGGGTTGTTGCTGATCGCCAGTTCATGCCAGGTGTCGTAGTTGGCCGGGGTCAAGGTGAAGGCGGCAAAGCCCTGGTTCAGCGGCGCCAGGTCGTCGATGTTGACGCTGGGCACGCCGATCAAGGCGCCCAGTTCCCTGAGCGATGCGTCCTGCTCGTCCAGCGCCTGGATCTCCTCGGCGGTGGCCAGTTCATAACGGGACTCGGCTTCAAGAATGTCCGTGCGTGTGCCCTCGCCTTGTTGGAACAGGTGCCGGTTCTGCTGGAACTGCTGCTCGAATGCCTTCTTCTTGGCGCGGGCAATGTCGATCTGGTCCTGTGCGAACAATGCCTGGGTGTAGTAGGACAACACCCGCACCAGCAACGCCTGGCTCTTGTCGCGAAAGCTTTCATCGGCGAACAGCGCCTGGGCCACGCCCTTGCGGTAGTTGGCGTAGGCCTCGTAGTCGAACAACGGCTGTTGCAGGCTGAAGGTCGAACCGTAGCTGTTGTAGTTGCGGTCATCGTGATAGGTGCCGCCACGCCCGTCGGGCAAGGTGGCCTGGGAGTTGTTGCGGCCCTTGTTGTAGTTGTAGGACAGCTTGGGCAGCAGGCCGGCGCGGCCGATGGTGCGGTTTTCCAGGCCGGCATCGCGCTCCTTGATCGCGCCAAGGAACACCGGATCGTTGCGCAAGGCTTGTTCGTACACGTCGAACGGGCCCATGGCGGCGTGGGCACTGGTGCAGCTCAACAGCAAGGCGATAAACACCGGTTTCATGCTTATTCCTCGGTCAACGCGGAGCCGGCGCGATCCAGCAGCGGCTTGAACAGATAGTTGAGCAACGAGCGTTCGCCGGTGCGCACAAACATCTCGGCGGGCATGCCGGGCTTGATCACCAGGCCGTGGAGTTTCTCCAGCGCCATGTCGCTGACCGTGGTGCGCAGCACGTAATACGGCGCGCCGGTCTTTTCATCGAGCATCTGGTCGGCCGAAATCAGGCTGACTTGCCCCGGTACCCGTGGCGTGCGGCTCTGGTTGAAGGCGGTGAAGAGGATGTCCACCGGCAGTTGGGTGCCAACCTTGTCCACCAGATGCACGGGCAGGCGCCCTTCGACTTCCAGGCGCGTGCCCTGGGGCACGATCTCCAGCAGGGTTTCCCCGGCGCGCACCACCGCGCCCACTGTGTGCACGCCGAGGTTGACCGCAATGCCATCGGCCGGCGCGTTGATCTGGCTGTGTTGCAGGTCGAAGCCGGCCGAGGTCAGTTGCTGTTCCAGGGTGAGGCTGCGCAGTTGCGCGTCGGCCAGTTGGCTGCGCACTTCCTTCTGGTATTCCTCGCTGTGCTGCTGAAGTTTCAGACGCGATTCGAGGATGCCCTGCTCCACCCGCCCGCTTTCGCCGGTGTTCTGCGCCAGGTCCTGCTGCACCTGAGACAGTTGGCGCTGGTATTCCAGCAGGCGGTTGCGCGGGATGTAGCCGTTGTCGGCCAAGGGTTGCAGGTTGCCCAGTTGATCGCGCAGGGATTGGGCCTGGGCCGTCAGGTCGCTGCGCGCCCGGCGCATGCCGCCCAGTTGCGCGGTGGCGCCATCGATGTTCGCGCGAATCCCGGCCTGTTCACGGGCAAAGGCTTCGCGGCGGCTACTGAACAGTTGGCGCTGGCCTTCCAGGACCAGGGCCAGGGCTGGATCAGCATCGCTGCTCAGCTCCGCGGGGAAGGTGATGCTGGCGCGGTTATCACGCTCGCTCTGCCAGCGCGCCACGCTGGCCCAGGCCATGCGGTACTGCGCTTGCAGCGATTGCACGTCGGCCTGGTGCTGCGTCTGGTCAAGACGAAACAGCGGCTGGCCCTGTTTCACCGCCTCGCCTTCACGCACCAGAATCCCGCTGACCACGCCCGGGCTGAGGGTTTGCACGGCCTTGCGCTTGCCCGACACCACCACCGTGCCTTGCACCGGAATACCTTGGTCCAATGGCGCCAGGCTGGCCCAGAGAAAGAATCCTCCGGCACCGAGCACCGTCAGCAACCAGCCCATGCGCACAAAAAAACGCGCGTCGTGTTGTTCGTGGATCATGCTGGCATCCTTGCTTGAGGCGGTTGTTCGCGTTGCCCGGACAAGGCCCGCAGCACTTCCTGGCTGGGGCCGAACACTTGCAACTGGCCCTCGTTGAGCACCAGCAGCTTGTCGGCCTGGGCCAACGCCGCCGAACGGTGGGTGACCAGCACCACGCTGCTGCCCTGGGCTTTCATCTGCACGATGGCGCTGGCCAGTGCGGCTTCGCCCTGCGTGTCGAGGTTGGAGTTGGGCTCATCCAGCACGATCAGCCGGGGCCCGCCGTACAACGCCCGGGCCAGGGCCACCCGTTGTTTCTGCCCGCCGGACAGACCGCCGCCGTTGTCGCCCAGCAGCGTGTCGTAGCCTTGGGGCAGGCGCAGGATCAGTTCATGCACCCCGGCTTGTTGCGCGGCCTGCACCACTAGCTGCGGGTCGGCCTGGCGAAACCGCGCGATGTTGTCGGCAATGCTGCCGCTGAACAGTTCGATGTCCTGGGGCAGGTAGCCGATGTGCGGGCCGAGGTCGTCGCGGTCCCAGCGATGGATATCCGCGCCGTCCAGGCGCACGGTGCCCGCCAGGGTCGGCCATACGCCCACCAGCACGCGGGCCAGGGTGGATTTACCCGAGCCCGAGGCACCGAGCACGCCGAGCACCTCGCCCGCGCCGAGGTTGAAACTGACTTGATGCAGGGTCGCCACCCGCCGCCCCGGCGGTCCTGCGCTGACCTGCTCGAAACTGACCTGGCCCTTGGGCGCCGGCAATTTCATCGGCTCCACGGCCTCGGGGCTTTCGCGCAGCAACGCGTCCAGACGCTGGTACGCCAACTTGGCCGAACTCCACTGTTTCCACACCGCAATCAGTTGGTCGATGGGGCTGAGGACGCGGCCCATCAGGATCGAACCGGCAATCATCATGCCGGCGGTCATCTCGCCTTTGATCACCAGCAGCGCGCCCAGGCCCAGCACCAGCGATTGCAGGCATAAGCGCAGGGATTTGCTCAGCGCGGTGATCACCGAGCCGGTGTCGCTGGCCCGGTTCTGCAAGCCGAGAAACTGCGAATGCACGGCAAACCAGCGCTGGCGCAGGGCGCCGAGCATGCCCATGGCCTGGATGGTCTCGGCATTATGCAAATGGCTGGTGGCCAGTTGGGTGGATTGCTGCGAGTAGCCGCTGGCTTCGCCCAAGGGTTTTTTCGTCAGGTATTCATTCAGGCACGCCAGGCCGATCAGCAGCAGTGCGCCGGCGGTGGCCAGCACGCCGAGCCAGACGTTGAACAGGAAGATCACCAGCAGGTAGATGGGAAACCACGGCGCATCAAAAAACGCGAACAGCGCCGGCCCCGTAATGAACTGGCGGATATGGGTCAAATCCCCCAGCGACTGCCCCGCATGCCCCTGGCCGCGTTGCAGGTTGCGCTCAAACGCCGCCTTGTAGACGCGCAGGTTGAAACGCCGCTCCAACTGGCTGCCGATGCGGATCACGATAAAACTGCGAATCGCCTCCAGCGTGCCAATAAACACAAAGAAGCCCACGACCATCAGCGTCAACATCACCAGGGTGGTTTCATTCTGGGAGGACAGCACGCGGTCATACACTTGCAGCATGTAGATCGACGGCACCAGCATCAGCAGGTTAATCAATGCCGTGAAACAGCCAACGCTGAGCAAGACACTCTTGTATTCACCCAGCGCTTTGAATAAAGGCGGCGTGGCCATAGCTTGCGATCTTCCTTGAACCAAATAGCGCGCAATAGTTACCCGCACCCCGAATAACGGAGCGAGCAACTAACAAAATCAAGTTATAGGCTTATAACCAACAACTAAGAGGCTCGTTGCAATATCACTTCGGTACCGGAAAGTGTGCGGCCTTTATATTCACCGTTGTTCTGGCGATTCAAATGGGTAATGCCCGTGCCGTCGGCATTCATCAGCCATATACCGTCCGGCGTCGGTAGCCAGGTCTTCGGGGTGTCCCCCAGCCACTGCTCGGCGCACTCGACATCACCACGCACGGCATTGGGGGCCAGCAGGTCCAGGGCGCAGACCTGGTCCTGCTGGTGCAGTTGCCAGTGCCCGGCCAATTGTTCGCTGCTGGGTAAAACAAGGCTACTCGCCATAACGGGGGCTCCTGCCGACATGAACATTACCTGCACCACGCAGGCGATAAAGTGGGTAAAACGCTGCATCTTCAGGCTCCATCGGGGGGAACGCGGCGCCGAAACGCCGCGCTGCTACATCACGCCACGATGTCGCTGACGGCGGCCTGGCCCACGGTGGTGACAAGGAAATCCGCCACGCCGTGCCCAGAGAAGTCTACCGCCAAGGTGCCCAGGTTGGTGCCTGAGGCGTAGGTCAGTACCGCGTCGCCGGCGTGCCCGGTGAACGCATTGACGAACGTCAGGCCTGCGCCTTTGGTGATACCGCTGAGGTCGATCTTGTCTGAACCCGAAGTGAAGTCAAAGATCTTGTCCGCAGCCCCAGGCTTGGAGTCGGAGCTGGCGCCGAACACAAAGGTGTCGTTGCCCGCGCCGCCCCACAGTTGGTCGGCCCCACCGCCACCGTAGATGATGTCGTTGCCGGCACCGCCCTTGATCAGGTTGGCCGCGTTGTTGCCAATGATCAGGTCGTTGCCGGCGCCACCGAAGGCATTCTCCACGGTCACGCCCTTGGCGATGGACACGTTGCCCACCAGGCCGCCAACGTCGGAGAACGAGGCCTCATTGAGGTTGATCTTCTGGTTCTGGGTGAAACCGGAGAAGTCCAGGGTATCGTTGCCACCGCCGTCCCATACCGAGAACACCAGTTTGTCGGCGTTGGAGGTGGCGCTGAGGAAGTCGCGCCCGGTGTTGGAGTTGAACCCGTAGGTGGTGTCGCCGGCACGGGTGTTGTAGTTCGCGCCGTAGAGCTTCTGGATCGCCGCAATGTCGTCGATCAGCGGCCCGGAAGCGTAGGCTTCGACCCCGCCTTTACTGAAGTTCTGGTTCGTGTTGCTTTCGCTCCAGTAACTCATGACGCTGTAACCGCGCGTGTCCTGTCCATAGGACGCGTCGTTGTAGGTCGGTGCGCCTTCGCCGGCGTTGTAGTCGCCGGGATGCGCCAGGCCCAGGGTGTGGCCGATTTCGTGGGTCAGGGTCTGCCGGCCATAGTTGTTCAGGTCCGGGGTCTTGTTCGGCGTGTAGCTGCTGTTGGTCAGGTACCACGAAGTGCCGTCGTAGCCCGCGCCGGTGCCGGGCAGGTAGGCAAACGCCGCCGCGCCGTCCTGGCCGCCGCTGTAGTTGCCGAAGGTCATGTGGGCGTCACCGCCGCTGGCCTTCTCGGTGAAGGTGACGTTGGCCACATCCGCCCAGGATTGCATGGCCAGCGCGGCCTGTGCTTTTTGCTGGGTGCTGAACTGGCTGAAGCCCGAGATGCCATGTTTGTTCATGGTGCTGGACGACGCCGAGGTCAGGAAGGTGTAGGTCAGATCGATCTTGCCGTTGCCGTCAACGTCCCGGTAGGCCGCACCGTCGCGCAGCAGCTGGGTGGCGGCTTGGTCGACGGTGTAGGACGGTTTGCCATTGACCGTGAGGTTGCCGCCACGGTCATACAGATGGCTGAAGCTATCGATTTGCGAGTAAGCGGTGCTGGCTTGCGCCGCCGACACGATAGCCTTGTCTTTAACTTTTGACATAAACGTACTTCCTTGTTTGCAAGTGCATCAGTCTTTGATCGATAGGAACCCCGCGGGCGAGATCGTCCTATCACTCGCCTCTTTTGAAGGCGTAAGAAAACTGACACAACTTGAAATCTTTCGTCTACATCTTTTCCTGCAGGCAAAACAGGCAACCCATTTGCACAAAGAAGTTGCACGCCGTATTTGTTGGGCGGACTTGATTTTGTCCGACAAAAAACAACACCCCCTTATTTAAATATTAAATAGCGCTAAAGCCGCGCAACTTGCGCGGCATCACTAGTTAATGGATCCAATATATTGGCACGGTGTCATTGGCGACATTAAACAGCCACTACTTACACTAATAAATGCAGTTGCCCCCTATTACCGGGACATACTCCAACCCGTTTTATGCAAAGCCGCCAAAAGCGTTTCGCCGTGCAGGCCAGGCACCAACACGCCATCATCGGTGCACATGTCTTCGCCGGCGAGGATCGCGTTGATGATCGCCTCCTCCACTGCTTCTGCTGCTGCGCTGAACAACGGCGAGATATGGTCGTTGTTGACCATCTGCAACGCACTGCTCAATGGCAGGCCTTTACGCCCGTAATCGGCCGCCGGCAAATCCCGGTTGCCGGTGGCAAAGGCCAGGAACAGGTCGCCGCTGGAGTCCTCGGTGCCACCGCCCGTGCGGGCGATGCCGATGGACGCCCGCTGCGCCAGGCGCGTGCATTGGTGCGGCAACAACGGTGCGTCGGTGGCGATGATCACCACGATGGAGCCCATGCCCGGCGTGCCCCGCTCGGCGAACGGCGAGGGAATGTCCAGGAGCTGGCGGCCCACCGGGTAACCATCGACCCGCAGCTCCTGGCGCTTGCCGTGGTTGGCCTGCACCAGCACGCCGACGGTCCAGCCGCCCTGCTCCGCCGACAAGCAGCGCGACGCCGTGCCGATGCCGCCCTTGAACTCATGGCAAATCATCCCGGTGCCACCGCCCACGGCGCCTTCCTGCACGGGGCCGGATTCGGCGCTGCCGAGCGCTTCGCGCACATGCTCAGGCCCGACATGCTGGCCCCAGATATCGTTGAGCAGGCCATCATAGGTTTCCATCACCACCGGCATGCACCAATACACCGCCGGGTCTGCCAGGCGCTCGCGCTCCAGGGCGATGAGGGTGTCGCGCACAATGCCGATGCTGTGGGTGTTGGTGATGGCCAGCGGCGTGGTCAGCAACCCCGCTTCGCTGATCCACTCCAGGCCCGTGGCATCGCCGTTGCCATTGAGCACGTGGTACCCGGCAAAGCACGGTTGTTGCCGCGCCTCACCGGCACGTGGCTGCACCACGCTGACCCCGGTGCGCACCTGTTTGCCATTGATGCGGGTCTTGAGCGTGCTGTGGCCGACCCGCACGCCCGGGACGTCGGTGATGGCGTTCAGCGCGCCGGGTGTGCCCAGGCCCAAGGTAATCCCCAATTGCCGTGCTCGCATAACAACTCCTTACAGTTTCTGGTACGCCGGACTCGACCGGCCACTGATGCAATAGAAAATCACCGATACGGCCAGCAAGCCGGCGATGATCATCACGTCGCGCACGGAGGCCGCAGCGACGAGGGTCGCCAGCAGATACCCGGCGCCTACCACCGCCAGCAAGGCCGGCAATGGCCACAGCGGCATGCGATACGGATGCTCGCGATCGCGCAGCCACACCCGGCTCATCAAGGCGCTCAACGCCACCACCAGGTACACCAGCATAATCAGCAATACGGTGAACGAGGTGAGGTCGGCGAGGTTGGAGCTGAAACTGAGCAGCGCCGACGGCACCGCCAGGAACAGCGTCGCCAGCCAGGGCGAATCCCAACGCGGGTGAATGCGCGTAAACAATGTATTGATACGTGGCGTCCACAGGGCATCACGGCCACTGCTGAACACCACGCGGCCGATCTGGATCACGATGGCGACGATGGCATTGAACACCGACAGAAAGATCCCCGCACTGACCAGGCGCGACAGGGTTTCATTGCCATGACTGGTCAGCAGGTAGCCGATGGGGTCCGGGCTGCTGATCATCGCACTCAGCGACGGCGCACCGATCAACAATGCAGTAATGGGCACCAGTTCGATCACCACCACCAGCCCCAGCGACCACAACACCGCCTTGTGCACGCCCTTGCCGCCGCACTTCATGTCTTCGGCCAGCAACACTGCCGGGCCGTAGCCATTGAACGAGAACAGGCCAATCCCCACCGCACCGATCACCAAGGCCCAGGGCGCCAGGTGCAGCACGCCGTTTTCGACGATCTGCGGCTGGAACAGCACGCTGGCCGGCTGCACAGGGTTGCCAAAACCGAGAAACACGATCACCAGCAACGCCGCGACTTCCAACAGCAGGCACGTGCCGGTGATCCAGGCGTTGAGCTTGATGTTGAGGATGGCCAGGGCGTAACTGCACACCACAATGACCAGGGCGACGGTTTGTGAATCGAATTTTGTGCCCAGCGCATTATTCAGGTACGTCGCCGCGCCGGTCGCCAATACCGGCGGGATGAACAGCAGCATCACCAACACCGTCAAGAACGTTGCATAACCGGCCATGCCGCCAAACACCCGCTTGGCGTACACATATTCGCCGCCCGCACTATTGTGGGCGCGGCCGAGTTCGGCGTAGCAAAAGGCAAACATCAACGCAAGCAACGCGGCCAGCACAAACGCCAGGAACACGCCGCTGCCGGCCTGCTGGATGGCAAACGGCGCGATGACAAACACAGAACTGGCGGGCGTGACGGCGGAGACGGTGATGGCCACCACATCGAACACACTCAGCGTGGGTTTAAGCACGCCGTCTGGCGTGGGAGAAGCACTCATATCGTTATCCTCTGCTGTTGTTTTTGGTGTGAGGCAGAAACGAAAAATGAAGCCTTGTCGGGTAATGCAAGTCAGTTAAGGGCGAACACTGTACCTGTGGCGAGGGAGCTTGCTCCCGTTGGACTGCGCAGCAGTCCCAGGCTTTTTAAACAAAGAGCTGGGGCCGCTTCGCGGCCCAGCGGGAGCAAGCTCCCTCGCCACAATACTTTTTACGCTTTCTAGTTCTTGACTGACTGGCACTAGCCTTGTCGGGATATATTTCCCGTTGAATAGAGACGACGTTATCCCCTGGGCCGTTGCCAGCCAATTCCCCTATTGGAGTACTCCCCTTGACGTCGCCCGGCAAAAGCCGAAACCTTGGCCGATCTTTTTTCCATGGGAGCCTGCGATATGAGCCTGTTCAGGGAAGTCGGCCTGCACGCAGGCCTGGGCCGCACGGTCGCGCACATCGGTACCGAGCGCTTCTGGAAGCAGTTGGTGCTGTTGCTGCAGCAATGCCTGCCATTCGATAACGCCCTGGCGATCTTCTACCCCACCGATGGCGCGCCCTTGGCGCTGGAGGAATACGATGCGCAACCCACCAGCAAACCCGCGTCGATGCTGGTGTACCTCAATGGTTTGTACTTGATCGACCCGTTTTTCCAGGCCTGCCGCGAGGGTTTCAGCAGCGGTGTGTACCGCCTGGAGGAAGTCGCGCCGGACCATTTTCGCCAGAGTGAATACTTCCTCAACTACTTTCACGACAACGTGCTGGAAGACGAGGTGCAGTTCATTCTGCAAGTGCCGGGGGCCGGGACCTTGTCATTGTCCCTGGGCATGCAGCGGCGGTTCAGCGCTGACGAGACGGGACTGCTGACGATGGTGGCCGCCTGGGTGTTGCCGCTGATGCAGCAGCATTGGCAACAAAGCACCCAGCGCGCCCCGGCGATGGACAGCCAGATCCGCGATGCGTTGAGCCACTTCGGGTGTGGCGTGCTCTCGGAGCGCGAACTGGAAATCGCCCGCCTGGTGCTGCGCGGGTTCTCGTCCAAGGCCATGGCCGAACGCCTGAATATCTCACCGGACACCGTAAAGGTGCACCGGCGACATCTGTACGCGAAGCTGGATATCTCGTCACAGCCGGAGCTGTTTTCGTTGTTTATCCAGTCGTTGGGGCATGATCTGGAACACCCCTGAGCCTGAAGCCAACCGGGCTCAACCTATGGAAGGGGCAAGCCCCCTCCCACAGGTGTTCAGCATCAGCGGCCCATGCGGATGGTGTTCCATATCCGCGTGCGAATCCGGTCGATATTCAACGGCATTGCCTCCAACGCAAACAACTTGCCCATCATTTCTTCGCTCGGGTAGATCTTGGTATCCGCCTTGATCTCCGGCTCGACCAGGCTGTCCGCCGCGCTGTTGCCGTTGGCGTAGTGCACCGAGTTGGTGATGTCGGCCATTACCTTGGGCTCCAACAGGTAGTTCATGAACGCATAACCGGCCTTTTCATCCGGGGCGTCGGCGGGCATGGCCACCATGTCAAACCAGATGGCGGCGCCTTCCTTGGGGATCTGGTAGCCGATCTTCACGCCGTTCTTGGCTTCCTTGGCGCGGCTTTCGGCCTGCAGCACGTCGCCGGAGAAACCGACGGCCACGCAGATATCGCCGTTGGCCAGGTCGCCGGTATATTTCGAAGAATGGAAGTACGCCACATAAGGCCGCACTTTCATCAGCAGCGCTTCGGCTTTTTTGTAGTCCTCGGGATTCTTGCTGTGGGGCGGCAAACCGAGGTAGTTGAGGGCAATCGGCAGCAATTCCGGGCCGTTGTCCAGGATGGCCACGCCACATTTGCTGAGTTTCTCCATGTACTCGGGCTTGAAGATCAGGTCCCAGGAGTCCACCGGGGCGTTATCCCCCAACACGGCCTTGACCTTGTCAATGTTGTAGCCAATGCCCGTGCTGCCCCACAGGTACGGGAAACCGTGGGCATTGCCCGGGTCGTTGTTTTCCAGGGCCTTGAGCAGCACCGGGTTGAGGTTTTTCCAGTTGGGCAACTGGCTCTTGTCGAGTTTTTTCAAGGCGCCGCCCTGGATCTGCCGTGCCATGAAGTGGTTGGACGGAAACACCACGTCATACCCGGAGTTGCCTGTCATCAGCTTGCCGTCGAGGGTTTCATTGCTGTCATACACGTCGTAGCTGAAACCGATTCCGGTCTGCTTCTGGAAGTTCTTGGTGGTGTCCGGCGCGATGTAACTGGACCAGTTGTAGATCTTCACCGTCTCAGCGGCCTGGCTGATAGAGGCCACCAACATCAAGGGCAACAGGGCAATGGCTTTCATGGTTCGATTTCCTGGCGGTTTTAGGGCTGTTTTTATGGCAGGCGATCAAGGATCAAAGCGTTACAGAATCAGTACGTAGGTCTTGCGCACGGTGTCCTGGATGTCCCAGATACCCGTGCTGTTGGCTGGCAACATCAGTGCATCGCCAGCTTCTATGTGGACGACGTCACCGTTGTCCGGGGTGAAGGTGCAGCGGCCCTGGATGAAATGGCAAAACTCCTGGGATTTGATCTGACGACGCCAGCGACCCGGGGTGCATTCCCAGATACCAGTCTCGACGCCGTCGCTGCGCTCGACACTGAGGGTCGAGGCCACGGCAATGGGCTCGCCCAGCGGCACGGCCACTGGCGACGAGTCCGGCAGATGGGCGTTCAGCGTGTCTTTGAATTGAGTGATGCTCATGAGTTTTCCCGTGTGAGTGGAACGGTTTAGTGCATGAAACCTTCCATGAAGCCCGCCACGCCGGTCGCCAACGTGCGGCGCCAAGGGGCGCTGTTGGGGTTGGCCAGCACCTGGTCTTCATGGACAAAACTGCGAATGATCGCGTTGTAACCCAGCCAGCGGCACGGTTCGGGCTCCCAGGCCTTGAGCGCATCGAGGCCACGCTCGCGGATCACCCAGGGTTGCTGGACCAGCGGCGTGTCATGGCCGAGGATCAAGTCCGCCAGCGTGCGCCCGCCCAGGTTGGTGGCGCCGACGCCCTCTCCGCCATAACCACCGGAGAGCGCGATACCGGTCTTGTGGTCGCAAAGCATGTGCGGTCGGAAATTGCGCGACATGCCGAGGTTGCCGCCCCAGGAATGGGTAATCCGCACGTGTTTGAGCTGTGGGAAAAGCTCGCCAAACAGGTAGCGACGCAGCTCCACTTCGCTGTCCGTCAAATCGAAGTTGTGCCGCAGCTTTCCAGCGAACTGGTAACCGCCACGGGCGCCGAACACCAGGCGATTGTCGGCCGTACGCTGGCCGTAGGTGACCTGGCGACTGCTTTCACCAAATGCCTGGCCGTGGTTCAAGCCGATTTCGTCCCAGGTGCTGGCGGGCAGCGGCTCGGTGGCGACAATCAGGCTTTGCACGGGCAGTTGATAACGGCCCAGAGGCGGCAAGGTGTTTGCATAACCCTCGACGGCCGGCACCACCCAGGCGGCGCGCACGCTGGCCTTCGCGGTGCGCACGCGGCCGGATTGCCAGTGGGTGACCGGGCTGTTCTCGTAGATCGGCACGCCCATGCGTTCCACCACCCGCGCCAGGCCACGCACCAGCTTGGCCGGGTTGATGGTTGCAACGTGGGGTGCATAGATACCGCCATAAGGCTTGGCGATGCGGATCTGCTCGGCGAGCTGCTGTGGGTTGAGCCAGCGATAGTCGGATTCGGTGAGGCCCTGGGCGTAGAGTTTGTCCAGATAGCGGCGCAGGCTGCCTTCCTGTTCGGGGTAACGCGCGGCGCAGTACAGGGCGCCGCCTTTGCGGTAATCACAGTCGATGCCTTCACGGGCCAGGACCTGGGCGACTTCATCGGGAATAGCGTGCAACAGATCAAAGGAAGCCCGCCGTGCTGCGGGTGCCAGGCCCGCCAGCAAACGGTCTTCGCCCAACAGGTTGCCCATCAGCCAGCCGCCATTGCGACCTGACGCACCGAAGCCGGCAGTTTGTGCTTCGACAATTGCGATATTCAACTCAGGTGCCTGGCGTTTCAGGTAGTACGCGGTCCACAGCCCGGTGTAGCCGGCGCCGATGATGACCACGTTGACGTCCAGGTCATGCTCCAGGGACGGCCGCGCCACCAGCGGGTCGTCCAGTTGGTCCATCCATAAGCTGATATTGCGCCATGCAGGCATGCCGGCTTCCCCTACCTCGTTTCGATAGGGCTGATCCTAGAGCGCGGTGTTACGGCATGTCTTGCGCGCGTGCACGCAGGGAAATTTGCTTGAGGTAGGCCTTGGGTGACTGGCCCGTGTGCTGGCGGAATGCACTGTAGAACGCCGACAACGAATTGAAACCGGCGGCGAACGCGAGGTCATCGACCTTGATGGGTGGCATGGCGGTCTCCAATGCCGCCAGCAAATGCTGGAGCCGCGCCTGGTTCACGTAGCGGTAGAAGCTCTGGCCCAACACTTGATTGAGCAAGTAGGAAATCTGATTACGGCTGTAGCCGCATTCCTTGGACACCCGCTGTAGATCCAGCTCGGGGTCCAGATAGGGTTGCTTGCGTTCGAAGTATTGCTGCAAGTCATTGGCCATATGCCCCAGTTGCTGGGGCGACAAACCCAGGCGGCTGACCGTGGGGCGCATCGCCTGGGCGGGCTGTTCGTGCAGCAGGGACGCGTATTCATTGACCCGCCAGATCAACCCATCGCGCACCGTAATGGCTTCACTGGTGCGAAATGACACCAGGCCCTGGCCACCGCGCAGGGTAATGCGGTATTGGATAAAGGCCGTGTCGCCATCGGCGCGGATGCGGTCAGTGTGTTCAATCGCTTCGTCCGCCGCCCGTGGCATGCTGGCTTGCAGGTACTCGCGCAGATCGGCGTAGCGGATGACACGGTTCTGGAAGAAATCGTGGTACTGGATGTCCGGGTGGTAGTAGGACATCACCCCATCAAGGTCGCGATGCCGCCAGCACAAGTGATGGCGCAGCACCAACTCGCTGGTGGCTTGGGTCTGCGTAGCGTCATCGTCTGCGGCGCTGTTTGGCATGGGCGGCTCTGCGGTGAGTAAACCGTGGAGATTGCCGACTTTTGCGGGTGCCGACAATGGCCAATTGGAGCTTTTGACTAATGGCATATTGCCCAACCATAAGTAGGACATGACCCACGTCAAACTTCAGGAAAACAACTGCCGAACGGAGCGCAAAAAGTCACCTTCCATTTACGAACGAATGCTATTTTTAAACTCTTCGACGCCACGACCAGTGAAGGTCGTGGCCCCTGCCGCGAGCAAAAGGAAGCGCTCAATGAACAAGGTAGGCAACATGAACAAAGTGACATTCCCCAACGCCTGCCAGCTGATGCGCTGGCATTTCCATCCAATCGGCTTCGAGGGCAGCATGGACGCGCCCGGTAGCATGGTCGCCCGCCTGTTCGACCGCGCCAGCGGCGAGACGTTGATCGCTATTGCCGGCATTCCCTGCGCCACGGTGATGAATGCCGCGGATGTGGAGCGGATCATCGAGGCGGTGGAGGATGAGCTGGAGTCGTTTGTGCCGCCGCAGTCCTTGCGGGCCTGAATGAAGCGCTAAACATGTGGGAGCGGGCTTGTGTGGGAGCGGGCTTGCTCGCGAATGCGGTGGGTCAGTCAATACATGTATCGGCTGATACACCGCTTTCGCGAGCAAGCCCGCTCCCACATTTTTAACCGC
>NZ_QAJM01000020.1 GCF_003852405.1 Pseudomonas sp. KBW05
GCGGTTAAAAATGTGGGAGCGGGCTTGCTCGCGAAAGCGGTGTATCAGCCGATACATGTATTGACTGACCCACCGCATTCGCGAGCAAGCCCGCTCCCACACAAGCCCGCTCCCACATTTGGTCGATGGTGTTATCAAGTCTGTATTCCAGGCATAAAAAAACGCCGCGTATCGTGAGATACGCGGCGTTTTTTATTGCATCAACACCTTAGGCTTGAATCACCGGGATGTTGGCGCTTGCTGCGATTTTACGGAACTCGGCAATCTGGTCGAAGTTCAGGTAGCGGTAGACGTCACTGGCCATGGTGTCCAGTTTCGCTGCGTAGCCCATGTACTCTTCGACGGTCGGCAGGCGACCCAGAGTGGAAGCAACTGCCGCCAGCTCAGCCGAAGCCAGGTAGACGTTCGCGCCGTCACCCAGACGGTTCGGGAAGTTACGGGTCGACGTCGACACAACAGTCGAGTTCGGTTCTACACGTGCCTGGTTACCCATGCACAGCGAGCAGCCCGGCATTTCCATGCGCGCGCCAGCCTTGCCGTAGATGCCGTAGTAGCCTTCTTCGGTCAGTTGGTGAGCGTCCATCTTGGTCGGTGGCGACAGCCATAGACGAGTTGGCAGCTGACCCTTGACCTGTTCCAGCAGTTTACCGGCAGCGCGGAAGTGACCGATGTTGGTCATGCACGAACCGATGAACACTTCGTCGATCTTCTCGCCGGCAACGCTCGACAGCAGACGGGCATCGTCCGGGTCGTTTGGCGCGCAGAGGATAGGCTCGTTGATTTCCGACAGGTCGATCTCGATGATTTCGGCGTATTCCGCGTCGGCATCGGCTTCCATCAGCTCTGGGTTGGCAACCCAGGCTTCCATCGCTTGGGCGCGACGTTCCAGGGTACGCGGGTCGCCGTAGCCTTCACCGATCATCCAGCGCAGCAGGGTGATGTTGGAGTTCAGGTACTCGGTGACGGACTCTTTCGACAGCTTGATGGTGCAACCGGCAGCCGAACGTTCAGCCGAGGCGTCTGACAGCTCGAAAGCTTGTTCCAGCGTCAGGTCGTTCAGGCCTTCGATTTCCAGGATGCGGCCGGAGAAGGCGTTTTTCTTGCCTTTCTTCTCTACAGTCAGCAGACCCGATTGGATCGCGTAGTAAGGAATGGCATGAACCAGGTCACGCAGGGTGATGCCAGGTTTCATTTTGCCTTTGAAGCGCACCAGGATCGATTCCGGCATGTCCAGTGGCATGACGCCAGTGGCTGCGGCGAACGCGACCAGGCCCGAACCGGCCGGGAACGAGATGCCCATCGGGAAACGGGTGTGGGAGTCACCACCGGTACCGACGGTGTCCGGCAGCAGCATACGGTTCAGCCAGCTGTGGATGATGCCGTCGCCTGGACGCAGCGATACACCGCCACGGGTCATGATGAAGTCAGGCAGGGTGTGGTGGGTGGTCACGTCGATCGGCTTTGGATAGGCCGCGGTGTGGCAGAAGGACTGCATCACCAGATCGGTCGAGAAGCCCAGGCACGCCAGGTCTTTCAGTTCATCACGGGTCATTGGACCGGTGGTGTCCTGGGAACCCACGGTGGTCATCTTCGGCTCGCAGTAGGTGCCAGGACGAACGCCTTTGCCTTCCGGCAGGCCGCACGCCTTGCCGACCATTTTCTGTGCCAGGGTGAAGCCTTTGCCGGTGTCGACAGGTGCTTCAGGCAGCTTGAACAGGTCGGTAGGGCCCAGGCCCAGCTCGGTACGTGCCTTGTCGGTCAGGCCGCGACCGATGATCAGCGGAATACGGCCGCCAGCGCGCACTTCGTCCAACAGCACCGGGGTCTTCATTTCGAAGGTGGTGATGACTTCGTTGCTGTTGTGTTTGCAGACTTTGCCAGCATGCGGGTACAGGTCGATCACGTCGCCCATGTTCATGTTGGTAACGTCGAATTCGATTGGCAGTGCGCCAGCATCTTCCATGGTGTTGTAGAAGATTGGAGCGATCTTGCTGCCGAAGCAGAAGCCGCCAGCGCGCTTATTCGGTACGTAAGGAACGTCGTCGCCGAAGAACCACAGTACGGAGTTGGTGGCCGATTTACGCGACGAACCGGTACCGACCACGTCACCGACGTAGGCGATCGGGAAGCCTTGGCCGCGCATCTCTTCGATCTGCTTCATCGGGCCGGTCTTGCCTTGCTCGTCCGGCACGATGCCTTCGCGAGCCATTTTCAGCATGGCCAGGGCGTGCAGCGGGATGTCAGGACGGGACCAGGCATCGGGAGCAGGGGACAGGTCGTCGGTGTTGGTTTCGCCGGTCACCTTGAATACGCGCAGGCTGATCTTGTCGGCCAGGGTAGGGCGGTTGCGGAACCATTCGCCGTCAGCCCAGGACTGGATCACGCCTTTGGCGTGCTCGTTGCCGTTCTTGGCTTTTTCGGCCACGTCGTGGAACGCGTCGAACATCAGCAGGGTGTGCTTGAGTTGGGCGGCGGCGACAGGTGCCAGCTCGGCATCGTCCAGCAGCTCGACCAGGGTCACGATGTTGTAGCCGCCTTGCATGGTGCCAAGCAGTTCAACAGCGCGCTGTTTGCTGATCAGGGGGGAAGTGGCTTCGCCCTTGGCCAGGGCAGACAGGAAACCGGCCTTGACGTAGGCAGCTTCGTCAACACCAGGTGGAATGCGGTTGGTGATCAGGTCAACGAGGAATTCTTCTTCGCCAGCCGGAGGATTTTTCAGCAGCTCGACCAGGCCTGCGGTTTGTTCGGCGTTAAGCGGCTGGGGAACAATACCCAGGGCTGCACGCTCTTCGATATGTTTGCGGTAGGCTTCAAGCACAGTTATTACCCTCATCAGTGGTCCCACGGGACGCTCATCCAGAAATGAACGGCACGCATGCGCTCGGGGGCTTTTTGGGCCGCAAAGCCAGCGCTGCCGGCATTCCTCACAGAAGCTGCTTTCAAAGTTTTACGCCTGCAGAACGGGGCTGATGAGGGTTGGCGAGGGTATTGACCTACCGAGTCATTGACCATCGCCAACACCGTTCTGAAGGAACGACTGTGCTCGTGACGCTTTGAAAACAGCTTCCAGCGGATTATTGGCGCCTTACAAGGCCGGATGATTCTACGGCAAAAAAAATCTAAAGGTAAGTTGCCTAACCAAGTTTGCAGGGTGATCAAGGTTAGACAAAGGGCTAACATGGCGCATTGTTTCGCTGATTTGCGTGTTGTTACCCATGCCCAACCAAACCATCAAGACCCCCTGCGTAGGCCTGTGCTCCACGGTCTACGGCGATCTCGTGTGCCGTGGCTGCAAGCGTTTCCACCATGAAGTGATCCAGTGGAATGGCTATAACGAAGAAGAAAAACGCGCGGTCTGGCTGCGCCTGGAGCAACTGCTGGTGCAGGTGATGGCCGGTAAGGTGGAGGTTTTCGACCCCAAGACCCTGCGCGGCCAGCTGGAGCAGCGCAAGATTCGCTTTGTGCCGCACCAGTCGGAGTATTGCTGGGCGTACCAGTTGATTGCCCGGGGCGCGCGGGTGATCTCCAATCTGGAGGCCTATGGCATGGTGCTGTTGCCGGAGTTTCGCGAGTGGGCCTTGCCGGATTTGCGTGATGCGATTGATCGGGAGTTTTTTATCCTGTCCGAGGCGCATTACCAGCGCTATATCGCGCCGGGGTTTCTCAAGGATGTATTTGGTGCCTGACACCGCGCAGAGCAAATGTGGGAGCGGGCTTGCTCGCGAAAGCGGTGTATCAGTCACCGATTGATGTCGACTGGCCCACCGCATTCGCGAGCAAGCCCGCTCCCACATTTTGATCTCCATCACCTTCAGGCTTTGCCAGCCAGTTCTTCTAGATGTGCCATTAGCGTTTCAGGCTTAAGCACCAACACATCACTTTCCACCGCATCCAGCACCACCTCCGCCGTATTGCCGATCAGCGCCCCGGAAATCCCGGTACGTCCCACGGTGCCGATAATGGTCACTGCAGCTTCTAATTTATGCACCAGATGCGGGATCAGCACATCCGCTGGACCTTCCTCGATATGCAGATGCTTGTCGTCCACATCAAATTCAGCCTGGAACGCCCGGCACTGCTCGCGATAACGTGCCTCGATGGTTTCCTTGAGCTGAAAGGTCGGGTCCGCTGCCGACAGCATCGGCGACGGGTGGGCGCTGATCACGTGCAGTTGCGCCTTGGCCAGGCTGGCGATGTCGAAGCCATGGTCAATGATGGCGTTGTGCAGTGAGCGGTGTTCGCCGTCGCTGTTGCCCACATCGATGGCCGCCAGGATCACGCCCCCAGCCCACGGCGTAGACGTCTTCACCAGCAGCACCGCCGTCGGGCAATAGCGCAGCAACTTCCAGTCCGCCGGCGTCAGCAATGCCTTTTTCAGCGGGCTGTCGGGAAAGTGTTGCTTGATCACCAGCCCACAACCTTCGGCCTGCTGCACATCAATGATGGTTTCATGCAGGCTGTCATTCCACGCCTGTTCGGTGGTGACGCTGTAGCCATCCTCCTGCAAGCCGGCCTTTAGCAGGCTCAACAGCGCCGAATGCTCATGCTTCCTGTCGCACACCAGCAAATGCAGGTGCGCGCCAGTGACCCCGGCAATCAGCTTGGCGCGCTTGAGGGCCAGGCTTTCCGAGTGTTCGGGCTCGATGACCACCAGGATGCTGCGGATGGCTTGCATGTTCGGGTTCTCCATGAAAAGGGGGACATGGAACAACTATAGTTGCTGCCCGGCGCACGTCATGTTGATACACATCAAGGCCAGTGGCTGGTGGTCTGCGGCGTGGTCGGTATAATCGGCGCCCTTTTGTGATCCTTTGCCCGTGAGCCCGATGAACCTGCCCGAAATCCACGAATTCCTCGGCTGCCGCACCCCCGACGCCTGGGTCCAGGCTGCCTTGGCCGATCAGGAAACCCTGCTGATCGACCACAAGAACTGTGAATTCAAAGCCGCCAGCACCGCCTTGAGCCTGATCGCCAAGTACTACAGCCATGTCGACCTGATCAATATGATGTCGCGCCTGGCCCGGGAAGAACTGGTGCACCACGAACAAGTCATGCGCCTGATGAAAAAGCGCAAGATCGAACTGCGCCAACTGAATGCCGGGCGTTACGCCTCGGGTTTGCGCAAAGTCGTGCGCACCCACGAACCGGTCAAACTGGTGGATACGTTGGTGGTCGGCGCCTTTATCGAAGCGCGCAGTTGCGAGCGTTTCGAAGCGCTGGTGCCGCATTTGGACGAAGAACTCGGCAAGTTCTACTTCGGCCTGCTGAAAAGCGAGGCGCGGCACTTCCAGGGCTACCTCAAGTTGGCCTACCAGTACGGCGACGCCAAAGACGTGCCCCTGGTCATTGAGCGGGTGCGGGCGGCCGAGCAGGAGTTGATCGAATCACCCGACGTCGAGTTCCGCTTTCACAGTGGCGTGCCAGCCTGAGGCGACGGCCACGCCGATCAATGCGGTGATGCCTGCCAGCAGCAGGATCACCGTTTGCACGCCCAAGGGCGCGGCCAATACGGCAATCATCAGACCCGCCAGCGGTTGCGGCAGGTTGTTGAGCAAGGTAATCACGCCCACGGTCTTGCCGAAGTCCTGCACCGGAATCACCTTTTGCCGCACGCTGCGCATGTACACGCTGTACATCTTGTCGAAGCCGATCACCAGCAAAAAGCCCAGGGAGTACAGCCATAGATTGGGGCTGATCGCCGTGATCAGTGCGCCCAGGGCAATCATTGCGTAGGAAAGCCCACCGAGCAGCTTCAACGGCAGGGTGGCGCGCGCCAGGTAGAACAGAATCACGATGGTCACCAGTGCGCCGGCCGCTTGCAGCACGGCGTAGGCGTCTTTGTCGGCGGCGTACAGGCCAGTGACCATCGCTGCTGACGTGGCCAGCGTGACGCCGATGATCAGGTTCACGCCCACCGTCAACGCAATCAGGCGCTTGAGCCCGGCGAGGTTACGGATATGCCCAAACGCAATCCGCAGCGGTTGCAGCCAGATATCCCGATGTTGCTCGAAAACGGCCGGGACTACCGTGCTGGAACGCTGCCACACGCGCATCGCCACGTCCGCCAACATAAACAGCCCGGCAATCCCCAGCACCACCCAATGCCACGCCCAGACTTCCAGCATCAGCGCCGCCACCAGCGGCCCGAGCACCAGGCCGCTTTGGTCGGCGATCTGTGAATAGGACAGGGTCTTGGCATAGCTGTACTGCTGGAAGATATGCGGCATCAGCACTTCGCGGGCCATGATGCCCTGGGTGGTCAACACCCCGCACACGGCCGATAGCAGCACGATCCAGTAGATGCCGTCGAACAGGCCGAACAGCGCCACTGCCAACACGCAGGCCAGCGCCCGGTAGACCTGGCTGATATGCAGGATGCGCACAGGAGGGTACTTGTCACACAGCGCCCCGCACAGCGGAAACGCGAGGAAGCGCGGCAGCGACTCGACGAAAAACGCCAGCCCGGCCCACGAAACACTGCCGGTGGTCTGGAAGACGATCAACGGCACGATAAACAGCAGGATCTGATCCGCCAGCCGCGACAGGAACAGTGAGATAAAAAACGCCAGGTAATCCTTGCGCATACAACTCCCTGTGAATGGCGTTAAAGATTGCGGGCAATTTGTTAAAAAGTCTTAAAAGCATGAAGCTTGGTCGGGCGGTGCTGGCCAGTTGCTTAAGTTGCCCAGCTTGCCACCTATAATGCCTGCACTTCAATCTGCGTCGCACACTGAGAATTTATGGAAAACCTGGGTCTGGGCAAGGTATTGCTCGTTGAAGACGACGAGAAACTGGCAGGGCTGATTGCACATTTTCTGTCGCAGCATGGCTTTGACGTGCGGGTGGTGCACCGGGGCGATGAGGCCTTGGCGGCGTTCCTGGATTTCAAGCCGAAGATTGTCGTGCTCGACCTGATGTTGCCGGGTCAGAGCGGCCTGCATGTGTGCCGTGGCATCCGCAACGTTTCTGATACACCCATCGTGATCCTCACCGCCAAAGAGGACGATCTGGACCATATCCTGGGCCTGGAGTCCGGCGCCGATGATTATGTGATCAAGCCGATCAAACCGCCGGTACTGCTCGCGCGGTTGCGCGCGTTGCAGCGGCGCCAGGTGCCTGAGCCAACGGTGCGTGGCTCCCTGGCGTTCGGGCGGTTGGCCATTGATCGCACTTGCCGGGTGGTCAACCTGGGCGAGGAGAAGATCGACCTCACCACCATGGAGTTCGAATTGCTGTGGTTGCTGGCCAGCCACTCGGGCACGATCCTGTCCCGCGATGACATCCTCAACCGCATGCGCGGCATCGCCTTTGACGGCCTCAATCGCAGCGTCGATGTGTACATCAGCAAGCTGCGCGGCAAGCTCAACGACAACCCCCGCGAGCCGGTGTGCATCAAGACCATCTGGGGCAAGGGTTACCTGTTCAATCCGTTCGCGTGGGAGGTCTAGATGCTCCGGCTGTTTCTGCGCCTGTATGTGATCCTCGCGCTGGGCCTGGCGGGGGCCATCTGGCTGGTCAACTACACCTTTGACGAGTTGCTGCCCGAAGCCAACGAAACTTATAACCGCGAAGCCATGCGCGGCCCGGCGTATGGCTTGGTGGAGCAATTGCGCCCAGTGCCGGAGGCGGCCCGGGCGGCGCGCCTGGCTGAGTTGCAAAGCCACTACGGTCTGCACCTTAAGTTGGTGGCGCGCGACGAGCTGAAGCTGAGCTCGCGCGAGCAGCAATTGCTCGCGGCCGGGCAATTGGTGGTGCGTGGCGACTTTATGGAGTTCATCGCCAATATCGACGGCGGTTCGCAACTGCTGGAAATCAAATTGCCGGAAGAACCCAAGTGGTTGTACTTGTGGGCCTATGGGTTCCTCGGCCTGTGCCTGGCCATCGTCCTGTATTTCTGGGTGCGCCCGCACTGGCGCGACCTGGAGCATATCCGCCTGGCCGCGCAACGTTTTGGCGACAACGACCTTGGTTCACGCATCCTGCTACCGCGTCGCTCCACCGTGCGTGAGTTGGCCGGGCACTTCAACCAGATGGCCGAACGCATCGAGAGCCTCATCGCCAACCAGCGCGAACTGACCAACGCGGTTTCCCATGAGTTGCGCACGCCGATTGCGCGCCTGTCGTTCGAGCTCGACCAGCTCAAGCAACAGGCCGATCCGCACCTGCGCGGCGAGCTGATCACCGACATGTATGCCGACCTTGGCGAGTTGGAAGAAATGGTTTCCGAGCTGCTTACCTACGCCAGCCTGGAACGCGGCGCGACCCAGGTCACCCGGGAAAGCATCGAGGCCCACAGCTGGCTCGACAGCGTGATCGGCAGCGTCGCGCTGGAGGCCGAAGCGGCGGGTGTGCAGTTGTCGTTGCGCACCTGCGAAGTGGACTTTATCCAGATCGAACCACGCTTTATGGCGCGGGCGGTGATCAACCTGCTGCGCAACGCCATCCGTTACGCCGAACGGCGTGTGGAAGTGTCGCTGGTCAAGTTCGGTCAGGGTTATGAAGTGCGCGTGTGCGATGACGGCCCTGGCGTGCCCGAGGAAGGGCGGGCGAAGATCTTCCAGCCGTTCATGCGCCTGGATGCCAGCCGCGACCGCCGTACCGGTGGTTTTGGTCTTGGCTTGGCGCTGGTGCAGCGGGTATCGCAATGGCATGGCGGGCAAGTGGAGGTGTTGGATTCGGAGTGGGGCGGCGCGTCGTTTCGGATGACGTGGGCGTATGCCGAGTAGCGCTTTGGAAAACGCAGTAGATCAAAATGTGGGAGCGGGCTTGCTCGCGAAAGCGGAGTGTCAGCCAATGCATCAGGTGACTGAACCACCGCTTTCGCGAGCAAGCCCGCTCCCACACAAGCCCGCTCCCACAGTGTGTTTACAGCATGGCTCCTGTTAGAACGTGTATTCCAGCACCCCCATCACCGACGTCTGCAAGCGCCGCTCCACAATCGGGCTCTTGCCCGCTTCATCCGCCAGGTACTGCACATCGAGCAAGGTGGAGAACTGGGTGTGCTCGCTGATCGGCAAACTCCATACCAGGTTCATGCCATTGCTGATATTGCCTGCGCCGGCCTTGTAGGCCTTGAACCGGCTTTGTGCGGCCTGGCCAGTGGTCACGCCGTACCAGGTCTGCAGGTATTCACGGTCGCCAAAGTGGCTGCTGAGGCTGGCATCGACCGAGCCGTAGCGGCCGTCATAGAGGTTGGTGCCCAGGCTCAGTTCCAAATGGGTGTAGGCCTTGCCGGTGTCCTTGTGGTCATCGTCCTTGAGCGCGTGTTCCAGGGTGGCGCCGACGATGGCGCCGCCGAGGTTGTAGCTGGCACTCACGCCTACTTGCGCCCGCGACTTGATTTCGCCCATGCCTTTGAGGCGCTTGGAGCCGGCGTGCATCGACTCGTTCTTATCCTTGCGTGAAGCGCTGGCGCCGACATACGTGCTGAAGCTCAGGGCGTTCCCTTCGTAGCCCCAGCCCAGGCCTTTGTCGGTGTCGAGGAAAATCCCCCAGGGGCTGACGATTTTGCCGCCCAGCACCGGCGCGGTCATGCGTTCGTCGCTGCCGCTGTAGCGGGGTGCGTTGGCGACGCCGGCCTTGAGGCTGTATTGCCAGTCCTCGGCAATGGCTGCGTCGGCCGTGGCGAACAGGCACAGCGACGAGAGGGACAGGCATAGGTTTCTTGAGCGCATCAGGGTGTTCATCCGTATTAAAGGTTCAGGGGTGGGTGAGGCGAATGGGTGCGTTTGAAGGCGTAGCCCGACGCGCTGAGGCCATTGATCTGGCGGCTCACGGTGTCGCCCAGGCCATAGCCATTACCGGCCAGTACGGCGTGGGCGTTATCGACGGGTAGCAGGATGTAGTCGGTCAGCGGTTCGTCGTGCAATTGGCCGCGAATCACCAGGAAGCCTTGCTCCAGGCGCACGCTGATGCCGGTCAGCGGTGCGTCGGGCTCATGGGTGTTGAGCACCTGATAGGTGCCGATGGTGTCGGCCCAGGCCTGGGGCAAGGGCGGCGGGTCGATGCGCTCGCCAATGGCGATGCGTTGGCCGTGGCTGCGGGCAGTGAGCAGTTGGCGGCCTTGCACGGTGACCATGTCCAATTGCACGCGGCCCAGCTCGCCGAGGTCCTTGAACCACAGGCCGAGCACGCGTTTTTGCGCGCGCAACCAGCCTTGTTCGTCACGCAACAGTTCGAAGTCGAACCCGGCCAGTTCGCCGAACAAACGCTCCTTTTCGTCGCGGATGCGCAATACGCCCCAGGCGGTGGCATAAAAACCGGCCAGGCGCTTGCGGTCGATGGCGGCCGGTACATGGCGCAGTTTCAACCCGTGGTTGGGTGCCTCGCAGCCGTCGCCACACACGGATTTTCCGGTTTGCGCCTGAAGCATCAGGCGCAGGGCGTCGGTGGCCAGGCGGGCGACCAGGTCTTCGGCGTTGCTGTCGTTGGCCATGATGATCACCGCCAGTTGCTGGTCGGGCAGCAAGGTCAGTTGGGCGGCAAAATCATCACCGCCGCCGCTGTGCTGGTAAGTGCGCACGCCGGCGCCGACCGGTTCGTCGCCGCAAGGGGCGAGGAACCAGCCCAGCCCCATCTGGCAATCGAAGTCGAGGGCGTTGCCGGTGTTTTGTTGGGTGAACATCGTGTCGATGGAGCGGGCGCTCAGCAGCCGTTTGCCTTTGTACTGGCCCTGGGCGAAGAGCATGTTCACGTAGTGGCCGAGGTCCTTCGGGCTGGCCCATAACCCCCCAGCGGCCAGGTCGCGCACCTGGGCATCGCTGCTGGCGCTGCCGTCCTGATAGCCCATGGCGCGGTAGCCCGTTACCGCGCCGGTGCCGATAAAGCTCGACTGGTTCATCTCCAGGGGCTTGAGCACGCTGTATTGCAGTTGGGCCTCAAAGCTTTTGCCGGTGCTGCGCTCAATGGCGGCACCCACCAGTGCATAGCCGAGATTGGAGTACGCCACTTGCGAGCCCGGCGGGCTGCTGAGCCACACGCCGGACATGCGCATTGGCATCAAGCCCATGGCGAAGGTGCTGTGGAGGTCGCGCAGGTGCTCGCTGGGCAGGCCGGACTGGTGGCTCAGCAAGCGACGCAAGGTGATATCGCGGTCTGCCGCGTCCTGGTCTGGATGAAAGCGCGAACGCACATGGAATTCGCTCAGGGTCTGCTGGATCGGTACATCCAGCCCCAGGCGCTGTTGCTCGACCAGTTGCAGTGCCGCCGTTGCAGTGAGCAGTTTGGCGATGCCGCCGGCACGAAATGCGGTGTTGGGCGTTACCGGCACACCGTGGGCCTTGTCGGCCAGGCCAAAGCCGCGGGCCCAGATCAGTTCCTGGCCGTTGACCAGGGCAATCGACAGCCCGGCTACATTCTGCCGGGCCATGTCCTGGGGAATGCGTGATTGCAGGTACCGAAGGATCGCGCCGTAATCACCCTTTTGGATGCGCGGCGCAGCGGGTGGCTGCCCCTGGCAACCGACGCTGCCGAGCAGGCAACCCAGCAGCGCGATACTGCGCAATGTGCGAAACATGAAGAGCACCCGAAGGATGGTTTGGATGCTCAAATGCTAGGGGCGCGGCGGTTGCCAGTCTTTGAGGGCTTTGTCGGGAAACTGTCAAAGACTGTTAAAGCGCGGTATCAGTGCATGGCCTCCAGGATGGCGTGCGCGACCTTCACCCGCTCCCCATTCGGGTAGTTCTTGTTCGCCAGGATCACCACGCCCATCCCCTTGCTTGGCACGTACGCGACATACGCACCAAAGCCATTGGTAGAGCCGGTCTTGTTGATCAGCGTGTCGGCGTGGAGCGGTTGTGCGGGCGTGAGCCATTTGACTGGGTGCGGTTCCATGGCCATTTGTGTCGAGTTGCCGTTGACCAGAACATCGAGTGGGACAGGGTAGGGGTACATTTCCCAGCCCAGGCCTTGGGTCATGCCATCGACGGTGTAGTAACCGGCATGGGTGGTTGCGATGGCTTGTTGCAACGGCTGCTCAAGGCGGCTCGGGTCCAGGTTGGCTTGCACGTAGTGCAGCAGGTCCGAGGCGCTGGTCTTGATGCCGTAGGCTTCACTGCCCATGGCGCCGGGGCCAACACGCACGGGGTTGCCGTCCTTGCCGTAGCCTTGGGCGTACAGGTTCATCTGGCTTTTGGGCACGGTGACAAAGGTGTGCTTGAGGCCCAGTTTTGGCAGCAGGGTCTTTTCCATTGCCTGGTCAAACGGTTGCTTCAGGCTTTGTGCCGCCAGGTAGCCGAACAGGCCCAGGCTCGGGTTGGAATACAGGCGCTGGGTGCCGGGGGTGAAGGCGGGCGTCCAGTGCTGGAAGTAGCTGATCATGTGCTGGCTGTTGTCGGCCTCGCGCGGGAATTGCAAGGGCAAGCCGCCTGCGCTGTAGGTGCCGAGGTTGAGCACGCTGATGTGCTCGAAGGCGCTGCCACGCAGTGCTGGCAGGTACTGGCTGGCCGGTGCCGGGAGCGTGAGTTGGCCCGTGGCGACGGCATAACCCGCGAGGGTGGCGGTGAAGGTTTTGCTCACCGAACCGATCTCGAACAGGGTGTTTTCGCTGACGGGCTGCCGGGCGTCCTGGTTAGCGACGCCGTAGTTAAAGTATTGCGTCTTGCCATCCTGCAGGACGCCGACGACAAGGCCCGGAATAGACTGTTGCTGCATCAGCGGTTTGACGCTGGCGTCCACCACGGTGCGCAGATCGGTGGCGGCAAGGCATTGACCCGTGCCGAGAAGCAGGGCAATGGCACTGAAATTAAGCATTCCAAACCGGGCATGTTGGGGCATGATGTCGCTTCCATGAGAGTGATCGAGTGAATGAGGCCTGCGCGGGCGCCGCCAATGTAGGCAGTTCGCAGGCGTTGGACAAACGATCATATTTCGCAGCAGCCATTAGAAAAATTTGGGCCAAAGCATGCTTCGTTCCCATCTGCCCCTTAACGCCCTGCGTGCCTTCGAGGCCTCGGCCCGGCATTTGAGCTTTACCCGTGCCGCCATCGAATTGTGCGTCACCCAGGCGGCCGTCAGTCATCAAGTAAAAAGCCTGGAGGCGCAGCTCAACGTCACGTTGTTCAAGCGCCTGCCACGGGGCTTGATGCTGACCAGCGAAGGCGAAACCCTGCTGCCGGTGGTGCGTGAGTCCTTTGATCGCATCGCCCAGACCCTCAGCCAATTCGAAGGCGGGCATTACCGCGAAGTGCTCACGGTGGGCGCGGTAGGCACCTTTGCCGTGGGTTGGTTGCTGCCGCGCCTACCCGACTTTCATGCGCGTTATCCGTTTATCGACCTGCGCCTGTCCACCCATAACAACCGTGTGGATGTGGCTGCCGAGGGCCTGGATTACGCTGTGCGTTTCGGTGCCGGCGCCTGGCACGGCACCGACGCCTGCCAACTGCTGGAAGCGCCGCTGACCGTGCTGTGCGTGCCGCACCTCGCCGAGCAACTGCGCACGCCGGCCGATCTGCTCAAGCACACCTTGCTGCGCTCGTACCGCGCCGATGAGTGGAGCCTGTGGTTCCAGGCTGCCGGCTTGCCCGCTGATACCCTGGTGCCGCGCAGCATTGTGTTCGACTCATCCCTGGCGATGATGGAATCGGCCCTGCAAGGCATCGGCGTGGCCTTGGCGCCGGCGCTGATGTTTTCGCGCCAGTTGGAAAGCGATGCCATCCGCCAACCCTTCGACGTCGGCATCAGCACCGGCAGTTATTGGCTGACCCGCTTGCAGTCGCGGGTCGAAACGTCGGCGATGCTGGCGTTCAAGGGTTGGTTGAAGGCGGTCGCAGGGGCGCATTGATAGGGATATCTGCGAGAGGGCGCGCACCCGCTATGAGGATTTACTGTGGGCCCCGGTGGCCATAGGTATCTGCACAACTTTGAGCATTGCTGCTGGACCTGTGGCGAGGGAGCTTGCTCCCGTGACGGCCTGGCAGTCGGGCGATTTTTACCGTGTGTAAACCGGCTCTACTGTGGGAGCGGGCTTGCTCGCGAAGACGGCCTGGCAGGCGGTCTGGGTTTTTGGGTCGGAGTACATATCCGTTACCGAAGCCATGGATATGTACTCTGACCCAAAGGCTCCAGCGCCTGACACATAGCCTTCGCGAGCAAGCCCGCTCCCACATTTGGATCGGGGTGCATCCGAAAAACCGCAGGCGCCTGTCAGGCCGCTATCGCAGGCAAGCCAGCCCACACAAGCCAGCACCTACAGTCAGATGGATGTCAGGCGAGGTATTTGCGGAACCAGCCCAATGTCCTGTCCCACGCCAGATTCGCTGCCGCTTCGTCATAGCGTGGCGTCGAATCATTGTGGAAACCATGGTTGGCGCCCTTGTAGATGTATCCCTCGTACGTGGTGCCCGCAGCCTTCAGCGCCGCTTCATACGCCGGCCAGCCTTCATTGATCCGCGTATCCAGCTCGCCAAAATGCAGCATGATCGGTGCCTTGATGCGCGGTACGTCCTTGGCGTCCGGCTGGCGCCCATAGAACGACACCGCCGCACCCAACTCCGGGTAGGCCACCGCCGCCGCATTGGTCACGCCGCCGCCGTAGCAGAAGCCGGTGATGCCGACCTTGCCGGTGCTGCTGTCGTGGTGCATCAGCCATTCGATGGCGGCGAAGAAATCGTTCATCAGCTTGGTCGGGTCAACGGTCTGTTGCAGTGCCACGCCTTTTTCATCGTTGCCGGGGTAGCCGCCCACCGAGGTCAGGCCATCCGGTGCCAGGGCGATAAAACCGGCCTTGGCCAGGCGTCGGGCGACGTCTTCGATATACGGGTTGAGGCCACGGTTTTCATGGACAACGACCACGGCGGGCAATTTGCCTGCGGCCTTGGCCGGGCGCACCAGATAGCCGCGTACGGTGCCGTTGCCCTTGGGCGAGGGATAGGTGATGTAGTCGGCGACGATATCCGGGTCGGTGAATTTCACCTGTTCGGCCAGCGCGTAGTTGGGGCTCAGGGCCGCCAGCAACGCCGAGGCGGTCAGGCCGCCGAAGGTGAACAGCGCGGCGCGGTCGAGAAATTCGCGGCGGTTGATCTTGCCGTGGGCATAGCCGTCGTAGAGTTCCAGCAGTTCGGGCGCAAAGTCTTTCGCGGTGAGACGAGTCATCGGTGCAATCCTCGATTAGCGGTGGCGGTCAATGTAAACCACCTTCAACCCTCGCGGCCATGGGCGGTGGCGGCCAATTGGCCGGTGTCGACGCGCACGAACACCGAGTCGCCAATGGCCGTCAGCACGTTACCTGCGTACACCTCGCAGACCACGCGGCTTTTGCGCCCCACATCGCCCTCGACCCGCGCGCGCAAGGTCAAGGTGACGCCCATGGGCGTGGGCTTGATGAACTTGATACCGAGGTTGCCGGTGACGCAGTCGATGCGTGGCAGGCTGCCGGGTTCGCGCTGCTCGGCACGGTAGTGATAGGCCATGGCCGTCCAGTTGGAATGGCAATCCACCAGCATGGCGATCAGGCCGCCGTAGACCAGGTCGGGCCAGCCGCTGTATTGGGCGTCGGGCAGGTGTTCGGCGATCAGGTGGATGCCGTCGGCGTCCCAGCGGCTCTTGATGTGCAGGCCATGGGGGTTGCTGGCGCCGCAGCCGTAGCAGATACCTTCGGGGGCGGTAATGTCCTGGAGGGAAGCAGGGTGCATGAAACGTCCTTATTATTTTGGGGGGCTACTCTGTTTAGCAGGACACGGGCAGGATGGGAACACGGTGGCCTTACTTCTTGCGGAGCGTTGCATGAACCTTCGACTTTTCCCAATCGTGTGGCTGGCGCTGGTCCTGGGTGGGTTTTCCAGTGCCCAGGCCGTGGAGTATCGGGACGTCAACCGCGCGGCCAGCCAGATCAGTTTCACCTTCCAGCAGTTCGGGCAGCGGGTCTACGGCACGTTCGGCGAGTTTGAAGGCACGTTGGCGTTTGACACGCAACACCCGGAGGCGGCCCATGCGCTGCTGACGATCCAGCTTGCCAGCATCGATGCTGGCAGCCCGGATGCCAACGATCAATTGCAGCGTCCGTCCTGGTTCGATACTGCGACGTATCCGCAGGGCGTCTACCAGTCCAGTGGCGCCACGGCACTGGGGGACAATCGCTTCAAGATCAACGGCGACCTCACCCTCAAAGGCATCACGCGCCCGGTGACGGTGGACGTGGTGCTCAAGGAGCAGGGCGGCATTGGTGTGTTCGACGGCGAGTTCATCCTCAAGCGCGCCGATTTCAAGATCGGCGAGGGCGAGTGGGTCGGCAACAGCGTGGTGTCGAATGACATCCACATCAAGTTCAAGATGGTCGCGCCGCAGCGCTAACGGGCGAATTTCTTCGCGCCGGCCACACAACCGATGACCGCGACGGTGACCAGCACCATGCCCAGGCTGACCTGTTCATGCAGCAAGCCAGCCGCCAGCGCCAGGCCGAAGAACGGTTGCAGCAATTGCAACTGGCCCACCGCCGCGATGCCGCCCTGGGCCAGGCCGCGATACCAGAATACAAAGCCGATCAGCATGCTGAACAATGCCACATAGCCCAGGCTCAACCACGCGGGCAGGCTGATGCCACTGAGACTCGCGGGGGCAAGGATCAGGCTCAACGGCACCACCACCGGCAGCGACACCACCAGCGCCCAGCAGATCACTTGCCAGCCGCCAAGGCTGCGCGACAACTTGGCGCCCTCGGCGTAGCCCAGGCCGCACACCAGCACCGCCAACAACATCAGCACGTCACCCGCCGGTGCAGCGCTCAAGCCTTGGGCAAACGCATAACCCATCACCAGCACGCTGCCCAGGATCGAAAACAGCCAGAACACCAGGCGCGGGCGCTCGCCGCCGCGCAGCACGCCGAACACCGCCGTGGCCAGCGGCAGCAGGCCGATAAACACGATGGAGTGGGCGGAGGTCACGTATTGCAGCGCCAGCGCGGTGAGCAAGGGGAAACCGATGACCACGCCCAGCGCGACGATCACCAAGGGCTGCCACTGGTTACGTGCGGGACGTTGCTCCCTGAACAGCGCTAACAGCATCAGCCCGAGTACGCCGGCGATGGCGGCGCGGATCATCGTCAGGAACACCGGGTCGAACTCCATCACCGCCAAGCGCGTGGCCGGCAGTGAACCGCTGAAGATCACTACACCGATAAAGCCGTTGATCCAACCGTGGGTGCTGCTGTCCAGGGGGTTGAGGGAAGAAGTGCGTTCCATGGGCGGTTGCCTGAAAAAGAATGATTGCGTGCTGACCATCCTAGAGTTGAAGATTAAGACAATCAAAAAATTGTCATGGATACAGCCCTATGCCACGCGCCCGCTACAAGTCGCTGGTCGATACGTTTGCCGCCGCCATCCGCAACGGTGACATGCCGCCCGGCACGCGCCTGCCGACCCATCGGCAATTGGCCGCCGAGCATGGCTTGGCGCTGGTGACAGCCAGCCGGGTGTACGCCGAGCTGGAGGCCATGGGCCTGGTCAGCGGTGAAACCGGGCGCGGCACCTTCGTGCGTGAGATCGCCTTGCCACCGGGGCAGGGCAGCGGGCAGATGAACGTTGCAACGGGCATGCTGGACCTGAACTTCAACTATCCGTCACTGCCGGGCCAGGCGGATTTGCTGCGCACGGCCCTGCGCCAGTTGGCGTTGTCCGGCGACCTGGAAGCGTTGTTGCGCTATCAACCACACGCCGGCCGCATGCATGAGCGCGCGGCGGTGGCGCGCCATCTGTTGAACCGAGGGCTGGCGGTCGAAGCCGAGCAGGTGCTGGTGGTCAGCGGCGCACAGCACGGGTTGGCGGTGACGATGATGGCGCTGCTCAAGCCGGGGGATGTGATAGCTGTCGATGCATTGACCTATTCGGGCTTCAAGGTGCTGGCCGAGACCCTGCACCTGGAAATCGTCGCGATCCCGGTCACGCCCGCCGGCCCGGACCTGCACCACCTGCAGCAGCTGTGCCGCAAGCGTCCGGTGCGTGCGGTGTACAGCATGCCGACCCTGCATAACCCGCTGGGCTGGGTCATGAGCCTGGAGCAGCGCGAGCAATTGGTGGCCATTGCCCGTGAGCACAACCTGATGATTATCGAGGACGCGGCCTACGCGTTTCTGGCCGAAACCCCGCCGCCGCCCCTGGCGACCTTGGCGCCGGAGCGCACGGTGTACGTGGGCGGCCTGTCGAAAAGTGTCGCGACGGGACTGCGCGTCGGATTTGTCGCGGCGCCGGCTGAGTGGGCGAAGATGTTGGAGCGAACGATCATGGCCACCACCTGGAACGTGCCGGGGGTGATGTGCGCGATTGCGGTGGGCTGGATCGAAGACGGCACCGTCGCCCAGTTGGAAGCACAAAAGCGCGCGGATGCCCAGGCGCGCCAGGCGTTGGCGGCGCAAGTGCTGATGGGGCTGGATTACACCAGTCACCCGTCATCGTATTTCCTGTGGCTGCCGTTGGCGGAGGAGGTCCGCGCTGATCAGATCGCCATGACCTTGCAGCGCGAGCATATTTCCGTGTCCACCGCCGAGCCGTTTGCGGTGTCGGCCCAGGTGCCCCACGCGTTGCGCCTGGCATTGGGCTCGGTGGCCATGCCGGCGCTGCGTGAAGCGCTGATCAAGGTGCGCAAGGTGGTGGCGTGGTAAATCAGTACTTGTAGGCCTGGCGCCCGATCAGCAACCATTTGCCATGCTGTTTTTGCCAGACCTGGAAGTTGTCGATGTCGGTGGGCACTTCGACGCCGCTGTTCACCGCCAGGGCGTGAAAGTGGTTGCGCACCAGGGCGGTGTCGCCGTTCAGGCTGATGGTCTGGTTCTGCATTTCCAGGGTCTTGAAGGCGCTGGTGTGGGTTTCCAGGTCGGCGATGAACTGCGCCTTGTTCTGCACTTTGCCGCTGGAATGGCCGTAGGTGAGCGTATCCGAGGTCAGCGCATGCAGTTGCTTGAGGTCCAGATGCAGCATGGCCTGGGTCAGTTGATCGACCGCTTGGGCCACGTCCTTTTCCGCTGGAGCGGCAGCCACATAGCCACTGAACAGGCACAGAAAACCGATCAACACTTTTACGTTGGGCATGGGTGTTTCCTTATTGTTGTGGGGTGAATACGACGGCTTAAGTCGTCGTACAACCATGCCGTATTTGTCAGGTCGAAATAAAGTGAAATTTGAAATATCTTGAAATTATTGGCCATATTTGCGATGGCTATTCATGTACGACGTCCTAACACATCAAATACTCAAGGCCGATTCTTCCTGGCAAAGTGGCATATCGCTATGCTGTCGCCCAAACAACAAGACGTCCGAGGAACAAAATGGATTTTGACTGGCATAGCGACACCATCACCCGTACCACCCCTGTCACTCCAAGCTATAAAAATACCCAGAATGTGCGCCGCTTCATGCTGGAACACTGCGGCCCCGGCTTCAAATTCGATCGTCCTTTCATGGCCTGGATTCGCAACGACATCGCCAAAACCCTGGGCGATGTCGTGGACGAGTGGCGGCGCCGCAACCCTGATCGCCAGGAACCGCGTGTGTGATCACCGAAGGTATGTGGGTGCTGGCCGACTACGCCAGCCACCTGACTCCCGGCCTGCTGTTGTTCGGCCTGTGGTTTGCGCTGACACCCTCGACGCTGCCGGCGATGCGCATCCTCATTCTGCTGGCCGCGTTTGTGCTGATGCGCGACGCGATGACGCCGTTGGGTATGTGGGCGCTGGGCAGCGAGGTGCAGATCGCCTTCAGCGCCAATGCCTTTGTGCTGGCGATGCTCGGCTGGCTGTCGGTGCTGCTGATCATGCTGCTGGCCCGCATCGCACCGGACCTGTGGCGGCTGATCCGCTGGACCCTCGGCCACCCTGGCATTGGCTTGGCGTGCGGGTTGCTGGTGGGGTGCTTGATCGGCGTGCCGCTGCGGATTTACCAAGGTATCGACGCGTCGGCGATCCACGGTTATTGGGTCTGGTTGCCGGGCATGGTGGTCTTGGCGTTTGGCGCCAATGCCCTGGAGGAAGTGTTGTTTCGTGGGTTTTTGCAGGGTTATCTGGAACAACACGTCACGCTGTTGCGCGCGGCGTTGATCAGTGGCGTGGCGTTTGCGGCGTGCCATGCTTTCCTGGCGTTGAGCGTGACGCAACTGGGCTGGCCGGTGTTGCTGTTTACGTTGCTTGAAGGGTTGGCGTGCGCGTTGGTGCGCATGCGCTATGGCGTGTTGCCAGCGGCGGTGGCCCATGGCACGGCGATCTTGCTGATCGCGGTGCCCTACATTCCCTGATTTGAAATACACAGCCAAAGGTGGGAGCGGACTTATGTGGGAGCGGGCTTGCTCGCGAAAGCGGTGGATCAGTCACTCAAGTATCGACTGACACACCGCTTTCGCGAGCAAGCCCGCTCCCACAATTTTGACCGCGTTTAGGCTGTTGGCAACGGCGGCGTACGCGGCGGAACCTGGCGTTTGCTGCCCGTCGCTTCAAACGCCGCCGCAAAGCGCAGCAACGCCGAATCGTCATAGGCACGCCCGGCAAACGTCAGCCCGACCGGCATGCCAATGTCCGCCATCACGCCCATCGGCACGGTCACCGTCGGTACGCCCAGGTGGCGGATCGCCAGGTTGCCGTTGGCCACCCAGATGCCGTTGCTCCAGGCAATATCCGCCGACGCTTCGTTCACATCCGCATCCGCCGGGCCCACATCGGCTACGGTGGGGAACAGCACGGCGTCGAGGCCGAGGCTGTCCATCCAGTCTTCCAGGTCCAGCCGCCGGGTTTGCTCCAGGCCGCGCAGGCCGTCGGGCACGGTGCTGATTTCGTTCCACGGGGTGATGCCGCGCTCGGCCATGCGCACGTACTCGTCCATGCCAGCGGCGAGGTCGTCTTCACGGTTCGGCAAGGTGCTGGGGTCGTGCGGGAAGATTTTCGGCCCGTCCACATCCGCCAGGCGGTTGAGGCTTGGGTCGCCGTTGGCACGCAGGAAATCGTCGAAGGCCCACGCGGACAATTCCCACAGCTCGTCGTGGAGGAATTCCTTGGACACCAGGCCACGGGTAAACACCGTCGGTGCACCGGGGCGGTCGCCTTCGCAGTTGGACACCAGCGGAAAATCCACTTCGATAACTTCGGCACCGGCCGCTTCCAACGCTTGGCGCGCGGCCTGCCACAGGTCGATCACCGTGGCGCGGGTGTTGATTTTTTGCCCGGTCGGGCCGCCGATGCCGGGTTTATCGCTGGTGCCCGCGTCGGCGTCCGCGTTGATGTACATGCGCGGCACGCCGAAGCGTTTGCCGGCCAGGGAGGCGGCGTCCACCGCCAGTTCCGCGTAGGACGCGGGGCGTACCGAAGCGACGCTCGGGATCGGCACCCAGGGTTGCAGGCGCCACAGGTCGCCACGGGTGTCGGGGTCTTCGGCGACCACCACGTCGAGCACTTCCAGCAAGTCAGCCATGGTGCGCGCGTAGGGCACCACCACGTCCATGGTCGGCGTTAGCGGCCAGTTGCCACGCACCGAAATTACCCCTCGGGACGGGGTGTAGGCACACAGGCCATTGTTGGACGCCGGACCGCGCCCGCTGGACCAGGTTTCTTCCGCCAGGCCGAACGCCGCAAAGCTCGCAGCGGTGGCAGTGCCGGCACCGTTGGACGAGCCAGAGGCAAACGGTGCGGTCAGGTAGTTGGCGTTGTAGGGGCTTTCGGCGCGGCCATACACGCCGCGTTGCATGCCGCCGTTGGCCATCGGCGGCATATTGGTCTTGCCCAGGCAGATCGCCCCACCAGCGCGTAGGCGCTCGATGGTGAACGCATCGCGGTGTGCAACGAGTTTGGCAAAGGCCGGGCTGCCGGATGCAGCCGTCAGGCCCTTGACCAAGTAGCTGTCTTTGGCGGTGTACGGAATGCCATCCAATGGCCCCAAGGTTGCGCCCTTGGCCCGGCGCGCATCGGACGCCTGGGCTTCTTCAAGGGCTTGCGGGTTACGCACGACCACGGCGTTCAACGCGGTCGCGGTCTGCGGGCCGTCATAGGCTTCGATCCGCGCCAGGTAAGCCTGGACCAGTTCAACGGCCGTGGTCTGGCCGGATTCCAGCGCAGCGCGCAATTGGGCAATGGAGACTTCGGTTACTTGCATCACGTTTTTTTCGCCGCCTTCAAGTGGGGGTATGGCGGCAGTCTACGTACAGATATTTCACAAAACCAGCGCCGAATAATCCGCATAGGCGGTGCGCATTATCTGCCAGGTGTGCGGGTCAGCCGGAATCAGATGTTCGATACGCAGGGAGGTGAGGGTGATGTCCTGGGGCATGCCAAAGGTGGTGAAGGTGGACAGGAAGTTCAGCTCGCCCTGGCTTGAGCGGATGCGGGTCAGCACCAGCGGCGGCATTTCCCGGGGCAGTTTGCTGCCCGGTGGCGCCGGTAAATCTGCAAGCAATGCGGCCAGTTGAGGATTGCCCAATGCCTCGCGTGTGGCACGTTGCCAAGCCAGGGTGCGGATCTCATCGGCATTGTTCAGGTGGTCGCCGAGGCCGCCGGGTTGCAGCAGGGTGCCCAGCAGGTTCAAGCCGGCGGCGGCGTCAGGCGGGATGCCCACCAAACCAAACAATGCGGCGGTACTCGCGTTGGCGGCCAGCACCTCCCACTGGCTGCCCAGCAGGATCGCCGGCGCGGGATTGTTGGCGTGCAGCACATGGTTGACCGCTTCGCGAATCGCCGCCATGGCAGGGGCGTCAAGCGGCGTGGCGCCGTAGCGCGGGGCGAAGCCGGCGGCGAGGAACACACGGTTGCACTGCTCCAGCGGCGTCTCCAGTGCCGTCAGCAGATTGTGCAGCGTGCCCGGGCTGGGTTTGGCGCGGCCGGTCTCCAGGCAACTGAGATGGCGCTGGGAAACCCCGGTGATCAAGGCCAGGTCGAGTTGGCTGAGCTTGGCCTGGCGGCGCAATTGGCGCAGCTGTTCGCCGGCGGTAGCTGGGTTGTCCATGAGCGGTTCATGACCTCCGAGGTCATTGCGAGGGGCGCAACCTTATCACTAACGTGGGCCTCCATCATTCCAAGGACGAGACCATGCACAGACCCTACATAGCCCTGGCCGCTTTACTCGGATTTACCCTGTATACCCTGTTCACGATGCTGACGGCCGAGCAGTCGCTGCTGGCGTTTGGACGGGAATTGATGGCACGGCCGGACACGGCGCAGGTGGTGATCGACCTGTATTTGATGGCGGCGCTGGCGTGTGTGTGGATGTATCGGGATGCGCGTGGGCGAGGGCGGTCGGCGCTACCCTATATATTGCTGACGGCGGTGTTTGTGTCGGTGGGGCCGCTGCTTTACATCGTGGTGAAGGGGTTCAGGGATGAATGATCTTTTACCGGTCTATGCGGTGTGCGTGCTGGTGTTGTGCCTGAAGATGTTCGCGATTTCCTGTTATCAGGGATATTTCCGTATACGGGAGCGGGCGTTTACCAATCGTGAGGATGCGGCTTTTTTCAATCGCAGCGCGCAGCCTCTGGAGTTGCCGCAAGTGGCCCGGGCTGCCAGGGCGTGGGCCAATGACCTGGAGAACATCCCGCTGTTTTTTGTGCTGGGTGGGTTGTGTGTGGCGCTGGAGAGTGACAGCGCCGCGACCCTGTGGCTGTTCGGTGTTTTCACCTTGGCGCGGGTGGTGCACACCTTGGCGTATCTGATGGGATGGCAACCTTGGCGCACACTGGCCTACGGCGTGGGTGTGGCATGCCTGTTCGGCCTCGGCGCCAGGATTGTGGGGAGCACCACCGATCAACTGTGGGAGTTTTCGAGCTTTAGCGAGGCTGCGAAGGCGGCGGCACTGGTGGTAGAAATGTTGTCTGTGCCGCCGCCATCGCAGGCAAGCCAGCTCCCACATTTGAGCGGGTTCACAAGTCGAAATGTGGGAGTGTTCGAGCTTAGGGGTTGAGGAACGCCTGGTAATTGTCCTTCGTGATCTGCTGATAAGGAATCGTCAGTTCAGCCGTATACGGTTCCTTCTTCACCATCTTCACCGCCAGATCAATCGAGCCTACCGCCTGCCCCTTGTTGTCCTGGTACACCGTCACCAGCAGTTGGCCCTTTTTCACCGCATCCAACCCAGCTGGGCCGCCGTCGCTGCCGGCCACGAGGATGTCCTTGCCCGGTTGCATGCCGGCCTGGCTGATGGCCATGGCGGCGCCAATTGCCATTTCATCGGCGTTCGCCGCCACTGCGTCGATCTTGCGCCCGGAAACGATCCAGTTGTTCATCAGGTCGATCGCCTTGTTGCGCTGCCATTCCGCGGTTTGTTCTTCGACGATCTTGATGTCCGGGTACTCCTTGAGTACGGTCTTCACCCCCAGCGTGCGGTTGTGGGTGGCGTTGTTGGACAGCAGCCCGAGCATGATCGCCAGGTTGCCTTTGCCGCCCATTTTCTCGGCCAGGTAGCGCATCTGGATCTCCCCGGCCTTGACTTCATCCGAGCCCACATAACCCACGCCCGGCGGCAATTGCTGGGCATCCGGGCGGCGGTTGACGTAGACCAGCGGGGTCTTGGCTTGCTGGGCGTTGGTGCTCATCTTCGCCGTGGCGGCAGTGTCCACCGGGTTGACGATGATCGCGTCCATGCCCTGGGCGGTGAAGTTCTGCACCTGGTTGAGCTGGCGCACCACATCGCCCTGGGCATCTTCGAATTGCAGGGTCACGCCGGGCAATTCCTTGGCGTGGGCCGCCATGTAGTCGCGCATCTGCGCGAGGAATACATCGTCGACCTGGGCGATGCTCACGCCGATACGGATATCGGCCAGCGCCCACGGCGTGACAGCGAGGGTAAACAGTGCCGCAAGGAGATGCTTCTTCATGGTTTTGCTCCGTTGTTATTGTTGTTGTTAAAGCAGGGGTGATTCAGGCCTGGCGCTTGGCGCGCATCTGCGCCACCGCCGCCGCAAAGTCCGAGGGCGGCCAGCGTTCGCTGAGTGCCTGTTGCATCAGTTGTTGTCCGGTCTGCGGGGCCAGGCCTTTGAGCGGTGGATCGGTGTCGAGGTTGGTGGGGAAGGAATAACCGTCCGCCGTGCACGCGATCACGGCCTCGGCATCCAGGGACGGATTGGCCAGCAGCGCCGGGTACACCGCGAGCATCATGCGGTCGCGGTCGAGGGCTTCCATGGGTTTGCCGAATGCCGAGGATATTTGCAGCAGGTTGGCCATGCGATGGCGGTCGGCGGTGCGGTTGGTGCCGGCGGCGTGGAACAGCGCCGGGTTGAAGAACAGCAGGTCGCCCTTGTTCAGCGGCAACTGCACGGCGTGTTGCTGGAAGTAGTCGATAAAGTCCTCACGGCGCCACGCCAAGTAACCCAAGGCGTATTGCTGGGAGAATGGCAGCAGTTGGGTCGGCCCGGTTTCCAGTGGCATGTCCGTGTGGGCCACCGCGCCTTGCAGCGTCAGATACTGCGACAGCACGTGCAAGGGCAGGGGGAAGCGTTCCACCACATCGTTGGTCTGGAAACCCAGGTGGTAATCCCGGTGCGGCTGCTGCGCCTGGCCGCCGGGATGCACCACGTTGACCTGCGCCGTGACCTGAAAGCTCGGCCCCAGCCACGCTTCGGCAATCAGCCCCAGCAGCGGGTTGGCGTAGTACTCGACAAACGATTCGGGCGACTGCAACGCGGCCTTCTGCAACGAATTCCAGATGCGCCCGTTGCTGCCTGCCTTGGCAAAGTGGTCGGCGGCCACGCCTTGGGCGGCCTCATTGGCAAAGATCGCCTCGAACACCTGGCTGTGCCGGTCCACCACTTCCAGATCTTCATAGGCCCGGCGTACCACCATTACCCCCGGCCCGTCACGGAACACCCGGTGCAGTTCATTCATCACGCTGCGGCGGTCGCTGTTGCGCAGGGTCTGGGCCTGATAGATCGGCACATTGCTCAGCACTTCCTGGCACAGCGGGTAATCCTCGGCGTGCGCCCGTTGCGCGCAAAGCTGGCTGAAATCCGCCAGGCGTACGGCCTCAGCGCCGACAAACGCCGACATCACACACCCCCTGGCAGGCTCAAGGCCTGGTGCGGTTGCGGGCTGCCACCGTCGGTGCAGCCGACTACGCCTTGTTCCAGGTCGATCACCGAGCCGGTCATCATCCCCGATTCGCTGGACAGCAAAAACGCCACGCTGCGCGCCACTTCCTCCGGCTTGAGCAGGCGCCCGAACGGCTGTGCGCTTTCGGCCTCTGCCAGCCAACCGTCCTGGGCGCCGTGGTACTGGCGCTGGATGTCATCTTCGTGGGGCGTGTCCATCCAGCCGATATTCAAGCCGTTCACGCGGATACGGTTGCGCAGCGCACTGAACGCGACGTTCTTGGTGAGGATCGCCAGCGCGCCCTTGGACGCCGCATACGCGCTCAAAAACGATTGCCCACCATGCCCGGTAACGCTCTGGATATTCACCACGGCGCCTTCCACACCTTTACTGATCATCAGCTTCAACGCTTCCTGCATGAGGAAAAACGGCGCCCGCACATTCACCGCAAACAGCTTGTCGAACAGCTCCGGCGAGGTGTCGAGGATGGTGCCGCGATCTGACATGCCGGCGCAGTTCACCAAGCCGTGCAAGGTGCCGAAGTGGGTACGTGCCGCGTCGATGATCGCCCGGCAATCCTCGACCTGCTCAAGGTCCGCCTCGACGAAAAACGCCTGGCAATCCAGTTGGGCCAACTGCCGCACCTGTTCCTCGCCCTGGGCACGGCGGCGGCCGCAGATGATCAGGCCGGCGGCGCCACGCCGCGCCAGGGTATGCGCGACGGCGGCGCCCAGGCCCTGGGTGCTGCCCGTGACAACAAAGTATTGGCCGCTGAACGTGGTGGCGAGATCGGTGTTAGGCATGCAGTTCTCCTGATTTTTGTTGTTGTGCATCGCCCGGCTCGACGCCGGGCAAAACTGAGACTAGCATTGCGAAACCTCAGTAACGCCCAAATAAGACCTCAAAAACACCTCAGGCAAACCCCATGCTCGAACGCGCAAAACACTTCTCCATCAAGCAACTCGCGACCCAGGCGGGCGTGAGCAAAGCCACGGTCGATCGTGTGCTGCATCAACGCGGCAGCGTGCATGCGCAGACGCGGCGGCGCATCGAGCAGGCGTTGGATGAGCTGGAGTCCCAGGAGAAAAACGGCCTGGCGGTGGGGCGCACCTTTCATGTGGACGTGATCATGCACACGCCCAAGCGCTTCAGTGCAGCGGTGCAAGCGGCCATCGTCGCGCAACTGGCCAGCCTGGCGCCGTTTCGGATTGCCCCGCGTTTTCACCTGTTCGAGGAGATCGAACCCCAGGCCATGCATGACCAACTGCTGCGCTGCCTCGACACCGGCAGCCAGGGCGTGGTGCTCAAGGCCGCCGACGAACCGGCAGTGAACCAGGCGGTCAAGCAACTGATTGCGGCGGGCATTCCGGTGGTGACCCTGGTCACGGACTTGCCGCAAAGCGAGCGCATCGGTTACGTCGGCATGGACAACCGCACCGCTGGGCAGACCGCGGCGTACCTGATGTCGCGCTGGCTGCCGGCGTTGGCCCAGGACGTCGCCGTGGTGATCGGCAGCGAGCTGTTCCGTGGCGAAGAAGAACGCGAGATGGGCTTTCGCGCCTGGCTGCGTGGGCGTGCGCCGCACCTGCGGGTGCTGGATGTGAGTGGCGGTTATGGCGTTTACGAGCGCACCTTCGAGCGCGTGACCCAGGCACTTAAACACCATCCGGAGCTGAAGGCGGTGTACAGCGTCGGCGGCGGCAACCGCGCGATTGTCGATGCCTTCGCCGCCCTCGAACGCCCGCTGGACGTGTTTATCGGCCACGACCTCGACGAAGAAAACCGCCAGTTGCTGCGCGAAGAAAAAGTCGCCGCGATCATCGACCACAACCTGCAGATCGACGCGCGCAGCGTGTTCCTGCACATCCTGCAATTTCATCGGCTGTGGAAGGCCGGGCCGATTGCGCCGTCACAGGTGCAAATCGTCACGCCGTTCAACCTGCCGGACTGAATCTCTCCCCAACAACAAAACTAGGAGTGTTCACCATGCTACGAATCGCCGTTCTAGGTGCCGGGCGCATCGCCAAGATCCACGCCGCCAACGTCGCCGCCCACCCCAATGCCACGCTGGTGCTGGTGGCCGATCCCTGGCGTGAAGGGGTCGATGCGCTAAGCACGCAATTGGGCTGCGAGGCGGCTTACGATTGCGCCGCCGTGCTCAGCCGTGACGATATCGACGCCGTGGTCATCGGCACGCCCACCGACACCCATATCGACCTGCTGCTGGCAGCGGTGGCTTCGGGCAAGGCGGTACTCTGCGAGAAACCCATCGACCTCGATATCGCAAAGGCGCGCAGCGCAGCAAAGGCCGTAGAACGCCAGGGCGGCCTGGTGATGCTCGGCTTCAACCGGCGTTTCGACCCCGACATGCTGCGCCTGCGCCAAGCCCTGGACGCCGGGCAGATCGGCGCCGTGCGCCAGGTGATCATCACCAGCCGCGACCCCGGCCTGGCGCCGCGTGACTACCTGGCCCACTCCGGCGGCATCCTGCGCGACATGACCATCCACGACTTCGACACCGCGCGCCACCTGCTCGGCGAAGAACCGGTGGAAGTCAGCGCCATCGCCAGCCGCCTGGTGGACCCTAGCCTGGCCGAGATCGACGATTACGACAGCGTGATGGTCTTGCTGCGCACCGCCTCGGGCAAGCAATGCCATATCAACTGCTGCCGCCAGGCGGTGTATGGCTACGACCAGCGCGTCGAAGTGTCCGGCGCCAGCGGCGTGCTGCTCACCGATAACCATCGCCCCAGTACCTTGCGACACTGGAGCGCGGCGCACACCGAGGCGCTGGAGCCGTTGCAGCATTTTTTCCTGGAGCGGTATGCGGATGCTTATCGCAATGAGCTGACGCAGTTCATTGATGCGCTGAACGGCGGCCAGCCGTTGCCTACCACTATGCGCGACGGTTTGTACGCGTTGCACCTGGCGGACTGCGCGCTGGAGTCGGTGAAGAGTGGGCGGAGTGTGGCGGTGAGTTACGATCTCTAACGGTAGGCGTTGGTGGGGAAATGGGGACGGACCCCATTTCTCCGACCCCATTTCTCCCGGCGTTACGAGTCGCGGTTAAAGCAAACCGAGCTTAATGGCTATGCCCAAGGTCATCATGACCGCTATCAGCCCGAGCGCGCTCCATTGCAGACGCACGAGTTTAAGTTTGAGCGCGACCGGAAAGCCCGCGAGCTCTTCGGTGCTCAACATACCTCTTTTGATGTGGCGCTTTGGAAATGTGACGATTCCAGAAATGCTACCGATCACCAGCAATTTCCCCCATGGCCCCCCGTACCGAAAAGTCGCCCAAAATGCGACTATCGAACTGTTTTTCAGGTGTTCCAGGATGAGGTCCATTTTTGTATAGGCAAGGTGCAGACAAATACCAAGCCATAGAAAAATGCCGGCAAAATCTGCCAAGGCAATAACCAAAAACACCTTGTCGCCTATGCTCAGGCTCATTTAACCACCTCATAAATCTTTTCCCCTATCCGTTCACCCGTTGCCCCACCTACAGCTCCGGCGGTGGCGGAGGCAGTTCCAACTGCGACGACCGGGAAATGGGGACGGCCCCCATTTCCCACAGCGTTACGAGTCGCGGTTAGATCAATCCGAGCTTAATGGCTATGCCAAAGGTCATCATGACCAGCAAGAGGCCGATCATGGACCACTGCAAAAATGCCAATTTGCGTTTGAGGGCGGCGGGGAAACCCGCTAAGTCTTCAGCGCTCAATTGACCTTTTCTGAGTTGGTAGCTTGGGAACGTGATGAGCCCGCAAACGCCGCCTATGAACATCAGTTTTCCCCAGGGGCCGGCGTGTAGGATCGGTGCCCAAGTCATGATTGCCGGACTGTTTTTGAGGTGTTCCAGCATCACGTCTGCTTGGGTATAAGCCAGGTGCAGGCAGATGCCAATACAAAGGAAAATCCCGGCAAAGTCGACTAGCGCAATGGTCAAAAGAACTGTATCGCTCGTGCTCAGCGTCATTCAGCGGCCTCGTAGATTTTCTCGCCTACCCACCCGCCAAATGCGCCGCCCATGGTGCCTCCTGCGACAGAGCCTGCGCCAACCACGACGAGGCCGCATACCAAAGGAGCTATCCCTACGGTTGGTACACCCAACCCGACACACAGGCCACCGACGACAGCACTTGATAGTGCCGCACCCGCCCAGGCACCACCACCTAGCGACCCGACAAAACTACCTGTTTCCGAAAACTTGATCTTCTCGCAGGCTTCTTGGTTACCCGCAGAACACACGTTTTTCACCTTCATATAAGAAGCCCCACCCCCAATCGCTGTACCGACCCAGCCTCCACGTTTGATCACCGTCGAAGCTTTCGCCAACTGTTGGATGTGGGTCGCGTAACCAGGTATCTGGCCCGGTGCCCCGGCCTGCGACCACCGATGAACAAGACTGCGGCTTGATATTCCCAGCGCGGTTTTCAGATGGGGATGGTCGGGAATGCCGGCGCTTCTGCGGGTCAGGGCGGTGAGGTGGGTATCAAGCCAAGCCAGCGGGTTTTTGCGTTCGGCGAAGAATTCCGGTGATCGCAAGTGTCCGTCCTTGAGGAATGCTTTTTGGTGCAGTGCCTCGATGTCCTGCAAGATTGTTTTCAAGTTATCCAGGTTCCTGGCGAGTATGGTTTCACCCGCTCCGATAGCGGTTGAACTGTGGGCCAGGAAGCTTTGGATCTGCTCGCGATGGCGCATCATGAAGTCCGCATCGGCTGCACTAAGCGGGTTTATAGCGTCATGGGTGAGTGCCGCGGCTTCCAGTAAGTGGTTTTCTTCTTTGCTGCATTGAAAGTTGTTTGGATCGCCAAGCACGATCAATGAGCCGGCTTTAACGTTGTCTGTTCGAGGGTTGAGCGTTCGGAACTTGGCCATTACCGCTGGGTCTGGCGTTGGAAATAACGTGGCCTCCAAAGCGTCGCGGGTCGTGCTTTGGGGCACGATATAGAAGCCGGGTTCTACACCTTGTGGGCTGTTAAGCGCAGAGGGCGTCCAATGACTCGAAGGACGGTACGTCGACTGATTCTGTGCCGCCGAACTGCGGGCCTGAGCCACTGGCGCCGGTTCAGCGGCGCGTCTCATGGCCGGCCGTTCGTAGCTTTCGTTGCGGTAGATCGCCGTGTAGATCGAGGGAATGAATCTTGCTCGGCAGGGGCAACTGCTGAAGCTGTCCAGCGTGCCAGCCATCAGCCTGCCATGGCTGTTCATGTGTGAAATACCGCCGAGTATTTTATATATGCCCGGGTGCTTTCCACATGTCACGCGGTCTCCCTCACAGGCGTGGAGGAGGCCATAGATGTTTATGCTGGGGTCGCCATCCAGGACTTTCCCGCCGCAGGTGGTTTTGTCACCCAAGCCAATGAAGTGTCCGTCACTCATTCAAAATGTCCTTTTTATGCAGTCAGTAAACGTGCGTTTATTACGCAGTTACCCTGATAATTTGGATATTCGAAGTACAGTCGGACGCTTCCGGCCATCACTTAGGAAAAGTCAGCTGGATACGTAGGGATGGTGCAGATGGGGTCGCTGTACGGTGAAAATCACCCTGAGCGACGATTAGCCAAACGAACTCGCTCCAGTCCGATCCACCAACCGAATGCTGTCACGCCCACCGCGCTTGGTTTCATACAGCGCGGTGTCCCCTTGTTCGATCAATTCCGTCAGGCTTGCCGGCGGCTGGTCGAACAGGTTGGCGCCGATGCTCAGGGTGACCGCTGTCGGGGTCGCAAAGGTTTGCGCGGTGAATTGAAAAAATTGCCCGCGCAGGCGGCTGCCGAGGTCGACGATTTGCTCGGTGGAGGCCGGGTGCAGCAGGATTACAAACTCATCACCGCCCAAGCGCGCGACCAGTGCGCCACGGGGCACCACTGCACGGATCATCTCGCTCAAGGCGATCAGCAGGCGGTCGCCGGCGATGTGGCCGTAGAGGTCGTTGACCGGCTTGAAGTTGTCGATGTCGATCAACAACAGCGCGCCCGGACGGGCCGGGGACACCTGGGCCAGCAAGCGCGGCGCACGCAGATCCAGGGCGCGGCGGTTGTAGAGGGCGGTCAGCGGGTCGCGGGCGGCGAGGCGGGCGATCTGCTGTTCGCGGCGATAACGTTCCGAGCCGGTCATCGACAAGGCGATCAGCATGATCGCCATTGCGCCTTCCACCAGGGACACCTGGATGATCTCGCCCTTGAACGCCGCCAGGTCGATCAAGGTGCCGGGGATCAACACCGACAGCGCCTTGGCCACGTAGAACGAGCCGTGGATCAGCAGCACATAGCGCAGTTGCACCGCGCCGATGCTCAATGACTTGCCGTGGGGCCGCAGCAGGCTGCTGGCACATAAGGTCGGTGCCGCCACCAACAGGGACTGCACCGCCAGCATGGCTTTGGACCACGGCAAGTCGGCCGGCAATAGCAACATGCCGAGCCACACGACGGGCATCAGCAGCCACCACCGCGACAGCCGCGCCTGGGTGAACCGTGCTACGCCGAGCAAGAACAGGAAGTGGGCGATCACCAGCAAGCCATTGGCGAACCAGATGCCGATCATCAAGAAGCCGCTGCTGCGCAGCAAGGCGAGGGTGGAGCCGATGCTGATGGTCGCGAAACCGGCGCTCCAGCACAGCAGCGACGGTTCGCGCACGCTGCGCCATTCAACGGCGAGGTACAGGGCAGCAGCAGCGGCGAGGGCCACGGTGAGGGCCAAAATCGTAGGAGGGTCGAGCGTCATGTCTTGCCGGGTCTGCCTGGTGTGCGTTTAAACCGGGATTGTAAGCGCACACGCAGGTTTTCAGAACACTCATCGTCATGGCATTGCGCCAGCCGATGAGTGGCAGGTCAGACGCCCTTGGTGGACGGCAGCAATATTGTCAGGATGCCCACCAGCGGCAGGAACGAACACAGCTTGTAGACATACTCGATGCCGTGGTTATCCGCGAGCAACCCGAGCAGCGCGGCGCCAATCCCGCTGAAGCCGAACATCAGGCCGAAGAAGATCCCGGCGATCATGCCGACGTTGCCGGGCACCAGCTCCTGGGCGAACACCACGATGGCGGAGAAGGCCGAGGCGAGGATAAAGCCGATCACCACGCTGAGCACGGCGGTCCAGAACAGATCGACGTAGGGCAGGGCGAGGGTGAACGGCGCGGCGCCGAGGATCGAGAACCAGATGACTTTCTTGCGGCCGATCTTGTCGCCAATCGGCCCGCCGGCAAAGGTACCCACGGCCACTGCACCGAGGAACAGGAACAGGTACATCTGCGAACTGGCGACCGACAGCTGGAACTTCTCGATCAGGTAGAAGGTGAAGTAGCTGGTGAGGCTGGACATGTAGAAGTACTTGGAGAACACCAGCACGGCCAACACCACCAAGGCAAAGGTCACGCGGCCCTTGGACAAGCCATGGGTAGCTTTGCCGCCTTGCTTGAGCTTGAACAGGCTGAGGTGGTTGCGATACCAACGGCTCAAACCGTAGAGCACCAGAATGGCAAACACCGCAAACAGGCCGAACCAGGCGACATGGCCCTGGCCGTAGGGAATGATGATCGCCGCCGCGAGCAACGGGCCGAGGGCGCTGCCGGTGTTGCCGCCGACCTGGAAGGTCGATTGCGCCAGGCCAAAGCGGCCGCCGGAGGCCAGGCGCGCAACGCGCGAGGTTTCCGGGTGGAAGGTCGAGGAACCCACGCCCACCAGGCCTGCGGCGAGCAGGATCGCCGGGAAGCTGCCGACAAACGCCAGCATCAGGATGCCGACCAAGGTGCAGACCATGCCGGCGGGCAGCAGCCATGGTTTGGGATGGCGGTCGGTGTGGTAGCCGATCCACGGTTGCAGCAGGGAGGCGGTCAGCTGGAAGGTCAGGGTAATCAGGCCGACCTGAGCAAAACTCAGGCCGTAGTTGGCCTTGAGCATCGGGTAGATCGACGGCAGTACGGCCTGGATCAAGTCATTGATCAGGTGCGCCAAGGCACAGGCGCCGAGAATGCGCATGACCAAGGGGCTGGCGTGGGGCGTGGCGGTGGTAGCAGCAGCGGGTGACGCGGTCAGGGTCGACATGCAGGCATTCCATACAGGGTGGCGAGTACTTGGGCTCGCCATCTATTTCAAAATGATTCGGCGTTCATGCTAGATTTGCGGAAAATGCCTGTCTCGCGAAATTCGGGCAGCAATCATCGCAAAAAGGGCGAAATGATCAAATCACTGGATAAATTTCTACAGGAAATCGACGAGGGCGACTGGGCAGTGATCAGTTCGGCCACCGACTACCCCGAGAACTGGGTCATCCCCGAGCACAGTCACGAGAAACACCAATTACTCTACGCCATCGAAGGCGTGATGGTGGTGCACTCGGCGCAAAGCCAATGGACGGTACCGTCCAACCGTGGGTTCTGGATGCCGTGCGGGCAGGTTCACTCGCTGCGGTGCGTAGGGACGTTGAAAATGCGCAGCGTGTTCGTGCGCCCCGATGTATTCCCCAACCTGCCGAGTGAAACCAAGGCGGTGAGTATCTCGCCGTTGTTGAGCGAACTGATCAAGGCGTCGGTGAGCCTGAAACCGCCGTATGCCGAAGACTCGCGGGATGCGCGGATCATGCACCTGATCCTTGATGAACTCGCGTTGCTGCCGGCCTTGCCGCTCTCGTTGCCGCAGCCGGCTGACCCGCGTATCCAGCAGATCTGCGCGGCGTTGCAGGACGACCCGGGCGATGCCTCCACCGTGGCCGATTGGAGTGAACGCCTGGGCCTGGACCAGAAGACCATCCAGCGCCTGTTCCGCAAGGAGACCGCCATGACCTTCGGCCAATGGCGCCAGCAGGCGCGCTTGTTGCTGGCGCTGGAGCGCATTGCGGTGGGGGAGAAGATTATCGATGTGGCGCTGGAGCTGGGTTATGAAAGCCCCAGCGCCTTTACCAGCATGTTCAAGAAACAGTTTGGCAAGACGCCGAGTCAGTTTTTCAGGTAGGAGCGCGCTGTCGAAGTCACTGATCACTGGTTAAATTGGCGTAGAAAATACAGCCAATCAGTCGCGCAAACAGGCTCAGGGTTTCTGGCAGGTTGGGGTCGTCAAACAGCATCGCCCTTGAATCCAGGGCGCAAAGCGCGCCATACAGGCGGCCGTCGGGCAGGAAGATCGGGGCCCCCGCATAGCTTTCGATTTCAAATTGTTTGACCACTGGGCGGGCGGCAAAGCGGCCGTTCTTGCTGATTTCGGGAATGAACAACGCCTGGGGGTTGATGCAGAACTCGCTGCACAGGGTGGTTTCCAGATCCAGCACGTCGTGGACGTTGATGCCCATTTGCAAGGGGTCGTAGACCGAACACACCACCCATTCCAGGTCGGTGAACTTGGCGATGCCGGCGAAACGCATGCCGGTCAGGCGGGTGACCAGGTGAAGGATGCTGGTGGTGGCTTCGATTTCGGCGATGGCGGCGCGTTCTTCGGCGCTGAGTAATGATTGTGCTGCTGTGACGCTTGGAACCATACGGAACACTCCAAAGGCGTGGCGACCAGGGCCGCCACGCACGGTCAGGCCTTAATTGATCCGCGGATGCTGCTGCACCAGGTTCTCGCGCTTGGCTTCCAGTTCGGCAATCTCGGCATCGATGTCTTCGATCTTCTGCTCGATATTGTCGTGATGCTCCTGCAACAACTCCTTGGCTTCGGCCATGTCCGACGCCGCCGGTGCTGCACCGCGCAGGGGTTTGTTGGCGGTTTCCTTCATGGTCAGGCCGGTGATCAGGCCGACCACGGCAAACACCATCAGGTAGTAGGCGGGCATGTACAGGTCGTTGGTGCTTTCCACCAGCCAGGCCACGGCCGTCGGGGTCAGGCCGGCGATCAGCACCGAGACGTTGAACGCACTGGCCAGCGCACTGTAGCGCAGGTGGGTGGGGAACATCGCCGGCAGGGTCGAGGCCATCACGCCGATAAAGAAGTTCAGCACGATGGCGAGGATCAGCAGCCCGGCGAAGATCAAGCCGATCTTGCCGCTGGTGATCAGCATGAAGGCCGGGATCGACAGCACCAACAGGCCGATGCTGCCCGCGATGATGAAGGGCTTGCGGCCGATCTTGTCGCTGACAAAACCAATGAACGGCTGCACGAAGAGCATGCCGACCATGATGGCGATGATGATCAGTACGCCGCTGTTTTCTTTGTAATGCAGGTTATGGGACAGGTAGCTCGGCATGTAGGTGAGCAGCATGTAGTACGTCACGTTGGTCGCGGCGACGATGCCGATACAGGTCAACAGGCTGCGCCAGTGCTTGGTCGCGACTTCCTTGAAGGAGACTTTTGGCCCGTGGCTGAGGCCTTCGCGGTCGCCTTGTTCGAGCTTGTCCATGTGTTGCTGGAACGCCGGGGTTTCTTCCAGGGCGTGGCGCAGGTACAGGCCGATGATGCCCAGGGGCAGGGCGAGGAAGAACGGCAGGCGCCAGCCCCACGATTCAAATTGCTCTTCACCCAGCACGCTGGAGATCAACACCACCACGCCCGCACCAAGGACGAAACCGGCGATGGAGCCGAAGTCCAGCCAGCTGCCAAGGAAGCCGCGCTTGCGGTCGGGTGCGTATTCGGCAACGAAGATCGACGCACCGGTGTACTCACCGCCCACCGAGAAACCCTGGGCCATTTTGCACAGCAACAGCAGGATCGGTGCCCAGATGCCAATCGTGGCGTAACCAGGGATCAGGCCGATGGCAAAGGTGCTCAGGGACATGATCACGATGGTGGCGGCGAGGACTTTTTGTCGCCCGTATTTATCGCCAAGCGCACCAAAGAACAGGCCACCCAGCGGGCGGATCAGGAACGGCACGGAGAAGGTGCCCAGCGCGGCAATCATCTGCACGCTGGGGGAGGCATCGGGGAAGAACACCTTGCCGAGCACGTAGGCGACGAACCCGTAGACGCCAAAGTCGAACCATTCCATGGCATTGCCCAATGCGGCGGCGGTGATCGCCTTGCGCATCTTGGTGTCATCGACAATGGTGATGTCTTTCAATCCGATGGGGTTGACACGTTTCTTGCGAGATTTCATGGGGGCCACTCTAAATCTGAACAGGGGAGGTGCCATCGCCGCGATGGCACCGCTCTGAAAGGTCAGATACAAGCGGACACGAAATAATTCACCCGATGGGGCATTTTTTATTGTCTTGCGCAAAAACAGGTGGGAGCTGGCTTGCCTGCGATGGCGGTCTGTCAGTGAAAAATCTGAGGCTGACCCACCGCTATCGCAGGCAAGCCAGCTCCCACAGTTGAGCGGTGCGTGGAGTAATCAGGATTGTCATCCTACAACTGCTTTTGCCTTGTGCATCACATACCTCAATAAACCGCAATCTTTCAGATTGACAGCCCGTAGGACGCCCGCTATAAAAGTCACAGTTGTACGACGACATATGACGTAACGTATGTCCTACCTAACAAAAATAAAAAAGTGATGCCATGAACTTGAACGAGCCCATCAACGCCCAGCGCGTTGGCCAAGCGGTAGGCAACTATCGCTGGACCATCTGCGCGATGCTGTTCTTTGCCACCACCGTCAACTACCTCGACCGCCAGGTGCTCAGCCTCCTGGCGCCACAGCTGTCCACGCAGTTTGGCTGGAGCAACACCGACTACGCGAACATCGCGGCGGTGTTCCAGTTTGTCTACGCCATCTCCATGCTGTTTGCCGGGCGCCTGGTCGATAAGATCGGCACCAAGACCGCTTATGTGGTGGCGATTGGCATCTGGTCCACGGGCGCCATCATGCATGCGTTCTCGGTGCCGATGGGCGAGGGCATCGCCGCCGTCAGCGGGGCGATTGGCTTGGCGGTGATTCCGGTGTCGATTGCCGGTTTCATGCTGTCCCGTGCGGTATTGGCGATTGGCGAGGCGGGTAACTTTCCGATTGCGATCAAGGCCACGGCGGAGTACTTCCCCAAGAAAGAGCGCTCATTCGCCACCGGCATTTTCAACTCCGGGGCCAACGTCGGTGCGATCCTGGCGCCGATTTGCGTGCCGTTGATTGCAGGCCTCTGGGGCTGGGAAGCGGCGTTTATCGTGATTGGTGCGCTGGGTTTTGTATGGGTGGCGGTGTGGATCGCGCTCTACGAGAAACCCGAGCAGCAAAAGCGCCTGTCGGCGGCGGAACTGGCCTACATCCGCAGTGACGAGACCGTACAGCCGTTCACCCCGGCGCCTACCGGAGCCGTGGAGAAAAAAGTCTCGTGGTTCAAGCTGCTGACCTACCGTCAGACGTGGGCATTTGCCTTCGGCAAGTTCATGACCGACGGCGTGTGGTGGTTCTTCCTGTTCTGGCTGCCTACGTACCTGGCGGCGCAATACGGCATGAAAGGCGCCGATATCGTGATGCCGCTGGCGGTGCTGTACAGCATGACCATGGTCGGCAGCATCGGTGGCGGCTGGTTCCCCAGCTACTTCATGGCCCGGGGCGATGCGCCGTATGACGGGCGCATGAAGGCGATGTTGATCATCGCGCTGTTCCCGCTGGTGGTGTTGCTGGCGCAGCCGTTGGGCTATATCAGCTTCTGGGTGCCGGTGTTGCTGATCGGCGTAGGCGCTTCAGCGCACCAGGCGTGGTCGTGCAATATCTTCACCACCGTGTCCGACATGTTCCCGCAGAAAACCGTGGCCTCGGTGGTCGGCATTGGCGGCATGGCCGGTGGCCTGGGCGGCGTGGTGATGACCAAGATCGGCGGCTGGGTGTTCGACTACTACAAGTCGATCAACGATATCCACACTGGCTACATGATCATGTTCGCGATCTGTGCACTGGCGTACCTGGTGGCCTGGAGCGTGATGAAGACGCTGGTGCCACGCCACAAGGAAATCACTGACCTTTAATGCGAAGCTTCCCGCGCTGCCGGCAGCGCGGGAATGTTTCACAGGTCCCGCGCCCAGGTCTGGCTGATCAATTCTTTCCCGAAGCTTGCAGTGGGCTCCTCTTCAACCAATTCAAACCCCGCCTTCTGGTACAGCTTGCGTGCATCCACCAGCGCGCTCATCGTCCACAGCACCATGCGTTTATAGCCGGCGTGCCGGGCGAACCGCAGGCACTCATCCACCAGGCGCTGGCCGATGCCCATGCCACGCGCGCTGGCATCCACGTAGAGCATGCGCAGCTTGGCGGTGCTGTCGTCATGGCGCACCACAAACACCGATCCCACCACCTCGCCGTCCTTTTCCGCGATCCAGCAGCGCTCGCAGCTCGGGTCAAATTCGCGCAAATACTTGGCGACGATCTCCGCCACCAACGCTTCAAACTCCCAATTCCAGTGGTACTCACGCGCATAAAGGGCGGACTGGCGCTGCACCACCAGGCCCATGTCGCCAGGCTGCGGATCGCGCAGCAGGAATCTGGGCGGCGTGCCTTGCAGCAGGGTCTGGATACGCTGCATGGCGGCGGTCAGTTGCTGCTGTTGCGGTTCGGGCAGGGCCTCCAGCAAGGCGATCACTTCGTCCTGGGTCTTTTGCTCCAGGGGCGTCAATACCGAGCGGCCGAGGTCGCTGAGGTGCAGTTGTACTGCGCGGGCGTCGGTGGTGGAGCGGACCTTCTGGATCAGGCCTTGCCTTTCGAGCCCGCTGATCAGCCGGCTCAGGTAGCCCGCATCCAGGCCGAGCATCTGGCACAGATCGGCGCTGGTCAGGTCGCCACGGGAAGACAGCTCGTACATCACGCGGATTTCGGTGAGCGAGAAGGCGCTTTGCAGCAGGTGTTCCTGCAATACACCGATCTGGTGCGTGTAGAAACGATTGAAGCCACGGATGATGCCGGCGCGTTCGACAAGGGAGGTGGAAGACATGATGGAGTCCATATAGTTGCCCTTGGCAATTATATTGTTGCCTTAGGCAAGCATGTCAATGGACAAATCCACTGAACCTCCTGGGTTGCGTCGCACCTAACCCCGTATCATCCCGTCCTTATCTCCGCCAGGCACTCCCATGACTCATCCACGCATCGGCTTTGCATGCCAATACAAGCATCCCGAACGCCTGCTCTCGGCCAGTGCCCTGAAGTTGATCGAAGGCCCGTACAACCCGCGTACCACCACCCTGCGCTGGATGGACGGGGTCACGCCCAAAGTGGCCCGCGCCAAGCTGGTGGAAGTGGTCACCCATAACCTCGCCGCGCAATTGCACCTGCTGCGCTACGTCGCCGGGTTGCCGCCGACCTTGCGCATGCTGCGCCTGAGCAGCGATTTGTTGCCGTTCTACAGCCACCCGAAAGTCGCCGCGGTGTACCAGGACCCGGCCATCGCGCAGCAGTTGATCGAGGGTTTTGCCGCCATCGGCGAACTGGCGCGGGGGGCGGATATCCGCCTGTCGTTTCACCCTGGGCAATATTGCGTGCTCGGCTCGGAAAACCCCGGCGTGGTGGAAAACAGTCTGGCCGAATTCGAATACCACGCTGACATGATCCGTATGATGGGCTATGGCCGGCAGTTCCAGGACCTCAAGTGCAATGTGCACATCGCCGGCCGCCTGGGGGTGGAGGGCACGCGTGCGGTGTGGGCGCGCTTGTCGCAAGTGGCGCGTAATTGCATCACCTTCGAGAACGACGAGAAGACCTACGGCCTCGACCACTGCCTGCAAGTCGCCGACCTGGCGCCGGTGGTGCTGGATATCCACCACTGCTGGATCAACGAAAACGACTACATCGACCCCCACTCGGAACGAGTCGCGCGAGTCATCGACAGTTGGCGCGGGGTGCGCCCGACGATGCATTACTCCCAGCCGCAGGAGAGCTTGCAAGAGTTGGGCTTTGACGCGGACCACAAGCTGGAAATGGATGCGCTGATGCAGGTGGTGTCCAAACGCGATTTGTACGGCCATAGCGCGCAGATGTGGAACCGCTGGACCAATGACTACGCGCTGCAGTTTCTCGACCGTTTCGACATCATGCTGGAGGCCAAGGATAAGAACGTCGCATCACTGGCGTTCTACGAACATTGGCAGCGGCGCCTGGCTTGACGGCGGTCATTTCTTGCCATTCAGAGGGATGACCAGCGACACCCACATGTTCCAGCCATCGGGGCGGTTCTTGGCGTCGAACTCGTAGTAGCCCTTGATATTGGCGTACCACAACTCATCGCTCACCTTGAAGAAATGCCCGGCCTGCGGGCCAATCCCGGCGACCCGTGATTTGAAATCCCCCAGCGTCGCGCCGCTGCCACTGTCGCCGGTGACTTGTTCGAAGTAGTAGCCGACCAGGCCGACCAGGGTTTGTGAGGTGAAGAAGTGCGAGGCGCTCAGGTCGAGGTGGGCGTCGATGCCGTTCTGGTAGCGGGTGTCGGTGTTTTCCCAGTTGTAGGTCATGCCGGCCACGGCGGAAAACTCGTTGGTCTTGTCGAAGTAGGTGTAGCCACCGCCGGCATCCAGGGCGGCGTGGCCCAGGCCGATATTCACCAGGCGATCCGGGTCATAGGCGCCGATGGGAATGTTGCCCATGGTGTAGGCCATGAAGTTGTGCACGCCGTGGTTCCATTTCAGGGTGCCGAGCAGATAAAGGTCGCTGCCGCCCTTGAGGCTGTCGTTGGTTCCGCCGGAGAACGAGCGGCCGCGCGGGCCGGTCACCGTTGCATCGATACTGGCTTCGGAGCGCGCCACCGCTCCCACCGCTGAAATCGCTGCCTGGGCGCCACCCAGCACTGGCGTTTCAAAGGTGTAGGTGGGGCTGGCGAAGAGCAGGTCCGCCTCCGCATCCAGCCCGACCACGGTACGCCCGCCGCGTGGGAAGGCCTTGTTTTTGTTATCGCTGGCTTTGACGTGGTAGTAGATCAGCGGCAGGCTCCAGCCCGGGGTGACCGGGGCGGCGGCGAGTGCGCCGAACTGGCCGGGCAGCCAGAAGCTGATGCCGCCATCGTCGGCGTGGGCCAAGGCCAGGGGGAGCAGGGCGATCAGGCCCAATACGCTTGTCTGTCTGGTCATAGGACTTCCTATCCAAAAGGCCATGGCTGGCGGCAGGCGCCACCGCTCTCAGTGCCTTCGGACGCACTGCGCTCCCAATGGCTGCTTGAGCATAGTCCAGGGATTGAAGAGTGTTGCCCGGCCACGCATCGCCGGGCATGCTCTGTGACCGACACAAGGAAACGTCTCCATGCCTACCCTGCACCTGCTCTGCGGCAAGATCGCCTCCGGTAAATCCACGCTCGCCAACCGCCTCGCTGCGGAGCACGCCGCCATTGTGCTCAGCGAAGACCATTGGTTGGCACAGCTCTATCCGGGGGAAATCCTCGCCATTGCGGACTACCTGCGCAGCGCCCAGCGTATCCGCGGCGTGCTGGGGCCACTGGTGATCCGCCTGCTGCAATCGGGGGTCAACGTGGTGCTGGACTTTCCGGCCAACACTCTGGCCAACCGCGAATGGCTGCGCGGCCTGGCGCAGACGGCCCAGGTGCCGCATTGCCTGCACTACCTGGAACTGGACGATGCGACGTGTCGCGCCCGGCTGCATGCCAGGAATGCCCGCGGCGAGCATGATTTTGCGGCAACCGATGCTGAGTTCGACCTGATTACTCGTCACTTTTGTGTGCCGAGTGAGGAGGAGGGGTTGGTGATTGAGGTGCATCGCCCGGCGATGTGATTGCGGTGGCACAGGCGAAACCTCTATTGCCTGACCCACCGCTTTCGCAGCCTCGCTAAAGCTCGACAGCTCCCACAGGGGATTGGGTTTGCAGGTGGGTGCAGGTGTACTCAGTTCAAAATGTGGGAGCTGGCTTGCCTGCGAAGACGGCGGCACAGGCGAAATCTCCGTTGCCTGACCCGCCACTTTCGCAGCCTCGCTAAAGCTCGACAGCTCCCACAGGGGATTGGGTTTGCAGGTGGGGGCAGGTGTACACCGTCCAAAATGTGGGAGCTGGCTTGCCTGCGAAGACGGCGGCACAGGCGAAATCTCCGTTGCCTGACCCACCGCTTTCGCAGCCTCGCTAGAGCTCGACAGCTCCCACAGGGGATTGGGTTTGCAGGTGGGTGCAGGTGTACACCGTTCAAAATGTGGGAGCTGGCTTGCCTGCGAAGACGGTGGCACAGGCGAAACCTCTGCTCCCACAGAGGATCGGCGCAAGGCTCAGGACTTGAACCGCCCCACCAACCCATTCAACTCATCCGACAGGTTCGACAGCCGACCCGAGTCGTCCTGTGCCGAGTTCGCCAGGCTTTCCACCAGTCGCGCTTCGTCGTAGATCTGCTGGATATGCCGGTTGATCTCTTCCGCTACGCTGTGTTGTTCCTCGGCGGCGGCCGAGATCTGCAGGTTCTGGTCGCGGATTTCGTTGACCGACAATTGGATGCCCTCGAAGCTGTCCCGCGCGCTTTCGATGGACGACACGCTGGCGCGCGACAGGTCCAGGCAACTGCCCATTTTCTGGGTGACTTCCTGGGTCTTGGTTTCCAGGGTGCCGAGCAGGTTTTCGATCTCGCCGGTGGAGTCCGATGTGCGCTTGGCCAAGGCCCGTACCTCGTCGGCTACCACGGCAAAACCACGGCCTTGATCGCCGGCCCGGGCGGCTTCGATGGCGGCGTTGAGGGCCAGCAAGTTGGTCTGTTCGGCAATGGCGCGGATGGTGCCGAGGATCTGGTTAATGCTGCGGCTGCCGGCTTCCAGTTCGACCATGGCCTGGGACGATTCGGTCAGGCGACGGCCCAGGCGGTTGACGTTGTCGGTGGTCACTTCGATCTGCTGTTTGCCTTCGGCGACGCGGCGATGGCCGTTCTCGGCTGACTCGGCTGCGCCGCTGCACGAGCGGGCAACTTCGTTGGCCGTGGCGACCATCTCGTTGAACGCCGTAGAGACCAATTCCACCGCCTCGCGCTGGCGCCCCGCAGCGTCGTTCATATTATTAGCCACTTCACTGTTGACCCGTGAAGCATCCTGCAGATTGGCCGATGCGGCGCCGATGTGCTGGATCAGCTGGCGGATCGCCGCGAGAAATTTGTTGAACCAGCCGGCCAGTTCGGCGGTTTCGTCCTTGCCCTGCACGTGCAGCTCATGGCGCAAGTCGCCTTCACCCTGGGCGATGGACTGCAAGCCGGTGCTGACCTGGCCGATGGGTTTGACGATGACCTTGGAGAACGCTGCCGCCACCAGCCCGAAGATCAGCACCAGCACCGCGACGATCGCGCTGGTGAGGTAGGTCATGCGCGTGGCCTCGGCCATCACTTCGCTGTATTCGATCAGGCCGACATACCGCCAGCCCAGGCCGGGCGAGGTCCAGATATTGGCCATGTAGCGCACGCCATTGATCACCACTTCGGTGGAACCCTGGGCGGTATTGGCCAATTGTGCGTAGGGCTCGCCAAGGTCTTTGAGGGGCTTGAAGTTGTGCGCGTTGTCGCGCGGGTCCACCAGCACCACGCCGTCTTCGATCAGCATCACGTAGCCGCTTTCACCGAGCTTGATGCTCTTGACCAGCTCGGTGAGATTCTTCAGCGAGACGCTGACCACAAACACGCCCTTGGCCTTGCCGGTGTTGTCCAGCAACGCGCGCGCGGTGCCCACCAGTGCTACATCGTCTTTGTCGTAGTAATACGCCGGGGTGCGCACGGTCTTGCCGGGGCTGGCCATTGCCGCCTTGTACCAAGGGCGCGTGCGCGGGTCATATTTGGCCAGTTGCGGGTCATCGGGCCATTTGGCGTAGGTGCCGTCTTCCAGGCCGATGGACAGGATCGCAGCGGCGGGGTGCGTCGCGCCATAGCGCGCAAAGTGCTCGATCACCTGTTGCGCCTCGGCCGGCATCGGCTGGCTGGCGGCGTTGGCGGGTTGGTAATCCTTGAGGGTGTTCACGGAAGTGTATACAGGATCGGCGGACAATTGATCGACGTTCTGCGTCGTGCCGTCGAAAAACTGCCGGATGTTGCCATCGATCTGGCGTATTTCCCGGGTGCTGCCATCGATGAATTGGTCGACCGCCTGGGTCCGCGTGTTCATGACGGAGATCACCGCAACCAGGCTGACCGGGATAAAAGCGACGGAAACGAAAGCAAGGACCAGCTTATTTTTTATTTTCATCGAGACGACCATCAGCGGGGAGGGCGGCCAAATCGTCGCGTCAGGGTGGGAGGCGGCGATTTGCTATCACCGCTATGTCGGCCTGTAGGTCGAGAACCTTTAGCGATTTTTTGTCTACAAGTCTTATCGCGTATTGTCCTAACGTGGGTTTGCCTGTTTTCCGGGCAGTCGTGCCGGGTAAGATGCCGCCTGCACCTCATCTTGATCAAGGACATGACATGGCGCTCATCACGGAACGCGTAGAACTGGCTCGCAACGGTGCCAATGACAAGGTTATCTGCCGCATGGCCTCAGGCTGGGCGGTGATGGGCGATGTGCAATTTCTGCCGGGGTACTGTCTGTTGTTGCCCGACCCGGTGGTGGCCAGCCTCAACGACCTGGATGCGCAAGCCCGCGCCACGTACTTGCTGGACATGGCGCGCCTCGGCGACGCCGTGCTGCAAGCCACCGATGCCTTGCGCATGAACTACGAGATCCTCGGCAATTCCGAGCCGGAACTGCATTGCCATATCTTCCCGCGTTATGCCTCGGAGCCCGACGACAAGCGGCGGATGCCGGCCTGGTTTTACGACTGGAAAAACGCGCCGCCCTACGCCGAGGCGCTGCACGGCCCGCTGCGCAAGGCTCTGGCGCAACTGCTGGAGGCACCGGCCAATGCGTGAGCGCAAGGCTTCGCGGCTCTTGGTGATCAGCCCCGCCCACGAAGTGCTGCTGTTCCGCTTTGTGCACAAGGACGGCGCCTTGGCCGGGCAAAACTACTGGGCCACTCCCGGCGGCGGTGTTGAAGAGGGAGAAACCTTCGAAGCCGCAGCGATACGCGAACTGCGCGAAGAGACTGGCCTTGTATGCAATAGCGTTGGCGTATGCGTGGCCGACCGCCGCGTTGTCTTGATGCTGCCCTGTGGCGAAACAGTGCTGGCCATCGAGAAATATTTTGTCGTGCACGCGCCCAGCACCGCGCTGTCAAAAGCCGAGTGGACCCTGTCAGAAACCAAAGTCATGGCCGATCACCATTGGTGGTCCGTCAGCGACCTGAGCACCACCAGCGACACGGTCTGGCCTGAAGCGCTGCTCCAGATGCTGCAAGACGCAGGCATCTGACCCCACTCAGCGCGTGTACCCTGGCACTAGTCGAAACGCCTCGGCGACACGCGTTGGATTCGGCAACGCGAGCACTCGGCGGTACAGCTCTTGGTGGGCTTTGCACACCTCAGCGGGGGCATGTTGGGTCGGGTTTCGATAGGCGTCGTAGGTGCCGGGCTCGGCGTGGGTGAACACGCGGTTCAGATCGGCCCGGGCCTGGGCGGTCGGGGTCACGTCACCCGTGACCTCGGCGGCGGCCTTGACCAGTTCGCGTCGGCTGTCCCGTGTGGCCGTGAACAGCGCAAGCAAGGTGTCTGGCATTGCGCTGTAACCCCCGGGGTAGACGCCGCTGAGGTAGAACGCGCAAATCTGCTCGTCGCCTTGCCCCACGGCGTTCACGAGCGCCGCCTGGGCTTGCCAGAATCGCAACAGTTGCGGGGCAGGGGCCTTGCGCAGGGCTTCCTGGATCAGCCAGGTGTCGTGATCCCGCGTGAGCTTATCGAACGCGGTAAAAGTTGAGGCCTTATCCAGGGCTTTTTGTGCCTTGGCTTTTTCCACCTCGTACTGCGCAGGCGCGTCTTCGGCCAGGGTGTTGAGCTGGAAATACTTGCGCAGGTGGGCGTCCAGTTGTCCGGGTTCCCGCAGCCTCGCCAGGCGCGCATCGGTGAAGTCCCGGCTATCTACGGTGGCGGTAATGATGTGCTCATGCTTGAGTTCAGTGATGTCGGGGAACCACATGTCTTCACGGCCGGTCGCCAGCACTTTGTCGACGAACTGCCTGGAGGCGCCGTGTTTGAGCAGGGCATCACGATACTGCTCGACGACGGCCGTTGATGCCTCGCCCGATTCGAACAGCGTCGCGGCATGAAAGCCCAGCTTGCCCTCAGCACCGAGCAAACGCTGCTTGCCGGACATGAACACCAACGCGCAGGCACTCACGCACTCGTGGTTGGTATAGGTGTTCAGGCCCTTGTCTTCGATGAGCCGCGCGATGGCCCGGGCTTCGCCGAACAGGCCGCCCGGGCTGTCCAGTTGGATTGTGGTGACGTTGGGGTGGTCCGCCACTGCCTGCTCGAAGGCTGAAAAGCTGCCGGGCGCGATGCCGCCGTTGAATTCCAATTCAGTGTCGCTGAGTGCGGTAATGCGATAGGAGGGCAGCGCATTGGGATCCATGGCCAGGCGCAACGCCGCCTTGAACGCGGGGACCACATCGAACAACGAGTAAGCCGTCTGCACCGCGCCGACGATCACCAGTATGCGCACCACGGTGACCCAGCGGGACTTGCCGCCGCGCTGGCGGTGGTGCCGGGCCGAACGCCACACGCCCACCCCTTGCCAGAGTGTGACGGCCAGCGCGGCGCCCATGAACGGCACGCCCATCATCAGCAAGCCGGTGGGGCTTGGCGGGTTGCGCACCAGCAGGAAGTACAGCGGCGATGTCGCGAGCAGGCACACCAGGCTGAGCAACACTTCGTTGATCCAGAATGAGTGGGCCAGCGAGAACTCGCCGCGCCAGTGGCGGATCAAGTAATTGCGCGGTGTTGGCGCGACGGCTTCACTCATGATCGGTACCGATGCTCACGCTCAGGCCTGCCTGGCGGGCCAATTCGAGGGTGTACTCAACGCGGTCGGCATCCACGATAAACCCGACGTAATCGTCATCGCCTGAGTCCAGGTGCAGGTAGCGTTTGTCGAAACCGGTGAGCCACTGATCAAAGCTCACCAGCACTTCCAGCATCGGCCGGGTGCCGGTGTGTTCATAGTGGTAGGGCGTTTGCACACCGCTGGCCGCCACAAGGTACGGCGCCTGGTATTCAAACACGTCGAAGCCACGCCAATCGACGCCGAGCAAGGCAAGGTCGGCGAGCTTTTGACCTCTGGAGGTGTCGAGCAAACCTTCGGTCAATGCGCTGGCGGGGGCTTGGTTCACGGCATATTTACGCAGGACGCGGCGCACGAGCCTCGCGCTTTCTGCCTCAGGCACACGCGCCAGAAGGGTTTCGGTGAACACCTTGAGTGCCTGTTTTTGCGCCACAGATTCGGGCGAGCGCATCTCGCGCATGATCGCTGCATGGCTGGCGTTTGTTTCATCGGGTGGCGGCATAGTGAAGCGGCCACCGAACAACCGATCTAAAAAGCCCATCGCATTCCCTCGCTGTAGACCTGTTGCAAAAGGCGCGACCATAGCGTTTTTTTATAGGCTGGCCAACCGGCATCACCGTTTGTCGTTAAACTGCGCGCCCAAAATTCGGCAAGGAAGCGCTCATGAAGATGCAGCAGTGGTTCAAAACGTGGGAATGGGCTGTTCTTTTTTGCGTGGTGGTTGCGATTGTTGTGTACGCGAAAACCGTGTCCATCAGTGAGTGGCCACTGGCTACGGGTGGCTTTCTGTGTGTGGTCGCCGTACTGCTGTTCGGCCTGCTCCTGGATATGAAGACCCTGCGCGTGCGTAAAGGGATATTGATTATCGGGCTGGGCGTGATCACGTCGATGGTCTACAAGTTTGGCGTCGCGGAGTACGTGAAGTGCGCGCTTGAGCTGACTCACGCATCTGGTACGTGCAAGGTCGATGTGCCGCCTTCTGTATTTATCACCGCCAATACCATCGATACCGTGGTCTTGCTGCTATCCATCGCATGCGGCGGTGTCGGCGGCAGCATCCTGGCCGCTCACGGCGATGTCACCGCTACGGATGCGAAAAGCGCACCACCGGCAAATCCCGGCGATATTCACACCTTGCTCGAGTCGATCGACAGCAAGCTGGACCGCCATAACGCCAAGCTGAACCTGGTCTGCGCTGGCGCATTCGGGGTATTGCTGCTGGTGATCGTGCGCGTGTTCTCCTGAGCTCAACGCACTAGCGCCGGCTCAACGCCAACTTCGCGGCAAACAACACAAAGATCATCCCGGTGGTACGGTCCATCCACTGGATGACCTTTTCCCGGCGCAAGAACCCGGACAGCGGCTGAGTGGCGCCGATCAACACCAGCGACCACGCCAGCCCCAGCACCACATGGATGCTCACCAGGCCAAAGGTCCAGGCGATCAGCGATTGGCCTTGGGGAATGAACTGCGGCAGGAACGACACGTAGAAGATCCCCACCTTGGGGTTCAGCACATTGCCCAGCATGCCTTTGACAAACCAGTTGCCGCCGGTTTTGCCCTCCACCTCGGCTGACGCCAGCGAGCGCCGTGGACGCAGCAGCATGTTCAGCCCCAGCCAGGCCAGGTAAGCCGCGCCGCAGTATTTGAGCAGGTTGAAGGCCACTTCCGAGACCGCAATCAGCGCCCCCAAACCGAACGCCACGGCCGCGCCCCACAGCAGGCAGCCTGCGTTGATCCCGAGTGTGGCCTGCAAGGCCTGGCGCTTGCCTTCCACCGTGGCGGTCCTGAGCACCAATGCAGTGTCGAGCCCAGGTGTAAGCGTCAGCAGCGTGGCGGCGAAGGTAAAGGCGAGGAGGTTATCGGCGATGGACATGGCGCTGGCATCCGCAAGAGACAGACGTGGACGTTAGCGCATGCAAAGGCGCCCTGTAAAAGGGCGCGTGAAGGGAAGGGCTCAGCGATTGAAGCGGGCGACCAACGCGTATTGGGTGGCCGCGGTATTGGTCAGTTCTTTGCTCAAGTCGGTGGACTGATGAGCCTGGATAGACGTCTGGTCAGCCAGCCCGGCAATAGTGGTGATATTGCGGCTGATTTCCTCGGCCACCGCGCTCTGCTCCTCGGTGGCGGCGGCGATTTGCGTGGTCATGTCGGTGATGTGCGACACGGCCTCGCTGATGCCAACGAGTGCCTGGTCCGCCTCCAGCACCCACGCCACGCCTTCCTGGGCTTGGCGCTGGCCGTTTTCCATGCTGTGTACGGCGTTGTTGGAGGACGCCTGCAATTGCGTGATCAACGCATGGATCTGCGTGGTGGATTGTGAGGTGCGTTGGGCCAGTTGGCGCACTTCGTCGGCCACCACCGCAAAGCCTCGGCCCATGTCGCCGGCGCGAGCCGCTTCGATGGCGGCGTTGAGGGCCAGCAGGTTGGTTTGATCGGCAATGCCTTTGATCACGTCCACCACGCTGCCGATTTCGTCGCTGTCGCGGGCCAATTGGGCGACGGTCACCCCGGTTTCGCCGACCACGGCGGACAGGCGCTCGATGGCTTCGCGAGTATCGCGTGCCACCTCGCGGCCGCGTCCGGTGAGGGCGTTGGCTTGCTGGGTGGCATCGGCGGTGCGCTGCACGTGGCTGGCGACTTCCTGGGTGGTGGCGGCCATCTGGTTGACGGCTGCCGAGACTTGTTCGGTTTCCACGCGCTGGCGGTCCAGGCCTTGGGCGCTGGCGCTGGCCAACTGATCGGATTGGCCGGCGAGGGCGCTGAGTTGTTCGGCGCTGTCCTGCAGGCGCGTGAGGCAGGTTTTCAGGCGCGCGGCCTGGCTGAGGAACGCGGTTTCCAGGCGCCCTTGGGGGCCACGGGCGTCGCTGTACATCTGCGCGATCAACGCGTCTGACGTCGAAGGCTCCACGCCGCGCAACAAGTGCAAGGTACTGGCCTGGCGCATACGCGCGCAAAGCACGCCGACCGGTATCGCCACGGCGACGGCCACGGCCAGGGCGAGAGGCGCACTGAGCAACAGGCCCGCCAGGCTCCCGGCTACGCCGGTTGCCACGTAGGGCACGCAGTTCAGCGCCGCTGGCAGCCACGCGTCCTGGCGTGGCACGCCGGGTTTGCCGGCGCTGATACGCCGGTACAGCGCCTGGGCGCGCCGGATCTCATCGGCGCTGGGCTTGACCCGTACCGATTCGAAACCGACCACCGTGCTGCCGTCGAAGATCGGCGTGACATAGGCGTTGACCCAATAGTGGTCGCCGGTCTTGGAGCGGTTCTTGACGATGCCCATCCACGGCAGGCCCTGCTTGAGCGCACTCCACATGTGCGCGAAAACCGCGGGTGGTACATCGGGGTGACGCACGATATTTTGCGGTGCGCCGATCAGGTCGGCGCGTTCAAAACCGCTGATTTCAACGAAGGCGTCGTTGCAGTAGGTGATCACACCTCTAACGTCGGTGGCGGAAATAAGTTTTTGCTGAGGCGCGAGTGAAATCTCGCGCTGTGTTACTGGCTGGTTGTTGCGCATTCCGACTACTCCCTGGTTGCACTCAGCCAATCGGCCTCAGCTGGGAAAAGATTAATCTACATTGGCTATTTCGCCAGCCATTGGTCAAAAGCCTGAAACTTCCCGAGGAAAAACCTCATAATGGCGGCCATTTTTGTTTAGCCGTTATTCTGGTGTGCCCGCATGGAAATCAAGGTCAACTTTCTCGACAACCTTCGACTTGAAGCCAAGTTCGACGACTTCACGGTTATTGCCGACCAGCCCATTCGCTACAAAGGCGATGGTTCGGCACCGGGGCCGTTCGATTACTTCCTGGCTTCGTCGGCGTTGTGTGCGGCGTACTTCGTGAAGTTGTATTGCTCCACCCGCGATATCCCCACGGACAATATTCGCCTGTCACAGAACAACATCGTTGACCCGGAAAACCGCTATAACCAGATCTTCAAGATCCAGGTCGAATTGCCGGCGGACATCTCCGAGAAAGATCGCCAGGGCATCCTGCGTTCCATTGACCGTTGCACCGTGAAGAAAGTGGTGCAGGCCGGTCCTGAGTTCATCATCGAAGAAGTGGAAAACCTCGACGCCGATGCCCAGGCCTTGTTGATGCCCAATTCCACCTCCGCAGCGGGCACTTATATAGCGGGCAAGGACCTGCCGCTGGAGCAGACCATTGCCAACATGTCGGCGATTCTCGCCGGCCTGGGCATGAAGATTGAAATCGCGTCGTGGCGCAATATCGTGCCCAACGTGTGGTCGCTGCATATCCGCGACGCCCATTCGCCGATGTGCTTTACCAACGGCAAGGGCGCGACCAAGGAAGGCGCTTTGGCGTCGGCGTTGGGCGAGTTTATCGAGCGGCTCAACTGCAACTTCTTCTATAACGATCAATTCTGGGGTGAAGAACTGGCCAACGCGCCGTTCGTGCATTACCCGGATGAGCGCTGGTTCCAGCCCGGCCCGCAGGATGAGCTGCCGGCGGAAATCCTCGATGCCTACTGCCTGAAGGTCTACAACCGCGACGGCGAACTGCGCGGTTCGCACTTGTACGACACCAACTCGGGCAACGAAGCGCGCGGCATCGTGTCACTGCCGTTCGTGCGCCAGTCCGACGGTGAGGTGGTGTACTTCCCGTCCAACCTGATCGAAAACCTCTACCTCAGCAACGGCATGAGCGCCGGCAACACCTTGGCCGAAGCCCAGGTGCAGTGCCTGTCGGAGATTTTCGAGCGGGCGGTGAAGCGCGAAATCATCGAAGGCGAATTCGCCCTGCCGGATGTCCCGGCCGACGTGCTGGCCAAGTACCCGGGGATCCTCGCCGGTATCCAGGGCCTGGAGGCCCAGGGTTTCCCGGTGCTGGTCAAGGATGCATCCCTGGGCGGTGAGTTCCCGGTGATGTGCGTGACCCTGATGAACCCGCGCACTGGCGGCGTGTTCGCCTCGTTTGGCGCGCACCCAAACCTGGAAGTAGCGCTGGAGCGCAGCCTTACCGAGCTGCTGCAAGGTCGCAGCTTCGAAGGCTTGAACGATCTGCCGGCGCCGACCTTTGAAGGCCAGGCGGTGACCGAACCGAACAACTTCGTCGAGCACTTCATCGATTCCAGCGGTGTGGTGTCGTGGCGCTTCTTCAGCGCGCAGTCGGACTACGAATTTGTCGAATGGGACTTCTCCGGTGAAGGCGCCGACTCCAATGCGCAGGAAGCCGCGACCCTGTTTGGCATTCTGGAAGGCATGGGCAAAGAGTCCTATATGGCGGTGTACGAACACCTCGGCGCCACCGCCTGCCGCATCCTCGTGCCGGACTACTCGGAAATCTATCCGGTGGATGACCTGATCTGGGACAACACCAACAAGGCGCTGTTTTTCCGTGCCGACATCCTCAACCTGCACAGCCTTGACGATGCCGAACTCAACGCCCTGGTGGAGCGCCTGATCGAAAGCGAGCTGGACGACTACACCGACATCACCACCTTGATCGGCATCGAGTTCGACGACAACACGGCCTGGGGCCAGTTGACCATCCTCGAATTGAAGCTGCTGATCTTCCTCGCCTTGCAGCAACATGAGGAAGCCAAGGAGTGCGTAGAGATGTTCCTGCAATACAACGACAACACCGCCGATCGTGGCCTGTTCTACCAGGCGATGAATGCGGTGCTGGAGATGGAACTGGACGACGACCTGGAACTGGCGGATTACGAAGCCAACTTCCGCCGCATGTTTGGCAATGAGCGGATGGACGCGGTGATTGGCTCGGTCAATGGCAGTGTGCGGTTCCATGGTTTGACGCCGACCAGCATGAAGCTGGAAGGGCTGGATCGGCATCAGCGCTTGATTGAGAGCTACAAGAAGCTGCATGCGGCGCGGGCGAACGTTACCTCAGCTTGACGCAATTCTCCCTGTGAATGCGGGCTAGTGTGGGAGCGGGCTTGCTCGCGAATGCGGTGTGTCAGTCAAAGATAGGTTCACTGATCCACCGCTTTCGCGAGCAAGCCCGCTCCCACATTTTTGATCGGCGACTAGCTTTAGATATGTGCCAGGGCCTGGGCCAGGTCCGCGCGCAAATCCTCCACATCCTCAACCCCCACCGACAACCGCACCAACCCATCGCCAATCCCGAGCTGCGCGCGGGTGGCGGCGGGGATGCTCGCATGGGTCATGATCGCCGGGTGCTCGATCAGGCTTTCCACGCCTCCCAGGCTTTCGGCCAGGGCGAAAATCTTTACGTTTTCCAGGAAGCGTGTGGCGCCCGCCAGGTCGGTGTTCAAATCCACCGAAATCATCCCGCCAAACCCGCGCATTTGCCGGCGGGCCAGTGCGTGCTGTGGGTGGGAAGCCAGGCCGGGGTAGTAAACCCGCGAGACTTGCGGCTGTTGCTCCAGCCAGGTGGCCAGGTCGAGTGCGTTGCTGCAATGGCGCTCCATGCGCAGGGCCAGGGTTTTCACGCCGCGCAGGGTAAGGAAAGCGTCGAACGGCCCGGCGATGGCGCCCACGGAGTTCTGCAGGAAACCCACGCGTTCCGCCAGTTCAGGGTTGTCGCCAACCACGGCAATGCCGCCGATCACATCCGAGTGGCCGTTGAGGTACTTGGTGGTGGAATGCACCACCACGTCGAACCCCAACTCCAGCGGCCGCTGAATCCACGGGCTGGCGAAGGTGTTGTCGGCCACGCAGATAATCCCCCGCGCCCGGCAGATACGCGCGATGGCGCTGAGGTCGGTGAGGCTGAGCAACGGGTTGCTGGGCGTCTCGACCCAGACCATACGCGTATCGTCCTGCAATGCGGCTTCGAACGCTGACACATCGCTTAAATCCACAAAGCTGAAACGGTGCCCGGCGCTGCGTTGGCGCACCTTGTCGAACAGGCGGAAGGTGCCGCCATACAAGTCATTGCCGGAGACGATGTGGGCGCCGGCGTCCAGCAACTCCAGCACCGTGGAAATCGCGGCCAGCCCGGAGGCGAAGGCAAACGCCTGGGTGCCACCTTCCAGATCCGCCACGCAACGCTCCAGGGCAAACCGCGTGGGGTTGTGGGAGCGCCCGTAATCGAAGCCCTTGTGCACGCCGGGGCTGTCTTGCAGGTAGGTGGAGTTGGCGTAGATCGGTGGCATCAGCGCGCCCGTGGTCGGGTCGGGGCTTTGCCCGGCGTGGATCACACGGGTGGCAAACGCGCTTTTATCGGGCAGGCTCATGCAAGGGTTCTCCGTAGATGGTTGAGCAGATCGACGCGGGTGATCAGGCCATGGAAGCCGGAGGCGTCGGCAATGATTGCCACCAGGCCACGATCCAGTTCTTCCTGGAGTTCGGCGAGGCTGGCACTGGGGGCGAGGGTTTCAAGGCGACCGGTCATGGCGCTGGCAACCACCATGCCGAAATCCGCAGCGTCATGGTGTATGCCCAGCAGGATGTCGGATTCGTCGATCACGCCCACCAGTTCACGGCCGTCCACCAGCACCGGCAGTTGCGAGACATCTGCCAGGCGCATGCGCTGGAAGGCGGTGAGCAAGGTGTCATCGGGGCTTACGCTGATCACGCGGCCGTCTTCGAAGCGGCGCGCGATCAGGTCGCGCAGGTCGCCGTAGTGCTTGTATTGCAGCAGGCCGGCGTCGTTCATCCACTGGTCGTTGTAGACCTTCGACAGGTAGCGCGTGCCGGTGTCGCAGACAAAGGTGACCACGCGCTTGGGCGAGGTCTGTTCGCGGCAGTAGCGCAAGGCGGCGGCGAACAGGGTGCCAGTGGATGAACCGCCGAGAATGCCTTCGGCCTTGAGCAGTTGGCGGGCGTGGTCGAAGCTTTCTGCATCGCTGATGGAGTAGGCGTGGCGCACGCTGGACAGGTCGGCAATCGAAGGGATGAAGTCTTCGCCAATGCCTTCCACGGCCCACGAGCCGGGTGTTGGCAGGGTGCCGCTGCGGCTGTATTCGGCCATCACCGAGCCCACCGGATCGGCCAGCACCATTTCCAGTTCCGGTTGCACGTGCTTGAAGAAGCGGGTCAGGCCGGTGAGGGTGCCGGCCGAGCCGACGCCCACCACGATCGCGTCCAGGTCGTGCGCCGTTTGCGCCCAGATTTCCGGGGCGGTGCCGGTCTCGTGGGCCAGGGGGTTGGCGGGGTTGTTGAACTGGTCGGCGAAGAATGAACCGGCAATGCCTTTCGCCAGGCGCGCGGCGACGTCCTGGTAATACTCGGGATGGCCCTTGCCCACGTCCGAGCGGGTGATATGCACCTCGGCGCCCATGGCCTTGAGGTGCAGCACCTTTTCCGTGGACATCTTGTCGGGCACCACCAGGACCACGCGGTAGCCCTTGGCCCGGCCCACCAGCGCCAGGCCCAGGCCGGTGTTGCCGGCGGTGGCCTCAATGATGGTGCCGCCGGGGCGCAGGCGGCCGTCGCGTTCGGCGGCGTCGATCATGGCCAGGCCAATGCGGTCCTTGATCGAGCCGCCTGGGTTTTGGGATTCAAGCTTGAGAAACAGTGTGCAGGGGCCGGTGTCGAAGCGACTGACCCGAACCAGCGGCGTGTTGCCGATCAGGTCGAGCACGGCGGGGCGGGACAGGCTGGGCATGGTGTCACCTGTTACGGGAATCGTAGGTGGGACAACAAAGTGCAAGGCATGCCTTGGACCATAGGCCTGGATCGCACGGCTCGCAACCGGGCGGCTCGCCGCGTGTCTGTTTCTTGGCACATCAGCCGGCTAGCTTGCACACCTGCTGCAAGCGCCTGACCGCCGCCTCGCTGGCAGCTTGCATCGGCGCGCGCAATTCGCTGTTGATCAAGCCTTCCAGGGCCAGTGCCGCCTTGACTGGCGCCGGGTTCGGCTCGATAAACATAGTGTTTATCAGTGGCAACAGTTTGAAGAACGTCCCACGGGCCTCGACCAGCTGGTTATCCCGCACCTGTTGCCACAGCGCCACGAAGTGTTCGGTGTGCACATGGGCCGACGCTGCAATCGCACCGCTGGCGCCCAGGCACAGCGCGTTGAAGATTTGCAGGTCTTCGCCGCACAACACATCCACCTCACCGCTGGCGAGTAATGCCAGAGTGTTGGCCAGGTTGCCGCCGCAATCCTTGATGGCTTGGATGCGCGGATGGCTGACGATATTCAGCAAGGTCTGCTGCTCGAAGGTCACGCCGGTGCGATAGGGAATGTCATAGAGGATGACGGGCACGCTGGAAGCATCCGCCACCGTGCGGAAGAACGCTTCCAGCCCCGCCTGGGACGGGCGGATATAACTCGGCGCCGGCACCAGCAAACCCGCGACCGGGCGCTGGAGGATGTCCTTCTGGAACTGCAGCAATTCAATCTGGTTGTTGCCCGACAACCCCATCACCACGCGCTGCGCGGGCACCAGCTGCAGCACCGTATCCAGCACGGCCAGTTGTTCCTGGCGGCTCAGCGCGGCGGCTTCGCCGGTGGTGGTGCACACCATGATCCCGGCCACGTGCTTTTCCAGCAGATGGCTGACCAGGCGGCGCAGGCCGATAAAATCAATGGCGCCATCCTGGAACGGCGTGACCACGGGAACCCAGATACCTTGAAACGCTGACATGCACTTTCTCCTGATGATTGACCGATCAAGTCACCGTCAGAAGGGCAGAGGGAATTGTGCAAGGGGGGAGACCGTCGCGCTCAATGTCCTGTCAGCTCATCTGACGGGACAGCGCGCCCCGGTCACATGAGCGACTGTTTCTTCGATTTGAGGGCGTGCGCCACGCAACCTTGCGCCTTGGCAATCGAGCCAATGACGGAAAGGTTAACCAGCGACTTAGTAGACATGAATTGTCACACCCTGAATGAGATGGCCATCTTCAGGGGATGTGAGCGAGTGTGTCAAGCCCAGGCTATGGCGGTTGCTCAATGGCGCAGTGACCGGGATGCGCCCGCTCACTGCTGATGCGCGGCTTTTATCCCGTCAGAAACTGTACTTCGCCGTGACCGTAAAGTTGCGCGGGTCGCCGTACACATCATACGGGCTCCACGTGGAGTTGCTGGCAATCCCCTGGTAGTACTTTTTGTCGAACATGTTGTTGATGTTCAGCTGGGTGTCCAGGTGTTTATTGACCTGATACCCGGCCATCAACCCCACCAAGGCATAGGCCTGCTGCTCGATATGGAAGTTGCCGAACACATTGCGGCCCTTGTTGTAGGTGCTGCTCTGGCTGTAGAGGTTGGCGCCGATCCGCCAGCGGTTCAGCTCGCCTTGCAGGCGATAGGTGGTGTTGGCCTTGAACATATGGCGCGGTACGTCAGTGTCGAACAGGGTGCCTTCCTTGGCGGCGTCGGCATCTTTCTCGTACTTGGCCTGGGCGAAGGTGTAGCCGGCGCCTACTTGCCAGTTCGGGGTCAGTGCGCCGTTGATCTCCAGCTCCACGCCCTGGCTGCGCACTTTGCCCGCGGCCTCGTAGCACGCGTAGGCGCCGACAGGGATGAATTTGCAAGTTGTGGCGTCTGCCACTTCTGCCGCGCGGTTGAGCTGGTCGATCTGGAACACCGAGGCGCTGGCATTCAGTGCGCCGCCAAAGTATTCGCCCTTGATGCCCACTTCGTAGTTTTCCCCGGTGATGGGCTTGATCCCGCCCCCGTCGCCGTTCTTTTCGGTCTGGGGCTGGAAGATGTCGGTGTAGCTGGCGTACACCGAGTGGTTGTCGTCCAGGTCGTAGATGACACCGGCATACCGGGTGAGGTGGCGTACCTCGCGGGTTTTGCCTGAGGTGTAGTACTGGTCGTTGATCTGGTCGTAGATCGAGGTCGCGTCGTACCAATCCAGGCGGGCGCCGAGGATGACTTTCAGCGGGTCGGCGAGGTTCCAGCGGGTGGTGACATAGAGCCCTTCCTGATCGACTTTCTCGCTGAGGGTGTAGATGTCCGGCACGCTCGGCCGCGCCAGGCCGCCGGGGTTGAAACGGTTGATGTCGATATTGTTGACGAATACCGTGCCGCCAGCGGCCTCGGTCTTGAGTTGGCGCTTGCTGGCGCCCACCACCAGTTCATGTTGGCGGCCAAGGAGGGCGAAGGGGCCGCTGGCGAAGAAATCGTAGGTGGACTGGTCGAAGTCGCGGCCCTGGTTGAACACGCGTTGGCGGTAGCTGGCGTCGTTGTTACGTTCCAGTACGGCGCCCATCATCTTGAACTCGGACCAGTTTTTCGAAGCGCCCAGGTGCAGGCGCCAGTCGTTGTCGAAGCGCTGATCGAGCTCGACGAACAGGGTCTTGTTGTCGATGTCCTGGTGTGACCAGCTGTAGCCGAAGGTCTTCGAGCGCGAAAAGCCCATGTGGCTGCCATTAGGGTTCACCGGCAAGCCACCCCAGTTGATGTTGTTATTGTCGTTCTGCTCGGAGGCACCAACGGTCAGGGTGGTGCTGTCGTTCAGGTCGAACTCGCTGACGCCGTAGAACACGCCGCGTTCGCGGCCGGCGTAATCCTGATAGCTGTCCTTGTCGTTGTATGCGCCGACAAAACGGCCACGCAAGGTGCCGCTGTCGTTGACCGGGCCGCCAACGTCCAGCTCGCTGCGGTAGTTGTCCCAGCTGCCGGCGCTGGCGGTGATGCTCGCCTGGTAAGCCTGGGTGGGACGCTTGCGCACCATGTTGATGGCGGCCGAGGGGTTGCCGGCGCCTTGCATCATGCCGGTGGCGCCGCGTACCACTTCGACACGGTCGTACGGGGCCAGGTCGGCGGTGGCGACCCAGTCGGCGTTGTAGGTGGTAGGCAGGCCGTCGAACATCAGGTTGGTGATGGGGAAACCCCGGGCGAAGAATTCGCTGTTGGCCGGGCGCGCGGCGGCCAAGCGCAGCCCGGGTGTGGCCTGGACCACATCGTCGAGGCTGCGCATACCTTGGTCGTCCATGCGTTGACGGGTAATCACGGTGACCGACTGCGGCGTTTCCCGCAGGGACAATGGCAGCTTGGTCGCGGTCTGCATGGCGCCGGTGGTGTAGGAGCCGCTGTTTTCAGTCGTAGCCCCGAGGTTCAGGCCGCTGATGTTGGTGGCGCCCAACTCAAGCGCCCCGGAATTGCCGCCGCGCGGTACCAGCAGGTAGTTGCCGCTGGCGCTGCGCATCACGCTCAGGCCGCTGTCGTCCAGCAGGCGGCTGAGACCATCATGTACGTCGTAGTCCCCGCGCAGTGCCGGGGCGCGCTTGCCTTGCACCAGCGCCGGGTCGAAGGGCAGGGTGATCCCGGCCGCCTGGGCAAAACGGTTGAGCGATTCTTCCAGTGGCCCGGCGGCCAATTCGTAATGACGACTGTCAGCTTGCGCGGACTGCACCGCAACACCGGCCAGTAGAATGCCCTGGAGGGCAAGTGCAAGGGCACTGCGGGGCAGTGGCCGAGGGGAAATCACAGCAGAGGACATGAACGACGAGCTCCTTTCGAATCACAGGGTATGTTCTGTTTGTCGAAGGCCCCGGAAAAACCCGTAAACTTTTTTGCGATTATTTCTCATCCGGCTCAACGAGCTACGACGCGGGTCCAGAGTGGCGTAAATCGCTCGATGCGTACCGGCAATGAGTCGCCAAGCGCGCTCAACGCGCGATCGATGTCATCCAGTTGGAAGACGCCCGAGACCTCTAGCTGCGCGATGGCGGGATCGCAGCGCAGCCAGCCGTGACGATAACGCGACAATTCGGCCGTCAGGTCGCCCAGGCGCATGCGCTTGGCCACCAACTGCCCCTGTGTCCAGGCGCTGGCGTTCAGGGTGCTGGTCTGGACACGTTGACTGTCGTTGATACTGATCAGGTATTCCTCGCCGGCGGCGATCAGGACCGGTTCACCCCTGCCGTGAATCGCCACCACGCCGTCCTCGACCCGAACCCGTGTGCCGCGTTGCTCATCACGCACGCCGAAGGCGGTGCCGATGGCCTGCAACTGCGCGTGCCGAGTACTGACCCAGAAGCTGCGACGCCCATCGGGCGCGGTGCCGTCCTTGCCGGTATCGACGAAGATCTCGCCGCGCCGCAGGCTGATCAGCCGGCGCCGCGCGGTGAATTCGACGTCGACTGAACTGGCGGTGTTCAGTTGCAGGCGCGTGCCATCCTGCAACAGGAACTGACGCCGTTCGCCCACCCCGGTGGCATAGTCCGCGCCCCAGGGCAGCTGTGTGCTGTCGCGCAACTGCCAGCCGGTAACCCCCGTGATGACCACTCCCACCCCCAGCAATTTGAGCGCTTGGCGCCGGCTGTGATGGCCGCTGTGCAAGCGCTCCAAGGTATCCAGCGCCACCGTGCCCGGCAGCGCGGCCAGCCCTTGGAAGGCCGCGTCGCTTTTATGCAGCGCTTGCCAGGCTGTTTCATGCAGCTTGTCGGCTTGGCGCCAACGAAGGCACGCCTCCAGGGTTTGAGGGTTTGAACCGTCGGATTCGATCCGCACCCGCCAGCCGATGGCTTGGTCGAGCACGGTATCGGGCAATGGCTGTGTGCTCATTGCTGAGCCAGATAGCAATGGCGAATGGCACAGGCCATGTACTTCTCCACCGACCCGAGGCTCACGCCCAAGCGCCCGGCGATCTCCTTGTAGCTGAGCCCCTCCAGGCGCGACAGCAGAAAGGCCATGCGCACCTTGGGGCGCAGGCCATCGAGCAAGGCGTCTACGCGCGCCAGGGTTTGCAGCAGGATCAACTGTGATTCCGGCGACGGCACCTCAGCTTCCGGCAGGTGAGCAATGGCCTCCAGATAAGCCCGCTCGACCCGCTGGCGGCGCACCCGATCAACCAACAAACCATGGGCCACCGTACTCAACCAGGCCCGTGGCTGGCGCAACTCCTGCAACCGCTCCGGCTTGCCGAGGATGTGTACAAACGTATCCTGGGCCAGGTCGGCGGCGCTGTCACCGTGGTGCAGCCGTTTGCGCAACCAGCCCAGCAGCCAGGCGTGATGATCGATGTACAACGCGCGAATATCGGCGTGCGGAGCCGGGGGAGTGGATGACGACGACACGGAAAGCCTCTGCAAGAACACAGTGCATTTGAGAATTCATCGCATCCTAGTGTCTGCAAGCCGTGGTCAGCAAGTAAAGACTGTGTTTATTCCTGGCTTATGCCCGCCGCGCCATCAACAACACCGTTGCCGCCGCCGACAACAACCCTGCGCAGCAGCGATTGAATATCCGCTTGCCACGCGGCTCGGCAAACCAGCGGCGCATGTGCAGGCCCATATAGGCGTAGGCGCTGATGGCGATCCATTCCAGTACCAGGAACATCGCGCCCAGCACGGCGAATTGCGGGGTGATAGGTTGGCCGGGGACGACGAATTGCGGGAGGAACGCGGTGAAGATGAGGATGGCTTTTGGATTGCCCGCCGCCACCAAAAACTCCTGCCGCGCCAACGCCCACAAGCCTACCTTGGCCGTCGCCGCCTCCGATTCCCCCTGCGGACTCGCCCGCCACAACTGAAACGCCAGGTAAAACAGGTACGCCGCCCCGAGGATCTTGATCCCGTAGAACAACAACTCCGAGGTTTGCAGCACCACCGCGAGGCCGGCGGAGGCGAGGGCGATCATGCCGGCGAACGCCAGCAGGCGGCCGATGCCAGCCAGGCAGGAGGTGCGGTAGCCGTAGCGGGTCGAGTTGCTCACCGACAACAGGTTGTTGGGGCCGGGCGCCATGTTCAAGGCGAAGCAGGCGGGGAGGAAAAGGGCGAGGGTGGCGAGGTCCATGGCGGCTCCGGGGTCGCGTGGCTGGGGAGGCTGAAGAGTAAAGAGAGGAAGTTGCCTGGGCAATCCTAAATGCCAGTCAGTCAAAGACGAACACTGCATCTGTGGCGAGGGAGCTTGCTCCCGCTGGGTTGCGAAGCGACCCCAGTTCTTTGTTTAAAAGGCTGGGACCGCTGCGCAGTCCAACGGGAGCAAGCTCCCTCGCCACGGAGGGCAATCGGGTTGTACTGGGGATTAAGGTAGCTAAGCAAGTTAGCTATATGTTAATTTCTCGCTTCTCCAAACCACCAGAGCCCCACCCATGATGTCCCCCCAATCCCTCGCCGAGGACCCACGCACCCTGCAAATCGCCAGCGATCCGGTCGGCCAGCAGTTGCAACAGATCGCCATCCTGTCGCGCAAATCCGCAGGCCACCTAGGCGCGGCGCTGGGCATCAACCAGACCGACATGGCCGCGCTGGAGCACCTGATCACCGACGGCCCGCTGCCGCCGACCGAGCTCGCCGCGCGCCTCTCGGTGACCACCGCAGGCATCACCCAGGTCATCGACCGGTTGGAACGCGCGGGGCATGTGGTGCGCGAGCGGCAGCTGGAGGACAAGCGCCGGGTATTGGTGTGTCCGCTGCCCGCATCCGTGGCACAGGCATATCGGCATATTGCGCCGATGCTCGGCGGGCTGAGCACGGTACTCGGTGCGCTGGAAGGCCAGGATCGCGCGGTGGTCGAGGCGTTTCTGGGGCAGGTGATCGAGGTCTACCGCAACACGTTGCCGGGGGAGCAGTCATGACCTCTAAAAAGGTATTGATCAGCGGCGCCAGCATCGCCGGCCCCGCGTTGGCGTATTGGTTGGCCCGGCAGGGCATGGACGTGACGGTGGTCGAGAAGGCGCCGGCGTTTCGCGATGGCGGGCAAACCATCGACGTGCGGGGAGCAGGGCGGGTGGTGGTGCAACGTATGGGCTTGGAGGCACTGATTCGGGCCAATAGCACCCAGGAACAAGGCATCGCCTTTGTGGACCAAGGCAATCGGACCAAGGCGTTCATTGGTGTAAACGCCTTCGACGGGGACGGCCCGATTGCCGAGCTGGAAATCCTGCGCGGCGAACTCGCCAAGCTGTTGATCCAACAAAGCGAGGATCGGGTCACGTACCGCTTCGGTGACAGCATCAATGCCCTGGAAGACGATAGCGACCAGGTGCACGTGCGCTTCGAGCAGGGTGTTGAGCAGGTTTACGATCTGGTCATCATTGCCGAAGGGATTGGTTCAGCGACGCGCAATCACGTGTTCGGCAACGAAGTCGAGCGCCGCTCCCTGGATCTCTACACCGCGTATTTCACTGTGCCACGCGCGCCGAGCGATGGCCAGGTGATGCGCTGGCACAACCTGCCCGGTGGCCGTTGTATCTGTTTGCGCCCGGACAACCTGGGCACCACGCGCGCCTTCTTGTCGTTTCAGCAAGCGCCCAGCGGTTACGAAAAGCTCACAAGGGACGCACAAGTCGCATTGCTCAAGCGCGTGTTTGCCGATGCCGGCTGGGAGGCGCCCCGCGTACTCGCCGCGCTGGAACACGCCAGCGATCTTTATCTGGATGCGGTGGGCCAGGTCAAAATGCCCCGCTGGTCCAAGGGCCGCATTGCGTTGGTTGGGGACGCCGCCTATTGCGCATCGCCCATCAGCGGCATGGGCACTAGCCTGGGGTTGTGTGGCGCTTATGTGCTGGCCGGCGAGCTCGGGCTTCACGCCGACCACCGCCAGGCGTTTGCGGCGTATGAAAAGCTGATGAGGCCTTACGTCAAGCAGGCGCAAAGCGTACCCAAGTTCGCCCCAAGGCTGGCATCGCCGCACTCGCGCGCGGGCATTGCCCTTGGGCATGCGGTATTGAGGCTGGCCACCGCGCCGGGGTTCAAAACCCTGTTTGGCAAACTCCTGTCGCCAAAAGCCGACGCCATCAAGTTGCCGTGCTACGACGAGGCCCGTATTACTAAAACCCCCTAGACCTTAACAAAGGTTTACATCGCTCAAGGCTTTCGCCCCGTATGGTCTGTGCCTTCTGGCACAACCTGGCGAACAGCCCATGCAACCCAGCAGCACGCGTGTAAATCCTGACCTCATCAACATCCGCCGGCTTTTCGCCACGCCCTTGGCGAGCCTTCAATACCCCGATGCGCAATGGCTCAATGCTGAGCTGAAGACGCTCATCACCACGCGCATGGCGCAGGACCTCTGCGGCACCCAACGTAGCAACGATGGCGGCTGGCAATCCGCCCACGACTTCGCGCAGTGGGGCGGGGAAGCCTGCGATGCATTGGTGGGCTTTGCCAGGGAATTCGCCAACCAACTGACCGCCGTGCACAACGAGCAATACGGTTTCACTGAGCCAGCGTTTGAGTGGAAACTCAACGCCTGGGCCAACGTCAATGAGGCCGGCCACAGCAACGCCTTGCATGGGCATCCTGGTGCATTCTGGTCCGGGGTTTACTGGGTCGATGCAGGCGGGCGCGAAGAAAATGCCAGTGTCGGCGGTGACCTGGAGTTCATCGACCCACGGGGAATGGTGGCCTCGACCTACAACCCAGCGCTGCGCATGCGCGTCGAAGATTGCCTGACGGCAGGGTTCAGCAGCACCTGTTCGGCCACCAGCGGCACCTTCGTGATGTTTCCATCCTGGCTGATGCATGCCGTACGGCGTTTTGAAGGGACGCGGCCACGGATGTCCATCGCATTCAACTTTGGTGTATGAACGGGTTTATGTGATTTTGGTATCAGTGCTATGTGATTTAGCCGGTTTATCGATCAATGCGTGAACGGTAGTTTGCTCTTCAAGCCAATACGGAGCACTGATCTGATGCGCACCACACTGAAAACCACCTTCATGGCCGCGATGATCGGCATGTCCGGCGCCGAACTGCAAGCAGCGGACTACAAGCAAAACCCCTTCACCCTGACGTACGCCGGCGCGCTGACGAAGAACGAGCCCGGCAAGGTCAACATCCACCCGGTGAGCTACAAGCTCAATGGCCTGGACATCACCGCCAACGTCTACACCCCGGCGAACTATGACGCGAAGCACAAATACCCGGTGGTGGTCGTCGCCCATCCCAATGGCGGGGTGAAGGAGCAGGTCGCCGGCCTGTATGCCCAGCGCATGGCCGATCAGGGCTACATCACCATCACTGCCGATGCGGCTTACCAGGGCGCCAGTGGTGGCGAGCCGCGTAACGTCGACAAGCCGGCCCATCGCATTGAAGACATCCACGGCATGGCCGACTTTATTGCCAACTATCCCGGCGCCGACGCCACGCGCCTGGGCTTGTTGGGGATTTGCGGCGGCGGCGGTTATTCCCTGGCGGCGGCGCGCACCGACAAGCGCTTCGCCTCGATTGCCACGGTGAGCATGTTCAACTCGGGCCTAGTGAGGCGCAATGGCTACCAGGACTCGCAAGTCGCGACGATCCAGGAACGCCTGCAACAAGCGTCCGCCGCCCGCGCGCAAGAAGCGGCTGGCGGTGCGGTGGTGTACACCGGCGACGTCAAGCTGACCGATGAACAAGTCGCCAAGCTGCCCTTCGACCTGTATCGCCAGGGCTTTGAGTATTACGGCAAGACTCACGCGCACCCCAATTCCACTTTCAAATACACCTTGAGCAGCTTGCTGGACCTGATGAGCTTCGATGCCACCGACCAGATCGAGCTGATCGATAAGCCGCTGCTGATGATCGCCGGCAGCAAGGCCGACAGTCTCTACATGACCGAGCAGGCGTTTGCCAAGGCCACGGGCACCCAGGACAAGCAGTTGTTCAAGATTGAGGGCGCCACGCACATCGAAACCTATTGGGTGCCCGCGTATGTGGACAGCGCCATCGAGCAACTGACGGCGTTCTACGCCCGTACGCTGTGAGGGGCTCGGTATGAAAAGCACGCTCTTAGGCATTGCACTGTGCGCCACGGCGCCGTTTGCCGCAGGCGCCGAGAGTGTCGGCGAATCACAGCAGATCCGCCGCGCCAACAGCCAGGCGCCGATGGTGGGGCCTGAGGATTATTTTTCCGGGAAGGTGCGGGTGGATCCGTTGTTTTCGGCGTCCGAGGAGGTCAACGCGTCCGGTGCCTACGTCAGCTTTGAAGCGGGCGCACGGTCGGCCTGGCATACGCATCCGGCGGGCCAGCGCCTGGTGGTGATGTCGGGTGTCGGTTTGACCCAGGAGTGGGGCAAGCCGGTGCAGCGCATCCTGCCCGGGGATGTGGTCGTCTGCCCGCCGGGCGTCAAGCATTGGCACGGCGCTGCGCCGAATAGCGCGATGATGCACTTGGCGGTGACCGGATCGGTTGACGGCAAAAATGTCGAGTGGCTGGAAAAGGTCAGCGATGCGGAGTACCTCAAACCGTTGCCCAAAGCGGCCATCGGCAGTGCGCTCTCAGCCAGACAACAGGCCATCCCGCTGATTGCCGCCGCGATGGCAACCAGCAATCTGCCTGGCTTGAACGCGGCGTTGAACCAGGGCCTGAACGCCGGCCTGACGATCAGTGAAGCCAAGGAAATCCTTGTGCAGTTGTACGCCTACACCGGCTTCCCCCGCAGCCTCAACGCCCTCGGCGAGCTGATGCGCGTGGTGGAAGCGCGCAAGCAAGGCGGTATTAAAGATGAGCAAGGGCGTGAGCCCGTCGCGCTGATTCCAGTCGGCGAACAGTTGCTGATCCTCGGCAAAGCCAACCAGACCAAAATCGCCGGCGTCCCCGTCCAGGGGCCGCTGTTCGAGTTCGCCCCGGTGATCAATCAATACCTGCAAGCACACTTGTTCGGCGACATCTTCGCGCGGGACAACCTCGACTGGCAGAGCCGCGAACTGGCGACCGTCGCCGCGTTGGCCGTCACCCCCGGCGTCGAGCCGCAGCTGCGCTCACATATCGCAGCGAGTCTGCGCGTAGGCTTGAGCGCCGCACAATTGCGCGAAGTGGCGCAACTGCTGGCCGAGCAAGGTGACGTCGCGGCGGCCCAGCGCACCACCGCAGCCCTCGACGCGCACTAGTCGCGATAACGCAAAGTGTCGCGCACCAGGGTAAACGCCGGCGAGCTTTGGCGCCGGCTCGGGTAATACAGGTGGTAGCCGGAAAACGGCTCACACCAATCCTCCAGCACACGCACCAGGCGGCCCTGCGCCACATGCTCCAGCACCAGGTTCTCCGGCAGGTACGCCAACCCCAAGCCCTGGAGCACTGCCTCCAGGCGCATGGCAATGGTGTTGAACACCAACTGCCCCTCGACCCGTACGTTCAACGCCTGGCCGGCCTTTTCGAATTCCCACGCATACAGCGCGCCATGGGTGGGCATGCGCAAGGTGATGCAGTTGTGCGCCATCAACTCGTTGGGAATCAGCGGCACCGGGTACCGCGCGAAATACGCCGGCGACCCCACCACCGCCATGCGCATATCCGGGCCGATGCGCATGGCGATCATGTCCTTGGCCACCTGCTCACCGAGGCGCACCCCGGCATCAAAGCCTTGCGCGACGATATCGGTGAAACCGTAATCCACAATAATCTCGATATTCAGGTCGGGATGGTCCGGCAGCAGCTTGCCGAGCATCGGATGCAACACCGAAATCGCCGCATGCTCCCCGGCCGTGATCCGCAGCTTGCCGGCGGGTGTGTCACGGTACTTGCTGAGCAAGGCCAGCTCGCTGTCGATCTCCTCGAAGCGCGGCGCGATCACCTGCAACAGATGCTCCCCGGCCTGGGTCGCCGACACACTGCGGGTCGTGCGCGCCAGCAAACGCACGCCCAGGCGTTCCTCCAGCTGGCGCATGGCACGGCTCAAGGCCGGTTGTGACATGCCGAGGCGGGCGGCGGCGCGGGTGAAACTGCGCTCCTGGGCGACGATGGAAAAAATGGCCAGTTGGTCGTAACGATCGGCGCTCATTGATACGGCTCTGGTATGAATGGAAGCTGATTATGCCTATGGAAATGCCAGTCGGCTAAGCACGAGCGCTGACCCTGTGGCGAGGGAGCTTGCTCCCGCTGGAGTGCGCAACGCTCCCTGCTCTTGAAATCAAAGAGCGGGGCCGCTACGCAGCCCAACGGGAGCAAGCTCCCTCGCCACAGATACAGTGTTTGCCCTTGACTGAGTGGCATGAGTTTCTGTCATGCAATGGCGGCAGACTGGCTCCACCTGCATTCCCTACCCGAAGAAGGACGACTTCGATGATCCGTAGCGCATTGCCCTCCGACGCCAAGGCCATTGCCCACGTGCATATCAGCAGCTGGCAAGCCGCCTATCGCGACCTGATGCCGGCCGACTACCTGCACTCGCTGAGCGCGACCCTGGCACGGAGAGAAGCGTTCTGGAGCCGCTCGATTGAATCGGGTGAATCCAATGCAGTGGTCGCGGAGGCGGGCGGGCAGGTGGTTGGCTGGATATGCATGGGCGCCGGCCGTGATGAAGATGCTGTCGTGGGGGAGAGTGGTGAGGTCATGGCTATCTATGTGTTGGCCGAGCATTGGCACACGGGCGTGGGGCTGGCCTTGTGGCAAGCCGGTGTGCAGCAGTTGAGGGCGCAGGGGTTTCAGCGTTTGACGCTGTGGGTGCTGGCGGGGAATGAACGGGCTATCCGGTTTTATCGCAGGGCAGGGTGCGTGGAGGAGGCGGGGAGTGAGCGCACGCTGGAGAGAGGGGGGGTGACGTTGGTGGAGGTGAGGTATCAGCTGTCGCTATCCCGCTAGATGTGACGGAGGTAACGCACTCCAAAATGCCAGTCAATCAATGACAAACACAGCACCTGTGGCGAGGGAGCTTGCTCCCGCTGGGTCGCGAAGCGATCCCAGCTCTTTGTTGAAAGATGACTAAACGCATGAGTCGGCTATCGATCCGGCACGCAATGATGGCAATATGGCTTCTCATGGAGCAGGGAGCATTCGGCACCAGGCAAAGCCTGATGTCATGGAAATAGGGATAATGAAAATGGCTTCTATTCAGGTGGATGGTGAGGACAAGACCGCAACGATCAGCGACTGGGCGATTCGCTGGAGCGACAAACACAAAGCCATGGAACTGACCTGTCACTTCCCCTCCCAGAAAAAATACACCCGCCCGCTCAGTAACTGCCAAGTTTCGCCCACCCGCGAACTGACCAATGTATTGCTGCAAAAGCCCGGCAGCATGATCGCCACGCCCATTGCCAAGGCTACGATTTACGGCGAGCGTTATGCCATCGTGCATTACCCGGGCGCCGAAAAGCCCTATGTCTATAAGATGGACGGCATCACGTTTACTGCCCCGACATCGATGAAGGACACGCCGGTCTTCCGCTATTTGACTACCGTGGCGAATGCCCGACAGAGCCATGCTGAGTCGAAGACTGATCGTGAAATCGCCAGTAATGTGGTGCGCCAGCTCGAAAAACTGCCCGCTGTCTCGGGCACTGCCTTGCAGGCCTATTGTACGGGGCGCAACGGTACGCTCGCGCCGGGTCAGGGCTTCATCTATCCGTTCGGGCTCAACGAGAGTCAGCTTCAGGCGGTCGAGCGGGCGTTCAGCGCGCAAGTCAGCGTGATCGAGGGCCCACCAGGGACCGGCAAGACCCAGACGATTCTCAACATCCTCGCCAATGTTCTGTTACGTGGTCAGACGGTAGCGGTGCTGTCCAACAACAATGCTGCCGTGGAAAACGTCTACGAAAAGCTGGAGAAATATGGCCTTGGCCACTTGGTCGCCAAGCTTGGCAACAAGGACAAGCGTGAGGCCTTTTTCGCTGATCTGCCTGCATGGCCATCAAGCGCGCCCGAGCCAGCACCGTCCCTGGATGAGATCCAGGCCTTGCTGAGCCGCTTGAAGCAGTACCTGCAAGACCACAACCGGGTTGCACAACTGCAAACCGAACTGGACGAGTTGGTCATCGAGCGGCGCTACCTGCAGCAGTGGCAGGCAGAAAATGATGTGCAGGCCACAGGCTCGCTCGACAAGTACGGGCTGACACCGCGTAAAACTGCGGACCTCATGGCTTACCTGGCTTACCTCGGCGAGCAGCGCATTCAACTCAAAGACCGCATCGAGTTACTGTTCAAATTCAGAATCTTTCGCACCAAGCCATTCGCCGAGGGAGAGGGGCGTTTTGCTGTTTTCCATGCACTGCAGATGCATTACTACGACAAGTCGCTACGGGACAAGGAAGCGGAGCAGCGGGCGTGCCGTGAATCGTTGGCACGCGGGAATTTCACGACCCTGCTGAAAGAACTGACAGCAGCATCGATGCACCATTTGAAACACCACCTGCAACTTCAGGTACCGCCGTCGGACAGCTTTGATGTCAAGACTTACTGCCGACATTTCGATGCCTTCGTGCTGCGCTTTCCCATCCTGGGCAGCGGCACGCACTCGATCGTCAATTCGATCGCGCCGGGAGCGGTTCTCGACTACGTGATCATCGACGAAGCCTCGTTGCAGGACATCGTGCCGGGCATCCTGCCATTGGGCTGTGCAAAGAATTTAATCGTCGTTGGAGACAACCGCCAGTTGCCGCATATCCCTGTGGCATTAGGGCTCCAAGCGCCCGCCGAAGCATACGATTGCGAGCACTACAGCCTGCTGGATTCGTGCATTGCAGTGTTCCAGGACGCGTTGCCCAGAACCCTGCTGAAAGAGCACTACCGCTGCCATCCCAGGATCATCCAGTTCTGCAACCAGCAGTTCTACGATAACGCACTGGTGCCGATGACCGAGGACAAGGGCGAAGCGGCCCTACGCCTGGTAGTGACAGCCAAGGGTAACCATGCCAGAAAGAACACCAACCTACGGGAGTTAGACTCCTTGCTGAAGGTGCTTGAGGATGAAGGGCAGCCGGTTGGACTGGACAGTGAAGGTCGCGGTTACATCGCCCCGTTTCGGGCGCAAATCAATCTTGCCGACACGCATTTGCCGACGGATTTCGTCAAGGACACCGTACACAAGTTTCAGGGGCGCGAATGCGAGGAGATCGTCTTCTCCACGGTGCTGGACAAGAAGCGCTACAACCAGATGCGAACACGCCTGGATTTCGTCGACGACCCACACATGATCAACGTGGCAGTTTCGCGGGCCAAACATCGCTTCACCTTTGTGACCGGCGACGAGGTGTTCACTGACAACAATGGCCACATCGCCGCGCTGATCCGCTACATCAGCTACTACGCGCAGGACGAGCAGATCGTACGCGCGCCGGTGGTGTCGGCATTTGACTTGCTGTACCGCGAGTACGACCAGTCTTTGGCACGCTTGGACGCCCGCCTGCGGCCTGAGGACTCGCGCTACAAATCCGAGCAGATCGTGGCACAGTTACTGCGCGAAGCGCTGTCGGTACCGGCGTGCCAGGGGTTGAAGTATCACACACAGATCCAGCTGGATAAGGTTGCATCGTTGAGCAGCCTCGACTGGACGGCGCCCCAGCAGGCGTTCATGAAACGCGCTAGTTGCGATTTCGTGATCTATTTCAAAGTGGGCAAGAAACCGATAGGGGTGATCGAGGTCGATGGTGGCTACCACGACCAACCCATACAGGCAGCTCGGGATGCCATGAAAAATGAGATTTTGGCTAAAAGTGGTATTCCTATTTTGCGGCTGCGGACAGTAGAGAGTGACATAGAGCGCAGAGTTGGCGAATTTATCGAACAGTGGGCTAGCTCTGCGCATGGAGCATAAACACTGGGCTAGAAGCTGTAGCGCCTGATTTCATTTTTGAGGGGTTTCAGTATTAATTAATGTCGAGATCGTCGCACCGATCATCCAGAAAGTTGATCAGGCTGGTTTTGCGCTGTATCTGGAGTGCAAAGACATCTGGTACCAGGCTGAACACCTAGAAGTGGGTCAGCGCGAATTCATCATGAAGCTATTATAAGGAAATTAAGATGTGGGTAGATAACATTCAAGTGGGTATAGACTTGGCCACCAGCGTGACCATTTTAATTGCGGTGGGCACGTTCTGGGTAAATGCCATCAAAGAGCGAAAAATTGGAGTGGCCGACAGCGCCAGGTCAACGATAATAGAAAACATAAATATCTCCATCACTGACATGGCGAAATCATTCAATTCATTCGTTATGTTGAACACGTCAATTGAGAAGAAAATAGACGTACCTTTAAGTCAAGGTGATGAGTATTTTGCTGAGTATTTGAAAATCGAAAAAAAGGCAGCGAAAGAAATTGCCGAGCTGTTTAGAAAAAGCATATCCGCCATGGGTGAGTTTTACGAGAAAGGAGAGATGCTGAAGTATACAATTTTCCCTTCTTTATATTCTATTGGTGACGAAAGTGAAGCGGTAGATATAATTAAAAAAGAAATCAGCGATGTCATGGACTCTTACAATGAGAGTAACAGGACTTACTTGTCATACCTGGAGTCGGTTCTGGCGCTGAATGCAGGGCTTGAACAGTTCAAGGGCGAGGGTGCAGAAATTTCATATTCAAAAATAGCAAATGATATGAGTCGCATCGTGGACGACAGTGATCATTTCTTGTTTTTAAAAGCATTCATCGAGGATGAGGACATAGACAGCTTTCAAGCTTCAATGGCCAAGAGCATCGCCGACATGACCGACGGCGAAAAGAAAATACGCGTATCTCTCATTGAAACAGTCTTGTCATTTATGCAGGCAAACCCTGAACTTGTAATCGCTCATGCTTTGGAAGCTCTCAGCTTCAAGCTTCAAGAAAACAGAACGCAATGCAAGGAATTTTTAATCACGCTAAGTGCCGTGTCCAGCAAGATGCAGCAAAGGTCCGGTAATTTTTCAGTGAAAAAAGCATACGAAGACTTGAGTTCGGAGAAGTATTTCGATACCCGAGGCACAATAAGATAAGTGTTTGTGAACACCGAGAAAACTCTGCATGCGGAGTCTTCTCGGGGAGCCGACTCTAGTTTTGTAAGCCCGTAGATGAGTCAATCGTTTGCGCGTGTTGAAACGCGGCCTTTAGGCTCGATAGCCCGGTTTCCTGTATCAGGAAGTCGGGCTTTTTATTTTTATTGCACGTGAGTCTTTAGTTAGTCCTACCAGCTCAGTCGCCAGGCCAGCCGCTTCTTGCCGATAGACTTTGTCCCAGACACCTGACCAGTCATCAGGCCTTCCCTCATCGTCCCATTGCGCCAACGCCAGCCCGTTGATGATCTCCAGCTCGAACCAGACACGCTGCCAAGCGACGGCGTCCTGGACCAAAGCACTGTCTTGCCACAGGAACTCGGTTTGCGCGACAAAAGCCGACCATGCAAACAGATCCTCTGATGCTCGTTCGCCGAGCGATATCCAGTAATTCCTGACACCCAATTAACGACTCCTTATAAAACATCCACGCCCGGATAAAGCTCCGCAGGCGGATGGTAATCGGAATCCTCGAAGCGGCTATTGCTGTAATGGGTTTTCGCCGTCGGCCCTTCACCCTTGTAGGTCACCTGCGAGTTTGGCGTGAGATGCCAGCCGTCGCCATCCTTATCGCGCTCGATCAGCGACGGGTACAGCGTACAGGTGCCGGCCGAACCCGATGTCAGCCGGAACTGGTAAAAACGCCCAGCCTGGGGCGTGAACTTCGCCGTGACAGAGCAGGATTGCGTGCGCGCCCCCTCCCAGAACATGCCCACGTGGGTTTCGATGCCGGGTCTGACCCGCGTTTCGTAATAGTCCGACGTGAGATTTTGCCCGGCTTTGGGCATTCCCTCATCCTGCGTAAGGGTGAACGGCAGTGGCCCACTGCGAATGACACCGCCCGAACGTATGCCGTTTTGGTATTGGTACAGGTCGGCATGCTGCGTAAAGTTGACGATGCGTACCCAGGCGGGGTTGGGCTCGTTTGCAGGTGCTGTGAAGTAATCGGTGTGAGGGAAATACTGGCAGCCGGCGAAAAACGGCAGGGCCAGCAGGCAGAGTGCAGGGCGTATCGACATGGAGCGTGTCCTTTTGCGGCGTCGGGGTAGAGACCACAAGAAAGGGCGTGCATTGCAAGACCGGTAAAATTTCGCCAGGAATTGTCAGGTGTCATCCGCGACGTAGTAGAGAATATATCCGGAATACGCGAGAGAACCGGCCGCGACTTCTGCCTTGAAGCACTCGGTGAGTGCAGCCTCATCGGCAAAACCGTACGCCGACAACCTGTCGCCGGCAAAACCGGCAAGTCGCCATGCGTCGAAGCCATCGATCTCACCCCGGGCCCCAAAGTCAAAGTCGACTGTGCCTGTGGGCAGGTGAACCGCGCAGCCATAGCCGTGCTTGAAGTAACGCACACCGCCTTCCAACTCGCCGCGCTGAGGAATGTCAGTGCCCACCCAATCGGTATTGGTTGGGGGGCGGGGGATACCGGACCGCTGCAGCAAGTCCACAGCGCTCGCAACGCTTGCTTGGTAGTCGCTGATTAAAAGGGCGAGTGGGTTATTCATGCAGTTCCACGTTCAAAACAAGTAATTGGAGGGGCAGCGTTGGGCTGCTTGTGTTGAAAAAGTCGGTGTTGATACGCTCATCCATTCTAGACGGTGGGTTCAGGGTAAAGGCTCATGTTGACTAGTTTGAATCATCTTACGTTGGCGGTTGCGGACCTCTCTCGCAGTGTCGAGTTTTACCGTGCGCTTCCTGGCGTTAAATTGGCCGCTCGCTGGGAAGCGGGCGCTTATCTTTCCCTCGGTGATCTCTGGCTGTGTCTGTCTCTTGATGAGAACCGAGTGTCGGAGCAACAGCCGGATTACACCCACTACGCGTTTTCGGTGGAGCAGGACGATTTTGAGGAAGTCACCGCTTGCTTGCGGCGTCTTAAGGTTATCGAGTGGAAATCCAATTCGAGCGAGGGTAACTCGTTTTATTTTGCAGATCCCGATGGGCATCGCCTGGAAGTGCATGTCGGCAACCTGGCTTCCCGGCTTGAACAATGCCGACGCCAGCCGTATGCGGGTATGGAGTTCTTTGACTGACCGTTATTGGCCAACCGTGGGAGCGGCAGTGCGACGATTCGACTTGCCCGCGATGGCGGTGGATCAGTGAAGCCTGTATCAAGACACGTGTTGTAGTCTTGGCGTCATCATGCCCGCAGACCGAAAGACCCTTGTGAAATGGAAGTCATCTAATGTTCGAACGCAATAAACTGGTGCCAGAGTTAATGGTAACCAACCTGGAGAACAGCCTGAATTTCTGGGTTTCATGCCTGGGATTCAACGTGGTTTATCAACGCCCGGAAGACGGATTTGCCTACCTTGATTTGAGCGGCGCTCAAGTCATGCTAGAGCAGGTTGACCCCAGCGCGGGCCAATGGCTGACCGCGCCGCTCGCCAAGCCGTTTGGCAGAGGCATCAACCTGCAGATTGATGTTGAGGCCGTCGCACCGATCATGCAGAAACTTGAACAGGCTGGATTTGCGCTGTACCTGGAATGCAAAGATACCTGGTATCGGGCGCAAGATCTGGAAGTAGGCCAGAGCGAATTTATCGTTCAGGATCCTGATGGTTATCTCGTCAGGCTGGTACAGCGGTTGGGCGAGCGACCGGCTTGCGCAATCTGATCAACACGCACGTCGTTTCAACAGGAGGCCGGCAATGGATCTGAAGTTCAGTCACGTAGATGTACTGGTCAATAATCTCGAAGAAGCCTGCGCTTACTACGCGCAGATACTGAATGCCAGGATATCCAAAACCCTCGTCTGGGAACGAGGTGGCCTGCACGTGCGCTATGCGATTGCGCTGATCGGTCAAGAGCGTTTCATGTTGGTCCAGCCATTGGCGGGGAACCTGAAGGAGCTATTGGACGCCTCGGGAGAAGGGATGATTTATCGGCACTGCTATTCGACACCGGATATCGAGAAGGCCTACGACGAACTGATGGCCGCCGGTGTTCAGCCAGAAGACGAAAACGGAAAGCCATTGGCTCGGGCGAACCTTCAATCGCCGTCGGGAGCACGGATTATTTGGCTACCTAAGCGCTTTGGGCAGTTCTCTATCGAAATCCTCGAAGACAAAGCGCTGGAGGCGTTTATAGCGGCAGCGTTTTCTTGAGTATCTGATACAACGCAATCCAACTGTGGGAGCGGGCTTGCCCTCGATGGCGGTGGATCAGCAACAAGCAAGGTAAATTTCGCGATGAAAAGCTGGATAGCTAATACGAAAATTAATGCACTGTTAGGTGCTGATTCTCAAAAAATTGATGGAGTAAAGGTAAGGCGGACCCTTATAGAATACTGCGAAAGGTATCAAGAAATTTATCCTTTTGACATTCTGGAAGCTCCACTTGAGTTTCTGAAAAACAACGTAAATTCAGATAGTCAATACAGGGAGATGCGAGCCCTGCTTAGGGCTGCTGCTGAAGAATATTGCATTAGTTTAAACGAGATAGCCGATGCTCTTCTTGACCTGATAGACACTCATACCCTTACTGCCGACCAAGCAAAAAAAATCATCAACCACGTTTTCGAAGCTTTTTCCTGCAACGAAAGCCCCGAAGATTTCATTCCGAGAGAGGATACCTATTTGTGCAAAAACCTATTTGCGATTACCACTAGCTAACAAATGGTTGAAACCACTAGCCTTGCTCATAATGACGAGTCCGCAGGGGAACAAAAAAGCGCAAAAAAAGGACAGATTTATTGCTGAAAAAATCAATCTGACCCCCTGTTAGCGTTCAGCCGGAACACACTGACGAACATAATAATTGTCGAATTCAGCACTTTCGATGAGTTGGAAGCCATGGCGGATATAAAAGCGATTCGAAGCGCTTTCTTTGAGAGCACCCACTTTAATCGGGAGCGCAGCCGCATCCGCCTCTTTGAAAATCTGTGCAAGAACAGCAGACCCTACACCTGATCCTTGCGCGCTCGGTTTCACATACAAGTGGTCGAGCCAGAGTTCATTATGGTGATGCGTGACCACTATAAAACCAACCCTCTGTCCAGCTACCTCGATGTAGCGTGTGTTGCCAGCGTCGAATCCGTCAGTGAACCGCTCGCGCGCGCGCACTGGATCAAATCGCCCAACACGCTCCAGACTTTCGCGCATGGCCTCGATTCGAATGGCTACAAGGTTATCCAAGTCGCTTTGTTGAGCCAGGACCAAAATGATTGGGGAGTTTTGATTGGATGGGACGGGCATATTTGCGCTCCAACTATCATCCAGGGTGGCCAGTATCGGTAGATTTTTCACTTGCTCGGCAATGCGGCTTTGCGCGACCGTCGGCTTTTGGCCAGAATCGGACGCTCCACGAAACCCTAGCAAGAGTCCACGGTGTTCGGTGTGCAAAGTCAGTTGAAACGCGTGCCCAGCAAGGTTGCTGCTGATTCACTTCGGGTTTGCAAGCATGTTTTCTTTGGTTTCCTGGTCGATGATATTACGAAGCGTCTCGAAGAGAGGGGCGGCATCTGTGTATTTTTTGCCATAGGCAAGATTGAATTCGTAATCGAAGTCAGGTGGGTTCTTGCCCTGATTGTGCTGGAGCATTGTTTCCAGCTTGTCCAGCGCCTTGACGGCTACGGCCTCGGGCGACAAAGCACTTTCGTAGTCATCCCAAAGTGCCAATATCTCGGTCTTTAAAGATTCGTCCAGGGCTCTGGTCAAGAGTACGAGATCGCGTCTCTCTTGCTCACTCTTATCGGGGAAAGAATTTTTATTGACGGCGGGAATATCTCCGCTGATGGCCTCTCCCAAGTCGTGGACGAGACACATCTTGAGCATTTTCAACTTATCGAGTCCCGGCAGGTAATCGCTGAAGACAACGGCCATCAGGCAAAGACGCCAGCTATGCTCCGCGGTGCTTTCTGTGCGCCCGGAAGAAGTGTGTGCGCTTCTGAGTACATCCTTGAGCTTTTCCGTCTCGCGTAGAAACTCGAGGCGCCCTTTGATTTTTTCGATGTCCATGAACACCTCTAACTCATTCGGCGAGCAGAATATTGCTCACCTTGTTCAGGCCAGACTAAATCTCAAGGCGCTCAGCGTCCACGCATAAAATATGCAGGACGACGCAGTCAGAGCGACTCAACCAGCCGTGCTGTTGTTCCGTCCGAAAGAGGGATACGTGTCCAGCGACAAAGGCTTTGGCTAATCGGAACGATGGGCGAATCATTGTTACCTGTTAGAAATTCCAGTGCAGGTGGTGCGAAAGCTTCCCGCCAACCCGATTTATCCAGGTCAACTTCCTTGCTAAGGATATTGGGTGTCGCGAAGCGCCATAGTGAGCGTCCCAACAGCTCGCTGACAGGCGTCGCGAACTGGGCTGCTCGCGAAGGTGAGCAGGCAAGCAAACGGTGCGTCAAATCGCAAATGAGATGAACGGGACGCGAGCTTTCACGCACCATTCGGCCAAGCGCTTGATCTGCGGCTGTTGAAAGGCGAGCGGCCAATAATTTCTCAAGCGTTCTGTGTGCGAGGGGATCCAACGCCAGCGCGCCACTCTCCCAACGTGAGATGGTCGATTGGGTGACGCTGAACAACTCCGCCGCATGAGACTGTTTGACCCGGTGTAACTGACGCCACCGCCTTAGCATGACGCCGGGCAAGGTGGGGTTTGGCCATATGTCAGACATTTCGGAATACGGAAAGTGGAAGGGCGAGCAAGTCTGATCCATGCGGTACACATCTGCAAATGGGCTGGGTAGATTAAAGCTGGATCGATTTTGCGAAAGCTGTGTCTTCCCCTATGAACGACTGCTTCTGGCCGAAAGCAGCCGTCCACAAATCCGCCTCTCCAGCGAGAGGCATGCCCCATCGACCCTGTTAAAGTCCCTCCCTGAACACACTCAACGGACGGCTCCATGGACCGACTCCACCCAAGTGGCATCGACGCCGACGGTTACATCCTCACCTTACCCAATGTCGAGGTGCAGCCACAGTTTCAGGATGTACTGGCAGACGTTTGCATGACGCTCACTCGGTCGCCCCCTCTGCTGGACGGCATTTACCTGTACGGCAGCGTCGCAAGAGGCGACGCCGTGCCCGCGGTTTCCGATCTGGACCTGACCCTCGTCCTGCAAAACCCTCCCGCATCGCAAGATCTGGAAATGCTGGAGACGAAACGGCGCGCGCTGGAAAGTCGGCATACCGAAGTCATCAAGATCGATTTTGATATCGGTAGTCGAGCCGAAGTATTGGCGGCTGACAATCGATTGAGCTGGGGGTATTGGCTCAAGCATCACTGTCGTTGCATAGGGGGTAATGATCTGAGCAAACATTTCGATCGGTTCAAGCCATCGCGTGATATCGCCATTGCGGTAAATGGTGACTTTGCATCCGTACTGACCCGGTATGCCGACCTAATCGAGCAGGCGCCGATACCGACGCAATCGCTGCGTTTGCAACGTGAAGCTTCGCGCAAACTTATCCGGTCAACTCAAGTACTTCGTTCTGAGCAGGACTTGATGTGGCCGCAAACACTGGAAGAGCATGTCGAACTGTTTGTTCAGCATTTTCCGTGTATGCGCATGCAGGCCTGCTTTTTCTTATCCCAGGCAAGGAATCCGGACGCCGGGCCAAAAGAATTTGCGGCTCATCTGCGTAGTTTTCTGATCTGGATGGCTTCAGAAACCGGTTAAGTCCGTGGCAAAAAAGAGACATATTTATTTCACAAAAAATAAATAAGTTTGTCCCTACAAGCGTTTGAGTTCTTGCTTTGGCGTGCTCTTGCTGAGAACAAACCACACGGCTAAACAGATGAGGCCGCCGCCGTACAAATGCGCGGCCGAAAGACGTTCACCAAGGAACATCACACCCCACAGAACGCCGAAGGGAGGGATAAGGAAGGTCACGGTCAACGAACGCACCGGCCCGATATCCGCGATCAAGCGGAAGTACAGGATGTAGGCACACGCAGTGCAGATGAAACCCAACGCAACCAGTGCTATCCAAGCCTCTAGGTTACCCCAGCTCGCCGGTGGGGTTATGGCGGTTGAGACTCCGAAAAACGGTACGAGAAACAGTGTCGCGCCAATCTGACTGCCAAAAGCTACGAGTTTCGCGTCAAGCCCACCCTTGTCAGCTACCCATCGTTTCGTCAGAAATCCTGCTGCACCGTAGCAACTGGTGGCGACTAAACATGCCAACGCGCCCATGACCACGTTCATTGAAAGTGTGACGGGGCCGGTGCTGGTCAGCAACGTAATGCCCATAAGCCCGATCAACACGCCGACGCCTTTTTTCAGTGTCAACGAATCGCTGAAACACATCCAACCGATCAAGACGCCCATCATCGGTGTGGTCGCATTGAAAATTGCTGAATAGCCGGCAGGTAACAGCAGTGCCGCCACGCTATACATCAAAAATGGGATGCCCGAATTGATAACGCCCAATACCATGGTCTGCTGCAGCTTGCCTTTGAAGTCGGCCTTGGTTTTTAAAATGGCAAGAATGACGGCCAAGCCAATAGCGCCCAACAACACGCGAAAAAATGCAGTCGGCAATGCACCCACAACAGGCGCCGAGATGCGCATGAAGAGGAAACTGGCGCCCCAGATCGCCGCCAGAGCAAGTAGTCGAACATAATCGGATAATTTCATGGGTTGCCTTCAGCGCCGTTCGTTAACTCAAAATGACTCGAGAATTGCAAAGCGAATGCCGGGCAATCCAAAAATGTATTGGAGTGGTTAAGGGGAAAAGGCCGGCTATACGGAAGTCATGGTGGACTCCTCTAAGTTTGGAGTCTCATCGTAAGGGGCTTCGAAATGTGCCCGCACTCCGATTCTTGCTGCCGAAAATGTTTGGGCGTTTGGGCATCACGCCTTTTGTGATTAAACCAGCTGCCACCTATGCGGTAGCAACTGCTCGATGTCACTCGCCCGCTGCGTCGGCAGGCGCGTTAGAACATTCTTCAGATGTGCATACGGATCATGCTCATTGAGCCGCGCAGACTGGATCAAACTCATGATCGGCGCCGCCCGTTCGTGGTGCGCATGATCATGCAGGGGCGAGCAGGAGTTATCGAGCCTCGCTCATCATCACCAACGCCCCCACCACCAACGCCTCCATCCCCCGCGCCAACTCCACCTCCATCTCCGCCTCTTCAGCGGCACGAGAGGTCTCCACCACCGGCTCCCGCTGCGTCACCGTATACACCGTGTCCGCCACCGCCATGCAGTGAAACGCCACCGTCGCCAGCAGCCAGCGCGCCTGTTCCTTGCTCACCCCAAACCCCTGCGCAATCAACGCCTGATGCCCATCAATCTTGGCCAGCATCGGTGCGGTCGCGGCCGCGCGGCGGATTACGTAGGGGGTCAGCCCGGGGTGGGATTTGACGAATTCGCGTACAGAGGTGGCGAACACGATCAGGTAGTCCTTCAACCCGCCGTCGGCATCGCCGCAGTCCTGGGGGATCTGCCAGCGGGTGAAGATTTCTTCGGCAACCATGGCCTTGAGCGCTTCGAGGTTGGCCACGTGTTTGTACAGCGCCATATGGCTGACCCCCAACGCCGCAGCCAGCCCGACGAAGGTGATGTTGGGCAGGCCCATCTCGATGCCGGCGTCGACGATGCGTTCGCGGGTGATGCTCGGCGGGCGGCCGCGGGTGGCGGGTTTTTTTGCGGGTTCCATGGGTATTCCTTAATCGCTGAACACAAGGTTGTAGCTGTCTTGTCGGCTTTGCGCAAATTAGTTTATAGTCATGCAACTAAATATGATTCTGATTCTCAAACGGACTTTTTCTGTCAATGGACTCTCCTGAAGCGGCTTCGGCCAACCCTCAAGTCGCAGGCACCCTAAGCCGGATTCTGACGCCTATCCGTGGGCGTCTTTGCATAGCCGCCGGGCTGGCCGCTGTCGGCGCCATGCTCACGCTGGTACCGCTGGCGGCCATCGCCCATATCGCCGCACGTGTACTCGGCGCTGGCGGTCAGCTGTCGAGCGAAGTGTGGTGGGTTGTTGGCCTTAGCGCTGTCAGCCTTTTCGCGGGGATGGCGTTGATATTCGCTGCTGAGCTGCTTGCGCACTTGGCTGACAATCGCCTCACTCACCACTTGCGCCGCGCGATCACCCAGCGCTTGAGCTGTGTGCCGCTGGGTTGGTTCAGCAGCCGGGCCTCGGGCGAAGTGAAACGGGCGATGCAGGACGATATCAATACGCTGCACAGCCTCACCGCGCACTTCTACACCACCGCTGGCCGCGCGGGCGGGGCGGTGTTGGTGTCGGCGGTCTACCTGTTTGTCATGGACTGGCGCCTGGCGCTGGTGGCGCTGCTGCCGTTTGCCGGGTATTTCCTGTTTTTCTCGCGGGCCATGCGCGCCAGCGGCGCGAGTATGCAGGAATTTGTCAGCGCGATGGCGCGCATCGACAACGCGGTGGTGGAGTTCGTCAATGGCATTCCGGTGGTCAAGGCGTTCGGCGCCAGCGGCAAGGCGCATGGGGCTTATCGCAGCGCCATCGATACGTTCGCCACGACCTTTATCGACTTCACCCGCCCGCTGGTGGCGTCGATGGCAAATGCCAATGCGATGATCGCGCCGGTCACCGTGCTCGGTGTGGTGCTGGCAGCCGGTACGCTGTTTGTTGGCCTGGGCTGGATCGCGCCCGTGGACGTGCTGCCCTTCGTACTGGTGGCGCCGGGTCTGAGCGCGCCGTTGCTGCTGTTGCACTACATCACCCACGATTTGAACAACGCCACCGGCGCCGCGCAGCGCGTGCAGCGCTTGCTGGACACACCGACGCTGACGCAAGAGGCCGTGCAATTGCCCAGCGGCAACACGATCTGTTTTGAGCAGGTCGGCTATGCCTATGAAGGCGACTATGCGGTGCTCAGCGATATCAATTTCACCCTGCAACCGGGCACGACCACGGCCATCGTCGGTTTGTCCGGTGCCGGCAAGTCAACGCTGGCGCGCCTGCTGCTGCGGTTTTTCGATCCCAGCAGCGGGCGCATCACCCTCGGCGGCGCCGACCTGCGCCACCTCGACACGCCGCTGTTGTATCAGCGCATCGGGTTTGTGCTGCAAGAGGTGCGCCTGATCAACGCCAGCGTGCGCGACAACATCGCCCTCGGCCAACCCACCGCGACCCAACTAGACATTGAACAAGCCGCGCGCACGGCGAACATCCACGACCGCATCCTGCGCCTGCCACGTGGTTACGACTCGGTGATCGGTGAAGACGCCCAGCTCTCCGGCGGCGAACAACAGCGCCTCAGCATCGCCCGTGCAGTGCTGCTGGACCCGCCCGTGCTGGTACTCGACGAGGCCACCGCCGCCGCCGATGCCGACAACGAAGTGGCGATCCAGCAAGCCCTGTCGCGCTTCGCCCAGGGCCGCACGCTGCTGGTCATCGCCCATCGGCTCGACACGGTGATGCATGCCGACCAGATCCTCTTTATCCACGACGGCACTCTGCACGAGCAGGGCCGTCACGCCGACCTGCTGGCCCACGGCGGGCTCTACGCGCGGTTATGGCAATTGGGCGATTACGCCCGCAGCGAACCACAGGCGGTGCAACCATGCTGAAGACTTTTGTGCGCCTGCTCGGTGAAGACGCGCCCACGCTGCGCCGCTATGCCGTGATGGCGGTGTTTTACGGCATGCTCAGCGGGTTGACCTTGCTCACGCTGGTGCCGGTGCTCAGCCACTTGTTGGCCGGGGATGCAGTGGAGGCTGGGCGTTGGTTGGTCGCGCTGCTGGTCGGCGTGATGGCCTGCGCGCTGTGGCGCCGCGCACTCGACAAGGCCGGTGTGGCCGTTGGCGTGGCGGTGCTGCAAGGCGCGCGGCAACGCCTCGGCGATCACGTGGCGCGCCTGCCGGTGGGCTGGTTCAGCGCACAAAACAGTGCACGGCTCGGCCATCTCATCACCCAGGGCATGATGGCGGTGGCGCAGTTGCCGGCGCATGTCTTCACCCCGGTAATCAGCGGCGCGGTGACGCCGTTGGTGCTGGTTGCCGCACTGTTTACGTTGCACTGGCCGCTGGGCGTGTTGGCGTTGCTGGCGCTGCCGGTGTTGGTGGGCGTGATGCTGCTCACCGCGCGCCTCGGCCACAGTGCCGACAGCACCTATCAGCAGCACTTCGCCCAGACCAGCCAGCGCATGGTCGAGTTTGCCCAGGCCCAGTCGGTATTGCGCGCGTTTAATGGCAGCGGCGGCGCTACGCGTTTGCTGGACCAGGCCATCGACCAGCAGCGCCAGTCCGGCCAGCGTTTGATTTATCGCTCGTCATTGTCGGCGGTGCTCAATGCCTGGGCGGTGCAAGGAATCTTCTGCGCGCTGCTGGTGGCCGTCGCGCTGTGGTGCGACGCGCTGGAGGCCCACGAGGCAATTGCCGCCTGCGTGACCTTGGTATTGGTGTGTCGTTACATCGAACCGTTGTTGGAAGTCGCCAGTTATGGCGAGATCCTGCGCAGTGCCAACGCCCAGCTTGACGCGGTGCACAGCATTCTGGCCGAACAGCCATTACCGGTCGCCGCGCAAGCGAAAATGCCAACGGACAGTTCGGTGGAATTGCGCAGCGTCAGCTTTCGTTATGCCTCTGGCGAACCCCAGGTGCTGCGCGGCGTGAGCCTGCGCATCGAATCGGGCAGCATGACCGCGCTGATCGGCGCGTCGGGCTCGGGCAAGACCACGCTGGTGCGGCTGCTGGCGCGCTTCTTCGATGCAAGCCGGGGCCAGGTGTTGATCGGTGGTGTGGATGTGCGCGAGATGTCCGATGCGGCGCTGGCCGCGCAGATCAGTCAGATTTTCCAGGACACCTACCTGTTCCAGGGCAGCATTGCCGACAACATCCGCCTCGGTAAACCGGACGCCAGCCTGGCCGAGATTGCCGCTGTGGCGCAGCAAGCCGGCGTGGCCGAGATCATTGCGCGTTTGCCCCAGGGCCTGCACACGCCGGTGGGCGAGGGCGGGGCGCGGTTGTCGGGGGGCGAGCGCCAACGCATCGCCATTGCCCGCGCGTTGCTCAAGGACGCGCCGATCTTGCTGGTGGACGAAGCCACCGCCGCCCTCGATACCTACAACCAGGCCGCCATCGCCGAGGCGCTGGCCAGGCTGCGCGGGCGCTGCACATTGATTGTGATCGCACACCAGTTGTCGACGGTGGCCATGGCCGATCAGATTCTGGTGCTGGATGATGGTGAGATCGTCGAGCAGGGCACGCCTTTGACCTTGGCGGCCAGTGGTGGGCGGTACGCGCAGTTCCTCGCCCAGCGCCGGGCGGCCCGTGGTTGGCGGATTGCATGATGCGGCTAGTGGGCTGTGGCGTGTTGCTGGTGCTGTGCGGTGTGTCGCTGCTGGTTGGCGCCCGTGAGATCGACCTGTTGGCATTCGACGGCGACGCGTGGCTGACACTGACGGCCAGCCGCCTGCCGCGCCTGGCCGCGCTGGTGTTGACCGGCGTCGGCTTGGCGGTGTGCGGGGTGATCTTGCAGCACATCCTGCGCAACAAGTTCGTGGAGCCGGGCACCACCGGCGGCCTGGACGCGGCCAAGCTCGGCATCCTCGTTTCGCTGGGCGTGGCGCCGGCGGCCAACGCGAGCGTGCGCATGCTGTTTGCGCTGCTGTGTTGCTTTGCGGCGAGCCTGGTGTTCCTGGCGATCATCCGGCGCCTGCGTTTTCACCACACCTTGCTGGTGCCGGTGATCGGCCTGATGTACGGCGGCGTGCTCAGTGCCATCGCCGATTTTTATGCGTACCGCCACAATATCCTGCAAAGCATGCAGGGCTGGCTGCTGGGGGATTTTTCCAAGGTGGTGCAGGGCAACTACGAGATCATTTACCTGATCCTGCCCATCGTCGCGTTGGCTTACCTGTATGCGCAGCGCTTCACCGTGATGGGCATGGGCGAGGGCATGGCCACCAGCCTGGGCCTGAACTACGCGGCCACGGCGGCGCTGGGCCTGTTGCTGGTGGCCGTGACCGTGGCGGCGACGGTGATCACCATCGGTTCGATCCCCTTTGTCGGGTTGGTGATTCCCAATCTGGTGGCCTTGTACTACGGCGAAAACCTCAGCCGCACGCTGCCCATCGTCGCCCTCGGCGGTGCTGTGCTGTTGTTGGTCTGCGACATTCTCGGGCGCTTGCTGATCTTCCCGTTCGAAGTGCCGATTGGCCTCACTGCCGGCATCGTCGGCGGCGGCTTGTTCCTCGGGTTGATTGTCTGGAGGCAGCGATGAAGCGGCTGTGGGCCTTGGTGCTCGCCCTGGCGTTGGGCTTCGTGCTGTTTCGCTCCGGGCTGGATTTCGATTACGTGATCCCCAAGCGCCTCGCGCGGTTGGCGGCGATGTGCATTGGCGGTGTGTGCGTGGCGTGGTCGTCGATCATCTTCCAGACGCTCACCGGCAACCGCATCCTCACGCCGGCGATCATGGGCTATGAAGCGGTGTACCTGTTGTTCCAGGCGTTGTTGGTGCTGGTACTGGGCACCGCCAGCCTGGTGGTGCTGGGCAGCCAGGGCAACTTTGTACTGTCGGTGCTGCTGATGCTCGGCTATTCCTGGGCGCTGCAACGCTGGTTGCTGCGCGGGGGCAACAGCAACGTGTACTTCCTGTTGCTGCTGGGCCTGGTGTTGAGCCTGGTGATCGGCACGCTCACGCAGTTCGTGCAGTTGAAGATCAGCCCCGGCGAGTTCTCGATCCTGCAAGGCTTCAGCCAGGCGTCGTTCAACCGCGTGCAGCCACAGCAACTGCTGCTCTCGGGGTTGCTGGTGGCGGCGCTTTGCTTGGGCTTTGCACGCACCCTGCCGACCCTCGACGTGCTCGCCCTCGGCCGCGACCAAGCCGTATCGCTGGGGGTGGATTACCCGCGCGTGGTGCGCCTGCAACTGGCATTGGTCGCGGCATTGGTGGCGATCTCCACCGGGCTGCTCGGGCCCACGGCGTTCATGGGCGTGTTCGTGGCCAACACGACTTATGCGTTGGCGCGCACGTTCCGCCACCGCATCACGTTGCCCATGGGCAGCGCGATTGCCATCGCGATGTTTATCGCAGCGCAACTGCTGGTCGAGCACGTCTTCAACTACAAGACCACCGTCAGCATTCTGGTGAACCTGCTGTGCGGCACGTATTTCCTGGCGCTGATGCTGCGCAACCGAGGCACCCGATGATCACTGTGCACAACCTCCACAAAACCTACGGCACCAAGACCGTGCTGGCTGGCGTCAACGCGAGCTTTGCGGCCGGGCGCCTGACCTCGCTGATCGGCCCCAATGGCGCCGGCAAGACCACGTTGCTGATGATGATCGCGCGGCTGATGGCACCGAGTAGCGGCGACATTTGCCTGGACGGCCGCGAGGTCGGCGACATCCCCCTGCGCGACTACGCCAAGCGCGTGGCCACCTTGCGCCAGGCGCCGGATTTCAACCTGCGCCTGACCGTCGAAGAACTGGTGGCTTTCGGGCGCTTCCCCTACAGCCGTGGCGCGCTGACCGCCGCAGACCACCGCGTGATCGATGACGCGCTGAGCTTCCTTGCGCTGCAACCCTTGCGCAAGGCCTACCTCGACGAACTCAGCGGCGGCCAGCGGCAAATGGCGTTCCTCGCCATGACCATCGCCCAGCAAACCGACTGCCTGTTGCTCGACGAGCCGTTGAACAACCTCGATATCAAGCACGCCGTGCACATCATGCGCGCGCTGCGCCGGCTGTGTGACGAGCAGGGCCGCACGGTGATCCTGGTGGTGCATGACATCAACTTCGCCGCCCATTACTCCGACCACATCCTCGCGATGAAAGCCGGCGCCGTGCATTGCGCCGGCAGCGTGGCCGAGGTGGTCAACGAAGCCCGTTTGGGCGAACTGTACGACCTCGACTTCGAGATCACCCACGGCGCCCGTGGCCGCCTGTGCAACTACTTCAACCCCGCATGAGAACGCCCATGAACCTTAAACACTCCGCCTGGGCCTGCGCCCTGTTCCTCGCCGCGCTTGGCCCAGGGCAGGCTTTGGCCGTCGCCCCGATCAGCGTGACGCACGCGTTGGGCACCACGCTGATCCAGCCGCCCGTACAGCGCGTGGTGGCCCTGGACATGAACGAAGTGGACTTCCTCGACCAATTGGGCGTACCGGTGGCCGGCATGCCCAAGGACTTCGTGCCGCAGTTCCTGCAACGCTACAAGGACGACGCGGCGGTGGTGGACACCGGCGCCATCGTCCAGCCGAACCTGGAGCGGGTGCACGCGGCCAAGCCGGACCTGATCCTGATCACCTCGCTGCAGGCCCCGCACTACGGCGAACTCAGCGAAATTGCGCCCACCGTGCATTTCGACGTGGATTACCGCGACAGCCAGAAGCGCCATATCGAGGTGATCAAGCAGCACCTGCTGACCCTCGGGCAGATCTTCGCCAAGCCGGCCCTGGCGCAACAACAGGTCGCCGCCCTCGAGGCCAAGGTTGCCGAAGCGCGACGCGTCACCGCCGAGCGCCCCGAGCGCGCCTTGGTGGTGCTGCATAACAACGGTGCGTTCAGCTCATTTGGCGTGCAGTCGCGCTACGGCTTTGTGTTCACCGAACTAGGGGTGAAACCGGCGAGCCCGACCGCCGAGGCCGGCTTGCATGGCCAGCCGATTTCCAGTGAATTCATCCAGCAGGCCAACCCGGACATTCTCTACGTGGTCGACCGCACGGCGGTGATGGAGCATCGCCCGTTGCTCAACGCGCACACCCTGGGCAACCCGTTGTTGCGCCAGACCAATGCCTGGAAAAACGGGCGCGTGGTGTTTGTCGATGCCGACGCCTGGTACGTCATGGCGGCCAGCCCGAGCTCGATCAAGCAAGTGATCGCCGATGTGCTCCAGGGCTACCAACCCTGACTCCAGGCGTTAACCCCGCTTCAAACTGCCAACACTAAAAAAACATCCCACCTTACGGAGCCTTCCATGACTCACCGTACACGTACCCCTGTGCCCGCTCGTCCGGGTTTTGCCTCCATGGCCTTGCTCGGGCTGGCGATCAGCAGCGCCCCTTCGCTCGCCGAAGAACTCGCGCAAGTTGAAGAAAACCGTGTGTCCACCTTGCCAGCGATTCGCGTCGAGGGGGAAGCGCCGGCCGCCGACCTGCCGCTGACCTATGCCGGTGACCAGGTGGCGTACGGCAGCCGGCTCGGCCTGCTGGGCAACAAGGACTTTATGGAAACGCCGTTCAGCACCATCAGCTACACGGAAAAGTACATCGCCGACCGCCAGGCCCAGACCGTCACCGATGTGATCGCCGCGACCGACCCTGCGGTGTTCAGCAACGGCCTGAAGGGCACCTACAGCGAGAACTATTCGATCCGTGGTTTCGCCACCAGCATCAGCGATGTGACCATCGACGGCCTGTTCGGCGTGGCGCCGTACTACCGCATCTCGCCGGAGATGTACGAGCGCATTGAAGTGCTGAAAGGCCCGTCCGCGCTGCTCAACGGCATGCCACCGGGCGGTTCGGTGGGCGGCATGGTCAATCTGGTACCCGAGCGCGCTGGAGCGGAGCCGTTGACGCGGTTCACCACCACTTACATGTCCGATGCACAGTTCGGCGGCCACCTCGATGTGGGCCGTCGCTTTGGCGACGGGCAGCAATTTGGTGTGCGCTTCAACGGCATGTACCGCGATGGCGACACCGCGACCGAGCATCAACAGCAGAAAGCCCAGTTGAATTCCCTGGGCCTGGACTGGCGCGGCGAGCGTGCGCGGCTGTCGGCCGACCTCTACAACAGTGAAGACCGGGTGCGCGGGCAAAACCGTGGGATCAGCCTGGCGGCGAATGTGGCCGTGCCCAAGCCGCCGAAGTCCGACACCTTGCTCAACCCGGACTGGGCGTTTGTCGATACCAAGGACCAGGGCGCGATCGTGCGCGGCGAATTTGACCTGACTGAGCAACTGCTGGCCTACGCGGCGTTCGGCGCCAGCGAGACCCACTACCGCTACAGCGGCGCGATGTCGGCTCAGGTCATCAATAACGCCGGCGATTTGAAGACCAGCATGGGCCAGCTGAAGATGGACATCGAGAAAACCTCGGGCGAGGTGGGGCTCAAGGGCAAATGGCAGACCGGGCCGATCGGGCACCAATGGGTGGTCAACGCCACGCGGTATGCCGACAAGCAAAAGGACTACGGCCGGCGTTGGGTGCCCGGGGCTGATTGGCTGACCAATATCTATCACCCGACCTGGGGGCCAGCGGCGCCGCGCAGCTTTGCGCCGGTGGCGCATACGGAGTCCACGCTGACCAGCTACGGCGTGGCGGACACCTTGTCGATCCTGGACGACAAAGTGCAACTGACCCTTGGCGTGCGCCGCCAGAACGTGGTCACGGACACCTTCAACACCACCACCGGCGCGCGTAACAAGCCCGGCTATGACGAAAGCGCGACCACGCCCGCTGCAGCCTTGGTGGTCAAGCTCACGGAGCAGGTCTCGGTGTACGCCAACTACATCGAGGGCTTGAGCAAAGGCGCGATGGCGCCGATGACGGCGGCCAACTACGGCGATGTCTTCGCCCCGTATAAATCCAAGCAGAAGGAGATCGGCCTCAAGCTTGACCTGGGCACGTTCACCCACACCCTCAGCCTGTATCAGATCGAGCGCCCGGGCAGCGCCACCGATCCAGTGACCAATGTGTTTTCCTTTGGCGGCGAGCAGCGCAACCGTGGGATCGAGTGGGGCTTCTTCGGATCGCCCATTGACGACGTGCGTCTGATGGGCGGCGTGGCCCATGTTGATCCGAAGATCACCAAGTCGCCGGGGGGCGATGATGAAGGCAAGACGGCCACCGGCTTGCCCAAGCTGCAAGGCAAGCTCGGTGTGGAGTGGGACACGTCACTGGTGTCCGGCCTGACGCTGACCGCCAATGCGACGGCGGTTTCCCAGCAATACATCAGTGACGACAACGCGCAGTCGATCCCCGGCTATACGATTTTCGACCTGGGCTCGCGGTATGCGATGCAGGTCGCCGGGCGGCCTGTGACCCTGCGTGGCACGGTCACCAACGTCACCGACAAGGCGTATTGGGGCATGCCGCTGACGTCCAGCCTGGGGTTGGGTGCACCGCGCACGTTCGAGTTGTCGGCGACGGTGGATTTCTGAGGTTAAAACCGCACCTGTGGCGAGGGAGCTTGCTCCCGCTGGACTGCGCAGCAGTCCCCGCCTTTCAAGCAAAAAGCGGGGCCGCTACGCGACCCAGCGGGAGCAAGCTCCCTCGCCACAGGGACAGCTTTTGACTCAGAACGCCATACGCAACCCCAGTGTGCCTTGGCGGCCATTCAAGGCATTGCTGTCCAGGTTGCGGTTGAAGCCCACCTCGCTGTACAGGCTGACGCCCGGTGCCACGGTCAGGTTGGTGCCGAGGCTGACGCCCATGTTGGTGGATTTCTGCTCGGTATCAATGTCGGTGACGTCGGCAAAGGTCACCGTGTTCTTGCCGCCCCGGGTGTGCCAGATATTGGCCCGGGCATAGGGTTGCAACGGCATGCCGCTGACCTGGTAATCACCGCGCAGGCGCACGCCCAGACGGGTGGTGACGGTGGTGTCGGCTTTGTATGCAACGTCGGAGATACCATCGTTCTGGCTGTCCAGTTTGGTCTTGCCAACGATCAACTGGGCCTGGGGTTCTACGACCCATTGGGGCGTGACCTGGAACGGCCGGCCGACTTCAGCCGAGGCCGAGACGTTGTGCCCCTGGGTATCCATCTTCACGCCACGGTCCGACTCGTTGTGGCCGTCGAGGCGCGTGCCCATCAACACCACATCCAGATAAGCCTGGTTGGCGCCAATCAGCGTCAGGTAAGCGCCCAGGCTGTCGCCGCGCAGGGTGGTGTTACCGGCGTCGTTGTCTTGCCAGCCGCCATTGAAGCCTTTGATATCCCCCCTCAAGCGGCTATGGCCGACGAAGAACCCCGCGTGTAAATCCGTGCCGCCGTCAGTGCGGTGGGTAAAGAGGTCACTGCCCACTTGAAAACCGGTGATCGAGCTTTTGAGCGTGGGGTTGACCGTGCCCGCAAAGCTTTGCCGGCTGCTGCTGCCGTAGACCCGGCCCCAACCAGCGCGAAGGGGATCGCCCTGTTGCTGGCCCTGGTCGCCCATGCGCTCGTGATAAGTGCCCAGCATGCCCTGGACGATTTGCTGGGCGGCGGGAAACAGCGCGGCGTAGATCGGCACTTCGGGACGGTAGATGGGGATCGGTGTGATCCCTGGGTTGGGCGGCAGCGGTGGTTCGCCAGGGCTGGGGCTCGGGAGCGGGGCGATGATCACCGGGTCCGGTGGGGTGACCGGCACGGTGGAGCGCAAGTAGTAGTTCTCGCCGGTGCCTGCGGTGACCCCACCCTTGAACAAGCGATAGTCAAACGCCCCGGCAGACACCGGACCGGCCAGGGTAAACGCTCCCGCGCTGCCGCTGGCGCCGTTGGTGGCTTGTACCACTTGTATCCCGTCCTGCAAGGTCGCCGCCCCTGCGCCGCCGAGGTTGCTGACGCTGATGGCGGTGCTGCCCTGGAGGGTGCCTTGGCTCACCACCAATTTGTCGCTGGGCGAACCATCGGCCCCCAAGACACTTTGCAGCAGGAGTTTGCCGCCGTTGCCGTTGTAGTTGCCATTGACCGTCAGTGTGTCGGTGGCGGTGGCACTGCCGGTGGTCATATCGATGCTGCCGCGGTTGTTCAGTGTCACCAGTTGGCCAGTGGTGAATGCGCTGAGCGTGCCAGTATCGACTAGCAGCGAACTGCTGCCGTTGATTGTCATTGTGCCGGTCTGGGTGCCGGTGTCTCCGAGTACAAAGGTGCCGCCGAGTCTGAACGTGGCGTTATTGTCCAGCGTCACCTGCTCCCAGTTGGTATAGCGTCCCGGCGTTGCGGCCTGGGTGTTGTCGAACGTCAGCGTGTCGGTGCCCGTGCCGCCGTCAATCAACGGCGTGGTCGCCAGGGTGGCTTCGGTGAGGTTCTGGATCAGCGCCGTGTCGTTGTCGTTGCCCATCAGCACAAACCCACGGATTTGCCCGCCGCCGATCCAGCTGAAATGGTCCTCGCCCGCGCTGGCGAGGATTTGCCCGCCAATGGTTCCGCCGGTGACGGTAATGCTGTCGGTCCCGCCGCTGGTACTGATGTTGCCACCGATAAAACTGGTGCCCGAGACCCGGATGGTGTCATTGCCAAACCCCGTCACCAGGTTGCCGATGATCGTGCCGCCACTCATGTCGAAGAGGTTGTTGTCCAGTTTCATGTCCACCCGCCCGATGCTGCCACCGGTCATCGTCGCATCGTCGCCGTCCTCGAACGCGCCCGTGATGGTGCCGCCGCTCATGTTGAAGGTGTCATGCCCGTCGCCCTGGGCCAGCGATGCAATCGTGCCGCCACTCATGGCGAAGCGATCGACGCCTGCCCCCTGGCTGATGGCACCGGCCTGCCCACCGCTGATCTGCGCGATATCGGTGCCCGAACCCTGGTTGACCGCCCCGGTGATCGTGCCTTTGTTCAGCCGGAAGATATTCACGCCATCGCCCATGCTCACCGAACCGTTGATCTGCGTGTCCGGTGCGTCCAATTGCACCAGGTCGTTGCCCGGGCCTAACGCCACATTTCCGTTGATCACACTGTTGCCGCTGGGGAACAACACTTCGTTGTCGCCGGTCAGCGCCGTAATACCAGGGTCGGTGCCGCTGGTGCAGGTGAAGACCTGGCCCGTGGGGCCAGGGGTGACGACACAGGCTGCTGGCGCGAGCAGGGGCCATGCGGCGAGGACCGCCGAGGTGGCCAAACTCAGGTACAGCGTGGGGGGGATCTGTCCGCGCATGATCTGTCCTCGCATAGAGGGGTGTTGTTCCGTCACCGGGGTTCTCCGGTGCGGTCCAGACCATGACAACGTTATGCACGATACGGATCAGGGGTTACCTGGTCAAAAACACTGGCCAATGCAAGGGGTTGGCATGGGTTTCTCGACTGCATCTCAACCTGTGCAGCACGCTTGCACTCTAGTCATGCATTGCACATACCGCCACTGTCAGAAATAACAGGTATAGACGAGTTGGGCCTAGGCAAAAATGATTTCATAGGGCTCGCGCATGCGCTCCAGCAGCACTTGGGCCAGCATCGGCGCCAGGCCGATCTCGGGGTCGCCGGCCAGTTGGCTGGCATAGGCATGGGTGGCGTGCAGCTTGCGCGCCACGCTCCAGGTGTCCAGGCGCACCTTGCGCGCCCGTTGCCAGGGAATCATCGAGGTTTCCCGGGCCGGCCAGTGCCACGCCCAGATCGGCAGTTCGTAGTGGCGTGCGCCCACCAGGCTGCAGGCTTTGGCGCTGGCGCGGCCGACCACGTCATGGTCGTCGTTGCCGTCTTTGCGCCAGGTGCTGAAGACCACATCCCCCGGTTGCAGGTAGCGCGCGATAAATTGGCTTAACGGTTGCTCGCGCGCGGCCAGGGCGTTGTCGCAGAAGCCGCCGCGAATCCACTTCAAACTGTGCAGCGGCATGCCCAGACGGCGCAGGGCCTCGACGCTTTCCTGGGGGCGCACCACACTCAGGCGGGCCGCCGGCCACACATGGGAACCGGGGTGGCTGGCGCTGCCGTCGGTGACCGAGATCAGTTGCAGCGGGTGGTCAAGGGTGCTGAGCAATTGCAGCAAGCCGCCACAGGCCAGCACTTCATCGCCAGGGTGCGGGGCAATCACCACCACGCGAGCGCCCGGTGGTACCAGCTTGGTCGGATGGATGATGGGGATTTGCGCCAGTTGCGGCGCATGGTTCCAGATTTGCGCCGGGCCACGGCGGCCTTCGCTTAAGGAGGCAGGCTTCATGGGTGTCACGTCCTTGTCGGTGAATGCGGGTCGTACCCCGTTGACGGGACGACGCTCTTTTATTCACCACAGGCTCCGCTGTGGTGATTGCGCGGCACTCCAACCCTGGATTGCCCGCAAGGCGTCCTCAGCATAGTCAAGGACTGGTCGCTTTTACATCTTGTAATGTCGTTTTTTTCACGGGGCGTGCATCAGAGTCTTCAAGTAATCGCCAAAGCCGCCCTCGGCGCGGCAATCGAGGCGGGCGCTGGTGATCACCTGCGGGGTGTGGCTCCAGGCAATGGAGGCCCCGCAGCGCTCCAGATTGCGCACCAACTGCACATCTTCATGGCACGCCAAAGGCTCGAACCCGCCGGCCCGCACATAAGCACCTGCACTCATGCCCAGGTTGGCGCCGTGCACGTGCCGGTGCCCGTCGCGAGCTTGATAGGCCTGGTGATAGCGGATCTGCGCAGCCGGATCGAAGCCTTCACTCCAGGCGTCTACGGTGACCGTCCCACACACGGCCTCGACCCCTAGCGCCAATTGCGCCACCAACCAGTCGGGGGCCACGCGGCTGTCGGCATCCGTGCAGGCAATCCACCGCGCGCCCTGGTTCAACAAGTGGCGGGCGCCGATACCGCGAACCCGCCCCACGTTGCGTGCCTGCACGGCCAGGCTGTGCACCGGGTACGCCTGGGCGATCTGCGCACTGCTATCACTGCAACTGTCGAGCAGCACCAGCACCTCGACCCGTTCGCCCAGCAGACCGGGGTGGTTGGCGGCGATCACTGCGGCCTTCAAGCATTCCGCCAGCAACGCTTCCTCGTTATGGACGGGAATCAGCACGCCAATCATTGCAGCCCCTCAAGTGTCGCCACCGATCGGCCGTCGCGGCTCCAGAGATCGAGCAGGAAATCGGCTTCGTGATGGCTCGCCACGGGCGCCATTCCCAAGCGTTGCGCCAGCACGGCATGCACCTGATCCGCCGTTTGCGGGCAACCTTCGATGGGCGGACGCCAGTGGCAGGCGAGCAGTTGCCCGTCGTCGCTCAGCGAGCCGAGGGCGTGCTCGATTAACCGGTGCAGGTCAGCCGCGTCGAGGTAGTAACACCACTCGCTCAACACGATCAGGTCGAACCTCTCGCGTGGCCATTGCTCGGGCAAGCGTGCCTGCTCCACCCGGGTATGGGCGAACCCAAGCAGGCGGGTGCGCGCCAGTGCGACGGCGGCGCTTGCAGTGTCGCAGCACAGTAGGCGATCACAGCGTGGCGCCAGTTCGGCGCTCAGCTCACCGTTGGCGCAGCCGGGTTCGAACACCGCGGCATACCGTGGGCGCGTGAGCACTGCCAGGGTCAGTGCGCGTTTGCGGCGCTCGTACCAGCGTTGGCGAAAGGCCCAAGGGTCATCGTTGCCGGCAAACAACTGGTCAAAATACGGCGTGGCCACGCTCATACAAACACCACCTCGAACGGTTGCAGCAAACGTTCCACCACATACGGCGGCAAGACCGCAGGCAAGCCGATCTGCGGGTCACCCTCCAATTGGCTGGCAAACGCGTGGATCGCATGACGCTTGCGTGCCAGGGCTGCGCTGCTCAGCGGGATTTTACGTGCGCGATGCCACGGCAACTGGCTGCCTTCGGGTGACGCCCAATGCCAGGCCCACACCGGCAGTTCATAGAAACGCGCGCCAACGGCCTGCGCCGCCACGGCACTGGCGCGGCCCACGGCTTCATGGTCGCAATGACCGTCTTCACGCCAGGTGGCGAACACCACGTCCGTGGGCTTGAGATGGCGCCTGATAAACGCCGCGAGTTCATCCTCGCGGGCTGCCACCTGGCTGTCGGCAAACCCGGCGCGCAACCATTGCAGACCGTGCGGCGGCAGGCCGAGGCGATGCAAGGCCTCGGCCGACTCTTGCGGGCGCTCCACATTCAGCCGCGCCACCGGCCAACGGCGCGAGCCTGGGTGGCTGGCGCTACCGTCGGTGACGGAGATCAACTGCACGGGCCGCCCCAGCGTCGCCAACCCTTGCAACAGCCCGCCACAACCGAGGACTTCATCATCCGGGTGCGGCGCGATAATCACCGCCCGACAACCCTCTGGCACCAATTGCGCGACGCTGACGTGGGCCAGTTGCGCCAATTGCGTCGAAGTCTGCCAACGGTGCAACGGCGTGCCCTGGCCGACGATTGGGTTGGGTTTCATAACTGCCACCTCCCTGTGGGTGCACCGACGACGCTTTCACCCAGCGCAGCCAGGTCGCGTTCGGCATGACTCTGGCGCACATACACCGGCAGGTCCGCCATCAACTGTGCAAAGTGCGCATCCTTGCAGTACGGGCCCGCCCCGACGGCGCGACCGACGTGGCGGATCACTTGCTCCACGCTGTCCTCGACACACGCACGGGCCAGTTGCGCCCATGGTTGGGCATTGGCCAACGGTTGCTGATCCACCTGCTTGGCCGATGCGCGCAACACGCAGGCCGCGCTGTTCAGGGCACTGTCCACCGCGCCCAGGTGGGCGAGGGCATGGGGCTCCGGGCGTTGGGTGCAGTGCGCACGCAGCGTTTCAGCCAGGCGCTGCGCGGCGCCGTACCAGCAGGCGGCGATGCCGATCCCTCCCTGCCAGAAACCGGGTCGCGCGAGGTAATCCCCCGGCCCGCCGACTGCCAAGCCTGTGGCGCCACTGAACACGATGTCGACACTGCCCGAGGCCGCCATGCCCACGGCGTGCCAGCCCGCGTCCGTCACTGTGACCCCTGGTTGATCCATGGGTACGGCGACCAACTGTTGTTCATCTGCCTCATTCCAGGCGGTCAACAACCCATGGCTGACCACCGCCGCGCCGGAGCACCAGGCCTTGCGCCCGTCGAGGACCCAGTGCTGGCCGTCCCGGCGTACGCGGACCTTGGCCGTCGGCGGCTCGGCGGCCCACATGCCCCAGGTGCTGCCCGACGGCGCCAGCGGGCCATGCAGTTCGGCGATGATCGCCAAGGCGTCGGTGTGCCCCTCAAACAACTTGCACAGGCCCAGGTCATGGCCTGCGACCTGGGCCAAACGGCTGAAGCGCTCCAGGGTTTCGCCGCTGCCCGGCAGCGGCAGGCAGTCCAGCTCTGCACGTTGCAGAGCCTTCAGTGCCTCGCCGAGGGCCAGGGTGTTCCCATAGCGCCCGCTGCCCTGGAGGAATCCGTGGAGCGTCATGTCACACCTCTTCCGAGTGTTGCAGTTCGAACAGCAGCAGTGAGCGGCCAGTCACGGCGTATTCGTGATCGAACTCGAAGCGTTCCTGGCCACGTACCGAGGGTTGATTGGTATCGACCATGCAGGTCCAGAACTCGCCTTCCGGCACCGGCGGCAGGCGGAAATTCACCATGTCATGGTGAGCATTCACCACCAGCAACAAGGTGGCGTCGGCCCCCGGGCGACGGATACCGGTTTCCTGGGCGCGGCCATCCATCAGCATGCCCAGGCAGCGGCCATGGCTGTCATGCCATTGCTCGGTGGTCATTTCGTTGCCATCCGGGGCGAGCCAGGTGACGTCTTTGACGCCGATGTCTTCGTTGTAGTCGCCCACCAGGAAGCGCCCACGGCGCAGGATCGGGTAGGCCAGGCGCAGCTTGATCAGGCGCTTGACGAACTTGAGCAGGGCCTTGCCATCGTCGTCCAGGTCCCAGTTGACCCAGCCGATTTCGCTGTCCTGGCAATAGGCGTTGTTGTTGCCGTGCTGGGTGCGCGCGAACTCGTCACCCGCCACCAGCATTGGCGTGCCCTGGGCCAGCAACAGGGTGGCGAAGAAGTTGCGCATCTGGCGCAGGCGCAGCGCGTTGATTTCCGGGTCGTCGGTGGGGCCTTCGACGCCGTGGTTCCAGGACAGGTTGTTGTTGCTGCCGTCCTGGTTGTTCTCGTCGTTGGCCTCGTTGTGCTTGTCGTTGTACGACACCAGGTCGTGCAGGGTAAAACCGTCGTGGGCGGTGATGAAATTCACCGAGCTGTAGGGGCGGCGCCCGCGATGGTTGAACATCTCGCCGGAAGCGGTCATGCGTGCGGCAAAATCCGCCAGTTGGCCGTCATCGCCTTTCCAGAAGGCACGCACGGTGTCGCGGAAACGGTCATTCCATTCCACCCAGCCCGGTGGGAAGTTGCCCACTTGATAACCACCGGGGCCGCAGTCCCAGGGCTCGGCGATGAGTTTGAGCTGGCGCAATACCGGGTCCTGGCGGCAGGCCACGAGGAAGCTGTGGCGCTCGTCGAAGCCGTCGCGGTAACGGCCGAGGATGGTCGCCAGGTCGAAGCGGAAACCATCCACGTGCATCTCGTTGGCCCAATAGCGCAGGGAGTCGGTGACCATTTGCAGCACGCACGGGTGGCTCAGGTCCAGGGTGTTGCCGGTTCCGGAATCGTTGATGTAGAAGCGCTTGTCATCCGGCATCAAGCGGTAGTACGAGGCGTTGTCGATACCGCGCATGGACAGGGTCGGGCCGCGCTCGTTGCCTTCGGCTGTGTGGTTGTAGACCACGTCGAGGATCACTTCGAGTTTTTGCTCGTGCAGGTGCGCGACCATCTCCTTGAACTCGGCGATCTTGCCGCTGGCCAGGTAACGCGGGTCGGGGGCGAAAAACGCGATGCTGTTGTAGCCCCAGTAGTTGGTCATGCCTTTTTGCAGCAGGTGCTGGTCATTGACGAAGGCATGCACGGGGAGCAGTTCCACGGATGACACGCCGAGCTGGCGGATGTGCTTGAGCACGTCGTCTTCCATCAGTCCGGCGCAGGTGCCACGTACTGATTCACCCACCGAAGGGTGGCGCATGCTGATGCCGCGCAGGTGGGTTTCATAGATGATCGTACGGTCCCAGGGCACACGCACCGGTTGGTCGTTGCCCCAGGTGTGCGCCGGGTCGATGACCTTGCACTTGGGCACGAAAGGCGCACTGTCGCGTTCGTCGAAACTGAGGTCGTCGTCCGGGTGGCCGATGGTGTAGCCGAACAGGGCCTCGGACCATTTCAGTTCGCCCACCAACTGCTTGGCATAGGGATCAATCAGCAATTTGTGATGGTTGAAGCGATGGCCGTTGGCCGGGTCATACGCACCGTACACGCGGTAGCCGTAGATCAGCCCGGGGTGGGCGTCGGGCAGGTAGCCGTGGAAGGTTTCGTCGGTGTATTCGGGCAGTTCGATGCGTTCCAGCTCGACCTCGCCGGTGTCGTCGAACAGGCACAGTTCGACCTTGGTGGCGTTGGCCGAGAACAGTGCGAAGTTGACGCCCAGGCCATCCCAGGTCGCGCCGAGGGGGAAGGGCAAACCTTCACGAATCCGCGACGGCTCGTTTGGGGGCGTCGGTGGGGTTTTGTCGGGTTTGCTCATTGAGGTGCTCCTGCAAAAGGGTTTTCTCGAGGCGAACGCGGCCTAGGTGACAGTGGTCAGGTCAACATCGGATTAGATTGAAATGCGTCCCCTGTGGGAGCGGGCTTGTGTGGGAGCGGGCTTGCTCGCGAAGACGGTGTGTCAATCACCTCATGCATTGGCTGACACAACGCATTCGCGAGCAAGCCCGCTCCCACACAAGCCCCTCCCTCAGGGGAATGCGGTCAACCGGCGGGCTTGCGCGGTGCCTTGGGTTTTTTCTCGGCGGGCGGCTTTGGTTTGGGTGGCGCTTTCGGCTTGGCCGCCGCCTTCGCCTTGGGCTTGCTCGGCGTCAAGGCTTCCGCCTCCGCCAGCTTTCTCGCCATCTCCCAATGGCGGGTGTCCTGGCCATGGGGTTTGCCTTCCGACTCCCAGATCTGATGGGCCAGTTCCCGTATGCGTTTGTCTTCAGTACTCATCGCAATGCTCCTCACAGAAAATTTTCAGCTTTCTTGATCATCAGGATTGATAAAGACATTGACCGGGAAATCCCCCAGGGCAGTGCTCAGCGCCAGCTCCTTGTTTGGTGTGACTGCGCCTGTGTGGAAAAGTCCCTTCCATTTTTGTGCCGTGGCGGCGAACGGTAGTGCGACCCGTGTATCGCCCCAAACCTGCGCATCGATCCGGGGCTGCACACCGTTTTCAAGCAAGTGATGGGGCCAGCGTGGCACCACCACCACGAGGTGTTTGCCCTGATATTCGCGGGCGAACGCGACAACCTGTGCGGCGTGTTTGCCCAGCACTTCCAGCGGCAGGTAGCCGCCGCTGCGAAACAGCCCGGGATGGGCCTTGCGCAAGGCCAATGCCTGGGCGATTACGGACTGTTTGATACGCCCGTCGCGCCAGTGCAACAACAGTTCGCCGATGTCCGGTGGGGTTTGCAGTGCCTGTTGCCGTGCATTGAAATCCACCGGGCGACGGTTGTCCGGGTCCACCAGGCTGAAGTCCCAGAACTCGGCGCCCTGGTACAGGTCCGGCACACCCGGCACGGTGATGCGAAGCAAGGATTGCGCCAGCCCGTTGATCGCGCCGGCGCGAGCGATGACCTCGGCGGCGTCGCCAATGGCCGTGCGCAGCGCGTGGCCCGCATCGCTTTGCAGCACGCCCGTGAGGAAGGCTTCGACGCCTTGCTCATAGGCCTCGTTGGGTGCGCTCCAGCTGCTGTGCAACTTGGCTTCGCGCAGGGCTTTTTGTTGCCATTGCCAGAGACGCGATTGATAGTCGGCGAAGTCTGCGTCCAGCGGCCAGCTACCCAGCAGCACTTGATAGAGGATCAACTCATCGCCCGCCGAAGGGCTGCTGGCGTCACGGCGCAACGGTGCGGCCAGGCTGCGCCAATGCTCCACCTGTTGCACAAACCACGGCGCGCATTCGCTGAGTACCGCCAGCCGCGCACGGCTGTCTTCGCCGCGTTTGTGGTCATGGGTGGCGGTGGCCAGCAGGTTGTCGGGAAAGCTGTGCAGGCGCTGGCGGTTGGCCGCGTGGAAGTCGGCCAGCGGCGCGCTGAACTGCTCGGTACTGAAACCCACATCGTTGCGCGACAGCAGCACTGCCGAGCGATAGAACGCGGTGTCTTCCACAGCCTTGGCGGCGGCGGGCGAGGTCAGTTGCTGGAAGCGCACGCAGGCATGCTTGAGGATCTTGCGCTCACGGCCCACCGGGCGATCGCGCCACGGTTGGCCGCCGAGCCAGTTGGCCAGGTGATCGAGCACCGGCCAGTCGCCTTCGCCCAAGGTAGTGCGGGCACCGTCCATGGCCTGCTGGAACAGTTTGTCATCGGCGGCGCTGCGGCCACGGGCGCTGATATAGGTGCGGTACACCGGAAAGTGCACGATCAATTCCTGCAAGGCGCGACGGATCGCGCCGAGGGTCAGGTCGCGGGTCATCACATCGTCGCGGGCCACTTGCAACAGAGCCTGGGCCACACTTTCAAAGTCGCCGCCGAGGGAGCCATTGAGGATTTGCTGGCGGGCCAGCCGCGCTTCTTCGATAAACGCCGCGGGGCGCTCGCTGTGCCGACTCCACAGTTCGGCCAGCGGGGCGAAGCCGTCGGGGTGATGTTGCAGCAACGACAGCTGGTTCATGAATTCGTAGCCGGTGGTACCGTCCACTTGCCAGTCTTCGCGCAGGGTTTCTCCTTCGCCAAGGATCTTCTCGACAAAGATCGGCAAGTGCCGCCCTGGCGCCAATGCGTCGACGCGCCTGCGCAGCTTGCGGCAATAGCCCCGTGGGTCGGCGAGCCCGTCGATATGGTCGATGCGCAGGCCATCCACCAAACCTTCGCTGATCAGCTCGAAGATCTTGCCGTGGGTGGCTTCGAACACGGCGCTGCGTTCGACTCGCAGGCCGCCCAGCTCGTTGACATCGAAGAAGCGCCGCCAGTTGATATCGTCCGCCGCCGTGCGCCAACTGGCCAGGCGATAGGCTTGTTGTTCCAGCAGATGGTGCAGGCGCTCGAAGTCGAATGTAGCGAGTTGCTGCTCAATGGCGTGCAGCACCGGCGCGTCAGTGGCGCGCTCGGCCAACGCCTGCTTGAGCCACTGCGCCTCGTGGTAGGCATCGTCCTGGTCGGCCAGTGCGCTGAAGCGTTCGGCCATGGGCTTGAGCAAGACCCCGGTGCCGAGGATCTCCGCGTAATCTTGTGGGCAGATCGGAAAGCGGTGCTCGTAATGCGCGACATAAAACTCGCCGTGGGCTGCATCAAACTGCAGGGTCACGCTGCCGCTCTGCAAGGCTTCGCCATAATCGCTGCCGAGAAAAGGCATGAGCAATTGGCCCTTGAGCAGGGGATCCGGCGAGTGCCATTGGATATCGAAGAATTCGCTGTAGGGGCTCAGGCGCCCCCATTCCAGCAGGTCCAGCCACCAAGGGTTATCCGCGCCGCCGACGGCCATATGGTTGGACACGATATCGAGGATCAGCCCCATGTCGTGCGCGCGCAGCGCCGCCACCAGCCGGTGCAACGCCGCTTCACCGCCCAGCTCAGGATTGACCTGGGTCGGGTCGACCACGTCGTAGCCATGCATGGACCCGGCGCGCGCACTCAGCAGCGGCGAGGCATACAGGTGGCTGATGCCCAGCGCGGCGAAGTACGGCACCAGCGGCACCGCGTCATCCAGGGTAAACCCGGCGTGGAATTGCAGGCGCTGGGTGGCCCGTAGCGGCAGGTATTTCATCGGTCACGCTCGTGGGCCTGGTTGCGCGCCACGGCCAACAGTTCCAGGCGGCGGGCGGCGCCGGCATTGTCCAGCAGGCTGGACGCTTCGCCCGCCAGGCGCCGACGCCAATTCGGGTGGGTGTCGAGCGTGCCCGGCAGGTTGGCTTGTTCCTCCACGCCCAGCGCGTCCTCCAGCGGCAGCAACACCAGCGGCGCCCGGGTATGGCCGAGGTAGCGCACACTGGCGTCGATCATGTGGTCGGTGTCATTGCGGATTTCATCGACGAAGTTCTGCGGGTCCTGGCTCAAGGCCTGGCGCAGCGCCTGGCGTTCGCGCAGGCGGTGTTCGCTCCATTGTTCCACGGTGGGAGCGTCGATCAGGCCCAGCTCGATGTTCCATTCGATGTCGCGGCTGTGCCACCAGCCGTTGAGGGTCGGCAGGTCGTGGGTGCTGGTGGTAGCGAGGGCGTTGTCGGGCCAGTCGAGGATGGGCTTGAACTGGCCGTCGTGGCCTTGTTCGAACAGCAGCACGCGCATGCCGAGAATCGAGCGGCCGCTGAGTTTTTCGCGCAGGCCGTCGGGCACGGTGCCGAGGTCTTCACCGAGGACGATGGCCTGGTGGCGGTGGGACTCCAGGGCCAGCAGGCGCAACAAATCGTCCACCGGGTAATACAAGTACGCGCCTTCACGCGGCGACGCACCGATGGGGATCACCCACAGGCGTTGCAGGCCCATCACATGGTCGATGCGCAAGCCACCGGCGTGGGCGAAGTTGGCCCGCAGCATCTCGATAAAGGCGCGGAAACCGTTGCGCTTGAGGCCTTCCGGGGAGAAGGCGGAAATGCCCCAACCCTGGCCGGCGCGGTTGAGGATGTCCGGTGGCGCGCCCACGGTGAGGTCGGCGAGCAGTTCATCCTGGCGGCTCCAGGCCTGGCTGCCGCCGCCGTCAGCGCCCACGGCGAGGTCGGCGATCAAACCGACGCCCATACCGCTGCCGCGGGCGGCCTGTTGTGCGCGTTCCAGGCTGCGTGCGATCAGCCATTGGCTGAAGGCGAAGTAGCCGATGTCCTCCGCGTGTTCTTCGGCGAACAGTGCGAGTGCCGGGCTTTGCGGGGTGCGCCACGCTTCAGGCCAGTGGCGCCAGTCGAGGTCTTCACCGGCAGCCGCGCGCAGAGTTTGCACGGCTTCGAAGCGGCAGTGGTTTTCCAGGGCCTCGCCGCCGGCCTGGCGGAAGCTGAGGAAGTCGGCGTGTTGCGGGTGCTCGCCGTGGCGGAAGTCGGCATACAACGCGCGCAGCAGGCGGTGCTTGGCCTTGGCGGCGGCGGGCCAGTCGATCAGCTCGAGTTGTTCGAGGCGATGCAGCTCTTCGCTGAGGCCGATGGTTTCAATCGCGTTGCGCACTTCACGCTCGCCGAGAATGCACGCGGGTGATGCGTACAGGCAGTTGAGAAACAACCGGCTGGACGGCGAATAGGGGCTGTAGCGCCCGGTTTCGGCGCTGAACATCGCGTGCATCGGGCTGATCGCCAGGGCATCGGCACCGCGTTCGGCGGCTGCGCGGGCCAGGTGCTCGAGGGCCAGGGTGTCGCCGAAGCCACCATCGCCCAGGCGGCGCAGGGCATAGAGCTGGGCGCTGAGGCCCCAGGCGCGGGCGGGCTCGCTGTTGACGGCTTCGGCCACGCTATAGCAATGCGTCGGTGCGACGGCGAGGGTGAAGGTCTGCCCGGCGATATGCACCTGGTGGTAGCCGAGGGCGATGACGCCGGGCAGTACCGCGTCGCCGTCGAGGCGTAGCTCCAGGGTTTCGCCGTCTTCCAGGCTGACCCGGCACAGGGTGTCAGGCTCGAAGTAGCGCGCCAGGTCGAGGCCCGCGCCGCTGTCGATGGTCATCAGGGGCGGCAGGTGTTTGGCGTGTTGCACCTGCTCCAGTTGCAGCAGGCTGGCATCGATCTCGGCGTCGCTGTCGGCCGGGTGGCCCAGGCCCTTGAGCACGGCGCGCAGGGCATCAGGTTGTACACGTTGCGGGCGGCCATTCGCGTCGATCCAATCGACGGCCAGGCCCGCTCGGCTGGCGAGGATTTCCAGGTTCGCTTCGCTCAAGGGTGCTCTCCAACAGGGGATAGGGTGACGCGTGCGCTGTAGGGCGGCAGTTGCGCGCCTTGGTGCGCAGGCGTTTCGAATAGCAGGTGGGTGCTGGCGGGATGATCGAGGGCGGTGGCGCTGAGGTTGAGGTCGATCTGCAACAGGCTGCCGTTGCCCAGGCGCCAGCGTGCGCTGACAGCGCCGTCGGCCAACACCTGCGCGCCCAGCGCCACGCTGCCGGGTAGGTGCGGCACCAGGTGCTGATGGCGCAGGCTAAGCAGATGGCGGTAGAGATCGGCGTGTTCGCTGGCGGCAAACGTGGGGGTCGATTGGGCAAAGGTCGCCGGGGCGTTCGGATCGGGAATGCGTTCGCGCAGCGCCGGGTCGTGGAACGCGGCGAAGTCGGCGAACTCGTTGCGCCGGCCTTCGCGCACGGCGTCGGCCAGTTCGCCGTGGTGGTCGGTGAAAAACAGGAACGGCTCGCTGGCGTTGACTTCATCGCCCATGAACAGCAGCGGAATCATTGGTGACAGCAGCAATAAGGCGGTCGCGGCGCGCAGTGCCTGGGGCGAGCACAGTTGGTGCAGGCGCTCGCCGAGGGCACGGTTGCCGATCTGGTCGTGGTTCTGCAAGAACAACACAAAGGCGCTCGGCGGCAGGTGGGCGCTGGGTTCGCCGCGTGTATGGCCGTGCCGGGTGATCTCGCCTTGGTAGATAAAGCCTTCGCCCAGGCAACGCGCCAGTTTGGCTGTGGTGTCGCTGGCGAAGTCGCTGTAGTAGGCGTCGGTTTCGCCGGTGAGTAACACGTGCAGGGCGTTGTGGCCGTCGTCGTTCCATTGCGCGTCGAAATCATGTTCCAGCAGGCTGGCCTGGTTGAATTCGTTTTCCAGCACCAGCCAGACGTGACGGCCGATATCCACTTGCTGGCGCACGCGCTGGGCGAGGGTTTGCAGGAAACCGGGGTTGTCGATGGCGTGCACTGCGTCCAGGCGCAGGCCGTCGAAGCGGTATTCCAGCAGCCACATCAACGCGTTGTCGAGGAAGAAGTCGCGCACTTCGCGGCGTTCAAAATCGATGCCGGCACCCCAGGGCGTGTGCACGTCTTCACGAAAGAAGCCCTCGGCATATTGGCCGAGGTAGTTGCCGTCGGGGCCGAAGTGGTTGTAGACCACGTCGAGGATCACCGCCAGGCCGTGTTCGTGGGCGCTGTCGATCAGGTGCTTGAGCTGCTCGGGTGTGCCGTAGGCTGCGTGGGGCGCGTAGGGTAAGACGCCGTCGTAGCCCCAGTTGCGCTCGCCGGGGCATTGCGCGAGCGGCATCAACTCAATGGCCGTTACGCCCAGTTCGGCCAGGCGCGGCAGGTGTTGCTCCACGCCGGCGTAGCCGCCCAGAGCGCCGACATGCAGCTCGTAGATCACCGCTTCATGCCACGGCCGGCCTTGCCACTGGCTGTGGCGCCAGGGGTAGGCGAGCGGGTCCACCACCAGGCTCCAGCCATGTACATCCGAGGCCTGGGCGCGGGACGCGGGGTCGGGGACATCCCGTTCCCCGTCGATATTGAAGCGGTAGCGGGTGCCTGCCGGGCAGGCGATTTCGCTTTCAAACCAGCCATCTGCCTGGGGCAGCATGGCGACGGACTTGCCGTGTTCCAGTTCAACGCTGACGTAATACGCATCTGGCGCCCACAAGGCAAAACGCGTGTGTTGCGCGTCCAGCATGATTGCGCCGTGGGGCCAGGTTTCCAGAGTCCGTGACGGCATCTATAGAGACCTCCCGTATTTATTTAGCGGATTTCCCCAGGGCCTTGGCCACCAGTTGTTCGTACAGGTCGGCGTAGGGTTCCACCGCCTGGCACCAGTTGAAGGGTTGGGTCATGGCGCGGCAACGCATGGCGTTGAGCAGGCGCGGAAAGGCGAAGACCTTGAACGCGCGGCTCAGCGCTTCCTGGTAGCTGTCCACGGTGGACTCATTGAACAGGAAGCCGGTGACGCCATCCTCGATGGTGTCCGCCAGCCCGCCGGTATTGCGTGCCACCGGCAGCGAACCGAAGCGCTGGGCGTACATCTGGCTCAGGCCGCACGGCTCGTAGCGTGACGGCATCAGCAGGAAATCGCTGCCGGCAAACATGCGCCGGGCGTCGGTTTCGTTAAAGCCGATGCGCACACCGATCTGGCCGGGAAAGCGCAGGGCCAGTTCACGCATGGCTTGCTCTTCTTCAGGTTCGCCACGGCCGATAATCGCGATCTGGCCGCCCTGTTCGACGATAAAGCTGGCCACGGCTTCGGTGAGATCCAGGCCTTTCTGATAGACCAGGCGCGAGACCACGGCGAACAGCGGGCCGCTGGATTCGTCCAGGCCGAACAGGTTGCGCACATGAGCCGCGTTGATCGCCTTGCCGTCCCAGTCGCCGATATTGAAGTTGTGGGTCAGGTGGCTGTCGGTGGAGGTTTCCCAGCTTTCATCGATGCCGTTGGGGATGCCACTGAGCAGGCCTTGCTGGGTCTTGCTGGCGAGGAAGCCATCGAGGCCGCAGCCGAATTCGGGGGTGGTGATTTCCTGGGCGTAGGTCGCGCTCACCGTGGTGATATGGCTGGAATACGCCATGCCGGCCTTGAGGAACGACATCTTGCCGTAGAACTCCATGCCTTCCTGTTGCAAGGCGTGGGGCGGAATGCCCAGCTCCGGCGTCGAAGCGAGGCTGACCACGCCTTGATAGGCCAGGTTATGAATGGTGAACAGGGTCGGGGTGCGTGACCCACGCCAGTGCATATATGCCGGGGCCAGGCCTGCGGGCCAGTCGTGAGCGTGCACCAGGTCCGGGCACCAGTGGATCTGCGCGAGGTTGGCGGCCATGTCGGCGGCGGCCAGACCGAGGCGGGCGAAGCGGATATGGTTGTCCGGCCAGTCGCGGCCATTGTTGGCGCCGTAAGGCGTGCCTTCGCGCTCGTACAGCTCGGGGCAGATCAGCACATAGATGACCAGGCCATCCTTGAGGTCCATGCGCCCGATCTTGCACGGCGGCAGCGCAGCGTGGCCGCCCAGTTCGCCGATGATATGGATCGGGTTGTCGCTTTCCATCACCTGCGGGTAACCGGGGATCAACACGCGTACATCATGCAGATGGGCCATGGCGCGGGGCAGGGCGGCGGAGACGTCGCCCAGGCCACCGGTTTTCACCAGGTCGGCGAATTCGGAGGTGACGAACAGGACTTTCTTGCGATTGGGGTTCTGACTCACGACCGGCCGCGAAGTGGCTGGCAGATCGATCAATGAAGATCCCTCTACCGGCTGACTGACTCGCTCTCCCTGAACATCTACAGCGGCACTGATCATAGTTCTCTCCCACATGTTGGTTGGCTAACGGCCCGCTGCCATCAGCTCCGATGACCGCTTCCTGCGGTCAGGCGCACAAGCACTGTACAAACTGGCAAGGCGTATGCCAGTTGCACGGATTGCGAAAAAAGAGTGGATGGACGGCACTGGTCATGAAGCCCACGTGCTCGCCTTACCTTAAAACTGGACCTACGGCAGAGTTGTAAAGTTTCGATTTTTTGCGGGGTTTTTGTTTTCGAACGGACCCATCGGTCATCAGTCTAGGACAGATCCTAGAGCCCGTAGGGTTTGTGAGAGAATTTTGTAGGACAAAAATCTTGTAACCATATGCTGCTTTGAAAAAGCCGTTTTTTGTGGCGAGGGAGCTTGTCGAATCGTCGCACCGTCCCGCTGGAGTGCGTAGCGCTCCCAAGATTTTTGGGGCCGCTTCGCGCCCCAGCGGGAGCAAGCTCCCTCGCCACATAGGTGCATATGCCTCAAAGTGGTGCGTCAGCCAAGCACGCGAATGGGCGCGCCGCTGGCCCAGGCCTGGATGTCTCCGATCATCTGCCCATAGAACTGCTGGTAATTCTGTTCGCTTACATACCCCACATGGGGCGTAGCCAGCACGTTGGGCAAGCGGCGGAACGGGTGATCCAGCGGCAGCGGTTCGTCGGCAAACACATCCAGTGCGGCGCCGGCCAGCCGGCCACTTTCCAGGGCCTGGATCAGCGCCTGTTCATCCACGATCGGCCCGCGCGCGGTGTTCACCAGGCGCGCGCCCGGTTTCATCCAGCCCAGCGCCTCGGCGTCCACCAGGCCACGGCTGCGGTCGCTGAGGACCAGGTGCACCGTGAGAATGTCCGCCTGTTCGAACAGCTGTTGTTTGCTGACCCAGGTAACACCGGCTTGCGCAGCGCGCTCGGGGGTGAGGTTTTCGCTCCAGGCAATCACGCGCATGCCGAACACCTGGGCAAATTGCGCGACTTTCTGGCCGATGCTGCCCAACCCGAGGATGCCCAGGGTCTTGCCATGCAGGTCGCCGCCCAGGCCGACTTGCCAGCCGCCTGCACGCAGCGAGTTGGCTTCGGCCAGCAGGTTGCGGGTGCTGCCCATGATCAACGCCCAGGTCAATTCCGGCGCCGCATGTTTATAGCTGTCGGTGCCGCACACCTGGATGCCCAGTGCCTTGGCGGCGGGAATGTCGATGGCGGCGTTGCGCATGCCGCCGGTTACCAGCAGCTTGAGCCGGGGCAAGCCTTGCAACAGGGCCTGGTCAAAGGTGGAGCGTTCGCGCATCACGCAGATCACGTCGAACTCGCGCAAACGCTCGATCATCGTCGCGGTATCTGCCGGGTAATTGTGCAGGAAGTGCAACTGCCCAACAGCCTCCAGGGCTGACCAGTCCACCACGCCTCGCGCCACACGCTGCCAATCATCGATGACTGCAATCTGTACCGACATTCACGCGAACCTCAAAAAGGGTTGGATTAAAGGGCGTTCAGGCCCTGCAACAGCGCCTGGTGGAACTTGGCCGGTTCTTCCATCTGCGGCGCATGCCCCAGCCCCGGGAATTCCACCAGGGTGGCGTGGGGAATCAGCTTGGCCACTTGCTTGCCCAGCACCTGGTAATCGCCCAGCTTTGCCTTCACGGCGGGTGTCGCGAGGTCCTTGCCGATGGCGGTGTTATCGGACGTGCCAATCAACAGCAGCGTCGGCATTGGCAGGTGCTTGAACTCGTAATACACCGGCTGGGTGAAGATCATGTCGTAAATCAACGCCGAGTTCCAGGCGACCAACTTATGGCCCGGGCCGTTGCTGAGGCCCGCGTACATGTCCACCCAGCGCTCGTACTCTGGCTTCCAACGCCCGACGTAGTAGGTATTGAGCTGGTATTTGCGAATCCCGTCGGCATTGACCTTCAGTTCACGCGCATACCATTGGTCGACGGTGAGGGAGGGCACGCCCAACGCTTTCCAGTCTTCCAGGCCGATGGGGTTGACCAGCGCGAGTTGTTCGGTTTGTGCCGGGTACATCAGGGCGTAACGGGTGGCGAGCATGCCGCCGGTGGAGTGGCCAAGGAGCGTGGCCTTCCGGACGCCGAGTTTTTCCAGCAGCTGGTGGGTGTTGGTTGCCAGCTGCTGGAAGCTGTACTGGTAATGCTCAGGCTTGCTGGAGCTGCAGAAGCCGATCTGGTCTGGGACAATCACGCGGTAACCGGCCTCGCTGAGGGCTTTGATCGAGCCTTCCCAGGTGGCGCCGCAGAAGTTCTTGCCATGCATCAGCACCACGCTGCGACCATTCGCGCGGCCCTTTGCGGGCACGTCCATGTAGCCCATTTGCAGGTGCTTGCCTTGGGACTGGAAGGCGAAATGCTCCACCGGGTAAGGGTATTGAAAACCTTGCAGCTCGGGGCCGTAGGTCGCGGCGAACACCGGGGCGGTGCCCGCCGTCAGCAAGGTGGCGATGCAAAAAACGCGTAGAGAAGGCATTGGCAAGGCTCCGGAAAGGATGCCCGGATGCTCTTTGGAGGCGATTAAGTGGGGATTAACACCCACTGCAAGGTCACGGCGGCGAGCACCGCATAACGCAGGCTTTTGGCCACGGTCACCAGCAACAAAAAGCGCCACAACGGCTCACGCATCACCCCGGCCACCAGCGTCAGTGGATCACCAATGATCGGCACCCAACTGAGCAGCAACGTCCAATGCCCCCAACGCTGGTAATGCCGGCGCGCCTTGTCCAATTGCTGGTCGTTGACCGGAAACCAGCGCCGTCCCTTGAAATGCTCGACCCAGCGCCCCAGCCACCAGTTGACCAGCGAACCGAGGACATTGCCCAGGGTTGCGAGGCCCAGCAGCAGCCACAGGCTGTAATGCCCGCTGAGCAGCAGGCCCACCAGCACGGCTTCCGATTGCAACGGCAACAAGGTGGCGGCGCCAAACGCCGCGAGGAACAGCCCGAGGTAGCCCGCGATCATTGCGCCGGGTAGTCAGCCACCACCACATCTTTACCTTCGCGGGTCAGGCCGATGACTTGATAGGCCTCGCTGCGGCCGTCCACTTCCATGCCCGGCGAACCCATCGGCATGCCCGGCGCGGCCATGCCCAGCAGGTCGCTGCGCTTGCGCAAGGCCAGCACCTGCTCGGCGGGCACGTGGCCTTCGACAAACTTGCCGTCGATCACCGCGGTATGGCACGAACCCAGCCGCGGGGCGACGCCGAGGCGTTGCTTGACGGCGCTCATGTCGGCTTCGACATGGTCATTGACCTTGAAACCGTTGCTTTCCAAGTGGCTGATCCACTTTTTGCAGCAACCGCAATTGGCGTCGCGGTGCACGTCGATGGGGATCAGGTCGGCCGCCTGGGCCAGGGTGGTGGTGAACAGGGCGGACAGCAGGGCCAAGCGCAATGGGGTTTTCATGATGGGCTCACACGGTGATGGTCGGGGCGATCATGACGACGTCATCGCAGGCAAGCCAGCTCCCACAGGGGGGAGCTGTGGCGGTAATGTTTCTAAATTATACAAAGGGTGGGTTTTCCAGCCGATGTTTGAGCTGGTCCAGGGCAATCGTCGACAGTTCGATCATGCGGTCATGCAAGGTGGCCAGTTGCAATTCGGTTTCATAGACCAGCACGCGCTTGAACAGGGTGCCGTCGCGGTGGGGCTGCAAGAAGTAGTGAATCGAGCCGTCAACGGCCAGGGAGGTGAACACGGTCTTGAATTCGCTGGGGCGCCGGGCGATCTGCACGCGGTAGCTCATGGGCACGCGCACGCCCAGCAGGTCGATGTACTCGGTGAAGCGTGCACCGACGGGGAGGGAACCGAGGGTGCCGGTGTCGGCACTGAGGGAGGTGGGGTGCCATTCGTGCCAGCGATCTGGCTGGGTGACGTAGTCGTAGATGGCTTCGATAGGGGCCTGGATAAAGCGTTCTTGACTGATCCGCTCCAAGCGGACCGACTGCTCGACAGCGCGCATTGCACACCTCCTGTGTGGCGTTCTTAGCACTGGGAACTGTCAGAATAGTCCGACTCCCGTGCTTTGCACGGGAGTAAGCGAGCAATTGATCAACGGACTTTGAAGCGACTCATCAGGGCAATTACCCGGCCATTGGCGTCCAGCAGGCTTTGGGTATTGGTTTCGGTGGCGTGCCCGCTTTGCACCAATTCTTCGACCATATGGCGGATGTGTACCATGCTGCGGTTGATCTCCTCGGTGACCGCGCTTTGTTGCTCGGCGGCGGTGGCGATCTGCGTGCTGAGGTTGTTGATATGGCTGACCGAACCGGCCATCTCATCCAGGCCGGTGTTGACCCGGGCCGTCGCATCGGCCGCCGACTGGCAGCTGGCCTGGGTGTTTTCCATGGCCGCTACCGACGTGCTCACCCCGCTGGTCAAGCGCGCGAGCATCTCGTTGATCTGCGAGGTGCTGGCCTGGGTGCGTGCAGCCAGTGCGCGCACTTCATCCGCGACCACCGCAAAGCCACGGCCTTGTTCGCCAGCCCGCGCTGCTTCGATGGCGGCGTTGAGCGCCAGCAGGTTGGTCTGGCCGGCGATTGCGCCGATTACGCCGAGGGTTTCGGTGATACGCGCGGCGTCCTGGCGCATGTTTTCCACGCTGTGGGTGGCGCTGGACACTTCGCCGATCAAGGCGCTGACGCTGTTGGACGCTTCGCCCACCACCACGCGGGAACGGTCGGCGTGCTCGTTGGCACGTTGGGTAAACGCCGCGGTTTCGGCGGCGTTCTGCGCGACGGTGTCGGCGGTGGAGCTCATTTCGGTGATGGCGGTGACGGTCTGGTCGGTCTCCGAGGCGTGGCGTACCAGGATCTGGTTGGTCTGTGCCGAGGTCTGCTGCAACTGCGCAAGCCCTGACGACATGGCGGCGGTGGCCTGGGTTACTTCACCGATCATGTTTTGCAGGTAAACGATAAAACGGTTCACCGAATGGCCGATGGCCCCCAGTTCGTCCTCGGCGCGGATGGTGATGCGGCGCGTCAGGTCGGCATCGCCGGCGGACAGCGCGTCGATGTTGCTCTTGAGCGACTTCATGCGCTGTACCAGTTGGCGGATCGCGTAGACCTGCAACAGCACCAGCAACAACACCATGGGAATTTGCAGCAGGGCCAGGCTGCCCAGCACGTCATTGCGCTGGGCGGTGATCAGCGACGTGGGCAGGGCGGTGGCGAGGAACCACGGCGTGCCTTCGATCGGGCGCATATAGAAGGTGCTGGCGACGCCGCCGTTGTCGAACTCGCTGCGCTGCAACCCCTGGTTGCGCTGGGCCAGGGCTTTGCTGACCTGGGCGGCAAACGCCGAGGTGCCGGTCAGTTCGCTGATGTTCTTCAACACCACCGGGCCGCTGATGCGTGAGCTGTTGCTGATGATCTTGCCGTCGCCTTCGACGATGAGCATTTGCCCGCCGATGTCTTTTTCCTTGCTGGCCACCAGGTCATTGAAGAAACCCAGGGTCACGTCGATGGTCGCCACGCCATACGCGGCGCCGTCACGCTGGATGGCCATGGCGCAGTTGGTGCGCGGCTCCTGGCTGGCGTCGTCTTTATAAGCGGCAGCCCAGGCGCATTGGCCGCGCGGCGAAGCGAGGCCGCCTTTGTACCAGCTCTGGTCGTAGTAGTTCGGCGCGGGGTCGCTGTTCCAGAACGTGTTGACCGTCAGCTTGCCCGAGGCATCGCGGTGCCAGAACGTGCTGTGCTTGTTGCGCCCCGGGGTGCGTTGGTTGGGCAGCGGCCAGATGCCGCCGCCAAAGACTTTCAGCTCGCCATACTGATCCACCAGGCCCGGCAAGACCTTGTCGATGGCATCGCTGTCGAGCAGGGGAATGGTTTGGGTGATGGTGCGTTGCTGGGCCTGAACCTTGTTCAGTTCGCCCTGGATCTGTTCGGCCACTTCGCTGACGCGGTTGAGCACCACCTGTTCTTCGGTGTGCTGCAACTTGGGCGCGACCAACTGGCCGATGCCGACGACGGTCAAGACAAATAACACCAGGACGAACAGCACCAGAAACAGGGTATAGCGGGCTTGGATGGAGCGCAGTGCAGGCATGGGGGTCGTCCTTACGAAGCGTTTATTATTCACGCGGCTTTGTTAGAGCTTCGTAGGGTTATCGGCTTGTGTATCAGGAGCTTTAGGTACGATCGTGCAAGAAAATCGAGGCGCCGTTTGCCGGCGCCTCATTCTTGTGATGGTGCCGCCGTGTGAGGGTAGCAGCGCTGACTTTTGGCGTTACAGGCCGTAACCCTGCCGACTAGGGGTAAGCAGGTGGAATTTGCGTAGCGGCTTGCCCATTTCTTCATTCAGCGCGTTTTCTGTGAAGTGCTTCGGGTTGACCGTCGTGGGCGGGGTAGAGGGGTCATCATCGAGGTCAAAAGGTGTTGCGGTGTTGGGTATGCCGATAGCCTGGAACTCTTCATTGTGCGTCGAGTCTTTGCTGCTTGAGTCGGCCTTGGTGGACGGATCGTCGGCTTTGCTGCTCCCGCTCAGGAAGGTGCCCTTTGCGCCATTCCAGGCGTGGATTATTTCATGGTAGAGCCCTGTCACGGGGACGATCGTATTTCCGTTTTTTTCCTCGATGATTGACAGCGCATCGTAGTGAATGCGGGCGCGGTCAGCGCGAGAACCGGCTACGCCATTGGTGATTCGGCCAAAGCTCGACTCATCAATCTTTCCTTCACCCCCGGCTCTCAGAGCATCCAAGGCCTTACTACCAAACACGTACTCGCAGCTGCCAAACCCGATGGGCTTAATGGTGACCTTGCTGTCATGGGTGTCAGCGAGCGCATCCATCTCAGCGAGGACCTTCTGACCATTAGGCGAACTGCGCATGAACTCAAAATCATCGGCCACGCGTTGCTTGAAGTCTTCATCACCGGCTACCGTAAACCCCCGCTCGCCCGCGTTGCTGGTTGAAACGGGGGTAAATGACGAACCCACGTTACGGTTAAATTGATCGTTGATCTTGGCGTAAATGCGGTCATGAGCCTGATTTTTTCGTATCCGGTCCTGGCCTTTACCGGTATAAAATGTCGTGCGGTCATGCCCGACCAGATCATCATCACCGTTGCCACCGTGCAGGACACTATGCCCTTTGCCTGCGTAGAGTTGATCGTTGCCATTGCCCCCATCCAGGTAACTTTGCTTATGTTTGCCACCCGTGCCTGCATAAAGACGGTCGTTGCCATTGTTGCCATACATGACGCCGTTGCCGCTGCCGCCGATGAGGGTGTCATCACCGTCGTTGCCTTCTGCATACCCCAAGCCGCTGCCCAGGCGTAGCGTATCGTTACCAGCTCCACCGCACAGGCGGGATCGTCCGCCTCCCGCTTGAATATCATCGTCGCCGTCACCACCGTCCACATCGACACGAAGCATCACGTCCTGGTCGATCGTTATTTTGTCGTTACCACCCTTCGCGTCGATCCACAGCCCCAGTTGCGGGCCTTTTTTTGTCTCGGTATCAATCTTGAATACATTGCCGTTTACGGTGATCTGAATCTGCTTCCCAGGCCCTTTACTGACATGAATGACGTCATCGTCATTACCGGTTTTCACCACGATTCGGTTGTTCAAAATCGACGGCTCTCGGCCAGGTTTCCAGGAGACTTCATGGCTAATCTGGATATCGCCTTTGGTGTGCAGCACATGGTATTTATAATTCATGACCCCAGGCTTCAGGTCTTTTGGTGTGTCGTAGGGTGAGGGCGGAGGAGGGTTCTCAGAAGCGGAGGTGTGTCGTTGTTGTGATGCCGCTAAATATCCAAGGGCTGCGAGTATCATCATTAAACCTTGTTGTTGAACTTAGGAAAAGGTCTGGCAGCGCTATTGAGTTTTGCGCGTCAGGCTCGCAGATTCTGTGGGCGTAACGCGCATAACGTTCCCGGATACCGCAAGATGCTTAACGCTAAATGTTTCGACGGGGCCTGCTGCACTTGGCCTGTCCTACCTGCAGAACATCGAGGCCTTTAGCGAGATAACCTTTCAATACATCGCGATTTCTGTCGGCTTGTTCGTGGTGGTGATCAACGGCATATCGCGGTGCCAGAACGTGCTGTGCTTGTTGCGCCCCGGGGTGCGTTGGTTGGGCAGCGGCCAGATGTCGCCGCCGAAGACTTGTAGGGCGATCGGCTTGGGTATCAGGATTTTTAGGTACGTTCGTGCAAGAAAATCGAGGCGCCGTATGCCGGCGCCTCATCTTTATATGTCCAGCATCGCCATGACCGCTTCGGGATAACGCAGGCCGGCGGTTGCCTGTGCCGGGAAGATCGCTTCCAGCGCGGCCAATTCGTCAGGCGCGAGGGTGATCGACAGGGCCTTCACGTTTTCTTCCAGGTATTTACGCTGCTTGGTCCCCGGGATCGGGATGATGAAATCGCCCTGGGCCAACACCCACGCCAGCGCCAGTTGCCCGGCTGATACGCCTTTGTCCGCCGCCAGCGCCTGCACCTGGTTCACCAACAGCAAGTTTTTCGCAAAGTTTTCGCCCTGGAAGCGCGGGCTGAAACGGCGGTAATCATCAGCCGCGAAATCCTCCGGGCTGTTCAACGCGCCGGTGAGGAAGCCCCGGCCCAGTGGGCTGTACGGCACGAAGGCGACACCCAGGCGCTGGCACGCCGCGAGGCAGCCGTTGTCTTCCTGGTCGCGGCTCCAGAGCGAATATTCACTTTGCAGGGCGCTGATGGGATGGACCTTGTGCGCCCGTTCCAGGGTGGTAGCGGAGGCTTCACTCAAGCCCAGGTAGCGCACCTTACCCTGGGTGACCAGTTCGGCCATGGCGCCGACGGTTTCTTCGATGGCCACGTCGGGGTCGATGCGGTGTTGGTAGTAGAGGTCGAGGGTGTCCACGCCGAGGCGGCGCAAGGTGCCGTCGATGGCCGCGCGGATGTACTCGGGGCGCCCGTTGACGCCGCGCAGCGCAGGGTTGGCCGGGTCGCGCACAATGCCGAACTTGCTGGCCAGGAACACCTGGTCACGCTTGCCGGCGATGGCTTGGCCGATCAGGCTTTCGTTGGTGTGCGGGCCGTAGATGTCGGCGGTGTCGAGGAAGTTGACCCCCAGTTCCAAGGCGCGGTGCAGGGTCGCGATGGCCTCCTGGGTGTTGGTGCCGGTGGTATAGAAATCGGTCATGCCCATGCAGCCGAGGCCGATGGCGCTGACATGGGGGCCGTTTTTGCCGAGTTGACGGGTGTGCATGGGTGTCGCTCCTGGGTGGGATAGGACGCTATTGTTATCCTCGACAAAACCTGGATAAACCGGCTAAAACCGCTATCACTATTCGTAAATTCCAAATAATCGACGGGGAAGGGTGCCTTTGGACCGTTTTAATGCGATGCGCGTGTTTACCCGGATCGTCGAATTGGGTGGCTTCGCCAAGGCCGCCGACAGCCTGCAACTGCCGCGCGCGTCGGTGACGGTGCTGATCAAGCAGTTGGAAGCGCACCTGGGTGTGCAGCTGTTACAGCGCACCACGCGACAGGTCAGCCCGACATTGGACGGTGCGGCGTACTACCAGCGCTGTGTGCGTTTACTGTCCGACCTTGAGGAAACCGAGGCGGTATTTTCCGCCAGCCGCCAGCACCCACGAGGCACCTTGAGCGTGGACATGCCCTCAGGCATCGGGCGTTTTATCGTGATCCCGGCGCTGCCCCAATTTACCGCGCGTTACCCGCAGATCGAATTGGAGATCGGTCTCAATGACCGCCCGGTGGACCTCATCCGTGAAGGTGTGGATTGCGTGCTGCGCGGTGGTTTGGCGCTGGATGAATCACTGGTGGCGCGGCCTTTGGCGATGATGGAACAGGTGACCCTGGCCAGCCCCGCTTACCTCGAACGCATGGGGGTGCCCACCTCCCTTGACGAACTGGTGGCCCATCACCAGATGGTCGAGTACGTTTCCAGCACCAGCGGCAAACGTTTTGGCCTGGAGTTCCAGCTGGGCAGCGAACTGCGCGCGATCAACCTGCCCAAGCGTATCGCAGTCAACAGCGCCGATGGGTACTTCGCGGCGTGCGCGGCCGGGTACGGCCTGATCCAGGCACCGCATTACCACGCCATGCGTCAATTGGCCGAGGGCACGTTGGTGCCGGTGTTGGCCAAACTGCCGGTGCCGGAAATGGCGCTGACGGCGTTGTACCCGCCGCACCGCCAGTTGTCCCAGCGGGTGCGGGTGTTTGTGGATTGGCTGGTGGAGTTGTGCGCATCCCCAGGCCTGGGATTGCGCCGATAACGTCAGCGTCAGGCAAGCCAAAGTGCGTCATCGCCTGTAATATGGGACCTTGCCGACCCTGGCTCATCCCTGGCAAGGGCGATGGGCTTGGCGTGTGTCGGCGATACACAGTGGCTACATTCTCAAGATTCAGGAACTGTCATGACCCAAAAGCAACGTTTGAAATATTCAATTCTGATCGCCCTGACGGTACTGGCGACGATGTTTGGCCTGTCCTACCTGCAGAACATCGGGGCCATCAGCGAGAAAACCTTCCAGTACATCGCGATTTCCGTCGCCGTGATCGTGGTGGTGATCAACGGCATCATGCGTCGCAAGGTCAAGCCTAACTTCTGAGTCAGGCGCGGCCTTCGAGCACTTTGGCAGCCTCTGCATGGAGGCTGTAGCTTTTATCGGCATTGAGGGTGATCACGCCCTCGCTGCACAGGCGCTTGAGCACCTCACGCACGCTGAGAAACGACAACGGAATGCCCAGCTCCAGCAAGTGGCTGTGCACGCCGCGTACCCCGAGGGTGCGCTGGTTGTCGGCGGCCGTGAGCAGGGCGTCGATGACCTTCAGCCGGATCAGGCTGGTGCGCAGGCCAAAATACTTGAGCAAATGGCGAATCCGTTGGTTGCCTTGCTGTTCCGGCGCCTTGCCGAAGGCGTGGCCGGCGTTGCCAAACGAGGCCTCGGCGGCGGGTGAATGTCCATCCGTGGGCAGTTGCGAGTTGTACATGCAATAAAACTCCTTATCAGAGCCTGATCAGGAAAATGAGCGCTCTTAGTTAATAAGACGAACGAGCAGCCGAAATCATGAAGTTTTAGATGTGTAAATTTCGTCAGTATCGGATTTGTCACAGCGACAAAGCCTGCGTGTGCCTAAATTGTTCCCGGTCAATTGCGTCCTTACGGTGGGGTAGCTGCCCCTTGCGAGGGTGTTCAATTTGACTGTGGAGTGGGTGTGATTATTTCCAACGGGTTGTCCAGGGTGTGTGTGGCGGGTGTGTTGCTGGGCTTGAGCCTGGGCGCATCGGCACGGGAGCAGGTGACGCAGGCGTCGGCGCAGATCCAGCGCACCGGCTTTGGCGTGCCCCATATCCGCGCCAATGATGAGCGTGGTTTGGGCTACGGCATCGGCTATGCGTATGCCCAGGACAATATGTGCCTGCTGGCCAATGAAGTGGTGACGGTGAGTGGCGAACGTTCACGCTTCTTTGGCCCGGAGCAGGCGACGCTGGAAGAGCGCAACAACCTGGCCAGTGACGTGTTTTTCACCTGGCTGAATACGCCGCAGGCGGTCGCCACCTTCTGGAACGCGCAAACGCCGCAGATCCAGCAGCGGGTCGAAGGCTACGTGGCGGGGTACAACCGTTATTTGAAAGAACACGGCGCGCCGGCACAGTGCCAGGCCGCGTGGATGCGCGCGATCACGGCTGAGGACGTGGTCAAGCTGACCCGCCGCTTGCTGGTGGAGGGGGGCGTGGGCCAATTCGCCGAAGCGCTGGCGGGGGCAACGCCGCCTGGTGTTACCACCGGCGTACAGGCCAGCGCCCAACGCTTCGAAGTGGCAGAGGCCAATCAGCAGCGTTTTGCTCTGGACCGTGGCAGCAACGCAGTGGCAGTAGGCCGTGACCGCTCGTTCAATGGCCGTGGCATGTTATTGGCCAACCCGCATTTCCCGTGGGTCGGTGGCATGCGCTTTTATGAGATGCACCTGACCATTCCCGGCCAGTTGGACGTGATGGGCGCCGCATTGCCGGGCTTGCCGGTGATCAACATTGGCTTCAACCAGCATGTGGCCTGGACCCATACCGTCGATACCTCCAAGCATTTCACCCTGTACCGCCTGACTCTGGACCCCAAGGATTCCACGCGTTACCTGCTGGACGGCAAATCCCTCCCGCTGGATAAAACCACGGTAACCGTCCAGGCCAAACAACCCGACGGCAGCCTCAAGGCCTTGTCCCAGACGCTTTACAGCTCCCAATTCGGCCCAGTGGTGCAATGGCCCGGCAAGCTGGACTGGGACAACCACTACGCCTTCAGCCTGCGCGACGCCAACCTCGGCAACGACCGCGTGTTGCAGCAGTGGTACGCAATGAACCGCGCCGCCAGCCTCAAGGAGCTGCAAACCTCGGTGCATACCCTGCAAGGCATCCCGTGGGTTAACACCTTGGCCGCCGACGACCAGGGCCAGAGCCTGTACATGAACCTGTCGGTGGTGCCGAACGTCAGCCAGGCCAAGCTCGCGCAATGCAGCGACCCGCGCGCCGGCCTGCAACTGATCGTGCTCGACGGCGCCCACAGCGCCTGCGCCTGGGACATCGACCCGCGCGCAGCCCAGGCCGGCATCTTCGCCGCCGACCAGCTGCCGCAACTGGAACGCAGCGACTATGTGCAGCATTCCAACGACTCGGCGTGGCTGGCCAACCCCAAGGCGCCGCTGACCGGGTTCTCGCCGGTCATCAGCCAGGACCACATCGACCTGGGCCCACGTGCACGCTTCGCCGTGCAACGCCTGCAATCCCTGGAGAGCAAGCCGATCAGCGTCACCGACCTGCAACATATGGTGATGGACAACGAGGTCTACCTGGCAGGGCTGGTCATGCCAGACCTGCTGGCGTTCTGCGCCAAACACCTGGGCGCCGACGCGGCTGCGCTGCAACCGCTGTGCACCAGCCTGAAAACCTGGGACCAACGCGCCAACCTCGACAGCGGCCTGGGCCTGGTGCACTTCATCAACCTGATGGAGCACCTGCAGCAAATGCCCGACGCCTGGCGCGTGGCCTTCGATCCGACGCAACCATTGACCACGCCACGCGGCCTGGCCATCGACCGCGAAACTGTCGCCAAGGCCCTGCGCGAGGCGATGCTTGCTTCCGTGGCGGATGTAAACAAGTTGGGCCTGACCGCCAACAGCCGTTGGGGCGATATCCAGGTCAGCGGCCAAACCCCGATCCATGGCGGCCCGCAGGCACTGGGCATCTACAACGCCATGCAAACCGTCCCACGTGCCGACGGCAAACGCGAAGTGGTCAGCGGCAGCAGCTACCTGCAAATCGTCACCTTCGACGACAACGGCCCCCAGGCCCAAGGCGTGCTGGCGTTCTCCCTGTCCAGCGACCCAGCGTCCAAGCACGCCAAGGACCAGACCCAGGCCTTCTCCGAGAAAAAACTCCGCCCGCTGCCGTTCACCGAAGCCCAGATCAAGGCCGACCCGCAATACCAGCAGCTCCAGATCAAGGAGTAGGGCAGGCGCGCAACCCCTTGAAAGCGCTGCGAAATATTTTTGAAATCAAGGGGTTGCACGCATTGGCAAATACGTACATAATGGCGCCCATCGAACGCAACGAAGCATTAAAAACTTCAATGTATTCAATGAGTTAGAGTAGAGGCAGGCTTCATTAGCCCACTCAAGTTTGCATGCGGTGAGTGCCAGTGACTAGGGCATTGATCGTTTGAGGCCGAGTAGCAAAATGGTTATGCAGTGGATTGCAAATCCACCTACGCCGGTTCGATTCCGACCTCGGCCTCCACTCTTAAAGCCCCGTAGATCAATGGTCTACGGGGTTTTTTATTGCCTGCGATTTATGAGCCATTCCGCAACTTTCGAGAGGCCTTCCGCAACCACCCTCCTTTATGACCACAATTTAGGGGGGGCAGCATCAGGCGCGAGGAGGCTATCGTTCATTTTCAGAGAGACGCCCAAGCATTAGAAAATGATATATTCGGGCGCGTAGAGATAAATTCATACTGGTATGCCGGACCCTGATTTTCGCGGTTGGCATGTTGCGTGGGAGGGGGAGTGATATGTCAAGTATGTTGTTGGGGTTGCTTTCTTCTGAAACATTCAAAAGGAATAATAAGGTTTTAGAAGAGCACTTCAAAGATGGTGTTGATGAATTGTCCGCGCTACTAAAGTGCCACTTGCTAATCGAACAAAATCTCAGAGACTTCTGCAATGCGAGCGTTCTTAATCCGTCTCATCTTAAAGGTAAGCGATTTCAGTTTTCTCATGTTGTGAGCTTGGCAAGGGCGCTCATAGAAGAGCCTAAAGACCTCGATGTTAGCTGGATGTGGGGCGCGATAGATCTTTTGAATGGCCTAAGAAACAGCTATGCGCATGAGTTGGATCCGAACCTATTACTGATTGAAGAAAAAAAGAATAAACTCATAAAGCTTTTGTCTCCCATGATTAAGGATGAACCCCTGTATAAGGGAGTTGACGTTCCGCTAAATGTGTACCTGGGGATCCTAATTGGAGCGTTGTCTGGGTATTTGTTTTTTATTCTAGAAACACGCGGTGGCCTGAAGGGATGACTACGAATTTAGCTCTCGGTTTTTGGCCTCAAACGTAGTTAGCCCATCAAGCTTTTTTAGAATTGATTTGATTACTTCGTGGGCTTTACGATCTCGCCAACTCTTCGGTAAACCTTCTTGGTCATCTCCTCTGTGGAGTGTCCTAGTAATCGGCTGGCATGTCCCAGCTCGATCTCACTGGCAGCTTTCGGGCGGATGTCCTTGAACTGGAACTGGCGAATCAGTACGGCCAGGGCAGAGTCCCCATCGGCTCCGGCCTTAATGGCCGCGTTCTCGCGTGCTTCATCCCATCGATTGCGCAGCATCTGCTGACTCATCCGCAGGCCGGACGTGTTGGTGATGAGCCTCGATGTTTTGATGCCCTTGAGTGCACGTCGCTCTTGGAGATCATCAATAAAGGCACTGAGCCCGGATTGCACGCCCTCATCCTCCAGCCGTAGGCGGAGTTTCTTCGAGGTCTTGCCTTGTTTGACCATCAGGAAACCCGCGTTCAGGTCGGTGGTGGCGACCTTGAGTACGTCAGCGGGTCGCTGGCCAGTTAGATAGGCCAGGTCCATGGCGTCTTTGAGTTCCTGCGGCGCCTGATCATAGACGGCATTCCAAACGATCTCACCGGCGTAGTAGTCACGCGGGGTTTCTTTGTTGCGGCGCAGGCCGAAACACGGGTTTGCCTTGTCCGTCAGACCCCATTCCCGGGCGAACGTGAACATAGTTGATAGAAGCGCGATCTCTCGGTTGGCACGCACCTTGGCCTTCCTCGCGTCGCGGTATTGAGCAATGATCTGTGGTGTCATAGCGTCGAGTGGGGCGCCGCTGAACGCCTTTTTCAGCTGTCGGAGACCTTTCTGATAGTCGTCCTGAGTGCCCTTGGTCAGCTTGGGCATCACTTTCTTTTCGTACTCTTCGAACAGTCGGTCTATTAGGTGCGCAGGAGACGGCACTGCTTTGCGCTCCAGGCGCGCCCATTCAACTTTTGCGTCGTCAAGGTCACTGCCCAGGGGGATCTCTTTGCGTTTGCCTTCGGCGTCCCTGCCGTTGTAGTAGTACCCGATCCAGATTGTTCCGTTCTTTCGTTTCTGGCGGCGGCGGATCATGCGCGGGGGCAAATCCCGGTTTGCTGTAGATTTCTGGCGCATTGATTAACTCACGTTCGCCAGGTCGAGTGACCAAGTTTCGGCGACCGCATTTACCGCAGAGGGCTTAACGCCTGCCAGTTTCAGGCGGGCGTATACGCGACCCACGATAGGGCGGTGTGCGCCTGTCAGGACAAACTCCCAGCGGTTGGTGGTCAGCCACAGGATTTGCTTGGACGGGATCTGATAACCGGTGATGGTGGCCAGCTCTTCGTCGGCTAGGGTTTCGCTTTGAAATTCCATCATCATGCCTCCGATACCAGTGCGTTTTTGAACTGTGCAGCGAGATGCCAAGGCGTCCAGTAACCATCGTCCATTTGAACGGCGAGAGGTTCCGTCGGGCCATTCCAGCGCAGCCCATACCGAGGTAGCCCATAGCCCTCAGGCGGTCGCGGCGGTAGATCAGGTTTAAGCCCTCGTAGGTGTTCGTTTTCGGCGATCAGGGCCAGAATGGCCGCTGGTGTAGCGGCCTCAATAAAGTCGCGATAGGGCTTGGGAATCGCCAGTAGGGGCGTACCATCCATGCTCTTTACGGCGCTCAGCACATCGCCGTCACGCAGGCCATGATCTAGATTGCTGGTGAGCCGCAGCACTGAATTGCTGGTCCACCAGCTCCATTCGACTCCACCGGCAGCCATTGCCGCTGATTTAAGTACGTCGCTCATGCGGCCTCCCGATGCTGCACAGTGAGTTGCCATGGATCATTCGCCAGTGCTAGCGCTGCCATTGGCGGTGGGCTTACGCTGTTCCCGCACATGTGCACCTGCTGGCTGATGTTGAAGGGCTTGCCGTCGGCGCCGTGGGTGATGACGTAGCTGGTGGGGAAGCCTTGGGCCTTGTACAGCTCTGCCGGTTTGAGCATCCGCAGGCAGATGTCGACGATCACGTACGGCGTGCCTTTCACCATCACAGTGACCAGGGCCAGGCGGTCCTTGGTGGTGATGGTGGGTGCCGGTGCATCGCAGGCGCTGACGTTCTCGGTGCCGTAGTAGCTGATCAGGAAGGCGGCAACGCGCAGGGCTCCGGCTTCGTGTTCCGGCGAGAGGGTGAGCGACACCAGCGAGCTCTTGCCACCGCCACCGGCAGTGATGGTCGGTGCCGGATCATCCAGGCCCAGGCCAACGCTCCCGCCGATTGCCCGTTCCATGAAGGCGCTGACCAAGCCGTGGTGCTGGCCGCCGGCACTGATGGTGTGCAGCGGGTCATTGGCGTCCCGTGCATCACAGTTGCCACGCATGTGCACCAGGTGCGCCGTCGCCAACTGCTGCTGGCTGCCGGTGTTGGTCACCGTGGTCATCGGGTCGCGGATGTCCTTGGCGTGCACGGTGTTGAACCCGCCGTTGGCCTGGATCATCACCGCAGTGCTGACGGACTGTCCGCCGCCGCTGGCAGTGACGGTGCCCACCGGGCCGCAGATGTCGTTAACCCCGTGGGAGCGGCGCTTGGTTGCACCGGAACCCTCGCCGTGCCCGGCCTGGACAATGCAGGCTGATGCTACCGCGCGGTGGCTTCGGGTCATTAGCGTTCCCATTGGCTGGTCCGCCGATACCGGGTGCCCGGCATACACCGGCCCGCCGGCCCCAACCATTACTGGGCTGATCAGCGTCAGCTCACCGCGATTCGCGCAGGTCACCGTCGGCAGTGGGTCGAGCGGATCATTGATCCGGTCGCTGCCCTGGTGCGTTGCCGGTGCGATCACCGGGCTCACCACCGAGAAAGCGCCGCCCTTGGGATAGGAGGTGATCGTGCGCAGCGGCTCGCCGGCGGACTGCACCGACTCACCCGACCAGTTGGCGATAGGCACAATGAACGGCGCGGGGCTGTCGATGACGAATTTCTTCATGCCCTTGGCGACGCGGCGCAGGGTGGCGTCGGCCAGGTCTTTCTTGCGGCCGAAGATGCTTTTGCCAAGGTCGGTGAAGTCGATGCAGTCAGCGGCTGTCTTGTACTTCTGCTGACCCTTGACCGGGTTCTTTGCGTGGGTAGCCTCAGGCCATACCACCGGCCGGCCATCGCACCGGGCAATCATGAACAATCGTTCCCGGCTGGTCGGCGCGCCGAAGTCGCACGCTTTGATCACCTTCCACTCCACCACATATCCCATGCCTTCCAGCAGGGCTACGAAACGGCGCCAAGTGCGGCCGCGCTGTTTCGGGTCCGGTACCAGGAACTGGTTCGACACCGACACTTGCTCGCCGGGTTCGGCCACCCTGTTGGTGGTTTTCCCTTTCTTGGTTGGGTGCGGCACCTGGTCCAGCGTTACCACCCGGCCGGTGGCCTTGTCGCGTTTGGCGATCAGTCGGCCCCATTGCAGGATCTGCTTCACGTTCTCCAGGCTGATCACCCGTGGCCGCTTCATGCCTGCCCACTTGAGGCCGATCCACGACAGGTTGCGGATCTCGCGCTTGCGCGGCTGACCGCCGGCTGCCTGGCTGTGATGCGTGCAGTCCGGCGACATGTGGAACCAGCCCACGGCCTTGCCGCCGCACTCAGTATCGGGGTCGCCCTCGAAAACATCCGTGGTGAAGTGCTGCGCCCCGGGGTGGTTCATTGTGTGCATGCTGATCGCTTGGGAGCTGTGGTTCTTCGCGACATTGACGGGGCGGCCTAAACCCATCTCCAGGCCGGTGCCTGCGCCGCCGCCACCACAGAAAAAGTCCACGACGATTTCGTCATCTTGTGCGTCGAAGCCCAGGCCGTATTGGGTTTTGAAGTCGAAGGGCTGCTTATTGGATGTTTTCATGCCGCATCTTCCGCATTCAGTTGCGCGGGATAGGCCGCTAGCCACATCTTCGCGGCGAAGGCAGTCAGTTGGCGGCGCTGTTTGTTCACTTTCGTCACCATGGCTTCTGTGCCAGGGAACGCCTGCCAAGTCGCCACGGCCAGGCCCAATGATGTAGTTATCTTGGTCATCAGTTCATGGTCAGCAATGGTGCAAGACGGCGAGCTGGCATGCTGTTGGCGAGCAAGCCTCACTCCACGGTCAAAGCCGCGCGCGTATGCTTTGTTGGCTGCTCGGTACAGGAAAAATCCGGTTGCAAGCCAGCCGGCTAGAAGGCCGATGGAGATGATGTAGGTTTCGATTTGCATGTGCTGTGCCTCGATAAGAGCCCGCCGCCGGACAGTTTTGGTGAGAGGACGGCGGCGGGGTGTTGCAGTGGTGGTTAACCCAGGTTGAAGCTGCCGATGGTCAAGGTCGCGGAGCCGCCGACTTCTTGTTGAACGACTTGCTTGAACTCTTGGGCCAGGTCTTCGCGCAGTTGCGCTTCGCCAATCCAGCGCAGACGCAACGCTGGCTTATCGCCGCCGGTCAGCACGGCTACGCGGAGGCGGATCGTGCGCGAGTCCAGCCCTTCGTACGGCGGCGTGGTGAACAGAAACTCAGCTGGCAGACCTTCCGAGGACTTGGCCTCGATCTGATCCATGGCCGAGCGGGACGCGCTCAGGTCGCCTACGACGTGCTCGCTTTTACGGGCCTGCTCGATGCTGATGGAGCGGATGGCGCCAGCTGCCTTGGTCAGTGGGATGTCCTTGTCATCGGCGTCCAATGCTTTCAGGTTTGGCGCCCAATCCTCGATCCAATCACTGAGGTCTTTCTGGGCGTGCGTACGTTGTGCCGCGTGCTCAAGTGCCAGGAATGCAGCGGTTTTTTTCAGCGTGAGTGTGGCGTTGTAGTCGCCGTGGCCCGGTGTTTCGGCATCGCCGAGGTTGAAGTACACGGTGCAGGCCATCGCGTCGCCGTCTACGAAGCCTACGGCGGCCGGACCTTTGGCGGCGACCACGTAGTCGGCGAAGTCTTTCAGCGAATGAGTGGCCAAAGCACCACGGAAGCGGCTGCGCAGTTCCTGGAACTTCTCGATGCTATGCAACTTCACGTCCACTGGCAGGGCCAGCACTGGAGTGAAGGTGCCCAGCGATTTTGCGTGGGCCAGCAGGGCGGTGTCTTGAATCAACTGAATTGCTTTGGCTTCCATTGGATCTAGTTCCTGTTTTGGTGAGAGGTATGGAGCGGTGTAGCGTTAGGACTTGGCGTGAATCGGTGCGGCTTCGCGGTTGAACAGCTGATCCGCGTGGGGTGTCTCGGGGAACAGCGTGAGGCAGCCGCCGGAGCCGACATGCATAGGCGTGTCGAGGGTGGTGTCTTCGCTGCGGCTTCCGCGTTTGGTCGGTACCTTGTAGGCGAGCTTGTGGTTGACGGTCACCTGGTGGCTGTCGGCGATTTGCTTCATGGTGAAGGTGAGCGTGACGGTGCCGACCTTCTTGTTGTCAACGACGCCGGCCGCGACCTCCGAGAGCGCGTGACCTATTTGGCTGGCGAAGACGCCGGCGTTGAGTTCGCCAATAAAGTCGGCGGTATTGGTAGCTTTCATGTGCTGTGCCTCAGTGATGAGTTGCTGTTTGCCCCTGGTCGGCAGGGGCTACCGTTTGAATCAGGCCGCTTGCTTCGTCGCCTGGGCGTCGAGGTAGTCGGCCAGGTCGTGCAGGTAAACGACTGGCTTGGCGCGGGTCGAACAGTGCAGGCGCTTGACCACCAGCTTGATCCGACCTGCCTTGATTTCGCTCAGCAGGTAGCGGTCGGTGCGGATGTGCGTGAAGTACTGTTCACGCACGGCGGTCAGCGATGGGCACGGTGTGGCGAACTGGCGCCGGAGTTGTTCCAGGGTGGTGGTCACGCGGGTTCCTCCCCATGCCCCTCCTTTTGGGGCACCAGCTTGAGGCGGATCAGTTCGGCGAGACCTTCTTTGCTCTTGCCCTTGGCCGCTGCCAGCACGTTGCCCTTGGCGTCTGCGACTACGGCGCCATATGGGTATTCCGGGCACTTGACCGGGGTTACGTAGACCACCTGGTCGTCGGAGATGACGGCATCCACGCAGCGGAATACTTCGGCCAGTTCGACCGACACGCAGGGCAAGGCCTCAAGTAGTGCGACAGCTTCGGCCGAGGCGCCAATCAGCGTGGCGCGGCTGATTACCGTTGGATGGTTGAGGTACATCGGCACCAGTTTCAGTGCGCCTACAGCGGCGTTGATGGCGTTCGGCTTCATGCTGCGGCGTCCTTCTTGGTGATGGTGATGTTCAACTTCTTGGCGATCCACTCGACACCGGCTTCCTTGACCATCACCACGGAGTAATGGGTGTAGTTGCGGAGTGTTGGATTCCAGCGGCAGCGCGGGTCGGAGAACAGGTAGCCGCGCTCGCGGTGTGCGCTGGCCAGGTCGCCGGACGAATTCAGCACGCCGAGTGCCCGCAGCCTGGTGCGGAAGGCACGGGGCTTGAGCCCGAGCAAAGCGGCGGTTTGATCCAGGGTACGGTTCATGACGCTGTCCTCAGGCTGATAGCTTTTCGGCGCGCGGGTGGCGCTCGCGAATCATGAGGAACACCTCGTCCAGCGAGCGCAGGAACTCATCAACTGTGCCGTTGTTGCGCAGGATCAGGTCGTCCTGGCGAACGGCTACACCGGCCTCGCTAATGTGCGGGTTCACCGCTTGCGCGTCGTTGCGGCCGATGTGGATGATGGTGCCGCCCCGGCGGCGAATGAGGTCCGCCTCGTTTTCGAAGCGCACGTCGCTGACGACGAAACCGAGTACTGCGCCCAGCGCTTTCGTCATGTAATCGAGGTTCTGTTCGGCGAGCTTCACCCAGATATCCGGGTGTACAGTGTTGCGTGCCCACTCTGTACCCATCGACTGCATCAGTTGACGGGGCGAGCGGCCCAGCCAGGCCAGAGGCTGTTCCTTGCGGTCGCCTTCAAAGTCGCTCGGGTCGAGATTGAAGATCGCCATCAGACCGTCGCGAAGCGGATCAGCGAAGGCGTAGTGCTCCAGCAGGTACGTGCCAACCAGGTGTTCAGCGGCAGTCGACTTGCCGGAGCGTGCGCGCCCAGTGAGACCAATCAGAAGAGGCTTCATGCTGCATCGCCTCCCCAAGGGCCCTGGTCGTCAGCGATGACAACTGCGGGGGCGTTGGACATGGTGACGCGACCGAGGTTAACGATGACCAGCAGGCCGGTACTGCGCTGGATGCGCTCAACGGCGGCTGGACTGGTGGCGGCTGCCGGGTGGAGATACACCGGGCAGCGATTGTTGTGCTGTGTTGTTTGCATGGCTCGTAACCTGTGGTGAGAGGAGTACGAGCCAAAATTAGCAATAGCTAAATTATAATGCAATAGCAGATGCTAAATTAGTTTGGTGCCAGAGCTACTCGGTTTGGGGTACATCCCAATACACGCGAATAGCGCCATCGTCTTGAAAAGTGACGTGCACACCATCGGTCTCTGTAATCGCTTCTATGATCTGATCCCAATCTTCCTGTGCCTCATCTGGTGCTTTCGAGATGATCGCGGCGTGTGCCTTCTGGGCGGCGGGGGCATTTATTATTTTCTGTAGCCGCGCGCCGAGCAGCTCGATGGACGTGGTTGGGGCGGGGCTTTTGGGGTTGGGCTTTGCCATAGGATCCTCCTTGGTTGCTGTATGTTCATACAGTATGTCGAGAGGATTCCTACGGCAAGAAAAAAAGAGCACATATGTACTCTTTACGGTGAGAGGCAATAAAAAGCCCGCATAAGCGGGCTTCTATCGTCGGGCGTTCAATCACAGTTTTTTAGCATTCCAAACCAGCAAAACTCGGGCTTGGATATGGACCTTTTCAAGGTCAGCGCCCTCAATCATGATCGCTGGATAAACAGGATTATCAGAGATCATGCGTAAGGAGCCGCCAGTTAGGCGCTGCAAACGCTTTATGAAAAGATCTCCGTCCAGTGTGAAAACGTACACCGCGTCAGTTCTTATATCCGTGATACCGCGATCTACAAGCAGGGAATCGCCGTCGCGGAACGTACCATTCATGCTGTCGCCGTCGCCGGTAATGATGGCCAGGTTTTCAATCCCGGAGAACGCGAGGCCTTGGGTTTTGATCCAGTCTAGGTGGACCGTAATTTCGCGTATGACCTCGATCTGATGATCGGGCGGTACATTGCCTGATCCCATTGACGCGGCGACATCGAGGTGCGGGATGGTTACAAACCCCAGAGACTCCATCACCTTCTTTTTACCAGGCAGTACAGGGTGGACCGAATTGACATCGGTCTCGTCACCAACCGGCTGAGTAGGCGCTACAAGCGTTCCAGGCGCGAGTTGGATCTTTGCCTCAAGCGAGGACGCGGCTTTCTCACCGAGCTTCCTGTGGCCTGTTAATAGCTGCGACAAATAGGACGCGTCCAACCCGTGCTGATTGGCAAAGTCCTTCTGTGTGAGCCCTGCCATTGCGTGGCGTAGAGCCTTAATGCGCTGTTCGTAGATATCCATTTCTCATGATCGCTTGACGTTAGCAAACAGTAAATTACGGTTTGCTATTGCTGTGCTGATTAGCAATTGCTAATCTGCGTATCCAGAACGGAGGTGCACATGACTCTGCACGAATTTTTGAAAGGTCTTAACAAGACGGATCTAGAGGCGTTCGCGAGCAAATGCGACACCTCGGCAGGACAGCTTCGGCAGGTCGCATATTGCAATCGCCGAGCAAGTGCGGCTCTCGCAGTCAACATTGAGCGTGAGTCCAAAGGGGCTGTGGTCTGCGAAGTGATGCGCCCGGATATCGATTGGGCGTACCTGCGCGGTTCTGAAGCGGCTTAAACAGGTGCCGGAACTGGGGCCTCTCACCACAAGATTTCCCCAGTCCGGCTACGACGACATACAGCACATGCACATCGGTCGTGGTCGTAGGATAGGGCGTGCCCGTTTCTATGACTAGACCGTAAACGGGGAATTTACGGTTATGAGTCGAACAGAACAGTCACCGGCCATCGCGCCGGTTCTTTCACTTCGCAAGGCAATCTATCGCGCAGCGCATGACTTCCATGGCGGTGTCACCGCACTGGCGCTCGATATGGTCATGGACTACGACAGCCTGCAAAAGAAGGTCAAGCACGACTTCGAACAGCGCTGGCTTGATCCTGATGAGTTGGAAGAGGTGATACGCCTGACGGCCAACCCCTTGTTGCTGGATGCCTTGATGCGGCCCGCAGGGATGGTTTGGTACAAGCCGGAAGCGGCGGCGCCGACCAAGGAAGCCTTGCTGGCTGTCAGCAAGGTGTTGCACCAAACAGGCCTTTTTGTTTCCAGCATGCATGAAGGTGCTGCCGACAACATTTGGGAGCCACACGAGGTTGAATGCCTGGAGAAACACGGCGCCGACGTGATCCGCGCGGTTCTGGGCATTATGGCCGGGGCCAGGGAAGCGATGGAGGCCCGCCAGAATGTCTGATGATATCGATATGGCCAACGAAGCTGCCGAACGCTTCCGCCTGCACGCATTGGCGTGCCGTCCGCGCCCGACGTGCTCTGTCAGCGCGCAGTTCTGTGAGGACTGCGACGAACCCATCCGTTACTTCGTCAACAGACGATCCAGGGTTGTGCAACCTGCGTCAGTTGCCAGGGGTTGCGGGAGCGGCGGCGATGAGTGAGCAATCCACTGGCACTGCAATATCGTCCTGGGCTCGCCGCTACATCGAAACCTTTAACCTTGCCCTGGTGCCGATTGACCCAGGCGAGAAGGCACCGAAGGGCAAGGGCTGGAACAAACCGGGCGGTTACATTACCGACCCGGCAGCCGCCGAAGCATTCTGGCAACGCAACCCCAACCACAACCTAGGCGTCGTGCTCGGGCCTAGCCGTGTCTGCTCGTTGGACGTGGACGATGTGCAGTGGACGCGGTTTGTGTTGTTTGACCAGATGGGCCTCGATCTGGATGCCATGGCGGTGGTTTATCCGACCATCGTGGGTAACCCGTTGCGATTTCGTGTGCTGTTCAAGATGCCCGATGACATCGACCTGACGCGTCACTCGCTTTCCTGGCCCAACGAGAAAGACCCAGACGGATCGATTCACAGGGGGCTATTGGCTCGGGCCAAGGCCGCGAAAGAGCAGGGCGATACTGTCGGTGAGGAGGCAGCCCAGGCAGAAGCCGACGAATACAAGCGCTTCACGGTGTTTGAACTGCGTGCGGGCCTGGTGCAGGACGTGTTCCCGCCATCGATCCATCCGGGCACTGGCAAGCCGTATACCTGGCGCACGCCGCCGAGTGCCGCTGATGGTCTGCCGGTGCTTACCAACGAACTGCTGAATATTTGGCAGAATTGGGATGTCTTCAAGCGCAATGCCGAGGCCGCGTGCCCTTGGGCCCCTAAGCCCAAGAAGCCCGCCGCGAAACCAATCAAGCGCGCTCCACCCGCAGACGGCAAACCCTCAGTGATTGATGAGTTCAACCGCTGTCACGATGTGGAAGAGCTATTGCGTGCCCATGACTACATCAAGCGCGGCAACAAATGGCTGTACCCCCATAGCAGTACCGGGCTACCAGGTGTGACGGTCACCGACCGCAAGGTCTATTCGCACCACGGCGCGGACCCGCTGGCCAACGGTCACCAGAATGACGCTTTTGAGGTGTTTTGCCTGCTGGACCATGATGGCGACCAGTCCAAGGCGGTGAAGGACGCGGCCCGAATGCTGGGCATGCAGCACGCCCCACGCCCAGCCCCACAAGATCTTCCCCCGCCCCCATCGGCGGATGCCAGCGTGCAGGACTCTGGCGAGCCGGCCTGTGAGGCAGCTCCTGCTGCTGACGGGGGGGCGGGGGAGGTGCTGACCTATGAGCAAGTGCTCCGGCGTTATGTGTTGGTTGAGGGCACCACTCAGGTGTGGGATCTCGACAAGTCGCGGGTTATGAAGAAAACCGCTTTTGAGGCCCGCGTCGGTAAGCCGTTGGCGAAACAGTGGATTGACGACACGAGTAAAAAGCTGATCTCTGACGACAAGGTTAAGGAGATCGAGCAGGCCCGCAAGATGGCCGGCAAGAAGGGCGGTGCGCTCAACCTGGAGCCGATTGAACGCTATGTGTACATCGACGGTACCAAGGACGTTTGGGACCGGGAGAAGAAACGCCGCGTTGCCGAAGGCGCCGTCAAGATGGCCATCGGTGATATGTACGGTATGTGGTTGAACAGCCCGGAGCGGCGCGTGGTCGACGTGGAGAATATCGTGTTCGACCCGACTATGACCAAAGACCCCAACCTTTACATCAATACGTTCGACGGGTTGCCTATGGAGCCAGCCCGTGATGACGCCGCGTGCGAGAACCTGCGGTGGTTGATCTCGTTTCTGTGCAACCACGATAAATCGTCGAACGATTGGCTGGTGAAGTGGTTGGCGTACCCGTTGCAGCACCTGGGCGCGAAGATGGATACGGCGGTGCTGGCTCACTCGACCATGGAAGGCTCGGGCAAAAGCCTGCTGTTCGCCGATGCCTTCGGTTTACTTTACGGCCAGTACGCCGCCACGGTCGGGCAGACGCAGCTCGAAAGCAACTTCAACGCGTGGCAAAGCAGAAAACTGTGGGCAGTGTTTGAGGAAGTGGTCAGCCGTGACCAGCGTTACAACCAGGTGGGCAAGATCAAGCACCTGGTCACCGGCAAGACGGTGCGCATGGAATCGAAGTTTATCAACGGTTGGGAAGAAGCCAACCACATGAACGCCGCGTTCCTCAGCAACGAGATCATGCCCTGGCCCATCGCGCCAAGTGATCGCCGCATGTTGGTGTTGTGGCCGATGGAGACATTGCCGGTCGAGCGACAGAAGGCCGTGGGCCGTGAGCTGGAAAATGGTGGTGTGGCGGCGCTGTATGCGTGGTTGCTTGCCGTTGACCTGGGTGACTTCGACCAGCGTACCAGGCCGCCCAGCACTGATGCGCGTGAGCGGTTGGTGGCGTTGAGCCGGGCGAGTTGGCAGACTTTTCTGTTCCTTTGGCAATACGGCGAGTTGGGGCGTGATATGTGGGGCGCCTGTCTATCCACCGACATTTACGCGATGTTCCTGGAGTGGTGCCACCGCAACAAAGAGCACGTGATGAGCCAGACGAAGTTCTCGTTGTTCATCAGCTCTGAGGTGGACAAGACCCGTGCGATCCCCTGGACCGACGGCAGCAATCGCAAGTTCGGGGCGTTCTTCTTTCCGCGCGATGACCAGGCTTCCCAGCCCCCATCACTCAGTTCGGCCGATCTGGGCAAGGCGGTGGTCGCTTGGCGGGCTGCGGCGCGCCTGGCGGGCTGGAACGTCGATAACTGGGATCACATCAAGGCGGCAGCGGCATGAATCCGACCAAAAGTGTGTTGGGTGTGTTGGGTGTGTGTTGGGTTGGTTTTCGATACCCCACACAATTTCAAGCCTTCTATCTCGCGGCTTTGAGCCATGTGTGTTGGGTGTGTTGGGTTTGTCGTCGCGCGCGCGCATGGGCGACATTATTTAACTCAATGGCAGCAAGATTTTTTTCTCATGCGAGAACCGTTAAACCCAACACACCCAACACACTCAACACAGTTTGTTTAAAGCTATTGAATTTAAAGGGTTTTAGCTGTGTTGGGTTTGTGTTGGGTACGGTGTTTTTTGTGTTGGGTTTGGTTTTGACCGGGGGAGCGGGGCGATGATCGAAGAAATGGAAACGTTGTTGAAGCACTGGGGCGAGCAGACGCGGCGGTGTGGCTCGGCCGGTGGTTTGGGCAGTCCGATGGCTACGATTATGGAATGGGGTGGTTGCGCACCACGCGGCACGCCTGGGCCCCGGATCCTTCTCGATGCGGGGGCTGGCATTGATGCTGTTGCGCAGGAAGTCGCGGCGGCGCTGGCAGAAGTTGGGCGGCAGGACGCTCGTGGTCAACAGTTGGAGCATTTGGCTGTGCTGCGTTATACGGATGACCCGGCGCCGCCGTGGACGATGCAGATGCATCTACTGGAATCCGGGTCGCGCGCAAAGCAGACCTACTATGACTGGGTGCATAGCCTGCATCTGCGACTGCTACAGGTGTTGGCTGACCGGTCTGGGGCGCGCAAGTGGCTTACCGCTGGTCAGGGCACTTTGCCTCAAAGTCTCCTCAAAGCTGCGTCAAAGTTGCGTCGAGTCAGTTAACCGAAATTGCCCCCTTTTCGGTTCCGTACTCAGAGGGTAAAAAGTCCCCACGATATGGAATTTGCGCCTCGGCGCTGACCTCGCACGTGCTGTGCAGCTTTACCCGGTTTCCCTAGACCGGTCACTTGACCCCGCTTCGGCGGGGTTTTCTATTTCTGCCCGATGGGTGTCTGCATATGGAGTATCAGCATGGGCGAGCCAGCAAGCACGGCTGCAACTGTTGTCGTGGCCGGCGGTGCCGGTGCTGCTGTAACCGGCTTGTTCACCGGGATTGATGCGCTTGCCGTGATCGGTGCTCTCGCTGGTGCGCTGGTGTTCTTCACCACCACCGAAGAGTTGCCGGTGTGGAAGCGGGTGGTGTTTCTTCTGGTGTCCTTTGTCATGGGCTATCTGTTTGCCCCGGGCCTCGGCGAGTTGGAGCTGTGGGGCATTCGCCCGTTCAAGCATTCAGGGCCGGCTGCATTCGGTGCGTCGGTACTGGTTGTCACGGTTGCTCTCGCCATCATCAAGCGACGCGGTCTCGATGCCGAACCGCATGGGAGGCAGGATGGATAGTCACCTGATGCAGGCGGTTCTGACCCAGGCCACGTTCTGGTTGTGCGTGGCGCTGTTCGTTCGGCTGTTCACGTTCAAGCGCCTCGGCGCACGCTTCCGTCGTGACATGAGCTGGCTTGCTTGGCTGGTGATGGTGGCGTGCGGCGCGGTCATCGTTTACATCGGCAAGGGCCAGTTGATCATGCCGCGCAATTCGTGGCCGCTGGTGTTGCTGCTCGCGGTGTTCGTCGGGTCGGTGTGCCAGAGTTCGGGCAACCTGGCCCGGGTGTGGAGAGTGGGCTGATGGCAACTGAACCAAGGGTTTACAACAGCCGCTGGGACAAAGCCCGACGCACCTATTTGTTGAGCCATCCGCTGTGCGTGATGTGTGAGCAGCAAGGGTTGGTCGAGGCGTCCCGTGTCGTGGACCACAAGATCAAACATGGGCTGAAGGCAGCGATCCTATCTGGTAACAAGGCCGCAATCGCGAAGGCGCAGCGGTTGTTCTGGGATCAGGGCAACTGGCAGGCGCTGTGTAAGGTGCATCACGATTCGACCAAGCAACGCGCAGAGAAGCGCGGGCACGAGATCGGATGCAGTGAGCACGGCCTTCCGCTGGACCCGCGTCACCACTGGGCTCAGGGCTGAAATTTGTGTGTGGCACGCCAGTTCCCCTTGGTGGCGCACCGAAAGGGTGCGGAACGCCAGTGCCCCGGCGGGGGTGGGGTGAAAAGTCTGGACCTTTTACCTCCCTGACCCCTCGCCCTGGTTTGTGTGCAAAAGCGGGAAAAATGGGGGGGTACCCCTTCGGTATGTTTGATGCGTGTGCGTGAAATCTGAGGTTTGAAATGGCCGGAAACGAGAACTCCGGGCGACCCGGGAAGCCGGCCGTCGTCCACTTAATCAATGGCAACCCCAGCAAAAAGAACCGCGCTGACCTTCTCCGCGAGCAAGCCCAGCCGGTGATGCCGGTAGAGGCGCCGCCGATGCCAGACTGGCTCGACGATGACGCCCGGCGAGAGTGGGAGAGGGTGGTGCCCGATCTGGTGACCCTCGGACTGATCTCTAAGATGGACATGCAGGTCATGGCCCAGTATTGCGAGGCAGTGTCCGACTACCGCCGCTGGACCTTGAAGATCCAGGAACTGAACGACAGCCTCTCCGCGTCAACACGCGGCGATGTGCAGACCTACCGCACGGGCGCCCAGGACCTTTCGATCTGGCGAAAGCTGCGTAACGACGCCGAACGCCGCGCCAACGATGCCGGCGGAAAGTTTGGGTTCTCACCAATGGCGCGGCGTTCGCTGAAGCCTGCTGCGCCTCAGGGAGACCTGTTCCCCAATGACCACAAACGTATCGCCGACACCTATTTCTGATAGGGCCACCTGGTTTGCTCAAGAAGTCGTAGCGCGACGAATCATCGCCGGACCAGACGTGCGTAACGGCTGCCAGCGTCACCTCAATGACCTCAAGCAAGGCCCGGTTCGCGGGCTGCGCTGGGATCTGGCGGCAGCTCAGCGCGCAATCGGGTACTACGAAGATGTGTTGTGCCTCAACGGCGGTGAGTATGAGGGCCAACCCTTCATCCTAAATCCTTGGCAGGCGTTCGTGATTGGCTCGCTGTTCGGCTGGAAAGCCGCAGATGGCTACCGCCGCTTCCGCACCGCGTATGTCGAAACCGGCAAGGGCTCGGGCAAATCGCCACTGGCAGCGGGCATCGGCCTACTAGGAATGACGTCCGACGGCGAGGCGCGCGCCGAGGTGTATGCGGCCGCGACAAAGAAAGACCAGGCAATGATTCTGTTCCGTGATGCCGTGGCGATGGTCGATCAGTCAGAACTACTGGCCGAACGTATCGAGCAGTCAGGCCGTGGCGAAAAGGTGTGGAACCTTGCACACGCAGCGTCTGGCAGCTTCTTCCGTCCGATCAGTGCGGACGACGGCCAGTCAGGCCCGCGCCCACACATCGCGCTACTAGACGAAATCCACGAACACAAAACACGCATGGTTGTGGACATGATGCGGGCGGGAACAAAAAGCCGCACGCAAGCGCTGATCGTGATGATCACCAACAGTGGGCACGACCGTACAACCATCTGTTACGACTACCACGAATACGGTATTGCACTGTGCAAGGGCGACAAGCAGGACGACAGTTTCTTTGCGTTCATCTGCTCGCTCGATCCAGGTGACGATCCGATCAAGGATGAAGGGTGCTGGTATAAATCGAACCCCAGCCTAGCGTTCGGGAGGCCAGGTGATGTAAACGGCGGGGTGCCTGGACTCAAGTATTTACGTGAGCAGGTCACCGAAGCCAGGGGCATGCCTTCCAAAGAGTCGAGCGTGCGCCGTCTGAACTTTTGTGAATGGGTGGACGCCGAGAATCCATGGCTGGCCGCCAACATTTGGCTGGCTTGCGAGGATGACTTTGACGTCGATGAAATACCTGAGGGCGAGCCTTGTTACGGCGGGCTCGACCTCTCCGGTACCCGCGACCTTACCGCACTGGTACTGTTCTTTCCGCGTCTGAAAAAGGCCCTGTCGTTTTTTTGGACGCCCAAGGACAGCCTGCTAGATCGTGCGCGCGTTGACCGGGTGCCTTACGACGCCTGGGTGCGCGGTGGCTTCTTGAATGCGCCACCAGGCATGGCCGTGGACTACTCGGCTGTTGCCACTCTGGTCGGCGAACTCGCTGTTCGGTTCAGTATTCAAGGCATAGCGTTTGACCCGTACCGGATCAAATACTTCACGCCCGAACTTGAAGCTCAGGGCATCGAAGTGCCATTGCTGCCCCACGGCCAGGGCTACACGGTTTCGAAAGAAACCGGGCTGTGGATGCCGCGCTCAATTGAACTGACTGAAACACTGCTCACCGAGCAGGGCATCACGATTAAAACCAACCCTGTGCTGCGGTGGAACGCAGCCAGTGCGGTGCTGGATGCGGACCAAAAAGACAATCGAATATTTGCCAAGCGTAGGAGTACCGGGCGAATCGACGGCGTTGTTGCGCTGGCGATGGCCATCGGTGCGGCAGATCTGCAACCTGTCTTTGCTGGCGACCGCGACGGCTTCTTCGATAATCCGATCATGGTGGGACTTTAATGGCACGCGATAAAAAGACCGGGCGAGTTCGTGCCGCCCTCCAGCAGTGGCTGGGCGTGCCGATCGGGTTGAACAACAGCGCCTTTTGGCAGGAATGGTTCGGCACCTCCAGCAGTGGCAAGTCGGTGACCGTAGACAGTTCGTTGCGCTTATCCACGGTGTGGGCCTGTGTACGGTTGCTGTCTGAGTCAGTCTCGACGTTGCCCCTCAAACTGTACAAACGAATGCCCGATGGTTCCAGGCAGCCGGCCACTGACCACCCACTGTACCGGGTGTTGTGCCGCTCTCCGAATATCGAGATGACGCCGCAGCGCTTCATGCTGATGGTCGTGGCCAGCATTTGTCTGCGCGGCAATGCCTTCATCGAAAAAAAGATGATCGGCAGCCGCATCACGGCATTAGTCCCGCTGTTGCCTCAGTTCATGAAGGTGGAGCGGGCCCGCAACGGTCGTTTGGAGTACACCTACACCGAGAACGGTGTGCGGCGTGAAATTCCTGAAAAGACGCTGGTGCATATCCGTGGCTTCGGTCTCGATGGCGTTTGCGGGATGCTGCCCATTACAACGGGCCGCGACATAATTGGTGCTGCCATGTCGGCTGAGGAAGCCGCCGCCAAGGTGTTTGCCAATGGCTTGCAAGCCTCGGGTTTCTTGACTGTGGAAGGGGGCGGTGCCCAAGGCGCAGGAACCCTGACCGACAAACAACGCGAATTGCTGCGGTCCAGTTTAGCCGCGTTCAGTAGTTCAACCAACGCCGGTAAGACGATGGTGTTGGAGGCCGGCTTGAAGTACCAGGGGATCACGATGAACCCCGAAGCCGCTCAGATGCTTGAAACGCGCTCGTTCAACGTCGAGGAAATTTGTCGATGGTTCCAGGTGCCCCCTTTTATGGTCGGGCACATGGACAAACAGAGCAGCTGGGCGGCGAGCACAGAGGTGCAAAACCTGCACTTCCTTACCAACTGCCTACGGCCCTTGCTGGTCAACATCGAACAGGAAATCTCCCGATGCCTGATCGGCGACCTGGACTCTGAAGAGTTCTTTGTGGAGTTCTCAGTTGAAGGGCTGTTGCGGGCAGACAGCGCGGGCCGCTCGGCCTACTACAACAGCGCGTTGGATCATGGTTGGATGAACCGCAACGAGGTCCGGCGCAAAGAGAACATGCCGCCGATACCTGGTGGGGAGGTCTACACCGTGCAGGGTGCGATGGTATCGCTGGAGTGGTTGGGGCAGAACGGTGGGCTTTCCGCAAAAGCAGCCAAGTTCATGCAAGACCTTATGGCCGCTAACGATACCGGCGACCAAGCAACGATCCGCCTGGCCTACGCCGAGGCAGCTAAGGCGCTGCAAGCGGGTGACCCTGACGGCACCGTGATGGCTCACGCGTTGATCTCTCTCGACCGGCTGAACAAGGCCGCCTGACACCTTCGGAGTTTCCATGACTATTAAATCGCTTCCGGCCGCGCCGGCGGCTCGGCCGCGCTCGGACGTTTCTTGCGATATGTCGCCGTTGGCGCTTGATCGCTGGAACCCCGAAATCCGGGCGGCTGCCGATGAAGACAACACTATCTCGATCTACGACCCTATCGGCTACGACTATTGGACGGGGGAGGGTGTGACCGCCAAGCGGATCAGCGCTGCTTTACGCTCCATGAACGGCGCTGACGTCATCGTCAACATTAACTCTCCGGGCGGTGATGTGTTCGAAGGGCTTGCGATCTACAACTTGCTCCGCGAACACAAGGGCAAGGTGACGGTTCGTATCCTGGGGCTTGCTGCGTCGGCCGCGTCGTTTATCGCCATGGCGGGAGATGACATCCAGATCGCCCGTGCAGGGTTCCTGATGATCCACAACGCATGGACCATCGTTGGTGGCAATCGCAACGACATCCGAGAGGTCGCTGACTTCCTGGAGCAAATCGATACGGCCCTAGCTGATATTTACGCGGTCCGCACCGGCGACCTCATCCAGGACATGCAGCGCCTGATGGATGCCGAAACGTGGATGGCTGGTTCGGTTGCAATCGAAGAGGGTTTTGCGGACCAGCTGCTGCCGTCCGATGCCACCAAACAAGAGGCTAAGGCCGGGAGCCCGCAACAGATCGCGGCGCGCCGGCTGGACGTCATCCTCGCAAAACAAGGGATGCCGCGCAGTGAGCGGCGTTCGCTGATTCAAGACATCAAGACCGGCAAGCCAGGCGCTGCTGATCAGGGTACGCATGACGCTACCAACCCCCAGGCCATTCCGGCCGCCGCCATTGCTGAGTTCGAACGGGCTTTCGCCCAATTCAAAACAGCAGCCTCAACAGTACCTGGAGTTTGATACATGCCCGATACCGCCGAACTACTCAAGAACGTCTCTGCCGAATTGGCAAAGGCCAGCAGCGAATTCAGCCAGAAAGCAGAGGCTGCCCTGACCGAAGCCAAAAAGGCTGGAACCCTTTCCGCTGAAACCAAGGCTGCGGTCGATGAGCTGGCGACTAAGCACAACTCGTTGATGGAAGCTGAAAAGCAACTCAAGGCCAAACTGGGCGAGCTGGAGCAGGAGTTTGCCCGTTTGCCATCCCTCTCGGCGCCGCAGCCCCGCGACAGCCTAGGCGGCACGGTGATCAAAAGCGAAGCGCTTAAATCATTCGCTGCCAGTATCGAGGGCAACAAACGGCTGAGCATTCCAGTCAGTGCCGCGCTTCTTTCGGGTGATGTACCTGCCGGTGTGGTCGAGCCACAGCGTCTTCCTGGTATCGACAGTCTCCCGAAGCAGCGTTTGTTCATCCGCGATTTGATCGCATCTGGGCGTACGACTTCGCCGGCTATCTTTTGGGTGCAGCAAACCGGTTTCACCAACGCCGGCAAGGCCACGGCAGAAGGCACTGCCAAAGCCTACTCGGCAATCCAATTTGCCGCGAAACTGACGGGTGTGTCGACCATCGCCCATATGTTCAAGTCGTCCAAACAGATCTTGGACGACTTTGCGCAGCTCGCTTCGACCATCGATGTCGAAATGCTGTATGGGCTGAAATATGTAGAAGAACAGGAAATTCTGTTCGGCGACGGTACCGGTGTGCACATGCACGGGATTGTTCCTCAGGCATCCGTTTTCGCTCCGGCATTCGATGTCGAGGACCAATCGGGTATCGATGATCTGCGACTTGCAATGCTCCAGTGCCAGTTGGCGCGACTGCCTTCCAGCGGCCACGTGCTGCACTTCATGGACTGGGCCAAAATCGAACTGACCAAGGACTCGCTGGGCCGTTACATCTTGGCCAATCCACTGGGCCTGGCGGGTCCTGTTCTTTGGGGGCTGCCAGTCGTTGCCACTGAGGCTGTTGGTTTCGAGGGCAAGTTCCTCACCGGTGCATTCCAAACAGGTGCCCAGCTCTTCGACCGCGAAGACGCGAACGTCGTGATCAGCACCGAAAACGCGGATGACTTCGAAAAGAACATGATCTCCATCCGCTGTGAAGAGCGGGCGGCGTTGATCGTGAAACGTCCAGAAGCATTCGTTTACGGTCCGTTCACTGCACCTGCTCCGGCGGGTGGTTGAACTTGATTCGGGCCGCCCTTGGCGGCCCGTTGGAGGTCACAATGAAACTGATCACGCTGAAACCGCTCTTTCTGGGTGGCTCGGTTGTGGTTGAGGGCAAGCCCTTCGAAACCATCGAGCAGCATGGCCGTGAGCTAATCACGAAAGGCTACGCGGTGCTGGATGAATCCGACGCTGAGCCAGTGGTGACGCTCGCTGAAGAGCCCACGGCTTTTGCCTTGGCATTCACCAGCGATCAAATTTTACCTACACCGCTGAGCACGGCAGCAGCTCGTATCGGTGACCTGCTGGACCCACCTGCGCCGGACGCATCTGATGCACCGGACCTGCTGGACCCGCCTGCGCCGGACGTGCCTGATGCGCTGGACCTGCTGGACCCACCTGCGCGGGATGCACCTGAGGCGTCGCAGAAGCCCGCTAACCCTAAAAAGAAAGCGAGCTGATTATGGGGGCAATCGATATCACCCTGGCCATGCAACACCTGCGTGCCGAAGTGGAAGATCAGGCGTACGTCCAGGTGCTGCTTTCCGCTGCGGAGGACAGTGCGGCCCAATACCTGCAACGTCAGTTTTACGCTGACAGTTCCGCCCTTGAGGTGGCTGTGCTTGGCGGGACAGCGGGCAATGATCCGCTTGTCATCACTGGATCGATTGTGGCGGCATGCTTGCTAACCCTGGGGCATCTGTACGCAAACCGAGAAGACACGGTAACCGGTATCAACGTCGCCTCGGTGGTTCAATTGCCTATGGGATCCCGAACGCTGCTGCATCCGTATCGGGTGCAGATGGGGGTATAGATGGCCTTTCGCGAACCTGGCGCTGGTGAATTAAACCGGAGCGTTCTAATCCGGCTGCGCGCAGATGAGCCAGCAACGGATATGGGGCTCGACTCGGTGTTCACGGATGAACGCCGCCGGTGGGCCAAGATTGAGCCGGTAGGTACAGCGGTTTATGCAACCGGGGTGCAGACTGAAAACAAGCTGACTCATCGCATTACCCTGCGCTTGTTGAAAGGAGTGACTGATGCCCATGAAGTTGTACACGGTGACACGATCTACCGAGTGAAGCGCAGTGCAGACCTAAACGGCACCCATCGTTTCACCCAGCTAGAAGTCGAGGAACTGGGTAGCGATCAGGCGGGAGATGATATTTATGGCAAACTCAGTCGGGGTTGACGGTTACATTCACATCGAGGGTTTCGAAAAGTTTGAGCGCGATGCTTTCGACAAGAAGAAAATCAAGGCTGCAATGCGTAAGGCCGGCAAGTTGGTTCGGCAGCGTGCACAGCTAAACGTCGCATTGTCCCGTGGCCAGGACAGCTACCCTGTGAATCGAACCGGCGCTTTGCTGGACTCGATCAACTTCAAGGTTTCCCGGTCGGGGTTTCTGGTGAAGATCGCGCCCTACAAAACGGGGGCGATGCATGATTACTACCCAGCCTACCTGCACTACGGGGTGAAGCTGGGCGGCCGTATCAAGAAGCTCGCGCCGGGCGAAGGTCGTGGTAAGAGCAACCGCCGTCGGAAGGGCGCTCGCGCTGCGCTGGTTGCTGACCGCAAGAGCAACGGCTGGCGCATTGAACCACGGGCCAACTACATGAGCGACGCCCTGCAGGACTCTTCTTCGGCAGTCCGTGCGATTCTGTCGCAGGCTTTCGCTGACGCGCTGGGCTGATCATCCTCAGATATTGACTCAATAAACAACCTCGCCACGGCGGGGTTTTTTATTACCTGGAACTCACCCATGAAGATCTCTCCAATCGTTGCCCACCTGCGTCAGTACTGCCCTAGCTTCTCCGGGCGAGTGGCCGGCGGCATTGATTTCGAGGCGGTAGCCGCCAGTGCAAAGTTGAGCCACCCCTCGGCATACGTAATCGCGGTGTCTGACAAGGCCACTCAAAATGACGTGCAGAACGGCCTGCGCCAGGTAATTACCGACTTTTTCGACGTGGTGCTGGTGGTGGACACCCGGGACGAGCGGGGTCAGGAAGCGGCAGATCTGACCCACCTGTTCCGTGCGGAGATCTGGCGGGCCCTGGTCGCCTGGGTGCCTGGCCCGGAATACACGCCGATTGAATACGGGGGCGGGGAGTTGCTTTCGATTAACCGTAGCCGAGTGGTTTACCGCTTCACCTTCTCGGCGGACTTCCAGATTGGCCGCAATGCGGCCACTGACCCGCCGGAAACGTGGGAAGAGCTGGAGTTAGATGGGCTGCCTAGTTTTGCCGGCATCACCTTCGACATGGACTGTATCGACCCGGCAGACCCCAACCTGCAACGACCCGGCCCTGATGGCCGCATCGAAGTGAAATTCTCAGGAGACGTAACCCCATGACCAAACGCATCACTGTGCGGCCGGCTGCTGGCCGTGCTGTGCCTGACCCGGACGCCGGCGACCTGTTGCCAGGAGCGGGCCGGGAGGTTCCAGACAACGCTTATTGGCGCCGCCGCCTGGCGGATGGCGACATCACCGTTGAAACCCCTACCAAGACTGCCAAGGCGGTAAACCCCGAGGAGCCTAAATAATGGCTATTGGATTCAGCAATATCCCGGCCGACATGCGCGTGCCGCTGTTCTACGCGGAGATGGATAACTCGGCGGCGAACACCGCTTCGTCATCCATGCGCCGCCTGATCGTGGCTCAGGTCAACGGTGATGCAGCCGCTGAGAACATCGGTTCTTTGGTGCTGGTGCCGAGCCTGGGCCTTGCCAAGAGCATTGGTGGTTCGGGCTCTATGCTCGCCGCGATGTACGAAGCCTGGCGAAAGGTAGATCCGGCGGGCGAGGTGTGGTGTTTGCCGTTGCAAAACACGGAAGGTGCCGCAGCGGCAGGGACGGTAACAGTGGTCGGCACGGCCACCGAGGCCGGGCTACTGAACCTTTATATTGGCGGCGTGCGGGTGCAAGCCACCGTAACCGCGGCAGCAACGGCCACTGTCGCGGCCGCTGCGCTTGCGGTGAAGATCAATGCTACTGCCGATCTGCCGGTAAAAGCCGTCGCGGCGGCGGGTGTGGTTACCCTGACGTGCAAGTGGAAGGGCGACAGTGGCAACGACATCGCATTGCAGTTGAACCGCCTGGGCAAAACCAGTGGCGAAATCACCCCCGCTGGTATCACCGTCACGCTGACCAAAATGCTGGGTGGCGTCGGCGTGCCGGATCAGGTCAGCGCCTTGGCCGCGCTTGGCGACGAGCCTTTCGAGTTCCTTTGCGTGCCGTGGTCCGACACCAACAGCCTGGACGCCTGGAAGGGCGCGATGGATGACAGCGTGGGCCGCTGGAGCTGGGCCAAGCAATTGTTCGGTCACGTCTACGGGGCGAAGCGCGGCACTATTGGAACCCTGGTGGCAGCTGGTCAGACGCGCAATGATCAGCACATGACGATCCAGGCCATGGAGCCCGGTGTGCCCCAGCCGTTTTGGGTGCAGGCGGCGTCGTTGGCGGCGCGCACAGCGGTGTTTATTTCCGCCGATGCCAGCCGCCCAACGCAAAGCGGTAGCCTGCCTGGTCTTGATCCTGCACCGGCAAGCGAGCGTTTCACGCTGACGGAGCGTCAGTCGTTGCTCAGCTACGGCATTGCCACCGCGTACTACGAAGGCGGCTATGTGCGTATCCAGCGCTCGATCACCACGTACCAGAAGAACGCCTACGGCCAGGCGGACAACTCTTATCTGGACAGCGAGACCATGCACCAGTCGGCGTTCATCATCCGCCGGATGCAGAGCGTCATCACCAGCAAGTACGGCCGCCACAAGTTGGCCAACGATGGCACCCGGTTCGGTGCGGGCCAGGCCATCGTCACGCCGAGCACGATTCGTGGCGAGCTGATTGCGCAATACACGCTGCTGGAGTTGGAGGGCCATGTGGAAAACACTGAGCTGTTCGCGCAGCACCTGATCGTTGAGCGCGACAGTAACGACCCGAGCCGGGTCAACGTGTTGTTCCCGCCTGACTACATCAACGGCCTCCGGGTGTTTGCGTTGCTGAACCAGTTCCGTCTGCAATACAACGACGCCGCTTAACCCATCACGCCGCATTTTCTGAACAACCCCAGCCCGCGATGTGCGGGCTTTTGCATTCTGGAGACTATGACCATGGGTCAATTAGTGGCGGGTACCACCTACGTCAAGGTGGATGGCGTGCAGCTGACTATCACAGGCGGTGCGGAAGCGCCCCTGATGGATGTGAAACGGGAAACGATTTTTCCGGGTTACTACAAGGAAGAGGAGTTGGCGCCGTACGTGAAGATGACCGCGATCCTCGGCTCTGACTTTCCAATCAAAACTCTGGTGAATGGCCGGGATATGACGGTTACCACCGAATTCAAAAACGGGCGTGTTTACGTCCTTGCCGGTGCGTATCTGGTCGATGAGCCGTCTTTCAAGGCTGACGACGGCACCGTGGAGTTGCAATTCGATGGCATCAAGGGGTCATGGCAATGAGCTTAACCGTAACGCTACAAGTCCCAATCGAGGCTCATGACAAAACCGTCACTGAGCTGACTCTACGTCGCCCGACTGTGCAGGAAGTCCGCGCCATCAAGTCTCTGCCCTACAAGCTCGGCAAGGACGAAGAGATCAACATCGACACCGAGGTCGCGGCGAAGTACATCGCGGTCTGTGCAGCGATTCCTTCCTCGTCGGTCAATCAGCTGGATCTGTCAGATCTGAATGATCTTGCGTGGGCCATTGTTCGTTTTTTCATGAGCGCGGCATCAGCGAAGTAACCGACCTGATCGCCGTTGCTTATGACCTGGCTTGGTTCTGGAAAACGGATCCTGAGCTGATGATGGCCCGCCCCCTGGACGTGCTCTGTGAGTCATTGGAGCACGCACAGCGAATCAATAAAACACAGCAGGCATAGCCATGGATAAGTTTCAGCTCAAGGCGTTGATAACCGGCGTCGATAAGTTGTCGCCAAAGCTGGCCGGTATTCAAAAAAACGTCGGGACATTCAGGAAGAATCTCGAAAAGACGGGCCTCGGGAAAATCGGTATTAAGGATCTGATCACCGGTGGTGCCCTGGCTGCGCCGTTTGCCGTCGGTACTCGGTCGGCGATTGAGTTTGAATCCGAAATGGCGAACGTTAACAAGGTCGTTAACTTTGACAGCCCCCAGCAATTCAAGCAGATGGGTGATGACATTACCCGTATGTCGGAAGTGCTGCCAATGGCTGCGGGGGACATCGCCAAGATTGTCGCGGCTGGAGGCCAGGCGGGGTTTGCCAGCAACGAGTTGTTGGGCTTCGCTGAGTCGGCGGTCAAGATGGGGATTGCCTTCGATCAGACCGCCGACCAAAGCGGGGAGATGATGGCGACCTGGCGTACATCGTTCAAGATGACCCAGGACGGTGTGACGGACCTCGCCGACCGCATCAACTATCTGGGCAATACCGGCCCTGCCAACACCAAAAAGATCTCCGATATCGTCACCCGAATTGGCCCGCTGGGTGAAGTGGCCGGGCTTGCATCCGGCCAGATTGCGGCACTGGGTGCGACCATGGCCGGGGTAGGGGTCGAGCAGGAAGTTGCGGCTACAGGCATCAAAAACTTCATGCTGGCGATGACTAAAGGTTCATCAGCGACGAAGGCGCAGTCGCAGGCATTCAAGGCGATTCGGCTGGATTCCAAGCAAGTAGCAAAGTCTATGCAGACCGACGCGCAGGGCACGATCCTGAACATTCTGGAGCGAATTGGAAAAGTCGATTCTGCGTCCCGGGTGGGTTTGTTGACCCAGTTGTTCGGGTCCGAGTCGGTTACCTCTATCGTGTCACTGGTCTCCAACCTCGATTTGCTCAAGGGCAATCTCACCAAGGTAGGTGATGCCACGCTGTACGCGGGTTCCATGGAAAAGGAATACGCGGCTCGCGCGGCAACAACAGAGAACAACCTCGGCTTGCTGCGCAATGCCACGACAAACGTGTCGAAGGCAATCGGCAATGCCATGTTGCCGGCCGTTAACGCGGTGGTGGATGCGGTTCGGCCAATGGTCGTGCAGTTTGCGAAGCTAGTAGAGGCGAACCCCGAGGTTGTGCGGGGTGTTGCCGCTGCCGGGATCGCGTTCACCGCGCTGCGACTTGGGATCGTTTCAACCATTGTTGCCACCAAGCTGCTTTCGTTTGCATTGAAGGCAAACCCCATCGGGCTGGTGGCGACCGGCATCGCACTGGCGGCGGGGCTTATTGTTGCAAACTGGTCAGCTATCGCCCCTTACTTCCAGGCGATCTGGGCCAAGATCAAAGGCCCGACCATGGCCGCCTGGGACATGTTCAAGACCTTTGTATCGTGGACCCCTATCGGCCTGATCATGTCCAACTGGGGACCGTTGACCGAGTTCTTCAAGGCGATATGGGGAGTGCTGGTTGCGATCTCTGTGCCCGTGATGGACTTCCTCAAGACGATGTTCGACTGGTCTCCGCTGGGGTACATCGTCAAGAACTGGGAACCCATCAGCGCCTGGTTCAAAAGCCTGTGGGAAAAACTACGGCCGATCATCGAGCCCATGATGAAGTTCTTCGGCGGCGGGGAGGGTGGTGACGGACTCATCGAAACCGCCACCGGCAAGGCCAATGCCTTTGCCGAGCAGCAGCGCCTGCGCAACGCGGGCGTCGGCGGCGGCACCGGTGAGTTTCTACAGGCGAATGCGGTGCAGTTGGCACAGAACCGGCAGTTGGCCAACAACTCCCAGATGGGAATAAGCCCTGGTCAACTGCTGCAAACCCCCAGCAAGTTGCCAGCACCGGGCAGTCTGCTGCAACAAACCGCCGCCGCCAACGCCCAGAACCTCAACGGCAAAATCGACATCAACCTGAACGGTGCGCCACCCGGCACCACCGTCGAACAGTCGCAAACCAACCAACGCGGCTTGACCATCAAGCCCAATATCGGCCAGCGCACGGTCGGCACGCAGAGGTAGCCAATGGAAAAAACGTGGCGTGATCAACTGCTGCCCGCATCGTACCGGGGTATCAGCTTTCTGATCGAGCAAGCGGCCGTCCCTGTCGGGCAGAAGGGCCAGCTGCATGAGTTCCCGCAACGGGATGAACCCTACTTCGAAGCATTGGGCAAGCAGGCGCAGGTCCACCGGATGAGCGCCTGGGTGATCGGTGACGACTGCTTTGAGCGACGGGACAAGTTGCAGGAAGCGCTGCAAACGCAGGGCTCCGGCGAGCTGGTACACCCGTGGTTGGGCCGCATGCTGGTCAAGGCGGGCGAGTGCGAGCTGACCCATGATCGCCGCGAAGGTGGCGTGGCCAGGTTTGAACTGACGTTCTATCCCGACGCGCCGCGTAAGTTTCCCACGGCAACGGCGAACACGCGGCAGCAGGTGGTCAAGTCGTCGGAGGGGCTGCTGGAGTCGGCCCTGGCTCGATACAAGGCCGCGATGGAAAAGATCGACAAGGCGCGGCTCAGTGTCATCGGGCTGCGCAATGGCCTGTCCGGTGTTTATGCCGCCATCCAACGCCAGTTCGCGCCGCTGGTTGGGTTGTTTACCAACCTCAGCGGGTTTGTGCAGTCGCTGATCAACTCGCCGGGTGCGCTGGGCGCGTTGTTCTCCAGCTATTTCAGCGACTTCACTGGGCTGGACTTCTCCAGTCCGGGGTCCAGTTACCTCGCGACGGTGGCCACCGCGTCGCAGCATGCGTCGGCGGTGTCCAGCATCAACACCGTCAGCCCCGCGAATGGAGCGGATACCAGCGCGATGGCCCAGGCTACCGCCGACCTGGTGCAGGACGCCCTGTTGGTGCAGGTCGGATTGATCATCAGCGAGATGCCTGTGTCAGTGCGGCCGCCGGTGATGGAGTCGGTACCGGCGATTGACCAGCAGGCCATCGCACCTGTCGTGCGGCCGGAAGTGCCGGTCGCTGATGACGTGATCGAGTTGCGCGACTCGCTCAGTGAGGCGATCTGGGAGGCGTCACTCAAGGCTGATCCTGATCACTATCGGGTGCTGACCACCATGCGTCAGGTGCTGGTCAAGCACCTGACCGCCGTGGCGGCGTCAGGCGTGCGCCTGGTGGACATGACGCCGGCGGAAACACTGCCAGCCCTGGTGTTGGCATACCGCCGCTTCGGCGACTCCACGCGAGCTGGGGAGATCGTCCAGCGCAATCGCATCAGTCACCCGGGCTTCGTCCCGCCGGTATCGCTCAAGATCGCCCAGGAGTAACCCATGCTCGATGCAGAGAATGCAGTCAGCCTCACCGTTGACGGTCTGGATTATGGCGGCTGGAAAAACGTGGAGATCTCCGCAGGACTCGAACGCCAGACCCGTGAGTTCAGCATGGGCATTACCTGGAAGTGGCCGGGCCAGCCGATCTCAATACCTATCCGGCAGGGCTCCAAGTGCCAGGTGCGCATTGGCGGCGACCTGGTGCTGACCGGCTGGGTGTTCGCCACGCCGATCAGCTACGACGACAAGATGGTCACGATGACGATCTCGGGCCGCTCGCTGACGGCTGATCTGGTGGATTGTGCGGCGGTGAACAAGCCTGGCCAATGGAGTGGCCTCGGGGTGCTCGCCATCGTCAAGGCGCTCGCGGCGCCGTACGGCGTGAAAGTGCGCAGTGAGATCAGCGAAACGGGAACGCTTTCCGACCATACGATTGAGCCGGGAGAAACGGTCTTTGAATCCATCGACCGACTGCTGACGGTGTTTCGCGTGTTCTCCACCGACGACGCCAACGGCATGGCGGTGCTTGCCAAGCCTGGTAGCGAAGGCTGGGCCAGCGACCGACTTGAGGTCGGGCGCAACATCCTGACTGGTGATGCGGGCTTGGATTTTTCGGGGGTGTTTTCCGAATACCGCGTGCTCGGTCAACGCAGCGGTACCGACGAAGAATTCGGCAAGACAGTGGCCGAAGTTTCGGCCGTGGTGGCCGATGATCGAACCACCCGTAAGCGGGTAATGATCATCAAGGAATCAGGGCAGATGACCTCGGCGCTGGTCAATGCGCGTGCCAACTGGGAAAGCGTCACCCGCATGGGCAAGTCGCTCAGCACCACCTACAAGGTGCAGGGCTGGCGGCAGTCGAACGGTGCGTTGTGGAAGCACAACATGCTGGTGCGGGTGGTAGATCCAATCATCGGCATGGACCGCGACATGCTTATTTCCGAGATCACCTATTCGCTCAGCGACAGCGGCACGGTGTGCACGATGGTTGTTGGCCCGCCGGACAGCTTCGAACCCGAACCGAATGACCGTCACAAAAAACGCAAGCTCAAGAAGGGCGGCAAGGCCGACAACTTTGAGTACCTCCTACCCGCTGACTGGAAGCCCAACGAATGAGCCTCATGAGTTTGTTTGTGCGCGGGACCGTGGTGCTGGCTGATGCCACGAAGAAGTTGCAGACCCTGCAAATGCGGCTGTTCGCCGGTGAGGTCAAGGACAACCTTGAGCACTTTGAACCCTACGGGTGGACAAGCAACCCCCTGGAAGGCGCCGAGGGCATTGCTGCGTTCCTCGGCGGTGACCGCTCCCACGGGGTGGTGCTGGTGGTCTCTGACCGACGTTACCGCATTCGGGAGATGGAGCCGGGAGAGGTGGCCATCTACACCGATGAAGGCGACAAGATCCACTTCAAGCGCGGCCGGATCATCGACATCGAAACCCAGACCCTGAATATCAAGGCCGGGGCTTCGGTGAACTTCGACACACCACTGATCACCCAGACCGGTCGGATTGTCTCCGGTGGCGATCAGGTCGCCGCCGGCGTCAGCCAGGTGGAGCATCTGCACACGGAGGTGCAAGTCGGCACCGCCCAGAGCGGCCCACCTGTTGGAGGTGGCGGATGATCCTCGCCAGCAATCGGGAGGCCTCCCTGGTGCGCGCCGTGGTGATCAGCCTGTTCACCTGGCGCCGCGCTGCGACAGATGACCCGCTCGACGACGATGAGCGTTACGGATGGTGGGGTGACAGCTACCCCAGTAGCGCCGATGACCGCATCGGCTCCCGGTTGTGGCTGCTACGGCGGGTGAAGCTCACCACCGATACCCGCCGTGATGCCGAGTACTACGCCCGTGAGGCGCTGGCCTGGCTGATCGATGACGGCGAGGTTGTCGAAATCGACATCCTCAGCGAGCAGTCGGGAGTCAACCGGCTGAACCTGCGGGTAATCCTCACTATCGACACCGGCGCGCGCCTGGAAATCAACTCAAACCAATTGTGGCAGGTGATCTATGCCGTTTGATACGCCAACGTTACCGGTGCTGGTCAACCGTACACAGAGCGACCTGGCCAGCGATGCGCTACGGCGCTCTGATGCGCAGGTGCTTTCACGGGCATTGAGCGGTACGGCTTACGGGCTGTATGGCTACTTGGAATGGATTGCACAGCAGATCCTGCCCGACACCGCCGATGAAGAAACCCTTGAACGTATCGCAAACCTTCGCCTGAACCAGCCCCGTAAAGTCGCCCAGGCGGCCGAAGGCACTGCCAGCTTCACGGCGGGTGCAGGACGGGTGGTGGACGTGGACACGGTGATGAAGGCCAACGATGGCCGGGCCTATCGTGTGACGCAGAGCGTCACTACGGTGGCGGGTACCAACGTCGCAAAGCTGGCAGCGGTTGACGCGGGCGCCTTGGGCAACATCGAAGCAGGAATGGTGTTGACGCTGATCCAGCCGGTGGAAGGGCTCGTCAGCACCTTTACGGTTCTGACGCCTGGCCTGGTGGGTGGCATCGCCCAGGAGAGCGTCGAGTCTTTGCGTGCGCGGGTGGTGCGCTCTTATCGTGTGATCCCTCACGGCGGATCGGCGGACGATTACGAAACGTGGGCTTTGGAAGTTCCTGGCGTAACCCGCGCTTGGTGTCGTCGTAACTTCCTTGGGCCAGGCACCGTTGGGCTGTTCGTAATGCGTGACAACGACTCCAATCCAACCCCGGCCCCTGCACAACTAGCCGAGGTAAAAGCCCATATCGAGCCGCTGCGACCTGTCACCGCAGAGCTGTACGTGCTTGCTCCGGTGCGGGTTTCTGTGGTGTATCAGTTGCGCCTTACCCCAGATACGGGCGCGGTGCGTGCGGCCGTTGCACTTCAATTACAGGACTTGCACAACCGAGAGGCGGGCCTGGGTGACGGCCTGCTGGTCAGCCACATTCGTGAGGCCATCAGCAGCGCCACGGGCGAAACCGATCATCAGCTTTTGGCACCAGTGGCAGACGTGCCAGCGGCGAGTAATCAGTTGCTGGCGTACGGGGGGTGCATATGGTTGCCGTGAGAACTGCTGCGCACTATCGCGCCCAGTTGCAGGCGCTGCTCCCAGCCGGGCCTGCTTGGGATCCCGAACTCGTCCCCGAAGTCGGACTGATCCTGTCGGGTGTTTCGTTGGAGTTCGCGCGTCTGGAGGGTAGGGCCGCTGACATTTTCAACGAAATGGATGCGGGCGGTGTTAGTGAGCTGGTACCCGACTGGGAAAAAGTCATGGGCCTGCCTGACGAATGCCTGGGCTTGAACCCCGCATTTGAAGATCGGCGCCTGGCAGTCCGCCGCCGGCTGGTGGAAGTCGGTGGTCAGCACCGCGCCTACTTCATTGAAATCGCGGTAAGCCAGGGCTACCCCGGTGCAACCATCACCGAATACCGAGCCCCGCGAATGGGGCGCTCACGTTTTGGCGCTGCGCACTTTGGCACCTGGGGTGCCCAGTTCATGTGGGCGCTGAACACTGGTGGGCGCCAACGTGTTGGGCGGCGCTTCGGTGCGAGCTTCTGGGGCGAGCGCTTCGGCACCAATCCCGGTGATGCACTTGAGTGCCTGATCCGCAGGCCGGCGCCGGCGCATACCGTCGTGCATATCAATTACGATTAAGGGGTGAGATGTGGATTTTCCAAAGAGTGTTCCGGGTGTGGGTTTGGTTAATGGGAAGTTTATTGACGAAGACCCGTTGGCGGCTACGCCAGGGTCGTTGATTCCTTCCGAGTGGGGTAACGCGGTTACTCAGGAAATCCTGAACGTGATTACATCCGCCGGCGCAGTCCCTGATGAGGCGAATACCGGCCAGCTACTGACGGCTATTGATAAAAAGATCGAGAGCAGTACCGTTTCATTTGCCACCCAGGCGGAAGCCGAGGCAGGAACGGTCACGTCGAAAGTGATGAGTCCGGCGAGGGTGTTTCAGGCAATCGCCAAAGTCGTGACCCAGGCGACAGAGGCCAAGTTTGGGTGGCTAAAACTAGCCACGCAAACGCAAACTAACAACGGTCTGGATGATGCCACAGCCGTTACCCCTAAAAAGCTGGCGTCTACCGTTCAAAGCCAGGCTTATTTGGCCGTTACTACGACAGGTACTAGTACCGCGTATGCCATTGCGCCGAACTATGATGCTGCTCCGTATGCGCCCAATCAGCGGTTCTTCATAACGTTCCACATAGCGTCCACTGGCGCCCCAACGCTTAACGCTTCGGGTCGCGGGAACCGCTCTTTAAAGATGTTCGACTATTCCGGGGCCAAGATCCCGGCTGTGGTTTACGCGGGTCAAATGTCCGACGTTGTATGTGATGGACTTGACTTTATCGTTCTCGACCAACCCCCACAGTACTTCACTCAAGATCTGTGGGCTTTCCAGCCCATCGGCGCTCTTATTTCGCTCGTTGACAATGTGCCCGTGCCGGCTCCACCGCTTGGCAATCCGAACTACACCTACATCAAACTTACGGCTGGTGACGCATATAACGCCGGCTTTCTGACGTCCGAGTCCGTGTCCGGCACGAAGCCACAGTTGCTTGCGTCGGCTGTAGTGAGTCTCGCAGGAAGCCCATTCAACGGGGCAACTGTTCGACTCATCAATACTGAAGGTCGGTTCATTCGGGCCGGGGCCCCCGGGACAATCGAAGCCGACCAGTTTCAAGGACACTCTTTCGGCGACCCTCGTTTGGGGGCCGGGTATATTCTTTCTACCCCTGGCAACGTGAACATCTCTTATTCAACCGGCGCAGACTACGGCACCGTCATCACGCGGATCGATGTGGCCACGACCGGTGTCCAGCTTGCTGCAAAAACTGACGGGACTAATGGCACCCCAAGAATCGGCAATGAAACCAGGGTCAAGTCTATGGGCGCCACTTTCTATCTGAGGATCAAATAATGCCGTATGCCGCCAAATGGGAAATAGCCACTGATAAAACTGCCTTTGAAAAGGACGGTAAAGATTTCATTGAGATCACTGATGAACAGTACCTTCAAGCTTTGGAGGGTATGCAGAATGGTCTGGCAGTTACCATCGACGACGGCTTCACAGTTGCGTTACCACCGCCTCCACCAGCTGCACCGCCTCCACCATCGCCTACTGACGATGAACTCTCTGTCGCGGCAATGGCTCAGCGCGATCAAGCGCTGGCGGTTGCAGCTATCCGCATCGCACCTCTACAGGATGCAGTGGACCTTGGTAAGGCAACCCCTGCCAAGATTGCACTTCTGAAAAAGTGGAAGGAATACCGGATCGATCTCGACGATGTTCCTGATCAGGAAGACTTTCCTCGGGTAATCGACTGGCCTGTAGCGCCTTCTTAAGTCAGTTGCCGAATACCAGCCACCCGCCATCGAGCGGGTTTATTTTTGCCTGGAGAAAAGCAATGGCTCGACTTTCTGAATCGCTCGCCGGCGGCCGCAACGCGCTGGCCTTCCTCGATATGCTCGGCTGGTCCGAGGGCACCAGCACCTCACCGGCCACGGCCATGGATGGCTACGACGTCATCGTGACTGGCATCGACCGTAAGCCTGAGGTGTTCAAGGACTTCACTGATCACCCGTTTGCCAAGGGGCGCGCCTCCAAGGTCATCAACAGCAAGGGACTGAAGTCCAATGCTTCCGGCCGGTACCAGCAGATGCTGAAGGACTGGCCGCACTACAAGGCACTGCTCAAGCTGCCGGATTTCAGCCCGATCAGCCAGGACCTGCTAGCCCTGCAACATATCCGCGAGTGCCGGGCTTTGCCTGATGTGCTTGCCGGTCGGATCGAGACGGCAATCTCGAAGTGCCGGAACATCTGGGCCAGCCTGCCGGGTGCGGGGTATGGCCAGCGGGAACACCGGTTGGAGGACCTGCTGAAGCAGTACCGCCTGGCAGGCGGGGTGATGTCGTGACGCCGTTGGAGAAGTTGATCGGGCTGGGCCTGGCGGTGATCTTACTGCTGGTCCTCGGCGCCAGCGTTGGGGTCTGGCGTGCCGTTGCTCACTTCCGGCCGCTGCTCGATGCGGCCAATAGTGACCTAGCCACCACCAATGCCGCCCGTGACAATTTGGTAACTCTGACGGGAGAGCAGGGCAAGAAGCTCGGCGAGCTGGTGCTGGCAGGTGAACTCCGGGAGCGGAATGCCGCGCTGGCACAGGAGAAAGCCGCGCAAGAAGCCCGGCCAGACTACGCCGCAGCCAATCAGCTATTGCGGGAGCGAACCGGCGGCGATCCTGCTCAGACTGCCGCGGCGATCATCGATCAGGAGTTGGGGTTATGAAGCTGCTACTGGTGGTACTGGCCCTGGTGCTGGCCGGCTGCGCGACCAAGGAACCGGCGGTGCGCACCGTTCGTGTTGAAGTGCCGGTGCTGGTGCCGTGCAGGACGAAAGAGATAGTGGTGCCGCCGTGGGCCGCCGTCGGGCTCAAGAAGTCCGACAGCCTGGAAGTGAAGGTACGGGCGTTGCTGGCAGAGCGACGGCAGCGGATCGGCTACGAGCGGCAATTGGTAGCGGCTATTACGGCGTGCCAGTGAGTGGCAATTTCCGCGCCAGTAAAAGCCGCTGATTCTCCCTGAACAGTTCGTCACGTTGCTGGGCTACGGCCATTAAGCCGTTTATCCGACGATCCATTTCTGAGGTTTCGCGGTTGAGTGCACCCACTTCGGCCAGTGCTTTCTTCAGCGATTCCTCGGCGAGAGCTTTCTCGGTGGACAGCGCATCATTCATCTGCACCAGCCCGGCGATGTTCTTCCGGGCATTGCGCAGCAGCGCCTGGGTTTGGGTTAGTTCGTCCTCGAGCAGCGCGCACTGGTGCTTGTACATTTCCAGAGGTGTGGGGCAGCCAAGCCACGCTGAGGTGTCTTCGTCAATGAGGTGCATGGTGGGTAAACTCAAGTACTGTATGTGCGTACAGTAGTCGAGGTTTGGCCGTAGCGCGATTTGAGGCGACGAGCTGTAGCAGATTTGGTTTGGTGTTCGGTCGGCAGAGCGCCGGGGGGAGGGAGTAAATAATATTCGCAGCTACATGTTCCCTGAATAGCCGGGCCATCAACGGTGGCGAGTTGCCGCTATCCATTTAAGCTATCATCCTTCCCGCCGATACACATCCGGTAAATAATAAAGCGTCCATGGAGTGCGTATGTCGCGGGAAAGAGTTGAAACCATTGATTACCTACGCGGCATTCTTTCCGTGTCGATCATGTTTTATCACTACATGGGGTGGCTGTTCCCCAACCAGATGGCCGAAGACAGCTTGCTCAGCAAGGTTGGTTACTACGGTGTCTCGGCTTTTTTTGTCATCAGCGGCATGAGCATGTGTATTGCCTACAACGGCAGGCTCTCAACTCCGGGTGACGTGAACCAGTATGTGATCAGGCGCGCTCTTCGCATTGTCCCGCTGTACATGCTCGCCTCAGTTGCGGCGTTGGCAGCAGCAGGGATGGCAAGCAAGACTCAGGGCGCCATCGATGTTTATGGCTGGTCGTCGGTCGTCCTGAACTTCACGTTGCTGTTTTCCTTTATTGATCCGAGTAAGGCCATACCAGGTGGTGGCTGGTCCATCGGCAATGAGCTGTTCTTCTATTGCTACTTCCCGATCATGCTGTACCTGATTCGTCTGCATCGCGCCTATGCGGCGGCGATTCTGCTGGTGTCGGCGGGGATGTTCATCTATTGGGCCATGGTCTTGGTGCCATCAGCCGGTGAGGCGCAGGCCTGGAAAGAGTACGTAAGCAACCAGAATCAGGCGTTGTTCTTCGTGTGCGGCGTGCTGATTGCCTACGCTGGCGGTCGCCACAAGCTGGGCAATCTTGCCTCGATTACGTTGGGCGTGTTGGCGTTTACGGCCTTTTGGGCTGTGAGTGTTGAAGTCAGCACCGCACTGGTGGTGGGCTGGGAGCGGATCGCGCTGGGAATCTGCACCATCGCGTTTGTCTCGAGCGTCTATTTTGTGAAGGTGAAGCTGCCCATCGCTATCGCCTGGGTTCTGCATACGGTTGGCGCGCTCTCGTTCTCGATCTATCTGCTGCATCCGCTGGTCTTTTCGGTCGTGCGCAAGGTCGGTTCGATCCTGGGCCTTGCGCCTGAGCTGATTATTGCCGCGTCGGTTGCTGGCACTTTGGTTGGGGCTTATGTGGTGTACCACTGGTTTGAATTGCCGATCATGCGTCTGGGCAAGAAGCCAAAGCCGCAGGCGCCGATCAGCGCTGAGCTGGTGCAGAGATAGCGTCGGGAGGCGTTCGGCAGGAAGCCGGGGGATGGGGCAAATCAGTTCCGCAACTAGATTTCTACCCCTTGAAATCATTGACCCTAAGGGGCATTCAAAACCTCAAGGTGCGGAATTTATATTGGCATAAGGTGCTGATAAGTATAGAAAAAATCATGGATTGCAAATCCACCTACGCCGGTTCGATTCCGACCTCGGCCTCCACTCTTAAAAACCCCGTAGATTAACGTCTGCGGGGTTTTTTATTGGCTGCAGGAAAGTGAGGTTTTCTGCAACTATCAGTTGTGTTCCGCAAGTGCGAGCGATGTGGCGGCACGTGATCAGAATGATGTCAGGGCGCAATCGGCCAGGGGTGGATATTCATTAGCGGCCAGAAACAGCCCTCGGATGTCGGCGAGTTTGGGCCCGTGTACCACGCGAGGTTCAGTTTTCAGTTGTGTCTCTCAAGCGCTTTCTTTACAAGCATTGATAGACGCAAGCTTTTCTTTTACGTGCCTTGAACTATGGTGAGTAGAATTGTCAGCTCATCAGGGAGAAAGGTATGCGAGCACCATTTGAGATGACCGACGGGATGGTGTCTCTGCGCAAGATATTAGAAAGCTACCCAGTTGGGAGTGAACATTGGAACGAGGCACAAAATCGGTTTCAGTTTGTTGACAGGTTGCTGACAGAGTGCTTGGGTTGGGAAAAGCCAGATATTGCTGTTGAGCTAACTGATGAAATGAATGGGAGAGCGGATTACGCATTAGGCCTTCCCGTCAAGGCAATTCTAGAAGCAAAAAAAGAGGCGATTCTTTTTGACATACCTCCTTCTAGCTCAAATATTGTGCTTCGTAAGCTCCAACCTTTAATTGTCGCATCCAAAAGCTTTAAAGAAGCCATTATTCAAGTTATTCCCTATTGCGCAATGAGAGGCGCACAAGTCGCGATTGTTTGTAATGGTCCACAAATTGCAATTTTTCAAGCAGTCACTCCTGGATTTCCTCCGCTAGAAGGCGAGTGTTACTTTTTCAATGGTTTTCAATCGTACATTGAACATTTTCCACTTCTGTGGAAGTTTCTTTCACCTGAGGGGATTGAGGGGAACCATGCAAATCGAGACTTGGCTTTTCATCGAAACCCTAGGATACCTCCCAAAGGTTCCACGGTTATCGCTGAACCTTTAAAATATAGGTACCGGAATGACTTTCAAGAAAATTTAAGATCATTGTCATCGCTACTTTTGGAAGAGATCGAAGATAATCCCGAACTAAAATCAGACTTTTACAAAGAATGCTATATCGGCATTGAGGCTAATAACAGGCACCTTCTTTTAAGCAAAAGTATAATTTCCGCTCGTTACCGGCGAGCAGGTGAACTCGGCGTTGCACCCTCAGCTCTAGATGAAATTACGGGAGTTGATGGAAATGGCAATTTACAGATCAGCGACCCTTCTCTGCTTGGAAAGATGGGCTCCCGTCCCATAGTAGTGATTGGAGATGTGGGCGTAGGAAAAACGTCTTTTTTTGAAAACTTATTTGAAAGCCTCACTAGCACAGATCAGGCTAATACGTATTTCATAAATATTAATCTTGGCATAAAGGCAACTTTGAGTCGAGATATAAAAACATATATACTGGAAGAGGTTCCGAGAATACTAAAAAGCAAATATAGCATCGATATAAATACTGCTGCTTTTGCCAATGCGATATACCATAAGGACTTGGTGGATTTCGACGCAACTGTAAATGGAAACCTAAAAGAATCAAATTCAGAACAGTATATCCTCGAGCGAGCAAGGTTCTTAACAATTAAAACAGATCAAAAGGATATGCATTTACAGGCCGCATTGGGTCACCTGAGTCGTGGTCGTAGCAAACAAATAATAATGGTGCTGGACAATGCAGATCAGCGCTCGTTCGAAGTGCAGCAAGAAACATTTCTTATTGCGCAAGAGTTTGCGGCATCTAGGAACTTGTCAGTTTTTGTAGCACTAAGGCCTAGTACATTTTATCTCTCAAAAACTACTGGAGCACTTTCTGCTTATCAAAACAAAGTCCTAACTATATCCCCTCCGCCTGCGGATGAGGTTATCCAGAAAAGGCTAATTTTTGCTGTCAGAGTGGCAGAGGGGAAGGTAGCTCCTGCCGCACTGCAGGACATCAGGCTAAACCTGAAAAATGTTGTGCTTTTCTTGAATGCCACTTTGCGCTCCATTAGAACAAGTGACTCTATTAAGCAGTTCTTGAGTAATGTGACGGGAGGTAATACGCGCTCGGTTATCGAATTAATTACCGGCTTTTTTGGAAGCCCCAATGTCGATTCTAAGAAAATAGTCAAGATCGAAGAGGAAAGGGGCGGGTACAGAATACCATTGCACGAATTTACGAAACATAGCTTGCTAGGTGAGTATGCCTACTTTAACTCCCAGTCGTCATTAGTTGCTTGCAATATATTTGACGTTGTTGGCGCAGCTGACCCGCGAGAGCATTTTTTGTCTTCTCTAATTGTTGCCTACCTCAGCTCCAATACGGGCGTGGTCGACAATGATGGTTTTTTGGCTGGTAGAAATATAATTGCGGAGCTTACTGGTCATGGTTATGTAGATGATCAAATCAGTAGGGCTTTAAAGTTTTTGGCTATGAAGCGGTTAATTGAAACTCCGTACGCGCACTACCGCGAAATACAGGTTGCGGAGCATGAGCGCAGTGATCAGATGCATTATCGGGCGACATCAGTTGGAATTTATCATGTTCGTCACTGGGCAGGTTCGTTTGCATTTTTAGATGCCATGTCAACTGATACCCCAATCTTTGACGAGGCTGCAAGAGAAATAGTTTGTGGTCTTGCGTCTTCCTTTTCTATAAGTGACAGATATACAAAAACTGTTGCCTTTAGAGATTATTTAAAGGCGCAGTGGCTGTTATCTAGCATAAATGTAAATTATTTTGATTTTATAAGTTTGCTCGGCGGCCAGGAGAACTCTTTTCTTACCGTCTCCAGTCACATTGTAAACCGACCTGCTCACCAAAGATGAGTTTCAGTTATGGGGTCGATTCCTTGGGGAGCAATTTCGGTAAAGCTGCTATTAGCCAATAGTTGCCTGTTGTGTCGAGGGTCGGCTCAAGGCATAGGTGAAACTAAGGCGGCGATATTAGCCAGCCAAGATTGAAGAAAAAATCATTTCCTCAATGATAAATCAATGTCGTGTGAATAAAGGTTTTCAGCCGTCTTGATACATCATAAATACGGAAGGTTATTTATCTTAACTAACTGGGTTGCAGGGTTTTATTCTTAGATCGCAACTCCAGCTACACCGCTTCGATTCCAACCTCGGCCCCATTCTTGAAAACCCCGTAGACCAACGTCTGTGGGGCTTTTTTATTGCCAAAAGACAAGTACCTCACCGCGCCGTATACCCCACCCCAAGCTCCCACCGCGACTGCCAATGTTCCACATACCGCCGTGCTACCTCCGGCGCCCCCTTAATCACCAGCACATTCTCCGAATTCGCCGTCTCCGCAGACGTCGCATAATTGAATGACCCCGTTTGCACCGTGCTGCCATCAACAATGATCACCTTGTCATGCTGCAGGTGAAAGTGATCACTGGTACGCAGTTCCACGCCATTGCGGCTGACAAAGTCCATAGCCGTGGTACTGGCCTTGCCAAGGTTGCGTTTCTTGTCGATGACCACACGCACCTTCACCCCACGCTTCTGCGCCTCGACCAACGCCCGTGTGATGTCGGGCGCTTGAAAGGCGTAGGCAAGCATCTGAATGCTGTGCCGCGCGCTGCCGATGGTCTCCAGGACCAACGTACGCGCCGAACCTTCTGGCGAGAAACCGACGGCAATGCTGGGTTCAGCCAGAGAGAGGGGCGATAAGCCGAGCAGGGCCCCCAAGGTGATGCTTCGAACGATCATCATGTTTCAAACCCCGATAGCGCTGTGTGCAAACGCTTCGTTCGCAGCGCGTTGTAAGTTTAAAAATACAAAGCCTACCAACACGTTACACGATAGCCGTGACGCCGTCGGCTTTCGCTTGTCCTATCTCTCGCGAAACAAATATTGCCAAGCAGAGAGTGTTTTCATGAAGTTGAATTACCTGACCAAGGCGGCCGTCGTGGTCGCGCTGTTGTCCACCCTTTCGGGTTGCTGGATGTTCATGCCACCACCAGGTGGTGGTGGTGGTGGTGGTGGTGGGCACGGACAGGGCGGTGGCCACGGTGGTCCAGGCGGTGGCGGTGGCCAGCGCTAAGTAGTGCATCCAGGGAGCAAGCCGTTGCGGCTTGCTCCTTTTTTTTGTGCGGCGAAAGTGTATTCCCCGATCCACCCCTAGCTGTACGGGGCGGTCGGCCCGCTAAACCTCTACTGTCACAGTCCTGCCACCACCGTCTGGATGCTGCGCCATGTTCATGTCTACCAGCCTGCTGTCAGCCTTTGTGCTGTTCGCTTTCGTGTCTTCGATCACCCCGGGGCCTAACAACACCATGCTGCTGGCGTCGGGGGTGAACTTCGGGTTTCGTCGCTCGATGCCTCATGCGCTGGGGATCAGCATCGGTTTCATGCTGTTGGTGATTGCGGTCGGCCTGGGGTTGGGCGAGGTGTTCAAGGTGTTCCCGTGGGCCTACACGCTGTTGCGTTATGTGGGCGCGGCGTACCTGCTGTACCTGGCGTGGAAGATTGCGACGTCCGCCGGTATGTCCGAGAGCAGCGATGCGCACGGCAAGCCGATGACGTTCCTCGGCGCGGCGGCGTTTCAGTGGGTCAACCCCAAGGCGTGGATCATGGCGCTGGGGGCAATCACTACCTATACGCCGGCCGAGGGTTATGTCACCAACGTGCTGGTGATCGCCTTGGTGTTTGCCGTGGTCAACCTGCCCAGCGTGTGTGTCTGGGTGGTCTGTGGCAGCGGCCTGCGCAATGTGTTGCGCGAGCCGCGCTGGTTGCGGGTGTTCAACGGGTCAATGGCGGGCTTGTTGGTGCTGTCGTTGTACCCGATGTTGTTTGTCAGCTGACGGCGTTACACCGGCGAGATGGTCGCCAGCAGGCCGATGCCGATGGTCAGCACTAAAAAGCCGAACAGGAAAATTGCCATCTTGGTCATAAGGCCTCCGAAGGGAAGGGGGCGCCAGGAAGTGTCCTGGTGCACTCGACAAGGGTGTCGGGAGTGGGCGTATTGTCCGCCCGGGGCAGTTTTCGATACAGAGGCAGATGATAAAGAAAAAACCGTATCAGATGCGCGTTCAGGCGCCTGGCTTCGGCCTGTGCAGGGTGGCGGTTTTTTCAAGCTCAGCCCACATCCCGGTGTTTATGCGCCCGCCAACCTGTAATCTTTACGCTTGATAGTGACCGTTACCGTGCCCGTGCGAGGATGTATGCGACGTCTGTTGAGCAAATACCGTTACGCCATTATTTTCTGGCTGTGCTTCGGCATCTTCCGCACCTCCCTGGCCGATTGGAACCCCATCCCCTCTGGCTCCATGCGCCCGACGCTGGTGGAGGGCGATGTGGTGCTGGTCAATCGCGTCGCCTACGACCTCAAGCTGCCGCTGACCGACATCTCGGTATTCGCGCTGGAAAACCCGCAACGGGGCGACGTGGTTACCTTTACCTCGCCCAAAGACAGCCTGCGCCTGATCAAGCGCATCGTCGGCATCCCTGGCGACACCCTGCAAATGAAAAACGAGGTGCTGTGGATCAACGGCGTGCCCGCCACTTACCTCGATGCGCAGGCCATCAGCGAGCGCGTCTCGCCTGATCAATCCATCGCCGGGATCAAGCTGACCGAGCTGGCGAACAACAGTCGGCGCAGCGTCCAGTTCATGCCGCAGGTGCGCGCGCGCAGGGACTTCGGCCCAGTAGTGGTGCCCGCCGACAGCTACTTCATGCTCGGCGACAACCGTGACAACAGCGCCGATTCGCGCTACATCGGCTTCGTACCGCGCCGTTTGCTGATCGGCCGCGCGCACCATATCCTGGCGTCCGCGCAGATCCTCGATCGTTGGATGCCGCGATTTCGCCGATTTGGTGCGCCAATCCTCTAAGATGGCGCCCACTGCACCAACAACAATAAAGTGGGCAACCCCTCGATGGAAAGACGCCAGTTCAGCGGTGGCATGAAAGGCAAGAACCTGCGCTACCTGAATGACAACCCGCAACAGCCGTCGCCGGTCACCCGCGTCGGCTTTGTGCTGCTCGAACACTTCTCCCTGCCCGCATTCACCCAGACCCTCGACACCCTGGTCACCGCCAACCTGCTGCGCCCGGATCTGTTTGCCACACGCACCTTTGGTTGGGACGATGGCGAAGTCATCAGCGACCTCGGCCTGGTGATCCGCCCGGACGCGCGCCTGGACGTTGCGGCGTTGCACGAGCTGGAATTGCTGGTGATTTGCGGGGGCTTTCGCACCGAACTCAAGGCCGGCGATGACTTTGTGCAACTCCTGCGGGTTGCCGCCGAGCAAGGCGTGGGTCTTGCGGGGCTGTGGAATGGCTCGTGGTTCCTCGGCCGTGCCGGCTTGTTGCAGGGCTACCACTGCGCGATCCACCCGGAACATCGCCCGGCCTTGGCGGAGGTGTCCAAGGCGGCCCACGTCACCAGCGAACCCTTTGTGATCGATCGCGACCGGCTCACGGCGTCCAGCCCATCGGGGGCGTTTCATATGGCCCTGGACTGGATCAAAAGCCTGCACGGCAAAGCCCTGGTGGAGGGGATTGAAGATATCCTGGCGTTTGAAGAGTCGCGCTACCGGCGTATCAAACCGACGGAAAACGTCAGCGTCAGCGCGCCGTTGCGCGAAGTGGTCAAGCTGATGGATGCCAACCTTGAAGAACCCCTGGAACTGGATCAGTTGGCCGTGTACGCCGGCCGCTCACGGCGCCAGCTTGAACGGTTGTTCAAGGAGCAACTGGGCACCACGCCGCAACGCTACTACATGGAGTTGCGCGTGACCGAAGCGCGGCGGTTGTTGCAGCACACCGAACTGTCCCAGGTGGAAGTGCTGGTGGCGTGCGGGTTTGTGTCGCCGAGCCATTTCAGCAAGTGCTATAGCTCGTACTTTGGGTATCGGCCTTCCAAGGAGAAGCGGTTGGTCAAGTAGCGGGGTGGTTGGCAGTACCACCGCTATCGCAGGCAGCACAGACAACATCCCAACCCCAGACCCACCCCCAATGCAACGATTCGCCCCCACACCCCTCATATGTCTACACCCAACGTTTCTCCACGACAGGTAGCGGACTTATGACGGCGGCGGACAACGATCATGTGAACTGGCTGGTGCAACAGTCGATGCTGCACGCGGCACGCCAGCGCGCGAGGCTCTATTCCGGGCAAGGGCGCCTGTGGCAGCAACCCTACGCACAGACTCGGCCACGGGATGCGACGGCGCTGTCGTCGGTGTGGTTCACCGCCTACCCGGCGTCGATTGTCACCCGTGACGGCGGTACGGTGCTGGAAGCCCTTGGCGATGAAAGCCTGTGGCAGGCCTTGTCGAAGATCGGCATCCAGGGCATCCACAACGGTCCGTTGAAGAAGTCCGGTGGCCTCAGCGGCACCCAGCACACGCCGACCATTGACGGCAATTTCGACCGCATCAGTTTCGACATCGACCCGCAACTGGGCACCGAGGCGCAGTTGCAGGCGTTGACGCGCATGGCCGCCGCACACAACGCGGTGATCATCGACGATGTGATCCCGTCCCACACCGGCAAGGGCGCGGACTTCCGCCTGGCCGAGATGGCCTACGAGGACTACCCCGGCCTGTACCACATGGTGGAGATCCGCGAAGAAGACTGGCCGCTGCTGCCCGATGTCGCCGAGGGCGATGACGCACATAACCTCAGCCCGCTGCAGGTCGATGCCCTGCGTGACAAGCACTACATCGTCGGCCAGTTGCAGCGGGTGATCTTCTTCGAGCCCGGCGTCAAGGAAACCGACTGGAGCGCCACGCCCGTGGTCCTCGGTGTGGACGGCAAGCCGCGCCGCTGGGTGTACCTGCATTACTTCAAGGCCGGCCAGCCGTCACTGAACTGGCTGGACCCCAGCTTCGCCGCGCAGCAGATGATCATCGGCGACGCCTTGCACGCCATCGATGTGATGGGCGCGAAGATCCTGCGCCTGGACGCCAACGGTTTCCTCGGCGTGGAACGCAAGCTGGACGGCACGGCCTGGTCGGAAAGCCACCCGCTGTCGATCACCGGCAACCAACTGCTGGGCGGGGCGATTCGCAAGGCGGGCGGCTTCAGCTTCCAGGAGTTGAACCTGACCGTGGACGACATCGCCGCCATGTCCCACGGCGGCGCGGACCTGTCCTACGACTTCATCACCCGCCCGGCCTACCAGCATGCCTTGCTGATGGGCGACACCGAATTCCTGCGCTTGATGCTGCGCCAGATGCACAGCCTGGGCATCGACCCCGGTTCGTTGATCCATGCCCTGCAAAATCACGATGAGCTGACCCTGGAGTTGGTGCACTTCTGGACCCTGCACGCCCATGACAGCTATCAGTACCAGGGCCAGACCTTTCCCGGCAACAGCCTGCGCGAGCACATCCGCGAACAGATGTACGAGCGCCTGGCCGGCGAGCAGGCGCCGTATAACCTCAAGTTCGTCACCAATGGCGTGGCCTGCACCACGGCCAGCATCATCACCGCGGCACTGGGCATTCGTGACCTGGCTACCATCACGCCGACGGATATCCAGCAGATCCGCCAGATCCACCTGCTGTTGGTGATGTACAACGCCATGCAGCCCGGGGTGTTTGCCTTATCGGGTTGGGACCTGGTGGGCGCGCTGCCTTTGGCGGCGGATAGCGTGGCGCATTTGATGGGCGATGGCGACACGCGCTGGATTCATCGCGGCGCCTATGATTTGGTGGACCTCAACCCCGAGGCCGAACTGTCGGCCGGGCAGATGCCGCGCGCGCAAAGCCTGTATGGCAGCCTGAACAGCCAACTGCTGGACCCGCAATCCTTTGCCTCCCAGCTGCAAAAAATCCTCGCGGTACGCCGTGCCTACGACATTGCAGCGAGCCGCCAGATCCTCGTGCCGGATGTGCAGAACCCTGGGCTACTGATTATGGTTCACGAACTGCCAGCGGGGAAGGGCACGCAAATCACCGCGCTGAATTTTGGCGCGACGCCGATCACCGAAACCCTGCACTTGCCCGACATTGCGCCGGGGCCGGTGGTGGACATTATCAATGAGCGGGTTGAAGGGGATTTGTCGGCGGAGGGCGAGTTCACTATCACCCTGGATGCTTATGAGGGATTGGCATTACGGGTAGTCAGCACCACCCCGATGCTGTGATTGAACGCGGTCAACTGTGGGAGCTGGCTTGTGTGGGAGCGGGCTTGCTCGCGAATGCGGTCTATCAGTCACAGATGTGTTGTCTGATCCACCGCATTCGCGAGCAAGCCCGCTCCCACACAAGCTC
>NZ_QAJM01000021.1 GCF_003852405.1 Pseudomonas sp. KBW05
GAGCAAGCTCCCTCGCCACGGTCACTCCCTTATTTGGCCTCGGTAACCGTAAAGTGTTGCCGGGCGCCCGCCACCAGAATCTCCACCTCATCACCTTCGAACTTGCCCAGCAGGCTTTTGCCCAGGGGCGAGCGCGGGGTGATGACGGTCACCGGTTGCCCCACCACATCCACCTTCAAGCCTGCGCCGTCCGGCGCGAGGAACAGCCACTGCTGGCGGCCGTTCTCGTCTTCCAGGCCCAGTAGCGCGCCAATTTCTATGCCGCGCTGATCATCGTAGGCCCGCAGTGGCAGGTTCTGGCACAGCGTCAGCGCCTGCTTGATCTCTTCGACGCGCTTGGCTTGCCCGGCCGCGAGGTAGGACGCTTCCAGTCCCAGGGTGTCGTACTTGTTCTCGGCGATGTTTTCTTCGTGGGTCGCGGTTTCGTAAGCGGTTTGCGCAGCGCGTTGGGCGATGTCGAGATCGACGCTGAGCTTTTCCAGGATCAGTGAATGGACGGCGTGTTTATTCATGGTCATCAATCGCAGAATTGCAGGACATTGGCCCGGGTCTTTTCGTTGGGGGCGTTCTGGTCCTGTTGCAGCCAGAACTGGCATTTCGGGTTGGACAGGTTGCGCGCATTGTTGCGGGCCTGGTCCAGGGTTTGTTGCTGTTCCTGCTTGTGCAGGTTCTGTTGGTACTGCTCGAACATGCGGTTCGGCGGCTCAGGCGCCACCTCTACCGGCTTGCCCAGTTGCTGCACCGCCTGTGCCACCGGTGCCAGGCTTTCTGGGAACAGGTAGCGCGACGCCAACCAGGCGCTCAGCGCAATGGCGACAAACCCCAGCCATACGCCAAACGCGATGGCGGCACTGAGCTTGAACAACGACAACGGACGATCAGACATGGCGGCCTCCTGGCAGGCATTTGCGGCGTGGCGGCGATTGTCGCACAGCCACCGTGCAGAATAATCGCGATCAAGTCTTCTGCATCGGCGCATTTATACGGACAATCGAGCCTTTAAGCGTTGGAGCCCGGAATGAAAGCCCGCTGGGATATTTTTTGCAGCGTCGTCGATAACTACGGCGACATCGGCGTGACCTGGCGCCTGGCCCGGCAACTGGTGGCAGAGCATGGCTGCGATGTGCGTTTGTGGGTCGATGACCTGCGTGCGTTCGAGCGCATGTGCCCGGAGATCGATGTTCAGGTGGACCAGCAATGGCAGGCCGGCGTCGAAGTGCGCCACTGGCCGGCCGAATGGCAGGGCGCGGCAGCGGCGGATGTGGTGATTGCCGCGTTCGCCTGCCAACTGCCGCCTGACTATATGGACGCCATGGCCGCGCGCGAACGCCCGCCGTTGTGGATGAACCTGGATTACCTGAGCGCCGAGGATTGGGTGGTGGGCTGTCACCGGTTGCCCTCGGTGAAGTACAAAGGCGTGCAGAAGTACTTCTTCTTTCCCGGTTTCCGTCCGGGAACGGGGGGCCTGTTGCGTGAGGCTGGGTTGCTTGAGCAGCGTCGGGCGTTTCAGCAGGATGCCGCCGCGCAGCAACAATTCCTGCAAACCCTGGGCGTATTTCCGGCAACGGGTGCGCGGCTGATCTCGCTGTTTGCCTACGAAAACGCCGGGCTCGCCGCGTGGCTGGACGTGTTATCGACGGACGGGCGTACCACCCATCTATTGGTGCCGGAAGGGCGCATCCTGGGTGATGTGCAGCGTTGGCTGGGTGTCGAGGGGCTGGCGGTGGGCGACGTGCATCAGCGCGATGCCCTGACGCTGCAGGTGCTGCCGTTTGTGCGCCAGGACCAATACGACCGCCTGCTGTGGTGCTGCGAGTTCAATGCGGTGCGCGGCGAAGACTCCTTCGTGCGGGCGCAATGGGCCGGCCGGCCGCTGTTGTGGCACATCTACCGGCAGGATGAAGACATTCACCTCGACAAGCTCGACGCGTTCCTGGCGCTGTACACCGCCGCCTTGTCACCGGCGGCGCGGGCGGCCCTGATCACGCTGTGGCAAGCCTGGAACACGCAGGGCGATATGGCGCAACCGTGGAAAATGCTTATGGAGCACTGGCCAGAGGTCAGCCAACACGCCGAATCCTGGTGTCTGGAACAGGCCTTGCAGGCCGATCTTGCGACGGCGCTGGTACAGTTTTATGAAAGTTGGATATGATACGCCACCTTGAATTTTGTAAATCCCATCCAAATTTCGGATATATGCAATGAAAACTGGTAAAGAACTGAAACCCGGTACAGTGATCCGTCTCGAAAACGACCCTTGGCTGGTTCAGAAAGCTGAGTTCACCAAGTCTGGTCGTAACAGCGCAATCATGAAGACCAAGCTGAAGAACCTGCTGACCGGTTACAAGACCGAGATCGTTTACAGCGCCGACGACAAACTGGACGACGTGATCCTCGACCGCAAAGAAGCGACCCTGTCCTTCATCAGCGGCGACACCTACACGTTCATGGACACTTCCGACTACACCATGTACGAGCTGAACGCTGAAGACATCGAAGCCGTTCTGCCGTTCGTGGAAGAAGGCATGGAAGACGTCTGCGAAGCTATCTTCTTCGAAGACCGTCTGGTTTCCGTAGAACTGCCGACCACCATCGTGCGTCAGGTTGACTACACCGAAGGTTCCGCTCGCGGCGACACTTCGGGCAAGGTGATGAAGCCTGCCAAACTGAAAAACGGTACCGAGCTGGCTGTTGCAGATTTCATCGAAATCGGCGACATGATCGAGATCGACACCCGTGAAGGTGGTTCGTACAAAGGTCGCGCCAAGAAGTAATTCTGGCCCCGCCGCTACGAAAAAAACCCGACTTAGCGTCGGGTTTTTTTATGGGCGTCTGTTTATCAGACCGTGACGTGCAGGCGCACATCCACATTGCCGCGCGTGGCGTTGGAGTACGGGCACACCTGGTGGGCCGCGTCGACCAGGCTTTGTGCATCGTCCTGATCCAGGCCCGGCAGGCTGATGTGCAGGTCGATGTCCAAGCCGAAACCACCGGGGATTTGACCGATGCCGACGTGGGCAGTGATCGAAGCGTCATCCGGGATTTTGCGTTTGGTCTGGCTGGCGACGAATTTCAGCGCGCCAATAAAGCAGGCCGAGTAGCCGGCGGCGAACAGTTGCTCAGGGTTGGTGGCCTGGCCACCGGCGCCGCCCAGTTCCTTGGGGGTGGAGAGTTTGACGTCGAGGATGTTGTCGCTGGAAACCGCACGACCATCACGGCCGCCGGTGGCGGTGGCTACTGCGGTATAGAGAGTTTGCATGGTGTCGTCCTCTTGGGTGTGTAGCGCTAAATGTTTGCGCGCTAAGTAGTTGGTGAGGTGAATGTATAGCGCTAATGTTTTGCGCGCAAGATAAATTTACAAACTATTTTTGAGATCTGCGAAGTTCAATTGTGGGAGCGGGCTTGCTCGCGAATGCGGTGGGGCAGCAACAGATCCAGTGACTGACACTACGCTTTCGCGAGCAAGCCCGCTCCCACACAAGCCCGCTCCCACACTTCAGGTTTGGGTGGCTGGTCTATAGCGTCAGACGCTGGCTTGCAGATTGCTGCGCAACGCGATCAGGTCTTCCTGCAACTTGCGCAACTGCCCCAACTCCAGGCCGCTGGCGCCAAGGATGCACTGCGGAATGCCCATGGCTTTCTCCTGCAGGGCGCGCCCGGCATCGGTCAGTTCCACTACTACCACCCGCTCATCCTCACGGCTGCGCGTGCGGCTCAGCAGCCCTTCAGCTTCCAGGCGCTTGAGCAGCGGGGTGAGTGAGCCCGGATCCGTCAGCAAGCGGCTGCTGATTTCGCCGACGGTCAAACCGTCCTCTTCCCACAGGACCATCATGGCCAGGTATTGCGGATAGGTCAGGCCAAGGGCTTGTAGCAGCGGCTTGTAGACCTTGGTCATCAGCAGCGACGTGGAGTGCAGGGCGAAGCACAGTTGGTTGTCCAGCATCAGGGATTCGCATGGGGCGGGATTTTTGCTCATGGGGTACCTCGCAAAGCATCTATGGGCTGGAATCTAGCGGGCAAATGTTTAATGCGCCATATAATTCTGGCCGCGCAGTCAGACCAAACCGCTCTGCAACGCCAGATCCCACGGCGGTACCGGGCTGAAACGGGTTTTCAGGTATTCCAGCAACAATCGGCTGCGAGCGTTGGGCTGTTGTTCCAGGCGCAGGGCGTAGATACCGGTGGTCTCCGGGCTTGGCAGGCCGTCTTCGCAAAACAGCGGCACCAGTTCGCCGCGCACCAGGTATTCGCTGGCCAGCCACGTCGGCAGATGCGCGATGCCCAGCCCGGCCAAGGCGCCGGAGAGCAGGGCCTCGGCGTTGTTGGCGCTCATGCGGATGCGCTGCGGGCGATAGGTGGCGCGGCGCCCATCCAGTTCGAAACGCCAGGCGAACATCGGCGCCAGGCCATCCCAGTCGAGCCCGTCATGCTCACTCAGGTCGCGCGGATGGCGCGGCGTACCGCGGCTTTTCAAGTAGGCCGGGCTGGCGCAGGCGATGCGCACGATACTGGCCAGTGGCGTGGCAATCAGCCGCGTGTCGACGATATGCCCGGCGCGCAGCACCAGGTCAACCTTGCCCAAGTGCGCGCCCTGCATATCCACAAAGCTGTCGATCAGGTGCAGGTGCACGTCCAGCCCTGGATACACGTTGAGGAAGTCGGCGATCACCGGCGCCAAGTGCCGGCGCCCGAACGCGGCTGGCGCATCTACCCGAATCAAGCCCTCCGGCGCATGGCTCAGGGATACCGCTTCGGCCCGCGCCAATTGCAACTCGCTGACAATCCGCCGCGCCCGCTCGGCAAACGCCAGGCCCGCCGGGGTTGGCACCACGGCGTGGGTGCTGCGCTGGAACAGGCGGCTGCCCACGGAATTTTCCAGGCTGTCGATGCGCCTTGCCACCGCCGAGGGCGTCAGGGGATGGCGGCGCGCGGCGGCGGAAAAGCTGCCGGTTTCCAGTACATCGAGGAACAGGCTCAATTGGTCGGTCAACGTATTCGGGTTCATGGCAGGCGCTTATGCGAGATCGGCACAGCCATTGTGCGTTGCTGTGCGTTTCCGTGCTAGAGCGGACTGCGTAGCATGCAGGTCTTGGGATTGTGGAGTGGCCAGTTGTGGTGGATTTAGCGTTGTACCTGGTATTGGGCGTGGCCTTGGGCACGGTGGGCGGTCTGTTCGGCATCGGTGGCGGGCTGATTGCCATCCCGGTGCTGGGGGTGTTTTTCGGCCTGGATCAACAAATAGCCCAAGGCACTGCCTTGGTGATGGTGGTGCCCAACGTGATGCTCGCGCTGTGGCGCTACCACCAACGCAATCGTATTCAACTGCGCCATGCCCTGCCGCTGGGCATCATGGGGTTCTGCTTCGCGTGGCTGGGTTCGATCTGGGCGGTGGGCCTGGATGCGGGGGCGATGCGTATCGGTTTTATCGCCTTCCTCGTAGCGCTGTCGGCCTACAACCTGTTGCGCATGTTCACACGCAATGCGCCGCCAACGGCCGAGATGCGCTACTCCTGGCCATGGCTCGGGGTGCTGGGCGCAGCGTCCGGGTCCATGGGCGGTTTGTTTGGCGTCGGCGGCGCGGTGGTTGCGACGCCGGTACTGACCAGCCTGTTCGGCACCACCCAAGTCGTCGCCCAAGGCTTGTCCCTGGCCCTGGCATTGCCCAGCACCGGCGTGACCCTGGTGACCTACGCCTGGCACCACGAAGTGGATTGGGTGATCGGCGTGCCCTTGGCGGTCGGTGGCCTGCTCAGTATCAGTTGGGGGGTGAAAGTCGCTCATGCCTTGCCGGAGCGCGTGCTGCGCGGGCTGTTTTGCGGGTTCCTGATCGTGTGCGCGGTGATGCTGACCTTTAAAGTCTGAAACCTTCGATGATGTAATCGGCCAGGCATGCGGTAATGGGCGAGGCCATCAGCGGGTTTCGCAGCAAGTGCAGGTTCATCGACGGCAGTGACGGGAACCCCTGCTCGCTGCCCAGCACGCGCAGGTCTTCGGTCACCAGGCTTTCCATGCTGACCATCACCGCCAGGCCGGCGTTGACCACCGCCTGGATCGCCGCGACATTGGAGCTGTGATAGGCCAGGCGATAGTCGCGGCCGATGGCATCCAGTGCCGAGCAGGCCCACTGGGTGTAGAGGCAGTCGGGGCCGGAAATCGCCAGCGGCAAGGCCGCATGTTCATCCACGCAGAAACACGGCGCCGCCGCCCACACCATGCGTTCGGTGCGCAGCAACTCGCCGACTTCCTTGGTGGGTTCGCGACTGATAACCGTCAAGGCCAGGTCGCGGCGCTGCATCAGCACCGTTGACGACTCGCAGTGCAGCTCGATCTGGATCAGCGGGTAGGCCTTGGAAAACTGTTTGAGAATCCCCGGCAGGAAGCGCATCACGTAGTCGTCCGGCGTGCCGATGCGCACCAGCCCGACCATATGCGGCTCGCGCAGGGTGTTGAACACCTCGCTGTGCAGTTTCAGGATTCGCCGCGCATAGCCCAGCAACACTTGCCCCTCGGGGGTCAGGCGCACCTGGCGGCCATCGCGTTCGAACAGCTTGCGCTGCAACACGTCCTCCTCCAGCCGCTTCATCTGCATGCTCACCGCCGATTGGGTGCGGTTGACCTGTTCGCCGGCGCGGGTAAAACCGCCCTGGTCGGCGATGGCGACGAAGGTGCGCAGTACTTCGGTGTCGATACTGGGGTAGCCTGACAATTCATCAATCTCTGAGATGTGTTGCATAAGAAACATTCGTTGGATTGATCATAAGCCGGGCCACACACTTGTGCCATCCCCAAGGGAGGGCGAAAAGATGAAAGGTCAAAAAGGTTTTGTATTGCTGGCGAAGCGCCCATTTAGCGGAGTGCTGAATGCACTGGCCCGCTGGCAGGAGCGCCAGGTGTTGGCGAGTTTGAGCGATGATGCACTCAAGGACATCGGGCTGCGCCGTGCGGATGTGGAGCGTGAGCGCCGCCTGCATACCTGGCAAGATCCGCTGCGAAAATGACCGTGGATGCAGTAGGGTGGTCGGCGCGCCCACACGGAGAGTCCCATGCCCGCCGACCTGTCTTTCTCACTTAAGCAAGCTCGCCGCATTGCGCTGGCAGCCCAGGGTTTTTCCGGGCGCCAGGCGCCTGCACAGATCAAGGCCGCACACCTCAATCGCGTGATCGAACGCCTGGGTGTGTTGCAGATCGATTCGGTCAACGCCGTGGTGCGCTCGCACTACCTGCCGCTGTTTTCCCGCTTGGGCAACTATTCTGCGCAGATCCTTGAACAGGCCGCCTGGAGCCAGGGGCGGCGGCGCTCGCTGTTTGAATACTGGGGGCATGAGGCCTCGCTGCTGCCGATGGCGCTGTACCCGTTGATGCGCTGGCGCATGGAACGGGCACGGCAAGGCCAGGGGATTTACGCGCAGATGGCGCGCTTTGGGCGTGAACAACAGGCGATTATCCAGCGCGTCCTGAAGACGGTCGAGCAGCAAGGCGCCGTCGGGGCGGGCAGCTTGTCCACCCGTGAAGAGCGCGCCGGGCCGTGGTGGGACTGGAGTGAGGAAAAGCACGCGCTGGAATGGCTGTTCGCCGCCGGGCTGGTCACCGTGGCGGGTCGGCGCGGGTTTGAGCGCCTCTACGATCTGCCGGAGCGGGTGATCCCGGGCGAGTTCCTGCACGCCAACGTAGGCGAAGCCGAAGCGCTGCGTGGCTTGTTGCTGCACAGTGCCACCGCCTTGGGGGTGGCTACGGAAAAGGACCTGCGCGACTACTTCCGCCTGGACCCTGCCGACAGCCGCAATCGCCTCGCGGAGTTGGTGGAAGATGGGCAACTGCTGGCCTGCCAGGTGCAGGGCTGGAAGCAGGCGGCGTACTGCCTGCCGACACCGACAGTGCCGCGCAAAGTGCCAGCCAGCGCGTTGCTGTCACCGTTCGATTCGCTGGTCTGGGAGCGCAGTCGCACCGAGCGGCTGTTCGATTTCCGTTATCGGCTGGAGATCTACACGCCGCAGGAGAAGCGGGTGTACGGCTACTACGTGCTGCCGTTTTTGCACAACGAACGGATTGCGGCGCGGGTTGACTTGCGGGCGGAGCGCGCCAATGGTTGCCTGGCAGTGCATGCGGTGCATGAGGAGGAGCCGGGGTTGGACGAGGAGGGGATGGTGGCGTTGGCGTTGAATTTGCGGCAGATGGCGGATTGGCTGGGGTTGGAGCGGGTGCAGTTGAACTGTCAGCGGGCGAGTGCGGTGCGGTTGAAGGTGGCAATGCTCAATACAAGTGTCGGCCTCTAGGGCCCTATCGCGGGCAAGCCCGGCTCCCACAGGGGAATGCATTTCAGCAGGAAAAATGCATTCCAATGTGGGAGCGGGCTTGTCGAACCGTCGCACCGCCGCGAAGGCGTCAGTGCAGGCAACCTGAATCTCAGCGCTTGACCTGTTTCAAGGTCTCGGCAATCAAAAACGCCAACTCCAGCGATTGGTCGGCATTCATCCGCGGATCACAGTGGGTGTGATAGCGGTCCGACAACCCATCCTCGGTAATCGGCCGCGCACCACCGATGCACTCGGTGACGTTCTGCCCGGTCATCTCGATATGAATCCCGCCGGCATAGCTGCCTTCAGCCTGGTGCACCTGGAAGAACTCCTTCACTTCGCCAAGGATCTGCGCAAAGTCGCGGGTCTTGTAGCCGCTGCTGGCCTTGATGGTGTTGCCGTGCATCGGGTCGGAACTCCACAGCACCTGCTTGCCCTCGCGCTGTACGGCGCGGATGAGGTTTGGCAGATGGTCGCCGACCTTGCCGGCGCCCATGCGCGCGATCAGGTTGAGGCGGCCGGGATCGTTGTCCGGGTTGAGGATGTCGATCAGGCGGATCAGGTCGTCGGGGTTCATGCTTGGGCCGACCTTGACGCCGATCGGGTTGTTCACGCCGCGCAGGAATTCGACGTGGGCACCGTCCAACTGGCGGGTACGGTCGCCGATCCACAGCATGTGCGCCGAGCAATCGTAGTAGTCGTTGGTCAGGCTGTCGCGGCGTACGAAGGCTTGCTCGTAGTTGAGCAAGAGCGCTTCGTGGGCGGTGAAGAAGCTGGTTTCACGCAGTTGCGGCGAGCTGTCCATGCCGCAGGCGCGCATGAACGCCAGGGTTTCGTCGATGCGGTCGGCCAGTTGGCTGTACTTCTCGGCCAGGGCGGAGTTGGCGATAAAGTCCAGGTTCCACTTGTGCACCTGGTGCAGGTCGGCGAAACCGCCCTGGGCGAAGGCTCGCAACAAATTGAGGGTGGCGGTGGACTGGTGATACGACTGCAACAGACGATCCGGGTCCGGCACGCGGCTTTTTTCATCGAAGCCGATGCCGTTGACGATGTCGCCACGGTAGGCGGGCAGGGTGATGCCGTCGATGGTTTCATCGTTGGCCGAACGCGGCTTGGCGAACTGGCCGGCCATGCGCCCGACTTTCACCACCGGGCAGCCGGCGGCGAAGGTCATCACGATCGCCATCTGCAAAAGTACCTTGAAGGTGTCGCGGATTTTTGCGGCGGAGAACTCCACAAAGCTCTCGGCGCAGTCACCGCCTTGCAACAGGAACGCGCGACCCTGAGTCACTTCGGCAAACTGACGGCGCAACTCGCGGGCTTCCCCGGCAAACACCAGCGGTGGGTAGCTGGCCAGGCTCTGCTCCACTTGCAACAAGTGTGCAGCGTCCGGGTACTGGGGTTGTTGCTGGATCGGCAGGGCGCGCCAGCTGTCGGGGCTCCAGGGTTGGCTCATCATGAACTCGATTGGCTGATTGACGGTCGGGCGCCAATGTTATCAGCAATTAGTGCGTGACCTGTTGCCGCCGGTTGGCCGACAATCGCGCCTTTGCCGTGCGGTAAACCCTTTAGGAGTAGTGATGACCGAGGAGCGTGTCGAGCGCCTGTTGGCCGAAGTCCATGATGACTTCGGCATGATCCGTGTGCTCGAAGTGGCCGATTACCGTTTTCTCGAGTTTGGTGATGCCATCGAGCAAAGCTGTGTGTTCACCGCCGACCCGAGCTGGCTGGAGTACGACTACACCCGCGCGATGCTGATCGGTGCGTTGTGCCATGAGCAGCCGGAGAGCGCGCTGTTCCTTGGGCTCGGCGCCGGCACGCTGACCCAGGCGTGCCTCAAGTTCCTGCCATTGGAAGATGTCGAAGCCATCGAGCTGCGCCCGGACGTGCCGCGCCTGGCCATTGAGTACCTGGGGCTGGACGACGATCCGCGCCTGTACATCCGCATCGGCGACGCCCTGCAATTGCTGGAGACCGCCGAGCCGGCCGACCTGATCTTCGTCGATCTGTATACGGATGTCGGCCCTGGCGTCGGGCACCTGGCCTGGACCTTCCTGGAAAACTGCCAGAAGAAACTCAACCCCGGCGGCTGGCTGGTGATCAACCAGTGGGCCACCGACGACGGCAAACCGTTGGGCGCGGCGTTGCTGCGCGGGTTGTACCACCGGCATTACTGGGAACTGCCGGTGAAGGAGGGCAATGTGATCTTGCTGGTGCCTTCGGAGTTGGATCAGGACCTGGATATGCAAGCGTTGACGGCGCGTGCCGAGGCCCTGGCACCACGATTAGGGTATTCGTTGCAGCCTTTGATCAAGGCTGTCCGGCCGGCTACTTGATTGCCTGAACTGGCCCCTTCGCGGGCAAGCCCGCTCCCACAGGGGAATGCATTTCAACAGGGGAATGCAGTCCAAATGTGGGAGCGGGCTTGCCCGCGAAGAGGCCCTCACAGTCAACTCAAATCCCCTTGAACACCCCTGGCCGCTTCTCCACCATCGCCAGCACACCTTCCTTGGCATCCTCGCTATTCAGCAGTTTATCCACCATCGGCTGTAATGCGGCGGCCGCCACGGTTTCGCCTTCCATCCGTGCCAAGCGCGCCGACATCAACGTCGCCTGCACCCCCAACGGCGCCTGGCGCGCAATGCGGTTGGCCAGCGCGATGGCACGGGGCAGCAAGTCCTCACTGGCCATCACCTCCTGCACCAGGCCCAGGCGCAGCGCTTCATGGGCATCGAACTCATCACCGGTAAGCAGCCAGCGCATCGCATTGCCCCAGCCGGCGATCTGATGAAAGCGCAACGTTGCGCCGCCAAATGGAAAGATCCCACGCTGCACTTCCATCTGCGCAAAGCGCGTGTTGCTCGCGCACAGGTTGATATCTGCCGCCAACATCAACTCGATCCCGATGGTCAGGCAATAGCCCTGGGCCGCCACGATCACCGGTTTACTGACCCTGGGGCCGGCGAACACACCCCACGGATCGCAGCCGCCCAACGGTGGTTGCCAGCCACCGGCCATCACGCTGCTGACATTTGCCAGGTCGAGCCCGGCGGTGAAGTGCTCGCCGTGGGCAAATACCACGGCCACTCGGGCCTCATCATTTCGATCAAATTCGCCATACGCCAGGCTCAGCTCATTGAGCAGATCCAGGTCGAAAGCGTTGCGCTTGGCCACCCGGTCCAGGCCCAGCAGCAAGACATGGCCCTGTAATTCACGGCTGACGCGACTGCTGCTGGCTTGATTCATCGGGTGTGCCCTCGGGCGCGGGAGAGGTTTCAGACCGAAGGGCCTGAAGGGTTGGGTGAACCGTTTAAGCGTTATGACCAGCAGGGCCGGGCCTTTGAAAAATAGACCCTGTGGCACTTATCTGCAAAGACTGTGACGCAGCGCGGTTTATCGGCGCTTTGCGATAAAAAAAGCTCCCTTTTTCAGGTATTTCCGGTATAGTGCGCGCCGGCCTTTAACCGGGCCGCGTTTAGGTAGCGCAATTCCCCGAAGTCAGCTTCGGCTGCACGTCCGCACAGCGGACTCTTCCTTGACGAATCTTTTTTCTTTCATTCGTTTTCGCAAATCCCCGCCGACAAAGCAGCCAGGGCGACTCTTGAGTCTCAACACGGCATGCGCAGCTTTGGAGCATGGGTCTTTGCGGATGCACTTAGAGGCAGACCCATGACCCAGGAAACCGGCGGCTTCGCCGCTTTTAATCTTAACCCGAACATTCTTGCTGCCGTCATCGCGACTGGCTACGAAGAACCTTCGGCGATTCAGCAGCAATCGATCCCGATCATCATGGCCGGCAAAGACATGATTGGCCAGGCGCAAACCGGTACCGGTAAAACCGCCGCGTTCGCCCTGCCTATCCTGCACTGCATCGATCCTGCCAAGCGCGAGCCGCAAGCCCTGATCCTGGCGCCAACCCGTGAGTTGGCGCTGCAAGTAGCAACCGCTTTCGAAACCTACGCCAAGCAAATGCCAGGTGTAACCGTTGTGGCCGTTTACGGCGGCGCGCCTATGGGCCCACAACTGAAAGCAATCCGTAATGGCGCACAGATCGTTGTCGCCACGCCGGGCCGTCTGTGCGACCACCTGCGTCGTGACGAGAAAGTCCTGTCGACCGTGAACCACCTGGTTCTCGACGAAGCTGACGAAATGTTGAAGCTGGGCTTCATGGATGACCTGGAAGTCATCTTCAAGGCACTGCCACCAACCCGTCAGACCGTACTGTTCTCGGCGACCCTGCCACAGTCGATCCGTGCCATTGCCGAGCGTCACCTGCGTGACCCAGAGCACGTCAAGATCCAGACCAAGACTCAGACCGTTACCGCGATCGAACAGGCTCACCTGTTGGTTCACGCTGACCAGAAGACTTCGGCTGTATTGAGCCTGCTGGAAGTCGAAGACTTCGACGCCCTGATCATGTTCGTGCGCACCAAGCAAGCGACCCTGGACCTGGCCAGTGCCCTGGAAGCCAAAGGCTACAAAGCCGCTGCGCTGAACGGTGACATCGCCCAGAACCAACGTGAGCGCGTGATCGACTCCCTCAAGGATGGCCGTCTGGACATCGTTGTAGCGACCGACGTTGCCGCTCGTGGCCTCGACGTTCCACGTATCACCCACGTGTTCAACGTTGACATGCCTTACGATCCAGAGTCCTACGTTCACCGTATCGGCCGTACCGGCCGTGCGGGTCGTGAAGGTCGTGCACTGCTGCTGGTGACTCCACGTGAGCGCCGCATGCTGCAAGTGATCGAGCGTGTAACCGGTCAGAAAGTTGCAGAAGTGCGCCTGCCGGATGCTCAAGCAGTTCTGGATGCACGCATCAAGAAACTGACCAACAGCCTGTCGCCACTGGTGGCTGACGCTGAATCGACCCACGGCGACCTGCTGGACCGCCTGACCGCCGATATCGGTTGCACCCCGCGTGCCCTGGCTGCAGCCCTGCTGCGCAAAGCAACCAACGGTCAAGCCCTGACCCTGGCTGCCATCGAGAAAGAACGCCCACTGGTTCCGAACAACGCGCCACGCGGTGATCGTCCAGAGCGTACTGGCGACCGTCCAGACCGTGGTGATCGTGAGCGTCGTGCTCCGGTTCCATTGGCTGAAGGCCGCGCTCGTTGCCGTACCGCGCTGGGCGCGCGTGACGGTATTGCTGCCAAGAACCTGCTGGGCGCTATCCTCAACGAGGGTGGCCTGGCACGTGAAGCCATCGGTCGCATCCAGGTCCGTGACAGCTTCTCCCTGGTGGAGCTGCCGGAAGACGGTCTGGAAAAACTGCTGGCCAAGCTGAAAGACACTCGCGTTGCCGGTAAGCAGCTGAAGCTGCGTCGCTACCGCGAAGATTGATCCGCCCCTGGGCTGATTGATCGCACATAAAAAATCCCCGACTGGTTCGGGGATTTTTTTTGCCTGATTTTTAAGGAAGATCACTCGGTCAACTGTGGGAGCGGGCTTGCTCGCGAATGCGGTGTGTCAGTCACTAAATTTGTTACTGAACCAACGCATTCGCGAGCAAGCCCGCTCCCACATTTAAACCTGTGTTAGCCGAATCGATAGATGTCCATCCCCAAGGCACCCATGGTAAAGCCTTGGTGCGCGATGCTGAAATCCCCACCAGCGCCGCGCGCGAAGTACAGCGGCAACAGGTGCTCATCACTCGGATGGCTACGCACGGCATGTGGCGCCTGGCGCCGATAATCATGCAGCGCGCTTTCATCATTGGCTGCCAGCTTATCTACCACCCAATCACGAAATCCCCGCGCCCACGGCTCGATACTCTCCGGCCCGGCGTGCCAGTCCAGCTCGCCGAGGTTGTGGGTGATGCTGCCCGAACCGATCAGCAGTACGCCTTGCCCGCGCAGGCTGGCAAGCGCATGCCCGACCCGTGTCTGCAGGGCCGGGCCCATCCGGCTGGGCAGGGAAACCTGCACCACCGGAATATCCGCCGCCGGGTACATCAGCGACAGTGGCACCCAGGTGCCATGGTCGAAGGGGCGACGCTCATCGATGCGTGCGTTCAGGCCGTCGGCGTGCAGCAACTCGACAATCTCGCCGGCCAACTGTGGGTCGCCCGGTGCCGGGTATTGCACCGCAAACAATTCACGCGGGAAGCCGCCAAAGTCGTGCCAGGTTTCGGGTGCGGCGCTGCCGCTGACCAGCAGTTCTTGGCTTTCCCAGTGCGCCGAGACCACCACGATTGCCTTTGGGCGTGGCAGTTGCGAGGCCAAACGCTGCAAGGCCGGGCCGCTGGCGCCGGGTTGCAGGGCGAGCATGGGCGAACCATGGGAGATAAACAGGCTAGGGAGCATAAGAAGGGTCCTGAGCGTTAATATGGGCCCATCTTCAATCAGATCATTGATCTAAATCTAATATAAGTTTTAGCGCTATTTGATCGAATTTTCGGGGTGATCCATGGAGCCTAAGTTTTGGCAGGAGCGCTGGGCGCGCAATCAGATCGGCTTTCACTTGCCCGAGGTCAACCCTTACCTGCAACGGCACTGGCCGCCATTGGCAGAAGGCGCCAAGGTGCTGGTGCCGTTGTGTGGCAAGAGCCTGGACCTGATGTGGCTGGCCAGCCAAGGCCTGCGGGTAGTGGGTGTGGAGCTGTCAGAGCAAGCAGTCGAGGCATTCTTCAGTGAGCAGAATCTGACGCCGCGAGTCACCGAGCGCGGCGTGTTCAAGGTGTATCAGGCGGATTTGATCGAGATTTGGTGCGGCGATTTCTTCGCATTGAACGCCGAGGTGTTGGCCGATTGTGCGGCGCTTTATGATCGCGCGGCACTGATCGCCTTGCCGCCGCTGATGCGAGCGCAGTACACCGATCATCTGAATACGTGGCTGCCATCAGGCTGCCAGGGTTTGTTGATTACCCTGGACTACGAGCAAGTGCAGAAGGCGGGTCCTCCATTCGCGGTGACGGATGACGAGGTGCAGCTGCTGCTAGGCGAGCACTGGACGCTGCAGGTGCTGCAAGAGCAGGACATCCTGGGTGAGAGCTGGAAGTTTGTGCAGGATGGCGTCACGCGGCTGGAGGAGCGTGTTTACCAGTTGGCAAAGCGTTGACCATGCCGTCGTCATCGCAGCATAGGCATCGACACAACTTTGTGCATTGCTGCTGGACCTGTGGCGAGGGAGCTTGCTCCCGTGACGGACTGTCCTGCGACCAAGTTTTACCGGATGTAAACCGGTTCAACTGTGGGAGCGGGCTTGCTCGCGAAGGCTATGTGTCAGGCGTTGCATGTCTTTGATCGGAGTACATATCCGTTATTTAGGTAACGGCTGATTAGGGTTCCGCCCTTACGGCGGGGCACTTTTGGAAAAGAGCCCCAAAAGTAACCAAAATGGCTCTTGTCCCAACACTCGGCACCTCG
>NZ_QAJM01000022.1:0-47543 GCF_003852405.1 Pseudomonas sp. KBW05
ATCTGCCGTCAACCGTTAATTACGCTTTTGTTGCAGAAGGTGCTTTTTTAGCAATAAGACGTGGTATTCGGCGCATCACTGGCGGAATCCGCAAGACCAAAAGCAGCGCACCTATAGAAGCATAGACAACCCACTCCTTCAGATCGGCTCGCACGATCCACAACATATGCAGCAAGCCCAGCCCGAGAATCACGTAAACCAGACGATGCAATTTCTTCCACCGGCTGCCCAAACGTCGCTGGCTATAGCGATTTGAAGTCACTGCCAACACCAAAAGCGACAAGAAGCCCAACGCCCCCACAATAATGTAAGGCCGCTTGCGCAGCTCAACCCCCAGCTGCGACCAATCAAGCCCAAGGACAAACACGCAATAAGCCACCAAATGCAGCACTACATAAGTAAAGCACCACAAGCCCAACTGCCGGCGCACAGCTATCCACCCTGCCCAACCGCTGAGTTTCTGCAGCGGTGTCATTCCAAGGGTAATCAGCAAAAGGATCAACGTTCCGAGACCAAGTCGATCCACCAGCACTTTGCCTGGATCAGGCCCGAGAACAGAGCTCCACGCTTCGTATAGCCAGAATAGCGGCCACACTGCCACCGCGATAAAGACGCCGAGGCGCCAGATCGGATAGCGCATCAGTAGTTCTTCCGCAAATCTAGACCGGTATAAAGAGAGGCAACCTCATCCGAGTAGCCATTGAACATCTGCGTCTCACGCACATTGGGACTGAACAACCCACTCGGCAGGCGCCGCTCCCGCGCCTGCGTCCAACGCGGATGATCAACCGTGGGGTTCACATTCGCGTAGAACCCATACTCATCCGCCGCAATACTCTGCCAGGTGGTTTTCGGCTGCTCACTGACCAGGCTGATGCGCACGATGGACTTCACGCTTTTAAAGCCATACTTCCATGGCACCACCAAACGCAACGGTGCGCCGTTCTGGTTAGGCAATTCACGCCCGTACATGCCAACGGCAAGAATCGCCAAAGGGTTCATCGCCTCGTCCAGGCGTAACCCTTCTATATAAGGCCAGTCGATCAGACCAAAGCTTGAACGCTGGCCCGGCATGCTCTTCGGATCCTGGAGCGTTTCAAAGCGAATGTACTTGGCCTTCGAGGTCGGCTCGACCTGCTTGAGCAAAGCCGAGATCGGGAAGCCGATCCAGGGGATGACCATCGACCAGGCCTCGACACAGCGCAAACGGTAGATCCGCTCTTCCAACTGATAAGGTTTCATGAAGTCTTCCAGGGCATAGCGCCCCGGCTTCGCAACCTCACCATCAATCACAACACTCCACGGCTCGGTCTTGAGCGACCCCGCATTCGTCGCCGGATCGCCTTTGCCGGTACCGAACTCATAGAAGTTGTTGTAGTGGGTTGCATCCTTGAAGGGCGTTATTGCTTCGTCTTTTACCGTCACCGCCTGCCATTGGGTATCAGGCAGTTTCTCGGCAAACCAACTCGGTGCCTTGCCCGGTTCAACATCGGCGTAACGCGAAGCATCATCCGCACTGGCCCAACGCGGCAAGCTGCTGGCAGCGATACCGGCAAGCGCACCACCGAGCAAGCTGCGGCGAGAGAAATAGAAGGATTCAGGCGTGACATCCGATTCGTGGCAATCGGACGCTTTTGGCAATTTGATTAACATGGCAACTCCGCAGCATTGGAGAACTGATGCACCAATAGACTGCGGAGTATGGGGGAAATTACATTAAGGCAATGTTTTGTCCCGACGCAGATGCAACAAGTACTGAACCGGGCCCGAAGCGGCGTAGACCAGGAACGCCAGCAGCAGAATCCGCGGCGGATCACTGAAGACCACTGCAAACACCAGCACAACGGCCAGGATTGCCACAAAAGGCACGCGCCCCTTGAGGTCCAGCTCCTTGAAGCTGTTGTACTTGATATTGCTGACCATCAACATGCCGGCCGCCGCAACCATCAAGGCCACCAGGAACGACATCTTCGAACCCTGGATGCCATAGTCACTGAACGCCCAGACGATCCCCGCCACCACACCCGCTGCAGCAGGGCTGGCCAGACCGATGAAGTAACGCTTGTCAGCGGTCCCCACCTGGGTATTGAAACGCGCCAGACGCAAAGCCGCCCCCGCAACATAGATAAAGGCGACCATCCAGCCGACTTTGCCCATATCACCCAGCGCCCAGGCAAATGCCAGCAACGCAGGCGCAACACCAAAGGCAACCATGTCAGACAGCGAGTCGTACTCTGCACCGAATGCACTTTGGGTATTGGTCATGCGCGCCACACGCCCATCAAGGCCGTCGAGCACCATGGCAACAAAGATTGCGATGGCAGCAAAACCGAAATATTTGCTGGCACTGACTGCATCACCCGCCGCCAGCGCACTTTGGGCGCTCATGGAGTTGATGATGGAATAGAACCCGGCAAACAGGTTCGCCGTGGTGAACAGGTTGGGCAGCAGATAGATGCCACGATGCCGGACCTTGCGGCCTTCCGCGTCATGCCCTTCTTCGACATGCTCATCGATCGGTAGCAGGCTTTCGGCGTCAGAAGCCTGGTTTGGCTCTTCGGGACGTTCGCTCATGGACTTTACCTTGCAACGGTGTGAAAAAAATTCGACTGATACTTGCGGCGAGTGTTCGCCCGCAAACGATGCAGCTTTATACCAGAACCTGCTCCCCAAACGAAAAAACGCGGCCTAAGCCGCGTTTTCCCTTGATGCGTGCGACTTAGTTTTTGGCTTTGTCGACGATCTTGTTGGCACCGATCCACGGCATCATGGAGCGCAGTTGCTCGCCGATGACTTCGATACCGTGAGCGGCGTTGTTACGACGCTTGGCGGTCATCGAAGGGTAGCCGGTAGCGCCTTCGGTGATGAACATTTTGGCGTATTCGCCGTCCTGAATACGTTTCAGGGCGTTGCGCATGGCCTGACGGGACTCGGCGTTGATCACTTCCGGGCCAGTCACGTACTCGCCGTATTCGGCGTTGTTGGAGATCGAGTAGTTCATGTTGGCGATACCGCCTTCGTACATGAGGTCAACGATCAGCTTCAGTTCGTGCAGGCATTCGAAGTAGGCCATTTCTGGCGCGTAGCCAGCTTCAACCAGGGTTTCGAAGCCGGCCTTCACCAGCTCAACGGTACCGCCGCACAGAACGGCTTGTTCGCCGAACAGGTCGGTTTCAGTCTCGTCCTTGAAGGTGGTTTCGATGATGCCGGTACGACCGCCACCAACGCCAGCAGCGTAGGACAGCGCAACGTTCTTGGCGTTGCCCGAAGCGTCCTGGTAGATCGCGATCAGGTCAGGGATGCCGCCGCCTTTGACGAACTCGGAACGCACGGTGTGGCCCGGTGCTTTCGGCGCGATCATGATCACGTCGAGGTCGGCACGCGGCACAACCTGGTTGTAGTGGATCGCGAAGCCATGGGAGAAGGCCAGGGTGGCGCCCTTCTTGATGTTCGGCTCGATTTCGTTCTTGTACAGCGCGGACTGGAACTCGTCCGGGGTCAGGATCATGACCAGGTCGGCAGCAGCAACAGCGGAAGCAACGTCAGTCACTTTCAGGCCGTGGGCTTCAGCCTTGGCAACAGTGGCCGAGCCTTTGCGCAGGCCAACGGTCACGTCAACGCCGGAGTCTTTCAGGTTGCACGCTTGAGCGTGACCCTGGGAGCCGTAGCCGATGATGGCGACTTTCTTGCCCTGGATGATCGACAGGTCACAATCTTTTTCGTAATAAACTTTCATGAGGTTCCTCTATATATCCAGGCCGTAAGGCCATTCACTAATTTGGGTTAGATGCTGAGTACTTTGTCGCCACGGGCAATCCCGGTGACACCACTGCGTACCGTTTCCAGAATCGAGGCCGTCCCGATCGACTGGATGAAGCTGTCCAGCTTGTCGCTTGTACCGGTCAACTGAACGGTATAAACGCTGGCGCTCACATCGACGATCTGCCCGCGATAAATATCGGTAGTGCGCTTGATCTCGGCACGTTGGGCACCCGTGGCCTTGACTTTAACCAGCATCAGCTCGCGCTCAATGTGGGCACTTTCCGACAGGTCGACCAGCTTGACCACTTCGATCAGCTTGTTGAGGTTCTTGGTGATCTGCTCGATCACCTCATCGTGGCCTACGGTGGTCAACGTCAGGCGCGACAGGGTCGGGTCTTCGGTCGGGGCCACGGTCAGGCTTTCGATGTTGTAGTTGCGTTGCGAAAACAGACCGACAACACGAGACAGAGCGCCGGGTTCGTTCTCCAGAAGCAGGGAGATAATATGCCGCATGATTAAGTACGCTCCGTCTTGTTCAGCCACATGTCGCGCATAGAGCCGTCTTTGATCTGCATCGGGTAGACGTGCTCGCTGGTATCCACCTTGATATCGATGAACACCAGGCGGTCCTTCATGGCGAACGCTTCTTCCATCTTCGGCTTCAGATCTTTCAGATCGGTGATGCGAATGCCGACGTGGCCATAGGCTTCAACCAATTTGACGAAATCTGGCAGCGACTCCATGTAGGAGTGGGAGTGACGGCTGTTGTAGCTCATGTCCTGCCACTGGCGAACCATGCCCAGTACGCCGTTGTTCAGGCAGACGATCTTCACCGGAAGGCCGTACTGCAAGCAGGTCGACAGTTCCTGGATGTTCATCTGGATGCTGCCTTCACCGGTGACACAGGCAACGTCAGTGTCCGGGAAGCTCAGCTTCACACCCATGGCCGCCGGGAAACCAAAGCCCATCGTGCCCAGGCCACCGGAGTTGATCCAGCGGTTTGGCTTGTCGAACTTGTAGTACTGCGCGGCGAACATCTGGTGCTGGCCCACGTCGGAGGTCACAAAGGCGTCGCCCTTGGTCACTTCGCACAGGGTTTCGATCACGGTTTGTGGCTTGATGACGCTGCCGTCACCCTTGTCATAAGGGAACAGGCCGCGGTCACCGCGCCATTCGTCGATCTGCTTCCACCAGCTGGCAACGGATTCCTTGTTCGGCGTCTCGCCGATGTCCTTCAGTGCAGCGACCATTTCGGTCAGCACACTTTCCACAGGACCTACGATAGGCACGTCAGCCTTGATGGTCTTGGAGATGGACGCCGGGTCGATGTCGATGTGGATGATCTTGGCATTCGGGCAGAACTTGCTCGGGCCGTTGATCACGCGGTCATCGAACCGTGCACCGACTGCCAGGATCACGTCAGCGTGGTGCATGGTCAGGTTGGCGGTATAGCTGCCGTGCATGCCCAGCATGCCGACGAACTGACGGTCGGTGCCCGGGTATGCGCCAAGGCCCATCAGGGTGTTGGTCACTGGCAAGTTGAGCAACTTGGCCAGTTCGGTCAACGGTGCGGAACCGCCACCCAGAATCACGCCACCGCCCGAGTACAGCACAGGGCGCTTGGCCGCCAGGAGCATTTCTGCAGCCTTGCGGATTTGCCCCGAGTGCCCACGAACGGCCGGGCTGTAGGAACGCAGCTTGGCTTTCTTCGGGAAAACGTATTCGAATTTTTCCGCTGGGTTGGTCATGTCCTTAGGGATATCGACCACCACTGGGCCCGGGCGACCGGACTGCGCGAGGTAGAACGCCTTTTTCATGACTTCCGGGATTTCCGAGGCATGCTTGATCATGAAGCTGTGTTTCACGATCGGCCGGGAGATACCGATCATGTCGGTTTCCTGGAATGCGTCGGTACCCACCATGGTGCTTGGCACCTGGCCGGAAATGATCACCATCGGGATGGAGTCCATATACGCAGTCGCGATGCCAGTAATGGCATTGGTTGCGCCTGGGCCGGACGTTACCAGTACCACACCGGCTTTACCGGTGGCACGGGCATAACCGTCAGCCATATGGGTCGCGGCCTGTTCGTGGCGGACCAGGATGTGATTAACAGCCGGTTCCTTGAACAGCGCGTCGTAGACATGCAGCAGAGCACCACCTGGGTACCCGTAGATATAGTCGACGCCTTCGTCACGCAAAAAGCGGACGAGCATCTCACCACCAGATAAAAGCTCCACGTTGTTCACCTCTAAAACGCCAGAATACCGTCCGTTGAAAACCGACGGGTCTTAATAGGTTTACTTCTCAACAGAGCATGAGCGACGGTGGTCGCCGACTACGTCAGCACTGACTGAGCAAGTATTGGGATCGTCCCAAGTGTTGCGGGCTTTTCCCACCCAGCGCGAGGTAACGCGTTGCGGGTGTAACAGGTCGGCGCGGATGTGCGCCTCATGATCTGCTGAGCGGGCCTGCTTCTGGCAGTCCCGATACAGCGGACTTTGGATTCTTCTGTTTCAGGCCGTTCAAGTCAAGCAATAATTGCGCTTTTTTCCAACTAAGCGCATGAGAACGCAGAAGAAAGGGCTTTGAGGAGGGATAAAACTCGCCTGAATGTCGTCAAGCGGTAGAAATGTGCGCAAGACTGCCGGAAAACCCGGCAGTCAGGCAATTAACGAGCGTCGACGATCAATTGATCGAACTTTTTCAGCGCGTTACGCAAGCCAAGGCTCTCTCGCGGGCGGTCGGCATAGACCATTTCCGCCATCTCCAAGATGCCCGACGCATTCGGCAACGGCAGATCCTGTTCGAGGATCTGCTTCATGCGCGCCAGGAAGATCCATTGCAACCACTGGTGAAAGTCCAGGGTATCGACCGAAAAGGGCTCGACGCTGCTAAGGGCCTCGACGCCGGGGGACACCTCGTCCCACCAGCCCTGCACGCGCAATTCGCGTTCAATCAGCAACAATTGCTCGGCAATCGCAGGAAAACGTACATCCATCAGTAGGTAACCTTGCCTTTTTGCCGTGCCTGAGCGGCACCGGCGGCATCGCCTTGGGCGGCACGCGCATCACCGATCAGTGCCCAGAGGTTGGCTTGCAGGTCGGGACGACCGTTGGCCAGCGTCAGGCCGCGACGGGCGAACTGTTCGGCTTGCGGCGCATCACCCTGGGCCATGCGCACCTGGGCCAGGCGATACAACACTTGCGGCTCACGAGGAGCAACACGCTGGGCGCGCTCCAGACTTGACGACGCACCGTTCAGGTCGCCACCAGCCTGCTGTTGCTGGGCAGTGGTCAGTAGCGCCAATACCGGACCGTCCAGTTGCTCGTCAGCCGACAGGCCACCGGAATTGGAGGACGACGGAATGCCGCTCGGCGTCGATGGCATGTTGTAGGTGCCTTGGCTGATCGGCGCCGTTTGAATCGGCGTGGCATCGATCGGGCCGGACGTACTTGGCCCCGGCGTCCACGGCTCGGCGCTGATCGGCGCGGCGGTAGCAGCACCGCCACCCGGCACCATCACCACCACGCCCGAGTCCTGCGGCACTGCCTGAGGGCGGGCCTGAGCAGGACGATTCGTCACGGTCTGCCGGAAGCCGCCATTGGCCGAGATACGGTCGTTGTTGGACACCGCAGTGCTCGAATCCACCACAGGGATGGAACCGCGCTGCACGCTGGAGCAACCACCGAGCAAAGCCAGAGTTGTAATAGCTGGAAACAACCACTTGTTCACGTGAAACCCTCTTTGCTTAATTCATCCAGCCCTTGACCCAATCCATCACCGAATCCGCATCAGCAGGGGCATTGCCACCGCACGCGGCGCCGGGTGGTGGCTCGCTGCCGCGAATATACGGCATCTGTACCGCGCCCGGGCAGTTGGCATCGGAGCCCTGTCCCGTGTGCGGATCAATCCAGGCCTGCACGATGTTGTCCGGCTGCGGCATGTTCAGCGGCAGCGGGTCGGCCTTGCGCATGAAACTGGTCCAGACCTGCAGCGCACCGGTCGCCCCGGTGAACGGGGTCTTGCCGTTGTCATCACGGCCCATCCACACCACCGCCAGCACGTCCTGACCGAAGCCGGCGAACCAACTGTCGCGCGAGTCGTTACTGGTACCGGTCTTGCCTGCCAGTGTCAGGTTCGATGGCAGCACCTTATAGACCGAGGCACCGGTGCCTTCACGCATCACACGCTGCATGGCGTTCTGGATCAGGTAGATGGAGCCTGCATCGAAACGCTGCTGAATCTGGAACGGATAACGCTTGAGCGGCTCACCTTCGGCGGTCAGCACGCTACGAATCCCACGCATCGGAGTATTGAAACCACCGTTGGCCAGAGTCTGGTACATGGTCGCGACTTCCATCGGCGTCATCGCGCCGGCCCCCAGCAGGATCGACGGGAAAGCTGGGAATTCACGGGTGATGCCCAGGCGAGCCAGGGTTTTCAACACATTCGGCACGCCCACTTCCAGCCCGAGGCGCGAAGTGGAGATGTTGTAGGAATGCGCCAGCCCCTGATACAGGAACACCGTACCGTGGGAACGACGATCGAAGTTCTGCGGCGTCCACACCTGGCCATCGCCACCCTTGACCGACAGCGGATCATCCGACAGCCAACTGGTCAGGGTGTATTTGCTCGGTTTTTCCAGCGCCGTGAGGTAGACCGCCGGCTTGACCAGCGAACCAATCGGCCGCACCGCATCCAGTGCACGGTTGAAGCCGGCAAAACTGGCCTGGCGACTGCCGACCATTGCCTGGACCTCACCGGTCTCCGGGTTGGTCACGACCATGGCCGCTTCGACTTCATCCGCGCCTTTACGGCCGGTCATGCGCTTGAAGGTGTCGTTGACCGACGCTTCGGCTTTCATCTGCAGGATCGGATCGAAGCTGGTGAAGATCCGCAGGCCTTCTTCGGTCAAGTCTTCATCGCGGTAGTCTTCGCGCAGTTGGCGCTTGACCAGGTCGATAAAGCCCGGGAATGAACTGTCGGCCAGCTTGCCGCGCGTGGTGACACCCAACGGCATCTTCTTCGCCGCCGCCACTTGTTCAGCGGTGGCAACGCCCTGCTGTTCCAGCACATCCAGCACCAGGTTGCGGCGCTCCAGCGCACGCTCCGGGTTGCGCCGCGGGTTGTAGTAGGACGGGCCCTTGACCATGCCGACCAACAACGCGACCTGATGCAACTTGAGTTCGGACAGCGGCTGGCCAAAGAAGAACTGGCTGGCCAAGCCGAAACCGTGCACCGCGCGCTGGCCGTCCTGGCCGACGAAGACCTCATTGAGGTACGCCTCGAGGATCTCCTGCTTGCTGTAGTGCAGTTCCAGCAGCATCGCCATCATGGCTTCGGTGAGCTTGCGGGTCAGGCTGCGTTCGTTGGTCAGGTAGAAGTTCTTGACCAATTGTTGCGTCAGCGTACTGCCGCCCTGGGTCATCTTGCCGCCGGAGGTGTTCACCCAGACGGCGCGGGCAATCGATTTCGGCGAGACACCCCAGTGGCTGTAGAAATCGCGGTCTTCCACGGCGACGAGGGTTTCGAGCAGGTAAGGAGGCACCTGATCGAGCTTGATCAGGATGCGATCTTCAAGGTTCTTCGGGTAAATACCGCCGATCATCAGCGGTTCCAGGCGCACCACCGGCAGCTTCGAGCCGTTGAGGGACGCCAGCTCAGCCACGTAGTCGCCAGAGAAGCGCACGCGCACCGGCTGGGCTTTTTCCAGGCCTTCATAGAACTGGAAGCCACGGGTGTTCAAATCAACGGTATTGCCGCTGACCGCCGCTGCGCCCGGCCCGTTGCTCACAGGCTCGCGGCGATAGCCCAGCGCGTCGAGCTCGGTGAGGAAGTCATCCTTGCTTAGCTTCTGGCCAGTGAACAATTCCAGCGGGCGTGCATACACCTTGGCCGGAATGGTCCAGCGCTTGCCGGAGAACTTCTCCTGCACCACGGCGTCGAGGTACACCGCAAAGCCGGCAAGTACCACAAGGCCCACCAGGCTGAGCTTGAGCGCCCAGCCCAGCCACGGGCGCAGGCCGCGGGAAGGAGGTTTTTTACGGGAACGGGGAGATCGGGTTCGAGTCATGGCGGCGGATTATACGCACTTTGTTGATGTTCAACATGAGCCGGACAGCGGTTTGCATGGCAGGCGTCAGCAGCCATAATGCCCGCCATGATTTCCCCCAGTCTTTGAAGGATCGCCCGTGAGCCAGTCCCTGATCGCAGCCCTGCAAAACCCGGCTTTGTACCCTCATCCGGTTGAAGCGTTCCAAGTTATCGAGACCCACATTTCCTGGGTCGTGCTCACCGGTCCCTACGCCTACAAGCTGAAGAAACCGATGAACTTCGGTTTCCTGGACTTCACGTCCCTGGAGGATCGCGGCCACTTCTGCCGCGAAGAGCTGCGTCTCAACGCGCGCCTGACCGAAGATTTGTATCTTGAAGTGTTGCCGATCACCGGCACTGCCGAAGCCCCGCAACTGGGAGGCGAAGGCCCGGCCATCGAGTACGCGCTGAAAATGCGCCAGTTCCCGCAAAGCCAGTTGCTCAGCACCCTGCAAGCCAACGGCGAACTGACCGCCGCGCACATCGATGAGATGGCCAAGCAGATCGCACATTTCCACCTCACCGCGCCGAAAATCCCGCAGGACCACCCGGCCGGCACCCCAGATGAACTCATGGCGCCGGTGCGCCAGAACTTCGACCAGATCCGCCCGTTCCTCAGCGACAAGGCGGACCTGACGCAACTGGACGCCCTGCAGGCCTGGGCCGAAAGCAGCTTCGAGCGCCTCAAGCCGCTGTTTGCCCAGCGCAAGCTGGAGGGTTTCACCCGTGAATGCCACGGCGACATCCACCTGGGTAACGCCACCCTGATCGACGACCAGGTCGTGATCTTCGACTGCATCGAATTCAACGAACCCTTCCGCTTCACCGACGTTTACGCCGACATCGGCTTCCTGGCGATGGACTTGGAAGACCGTGGCCTCAAATCCCTGGCGCGCCGTTTCATCAGCCAGTACCTGGAGCTGACGGGCGACTACCAAGGCCTGGAAGTCCTGAACTTCTATAAAGCCTACCGCGCCCTGGTACGCGCCAAGATCGCGCTGTTCAGCATGCCCGGCGACGCGAGCCCAGTGCAACGCGCCACCAGCCTGCGCCAATACCGCAACTACGCCAACCTGGCCGAAAGCTACAGCACCATCCCGTCGCGCTTCCTGGCGATCACCCACGGTGTTTCTGCCGTCGGCAAAAGCCAGGTGTCCATGCGCCTGGTAGAAGCACTGGGTGCCGTGCGCCTGCGTTCGGATGTGGAGCGCAAGCGCCTGTTCGGCGAGCAGCAGGTGGAAAACACGCCACAGGCCGGCATCTATGCGGCCGACGCCAGCGCCGCGACTTACGCGCGCTTGAATGAGCTCGCCGCGACCGTGCTGCACGCTGGCTTCCCAGTCGTGCTGGATGCCACCTTCCTCAAACGCACGCAACGCGAAGCCGCGGCCAAGGTTGCCGAAGCCACGGGCGCGCCCTTCCTGATCCTGGATTGCAACGCGCCACGGGCCGTTATCGAGAGCTGGTTGGCACAACGTCAAGCGGATAAAAACGACCCTTCCGACGCCACATTGGCAGTTATCGACGAACAGGAGGCTAATCGCGACCCGCTGACCGCCGAGGAACTGCTCCTGAGCAAGCGCGTCGAGACCAACGAAAGCGGAACGTTGGACGCCTTGGTGGCGCACATCCGCCAGCGCCTGCCAGGCCTGTAAGAAATAATTCTTGGCCGTGTCACCGACTTTGGGCGCACGGCCGAGCAATAGTGGCACTATAATGGCGTCATAAATCCAACAGGAGTCGTCGTCATGAGTCAGCCCAAGCTTCTTGATACCCCGCTCTATTCGCTCCTGCACAAAGACGATATCCGCGGTTTCAACCAGGAACGCCCGAAAGACGGCACCATCGACATGCGCGGTGGCGACTTCCGAGGGCTGGATCTACGCGACCTGAACGCTACCGGCGTGGATTTCACCGACGCCTACTTCCGCTCTACCGACTTGCGCGGCCTGGACTTGCGCAACTGCTCATTGGAAGGCGCCAGCCTGGCGCATGCACAAATCTCGGGCACCTACTTCCCGCCTGAACTGACCGCCGATGAGATCCTCATGTCGGTCAATTTCGGTACGCGCCTGCGCTATCGCACCAAGTAAATTCTTGCATAAAAATCCCGGAGCACACCCGTGCGCCGGGGCTTACGCCTGCCTGGCAAAAAATCCTCGCATCATTCTTATAAGCTTTTAGGCCGCTTCCGGCCAAAGAACCACGCTTTTCCTACTGAGCGCTACACTCCTGTTCAGGCTTGCCTGGTCACGATACCCACCGAACCATTCGGCCGTCGCAAGGAGGCTTGATGAACGATGAGCTGCAACACCTGAAAAACCTCGGCAAGACGTCAGCACAGTGGCTGCATGCGGTGGGCATCCACAGTGCGTCCGACTTGCGTCGCCTGGGTGCGGTCGATGCCTACCGAGCGGTGCGGACTCGCGGGTTCCGGGCATCGAAAGTACTGCTGTATGCAATCGAAGGGGCATTGATGGATGTTCACTGGAACGATATTCCAGCCGAACGCAAGGAGGCATTGAACCGTCAATTGGATGCTATCTCGGCGCGCCAGAAGAATTAGCTCGCTAACCAGGCCCAGTATTTACGGGAGTTCCGAACAGGTGTTTGAGAAAAGCCGAGATGAGTGCAAAAACAAATGTTGACTCTCAAATGAGAATCGTTATGATTATCACAACTGGTCGCGAGATCAGCCGATAACTGAAAGACCATTGGTTCGGACTCTCAGATTATCTCCTCATCAGGCTAATCACGGTTATTTGACCCGGCTCTTGCCGGGTCTTTTTTTGCCTGTGAAAAAGCTGGTCTCAGCGCGCAATAATCAGCGGGTGCCCGCGCTCTGGATGGGGTTGCACCAACACATCCAAACCAAAGACTGCTTTCAGCGGCTCCGGGCGCATCACCTGCGCCGGCGTATCCAGGGCATGGGGACGGCCGTCCTCCAGCAACAGAATCCGATCGCAATAACGCGCCGCGAGATTGAGGTCATGCAAAATCACCAACACAGCGGCACCGCGATCCGCAAAGGTGCGAATGGCCTGCAAGGTCGTGTGTTGATGCAAGGGGTCCAGCATCGACGTCGGCTCATCCAGTAACAATGTCTGCCCCGCCTCGCCCGGCCATAACTGCGCCAGCACCCGCGCCAGGTGTACGCGCTGGCGCTCACCGCCAGACAAGGCGAGATAGCTGCGCCCGCTCAAATGCCCGACATCTGCCGCCTGCAAGGCCGCTGCGATAATTTCGTCATCACGTACCCGCCCGCTCTGATGGGGCAAGCGGCCCATGCCGACGACTTCTTCAACGCGAAAAGCAAAATCCAGGGTCGAGGTTTGCGGCAACACCGCCAACCGCTGCGCACGTTGCGATCCGCTCCAATCGGCCAAGGGCCGCTGATCCAACCACACGTCGCCCTGGTCCGGCTGCAACTCACCACACAACGCCCCAAGCAACGTGCTTTTGCCCGCGCCATTGGGGCCCAGCACACCGAGCACTTCCCCCGGCAACAATTGCAGGGTGACATCCGCCAGCACGGTTTTGCGGCCGCGCCGGACCTGCAAATCTTCCACACGCAGCATCAGGCACGCCCCCGCAACAACAGGTAAAGAAAAAATGGCGCGCCGATAAACGCGGTCACAATGCCGATGGGTAATTCCGCCGGCGCCAGGGCCAGGCGTGCCACCAGGTCGGCAAACAGCAGCAAACTCGCCCCCGCCAGCACCGAGGCCGGCAGCAACACCCGATGATCCGGCCCCGCCAGCAGGCGCACCAGATGCGGCACCACCAAGCCGACAAACCCGATCATCCCCGCCGCCGCCACCGCCGCGCCCACACCCAGTGCCGTACAGAACACCAGTTCGCGCTTGAGCCGCTCAACGTCAATCCCCAGATGGCTGGCTTCCGACTCGCCCAGCAGCAGCGCATTCAAGGCCTTGGCCCGGCGCGGCAACCACAGCGCGACGCCGGCGCTCACCAGCAACAACGGCCACAGCCGCGAATAGCTGGCGCCATTGAGGCTGCCCAGGTTCCAGAAGGTCAGGGTGCGCAAGGTGGCGTCATCCGCCAAGTAGGTAAATAAACCCACGGCCGAACTGGCGAGCGCCGTCAGGGCGATACCGGCCAGCAGCATCGTGGCGACATTGGTCTGGCCGTTACGCCGCCCCAACCGATACACCAGCGCGGTGACACCCAACCCACCGAGAAACGCACACAACGACAACAGGTACGGGCCGAACGCGTCCGGCAAACCGCCAAAAAACGTTCCACCGACAATCGCGATGGCCGCCCCCAATGCCGCACCGCTGGACACACCGACCAACCCCGGATCCGCCAGCGGGTTGCGAAACAAGCCCTGCATCGCCACCCCCGACAATGCCAGCACGCCGCCCACGGCCAACCCCAGCAACGTGCGCGGCAAACGAATCTGCCCCAGGATCAGCTCCGCCTGCTCCAGCCCTTGGCCGTCGATGGGCATGCCCATCAAGCGCAATGCCGCCTTGAGCGTATCCAGCAACGGCAGGCTGACCGGGCCCAGGGCCAACGACAGCCAGATCGCCAACACACATAACAGCGCCAGCCCGATAAACAGCGTCTTGGGTTTAACCAGAGTGGTCATGGAGCGGGCTTGGCCTGGGACGGATAAAACCCGGCGGACAACTGCACCAGGCTATGCGGCAGACGCGGCCCAAGCCCACCGACCAGCAGCGTCGGGTCCAACTCAAACACCCGCCCACTCTTGGCTGCTGGGGTTGCCGCCAGGATCGGGTTTTCCTTGAACAAGGCCGCCCGCGCCGCATCACCGCTCAGGGCACGATCAGAAAACACCAGTACATCAGGGCTCAAGCCCGCCAGCGACTCCACGGAAAATGGCTTGTAGCCACTGTGGGTTGCCAGATTGTGTCCGCCCGCCTGTTGCAGCACCCAGTCTGCCGCCGTGTCTTTACCCGCGATCAGCGGCTTGCCACCTGCGTGACCGAGCAACAGCAACACACCCGGGGCTTTTTGCGTGGCTTGCGCCTTGGTCAGCCAGTTTTTCTGCTGATCCAGGGCCTGCTCATACCCTGCAAACAATTCGCTGGCCTTAGCCTCATCACCCAGCAGCTTGCCCAAATGCTGGAGATTGCCTTGCAGCGTCGGCAAATCCGGTTGGGCCGAGAACATTTCCACCTGCACACCAGCGCTGCGGATCTGCGCCAGTACCGGCGGCGGGCCCATTTCCTCGGTGCCCACCAGGATCTGCGGACGCAGGCTCAGGATGCCCTCCGCCGACAGTTGCCGCTGATAACCAATGCTCGGCAAGGCCTTGAGTGACGCCGGATGCTGGCTGGTGGTATCCACCCCCACCAGCTTCGATTCACCGCCCAGCGCCGTCACCCACTCCGAAAGCGCCCCACCGGCACTGACCCAGCGTTGCGGCAGTTCAGAGGCTTGCGCCCCGTGGTTGACCAGCAGTCCGACAACAAGCGCAATAGCGCTGGTACTCAGGCGCATAACAGGGTTTCCTTCCAGAGGCGGGGCCTTACGAGCACCCGACGATGTGACAGATAATCTCTGCCGGCCATCGTACTGAGCGCCCAGTCAGCTAACGGGCGAAGCCGGCATTTGATAATTGTTTGCATTTGAACGTCAAGGCACTTAAGGATTGAAATGAAGTTTCTCTGCCCCTCCGACACCCTCGCGCCCGACAGCAGCCGCGGTTTTGAAATCGATGGTTGCAAATTGTTGGCGGTGCGCCGTGACGGCGTTGCCTACTTCTATATCAACCGCTGCCCACATCGCGGCATCCCGCTGGAATGGCAGGCCGACCAGTTCCTCGACAGCAGCGCCAGCCTGATCCAGTGCGCCACCCACGGCGCCCTGTTCCTGATCGAAAGCGGCGAGTGCATCTCCGGCCCGTGCGCCGGGCAAAGCCTCACCGCCCTGCCCGGTCGTGAAGACGCACAGGGCCTGTGGGTGGAACTCTAGTCGAACAGCACCTCAAGGCGCCGGTCCACGCACACTTCCTCGGGCGTCACCCGCACGCCGTACGCCAGCACCTCGACACCGGCGGCCTTGGCTTCACGCAATGCAGCGGCGTAAGCCGGGTCGATCTCTACCGCCGGCCGCACCGCCTCAATCCCCGACAGGTTGACGCAATACAACTGCACCGCCCGCACACCGTCGCGGGCCAGGTGCGCCAACTCACGCAAGTGTTTGGCCCCGCGCTGCGTCACCGCATCGGGGAACGCGGCAATCGCGGAGCCATCAAAACCCAGGGTGACGCTTTTGACTTCGACATACGCCGCACCGTCGGGGTAGTCCAGGCGAAAGTCGATGCGGCTGTTCTCCTGGCCGTAAGGCACTTCGCGCTTCAAGGCGGTAAAACCGTTGAGTTCGCTGATCATCCCAGCGTGCAACGCCTCTTCGATAAGCTGATTGGCGCGCGCGGTGTTCACGCAGGCCAAGCGCCCTTGGGGTGTCTCGGCGATTTCCCAAGTGCCGGGCAACTTGCGCTTGGGGTCATTGGAGCGACTGAACCAGACCTGCCCACCTTCCACCATGCAATTGAGCATCGAGCCGGTGTTGGGGCAGTGAATGGTGAGCAACTCGCCGGTAACGGTTTCGATATCGGTGAGAAAACGCTTGTAGCGGCGAATCAGCCGACCTTCTTCGAGGGGAGGATTAAAGCGCATCAGCCTTGCCAGCTCCGCAAGCCACGGGCGATGCGGTCCACCGCCTCCTGCAGCCGATCAAGGTTTTGCGTGTAGGCAAAGCGCACATGGTGGCCGGCTTGATAGCGACCGAAGTCCAACCCTGGCGTAAAGGCCACGTGCTCGGTTTCGAGGAAGTGCCGGCAGAACGCGAAGGCATCCCCGCCAAACGCGCTGATGTCGGCATACAAATAGAACGCCCCCTCCGGCTCGACGGCAATGCCGAACCCCAGCTCACGCAAGGCTGGCAGCAAGAAGTCGCGACGGCGGCCGAATTCGGCGCGGCGCTCTTCCAGGATGCTCAGGGTCTGCGGAGTGAAACAAGCCAGCGCCGCATGTTGGGCCATGCTCGGCGCGCTGATGTAGAGGTTCTGCGCCAACTTCTCCAACTCACCCACCGCCGCTGGCGGTGCCACCAGCCAACCCAGGCGCCAGCCGGTCATGCCGAAATACTTCGAAAAACTATTCAGGACGAAGGCATCGTCGTCCACTTCCAGCACGCTGGCGGCATCAGTGCCGTAGGTGAGGCCGTGGTAAATCTCGTCCACCACCAGATGGCCGTTGCGCGCCTTGATGGCACTCGACAATCCCGCCAACTCGTCTCGGGTGAGGATCGTACCCGTCGGGTTGGCCGGCGAGGCGACCAGTGCGCCGACACTGTCCGCGTCCCAGTGTTTGGCCACCAGATCGGCGGTCAATTGATAGCGCACTTCCGGGCCAACCGGCACCAGTTGCGCCGCGCCTTCCACCAGGCGCAGGAAGTGCCGGTTGCACGGGTAACCGGGGTCCGCCAGCAGCCAGTGCTTGCCCGGATCCACCAACAAGCTGCTGGCCAACAGCAAGGCGCCAGAGCCACCGGGAGTGATCAGGATGCGTTCCGGGTCCACGTTCAAACCGTAGCGTTGCTGGTAGAAACCGCTGATGGCTTCGCGCAGTTCCGGCAGGCCACGGGCGGCGGTATAGCGGGTCTTGCCATTGGCCAGTGCCGCCTGGCCAGCCTGGATAATCGGCTCGGCGGTGGTGAAATCCGGTTCGCCGATTTCCAGGTGAATCACATCGTGCCCGGCGGCCTGTAGCTCATTGGCACGCGCCAGCAACGCCATGACATGAAAAGGTTCGATGGCGCGACTGCGCGCACTGTAGGGCTGAGCCATTAGCCTTCCTTAACGGTGAGGACAAAATCCAGATTCTACCGAACCCACGCGGTAAAACATGTTCTATTGCCTGCCCGGCTGTCCGCGCAGACCGGGCAAGCGCCTGCAAAACGACTAAAATCAACGTTCGAGACATTGCATACCCAGCTACGACGGGCCGCGGCAGTTTGCGACCCCTTCGCTGCAGCCTCGACAACCGGGAGTGGCGCACCCCGAATCTATCTGGTAAGTTCGCCCGCTTGCAGCCGCAGGGCCGGCAGGTGTCGGTGATGTTGCAATCCTGCGCAATGGATTAGAAGAGTGAGAGGCGGTCTATTCATGTCCACCCAAGCAAAGCAACAGCAGACTCAAGGCCTCGGCGGCTTCGAACCCTACGTGGAAAAGAAGGGTGAAGAGTACATGGGCGAACCCATGCGCGAGCACTTCACCAAGATCCTGAACAAGTGGAAACAGGACTTGATGCAGGAGGTCGACCGTACCGTTGACCACATGAAGGACGAAGCAGCCAACTTCCCTGACCCGGCAGACCGTGCCAGCCAGGAAGAAGAGTTCGCCCTCGAACTGCGCGCCCGTGATCGCGAACGCAAGTTGATCAAGAAGATCGACAAGACATTGCAAATGATCAAAGACGAAGAATACGGCTGGTGCGAGTCCTGCGGCATCGAGATCGGCATTCGTCGCCTCGAAGCGCGTCCTACCGCAGACATGTGCGTGGACTGCAAGAACCTTGCGGAAATCAAGGAAAAACAGGTCGGCAAGTAATCCTTCCGAGCTGAACGAATGGGGCGTGCAAACGCCCCATTTTTGTTTCTGGCGTTTAGCGAATTTCCAGTAGTATCCGGCCCATGACTGCCTCTACCTATATCGGGCGTTTCGCCCCCACGCCCAGCGGCCACTTGCACTTTGGCTCCCTGGTCGCCGCCCTCGCCTCCTACCTTGATGCCCGCGCCAACGGCGGCCGCTGGCTGATGCGCATGGAGGACCTCGACCCACCCCGTGAAGAGCCCGGCGCCCAGGCGGCGATTCTGCACGCCCTGGAAAGCTACGGCTTTGAGTGGGACGGTGAACTGGTCCGACAAAGCGAGCGGCACGACGCCTACGCCAAAGTGCTGAACGACATGTTCAACCACGGCCTGGCCTACGCCTGTACCTGCTCGCGCAAGCAGTTGGAGCCCTACAACGGCATCTACCCGGGCCTGTGCCGCAACGCCGGCCACGACCAGCAAGACGCCGCTATCCGTTTGCGTGTTCCCGAGCTGGAGTACCACTTTACCGACCGCGTACAAGGCGAATTCCGACAACACCTGGGCCGCGATGTCGGCGACTTCATCATCCGTCGCCGCGATGGCCTCTACGCCTATCAACTGGCCGTGGTCCTCGACGATGCCTGGCAAGGTGTCACCGATATCGTGCGCGGTGCCGACCTGCTGGACTCCACACCACGCCAGCTGTACCTGCAAGAACTGCTGGGCCTGCGCCAGCCGCGCTACCTGCACGTCCCGTTGATCATCCAGCCGGACGGCAACAAGCTCGGCAAGTCCTACCGCTCGCCACCGTTGACGCCCGACCAGGCCACGCCGTTGCTGCTAAGGGCCTTGCGCGCCCTCGGCCAGCAACCCGGCGCCGAGTTGCTGCATGCCAGCCCACGGGAACTGCTGGATTGGGGCATCCAGCACTGGGATGCCACACAGATCCCACGCACACTCACGCTGGCCGAAGCGCAATTGAGCTGAAGGCGCTTGCAGCTTGCCAAGCATCCGTTACCATCGCCGCACGTTTTTACACAGAGGCCAACATGTACATCTATCGATTGGTCCTGCTGCTGGTCGTCGGGATCTACCTGTTTTCCCCCGCCATCATGGATTGGTGGATCGACGCCACGGGCGCCTGGTATCGCCCGTATCTGCTGTGGCTGATCCTGATCGTCGTGACTTTCATCCTGCAGAGCCAAAAAGATGCCGATGAGCTTTAGCCTCACCCAGATGCTGCTGGTCAGCGCCGCCTACCTGGCCGCGCTGTTCGGGGTGGCCTGGATCAGTGAGCGCGGAATGATTCCGCGGGCGATCATTCGCCATCCGCTGACCTACACCTTGTCCCTCGGCGTCTACGCCAGTGCCTGGGCGTTCTACGGCACGGTGGGCCTGGCCTATCAGTACGGCTATGGCTTTTTGTCCAGCTACCTCGGCGTGTCCGGCGCGTTCCTGCTGGCGCCGGTATTGCTTTACCCGATCCTGAAAATCACCCGCACCTATCAGCTGTCGTCCCTGGCCGACCTGTTTGCCTTCCGCTTTCGCAGCACTTGGGCCGGCGCGCTGACCACCATTTTCATGTTGATCGGTGTGTTGCCGTTGCTGGCCCTGCAAATCCAGGCCGTGGCCGACTCCATCAGCATCCTCACCCGTGAGCCCGTGCAACATCGCGTCGCCCTGGCGTTTTGCGCGCTGATCACGTTGTTCACGATCTTCTTCGGCTCGCGCCATATCGCTACCCGCGAGAAACACGAAGGGCTGGTGTTTGCGATTGCCTTCGAGTCGGTGATCAAGCTGATCGCCATCGGCGGCGTTGGCCTGTATGCGCTCTATGGCGTGTTCGACGGCCCGCAACAGCTGGAACTGTGGCTGCTGCAAAACCAGACCGCCCTCGCCGCCTTGCACACGCCGTTGCAAGAGGGCCCGTGGCGTACGCTGTTGCTGGTGTTCTTCGCCTCGGCGATCGTGATGCCGCACATGTATCACATGACTTTCACCGAGAACCTCAACCCGCGCTCGCTGGTCAGCGCCAGCTGGGGCTTGCCCCTGTTCCTGCTGCTGATGAGCCTGGCGGTGCCGTTGATCTTGTGGGCGGGCCTGAAACTGGGCGCCACCACCAACCCCGAATACTTCACCCTCGGCATCGGCATTGCGGCCAACAGCCCGGCCTTGGCGATGCTGGCGTATGTCGGCGGTTTGTCGGCAGCCAGCGGGCTGATCATTGTCACCACGCTGGCGCTGTCAGGCATGGCGCTGAACCACCTGGTACTGCCGCTGTATCAGCCACCGGCTGAGGGCAATATCTACCGCTGGCTGAAGTGGACGCGCCGCGCGCTGATCGTGGCGATCATCATGGCCGGCTACGGTTTCTACCTGCTGCTGGGCGCCGGGCAAGACCTGGCCAACCTGGGCATCGTCGCCTTTGTCGCCACCTTGCAATTCCTTCCGGGGGTGTTGTCGGTGCTGTACTGGCCGACTGCCAATCGCCGAGGGTTTATCGCCGGGTTGCTGGCGGGCATTCTGGTGTGGATCGTGACCATGCTGCTGCCGCTGGTCGGCAACCTGCAGGGCTTCTACATCCCGCTGCTGAACATGATCTACGTGCTCGACGACACCAGTTGGCACATGGCCGCGATTGCGTCCCTGGCCGCCAACGTCCTGATGTTCACCTTGATCTCGCTGTTCACCAACGCCAGCCCGGAAGAAACCAGCGCCGCCGAAGCCTGCGCCGTGGACAACGTACGCCGCCCGCAACGCCGTGAGCTGCATGCGGCGTCACCCCAGGAGTTTGCCACGCAGCTGGCTAAACCCTTGGGGGCCAAGGCTGCGCAAAAAGAGGTCGAGCAGGCGCTGCGCGATCTCTACCTGCCGTTTGACGAACGCCGCCCATATGCCCTGCGCCGCCTGCGTGATCGGATCGAGGCCAACCTCTCCGGCTTGATGGGGCCGAGTGTGTCCCAGGACATGGTGGAAACGTTCCTGCCCTACAAGGCCGGCGGCGAAAACTACGTCACCGAGGACATCCATTTCATCGAGAGCCGGCTGGAGGATTACCACTCGCGCCTCACCGGCCTTGCCGCCGAACTCGATGCCCTGCGCCGCTACCACCGCCAGACGTTGCAAGAACTGCCGATGGGCGTCTGCTCCCTGGCCAAGGACCAAGAGATCCTGATGTGGAACAAGGCCATGGAGGAACTCACCGGCATCGCCGCGCAGCGCGTGGTCGGCTCGCGCCTGAACACCCTGGGCGAGCCCTGGAAAGAACTGCTGCAAGGTTTTATCAACCTGCCCGACGAACACTTGCACAAACAACACTTGGCCCTCGACGGCCAGACCCGTTGGCTGAACCTGCACAAAGCCGCCATCGACGAGCCTTTGGCACCGGGCAATAGCGGCCTGGTGCTGCTGGTGGAAGACCTGACTGAAACCCAGATGCTCGAAGACAAACTGGTGCACTCCGAGCGCTTGGCCAGCATTGGTCGCCTGGCAGCCGGCGTGGCCCATGAGATTGGCAATCCGATCACCGGTATCGCCTGCCTCGCGCAAAACCTGCGGGAAGAGCGCGAAGAGGACGGCGAGATCACCGAAATCAGCGGGCAGATCCTTGAGCAGACCAAACGTGTTTCGCGCATCGTGCAGTCGCTGATGAGCTTTGCCCACGCGGGCGCCCATCAGAACCAGGACGAAGCCGTGTGCCTGGCCGAAGTGGCACAGGATGCAATTGGGCTGCTGGCCCTGAACCGACGCAATTTCGAAGTACAGTTTTTCAATTTGTGCGATCCCGATCACTGGGTCGACGGTGACTCACAACGCCTGGCCCAGGTGCTGATCAACCTGCTGTCCAACGCCCGTGACGCAACCCCGGCCGGCGGTGCGGTACGCGTCAAGACCGAGGCTTTCGAGCACACGGTGGACCTGATCGTCGAAGACGAAGGCAGCGGCATTCCACAGAACATCATGGACCGATTGTTCGAACCCTTCTTCACCACCAAGGACCCCGGTGAAGGTACCGGTCTGGGCCTTGCACTGGTCTATTCCATCGTTGAAGAGCATTATGGACAAATCACCATCGACAGCCCGGCTGACACCGAAAGCCAACGCGGCACCCGTATCCGGGTGACCTTGCCGCGTCATGTCGAAGCGACGTCCGCTGTGAACTGAGACCGTCGAGAGAATTGAATCAATGCCGCACATTTTGATCGTCGAAGACGAAACCATTATCCGCTCTGCCTTGCGTCGCCTGCTTGAACGCAATCAGTACCAGGTCAGCGAAGCTGGCTCGGTACAGGAAGCCCAGGAGCGTTTCAGCATTCCCACGTTCGACCTGATTGTCAGCGACCTGCGCTTGCCGGGCGCACCGGGTACCGAGCTGATCAAGCTTGGCCAGGGCACGCCGGTGCTGATCATGACCAGCTACGCCAGCCTGCGTTCGGCGGTGGACTCCATGAAGATGGGCGCGGTGGACTACATCGCCAAACCTTTCGACCATGACGAAATGCTTCAGGCCGTGGCCCGTATCCTGCGTGACCGTCAGTCGGCCAGCAGCGCGCCGGCCGAACAACGCCCGGCCGGTAAAACCACCGACAAGCCAGGGGTGGATAACAGCAACGGCGAGATCGGCATCATCGGCTCCTGCCCACCGATGCAAGACCTGTACAGCAAGATCCGCAAAGTCGCCCCCACTGACTCCAATGTGTTGATCCAGGGCGAGTCGGGCACCGGTAAAGAACTGGTGGCCCGCGCCCTGCACAACCTGTCCAAGCGTGCCAAGGCGCCGATGATCTCGGTGAACTGCGCGGCCATTCCTGAATCCCTGATCGAGTCCGAACTGTTCGGCCACGAGAAAGGCGCGTTTACCGGCGCCAGCGCCGGGCGTGCGGGCCTGGTGGAAGCGGCAGACGGCGGCACCTTGTTCCTCGATGAAATCGGCGAACTGCCACTGGAAGCCCAGGCGCGCTTGCTGCGGGTACTGCAAGAAGGCGAGATCCGCCGCGTGGGTTCGGTGCAGTCGCAAAAGGTCGATGTGCGCCTGATCGCGGCCACTCACCGAGACCTCAAGAGCCTGGCCAAGATCGGCCAGTTCCGTGAAGACTTGTATTACCGTCTGCACGTGATTGCACTCAAGCTGCCGGCCCTGCGCGAACGTGGCGCCGACGTCAACGAGATCGCCAACGCGTTCCTGTTGCGCCAGAGCGCACGCATCAATCGGACCGACCTCAAGTTTGCCCCGGACGCCGAACAGGCGATTCGGCATTACTCGTGGCCGGGTAACGTGCGGGAACTGGAGAACGCGGTCGAGCGTGCTGTGATCCTGTCGGAGAGCCCGGAGATTTCGGCCGAGCTGCTGGGCATCGACATCGAGCTGAGCGACCTGGACGACGACGATTTCATCGGCCTGGCCCCGCAACAGGGCGGAGGTAGCAATACCAGCCATGAGCCGACGGAAGATTTGTCACTGGAAGATTACTTCCAGCACTTCGTCCTGGAGCACCAGGACCACATGACCGAGACCGAACTGGCACGCAAACTGGGCGTGAGCCGTAAATGCCTGTGGGAACGCCGCCAGCGCCTGGGCATCCCACGGCGCAAGACCGGGGTTGCCAGCGAAAGTTGAGGGGGTGCCCCCACAGGTAACACCCTCAGATGTGAAAAAACTGTTACCGCTGATTTTTCACGTAACAAAAGCCGGGGCTTACGGTAACGAAGCCCCGGCTTTTTTTCGCCCGCCAAAACCTCAAAACCACCTTTGACCCCCGGTTTTGCTGGGTGGCGCAAAAGTTGGCACGCACCCTGCTATATGCTTAGTACAAAAACAATAACAAGCTTTGTACAAGACAATAAAAATAAGACGAATCGACTCACGCATAACAAAAACAACACGGCGGAGGCGCAGCTAACTGATTCTTTTGGAGAGGCGTTGCATTTGGGGCTTGCCCCGCAACCAGGCCGAGAACAACAAAAACTGCCCTAAGGCAGAGCCTGAACTGGTTGGATCATAGATCAGCAACACAGCGACCAAAGCAATCCGTTTGCTCTTGACTCCCGATTGGGAGTGTCATGAAGGTGAAGCTTCATGACGAGGGCGATCAACAAAAACAAAAAGCCCGCAACCCATAATAAAAATAGAGCACGCAACTACTTCTGGGGGAGCTTCGGCTCCCCTTGTAGTTTCCGGCATTTGACGTTTAAAGGCTTATGGCGCAAGGCCTGTAGCTTGTTCCTACACCATCCCCTGACTAAATGCTAGAATCCTCGCCCATCATGCGGTCATTCTTCGTTATGGCCGAACATTCCTTCAAACAGTGCATCCCATGCTGAAGAAGTTGTTCCAGTCATTCCGTTCTCCCTTGCGTCGTACGCAACACATTCGCAGCACGCCTGAGGTGCTTAACAGCAACCAGCATTCGTTGCAGCGCGCCCAGTTCAGCCGTTATGCGGTGAACATCGTCGAGCGCCTGCAGAACGCCGGCTACCAGGCTTACCTGGTGGGTGGCTGCGTGCGCGACATGCTGCTCAATATCACGCCCAAGGACTTCGACGTCGCCACCAGCGCCACGCCTGAACAAGTGCGCGCCGAGTTCCGCAATGCGCGCATCATCGGCCGTCGCTTCAAGCTCGTGCATATTCACTTCGGTCGCGAGATCATCGAAGTCGCGACCTTCCGCGCCAATCACCCGCAAAACGATGAAGAGGAAGACACCAACCAGTCTTCCCGCAACGAAAGCGGGCGCATCTTGCGCGACAACGTCTACGGCAGCCTGGAAGAAGACGCGCAGCGCCGCGACTTCACCATCAACGCCCTCTATTACGATCCGGTCAGCGAGCGCATCCTCGATTACGCCAACGGCGTACACGACATTCGCAACAACCTGATCCGCCTGATCGGCGACCCGACGCAGCGCTACCAGGAAGACCCGGTGCGCATGCTGCGCGCGGTGCGGTTCGCCGCCAAGCTGAACTTCGGCATCGAAAAGCACACCGCCGCACCGATCCGCGAACTGGCCCCCATGCTGCGGGAAATCCCCTCGGCGCGCCTGTTCGAAGAAGTGCTCAAGCTGTTCCTCTCGGGCTACGCCGCAGACACCTTCGAAATGCTGGTGGACCTGCAACTGTTCGATCCGTTGTTCCCGGCCAGCGCCGAAGCACTGGAACAGAACCCGACCTATACCCACACCCTGATCAGCGAAGCGCTGATCAACACCGACCTGCGCATCAAGCAGAACAAACCGGTCACCCCGGCGTTCCTGTTTGCCGCCCTGCTGTGGCCAGCCCTGCCAAAACGCGTGCTGCGCCTGCAAGAGCGCGGCATGCCGCCGATCCCGGCCATGCAGGAAGCCGCGCACGAGCTGATCGCCGAACAGTGCCAGCGCATCGCCATTCCGAAACGCTTCACCATGCCGATCCGCGAGATCTGGGACATGCAGGAGCGCCTGCCACGCCGCAGCGGCAAACGCGCCGACCTGTTGCTGGACAACCCGCGCTTCCGCGCCGGCTACGACTTCCTGCTGCTGCGCGAAAGCGCCGGCGAGCAGACCGACGGCCTGGGCGAATGGTGGACGGATTACCAGGACGCCAATGACAGCGAACGCCGCGACATGATTCGCGACCTCGGCAGCAAAGGCGACGGCGAAGGCCCGAAAAAGCGTCGGCGCAGCGGCACCAAGCGCAAACGCAGCGCCGCCGACACCTCAGGCGAGTAAGCGTGGAACGCATCTACATCGGCATGGGCAGCAACCTCGCCGCCCCCGAGCAGCAATTGCGCAGCGCCGTCGAGGCGCTGGCGTTATTGCCAGGCACCACGGTGGCCGGCGTGTCCGCGTTTTATCAAAGTGACTCCCTGCTCCCCGGCCAACCGCGCTACACCAATGCGGTGGCCGCCCTCGACAGCAGCCTTGCGCCACTGCCACTGCTGGATGCGCTGCAAGCCATCGAGAACGACCAGGGCCGCGAACGCCTGGAGCGTTGGGGCCCGCGTACGCTGGACCTGGATATCCTGCTGTTTGGCGATCGCTTGATCGACGAGCCACGCTTGAAGGTGCCGCACTATCAGATGCACCTGCGGGCGTTCGTGCTGTATCCGCTGGCGGAGCTGGCCGCCGACACGCTGCAATTGCCGGATGGCCAACGCCTCAGCGACTTGCTGGCAGCCTGCCCGTTTGTCGGCCTGGAACGCTTGACTCAAGACTGACTCGGTCAATGTGGGAGCTGGCTTGCCTGCTCCCACATTTAACCTCCAGCGTCTTCAGAAACGCCGTTCACATAGCTGAATCGCATCAGTAACAGCGGTAACACCCCCCTCGTAACAATGCGGTAACACATCCAATTGACTTCCCGTGTCCTCCTCACGACTATAGGCGTCCCGCTGCCGCCAACCCGGCGCTAAAGGGCGCAATCCAGGCCTTATAAGCACTGCTCTCAAGACAGTGCGCCTGTATAAACGAAGACTCACGCGCGTTACTCGCTGTTTCCAAGCGCCTGAACGAGGACCCTTTTCATGCCAGACATTACCCTGACCACCTTGCAGAGCCTCAAGCTCAAAGGTGAAAAAATCACCATGCTGACCTGCTACGACGCCACTTTCGCCCACGCCAGCTGCCAGGCCGGGGTTGAAGTGTTACTGGTGGGCGACTCCCTGGGCATGGTTCTTCAAGGGAATGACAGCACCTTGCCTGTTACCACCGACGAACTTGCCTACCACACCGCCAGCGTCAAGCGTGGCAACGATGGCGCCTTCATCATCGCCGACCTGCCGTTCATGGCTTACGCCACCCTCGAACAGACCTTTCAGAACGCGGGCAAGCTGATGCAGGCCGGCGCGCACATGATCAAGGTCGAAGGCGCCCTGTGGCTCGCCGAGTCGGTGCGCCTGCTCGCAGAGCGCGGCGTCCCGGTGTGCGTGCACATGGGCCTGACGCCGCAGTCGGTGAATGTCCTCGGTGGTTATAAGGTGCAGGGCCGCAATGAAGCCCAGGCGCGGCAGATGCGTGCCGATGCCATCGCCCTGGAACAAGCGGGCGCGGCGATGATCCTGCTGGAGTGCGTGCCTAGCGAGCTGGCAGCCGAGATCACCCAGGCCGTCAAGGTACCGGTGATCGGCATTGGCGCCGGCTCCGCCACCGACGGCCAGGTGCTGGTGGTGCACGACATGCTCGGCCTGTCGATTTCCGGCCGCGTGCCGAAGTTCGTGAAGAACTTCATGACCGGCCAGGACAGCATCCACGCCGCCCTGAGCGCCTACGTCAGCGAAGTCAAAAGCGTCACCTTCCCGGGCGCCGAACACGGATTCTCTGCATGAACACGGTAAAAACCCTACGCGAACTGCGGGCCGCTGTGACCCACGCCCGCAACGCCGGCAAACGCATCGGCTTTGTGCCAACCATGGGCAACCTGCACAGCGGGCACGCCACCCTGGTGACCAAGGCAGCACAACAAGCGGACTTCGTGGTCGCGAGTATTTTCGTCAACCCGCTGCAATTCGGCGCCGGCGAAGACCTGGATACGTATCCGCGCACCTTGGCCGCTGACCAGGAAAAACTCCTGCAAGCCGGCTGCAACCTGCTGTTCGCGCCCACCGTCGAGGAAATGTACCCCGGCGGCACCACCGGCCAGACCCGTGTCAGCGTGCCGCAACTGTCGGAAGGCCTGTGTGGCGCCAGCCGTCCGGGGCACTTCGAAGGCGTGGCGACCGTGGTGAGCAAGCTGTTCAACATGGTCCAGCCGGACATCGCAGTATTTGGCCAGAAGGACTACCAGCAACTGGCCGTGATCCGCGCCATGGTGCAGGACCTGAACATGCCGATCCAGATCATCGGCGAGCCCACCGTGCGCGCCGAGGACGGCCTGGCGCTGTCGTCGCGCAACGGTTACCTCAGCGAAGAACAGCGCGCCATCGCGCCGGTGCTGTACCGCAGCCTCAGCCAGATTGCCGCAGCCATCCAAGCCGGCGACCACGACTTCGCCAAGCTGCGCGCCGAACAGATCCAGCAGATCGAAGCCGCAGGCCTGCGCATGGACTACCTCGAAGTGCGTCAAGGCGTAAACCTGCGCCCGGCAACCCCAGAAGACCGTGATGTGGTGATCCTCGTTGCGGCTTATCTCGGCACCACTCGCCTCATCGATAACCTGCATCTGAACCTCAACTGACCCTCGCCTGTTGCCCTCCCTGCCGTGCCGGTATAAAAAAGTACCGGCCACAGCGCAGACAAAGCCAAGACAAGTTCACACGCTAGGTTTAATGTAATCGCCCTGCGCTCTTGGTTAGCGCTGTCTGGAACCCGCCGCTTGATGAGAGGCAGGACGTTCCGGGCTTTGAAGTGTCCTAAAGGCAGTCCCCGTAATAAAAGGAAACCCGCAGCGATGGCGTACTACCGCACTCCTCATGACGTTACCGCTCTGCCCGCCTGGCAAGCGCTCAATCAACACCGCCAAGCCATGCAGGATTTCAGCATGCGCGACGCGTTCAATGCCGATCCTCAGCGTTTTTCCCAGTTCACCTTGAGCAGCTGCGGACTTTTCCTCGATTACTCGAAAAACCTGATCACCAGCGAAACCCGTGATTTGCTGGTGGCCCTGGCCAAGGAAGTCGACCTCAAGGCCGCGATCAACGCGCTGTATGCCGGCGAGCCGGTCAACTCCTCCGAAGGCCGCCCTGCCCTGCACACCGCACTGCGCCGCCCGGTGGGTGACAAGCTGTCGGTCAACGGCGTGAATATCATGCCGGATGTGCATAAGGTGCTGAACCAGATCACTGACCTGGTCGGCCGCATCCACGACGGCCTGTGGCGTGGCTACACCGAAAAACCGATCACCGACGTGGTGAACATCGGCATCGGTGGCTCGTTCCTCGGCCCGGAGCTGGTGTCCGAAGCGCTGTTGTCCTACGCCCACAAAGGCGTGCGCTGCCACTACCTGGCGAACATCGACGGCAGTGAGTTCCACGAGCTGACCATGAAGCTGCGCGCCGAGACCACGCTGTTTATCGTCTCGTCGAAATCCTTCAATACCCTCGAAACCCTGAAAAACGCCCAGGCCGCCCGCGCCTGGTACCTGGCCCAGGGTGGCTCGGAAGCCGAGCTGTACCGCCACTTCATCGCCGTATCGAGCAACAACGCGGCGGCCGTGGCGTTCGGTATCCGTGAAGAAAACATCTTCCCGATGTGGGACTGGGTCGGCGGCCGTTACTCGCTGTGGTCGGCTATCGGCTTGCCGATTGCCTTGGCCATCGGCATGTCCAACTTCAAGGAATTGCTGTCCGGTGCCTACACCATGGACCAGCACTTCCAGAACGCCCCGTTCGAACAGAACATGCCGGTGCTGCTGGGCCTGCTGGGCGTGTGGTACGGCAACTTCTGGGGTGCGCAGAGCCACGCGATCCTGCCGTACGACCACTACCTGCGTAACATCACCAAGCACTTGCAACAGCTGGACATGGAATCCAACGGCAAGAGCGTGCGCCAGGACGGCACGCCCGTGTCCACCGATACCGGCCCGGTCATCTGGGGCGGCGTCGGCTGCAATGGCCAGCACGCTTACCACCAGTTGCTGCACCAGGGGACCCAACTGATCCCGGCCGACTTTATCGTGCCGATTGTCAGCTTCAACCCGGTGTCCGACCACCATCAGTGGCTCTATGCCAACTGCCTGTCGCAAAGCCAGGCGCTGATGCTCGGCAAGACCCGCAGCGAAGCCGAAGCCGAGCTGCGCGACAAGGGCATCGCCGAAGAAGAAGTGCAGAAGCTGGCGCCGCACAAGGTGATCCCGGGCAACCGTCCGAGCAACACCCTGGTGGTGGAACGCATCAGCCCGCGTCGCCTGGGCGCACTGGTGGCCATGTACGAGCACAAGGTGTTCGTGCAGAGCGTGATCTGGGGCATCAACGCCTTCGACCAATGGGGCGTGGAGCTGGGCAAAGAGCTGGGCAAGGGCGTGTACAACCGCCTGACCGGCGCCGAAGAAGCCGTGGCGGATGACGCCTCGACCCAAGGCTTGATCAACTATTTCCGCGGTCGTCACCGCGGCTGATCCTGCCCCTTCAAGGCCAACGTCCGTTTGGACGTTGGCCTTGAACCCTCCCCCCACAGCGTGCATCTTTATGACTTGTGCCTAAAACAAGAATAAGGACCGCTCATGTTCGATATCAGCACGTTTCCCACCGCCGATGCCGTGCGCCGCGCTGCGCAACTCAGCCAAGAGGACTACAGGCGCCTCTATCGCCAATCCATCGAGCAACCCGATACCTTCTGGGCCGAACAGGCCAAGGTTTTTCTCGACTGGATCAGCCCCTGGCACACCGTTCAGCACTCGGACATCCACACCGGCGCTGCGCAATGGTTCGCCGGCGGCCAACTGAATGTCAGTTACAACTGCATCGACCGTCACCTGGCGCACCGCGCTGAGCAAACGGCTTTCATCTGGGAAGGCGACGATCCGACACAATCCTCCACAATCACCTACCGCCAGCTGCACGAAAACGTCAGCCGCCTGGCCAACGTGCTGAAAGGCCGTGGTGTGAAGAAGGGCGACCGGGTGTGCATCTACATGCCGATGATCCCGGAGGCGGCCTACGCCATGCTGGCCTGCACACGCATTGGCGCGGTGCACTCGGTGGTGTTTGGTGGGTTTTCGCCGGATGCCTTGCGCGACCGCATCCTCGACGCCGACTGCCGCACGGTGATCACCGCCGACGAAGGCGTGCGCGGCGGCAAGCCGGTGGCGCTGAAACAGAATGTCGATAAAGCCCTGGCCAGTTGCCCGAATGTCAGCACCGTATTGGTGGTGGAACGCACCGGCGCAAAGGTGAACTGGAGCGAAGACCGCGATCTCAAGTATCAACAAGCCCTCGACGCCGCCAGCGCCGACTGCCCGCCCGAGCCGATGGACGCCGAAGACCCGCTGTTCATCCTCTACACCTCCGGCAGCACTGGCAAACCCAAAGGCGTGCTGCACACCACCGGCGGCTATCTGCTGCAAGCGGCGATGACCTTCAAGTACGTGCTCGACTACCGCGACGGCGAAGTGTTCTGGTGCACCGCAGATGTGGGCTGGGTCACCGGCCACAGCTACATCGTGTACGGCCCGCTGGCCAATGGCGCGACGTCGCTGATGTTCGAGGGCGTGCCGAGCTACCCGGACAGCTCGCGCTTCTGGCAGGTGATCGACAAACATCTGGTCAACATCTTCTACACCGCGCCGACCGCCCTGCGTGCCTTGATGCGTGAAGGCCACGGCCCGCTGGAGAATACGTCCCGCGCCAGCCTGCGTTTGCTCGGCAGCGTGGGCGAGCCGATCAACCCCGAAGCCTGGGACTGGTACTTCAATGCCGTCGGCGAGCAACGCTGCCCGATCGTGGACACGTGGTGGCAGACCGAGACCGGCGGCATCATGCTCAGCCCGCTGGTGAGCGCGCAGCGGATCAAGCCGGGCTGCGCGACCCAGCCGATGTTTGGCGTACAACCCGTGTTGCTGGATGAGCAAGGCAAGGTCATCAACGGCGCCGGCAGTGGCGTACTCGCGATCAAGGCCAGTTGGCCGGGGCAGATCCGCAGCGTCTACGGCGACCCACAGCGCATGATCGACACCTATTTCAAACCTTACCCCGGCTACTACTTCACTGGCGACGGCGCGCGGCGCGATGAGGACGGCGACTATTGGATCACCGGGCGCATCGACGATGTGATCAACGTCTCCGGGCACCGTATCGGCACGGCTGAAGTGGAAAGCGCCCTGGTCCTGCATGACCTGGTGGCCGAGGCCGCCGTGGTGGGCTACCCCCATGATGTCAAAGGCCAGGGCATCTACGCCTTTGTCACCCCGATGAATGGCGTCACCCCCGACGATGCACTAAAAAAACACCTGTTGGAGCTGGTCAGCAAGGAAATCGGCAGCTTTGCCAAGCCGGAACTGATCCAATGGGCGCCTGCCTTGCCGAAGACCCGCTCCGGCAAAATCATGCGCAGGATTTTGCGCAAGATCGCCTGCAACGAACTGGACAGCCTCGGTGACACGTCCACCCTTGCCGATCCCAGCGTGGTGGATGGCCTGATCGACAAACGCCTGAACCGTTAGGAAAACCTGAGTCGCCATGGAATTTATCCGCAGCCGTATCGAAAACCAGTTGATGAGCCTCACGGGGTTATCACTGGGCCAACTGGACCTGGAAAACCCCAAGGGCGACCCCGGCCTGTTCGGACCCGACTCGGTCAGCTGGCAAGTCCATGGCGACTTCAGCAGCATGTTGATCGGCGGTATCAGCGCCTTGATGCTGCAAGCCTTGCACCCGCTAGCCCTGGCCGGCGTATGGGACCACTCGAACTTTCGCCAGGACATGCTCGGGCGCTTACGGCGCACGTCGCAGTTCATTTCCGGCACCACCTTTGGCTCGCGCAAGGACGCCGAGTGGTTGATCGAAAAAGTGCGCACCATTCACCTGCAAGTGGTCGGCCATGCACCGGACGGCCGGGCGTATGCGGCCAGCGACCCGGAGTTGCTGACCTGGGTGCATGTGGCGGAGGTCAGCAACTTCCTCGCCGCCCACCTGCGCTACCGCAACCCGCACCTTTCGGGGCGTGACCAGGACCGCTACTACGCAGAAATCGCCCTGGTCGCCGAACAACTGGGCGCGCGGCATGTGCCGCGCTCGCGGCAGGAAGTGTCGGATTACCTGGCACGTATCCGCCCACAGCTGTTGTGCGACGAACGCAGCCGCGAAGTGTTGCGCCTGCTGCTCAATGCCCCAGCCCCAAGCACCTTGGCCAAGCCGTTTGGCGCATTAATGATGCAGGCCGGGATCGACCTGCTGCCGGACTGGGCCAGCGCCATGCTCGACCAGCACCAGAGCCCGCTGCAACGCCAGATGATCCGCGCCGGGGTCAAGCGCAGTGCGCCGTTGCTGCGCTGGGCGATGCGCAATGGTTCAGTACAGCGGGCGCATCGGCGGATGGGGTTGATGTAGGCCAGGCCCTATAGCTGTTAAACTCCGCGCCCATATTTACCCCCATTACTTAAGCAAGGCGCGCTCCATGTCTCCCTTGAATCAGGCGCTGCGCGCCGCCCTCAATCATCGCCAAGACCTGATCAACGAGCTGCACGCCCAAGGCACCGACTGCTACCGCTTGTTCCATGGCAGCCAGGAAGGCGCCGGCGGCCTGACCATCGACCGCTACGGCCCGCAATTGCTGGTGCAGAGCTTCCACCAGGCGCTGCAAACCGACGAGTTGCTGGACCTGCACCAGTTGATCAACCAATACATCGGCCTGGAATTGCTGCTGGTGTACAACGACCGTTCCCGTGGCAACTCGCGGATCGATCGCGAAGACACGGTGTACCGCGCCGAACCGGCGGCGCTGGAAGACCTGGTCGGCCACGAATGGGGCCTCAATTACCGCGTGCGCGGGCGACATTCCGGGCAGGACCCGCTGCTGTTTCTCGACCTGCGCAACACCCGCGGCTGGGTCAAGGCCCACAGCGCCGGCAAAAGCGTGCTGAACCTGTTCGCCTACACCTGCGGCGTCGGCCTCAGCGCGGCGGCGGGCGGTGCCCGTGAAGTGTGCAACCTGGACTTTGCCGAGGGCAACCTGGCGGTCGGTCGCGAAAACGGTGAGCTGAACCCGCAATTGCCGACCATGGAATTCGTGCAGTCCGACTACTTCCCGGCGATCCGCCAACTGGCCGGCCTGCCCATTACCCAGCGTCGCGGCCAGAAACTGCCGAGCTATCCACGCCTGGAACAGCGCCAGTACGACCTCGTGTTGCTCGACCCACCGGCCTGGGCCAAGAGCGCCTTCGGCACCGTTGACCTGTTGCGTGACTACCAAAGCCTGCTCAAGCCCGCACTGCTCGCCACGGCCGACAATGGCGTGCTGATCTGCTGCAACAACCTGGCGAAGGTCAGCATGGATGACTGGCGCGAACAGGTGCTGCGTTGCGCGGAAAAAGCCGGGCGCCCCGTACGCGACTGGAAGATCATGACGCCGGGGGCGGATTTTCCTTCACAAGACCAGCAGCCACCGCTGAAAACGCTGATACTGCAACTGTAGGACGTGTCTCAAAAGCCCTGCCCTTCGGAACCGAAAACCCGTGCCATACTCCAAGGCACTCCTGTTTGACATAGATGGCGCCGCCCCATGCCCAAAGGATTGATTCGCGCCACTGGCGCCTTGTTGACCGCCGTTGCCCTGTACAGCTTGCTGGGCTTTCTGATTTTGCCCGGCATTGCCCTGCGCATTGCCAACCAGCAACTGGCCAATTACGCCACGGTGCCGGCCCGGATCGAGCGCATCGAGCTCAACCCGTTCAGCCTGGAACTGACGGTCTGGGGCCTGAAAATCGGCGAGCCCGGCAAAGAACAGATCGGTTTCGAACGCCTCTACGCCAACCTGCAGATCGACAGCCTGTGGACCCGCGCGCTGCACCTGGCCGATGTGCAATTGGACCAGCCCAAGACGGAGCTGCTGTTCGACAAGTCCGGCCAGTTGAACCTGGCGCAACTGTTCAAGATTCCGCCAAGCGAGCCAACCCCGGCCGACCCGAATGCCAAGCCCTTTCCGTTGCGGATCGACGCCATCAAGCTGGCCGGCGGCTACGTGCACTTTGAAGACTTGCGTCCCAGCGAGCCCATCGAGTTCCTCTACGACAAGCTCGACTTCGAGCTGAAAAACCTCAGCACCCTGCCCGAAGACAATGCCGACATGACCCTGGTCGCCGCTGGCCCTGAAGGCGGGCAGATTGACTGGAAAGGCAACTTCAGCCTGGTGCCGATCACGTCCGAAGGTACGTTGAAGGTCACCGATGGCAAGATGAAGGCCTGGTGGCCGTATGTACGTGATGCGCTGCCGCTGGTGCTTGAAGACGGCGTGCTGAACTTCAGCACCGACTACAAATTCAGCCTGGCCAAAGAGACCGAGCTGAACCTGACCAACACTGCCGCCAGCATCGCACCGTTTGCCATCAAGGCCCCGGATGGCCGGCCACTGGTGCGCCTGGAGCGCCTGGACGTCAGCGAAACCACCGTGGACCTGGCCAAGCAACAGGTGGTGGTGGGCAAGATTCGCAGCAACAAACTGGAAACCTGGGCTGCCCGCGAAGCCGACGGCCAACTGGACTGGCAGAAACTGTTCGCCAGCCAGCCGAGCAAGCCGACCGCGAAGCCTGAACCGGCCACCGCACCGGCCACTGCCGATTCGCCAAAAACAGCACCGGCCGCGCCAAGCAAGCCGTGGCAAGTGCTGCTCAAGGACGTGCAACTGCGTAACTATCAGGTGCATCTGGCCGACCGTCAGGTCAAACCAGCCGTCGCGTTGGAGCTGGGCCCGCTGAACGTCGACGTGCAGAACTTCGACAGCCTCAACCAAAGCCCGTTTACCCTGAAGGTCGATACCGGCCTGGGCAAGCAGGGCAAGATCCTCGCGACGGGCGAGGTCAACTTGAACCCGATCAGTGCCAAACTCAAGGTCAATACCCAAGACATCGACCTGCGGGTTGCCCAGGCCTATATCAGCCCGTTTATTCGCCTGGAACTGCGTAGCGGCATGCTCGGCAGCAACCTGGATGTGAACCTCAAAAGCGCCGATCCTCTGAAGCTGCAAATCACCGGACGCGCCCAGGTCGACCAGCTGCACACCCTCGACACCCTCAAGACCCGCGACTTCCTCAAATGGCAGCGCCTGGTGGTCGAAGGCGTCAACTACCAGCACGGCGAGAGCCTGTCGATCGACAAGGTCAACCTCCTGCAACCCTATGCGCGTTTCATGATCAACGACGACCGCACCACCAACGTCGATGACTTGCTGATTCCACAAGCGCCCGATAAAAGCCCGAAACCGGCCAGCAAAGACAAGCCGCTGGGCATTCGTATCGGGCAGATTGCGATCAACGACGGTTCGGCCAACTTTGCCGACTTCAGCCTGACACCCAACTTTGCCACCGCCATTCAGCAACTCAACGGGCAGATCGGCACGATCGACAGCCGCCAGGCCAAGCCCGCCAGCGTCGATATCAAGGGCAAGGTGGATCGCTACGCGCCGGTGACCATCAAGGGCAGCGTGAACCCGTTTGATCCGATGGCGGCGCTGGATATCGCCACCAGCTTCAAACGGGTCGAGTTGACGACCCTGACCCCCTACTCCGGCAAATTCGCCGGTTTCCGTATCCGCAAGGGCCGGCTCAATCTCGACCTGCATTACGTGATCACCAAAGGCCAGTTGAAAGCCGAAAACAAGGTGGTGGTCGAGCAACTGCAACTGGGCGAGAAAGTCGACAGCGCCGACGCCGTGGACTTGCCGATTCGCCTGGCCATCGCCTTGCTCAAGGACTCCGATGGCAAGATCTCCATCGAGCTGCCGGTGACGGGCGACCTCAACAACCCACAGTTCAGCGTGATGCCGATCGTGTGGCAAACCCTGCGCAACCTGGTGGTGCGCGCGGCAACGGCACCGTTCAAGTTTATCGGTGGGTTGGTTACCGGCGGTGGCGCGGAGGACTTGGGCAATGTGTCCTTCGCCGCAGGTTCCAGCGAGCTGAACAAGGACGCCGAAGGCGCCTTGAACACCCTGGCCAAGGCCCTGAAAGAACGCCCGGCCCTGCGCCTGGAAATCGAAGGCACGGCCGCTGCCAGCAGCGACGGGCCGTTCCTGGCCGCCGAACGTCTGGAGCGTGAATACCAATACAACTACTACAAGATCCTCCAGCGACGTGGCGACAAGGTTCCCGCCCAGGCCTCGCTGCTGGTTGTACCGGAGAAGGAAAAGGCGCCGTTGCTGGAAGGCATCTACCGTACCCGCCTGAAACAACAACCTCCGGCAGAATGGAAAGACCTGAGCGACAGCGACCGCACCGCGAAGCTGCGTGACGGCGTGATCAAGTTCTGGAGCACCAGTGACGTACTGCTGCGCCAACTCGGCCAGGACCGTGCAAGCACCATCAAGGACTACCTGGTGGACAAGGGCCAGCTGGAAGATGACCGGGTGTACTTCATTGATGCCAACCTGGGTCAGGCGGAGAAAGATGGTCGGGTGGTGACACCGTTGCATCTGGATGCCGAGTAAGCAGCGAGTATTGCAAATGTAAGTGTGGGAGCGGGCTTGTGTGGGAGCGGGCTTGCTCGCGAAGGCGGTGTGTCATTCACACATCAGTTGACTGATCCACCGCCTTCGCGAGCAAGCCCGCTCCCACATTGGTTCTGCGTCGCCTCGGAATCCTTATTCCAAGCCACAATAGAACAGGCCCCGACACAAGTGCCGGGGCCTGTAATGACCACATCCCTGTGGTCGGTCGCATGAACACGTGAGGTGCATTGAGCGGATATCTGGCTCGCTCGTTGCCGCCGACGCTTTGTTCAAGACGATACGTTGGGCATTACTCTGCTTTCAGGCCATCGGCCGATACAGCTTTAACGCCTTTGATTTGCTTGGTGATGTTCACCGCGGTGGTTTTCTGTGCTTCGGTCACTGCAGCAGTCGAAGACAGGGAAACGACACCTTTGTTGGTTTCGACTTTGATGTCGGTGCCAGGAATGCCTTTCTCGGTTACCAGGTCAGCTTTCACTTTGGTGGTGATCCAGGTATCGGAAGTAGACTCTTTGGCGCCAGCGGCAGCGCTTTTGGTCTTGTCTACGTTGTCGGCTTTGTAGGCACCGCCAGCATGCAGGCTGTCAGCAGAGACCGCTTTCACGCCTTTGATTTTCTTGGTGATCGCAACAGCGGTGGCTTTCTGCGATTCGGAGATTTCTACGTCAGACGACAGGGTAACCACACCTTTGTTGGTTTCAACCTTGATATCCGAGCCTGGAATGCCCTTTTCGGTCAGCAGGTCAGCTTTGACTTTGGTGGTGATCCAAGTGTCCGAGGTGGACTCCTTGGCTTTGGTCACTTCGCCGGCGGCCAGGGTCATAGGCGCTTGAGAAGTCTGAGCAAAGGCAACGTTGGCCATGGCCAGGGTCAGGGCGGTAGCAGTGGCGGTAGCGAGAGCGAACTTCTTCATACGAGTAACTCCTGTTTTATTAATAGTCTGCAGTGTGTGTACCTTGATGCTGCAGCGTTGATAGAGATATTGCAGGCGCTGTGCCAAGTTTCGCAGACCCATAAAACCCTTTTAAAACAATGACTTATAAAAACAGCTAATTTCCGGAATCGTGCAACTTGCATGAAGGTCCTCGTGCCTGCATGCAAGTTGCGGCTTTTGCGTCGGTCTTGCCTCTACGCTTTTTCAACGCCCATAAAAAAAGGACTCCGAAGAGTCCTTTTTTTCAGCGTGAAGCCTGGGGGTGATTAAACGCCCGAAGCCTTGGCTGCTGCTACGTCCTTGATGGACAGTTTGATGCGGCCGCGGTTGTCCACGTCCAGTACCAGCACTTCCACTTCCTGGCCTTCTTTCAGGATGTCGGTCACTTTCTCAACACGAGCGTCGCTCAGCATGGAGATGTGCACCAGACCGTCTTTGCCCGGCAGGATGTTGACGAATGCACCGAAGTCGACGATGCGCTCAACCTTACCGACGTAGATCTTGCCGATCTCGGCTTCAGCGGTGATGCCCAGGACGCGCTGGCGTGCTGCCTCAGCCGCTTCCTTGGTTTCGCCGAAGATCTTGATCGAGCCGTCGTCTTCGATATCGATCGAAGCCTTGGTCTCTTCACAGATCGCACGGATGGTCGCGCCGCCTTTACCGATAACATCACGGATTTTGTCGGTGTCGATTTTCATCGCGATCATGGTCGGAGCATTTTCCGACAGTTCGGTACGGGACTGACCAATGATCTGGTTCATCTGGCCGAGGATGTTCAGGCGCGCTTCCAGGGCTTGGCCCAGGGCGATCTCCATGATCTCTTCGGTGATGCCTTTGATCTTGATGTCCATCTGCAGCGCGGTAACACCTTTGGCGGTACCCGCTACTTTGAAGTCCATGTCGCCCAGGTGGTCTTCGTCACCCAGGATGTCGGTCAGGATGGCGAACTTCTCGCCTTCTTTAACCAGGCCCATGGCGATACCGGCAACCGGTGCCTTCATCGGCACACCGGCGTCCATCAGTGCCAGGGAAGCACCGCAAACGGAAGCCATGGAGCTGGAACCGTTGGACTCGGTGATTTCCGACACAACACGGATGGTGTACGGGAACACGTCGGCAGCCGGCAGCATGGCTGCGATCGAACGACGGGCCAGACGGCCGTGACCGATTTCACGACGACCAGCGCCACCCATGCGACCACACTCGCCCACCGAGAACGGAGGGAAGTTGTAGTGCAGCATGAACGGGTCTTTTTTCTCGCCTTCCAGGGTGTCCAGCAGCTGTGCGTCACGGGCGGTGCCCAGAGTCGCGACTACCAGGGCCTGGGTTTCACCACGGGTGAACAGCGCCGAACCGTGAGTCTTCGGCAGAACGCCGACTTCGATGTTCAGCGGACGTACGGTCTTGGTATCGCGACCGTCGATACGTGGCTTGCCGTTAACGATGTTTTCGCGAACGGTGCGGTATTCGATTTCGCCGAAAGCGGCTTTGACTTCGCTGGACGAAGGCTGGCCTTCTTCACCGGACAGCTTGGCCACAACCTGATCCTTCAACTCGCCCAGGCGAGCGTAGCGATCGGCCTTGACGGTGATGGTGTAGGCGTCGGAGATCGCAGTGCCGAACTCGGAGCGGATAGCGCCCAGCAGTTCGGTCGCTTCGGCCTGTGGAGCCCAGGTCCAGGTTGGCTTGGCAGCTTCGGCAGCCAGCTCGGTTACAGCCTTGATGACAGACTGGAACTCGTCGTGAGCGAACAGTACGGCGCCCAGCATCTGGTCTTCGGTCAGCTCTTTGGCTTCCGATTCAACCATCAATACGGCTTCCGAGGTACCGGCAACGACCATGTCCAGGCTCGATGCTTTCTGTTGCTCGTAAGTCGGGTTCAGCAGGTAGCCGGTGCTTTCGTGGAAAGCAACACGGGCGGCGCCGATCGGGCCGTCGAACGGGATACCGGAGATAGCCAGGGCAGCCGAGGTACCGATCATCGCAGCGATGTCCGGATCGGTCTTCTTGCTGGTGGAAACGACGGTGCAGACAACCTGCACTTCGTTCATGAAGCCTTCTGGGAACAGCGGACGGATCGGACGGTCGATCAGTCGGGAAGTCAGGGTTTCTTTCTCGGAAGGACGGCCTTCGCGCTTGAAGAAACCACCAGGGATCTTACCGGCAGCGTAAGTCTTTTCCTGGTAGTGAACGGAAAGAGGGAAGAAGCCTTTGCTTGGGTCAGCGGTCTTGGCGCCAACAACGGTCACCAATACGGTCACGTCGTCATCAACGGTAACCAGCACTGCGCCGGAGGCTTGACGGGCGATACGGCCTGTCTCGAGGGTAACGGTCGACTGACCGAACTGGAATTTTTTGATAACCGGGTTCACGGTGTCCTACCTTCTTTGTGGCTCTTGGGGAACTTGTCTTCTTGCGAAATTCTTGGGCAATCTCGGGAATCGGCCCGAGCCTCGTCCAGGGTAAAACGTGTATCCAGATAAAACTTGAGGCTGGGAGCCTGCCATGGGCCAGCGGGAATCCCACTGACACACGGCAGACAACCAACCTCTAGCGCAATCGCTTATTAGCGACGCAGACCCAGGCGACCGATCAGAGTCTGATAACGACCCAGATCCTTGCCTTTCAGGTAGTCCAGCAGCTTACGACGCTGGTTTACCATGCGGATCAGACCACGACGGGAGTGGTGATCTTTACCGTTGGCCTTGAAGTGACCTTGCAGCTTGTTGATGTTGTGGGTCAGCAGTGCAACTTGCACTTCTGGCGAACCAGTGTCACCAACAGCTTGCTGATAGTCAGCAACGATTTGTGCTTTTTCTTGAACGTCGAGAGCCATGAGGCAATCCTTTTATCAGGAAACTGTTTCAAAGAAACAGCTTCAACAGGCCAGGGACAAATCCCTGTATCTAAAAATGAGGAAGTGACCGTGCCTGTTAACAGCCACCCTCGTTCGGTCATTCTGACCGAATCAGTCGACGCGGCGCGATGCGCCCGTCTTCGCTCACTTCACCGATACCGATAAAGCGACCGTTATGATCTTGTACCCGCACCATGCCGAACTTCGGAGCGTCCGGGGCACGTACCGGCTGGCCGTTAAGCCAGTAGAACGCGCTGTGCTCCGAGAAGTGCAGCAATGGCCAATCCAGCAAACCGCTGTCCGATGGCATCAGGAAGCGATCAACTGCTTCATTGCCGCCTTCGGCGTGCACGGCTTCCAACTCTTCCAGCGTGACCGTCTGGGCCAGGGTGAAAGGGCCGGCCTGGGTGCGTCGCAGTTCTGCAACGTACGCGCCGCAACCGAGCTTTTCACCAATATCTTCCACCAGGGTACGGATATAGGTGCCTTTGCTGCAGTCCACGGCCAGGCGCGCAGTGTCACCTTCACAGGCGAGCAATTCCAAGCGCGCAATAGTAACAGAACGCGGTTCGCGCTCCACTACTTCGCCCGCACGTGCCAGCTTGTAAAGAGGCTGCCCATCACGCTTGAGCGCCGAGTACATGGGCGGTATCTGACTGATTTGCCCACGAAAACCGGGTAAAGCGGCTTCAATATCTGCACGACCAACGGTCACGTCGCGAACCTGCAAAACATCACCTTCGGCATCCGCCGTGGTGGTGGTCTTGCCCAGTTGCATCAGGGTTTCGTAACCCTTGTCGGAATCGAGCAGGTATTGCGAGAACTTGGTGGCCTCGCCAAAGCACAACGGCAACACCCCGGTGGCCAAGGGATCGAGACTGCCGGTGTGCCCGGCCTTCTCGGCATTGAGCAGCCAGCGGACCTTCTGCAAGGCAGCATTGGAGGTAAAGCCAATGGGTTTGTCGAGCAGAATGATGCCACTGACGTTGCGACGGATACGTTTGACCTGAGCCACCACTTACTCCTTGGCGTCTTCAGGTGTGGACGGGTGCTGGCTGTCTTCAGCCACGGCGCGCTCGATCAGTGCCGACAGGTGCGCACCACGCACGACGCTCTCGTCGTAGTGGAAGTGCAGCTGGGGAACACTGCGCAGCTTCATTTCACGGGCCAACTGCATGCGCAGGAAGCCTGCAGCCGAGTTGAGCACCTTGATACTTTGCGCGATTTCTTCGCTGTTGTCCTGCCCCATCACGGTGATGAAGATCTTGGCGTGACCAACGTCACGGCTCACTTCAACGGCGGTGATGGTCACCAGGCCAACGCGTGGGTCTTTGACTTCACGACGGATCAGTTGGGCCAGCTCACGCTGCATCTGATCGCCGATACGCTGGGTACGGCTGTATTCTTTTGCCATGTCTTGTTACCTGTTACTGCCACACGGTGAAACCCGTGGGGTCTGAAAGCGGCAAACGCCCGGCCTGACAAAAGCCAGACCGGGCGTTGCGTTTAGAGTCCGTACGCTGCACGGGGCATTTGCATGCCCACACGCTGCGTGGCTCCGGAAGTGCGCGAGTTAGAGGCTGCGAGCAACCTGAACCTTCTCGAAGACTTCGATCTTGTCGCCAACCTTGACGTCGTTGTAGCTCTTGACGCCGATACCGCATTCCATGCCGGCACGTACTTCGGAAGCGTCATCCTTGAAGCGGCGAAGGGATTCCAGCTCGCCTTCGAAGATAACGATGTCTTCACGCAGTACACGGATTGGACGGTTACGGTACACGGTGCCTTCGACAACCATGCAACCGGCGATCGCGCCGAATTTCGGCGAGCGGAACACGTCACGTACTTCGGCGATACCCAGGATGTTCTCCCGGACGTCGCTGCCAAGCATGCCGGTAAGGGCTTTCTTGACGTCTTCGATGATGTCGTAGATGACGTTGTAGTAACGCATGTCCAGGCCTTCCTGCTCGACGATCTTGCGAGCGCCAGCATCGGCACGCACGTTGAAACCGAACAGTACAGCGTTGGAAGCCAGTGCCAGGTTGGCGTCGGACTCGGTGATACCACCGACACCGCCACCGACAACGCGCACTTGCACTTCGTCGTTACCCAGGCCGTTCAAGGCGCCGTTCAACGCTTCGAGGGAACCACGTACGTCAGATTTGAGGACGATGTTAAGCGTCTTCTTCTCTTCCTGGCCCATGTTCTCGAAGATGTTTTCCAGCTTGCCGGCGTGAGCACGGGCCAGCTTGACTTCGCGGAACTTGCCTTGACGGAACAGAGCCACTTCACGGGCTTTCTTCTCGTCGGCCACTACGCTCATCTCGTCGCCAGCGTCCGGGGTACCGTCCAGGCCAAGGATCTCGACCGGGATAGCAGGACCTGCTTCCTTGATTGGCTTGCCGTTCTCGTCGAGCATGGCACGTACACGGCCGTAGTTCGAACCGACCAGGACCATGTCGCCTTGGCGCAGGGTACCGTCTTGAACCAGGACGGTCGCAACCGGGCCACGGCCCTTGTCGAGACGGGACTCAACCACAACGCCACGGCCAGGGGCCGATGGGGTAGCGGTCAGTTCCAGAACTTCGGCTTGCAGCAGAACGGCTTCGAGCAGTTCGTCAACGCCGGTACCCATCTTCGCGGAAACCGATACGAATGGCGTCTCGCCGCCCCACTCTTCAGACGTCACGCCGTGAACCGACAGTTCGCTACGGATGCGATCGAGATCAGCGCCCGGCTTGTCGATTTTGTTCACGGCAACGACCAGAGGAACACCGGCAGCCTTGGCGTGCTGGACAGCTTCAATGGTCTGCGGCATTACGCCGTCGTCCGCTGCAACGACCAGGATCACGATGTCGGTCGCCTTGGCACCACGGGCACGCATTGCGGTAAACGCAGCGTGACCAGGGGTGTCGAGGAAGGTGACCATGCCGCGCTCGGTTTCAACGTGGTACGCACCGATGTGCTGGGTAATACCACCGGCTTCGCCAGCAGCAACCTTGGCACGACGGATGTAGTCGAGCAGGGAAGTTTTACCGTGGTCAACGTGGCCCATTACGGTCACAACCGGTGCACGGGAAACGGCCTCACCTTCAAACTTCAGGGACTCGGCCAGGGAATCTTCCAGGGCGGTGTCGCTGACCAGGGTCACTTTGTGGCCCAGCTCTTCAGCAACCAGTTGAGCAGTTTCCTGATCCAGTACCTGGTTGATGGTGGCCGGAGTACCCAGCTTGAACATGAACTTGATGATTTCAGCTGCCTTGACCGACATCTGCTGGGCGAGATCGCCAACAGTGATGGTCTCGCCGATCTTCACTTCACGCACGACAGGGCCGGTTGGGCTCTGGAAACCGTGGGCGTTGCGTTTTTTCAGCTTGGCCTTGCCGCGACCACCACGACGGAAGCCATCGCTTTCTTCGTCGGTAGTACGTGGGGCAACACGTGGAGCAGGCGCTTTCTCTTTGACCGAAGCACGATGCGGAGCGTTTTTGCGCTCGCCATCGCCACCGCCGCTGCGACGATTGTTATCGTCGGCACGTGGTTTGTCCGGGCGACGAGGTTCGTCACGCTTGCGAGCGTCTGCTGCAGGAGCAGGTGCAGCGGCAACCGGAGCGGCCTCACGCACAGCTTCAACAGGCGCAGCGACCGCTTCAGTGGCAGCAGGTTGCGCAGCAGCAGGCTGGCGACGCGCTTCTTCTTCGGCGCGACGCTTGGACTCTTCTTCAGCCTTCTGACGAGCAGCATTTTCTACTGCGCGACGTTCTTCCAGTTCGCGTTTGCGCTCGGCTTCGATTTCTTCCGGGCTGCGTTGTACGAAGACTTTCTTCTTGCGTACTTCAACGCTGATGCTCTTGCTACCAGCAACACGCAGGGTGCTGGTGGTTTTGCGCTGCAATGTAATCTTGCGCGGTTCTTCCACTTTCGCCTTGTGGCTGCTCTTCAAGTGAGTCAGCAAAGACTGCTTCTCACTATCGCTCACACCTTCATCGGCGGCGGTGTGCGGCAGACCTGCCTCACGCATCTGCTGCAACAGGCGCTCTACCGGTGTTTTGACCTCATCGGCCAGTTGTTTCACCGTGACTTGCGTCATGCACTTCTCTCCTCAGGCCGCGCCTAGTTACTCGAACCAATGGGCTCGGGCGGCCATGATCAACTTGCCGGCACGATCATCGTCAATGCCGTCGATGTCGAGCAGATCGTCAATAGACTGCTCGGCCAGGTCTTCGCGGGTAATTACGCCGCGCACCGCCAGTTCCATCGCCAAATCCTTGTCCATACCCTCAAGCGAGAGCAGGTCTTCGGCCGGATGGGCGTCTGCCAGCTTTTCCTCAGTAGCGATGGCTTTAGTCAACAAACGATCCTTGGCCCGAGCGCGAAGCTCGTTGACGGTGTCTTCGTCAAAGCCGTCGATGTTGAGCATTTCTTCCAACGGTACGTAGGCAATCTCTTCCAGACTGGTGAAGCCTTCATCTACCAGCACCTGTGCCAAATCTTCGTCGACTTCCAGCTCGTCGATGAAGTTGCGCAGGATGTCACCGGTTTCAGCTTGCTGCTTAGCCTGGATGTCCGATTCGGTCATCACGTTCAGGGTCCAACCGGTCAGTTGGCTGGCCAGACGCACGTTCTGACCACCACGACCAATGGCCTGAGCCAGATTGTCTGCGCCAACGGCGATGTCCATTGCATGGGCATCTTCGTCAACGATAATTGCCGCCACTTCAGCCGGCGACATGGCGTTGATCACGAACTGCGCCGGGTTGTCGTCCCACAGGACGATATCCACACGCTCACCGCCCAATTCGCCCGACACTGCCTGGACGCGCGAACCGCGCATACCAATGCAAGCGCCCTGCGGGTCGATGCGTTTGTCCTTGGAACGGACCGCGATCTTGGCGCGCGAACCCGGGTCGCGGGACGCAGCCATGACTTCGATCAGGCCTTCGGCGATTTCCGGCACTTCGATGCGGAACAGCTCGATCAGCATTTCCGGCGCGGTGCGCGACAGGATCAGCTGAGGGCCACGGTTCTCGGTGCGGATTTCCTTGAGCAGCGCACGCAGACGCACGCCAACACGGAAGGTTTCGCGAGAGATGATGTCTTCGCGAGCCAGCAACGCTTCGGCGTTGTTGCCCAGGTCGACGATCACGTTGTCGCGGGTCACTTTTTTCACGGTGCCGGAGATGATTTCACCCAGGCGCTCGCGATAAGCGTCAACGACTTGCGCGCGCTCGGCTTCGCGGACTTTCTGCACGATGACTTGCTTGGCAGTCTGTGCAGCAATGCGGCCGAACTCGATGGACTCGATCTTTTCTTCGACGACATCACCGACCTTGGCGCCAGGATGCGTTTGCGCAACCTTGCTCGGCCAGGTTTCGATGGCCGGATCATCAAGATCGTCCTCTTCGACGACCGTCCAGCGACGGAAAGTCTCGTAGGCACCGGTGTGGCGGTTGATTTCCACACGCAGATCAACTTCGTCTTCAAAACGCTTTTTGGTAGCAGTGGCCAGGGCCAGCTCCAACGCTTCAAAAATCACGCTTGCCGGTACACCCTTTTCGTTGGATACCGACTCAACAACCAGCAGTACTTCTTTGCTCATCGTACGCCTCGCCTTTCGCAAGCCATTGGATCCGCGGGATCCGCGTCTCAGTCAAAACTGGGAATAATGTTGGCCTTGTCGATCATATCGATCGGCAACAGGAACTCATGGTCATCTACCTGCACCACGACATCCTGCTCTTCTACACCGCGCAGAAGGCCCTGAAAATTGCGTCGCCCTTCAAAAGGGGAGCGCAGCTTGATCTTCACTTGGTCACCGGCATATTTAGCAAACTGCTCGATAGTGAACAGTGGGCGTTCCATGCCTGGCGAGGAAACTTCGAGGGTGTATTCAACGGAGATTGGATCTTCAACATCCAGGACACCGCTGATCTGACGGCTGACAATGGCGCAATCGTCCACCAGCACACCGCCCTCTTTATCGATATAAACGCGCAACATTGAGTGGCGACCTTGAGCCGAAAACTCAATACCCCAGCATTCATAGCCTAGGGCCACGACCACCGGGGCCAGCAAGGCCTGCAACTCTTCTAGCTTGCTCGACACCTGAACCCCCTCGTGCATGTATGTGCATGCTGTGCAAAATAAAAAAATGGGCGAAACGCCCATCCTTGAAACGCCGTCGAACAGCGGCGTTGAAAGTGTCCAGCTAACAAAAAGCCCCTTAAAAGGGGCTCCGCTA